>DAORDH010000094.1:0-2063 GCA_035345875.1 Leptospiraceae bacterium | reverse complement strand
TCAATATTATTCGCATTAAGCCAAGATGTGATTTTATCTTTGATAAAAAAATCTTTAGATTCAATCAACGGGAATCTTGTTTCAATTCCTAATTTATCGTATTGGAATTTTATTCTTTCTGCTCGATGTTTTTCTGAGTAGTCGATTCCGAAATAAACAATACATTTATTGTCGTATTTTTCTTTGAGGTAATCTTGAAGGACTTCAACTTTTAGAACTCTTGAACAAGTTGGGGCTCTATTCGAGCCAAGCATACCTTGTGCATTAAATAATTCTTCTGGATTGTTATATTTTTTGTGTTTTAAGAAAGTAATTTTTTTCTTGAATAGGTTTTCTAGATCATGCAAAAATCTAAATAGATCAGCATCTTCCCATCCAGTATCCGTAAATACTAGCTCTGCATTTTTGTCAGAGTCTAACACTAATTTGGCTACATAAGCACTTGTAAGACCACCAGAGATTGTTATAATTTTTTGCACAACCATTTCCTTCTAACCTTAGCAGTTACACTCTTGGCAGGTTAGAACCAAGAGCGGCATCATCGAACGCTTGCAACGCTCTCCACAAAACATAATATAATTAATAAGTCAAGTCTTTTTCACCATCTTCCCTGCACCAGGAACACGATTTCTTGACAATCAATTCCCAAAATCTTCAAAATTAATTTCAATCAATAAATCATTGACTCTTTTGAATTCTATACTAAACAAATTAGTAGTCAAAAACTACAAAAAATCGTTAAAATCTAGTGTAGATATGCCTAAAAAAGTATCAAAAAAATGCAAAAAAAATATCTAAAACATGCAAAAAAAGCATTAAAGTTGTTGACTTAATTTGCATATAATGTATAGAGTATAGATTAAATAAAACTTTTGGAGAGAAGACAATGAAGACATTTAAAATTATAGAAACAATTTCAGGTAGAATTCTAGATAAAAATATTATGAGCTTAGAAAAAGCTCAAGAATCAGTAAGAGTTCTTTCCTGGGGATTATCAAGAAAAGAAGAAGATTATAATTTAGAAATTATTGAAGAAAACTAAAGAGAGAAAAGCGAATGCCAAAAAAACAAACACCAGAAAAAGGATTAAAAAAAACATCTATTCAGTTAAAGCACGATGTCTATTTAAGTCTCAAAAATGCTTCTGACATCACAGGTGAACCGGATTATAGAATAATAGACCAGGCACTACGAAAATTCTTTCGACTGCCTACGCCGACAATTGAGCAACAAATTAAAGGGGAAAGTAAATGAGCACAAAAGAAAAAATAAAGCAATTCGAAATTAGCCGATATGAAAGCCTATACAAGTTTTGTGGTCTTCCATTTGGAGCAAAACAAAAACAAATTTTTGATAACAGTTTTGAGATCAATTATTCAAGACCAAAACATTCGACCGAAAGAAAATCGCTTGCATGGGATGTATGGATGTATAAAGAGCAAATTAAAAAATTAGGGGGACAAAATGGAAATTAAATCTATTACAAAAGAAATGCGAGATGAACTCCGTAAACCGTTAGACGCTAAGGCAGTGAGCCAGATTGCGACAAAACCGCACTTGTCATCTATTAAACCTATATACGTTACTGAGCGTTTAAATTCTGTATTTGGGTTAGGTGCATGGCAGGTAAGAGTAGAATTAGTTACACCAGTAAGCAGCGAGCAAAAAACTAGCTCGAAGGGTAGATTGTATACTGAATTTACTTCTTTAGTCAAAGTAATTTTTACTATTCCAGCTTATGGAATCTATTATGAATGTATTGCAGGGTCTACTAATGAAGATGAGGGGGATGCGGTTAAGGGTGGAATCTCAGATTGTATTACTAAGATTGGATCATGGATGGAAATTGGAATTGAAGTATATAAAGGTAATGGCAATAAGCCACAACCTGAGCCACTAAAAAAACTCGATGACCTTAAAAAAGCAATCACTGCAAGCCCTCTTGTAGGTGATAAGCTAATAGAGTTTATCCGCAAAGCAAAAACAAATCTAGACGAAAAATACAGTCACGCAGTAGATTATAAAGAATGTGTGGCTTGGTTAAATGGGAAAATTAAAGAATT
>DAORDH010000093.1:0-2215 GCA_035345875.1 Leptospiraceae bacterium | reverse complement strand
AGGATTGCGAGTCTTTCATAATAAGTTGTTTTGAACTAAACGGGGTAAAATTTTTCCTGCGTTATCTGCCACCTTAATTTGAGGAGCAAGCGCGAATAATTTAAAAGAAAGTTTTAGCGGATAATTCATTTTTATTCCTAACCTATTTTTTTTTGTAACTCAGCTTATGCACTGTGTGCAAGATGAGTTACTAGAATTCATTCTTTTATAAGGAAAGGAATTGTCAGTATATTATTTTTTTGGTTTTCACAAAATTAGAGAATGAAATTTCGAATTCAGGGAATGAACCTGTATGCAATGCTTGACTTCGGTTTGACTCAATCTAACCTTGACGACAACCACCAATAATAAGGAAAAAAATCATGAGCCCACAAAACCAAAACGAGGCAAACAAAGATTTGCCATTAGAGAGAGAGAGAGAGAGAAAGTAATATCGCCTAGTCGCTCGGAAAGCAAAAGTAATTTTTCAAGAGCAATTTTAAAAGAATGGTTTCTTAGAGAAGCAGTGAAGCCAATGTTAAGAGGCGGATTCATCAGCATTGGTTTTGTAATCGGTATTGCAACTATCGGTCTAATGGCAATAGCCGTAACTGGAACTTTTAATACATTCACAAGTGGAACTGTTGTAAAAGCCTCTGACATAAATACAAACTTCGCAACACTAAAGGCGGCTATTGAGAGTATACCGTCGCAGCCTAGTATGCGGTTGATTTATGAGACTGATTTAACTGGAACACAAAACAATATAAATGTTACTGGCTTAGACGGAAATACGGATAAGGAGTATATGATTGTTGCAAGAATTGTCTCACCAATTACGGCTGCCTGCGCATATGGAATACAACCAAACGGAATTACTGGAAGTAGTATTTATGGATTCCAATATGTAGGTGCAGGTGGTCCCCCGTCAGCGATAGCAGGGCGGAACACAAATGAATTGTTCTTAAATATGACTACGAATAATACGGCTGGGCAAGTAGCCTATGCAAATTCATTTATGCTAGCTAAGACTGGAGCTAGTCGTGTTCTACATACATTAAATGTGCAACAGCTTGCAGCAGGAACATCTACAATTGGGGATAACTATGTATTTTCCGCTGTCTGGACGGATTCGACTACAAATATAACATCACTCAATTTTGCTGCGCAAAATAATAGTTGTTACGGCGCAGGCTCTCATATCGAAGTATGGGCTAGGAGATAATGGCTATTTGGCGGAATGACCAAATCGGACTATTATAGGCTGTAGAATATTTATAATAACTATCTTGGTAATTTAACGTGAGCTCGATATAAGGATTTGACAAATTATTTAGACTGTCATTCCTGAAATTCCACCCGCTTTGCCGCTACCGCCAAGCGATGTCGGGAATCTCTAGTTCGAGAGTCCACCGATAACTAAATTCGGGGGTGACAAAGTGAAACCGCGCTTACATCGAATTCACGTTATTTAATTTATCAACAACTCTAATACTTCCAGACAAATCGCATGTTGCCTGTGATTCAAAATGAAAAATCATTTGTCCTATAATTTTTGTAAAAATCTTTGTGAATAATAGGTTGACTTTCAATCAAAACACTTAAACAGTTAGAAATATGAGCCTGACTTTTATTTTATTTTCAATCTTAACTTTAGCTTCTGGATTGTTCATGATGTACCGCGGAATTCAAAAAATGTTTCGAGATGAAATTCGTAATATCGAAGAGGAAGTTAAAGATTTAGGTAGAAAGCAAAAAGAAGATCACAGAATTTTAGAAGAAATCGCGACTAGAAGATGATTTTATGAGTGGCAAAATTCTTTTCCTATTGGGAGCATTATGGGTTTCATGCGCAATCACTCTATTGTTTTCTTACGAACCAATCAAGTATTTTGCTGAACCATTCATGATGATTTTGGGAATAGCAGGATTTATCATTTCTGTTTATGAGTTTTTTTCAAAATCAAAATAATCTAAAGCTTAAACTCTAGTCAAAATAATATTTTAAAATCATACAAAGGAAAAGCCAATGAAGCAACAAAACGAGGCAAACAAAGATTTGCCATTAGAGAGAGAGAGAGAGTAATATCGTTTAGCCTACCGAATTACCTTAGAAGGATTTTTTCACACAAAGATGCGAAGTCAAAAAATTGTCACCCTGAGCAGCAGCATCCAAGCATGTCTTTCTAGGAATTTGCATCGAACTTCTCCCATAATTGTCTCCCATTTCTATCTT
>DAORDH010000092.1:0-2322 GCA_035345875.1 Leptospiraceae bacterium | reverse complement strand
TTTAGTCTCCTTTTGGAAGCCTAAAATCGTGTCCTTTTTTTATGTAGGGGTTCATAATCTAGACGATATACATGGAATGAATCATTACATGTATGTAAATGGTAGTCCCTTAAATTTTAGAGATGACTCAGGGAATTCCTGTTCAAAGAATTATTCTGGTCAAATAACCGGTGCGATAGGTTCAGCGATAGGTTCTTATTATGGAGGAATGTATGGAGGACCGACAGGTGCATCGAATGGAACGCTGGCAGGCTATTCAACAGGCGTAGCTGCTTTTGGAGTAGCACCTGGGCACAACTGGACAGGAGGTGGTGGGAGTTGCAGTAAAAGAAGTCCGAATGAACCGCTTGCCCTAGTTGCTTTATTTAGTGGGCAACTTTTAATGTCACAGAATAATCCTATAGAACTTTTCGCAAAGTTTATTTTACTTAAGCAATATTATGAAATGCAAAAATCTAGAGGTGAGTCTTCCTTTGTAGATGGTTTCGTAACGGACAGAAAAAGTTATACAATGGCTTTAATTGGTTTAGTCTTAACACAACAACTTGACTCTTTTTATGCCGCTATGCTATTTATATTAATGACGCGTAATGTAGTGCAACCTAGTTCGTTAAGCAAAGGTATAGATACTGCTTCTTATCAACATGATACTTCGAGAGGGGCGAATGTCTTGGGGTTTAGTGGACATGATCCAAGGGCAGCAAGCAGTCGTTGGATAAAAAGTGCTTGGAAGGGAATTCACAATCCGTACGATGCTTGGGTAGCAGGAACAGGTATAGTATTATTTTCTCTAGCTAATGCAATCTATTCCGCTACTCATATCAATCGTGTAAAGTATGATATAAAGCCAGCAAGAACTAGATCTATCCGACCTTGTGCTGGTGGCTGTAATTTTATGTAATATTGAGGAGAATGGTAATGAAGAAAAAAATTATTTTAATATTCGTATTCATAATTTCTTGCTCTGACAGTATAACGGAAAGACAGAAATGTAAAGAGGATGTCTTGTTTAGGGATGAGATGGTAATGGACCCTGAAACCTGTATTATACTATTAAGCGCAGCCGGTGGAAGAAACGATGTAGCGGCTAATTCAGGAAGGGATTTGGTTTTAGTGTCTTGTCTAAAGTATACCTATAGAATGTGGAAATGTGCAAAGAAATCTGATATTCTACCCTAATACTGTGACTAGATGCTAAAGGTTAATTTCATTATGTGTATTTCTTGATGTTCTTCATTGACGCGACTTAGTTATGCAAGAATTGATACAAGATTGTTAATGAGCAATCGAAAATGAAATAAATTATATTACATAGAAAAGCGAAGTCTTTTTTTATTATTTCAAAAGAATATGACACTGATAACTGAACAGTATTATGCACAAAACGATAAGCAATAATCAAACAGAAGAATAAAAGGAAAACGTTATATATAAAAAATAAGTAGGCAAGAAACAAAGAAAGTATGAAGCAAAAAATAATAGTAATAATGTTAGTCCTTTTCATTCTTCCCATCTATTCATTCGAAATAGTGCTGGAGAATGGAGATGCATTTATCTGTGACCTTATCACCGAAACGGATAAGAGCTATAAAATTTTCTACAAAGACAAAGAATATACAATTCCAAAGACTGAAGTTACGTCTACCGACTCGACAAAGAAAGGAGCACACTCTGCTTTTCGTTATGCAAAGTTTACTTTGAAAGATGGAAGTAAACTAAATGGAGTGATCGCAGAAGAAACGAACGATAGTTATACACTCAAGACTGAACTTGGATTTTTAGTTGTAGAGAAAAGAAGAATTGCAGAGTTTCCACCAAAGACTAGAACAAATCCAGAAATTCCTTCTACCTACCTTGCTTCCAATGTGCGACTTCCCGAAACAAGAATTGGATTCTTTGGATCTGGTTATGTAAATGGAAAACCGATTTCGGATACAAATCCAACATCTGGTGGAGGTGGGCTTTACGTAGAGCCAGCTTTTCTGCAATGGAAATTTCTCCGATTTGGATTTAGAACGGAATACTTACAATCCTACGGAAAAAGTTGGACACAAGTGAGTCGATAAGCGCTAGAAATATAATGTTTCTAAATTTTTTTTTGTTTTTTTATAGTTTGTTCAACTCAATTAGGAGAGTGGATAAATCGTCTACACAGGTTCTATAAAATACACCTAGGTTAATTCTATTGTAACCATGAATGAATCAATTTCTCATTCCGCGCATTTCATCCCAAGGTATATCAGGATATTGCTCTTTGAATGAATCTGCAGTCTGTTGCGAAATAAGAAAAAGGGTTTACAGAATAGATTTTAATAAAAAATA
>DAORDH010000091.1:0-2792 GCA_035345875.1 Leptospiraceae bacterium | reverse complement strand
CGCATAAGAAGTCTCATTTATTTGTAGTTCTCGACTATCGCTCGAACTGACATTGGAGCCCCAATTGATAATGCCGCTAATGCTAATACCATAAAGCAGTATACAAAAAAGAATTGCATAGACTACATACAGCTTTAAGGCAAATGGATTTTCATAGGTTGTTCTTGCTACCCATTTTGCAAATCGAATTCTAGATTGATCAAGTGTATTCTTAAAATTCGAAAAGAGTAGATCGAGACCAGCCTTGTATTCATTGGTTGAAATGGAGTCCGTGAGTAATACAACGTCAGTCGCCGTATACTGCGCAACCAATTCTTCTTTGATTCCCCGTATATAAAGTGTATGTCTGTCTGACATACTTGGAATCTTGGTTACTTCATATACTCCGCCTATGTTATACACTACTTCATTCGTAGATGTTCTACTCTTACGAATTCTATTTCCTGTATGCTCATACAGATAATTGACAGTATCCCCTACTGTCTTATCCACCTGCACTAGTTTATTTTCACTATCGTATTTAAAAATCTCATCATCTCTTTGCACCATATTTCCTGCATTATCGTATGTTTCTGTTCTGGGCGTTCGGCGAATTAAGTGAATAAGCAGAATTAAACGCATTAACAGCAGATACTCCACGTAATGCTCCGGCAGGCTGTCAGCTACGGTCAATAAATTGCGATTAGCCGCATTAGCAGAGCTGCCTAGTGCTATGCAATTTATTGATACCGCCACAATCCTTAACGCGGGGCTTTGTTGATTATATGCATTACTCATTCTATTTGTCTCTTGCCTTTCCAAAATTAGCCTTACTCTTTCTTTGTCTCTGCATCTTTATCGTACAGTATAAACTCTTTCTTCACTTGTTCATATGTCTTACCTACATCATCTTTTCCATCGAACGCAAACTTGGTATTAGACGGTAGTTCTTTTAGAGTGATGGTGAAGCCGGGGACGGTATTTTCATTTTTTAAAAAGCTCTCTGTAAAAATAGTATTTTGATCGTAATAATTATATGTACCACGAGGAAGAGTAGAATTTGGATTAATTTTAATATCTATTTCGTAAATCTTATTTGATTCAAAATTGATTTTAGTTTGAAAGCCTCGATAAATAAATTGATCAAAAAAATTTCGGTCATGAATCGTTGGATAAAGAAATGAGGAAAGTTTGGTTTCGCGATGATCATTTCGAAAGTCTTGAAATACATTTTCCCTATGAAGCTGATAATAATAGGCTACATCTCTTTTATAATCCAAATATAGAAGAACAGTAAGTAATCCTTCCTCGGCAATAACTGGAAATAAATAGTCTGACCCAAGAACCATAAAGATACATGATTTTCGAGTAATAGAAGTGTTTTCTAAAACCATGCGTTCTTTTTGCCTAGACCTTACTTTATATTTTGTAAAATCTTCTTTCCGCGGATTAAGTAGTCTGTCATTGAATCCAATGTAAACTGGCAAATATTGTTCCTTCGTCCGATCTGCTTGAAACTCTAAATCGTAATCTAAATATTCGTAAGATAGTGAAGGAATTCTTAAATAAATAAATGCATGTTTTTCCTTTAGCCTCTCAAATATAGTAATACTTCTCTCTTTACAGTTTTCCATTTGATATGCCATTTTTAAAGCATTTTCAAATACTAGATCATCCGAAATCATTTTCACAAAACAGTTTAAATTTATTGAAGGAAGTAAAAAAAATAAAAATACCCGCAATAGGAATTTACGTATAATTAAAATATTATCTTTCATCCGGAGACATCCTTGCAGTTCCTTCGGAAATTAACAAAGCCTTTGCAATTTCTAGTGGGGCTAACACTATCATAAAATTATTATTCCATCCAGACGTAATACTGCTAAATGATTCTGGTGCCCAATATATACTTTTTTCTTTTGAGATTTGAGATATATCATAGAATGTTTGGCTTGCAGTATTAACAAAGCTTGCCGCTGACTCTCCTCTATAGGCCGAATCTCTATCATACCTAAATCCTTTGCTATTGGGATTCAAATGTCCTCCCGCCTCACGACCTATTCCCTTTACAATTTGACCATAAATGCCCATTATTGCTGATCTTATTAATAGTTTAGAAAGAGAAGTAAGGAAATAAGGATTACTTGCAATGAATGAACCACTAAGTTTTGTAAAAGTTTGTTCGACAATAGTCTTTACGAATCCACCAAAATACCATGATCCTACTGCAATATTCACAGCAATTTGAATAGCCGTTCCAATCTTAAACCCGATTTCAGCACCGGCTAACGCACCTTGCAAAGTTCCAGTCTCAATACCTCCCGCCACAAACCCAAGACCAGCACCTATAGTTCCTAACGCATTTACAAAGAGGGCAAAACGAACGGCTGCCACTAAAGTCGTAGCCAAGAAAGTCGCCGTCGCTATAGCCGCCGTCTGTGCCACAGCGGCTGCTGTCATAGCCATATTAACCACTGCCAAACCGACTGCTATTGTCGCACCGACTGCGACTGCTGCAGAACCTATTGCTATCGCAGCCGCTGAACCTACGGCAAATTGAAATCCAGCATACAATAATGGTCCTAAAAAATTCCCACTAGCATCCCCATACCGAACAGGATTCCCCTCAGTATACATATAATGATTCAGCCCAAACGCCGATGTCGCATTCGTCACATTATCCGCAGATGTAAAGGAACCAAGAACGGGATCGTAATACCTAGCGTTATAATAATATAACCCCGTGTCCTGATCGTCTTGTTGACTCGTATATTTGTATCGGAATATATCAGGACCATAGCTATTCATACGAT
>DAORDH010000090.1:0-3430 GCA_035345875.1 Leptospiraceae bacterium | reverse complement strand
ATGACCACTTCAATTCTATTTTACAAACGTGCGCGACTTGACAAAGTCGCATTAATAACTAACTTACGATCTGATCCGATATTCACTTGATAGAATGCAATTGGAATTGCCACAAGAGAGAGAATTAGAAAAGTTCCTGGTTGATCACATAAAATTCCAATCCAAATAAATTCTTTCCCAAAAAAAGTTTCAATCATTGGAATTCCTAGAAAAGAAGTATTTCCAAGTCCAGCAGTAAGAAGCAAACAGGCAAAGGCTGTATTCTTTAAATGAAAAAATTTTTTGAAAAGATATAAAATACTCAAAACAAACAAAAATAAAATCCATGCCATTCCAGCAGGAAGCAACAGTTCTTTTGTTATCGTAATCCCATTTATAAAAATTAAAATTTGAGCCGGAAGCGATATATGCAATATAAACTGGTTTATCACACTATACGACTCCCTTGAGATACGATTTCTTAACCGTAAAAAGTATCCCATAAAAAAACAAATAACTAGAATTATAATATTTTGCATAATTCCCTTTGCGCCCTTCTTAACGCCAGTTCGATGTAATAGAATATTTAAAAGATTACCACCGATAAAAGATACGATAATTCAAAATACATCGTTTCTTTATAGTTCAGTTATCGGTGCGATGCGCTGAGCGTAGTCGAACCGTGCCTCTGTGGTGAAAATATTTTTACATCGAACTCACGTTTCTTAAATAAAAATATTCTTTTTTCATTTCAAAAATTCATTTATAGAGTAATTTGACAAGTATGATCAATACTTCTTTTCTACAGTTCACAGGAATTGGACAACAGAATATTAAGAAATTGCATTCTCTTGGTATCACAGATTGGAATGCAGTATTAGATCAACAAGCAAATCTTCCTCTATCACCAAAAGTCAAAGAACAGATTCTAAAAGAAATTCCTCTCTATATAGACAATTATGAAAAGAAAGATTTAAAGTTTTTTGCAGAAAGACTCCATGCAAAAGAAAAATGGAAACTACTTGCAGAATACTTTGACCAAGCAAGTTATTTTGATATTGAAACAAATGGAGAGCCCTATGGAGATAATATTACTTTAATCGTTTGTTATCACAAAAATCGTCTCTATAAATTTATAAATGGAGATAATCTAGATGCTTTTTTGGATTTGCTCGATGATGTTACACTTCTAGTTTCATTCAATGGAAATTCCTTTGATGTTCCTATTGTTGAAAATTATTTTCATATTCCAAAAATTCCCTGTGCTCACATCGACTTACGCTGGTTAGCCTATCACATTGGATTCAAAGGTGGTCTCAAATCAATCGAGAAAGAAATTGGAATCCAAAGACCAAGAGAACTTGTAGGTATAAACGGAATGGATGCGATTTTACTTTGGATGGCTTGGAAAAAAGATCAATCAAAAGAGGCTCTTGATTTACTCATTCATTACTGTTGTGCAGATGTGCTCTCTCTTCAACTCCTTGCAGGAAAAATATTAGAAAAGCATAAAATAGATGTTCACTATCCAAGTCCAAATGAAATCTGGTCGAGAATGTAAAGAATTCGTTTAAAAAAGAATCAGTAAATCTTCCTGATCTATATGGTATTAATTTAAATTCCCTACTACTCCGAAAAATGCGTTACACGATATATTATATTTTTAAAAAAAGATGCATATCAGATCGATAGTCAGTCCAACTATTCTGCCACACAAGGATTCGGATTACAGTCTAAATATAAATATACGCGGATGAACAGGTAAAAATAATAACATCAACTTAAATTTTTTAGTGAATTTGTAATTCTCTTTAACTCATCCACTAAAGCCCCAAGTTCAATTGAACTCATAAGAATTGTTTCTGCTTCATTTGATACGTTTTGAGTCTTCAAGGATATTTGATGCACCGCCTCTGTTTGCTCTGATGATGCTAGTTTGATTCCAGAAGATTCACTTTTTACAAATTCTAAATCATTTCCGACTTCCGAAATAGTAGATGTTTTTTTTAATACTGCTTTCGCATACCGATCTAGAAATTCTTCCAATTTTTCTGTCCAGTGCAGCATTTCATGTATTATTTCAGAAGTAGATTTTAATGTATCCATTCCAATTTTAACATCATGACTTGTATTTTTCACAAAGATTTCAATCTCTTTAACGCTAGTTACTGTTCTATCGGATAGTTTTGATATCTCCTTTGCTACAACCGCAAAGCCTAAACCTTTTTCCCCAGCTCTCGCTGCCTCAATAGATGCATTCAAAGCTAGTAAGTTTGTCTGTTCTGATATTTCATTTATGTTAACTGCAATTTCCTTTATCTTATTGGAAGATTGAGCAATATTCTGCATCGCTTCATTTGCGGATAATACCACTTTATCTCCAATATGAATCCTATCTGTAAACTTTTTTGAGTCACTGGATAGATTAGAAAACTCCTGACTCAATGTCTCCATAAAAATGATAAAACTGTTTAACTTAATTAATACATTGGATAAACTGCTTACCTGCTTTTCAACAGATTGACTGATGCTCTCAAAAGAAGCTCTTAACTCTTCTGTATTTGCAGCAACATTTTCTGCAGACATGGATTGACTTTCTGCAACCTTGCTAAAATTTTCAGTAAACGCATTCATTGCATCCAGTGTAGAATCTTGTTGAACTAAATTGAAATTTATTTGATTCAGACTATCAATGTAACCAATGATTTTTTTAGATAAATCTTCTTGTATCCTATTTTGTTGCTCACTCTTTAAATACTTCTCAAATAAAAATCTATCCTCTATCACTTTTTCTAGAAGATGCTCTTCCTTCGAATTTATAATTAGATCTAACCTAGAAATAAATTGAAGGTAATAACCGCGATACCAAAAAAGAAAAACAATCGATGTAATAAGTATTCCGACAAAAGCACCAATTACAAATTGAAACATTCTCTTAATAGCCAGTCAAATATTTCAAAGAGCATCTGCAAGAGGGTAAAGCGTATTATTCTCTTTATTAATTCTTCCCTTCAAAGCAGTTATGATCCCCTTAGATTCATCAATGAATTTCTGAGGCTGCGCAATTAAATTTTTTGCCAATGACCATGATGTTAAATACTTTTCAACAACTTGCTTTATTCCACCCATTTCGGTTATATATTCGTTTGCGATCTGAGCTGTTTTAGCATTTCCTGAGTTGATTAACTTAGGATAAAGAGCTTTATCTTCCATTGTTAAATGCATATTTAACTTACTACCAAATTGAGAAAGAATTGTAACTATTTGATTTGCTTCCTTCGTAATGATATCAACTGATAATTTGGTTGAAAGTTGAGTCGCCATTTCTAATAGCTCAGTATGTTGTTTTCTATATGAGTCGGTCATTGCCATATTGTAGTCCTCAAAATTATTCTAATCTTCAATGAGAAAGAGTATCAAACTGTATCTCATGTAGTATATTAGAATATTC
>DAORDH010000089.1:0-3652 GCA_035345875.1 Leptospiraceae bacterium | reverse complement strand
TAATTCAGAATTAGCAGAATTAACACCTAGCACACCAAAAGTTCCTTTGGCTGATATGCCTTCTTTTAGATATTTAATTGGTGGAACTACAGGCGTTGGCGTTACTGGTGACTATATAGACGCTATTGACTTATGCGAATCGGTTACTGGTTTTTATAGAAACGTTCTTACATCTACCTTTTCAGTGGCTACTTATTTGGCTGATCATTGCTCTAAAATGGTTTCTCCAGAAGGAAGTAATGAAACCTTTGGTGGTGCGGGTGCTGCTAATACAGACGCTTATGCAACTAGACTATCTAATGCAAAAGTGTTAAATAGCCCTTGGATGTGCTACGGGGTAAACTCTCTTGTAACCTACCAAGCAGACGGGATCACGGAAAAAACTTATGACGGTTGGATGTTAGCAGTATATCACAATGCAATCAAAGCAAGTGCGAATCCTAGACAGGCAGCAACTAACAAAGTCTTGAACATTTTAAGAACAGACGAAGAGCTTTCACCAACTCAGTTAATCAATGCTGAAAAATCGGGTTGCCTTACAATCTCCAAAAATCCTAACGGGGAATACATCTTGCTCCACGGATTGACCACCTACCAAGGGAATAACCTGATTTACAATCTTTCTCAAACGATTGTAACTGCTTTGGCTCTTATTAATGATCTTAGAAATTCCCTTTGGTTAGAATTTGGTGGTAGGACTCCTACAGATCCAGACAACTTAGACAAAGAGTTTGACGATGCCGATATTAGAACTTTCGTAGATAACAAATTCGATATTGATTACATTCAAAACTTTGGATGGCTTTCTAGAAACATTTACACCGGGGAAGCTGCCTACGATAAGAACTACACAATCAGTAGGGACGGGAACGTAATTTATTTCAATTTCCCAGACGGTAAGGTCGTTTCTTCAATCGACTACATTTTTTCATTATTAAATTTGGACCTTATTAAAGGTTCTAGCACAGGAGTATAAGGCATGGCAGGAGAGGCAATATTAGAGAACCCGGACGTAATAACAGGCTGTGATGCGATTGTTTTATTCAATGGTCAACTAGCAGGATTCATACAGGATATTGATATTGAAGAAAACGTGAATCAAACTCCAGTGGAAGCAATCGGCTATTGGAAACCTCGCGGGTTCAAGTCTTTAAAATGGGATGGAACTTTTTCTTGCACATTCCACACTCTAGCGGTTACGACTCAGGGAGTAATCAAATTGGATACTTCTAGCCCTGTGGCTGCTAGTGCGCCTTATGTATTTTTGTTTAAACAAAAATCGACTGGAAAGCGAATTGCTTCTGGAATAGGTCACGTAAACACAAAAGGCTTTAATCTAGCTAACAATGCTTTGTCATCTAGAAGAGTGTCTTTCGTGCTTAGAGACTTTAAAGACTTAGAGGGATTGAATTAATATTTTGACTTAGTTATAATACCCTCACTTATTTCCTCGGCTGTAAAAAGTCGGGGAAATCCGTCTTTTTGACGAAGTGGTTTATAGTGGCAATAAGCCTGATTCCAGTATCCTTTTTGCCTTTCATCCCATAACCAAAATTGTTCCTTGTGACAAAACGGTTTCTCGTTAGAATCTTTTTCAGGAATAAATCTTTCCTGAGGGAGTATCCGACTTACTCCAAAGCCTGCAAGAAACATAAACGCAAAAAAAACAATTACCCAAAATTTAGCTGTAAATGGATTTCTCATTTAACCTCTCCTTTTGTCATTCGCTTTAATTAAATCACGAACTGGCTTAATGATTTCCTCTGCTACTTCTCTGTCAAAAAAAACAGGTTTGTTCTTTTCATCTTTTACTATTTGAATACTTGCACCGTTGAAAAACGGCACTACAAATTTTTCTGTCATAAATTTACCTTCCTAAAAAGATTCTCGGATACAATGCAAAATAACTTGAGAAGTATTTTTCTAAAGTTATGGTATTAAAAACCGATACATATTATAGAGGTAAATATGATTAATCTAAATGAAGGGGTGGGCGTTACTCCACTACAAGAAATAGTTATCCAGTCAATGGGTGCAGAAACTAGGCTTATCAATCTCTATATTGACATGATAAATGTCATAAGAGACAGAAATTTTGTGTATACAGACAATAGATGCAAGCCAGAAAGCTACGAAAAGATTTCTTTGGAAATTTCTAGCAATAGAAGAACAGTAGCGAACGCAATCAAAAAAGCAAAAGATAAAGGCGATATTGACCACTTAAAAAAAATTGCTTTCAGGCTTTTAGAGGCTAAAATATGACCGACGAACAAATAAAGGAAATGCTCAAAACAAATTGGATAGGTGAAGGAAGTTTTGAAAATCCAAAGGATTCTTATTTTTCTTTATGGGATAAAATCAATGGCAAAGATTCGCATGAACAAAATCCTTATGTATGGGTAATAGAATTTGAAAAATTAACCTAACCCAGACTCGGATTCTATTTTAAGGCAAGTAATGTATAATTCAGTGTTATCGTATTTGCCTTTTTCTTTTTCGGAAAGGGTATTTTGCTTAAGCTCTTTCGATTGCCTGTATAACTCTGAATTATTTATATAATCGCAAAAATCTTTTTGACTGCAATGTAGTTTAGTTCTAACCTCTTGAATTTTCCTTCCATTGTCTAGCCATTTATCCAAACCTTCTGCTTTATCAAAATGTCCCGATAGAGCAGCGTCTATCGCATCATTAAAAAGTTTGAAAGAATCGTTTGCAGGTCCAAACACATGCTGCCTATTTTTCCCATCTATCACTAAAAACCACTTACGACTTTCCCCGGCGTGTAGGGATATTTTAACCATAAGACCTGTTCCGTCCCAAGCGTCTTGAACTGATTCAATAGAATTGATTGGCGAGTGAGGCATTAATAACAGTTATTTTCCTAACTGTCACTTATCGGCAAGAACTTTTTACCTCTCCCCTACTCGGAGAGGGGTAATTACGCTAGTTTTTTTGGAAAAAATACCACATTAGAAGTGGTTAAGGGAGTTTCTCCCTTAGAACTCCCTTCAATTCCCTTAACATCTTGCTTAGGGGTTTTTGAGGGTTTTTGAGGGATTGCCTTTCCCCTGACTTCATAAATGATTCTTAATCCTTCTTCATGTGGGAACATTGGGAAGTTTTTAAGAATATTTTTTGGATCTCTGAATTTCCAGTGACTATCAGTTTTGAGTAAAGCCATTTTTTGAATTGCTTCGACTTCCACAGAGTCAACTTTTCGCACTTCGATTTCTAAAGGCTTCATTACTCTTTGTAAATTTTCAAAAAGAGCAACTAACATTATGGAAACAAAAAAACCAAAAACAAGTCTTAAAACTAACCAGAAAGTTTCCTGAGTAGAGAGAGAAGAAAAAGACAAAGATAATTTTTCAAACTGAGAATATTTTACTGGTGCTAAAGCTAAAAATTCTTTATTTGCTTTTTCGATTCCAGATTTTCTTTTCTCAAAATCATTTTTTTCTTTTTCCCATTCAGTTCTTAATCTTGGAACATCGGCGTTGTAAAGTTTCAACTGAGTATGCGACCATCCCAAACTTTCCATTTCATTTAAAGATACAAACCTTGGATAAACTTTTTCTTTACCGATAGAAGGGGTGTCTTGGACTTGGCATTTTTTCCAGTTATGGATTTGACAGAATTCAGCTTGCACTTC
>DAORDH010000088.1:0-3674 GCA_035345875.1 Leptospiraceae bacterium | reverse complement strand
GAAACAGGAAAGCCTACCCTTTATTTAAATGAAAAGAAGATCAAGTCCAATCGTATTTCACCGGACAAAGCCTTTTTAAATGACTTAGATAATGAAGATTCAGGATGGAGAATAACGCTCGCAAAGGATATAAAAAAATACCAACCTGAATTCAGTTCTGAATTTATTACTCAATCTGTTCAGCTTATCTTAGATCGATTCATTTTTATAAAAGTTTTATCTGATAGAGAAATTGAAGATGAAATCATAGAACAAATCTTAGGAAGAATTAAAGACGATTCTTCCGCACATTCTGTATTTGAAGCCTGCAAAGAAATTTTTCATGATTTAGACAGGACTTACAATGGAAGTATATTTTCCAAGAGACCTGAGCTAGACAATGTAAAAGTAAGCAATAAAACATTGATTAGTATTTTAAAGGATTTTCTACCACAAAATTCTCGTTACAATTTTAAAGTCATTCCAATTGAAATTCTAGGAACGATATACGAACAATTTCTTGGAAAAGTAGTTACAACAACAGACAAAAGAGCAAAGATTGAATACAAACCAGAAGTTCGTAAAGCTGGCGGTGTATATTATACTCCTGATTATATTGTAAATTACATCGTAGAAAAAACTGTCGGTGAAAAATTAAAAGAATGTAAAACCATAGATGACTTACTCGAAATTAAAATCTGTGATCCTGCCTGTGGCTCTGGCTCTTTCTTAATAGCTGCCTACGACGCTTTGATCCAATGGACGATTCAGTATTTTAAAAATAAAAAATTAACAAGAGAAGAACAGAAGATTGTATACACTAACTCAAACGGAGAAATACGCCTAACGTCTAAAATCAAACGAGATATTTTAAAATCCTGTATCTACGGTGTAGACATTGACGCACAAGCAGTCGAAGTGACTAAGATGAGTTTGTCGCTCAAAGCTTTAGAAAATACAACTCATTACGAAGTTCACAATGAAGTAACGTTATTTCATGTTTGTGTTTTACCACCACTCGAAGGAAATATTAAATGTGGAAATAGTTTGTTAAATGATAAGATCTTTCATCAACAAGAACTATTACAAGTAAATAGAAATGAGATTTCTAAAATAAATCCTTTTAATTGGGATTCAGAATTTAAATTTATAATTAGCAATGGTGGTTTTGATTGTATTATTGGTAATCCTCCTTATATAAGAATTCAAACGATGCGAGAATGGGCAAGTCTACAAGTAGACTATTTGAATGAAGTCTACAAGAATTATATTTCAGGAAATTATGATATTTATATTATTTTCATATTAAAAGGTTACAGCTTATTAAAAAGCAAAGGATTATTTGGTCTAATTCTCCCACATAAATTCTTTCAGGGTGAAAATGGCATTAAAATTAGAAATTATATATCGGAAGAAAAAAGTTTAAATAGAGTAGTCGATTTCACAACGAATCAAATTTTTGAAAATGCTACTACATACACTTGCTTACTATTTCTGTCCAAAGAAAAAAATGAAACTTTCTTGTATAAAAGATTTGAGTTAGGCGATAATTATAAAAATTTAAATAATCTACACTTTGAAAATAAAGAAATAAGTCTATTAAAAAAGGAGGTTTGGAATTTTAACAACGATGTAATTTCTAAAGTTTTAAATAAAATTGAAAGTCAAGAATATTCATTTCCTGAAATAACTGAAAAGATTTTTAAAGGTTCCTCTACAGGAAATGATGAAGTATATTTATTAGAACTTGTCAATGATTCAAAAACTTTAGTTACAGCATATTCAAAAATTTTAGCCCAAAAGATTAAAATAGAAAAAAAGATACTAAGACCTTTTTTATATGGAGAGGATATACGAAGATATGATGAAATAAGGACAAATTATTTTTTACTTTTCCCCTATAATATCCAAGAAGATAGTAATAAATTAATTTCTCCCAAAGAGATGAAAGAGAATTATCCAAATGCATTTGATTATTTAAAGTCTGTTCAAAAAATTCTAAGTAAAAGAAAAATTGAAACGGATAATAATAATTTTTACAAATATTCTGCCGCAAGAAGTTTAAATGAATACCATAAACCAAAAATTATGATACCAGATATGTTAGTTGAACTAAGAGTCAATTATGATGATAACGGTAATTTTTTTCACGGTCCCGCGATACACAGTGTTGTTTTTAACGATTTAGTAAAGGAATTAAATACAAAGTTCTTTTTTGCAATTTTGAATTGCAAATTATTTTGGTTTTTTATTTCGAATACAAGCACGGCATTGCGTGGTAACGCATATCGTTTAACTCCAGAATTTTTAAATCCTTTCAAATTTCCCAAAATAAATCTGAATAATTCTAAAGATAAATCTATTCATGATAAGTTAGTTAGTCTAGTCGATAGAATTAGAACTCTAAAAAAAGAACTCACAACTGAAAAAGTAGAAAAAAATATAAAATCGATAGAGCGAGAAATAGATTTTGTTGATAAAGAAATTGATTCTCACGTCTATCAACTCTATAACCTAACTCCAGAAGAAATTAAAATTGTGGAAGGCGTTAAATGAACATTAACTCCTTCTTTACTGTGGAAAAAATAGCTGAATTCAAAACAAAGTATCCCCTTTTTCCGCATCCATACGAATATCTTTATCAAGATTTTAAACCATTAGAAGGAGCAATTTCAAAAGTTAACAATCATTTACTTCATCAAAGAATATGTGATTTAAGTGGAACCGATGAAGTAACAAAGTTTTATGGTTTAATTTCTGAACTGAAAGTAGCCTTACTAATTCATAAGAACGGATTCAAATTTGAATGTTCAAAGGAAGGAGGCAACACTAAAGCAGCACCAGATTTTAAAGTAATTACAGAATTTGGAGAGATATACATTGAAGTAAATGCTCCGTTGAAATCAATGCCTTACATAAGTTCGATTGAAAGAAAATTTAAAGATACATCTAGGACTTGGTTTAATATAACAGATCGTTTACCGAAGATTAATAATTATTCTGACGCAGAAATTGTATTTAATTCAATTCTATTCGCAATTCAAAATAGTGATCAGAATTTTGTTTTTTATGAAGATGAAGAACGAAGCATAAAATTTTGGTATAACGAACCACGCAACATTTACTCAGGATTTAGCAAAGATAAAATTACTAATTTAATAAGACATTTTTTATACGAATCTATTACAGATAAAATTGATAAAGAAAAAACAACCGAAGAAAAAATAATATTAAGAAATAATCTTAACAACTCTCATCCAAATATATTATGGTCTGAATTTAATTTTTTGCATAATTTTCAAGGTGCTATAGTTGAATTAACTTCTGTTTCTAGTTCTAGGACTTCTCTGTCAGAAATTTTTTCTGCACATTCGCTTCCTAAAGATATAGATGCACAAATAATTTCTATTTCGAATCTGACAGATTCATATCAAAGTGCGGCTACTACTTATTTCCCGTTATTTTATATTTTTATAAATAAAAACTCAAAGAATTTTAAAAATATAAAGGCATTTATAGATAAAATTTTACCTAATGTAAATCAATTTTTAGTCAATGATGAGTTTTCTTATTTCAAAAAAAGTAAAAATAAAAGCGTTGAGGCGAAATAATGAGTGGCGGTAGCGTTGCGATTCGAGGGGTTATATTACAAACTTTAGTCGGATTACTTGATGCATTAGAATCAAAGGATGACT
>DAORDH010000087.1:0-4137 GCA_035345875.1 Leptospiraceae bacterium | reverse complement strand
TTGACAAAAAATCTCACAAATAGTAAAATAAAAAAAGGAGAATAAGAATGGCAAAAAGAAAATCTAAATTTAATCTATTAATCGGAGGCTTAGGGTTATTAGGCGCTGGGGCTGTGTATTATAAAACGGGAACGGGGAGAATCGTAAAAAACAGTTACAAGAATGTTATTCACGTAAAACCAGAAAGCTCTGTAGAAGCTCAACCTATTCCGGCAGGATCATTAGTAGATAAGATAGACGGAATTTCTACACCATTTCGACCAAATCAAGTTTATAAAGTTCCTAACAGAATGGATGTAGAAATAACAGAAACGGGAGATGTAAAACCTGTTAATTCAAATTTTATAGATGGTCTTGCTTTTGAAGTTGGTATATTAGATTATGGTTGGAGAGACAAGACAAGCGCATGGTATCAAAAATTATTAAAAAGTAAAGATACTGGTTGGGATGAGCTATTTGAAACATCTGCATATAAACAGTAAAGGAGATTTTTAAAATGATTCAAAAGATTATAAATTGGGTAAGTATTATTTTGATTTTAGTTTTCGCTTTTTATTTTACTCTCTATTCTTTTATAGATGGTAAAAGTAATTTGACTTTTGACTCTGCTACATCTGATACAGATTATTCTAAAGGCTATTCTGATTTAGCCTTTCTTTCTGTAAAGGAAGGGCAATCGAAAGAGCAAGTTATTAAAAAAATCGGTGAAGGTTTTGAATGTATAGACAGAGAAAAAAGAGATGAAAATATTTTCCCTTCTAATTATATTCTTTTTTGTAAGTATTCAAAAAGTGATCGTTACGCATACAGAACAAGAATGATAGTTTATGATAAGGATAATAAAGTCATTGCAAAGCTAACGGGAGTTATACCCGATTAATGAAAGCGACTACAAGACCTTTAACCAGTTATCAAAACACTGTAGCGCATATTATCCGTATCGCTAGAGAGTATACGCAAGATGTTTCTGGATTTGATAATTTTTTTCAATTGTATAATTATGTAAGGGATCTTCCTTATAAATCAGATCCAGTAAATCAAGAAACTGTTTCAAGGTTTTTGTATACAAAGAATTATGATTTTCCTATTAGGGACTGTGATGATAAAACAGTCCCTTTAGTTTCTTATGCTATTCTAAAAAAAATTCCCGTAAGGGTTGTTGTTTGTGGCGAAATAGAAACTCCTCATCACGTTTACCCTGAAATATTTTTCGGTGACTCATGGCTACCGGCTGACGCTACTTATGATGATAGATGTTCTTTCGGAAAATATTTATACAACGAAAAATTTAGAAAAATCTTTTCTGTCTAGGTGCTACATAGCACCTTTAAAAAAAATTAAATAATCTTTTAAATAAATCACAAATACGCGACAAATAGAGAGTATCCGAAACTTTAAAAACTTGCTCTAATTTTTAATTCCTTTATGATTTGCAATTGTGAAAGAATTAATAACCCTTGAAGGCGATCTAGAAAATTATGATATGCAAATAGTTTCTCTAGAAGGAAATTTTATTCCTTATCCCGATTCTTTAAACGGAGACTCGGACACATTAGAAGGGGATTTGCATGTAGATAAGGCTATTGTCGAGATTCCTCTGAATGGAAAAATATACACCTATGAATTAGAGTTAGATGGAGGCTTTAAACTTGGCAAGGTAAAAGCTCCACGTATGCCGAGAATGCCAAGAATGCCGAGAGTAAGAGTAAACACAAGAGGACTTTCTAGAAGTGTTTCAAGAGCAGGACAAGGACTTTCTAAAGCAGCAACTTCTGCCGGTCGGGCTTATGGAAATTTTGTAAATAATAATATAAAACAAATAGGTCAAATTGCACAAGGTGCAGGAAGTCTACTAAGTAATGTTGCACAAGGTGCAGGAAGTTTATTAAGTAATTTTGGAAATAGTGATAGTGGTGAAGACCAACCTGATGAAACGGAACAAACAGAAGAAAGTTTTCAAGACGATGAAGGAATAGAGAATTTACCAAATGAAGAGTTAAACGGTTTATTATCCACTATTGGATCGGCTGCCGGTTCTTTTCTTATGCCTGGAGTTGGAACGGCTGCTGGTGGCATGATCGGAAATATGCTAGAGCAAGGACAAAAAAAACCAGTTAAAAAAGCTAAGCAAATAAAAAGAAGAAAAATAACGCAAAAAGATACAGCGAGACTATCAAATATTAGAGCAAGGCAAACAAGCATTAATCCACAAAATCAAAATGTTAATCGTGCAAGTCAATTAAATCAAAATATATCTTATTCACAGCCACAACAACCACAAAGACAAATTGCATTAAAATCTTATCCAGATGGAACTTTTTCTTTAGCTCCTAAAGTAAGAAAAGCGGAAGAAATAACGGATGCAAACCCTACGGGTAATGCAGATAATCCACCAACTAGCGATCCAATAGCGCCTACAACAGATCCAAATAATCCACCGGCTAAAAAGAAAGATGATAATACAATGTTAATCATCGGTGGCGTAGCTGTAGCCGGTTTTCTTATGTTTTCAATGAATAAAAAAGGGAGAAAGTAATAAATGAAGAAACGTTTAAAGCTTTTGAAGTATAGAAGGAAACCTAAAAAAAATGCTTCAAATGCAGTAAAAGAAGCCTGGTTATCTCATAAGCATGATGTAGATAAAGAGAATGCAAAGCGTAAAAGCGATTACGAAAAAGCCAAACGCAAGCAAGCAGAACTTGATAAAAAACTTTATAGAGGTTAAGTCATGAGTGGAATTATGAAAGAGGGAATGTCAGACGCAAAAAATGCGGGATTAATTCTTGCAGGCTTAGCAATTTCTAAGTTTGTTTCTGTTGAACTTTTAAAGGACTTCGATAAAGAAAAAAAATTCAAGCCTTTGTTGATTCCGATTGCTGGATATTTCGCAGCTCGTGAAGTTCCTATTAAATGGGCAAGGCAGGGATTAAAAGAAGGTTTTCTTGTCTCTCTTTATGGTGGTGGGCTAGATATGCTTAACCTCAAAAAAGAAAAAGATTACGTAGGCTTAGCCGGTGACAGAGATGAAAGCGATGTTAGAACTTTTGTTTTCAATGGAATGTCAGAGGTTAGAGACTTTGCGGATGCACTTGTAAACAAAAGACAGGCTAATGCACAATTACCCCCACCCGTAAACAATAACAAAGAAGACTTCATTGTTCATGGTGTTATTGTTGAATCATCGGAAACTGATAGAGTTATTCAGCCTGAATTAGCCGGTAGAGCTAGCGATTTTGATAACGGAGACTATACCGGTTTAATGGGTGAGTATCGTTATGAAGGCGATCCGATTTTAAACGGTGATTTTGAGTAAGTAATAATTTTAGGAGAATATTTTTATGAAATTAAAAATGGATAACGGCACATTTTACGAAGACATCGAATTGATTTCAGATGTAACACTGAAAGGGGGATTAACAAAAATTCCTCTATTCAAAGTCAATTCGACTGTAGTTGCAACAAAGAACAATACCACAGGACAGGTAAACCCTTTTACCTCTGATATGGGCGGTGTTATTAAGTCCTTGAAGTTTACGCATTTTTTCCCTGGTTATGTTTTAAAAACATATTCTGCAGGAACACTTGCAAAACTTTCTGGTTACTCACAATTACGCTCAGGACAAGTTTTTCTAAAACGTGGTTCTGATATTATTATGCAAAGGTCAATGGAAGAATTTCTTCCACCTCCTCCAGAAGTTCTTTTACCGGAAGATGTAAACGCACCTGCAGCGGAACCAAGTTTTAAAGGCTTTCGTCCTTCGCCTATCGCATTTCAACCGGTCTATGATGTAAAGAAACTTGTAAAAGTTTGGTCGAAAGGCTTACGTTACCAACAAAACGAAAACTTAGAATTATGGATTGATTTACCAGAAGGAATTTCCACAGATCCGGCTGTAACTGATTCTGTTCTTCGTGCTAAGTTTGATGCGGCTGCATTATCTTCTAAGGCTTAACAATGGCTGAAAAGGTTACTTATGATTATTTCCTTTCTGGAGTTCCAGAAAGGAAAATTCCGCAAGGATCTGAGAAAGAAGCTTTCTCTATTATTAATTCTTTGAATGAGGATTATATAATAACAGGGTATCAAGTTAAATACAATGCTGCTCTAAAAAATTCTCGTTTAAAAATGAAAGATGG
>DAORDH010000086.1:0-4333 GCA_035345875.1 Leptospiraceae bacterium | reverse complement strand
ACGTTCTACGCCATTTTATTTTTGACCATATTTTTCTAGGGACTGACGTGGAATCTTTCAGGTATAGGTTTCCTCGACCTCGTGTCTCGGAAAGATGCAAAGTTGGATTTTGGGCTATTTCTGGATTAAGTAATATAGAAATTCACAAAAAGATAAATGTGATTAAGCAAAATTCAATAGAAAAGAAACAGGGATAAGGTCATTTATATTTGACCTAGGGTAAACCTCTAATCAGATGTAATTATGGCTAATTATCCAGTTGAAATACTAAATAAAATTATAAATATTTTAAAAGAAGATCGGTATAAAGATAAGAGTAAAAAAAGTGTAGATTTTCCTTCCTATGCGCGATTAAAAGATTTTGAACGATACAGCAAAGGAGATGAAGATACCTTAGTTACTCCCATCATACTTGAAATATTAAAAGCGATCGGATATAAATCTGGAATAAATATTTTTCAGCAAGAATTTAAGGTTGGGGATAAGCCGGATTTTAGAACTAAAACAAACAAATTTATACTAGATGCTAAATCAACAGGAGTTGATATATCTACTTATCGAACAGGTGGAATAGAATCCGCAACTCAGCAGATTGCTAGATATTTAAAAAATTTACCAGGGTATGATTATGGAATTCTATTTAACTTAGAGAAATTTGAATTCTTTCAAAGAACATTTGATGAATCCAATTCCGTAAAAGCTCGAAGGTTAGAAGATAGAACAATCAATCTTGTTAAATTATATCAAGATTATCATAAAGGTCAGACAGAGATAGATAAGTCGGAAGATTTTAAGAACTTGAAGTGGTTCATAGAAAATTTTTCATTTAAAGAAATTAGTTCTGATGAATATATTGAAATAATTAAAAGTAGGGAAAAATCTAAATTAAACCCACCGGATAAAGAGTTTCTGCAAAAAACTGTCTATAAGCTTTTGGATAGCATTCAGGATGATATACAAGAGCAAGTTTCTGATTATGAAGAGGGTAGTGACGATTGGTCTAAGATACAAATTGAATTAAGAAAAATTAAGAATGAAATTAAATTACCAGATTCTGAAAACCAAACAAAAATACTGATTCAGGAATTTGTAAAACAGGCTTCCTATGTCCTACTTACCAAATTAATTTTAATTAGAATATTAGAAGATAATGATTTAATTGAAAAGAATTTATACAATGGCGGATTCAAAAAACTTACAGAGCCTCCTTTTAATTATACTTTATTTAAAATTTTAGATCAAGCAAAGTTAGAGGGCAAACATTTTTATCCTTATTTTTTTGCAACCACCGCTTATGATTTTGATCCAAGTAAAAATGATATTTTCCTCCATGCTTTGTATGAGCTTTCTAATTTTAATTTCGCCCAAGTGAATTTTGATTTAATTGGAGATTTATATGAACATTATTTAAATCTAGATGATAGAAAAGAAAAAGGGCAATACTATACACCGCATTATATTGTTGAATTTATTTTAAATCGAGTTGGATTTACCGGAAAATATAAAGGAGACATTGATAGTCGCACACTTTGGGATCCAGCTTCCGGTTCAGGTGGATTTATTGTAGAGGCTGCTAGACGATTGAGAGTTGCAGGTATTAACAATCCGAGCGATGCAAAAAAATCCATTGTAAATAATATATATGCGACAGAGTTAACAGCATTTGCTAGCTTCCTTTGCGAGTTAAATACAGTAATTCAAATTTTACCTCTTGTAAAATCACTAGAAGCTAGAAAAAATCAAAAAATAGATGTACTTAGAATTTTTAAAAAAGACAGTTTACTTCAAGCATTTAATCACGAAGAAATTGGAATCAAAGAAACAGCTTATCCCGAAGTTCACATTTTAGATTCTTCTAAAGAAATGAAATTCCATATTTTACAGAATAAAAATGACTTTGATTTTGTTGTGGGTAATCCTCCTTATGTGGGAGAAAGCGGACACAAAGAATTATTTCGCCCACTACAAGACCATCCCTACTGGAAAAAGCATTACCTAGGAAAAAGCGACTATTTGTATTATTTTATTATACTTGGTTTAAATAAATTAAAAGATGGCGGCAAATTAGCATTCATCACAACTCAATACTGGCTAACAGCAGATGGCGCAAAGAATCTTCGTAAGTATATATTAGAAACATCTAAGATAGTTGAAATCATTGATTTTAAGGGGATCAAACTTTTTCCGGAGGCAAAAGGACAGGAAAATATCGTTTTTATTTTGGAAAGATGTGACGAAGAGTCCGAACGAATCAATAATAAAATCAAGTTAATTCATTTTAAAAAAGAATGGGTTCTAGATGATAAAGAGTATATCACTTCTGAAAATGCCTCGACTACTAATTTTGAAAATTGGAAAAAATTGATTACGAATCCCTCTCAATTCGAAATATTTTCCAATCCAACCAAAATAAATTTTAATTTAGGGAAATTTAAAAGAGAAGATATTGCAGATGTATATTATAGCGCAGTATTACAGGGTGAATTAGATTCGGAAGCTTGGTATATATTCAAAAAAGAAAGAGATGAATTCTCAACACAGGATAAAAATATTATTCCTTTGGAAAAATTATTTAATGTAAAACAAGGAGTAGTTCCGGGTCCGATAGATACTAAAAAAATTATTAAGAAATTATCACCTAGCACAATTCACACTTTTAATATCTCAGATAATGAAGGAGTATTCGTTCTAACTAATAATGAACTAGAAGAAAAAAAAATTGAAAAAACTATTGTGTATCCTTTTAACAAAAACTCTGATATAAAAAAGTCTTACATCAATTTTTCCACAAATGATTTTTTGGTTTATACCCCCAAAATTGATATTCTAGAAAGATTTCCGAATTTTAAGAATCATATCGAAAGATACTATGAATATTTAATTACGAGGAGAGAAGTCGAACAAGAAAAAATTAGATGGTTTGATTTGTGGTGGCCAAGAGAAGAGACTTTGTTTGAATCTGAAAAAATAATGATTTCTTATAGGACAAATACAAACAGTTTTGCTTATACCAATTATCCGTTTTATAGCGCTACCGATACCTATTATATTAGTAAAAAACCAGAGACGAAGGAAAGTTTAAAATATGTTTTTGCTGTACTTGTATCTACAAAAATTTTAGACTGGCTAAAAAATGGAAATTGTAAAATTAAAGGCAACGCTCTAGAATTATTTACAACCTCCGTTTCAAAAATTCCAATTAGAAGAATTGACTTTGCTAAACCTAAAGATGTGGCTATTCATGATTTGCTTGCAGGAGACTATTCCGTAGAAGAAAAGAAAGGCTATAAATACAATTCAACTTCAAACACTTGGATTAAGGAGAAAGGAATAGTTGACTATTACATGGATTTAATAAAAGAACTCTATGGTATGGTTGACGATGGTTTTATTTTTGATCCAACACAACCGCTAAAGCAACCAAAAGATATAAGTATTGCGATTTCAAAACTATCAGGATATTTAAAGAAGACTGATTTTTCTTCTGAGATAATAGATGATCTATCTTTCTTTGAATCGAATACTATTACCAACCCAGTCAATGCTGATGAAAGAAAAGAAGCTGAGGCTATATTTAAATCTAGAAACTATTATTTTAAAATTAAAAACAAAAATTTTGAAATAAAAAAAATAGGTGAAATCATCGGATCAGGCTATACCCTATATGAACATGATTCGGAATTAAAAAAATATAATTATAAACATCAGCTAGAGTTGATTACAAAAACGAATGAGAAAATATATGTAGAAATAAAGGGAAAAGAAAACTTAGAAAATTTAATACTAATGATAGAAAGTTTATTTAAAGAAAAGAAAATTATAATCTGGGATGATTTGAGAAGTCTTCCCATGATTAATGAGAAACTAAATAAATTTATAGAAACGAAAAAGGATTTTATATATCAATCATTAAAACCTGTGGATAAGTCGGCAAAACTTTTAATTAAGGAAATTGTTAAAGCTCATTCAGTAGTAGCAACACAAATGATTCAGAATGTTTTTTTTATGCAAGAGTTAATAGATGCCCTTGTTGAAGAAATATATTGACTAACAAGGAATCAGATACTAAAGCGTTCCTGATTGATATTACAATTAGTGAATAGTGTTGAGTATACGCGCATAACGTTGGATTTGCGGAAATTGCTAAAGACTAGTTCTAACAAGCAACTTCGCAAACCCAACATATAAAAAGAATCGTATTGGGTAACGGAGTAAGTATTACACTCGACATCGTGTCGAGGCTGGTTTTAGTAAACCGCATCAATAGACTTCATCGTTCTAGGGAGGCTAAAACGTCGGACAACAAAGCGTGATCTGCTGCGAGGCAAGAAGG
>DAORDH010000085.1:0-4599 GCA_035345875.1 Leptospiraceae bacterium | reverse complement strand
GTTTATCCGCAAAGCAAAAACAAATCTAGACGAAAAATACAGTCACGCAGTAGACTATAAAGAATGTGTTGCTTGGTTGAATGCAAAAATTTTAGAATTAGAAGGGGAGAAAAATGGAAAATAAATATTTATTAATGTATTCGAAAAACTTTATATTCCATACGCACAAAATTTAAAGGAAGGAAATTAAGATGAATGATTGTAAATTCACAGGGCGCTTAACAAGTGACCCAGCATTGAAAAACGTAAACGGTAAATCTCTTGTTAATTTTACATTAGCAGTGCAAGAGACAAAAGACAAAGCGCATTTTCTGGGATTTACCGCATGGGAAAAAACGGCAGACTTAATTAATACCTATTGCAAAAAGGGCAATAAAATATTAGTCGAAAGTCATGCAATGCAAGAAACATGGGAAGGTCAAGACGGCAAGAAGCAAAGTAAAACTAAATTTAGAGTTTCTAGAGTTGAGTTTCTAGAGTCAAAACAAGCGGCTAATGTCGATGATGTTCCGCCTAACGTTAGCACTGAGGACATTTTTTAAGCCATAAAAAATATAAGCGAAAATCTACTACAACAAAGGCTAGGTAAATTCTGCCTAGTCCCACATCCGTGATACTAGATAAGCGGGTATATGTAATTACTGGATAGTCAGTGTGTCGATTCTCAGCGGAACATTCTAGACCGCATGAGATGGAATAAAAAAATAGAGAGGGAAAGAATGAGAACAAATTTTACAAAACATAAAGACGATATTGAATCAATTTTATCAAGTATGGACATCGAGCATGATAAACTACAAGAACGAATTGAATCAATTTTATCAAGTATGGACATCGAGC
Organism: Leptospiraceae bacterium; assembly: GCA_035345875.1. Taxonomy (GTDB): domain Bacteria; phylum Spirochaetota; class Leptospiria; order Leptospirales; family Leptospiraceae; genus UBA2033. The sequence goes on along the minus strand of DAORDH010000085.1, from coordinate 3,759 downwards.
ATGATAAACTACAAGAACGAATTTATGAGCTTGAAAATGAAGTAGAGAAATTAAAAAACGGAGAGGGAAATAATGAATCCATTTAAACTTTTTAAATTAAAAAACGAAGTAGAAACAGCACTTGAACTTGCCATTAATGAACAAGGTGAAATTGTAGATGAATCGGCATTAGCACTTTGGGAAAACTCTTTAGAGGCTAAGAATGGGTATCTGTTAGATATGGCTTGTGAAGTAAAAAATCTTGAAGCAGAAGCAGAAGCTATTAAGAATACTGAAAAAAGCTTAAAAGAGCGTAGAACGTTTGTAGAAAACAAGCTAGAAAGAATTAAAGCTTTTATGCAATCTCAAATGACACCAGGCGAAAAGCTTTCCGATGGTCGCGTAAAAATATCATGGAGAAAATCAAGCCCTGTTGTAATTGACAGGGATGCACCAGAGCCAAAAGATGCTGATCCGTCACTTGTTAATGTATCTTATGAATTTTCTAAAACCGCAATCAAAGAAGCTTTAGAATCTGGAAAAAAAATTGAATGGGCATCAATAAAAGAAATACAAAATATTCAAATTAAATAAAATATAACCCGGTTCATAGCCGGGTTAATCAAGGAATAAAAATGAATTTTCTAAAACTATTCAAACAAACAGAGGATAATGGAGACTTGTCGCTCGAAGGCTACCTGACAAAAAAAGGGTTCTATTCATCCATTCCTTTTTATTATTCAGGTCATGGTCTTGCTGTTAGAATTGACGGGCAAGAGGCAAGCATTAGGGATAATATAGAGTATGCGTTATTGTATCACGGGACCAAACAAGAAGTAAGACAAGAGTTGGAAATACTCTTAGACAAATCAAGGAGAGACTAGAATGAAAACTTCAATCAAAATTAAAGGTGTAACAAGACAAGTAATGACTGACGGAGAAGATAATGCGTTAACTCCTCAAGGCGCTTTAATGAGTGCATTAGAAGATCGTCCAGGCATATTCAGAATGTGCATTAATTACATAGACAGAAAAAGAGACGAGGTGCGAAATGCTAACACTAATTAAACTTTTACTAATTATCTGTATGGCTCTTTACTCCTTCAATGCTTACCCTGAAATTCTAATCATCAAAAAAGGAATTCAACCAGTAAAAGAGAAAAAAGAAAAGAAATCAAAAACAAAAAAGGCTCTTGAACAGGAGCCTGAAAAAGAGCATGAGAGCGAAAAAGAAAAAATGCTTTGCGAGGCTAACAATGTTTAACCGTAAGGCTCATGGAAAGCTAAAAAGCATTTGACAAAAAAACAAAAGCGAAAATAATAATAAAGGTTGCATTCCAGAAATGGACTCCCTTCAGAAAGGAGAAAGCTCTCTTAATCTCGTTGACCCGTTAAGAGAGCGCAACAAAATCTGAGGGTTGACAAATGAGGTCAAATGAGTAAAGACAATATATTTTTCCCTAATACAACGCAAGTTCCTAATTTTGTTTTTGATGTTGTGATGAAAAAATGCGGTAAGACCCCGACTAGATTTTTTGTGCTATTAGCCATTATCCGCAAAACGTATGGATGGCAAAAGCATGAAGACTTATTAAGCTTATCACAGATTATAGAACTTACTGGGATGTCGAAAAATGCCGTAAAAGACGCTCTTAAATTTTGGCAGAAAGAAAAAGCTATCAAGCTTTTATCTAAAGGAGATGGTCGCAAAATTAGTAAGTATAGATGTTTACTATACGATTATATAGATAGTCAGGGGGTCATTCAAGAACATGCAGAGGGTCAATCAGTGACCCCCACAGAGTCAATCAATGATACCTACAGGGGTCAATCAGTGACCCCACAAAATCAATTAAATCAATCATCAAAAACAATTACAATTAAAACTCTAACAATTACCCAGCAACTAAAAGACTTCGCTACTAACAACAATCTATCATACGAAATAAACCCCGATGAAGATCGCAAAAGCCAATCTAAATTAGTGACTCAATTATCACTAACCAACGAGCAGGTCCTAAAACAAGTCGAACGATTAAAGCCTATCTTGGCAGATGCTAAATGTGATTGGTGGACCAAGACTAATTCGTTTGGATTTAATTTCCTGTTAAAAAACTGGGGGCGGATTGATTCATGGCATAATGCCAATAAACCGAAAGTAAGAGAATTTAAAAAACCAGAAACAAGGTCAGAGACTGTAAAGTTTTCTGAATCTCACCTCGATACTCTAAAGGAATTCCTTTCATGAACTGGAAGGTCAGACAACTAAAACGTGAAGAGGATAAAGAATCTATCTATTATAATCTGACTAATGACTCTATCGGTTGGCATATTTGCAATTATCCGACCGATAAAATTATGAGAGATATAATTTTTAATTTAAGCAAAAAAATTTATTTAAGTGAAAATAGAGAGTATATAATTAAATTAAATGCGTTACCCGATAATTACGAAGTGACCGAAAAAATAGAAGAGCTTGAGATAATGTTTGAAGCTATTGAGAGAAGGAGTAAAAAATGAATAGAGAATTATTATTGCTAGAGAAAGAACTTTTAGAGAAAAAAAAGAAAATCCAAAAAGAGATTGCGGAAAGAAATTTAAGAGATTCGAATTTAGCATCAAGATTAACGGAATTAGAAATTTTATACGAAAAAGGCGATTACAATAAATTAAGAGACAAGATTAAATTCTTATACAACTATGTGGATACATATGAATCCGACAGAGGTATTGAAAAAGTCGATCTGTCAAAAGCTGCAATTGATTTTTGTAATTTAGAAGAGATCCCATTTCCTAAAAATTGGCGTGTTAATTCTACAATGCAACCTGGATACATGAGTATTATTTCCGGCGGAACTGGATCTGGCAAATCAAGATTACTCATTGATATATGTGCAGAAAATATTTTACAAAAAAAACATACTGGCATAGTTACGATTGAAGTAGTGCCGGGTTCGTATGCAATTAAAATTGCTATCATGCTTATCTACAAAGGGACAGGTCAAGCTATCGACTATAAGGACGCGAAAGAAATTATTAAGCGAGGACATAAAGACCATATCGAAAGAAAGCTTTTATTGAATGCAATTGGAGCGGCTAATCAGTATATACATGTTATGGATATGAAAAGAAAAACTCCTCAAAATATTTATAGCTCTGTTAATTTTTTAAAAGAAGAAAGCGGGATTAAATTGGCACTGTTGGGTATAGATTATTTCCAACTCATGCAGCCATCGAAAGAAAAAGAATTAACAAGATCCGATAAGAACGATTATATGTCGGAAGAGTTAGGCGAAAAGCTTCTTGAATTAAAAATACCTGCAATAGTTCTTAGTCAGATTAGCCAAGGTGAACATAAGGACATGAGGGAGAATAAAACAAGCGGAACATCTGGATTAAATTATTCGCCTGGTCTTTCGCATGTCGCAGAAAATATTTTTAAAATTTATAGAGAGAAATTTGAGGATGGGCAATATTCAAGCAAGTTTGAATTGCGACAGGTTAAAAATAGAGACGGACAAACGGCTAATTACGAATTGACTCAAGAGATGATTTCTGGTTCTATAATTGGTAAAGGCTGACTAAGAATAGCAACTAACTCGTTGTTCGGCGAACCAAGTAGTAAATGAATTAGTAGAAAATGGAATTAATGAAAAGGGAGTAAATACGCTAGCTAGAATTTGACTCCTAGGCTAGCGGGTGAAATCAGATTTACTAGGTCTGATTTTACACTCTCACTCACTTCCTTAAGAGTCAATTATAATTTGTAAAAAAATGTCT
>DAORDH010000084.1:0-4822 GCA_035345875.1 Leptospiraceae bacterium | reverse complement strand
TTAGTCTCCTTTTGGAAGCCTAAAATCGTGTCCTTTTTTTATGTAGGGGTTCAAACTATCACGAGCGGTCAATTTGATGTGCTTAGTTATTACGATACGATTTCTAGATTCCAAGAAATCGACATTCGCCCGATTCTAGAAAAAATCATTCGAATGATTGTGAGTGAAACGAACGGGGATATCTACAAAGCTCTTGGAGGAAATATATCTAGTCTTGATTGGGAGTTTACCTTTAACCCTCTTTGGAAGATTGGACCGGTTGAAAAATCAGATATTGATTTGAAGACTGCTCAATCAGATCATATCTATGTGACTGATGGTGTAATTGAGCCTGCCGTTATCCGCTCTAAGCGTTTTGCAGATCTAGAAGAGTTCGAATGGGAGAATATAGATCCTACAAAGATTAATTATACCACCGAACCGACAGAAACGATAAGCCCCGAATCACAGGTAGGGGCAGGTTTGCAACCTGCCGCCTCAAATCCGCAAAAACCGCAAAATTAAAAACTGCATAAAATGCGATATACGGCGTTTGACATGCCCTCGGCTATAATGACCCTAAAAATTTTTTCGCAACGTTTCGCAACCGGTTTCCATGCGAATTTGACCTGTTCGGAATGTCAGTTGTCAACCGAAAAGGAGTTTGCATGAGTTTTCCGATGCATTTAGCAAAACAATACCAAAATTTTTGGTCTAAAACCTTTGATGCCTTCCATTCTAAACTCATTGATTCGTTCTCTGAGTTCTTAGAAGAGCAAAATTCAAAACGTGTAGTCGATTTGAAACACAAAATTGTGCTACTCAGAGAAGAATATCCGTTTTGGATTCCTAAAAAGAAGATTTTGAGTGGGGTTACGTATAACGTCAATCTTTTGAATGCATGGTCTAGAGATAAAACGAAAGAGGCGATTGAGAAAATCTCTACTCGTAAGGATCGCATATATGCGATCCCTACAATCGCGATCCCTACGACACGTCGGCAGGATGCGGATATTCCTGCGATTGCAATCACGGGGGAATCTGGGATCACGCAAGATATGATTGAAAAAACAATTCAATCGAACGTTGCACTCATTAAAACGATTGAGCAAGAACACTTTGACGCTATTACTAAAATCCTTTCCGATGGATTGCAAAGTGGGGAAGACCTTGCTTCTATCACCGATAAAATTGTTCATGCGACTGGTGTGAATCGTTCCAAGGCTGAATTTTGGGCGAGAGATCAATCGAGTAAATTCTTTGGAGCGATTACCCGTGAGAGACAAGTGGCGGCTGGTATCCCCGGTTACATTTGGAGGTCTACTGGACTCCGAACCCGTGATCAACATATACGTGTCTCGAATAAATTCTTTAAGTGGACTGACCCCCCAACTATCTATTATGGTCTGACTTCTCGTAAATGTCACCCCGGCGAGGATTACAATTGTAACTGCTGGGCTGAGCCAAGTCTCGGCAATGATCCGAATGTGCAAGATGGGAATTCGTCCCTTGCTCTGCTTACTGAATCAATGCTCGGAAATCTGCAACAATCGTTTCGCGTCTCTGTTATGGCAGCAACGAATGAAATGAATCAGGTGATAAATATGGATAAGGTATATGAACAAAGTCCTATCCAGTTCCAAGCTATGAGTGAAACAAATCCTCTTAAGAGTATGGCTTCGGGTGTATATGACAATGGAGTTATTACATTAAATGAATCTTCCGCAAACGCAATGCTTACAGTAGTTCATGAAACGGCTCATCATTTAGAAGCAAAAGTTTTAGGAAATGGTTTTTCTTTTTTAAGAACTCCAGAGGGGCAAAGTTTACTTTCCGAAATTAAAAATACAACTACATTTAAAAATTTACTAGCAAATCAAAATAGTATACCCTCTGAATTATACTCTTACTATACGCAGGATTCAGAAATCTTTACACGTATCATGGAGCAATACTTTGCAAATAAGCAAGGTGGTATTTTGAAAAAAGAATTGTTGAGTAAAGCGAATATTATACATATTCAAAGCGGCGTTGATTTATATTTATCAAATCAGGAATTTAAAAAGATTGAAATTCTAATCGATCAAATTTTTAAGTCTAAAGGATTGATGAGGTAGTATATGACTGAAGATGAAAAGAAAGTATTAGAAAAGAAATCATATTCTATAGATTGCACAGAAGATGATTTTATCTTATATTGGACAAATGTAAAAGGACGTAGTGTTGAGGAGGCTAAAGAAGCCTATCCTATCATCATGAATGAAATAGCAAGAGCACATTTTAATATTAAATGACCTGCAATTATTTAGCCTTTAAAAAAGCGTTGACCTTGCGTTCATTGTAATAAAACTATAGATATGGAAAAGGAATTGGATGTATTTCAGGCGGTTGATGGTAGGATTCAATTTGAAGACTATGGAAAAGAAAATGGTATGACTTATTGGTTTGCCAGAGACTTAATGACTTACTTAGAATATGAAGATTTTTCTGCCTTTCGTATTGTTATTAGCAAAGCGATGACGACTTGTCATACTCTGAATATTGATACCATTGATGATTTTAGACAAGTAGAGCGAGAAATTGATGGGAAGAAAGTTACTGATTTTAAACTTTCTAGGTTTGCCTGTTTCTTGATTTCTATGAATGCCGATCCCAAAAAAAAGAATGTTGCTAAGGCACAGATTTATTTTACTAAAATTGCAAGTCTTTTTGAAGATTCAAAAGAGTTATCTAAGAGTGTTGAAAGACTTTTAGTTAGAGATGAGATTAGCCAAAAAGAAAAAGTTATTAGTGGTTTGGCTCATGCGCAAGGAGTTATGAATTATCCTCTTTTTCAAAATGCCGGCTATCGTGGGTTGTATAATAAAAATTTAAAAGACTTAAAAGAATACAAAGGCATGGAAGATTTCAATAAAAGCCTACTTGACTTCATGGGTTCAGAAGAGTTAGCCGCTAATCTATTTCGTATTACTCAAACTACTCTCAAGATCAAAAATGAAAATATTAAAGGGCAAAGAAATCTTGAAAATGTCGCTGAAACAGTTGGACACAAAGTAAGAAAGTCCATGATTGAAATTAGTGGAATTAAACCTGAGGATTTACCGCTTACAAGTGACATTAAAGAAACTAAAAAAGTTCTCAAGCAAGCCAATCAAAAATTTAAAAAGATAAAAAAGAAATAAAAATTCCCTTTGTAAAAGGGGGAGTATCTGACAAAATAATCTTATCCTCTGCGATACAATCTGTATGGCAGAAAAAAATCTACGTTATGATAATGGTTCGATTGAACCGCTTGAAATTGGAGAAGGCTTTGTCCGTGCGAGAGTTCTATTTGCACGCGATGGGGTTTTCCCTTATGTCTATCCCGATGGAAGTATTAAAATGGAAGCGAAGCTTGACTCTGAGCTTTTGTCTTCCTCTACAATTGAATCTGCTAAAGGCAAACCAATCTGTGACGGGCATCCTCCGTTATCCGACTCTCAAGGTCTTATCACTCCTGAAAATTACAATCGATATGTGAAAGGGGCTCTCGGTGATTCCGTTTCTGTAATTAATCGGGATGGAATTAATTATCTATCTGCTTACGAAACTATTTTCGATCCATCTCTTATTGAGAGTTTAAAAGCAAACGAGAAGTTAGAAGTATCGATTGGCTTTGAGTCTGACATTGATTTTACATCTGGCGAATATCGTGGACAACGATATGATGCCGTCCAACGCAATATTAAAATTAACCATATCGCACATGTAGAGAAAGGTCGCGCGGGTGATTCTGTCCGCGCTTATTTGGATAGTGGCATCAATCGAATTGCCGTTATGCAATCGCAAAACATAGAGACACAAAAAGAGAATAAGGAGAATGTTATGGTGAAAACACCAAATATACCAAGGACAAAACAGGACTGGAAAGATTTCTTGAAAAAGATTTTCAAGACTGATAGTTCGGAAGAGCTTTCAGAAGCTGCCGATGCCATTGAAGCCGCTACGGAAGCAGTTCAAACCCCTGAGGATGCTAACCCTCAACCTGCTGATGTGAAGAAATCAGAAGATCTTATCGCATCTCTGCAAAATCAAATCACTGCATTACAACAAGTATTAGAAGCAAAACAAAAAGAGCTAGAATCTCTTATGAGTCCAGCGACTCAAGATGCTCTCGTTACTCGCCGCCTATCGCTTGTCGAAATTGCTAGATCGATTGATCCAGCTTTCAAACAAGATGGACTCTCTAACAGAGAGATCAAGCTTGCGGTTATCGGTAAGACATTGCCTTTTCCAAATGCAGATGTTTCTAAGCTAGATGAGTCTCTGATTGATGCTCGTTTTGATGCGGCTGTAGAACTCGCAAGAGAAAAAGCAAGCCTTCGAACTGATTCCAAAGTGGATACTGTTCGAATCGATGAATCTTCCATCGAAAAGAAAAGAGAAGAAAGAAAAAATCTTTGGGGCAAATAGGAGGCTTTATGAAAAAGATTTATTGGTTTTTGTTTTTATTCGTTGCGCTTGTGTTTCAGCTTTTTTCGGCTGACGCTTCGCTTTTTGTTCTCGCTGTCGGAATTCCAGTGCTAAACAGTTTCGACTCTAGCGGTCCTTTGAATGCAGGTGTTATCTCTGAACATAAAAACTCAGAGCGCATCACTAGCTGGGCTATTACTACTACTATTAAATTTGGAAGAGCTATCTCTGAACAATCTGCTGGATTCGCTAAACTCATTGGAAATGCTACGGATCGTTTTATAGGTGTGGCTGGTTTTTCTACTGCGGCAGGGGATATTGATAATCAACAATATCTATGAACTACTACATATTTAGTGGACACGATTTTAGGCAAATTGCTTCTCATATT
>DAORDH010000083.1:0-5597 GCA_035345875.1 Leptospiraceae bacterium | reverse complement strand
ATTTTTAAAATGAACACTAACGTGAAAGGATCGATTTGGAATTCTTTTCCTATACTGTATCCTATATTGAAAAACTTTTTTGAGTATAGCAACCACTATAACAACACTATACGAACCACTATACCAAGCGATTTGTCTCATTGGCGTGTGTGCTTTTTCTCTCGCAAGCCTTCCTCTCTCCATGCAATGCTTTTGTGTTTGCTAATGGATTCGGAAATTGAATCCCAAGAATAAGGAGAATTGTCGTTTGAAGAATACATTAAAAGATTACCACCGATAGACACGGATGAACACTGATAACGGTAAAATAAAAAACGATAGATATTTTAGAATTATCAAATCTTTCTTATTAGAGGATACTTACGATTAACCTCCAGCCAATGACTTTACTTTGTTCTCGGAATAAACTCTAACCTGTTCAACTACGTAATTATTTTAACTTTTTTAGGATTGTGATACTGTTTCATTTGACATGTTTTTTGTTTGGAAAAAAGTCAGTCAGGGTTTGAATGCTATGGCTGGAGATTAATTTCAAATAGGAAAAAATTGGACAAGATGAATAATATCTACTGGATCAGCGTTTATTAAAACAATAGGTAAAATTTTATTACTAGATTAGCCTTTGTTAAGTTAAACTGAACAGAAATTCAGGTTCTTTTTTAATTGACAATAGGATTAGACATAATTCATAATTTTAAAGCAAGGTAAAGTAAGTGCGGGGCTACAATGCAAAAACTAAATACTCATAAAGGGCAAGCAGTTTTATTCCAGAAAGATGATTTTCTAACCATTAAGGAAGCAAGTCAGTGGGCTACCGAGCATCTTGGAAAAACTGTCACCTCTTCCAATATTTCTTACCTCATACAATATGGTCGTATTTCTAAAATAGGCACAAATGGCTCTACCCAAATTTCCAAAGAAGAACTGCTTAAATATTACGAATCCTACAACGGCAAACGCCAATTAGCCTGGAAAGACCAATTGGGCGAGGATTTGAACTGGGCCTTGTCGTTCGATGAATACACAGAAGCAGAGACTACAAAGCATGTGCATAGACTTCACCCTTATAAAGGAAAATTCATTCCACAGTTAGTAGAATATTTTTTAGACTCGCATACTGACGATTTCAAACGAGAAGTTTATTTTAAAGCAGGAGACATTGTTCTTGATCCATTTTCGGGAAGTGGGACTACAATGGTGCAAGCATCTGAGCTTGGAATTCATGCAATTGGTTTAGATATTTCTGAATTTAATACTCGGATTGGAAATTCCAAAGTTACGGATTACAACCTATTGGACGTTGAGACAGAACTTCATCGAATTACAAAAGCACTCAAAGTATTTTTATCAGATTCAAATACAATAGAATTTGAAGAGACTTTATTAAGAGAATTGTATGAGTTTAATCAAAAATACTTTCCTGTCCCAGAATACAAATACAAAGTCCAAAGACACGAAATCAATGAAGACTATTACGGTCATGAAAAAGAAAAAGAATTTCTACCGATCTACAATAAACTTGTAAAGAAATACAATATTAAGCTTCGCCAAGAAAAATCCGACACCTTTCTGGATAAATGGTATTCTGCGCATATCAGAAACGAAATCGATTTTGTTCACAAAGAAATTAAGAGAATAAAAAATCCGGATACAAAGAATATAATCAGTATTATTTTAAGCAGAACCATTCGCTCTTGTCGCGCAACGACTCACGCCGACTTAGCAACACTTAAAGAGCCAGTAACAACTAGCTATTATTGCGCCAAGCATGGAAAAGTATGCAAACCGTTATTCTCCATTTTAAAATGGTGGGAAACTTATTCTAAGGATACGCTGAAACGATTAGAGCAATTCAAACAACTTCGCTCTAAAACATTTCAAACTTGTCTCACAGGCGATAGTCGCTCTATAGATATTTTTAAAGAACTAGAAGCGGTAAATGAGCCGTTTGCGAAACTCGCACGCAAGAAAAAAATCAACGGAATTTTTTCAAGTCCTCCTTATGTTGGTTTAATTGACTACCACGAACAACACGCTTACGCCTATGATTTATTTGGTTTTAAACGCAAAGATAATTTAGAAATAGGACCTATGTTTAAAGGACAAGGCAGAGAGGCTAAAGAGAATTATATCAAAGGAATTTCGGATGTCCTGAACAATTGTAAACAATACTTAGTCAAAGACTTCGATGTATTTCTAGTGGCTAATGATAAATACGGAATGTATCCAACGATTGCGGAGAATGCCGGAATGCAAATTGTGAATCAGTATAAACGTCCCGTTCTAAATCGCACAGAGAAGGATAAGGCAGCTTATGCGGAGATTATTTTTCATTTGAAGAGGAAGTAGGATATGAATGCTACTATGGAAGATTTATTACGCAGAGATCAAGTTGACCTAGATATCGAAATTAATGATACATTTATTTCGTGTGTGTATGGTGAATTGGAATATACCATCGAAGGCGATTGCGGAATCGTAAACACAATCAGTGTTTACCATCGAACTAGAGAAGGAATTTGAACACAACTTGTGAATCAATTTGAATTATTCGCGATTTCAGAAGGAGTCAAGATCATTGAAGATCCAGTATCCCCCACACAAGAAGTAATTTTATTTTGGTTTAGTTTGGGATATGAACCCGCAACCAGCGAAGCTATGAAATGGGCAAATAAAATTAGCCGAAGCTATCGAGAAAGAGAATGGGATATTCCTTCTGGTGTTGTTTTGATGTCGAAGAAGTTGTGAGATTTTTTTAAGTTTTTAACGCTAATAAGGAGATTTTATGCAGGATTTAGTAATTACAGGCAACTTGAATTCATTTAAAGATAATTTTGGCTTTGAGAATTTAAAAGAATCAGAGCAATTTGAAAGATTTTGTTTTTTTTCTTTGCTGAATCGTGAAGTCCGATATGCATTAAATCCAAATGATATAGACTCAATTTCAGTAGGAGAGAATAAGGGTATCGATGGAATTGCAATTGTAATTAATGATGGGCTCGTAAAATCACAGCAAGAATTTGAGCAGGTTATTCAATCTAAGCAAAAAATTTCAGTAGTAATATATTTTATACAAGCAAAGACTTCTACATCTTTTGATGATAAAGAAATGGCAAATTTTCTTGATACTATCAATGATTTCCTTGAAGAGAAACCTCTTTATCCAACCACGAAAGAAATTCAATCTTATCATGGAATTTATCTGATGATGATGAATAATTTACGAATAGTGAAAGATTTTCAACTTTATGCTTTTTATGCATGCGCAGGAAATTGGAATGAGAATACTAGCATTTCAACGACAATCCAAATAAAGAAGAAAATTTTGGAAGGTAGAAATCTTTTTTCCCAAGTTAATATTATTCCCGTGGATAAAACTAAACTATTAGATTTTTATAGAAAAGCATCAAATCCGATTGAAGCAGAATTCTCGTTTAACCAGAAAGTCTCTATTAGCGGAATCGATAGTGTCGATGAGTCCTACATTGGATTATTATCTTTCAAGGAATTCAAAAAATTAATCATCGAACCGAATAAGGATAGAATAAGAAATCTTTTTTATGACAATGTTCGAGATTTTCTAGGAACTGAAAATGAAGTAAATGATAAAATACAAGATACAATACGAAATAAAAAATTTTTAGAATTTGCATTAATGAATAACGGTATTACAATCATTGCTAGTGAAAATTCAGGCCGTGGGGATACTTTTATTCTGCACAATTATCAAATTGTAAATGGATGCCAGACTTCAAATGTCTTATTTGAGTGTAAAGATTTCCCAGGGATTGATGATACTTTAATTCCAGTAAAAGTAATAGTAACTCAAAACGAAGTATTACGAGATAAAATAATATTATCCACCAATAGTCAGTCCCGAATTGAGGAAGAGGAACTGCTTGCGTTAACGAAATTTCAAAAAGAATTGGAAGAATATTATTATAATTCGGGAGATGGTATTTTTTATGAAAGAAGAAATAACCAATATTCAAGTAGAGTGGATATAAAAAAGAAAACCGTCGTAGATATTCGCGAACAAATAAAAACATTTGTAGCCATGTTTCTTGACGAACCTCATGAAGTGTCAGGTCAGTTTGGAAAAGTTTATCGTGAAAGAAAAAATGATATTTTTGTTAATGACCATCTTTTTGAACCCTATTATATAGCTGGATTAATTCAATATAGATTTAAGGAGTTTCTTGATATTCAAGTAGAGCGAAAATACAACAAAGCAAGATACCATGTATTTATGATGTTTAGAACCCTAAATGAAAATGAAGTTTTTTCTAGAGAATTTCTTAAATCAAGGAAGAAGAAAGAATACTATGAAGGGTTTCTGAAATTACTCCGAGATAAAAGTGCATGTTTAGATAGGTTTAAAGAAATTTTCAAGATTATTGATAACACTAAAATAGATGTCCAAGACGCCAAGGAAATCTATAAGAAATCTACGACGACAGTATTTTTAGATGCATGTAAAAAGGCAAAAAACAAGAAAAATGCCACTAACTAAACAACAAAAACTAAACGTAGAAAACGTCCTTAAAACCAGCCTCCGCCACAAGTTCGAGAATTACAATCCAGAGCCGGCGGCGATGCCTTTTCATACAAGATTGCTTGGAAAAGATCGATTAGCATTGTTTTCTTTTATTCATTCTTTAAATACAAATTTTGGAACGAGTATATTTGAACCGGTTGCGTTAGCGTTAGCCGCAGATAGTTTTAAGAGTGCAGAATCACAGGCAACTGCTGGAACAGAAATATCATCCGAAGCACATAGAGTCATTCAAGAAATCATGGATGGGTTAGCAACGGCTGCGGCTACTCCAAATAAGCCGCAAGAGATAGAAGCTATTCGCAAGGTTTGTAATAAAGGTGAGATGAAAAAGGTAAAACCAACTAAGGTAGATGTGAAATTAGTTGGATTCGATGAAACGATTTATCTCTTTGATATAAAGACCGCAAAGCCAAATGCGGGCGGATTTAAGGAATTTAAAAGAACGTTATTGGAATGGGTGGCAGTAACTTTAGCTTTGAATCCGAAAGCAAAAATTGAATCTATTATTGCAATCCCTTATAATCCGTATGATCCGAAACCATATTCAAGATGGACAATGCGCGGCATGATTGATTTAGAAAATGAGTTAAAAGTAGCAGAGGAGTTTTGGGATTTTCTAGGAGGGAAAGGGGCTTTTCAGGATTTGCTCGTAATTTTTGAGAAGGTTGGACTGGAATTGAGAGAAGAAATTGATGCTTACTTTCAAAAGTTTAATAATTATAAAATCTAGGTTATTTTGATTTTCTAATTTAATATCCTTGAATAAAGAATATTTGTTTAACGATAAGAGGCGGAGATACTTGGAGCCGAAATGGAGAATCCTGCGTGTTAATTACAACAGAGTCGCAGTTTCGGGTTTTTTCTTTGTTTGTTACTTTATTTCTTTTTTACATAAAAAAGAAATAAAGTAAGATAATACCCCCCCGCGCTGGGCAAGCGGAAATAATAAAATAGTCAGTTTCATCAGACATTAAAAAAGATGAAATGGATTTGGAATTAACTGAAGATTTAGTGTTACATTTGGAAAAGAGAATGAGTA
>DAORDH010000082.1:0-5825 GCA_035345875.1 Leptospiraceae bacterium | reverse complement strand
CACCTAACACCTAACACCTAACACCTAACACCTAACACCTAACACCTAACACCTATTGGAGTTTTGTTTTGCTCGTGTATGAATTGAAAAAATATTAGAAGAGGTGGATTCTTATGGGTAATTTGAAAAATAAGTTTGGTTTTAAGTTGTATAAACTCTTGCAAAGAGTTCCTCATATTGTTCTATTAATTTTATTATCTTTTTTCTTTCGAAACGACTTTACTCCGCCAGAGCCTCTTTACCAAACTATTCCTCAGACATCTGTTGATGCAAGAGGAAATCTTAACCAAGCATACCCAATCCAGCTTCCGCTAGGGACAAAAGACATTATCCCAAAGTTATCGCTTGCTTATAATTCAGCTTCCGGCAATGGAATTCTTGGAATGGGATGGATTCTAAATGGAATTGATTTTATTGCTCGCGATACTTCAAAAGGTGTAGAAGGTTATGATGGTCGTTATATATCCAGCCAAGCAGGCACATTAGAACTTAGTGCGGGTAGTGTATATTATCCAAAAGAATTTAATTTCAGTAAATTTATTTTGCAGGCAGATGGGAGTTGGCTTTCCATTGATAAAGCGGGAAACAAATATTACTTCGGTGTTAGCTATGGAGTAAAGACGACTGAAACTGATCCTCTTCGAAACGATAAAATTAAAATCTGGCCTTTAGAGAGAGTAGAAGATATTTATGGGAATGGATACAGCATCGCATACTTAACCGCAGATAGTAAATCTGATGGTTATCCCTATCCTGATAAAATTACATACAATAATGGAAATACCGTCATTCAGTTTGCGTATGCAACACGCTCTACGAATGATACAATTGAGCTATATCGCTATGCTTCGAAACAAAGGATTACAAAAAGATTAGATTCTATTACTGTTGCTAATAATGGCTCTGTCATCGAAACTTATATACTAGGGTACGAACTCGGCGCAACTTCTAATAGTCGGCTAATCAGCATAAACCGCGATGGGTATAAACCAATTTCTTTTTCGTATAATGATAATACAATAGATGTAAATGGTATTACCTCCGCTTCAAGTGCAGTAAGCTCATTGAACTATACATATATGTTTCCCGAGAGAAATCCTTGTATCATAGGTGAAGCAGCCTGTGCATGCAGTGCTGCATGCGCTCCTCCCTTAAATATGATTGCAGGAGTGATATGTGCAGTCAATTATATGGCTTACAAAAATTATTGTAGGTTAGGAATTGAAAATTCTATTCACTTGTTTGCCGATGTAACAGGAGATGGAGTTCCTGAATTACTAGCTGTAGCTGGTTCGAATAGTAATGTGCAAATTAAATCTTCAGTAGCAGGCTCTTCCCTACAAAGCGATTACTTTAATCTTTCTGGAAATGGAATGATTATTCCAGGGGATATTAATGGTGATGGAAAGACAGATTTTTTTATTTTTGAGGACAATGACAAGCCACTTAAGATTGCAAAGGTAAATCCTGATTTGTTGATGCCTGTGACTACTCTTGGGGTAAATGTAAGTAAAATCAGAAATGACGCGGGAGATAAGGCGACTAAAAACTTCATAGTAGACTTCAATGCTGACGGGCGTAGTGATTATATTAAGTTTAATTCAGATAACTCAGCTTTGAATTTATTCTTATCTAATGGTAATACACTCGATATACCTAATCCACAAATTGAACTTGCATACAATGATTATGGTTCCTTTGGACAGACTTTCATGGATATGGATAGAAATGGTATTCCTGATTTTGTGCGTATGGATGGCACTACGAAATCTATTAAAATAACATTTTACAAAAGAAATCTAACATTTAATTCTGAAAGTATTACGACTTTTACCGATTTAGGAGAGCCAGGAAATCAGTTTTTCGCAGATGTGAACGGGGATGGATTCATTGACTTTATTATTTACGATGGATACAATCTACAAGTATATCTATTTGATGGAATGAAATTTAAAAAAACTCCAATGACAAGTCCTATTGAGAATGTGGTCGCTACCAAAGACCCCGGTTATGATTCGCCGGATATAGGTCCGCCAGGACAAGGGGCGGAAAACGGTTACATTGACTTAACTGGAGATAACAATCCAGACAAAGTAGAATATGATGGGAGGAGTGCAAAGGTTAATGTTTATAATCCTGTAACTAAAAAATATGATCCTGCTATTGCTATAGGAGCAAGCCCTTTTCTTGTTGACCTAGATAAAAATGGCGGGCAAGACGAAGTCAAGTATACAACGCGTTCTATAACAGATTCAAATAACAAACTTCATACCTATATTACATTTAAAGTAAAGATGTACGATAAAGACGGAAACTTAATAGCAAATACTACTCCGCCAGAAGTTGACATAGGAAATCTATACCCGAAGGCAAGACAATCACAAATGATTGGAGCTAGAGTTTATGATAATTGGCGCAATACCAAAATGTTTGTTGATTTGAACGGAGATGGAAAAGCCGACTTTGTGCGATTTTTTAATGGGAGAGTTTATATTTCCTATTTTACAAATGTAGCGGGTAATGCAGTGTATTCGAAGAGTGGAGATATTTCCTTTGCGGCTGCGGCATTTCAATATGTTGCGGATATGAATAAAGATGGAAGAATGGATATTGTAGGTGTAGATGCTGCCCAATCTCCAATCCAATATGGATTTGAAAGTTCTGATTATAAAAATGAATCTGCCCGTGCAGGAAGCGGAACTTTAAATTTTTATTATTTACCAAAAAGTTCGGCAGGGGATTTGCTGACGAAAGCCTATGATGCTCAAAAAGGTATTTCGATTACATATGGGAATGATCAAAAGTTTGATAATGATTCTTATCCAGTATTAAACCATCAAAGTACTATCAATCGGATTGTGAATTCTTTAGATATTGACTACGCTGGAGGAAATACAGAGCGGAGAACTTATTTCTTTTATGACCATAAATACTATATAGGCGCAAGCATTGATAAGACAAAAGACCTTGGTTATAAAATACAGACTATCCTAAGTATTAAGTTTTCTCCGTATGAATCAAAAATGATCTATGAGGAAAACCTATACAACCAGTTAGATGCGGCTAACGCACCGTATTTTCCAGGAACGTTAAAAAAGAATACAACCTATTTCCCAAATAGCATATTACAGAAATTAGTGGATACTGAAACAAGCTATACTACTCTTGCGGCTATAGGGGGTAATAGCTTTATTGCGCCAACTTCTCAGACTATAACTAGCCAAGATGGTTTCACTCCTTCGATTACTAAATCCACTGCCTATGATGCTTATGGAAATGTGACTGTCCAATCGGAAACGCAGGGAACAGAAACAAATGAGGTAGTCAATTCGTATGAAGTAGATACAACGAATTGGATTTTGAATCGTGCTAAAAGAGCGACTAAGAAAATCAATGGCATTGTCATGGAAGACAAGCAGGTATCATACGATGGAATTTATATTTCTGAAATGAAAAATTTGGTCGATCCAGAAAAACAAGTTTGGTCAAAGACTACCTTTTCAAACTATGATGGTCATGGAAACCCGCGAACGATTACAGATAGTAAAAATAATAATATTAATTTAGTTTATGATGACTTTGCAAATCGGTATGTAGTTACGGCTACTCCCAGTATGCCCGGACATACTATAACAAAGACATACAATTATAATAATGGGGAAGAAGCAACTGTTACGAATGCATTTGGAACTCTGACAAAAGAATATGACAGGTATGGTAGATTGTCTATTGTGCGTTATCCGGGAGTCTCACAGAACAGTTGGAGTGAACAGTATTTCTATAATTTAAACGATCCTCTCAATGCATTTGTAGAGCGTAAAATCAATGATGGGTCTGCTAGTGGTCTTTGGGCGAGAGAATGGACAAATTCTATAGGTCATAAGTATAGAAAAGAAACAAAGGCATCTGTCGGACAAAACTCAGATACAAGTATGGTAGAAGAAAAATACTATGATTTGTATGGAAGATTAACAAAAGAAGCAAAAGCTTACTGGTCTAGTAATTCGCCTCTCTATAAAACATACGAATACTCCGATGCTCTAGGTAGGCTAACAAAAGTTACTCACGAAGATGGAAGCACGACCGATATGAGTTACTCCGGCTTTAATACAACTATCGTTACAACTGGAAAAGCGTCAGACGGAACATTTAAAGCTACAAATACAACGGAAGTATTTGCAACCCAGAGAGGAAAAGTAACCAAAAAGATTGTAAATGGTTTAGAAACTAACTACGATGAAAATTTTGATAGCAAAGGAAGATATGTAAAAATTACGGCTGCCGATGGCAGCCAAACCTTGGATAGATACAATCTAAAAGGCGATAAGCTTTCTCACAAAGATTCTAATTCTGGTTTGACTACTTATGAATATGATCCAAATGGAAATCTCACTAAACAAACAGGGGCTAATGCGGGAAGTGTAATTCAGTATGAATATGACCCGCTTGACCGAGTGACAAAGATAGACAAGCCGGGTTTCGAAACAGATACGATTTTAAAATACGATGAAAATAATAAAATCGGAAAGCTAACAAGTGTTGTCCTCAAAGAATATAAACAGGATGTAGGGATATGGAAAGATGCAGTTGTATCTACATACGATTATGATGCAATCGGTCGCCTATCGTCTTTAAAGAAAGAAGTAGATGATTTAAAATTAATTTTCAGATATCAGTATGATATATTGAATAGGGTAAATAAAGTTACCTACCCAAATCAGGTTTCCCTAAATTATAAATACGCAACCTCTGGATACATTCAGTCCATCAGCATGGACAAAGGAAATGACTTAGACAATGAAGTAGTCGCCTATGCGGTTACGCCTGAGTTTGTGCTACAACGTTTGACTGGAAATAATGTAAATATGCAGATAACATACGACGCTGCGACAAAGCGTCCGAAGGATGTAGTTACAAAATTAAATATGACAGATGCAGTGCAGAAATGGCATTATGATTATGACCATGCAGGGAATCTATTAAAAATCACAGACATCATTGCAGGCGGAAATTCGCAGTCTTATACCTACGATAATTACAATCGCATTAGCTCCGCCACTGGCTTGTATGGATTAGATAAAAAGTTAGCAACGGAAAACTACGAATACACCGATGGAGGGAGATTAACTCATAAGGCTAATCTAGATTTATTTTATGAAGATGCAAAGCACCTACATGCGGCTACTCGCGCAAAGGTTAAAACTGCCCTAAATACAACGTATGATGTAAATTACAAGTACGATGATGCAGGAAACATGGTGCAAAGAGACGATGAGATTTTTAAATACGATAGTGAAAATAAACTAGTGCAGGTGGATAAGACAGTAGGGGATACTGTCAATTATCTGTATGAGCATACAGGAAATAGAATACGTAAGAGTAGAACATCTACAAATGAAGTAGTCTATAATATCAACGGAGTATACGAAGTAACGAAGATTCCAAGCATGTCAGACCGGCATACACTTTATATACGTGGAATTAAAGAAGAATTAGTTGCCCAATATACGGCGACTGACATTGTATTACTCACAGACTCCAATCTAATAGAAAAAGATAAGGCAGGACTCATTGGACTTTTCTCTTATTGGAAAAACACACTAGATCAACATAGAATTCGATTTGCAAAATGGGTAGCAAGAACAACCTATGAAAATCCGTTTGCCTTAAAGCTTTATACGGTTTATATAATCTTTTTTTTTATTTTACTTTTTGCGGTCATTGAGGCTCTCGAAATGACAACTAAGAGTAATACTGTCAGTTCGAGCAGCAATGTCAGTTCGAGCGATAGTCGAGAACTACAAATAAATGAGACTTCTTATGCG
>DAORDH010000081.1:0-5936 GCA_035345875.1 Leptospiraceae bacterium | reverse complement strand
TAATTTCATATAGTTGCTATACGGTTGTTTATTGTGTCTAACGTGTGCTCAACGCCTAATGGCATCAAAGATAATTTCATGTCTTTAACACTTACCCCATACTTTTGTAAGTTTGCCATGAAGTTAAAAAGAAGTAAAAATATCACTACTGGAATTACTAATTTTCTGACATACCTTTCAGCCACAAAAAGGGCAAGGATTGTTCCGAGTCCATACAATACAGACTGAGGAATATCTTTTGAAATCAGATATGAGGAATCACCATTGAAATATGCTTCCATGGCTGAAAAAATAATAATGATTGCAATTAATCTTATTTGTTCTAATCTTTTATTGTTGTTCATAAATTTGTCCATAGTATAGGCAGTCTCAATGTGCGAGGCTGCCTTTTTTTTAATTCTCTGTTTCTTGATCGCTTTCTTCCCTTTGATTTAAAAATCTATTAGCTGCCGATCTTGCAGCGTCATTAAGGGGAAGCCCTATTTCATTCGCGTATTCTTTCAGTCTTTCTTCTTCTTTTTCAGAAGGGGTGTATTGGATTCTTTCTTTAGCCATAAACTTTTTCTCCTTGCTTAAATTTAGCTAATTGAACAAATTGAACAAAGTCAAGTATTTTTTATTTATGTCGATAATACTTGCAAAGGAAGGTTTAAAAATGTATAACACTCGGGACATTGCGTGTAATATTTTCCCTTTTTGGGCTGCAATTATACTTTGGCTTATCTATTTACTATTCAGAGGTGAAAAGCCTTCTAAAGAGCTAGTCGTATCTACTCGAGAGGAATTTTACGCTAAGTGCTATGAATTGGAGATGCAACTTGGTAAGAAATTCAAGGCTGTTCATGAAGAACAAGATGCATTTAAAAAACAATTACAGGAAGAGGGAAAATGGATTGAAAGAGTTGATTACAAGGAATCTAAACCTGTTTTACGCGGAAAAGTCTCGAAAAATGATGTTAAACCACATAGAAACCATATTTTAGAAGGTTACAAAACTTTCAAAGAATCAAAGAAAGAAAAAATTACTAAGCCTATTTCTTTGATTCCAGAAACTAATACTCATTACGATATTGAATTATTTAAAAATTCTAAACTGGAATATAAGAAGTTGATTTAAAAATATCGTGGTCATTAGGATCAAAACTACCTGAATTATCTACAGATTTAATTTGGGTAGGTTCAAAAACTACAAGTTCTTACTATTTTGCCTTTTTTTTTGCCGTAGTCGTAAACCCATTTAGCTTTGCCATTCTTACCAGTAACACGCTTACGGCTTAAGTATTTGCCACCTTCCTTGCCTTTTAACAATAAATATAAAAGCCCTTTAATTAATGTCTCACCGTCTACCATTAGGTCTATCCTGTAAAGTCATCATCCTGTGAAGGATCATAGTTAGAGTAGTCGTCTAGCGGTGGTTCCTCTTGGGAACCGCCAGTGTCAAAGCCCTGTTCATCGGTGGGTTGTTCTTCTCCCATGCCACCCATTTCACCACCACCGTCACCTTCTAACTTTTGAATTGTCATTGTAGCCCACTGATTGAAGGTTGGATCTATAGGGATTGCACCAATAAGTTTGATCTTTTGAGCGTCCTCCTCAGATAATCCATACTCATCTCGTATTTCTTCCCAAAGTGGTCTTTCATTATTTTTCTTTCTGATAGAATCTAGTGATTTGTAGGTGTTAAGAAGTTTCTTATCTCTGTCTAGTTCGGCGTTTTGATCTACTTCGATTCCAGTAAATATTTGGCGAATTCCTTTGAATTCAGGCATAATATCTAGTAATTCATTGAATACTTCGGAATAAAACGCCAAAATCGACTTAATAGCGCGATTTCGTGAGCTTTTTATTCTTCCATCGGTTGATGCTTCGGATAGGGTGGCTGAATTGTTTAGTCTAAGTCCTGCTTCGGCTTGATCCATTCCAAAGTTTGCAAACACTAAAGAGGAAAGGATTTGTATAAGCCTATCAAATTGCAATTCATTAGGCATGTTCAAGGCAGTATATTTTAAATCTTCTACTCCATGCATAATAGGGATGTGGGTTCCGTTGTCTTGGTTTGTAAACATATTTTCCCATTGCATGGCAAGAGCGTCTTCCTGTTCGGGTGTTATCATTTGACCAGTAGACAAAAACCCGTAGGACTGAGGACGGTCAAAACGATTAGAATTAAATCTAAGAGCGCGTATAATGTCTACGATTTGCATTATGGAAGTTTCTGTTGGCGACATTCCACTTCCTCTATACTTAATGTCTGAAATATTACTCATATTTCTAAAAAATATTTCACCGTGTCTAAACTGATTCTTTACTTGGTTGTCTATGACTTGAACGTGCGAAATTTCAAAGTCACCTAAATAGCCCTTTGACCTATCGACTGGGAATATAGTTGCAGGGTCTAAGTATCTTAATTCAATCACTTTCCCAAAAGGATTTTTAACAAGAAAGAAGCAAAGTGAATCTATAGAAAGAATATCGCGTGTCATCATTTGACCGACTGCTTTCAGCCTGTCGCGTGACTCCCACCCAAAACAACGTTCACCCATAATTTTAAAAAACTCACTTGCATTTAAAAAAGCTTGTAGATCCTGCTCAGTAGGTTCTTTCTGTTCATCATCGGTTGTAAATGCAAACCCTTCTCGTAATTCTGCTTTAGTTGTTTTTCGAGTCTCGAAGTAAGGAGAAATATCATCTATTCTAATTTTGATAATTGCACCTATTAGGGAATTCGTGTAAGTAGCTTTTCGCAATTCCTGAAAAGCAGGTCGCCAATGAGGTCGCATAATTACGCCTTCGGAAGTCAATTTGTCGTCATCGAAATTATAGACAACTTGCCGTTTTGCTCTCATATCCTGTTTTTGAATGTCGATCATAGAATAGAGAGTTTTTGTCAAAGTTGCAATATGAGACTGACTAAATTCTTCTATTTGTCTTGGGGTTAGTTTTGCAGGTTGTTTCTTTTTTTTAGAGTAAGCCACAATTTGAGATTCAGTTAAAATTTAAAATCGGTCAACCTTTACCGATTTACTAAAGAGTGTTTTACTCTGAATATGAACAAGACCTTGAACTTATCCGATATTGGCGCGAGTCAATTTCACCGACAATTCACTGAGACACCTGCAAACATCCTAGCTAATACATCTAAGTATTTCAAAACTGAGGACGTTGTTTTATTAATTACTGAAATCGAAGCTGCCGGGGCTTATACAATTTCTTTTGTCGATGCTTGCGACCAGTTACCGACTCGGGCAGGAAGTGGATATACACAATACTATTTGCCTATTTACTGCAAAGAGTTAAAAGCTACAAGTGGTATTACTAAAATTAGTGGTTATTTCTCAAGAGTGCATTTAAGCAGGTAATCTAATCTTGGCAAATTATCCTGAAAAGTCATACTCGGTTGTAGATTTAAAGCAGGCTTTAGAAAAGCAGAAAAGGACTATACCTTATTTTGCAACTAAACAAAGAGTAAATCTAAAGCTCAAACCTACAGACGAAGATTTATTTATATATGACTGGGAAGAAAATAAATATTATTTTATCCGATACAGAAACGGGCAAACGATATTTGATCAGATTGCAGTTTTAAGCGATATAGGAACGGCACTTCCTACAGTAAGAACTGAAACTGCTTTCGGATTACAAACATTAGTCACTGTAAATCATAACTCAGGGTATAAACCAAGTGTCACTATTATAGACAATTCAGGAAATCAATTCATAGGCAGTATTCAGCATATAAACAATAATCAAATAGTAGTGACTTTCAACTCACCACAAAGCGGCTTTATTATAACTAACTAACGAGGTATACACAATATGGCAGAAATCAGAATAGGCGTGGATCAGAACCACGAAAATAATCAAATCAAAAACGTAGTTGCTCACCAAGTAACTACTGCACAAAGAACTACTTTAGGCGGGACTCTTGGAGTAGCCCAAACTGGTCTTTTTGTAATGGACACAACCGATCTAAACCTTTACGTTTGGAATGGCACAGCTTGGGTTAATGCAACTCAAATTATTTCCAATGCAATGCAAATCAAGGGAGAAATCTCTAATGCAAATACAAACCCTGCTTTCCCTGCTTCTCCTGCTGTGGGTGATGTATGGATTGTAACAACTAACGCGGGAACTGTTGGTGGTGTTACTGTAGAGATTGGCGACCAGTTAATCTATTCTACAAGTGGCTGGTTTGTAATTCAGGCTAATCTTGGCGATGCAACAACAACTGTAAAAGGTTATGTAAGACTTGCAACTCAAGTAGAGGTAAATACAGGAACAGACAATACGACTGCTGTAACTCCGTTGACCTTGCTTACAAACTTAGACACAGGAAATCCAAGAGCCAAAATTTACAGAACTGCAATTGCGACTTTAACTGCAAACACTCCGTTGACAATTATTCACAACCTAAATTTGGGTAATGCTCAAGATTACGTTTACAAAGTAAGCGATGCTTCGGGAACTATAAAAGTTGCTGACGTAGCAGTGGGTGTAAATAGCTTTACAATTGAATCTAACAAAACTTACACTTCATTAAGGATTGTAGTAGAAGGATTATAAATTGAGCTTTAGAGAAGGATACATTTCTAATCAAATAGACTTACAAGCGGGGGCGGTTCCTTCTACGCCTCCTGCTGGTCATTTCCGTTTGTATAGACGTAATGGTTCTTTGACCTACTTGGATGATACTGGTATCGAACACCCGATGACCGAAAACAGTTCCGGTTCGTTAATATCCCTCAAAGAAGATTTTCTTTCTGGATACCTTAACGGATCTGTAGCTGAATTTGTTTTGGCAACTGCTACAGGCGGAGCAAATGCATTGTCAGCGTATGAGTCAAGTCCTACCGGAACAATGCGAATGGGTATCTTTGCTGCTTCTGTATCTACCGGGGCTGCATCTAGAACGGCTGGAATTTTGAATGCTACATTATTAAGATTTGGTGATGGAATATGCACTTTGACAATTTTTGCAAGGCTTTCAGCTTTGGCAACTGTAGCTGATAATTTCACAATGCTTTTAGGATTTATTGATAATACAGCAAGTGCAACTATTACAGACGGTGTATTTTTTCGCTACAATGCTTCTAATGCAAATTTAATAGGAGTAGCGTCCAACAATGGCACTCAATCAACTATTACATTATCTAAAACAATGGATACATCGTGGAATAGATACGATATTATTATTAATGCTAATGCTACACTAGCAAGTTTTTATGTGAATTCTGTATTAACAGGGACGCTTTCTACAAACATTCCACGGACAGCAGGGCGTGAAACTTCAATAGGATTTGGGCTTCATAGGTCTACAGGTGGAACGGCTAAAACCTTATTTATGGATTCTTTTGAACTTTTAGCAATTTCGACAAATCCGAGGTGATTAATGAGTCCAGAATATTTAAGAATTTTACAGGCAGAAGCAATTAAGAAAAATTTCGAATTAGAATGTATTAATGTAGGGGCTGCATTTACAGGGACTTTTGCAACAACGGATGAAACCACAGTAGTAAACCCACATTTCCAATACGATACAATTTCTAGAAATCTTTTACTCGAAGCAAAGGACGATAGTAGAATCTCTTATTGGCGTTCGGTGGAAAATGATAATGTTATATTATCGAATGAACAAAAAAACGCGTTGTATGAAGTTTTAAAATTTACTTACTTTTCTAAGTTTGCAGAATCTAGGCAGGCTATTGATAATCTTTGACCGATTGATTTAACTTTTGGCATACTAAAAGTATGTCCAATCCATTACTATTTAATAACGATAAACGATACTTAGCTTCTAAATTTTTAGACGTTGCTGGAAATTCTAAAGAGAATTTTCTATACTTGTCTGCTGCTGACATTGCAAGCCTTGGTTACATTTCCGATACTCCCATTCTGATTTATGATACAACTAATTTGCAGTGGGTAACATATTTCCA
>DAORDH010000080.1:0-6242 GCA_035345875.1 Leptospiraceae bacterium | reverse complement strand
GCCAGCGACGATAAGAAGAGGCTTGGGATCTACTTCAATATTGATATTATGGCTTTGTTGAAGTAAAATTAGTTCCTGAATCAAAAGCAAACTATAAGAAGTTCCAACAACTAAAAGGCATCTGGAAAAATAGAACAGATATCGGAACAGATAGCGTTACATACGTCAATCAGTTGAGAAAAAAAATAGAAAAACGAGAAATATGATTCTTGTAGATACAGACATTTTCATTGATTACTTCCGTGACTATGAACCGGCTAACGCATTCTTTGAAAAGTTTTCAAAAGATATTCATATTACATACTACACAATGATGGAATTAATATCCGGTGCCGAAAATAAAACACAACTAAAACAAATTCAAGAAAGTATATTCTATCCGATTCAAGACACGAACAATCAAATCATGCAGTTATCAATTAAAATCTATTCCAAACATTTTAAAAATATTGAGAAACTTAAATTAAAAATTCCATATTGAAAAATAGGAGGCAATCTCGCTTAAAGACAATTCATGAATTGTTTCAACAATGAATCCTAATTCAAAATTCATAACTCAACATTCAAAATTAATTCCTACTTCTTCACCTCAAACACAATTAAATTTCCTTTTTCTTCTTTGAGGTCGAGTTTGTAATCCATTTCAAAACTCTTTCGGGTAATACGTTTTACGAGTTCAAATCTTCCGCAGTAGCATTTGACCTCAATGGTAGTACCTACTCCTGTGTTGCCTCTATCATCTACGCCGTTGACTCCACGGATTTTTTTGATTGTGTCTGTGATATTGCTAGAAAGAAATTCTCCTAGCTTAATTCCCTTAAATGAAATTCGAGTTGTGCTTCCCGCTTGCCAATCTTTGGCGACTTGTTGTTTTATGCCTGGAGCGAGTTTTTCAGTAACTTGCTTTAATGCCTCTGTGGCTCCGAGTTCCTGGTCTACGTCGGAAGCGATAGCCGTATCGGTTGCTGTGGCAAGAATAGAGCCTGAATTCACATCCACTAGTTTGTATTTTACGTCCGCTTGTATGGAAAGAATTCCAGTGCCTTTTCTAACTTCGCCTGCATTTTTTAGAACAGCGTCCCCTATTACCAGTATGTCCGTATTTAATTCGACGGCTATTTTTTGTGCGAGTTCTTCTGCTTTAGGATTTCCATAAGCTCCCACTTCTAATCCTTTTTCGCGGGCTAAAATCTTCATGACTGTTTCTTTATCGTCAAATTGAAACCCATCTTTTTTAAGGTCAGCTTGAAATACGTATTCGCTCTTAGTAGAACCGGCTTTCGATTTTTTACCGAACATATTCTCACTCATGAGAATCAACATTTTAGGATTTCCGATCTCTCGTCTTCTTTGCTCCAATGCATCGCCTATCGCTTTTAGATTCGGTTTGCCCTTAGCCTTAATCCAAAACCCTGCTCCCTGTTTCTCACTCGATATTCTTTGATAATCAGTAACATATCCCTGTGAAAAGGTCGAAACCACACTGTATTGTAACTGTCCGTCTGCTACTGCACTTCCCCCTTCGACTAACACGCCTATGCCTCTCTCAACGATTTGCAATTTCGCCTCTGTGTCTGCGTCATCGAGTGATGAGCCAAAGGCTGTTACTTCTACAAAAGAAGATTCGGGTTTGGTGGGTTGTTTTTGTTCTGTAGCACAGTGCAATAACGCTAGCGTGATGAAAATTGTTTGGATTTGTTTTATCAAATCTATATTTGTTTGCTTTAAATTTATATTCATAACATTTTATTTACTATATTTTATAGAAAGAATAATAATCCTAAATACTATTTTCTCTTTGCCTCATATAATTTTTCTAGATTCCCTTCCACCATTTTGTATCCACTTGAGCTATATTCTCCATTGGCTTCATATATTGATTTTGCCTTTAGAAAGTATTCTAATGCCGTGTTCAATTTGTCTCTGTTAAAATAATTTGCTCCAATATTATTCATCATCATAGCATATCCATTTGACTTATGAAGTCCAAGTTTATCATATACAGACTTTGCTTTAAGGTAATATTCCAACTCCTCATCCCTATCCTTTGTAACAGTCCCAATATTATTTAACAGATAACCATAAACATACGTATTTTGAAATCCCATGGATTCCATTATAGATTTGGATAATAAATAATATTCCAGTGCTTTAAACGTATTTTCATATTTGTCATCATATACCGAAGCGATTGAACTAAGCACTTGGCAGTATTGTAATGATTTTTTTAGTCCGATATTTTCTAAAATATTTTGTGCTTCAAATAAATATTCTAAATTATCTTCATTATAACCTATATCTGATAGCACATCAGCATAACCTTTTGTATTCTTAAGCCCTAAAGTTTCATATACTGATTTAGATTTGTTATAATACTCTTTCCTTATATTTCCTTTAGATACTCTACCTATCTGATGCATTAAGAAAGCATACTCTGAGGTAGATTGTTTTCCTTGCGTTTGCAATATACTTTCTACTTTTTCAAAATAATTTTTGGCTTCGATTTTTTGACTCAGAGGAGAATATGAAATTTCTCCTGCTTTTAGTAGTGCATCTACGTAATTTTCATCAACCTCAATTGCCTTTGAAAAATAATTAAGAGCTTCTTTAGGGTCAGTAAATTCTAATTTAAGTCCTTTTGCATAAGATTCATAAGCGGATTGATTTTTTGGTCTCGATATTTCTATAACTTTCTTTTGTTCATCATTTATTTTTCCATCTATGTCTTTAAGAAGATTAAAAACTACCTGATTCTGTAATTCTAACAAATCACTTTTTTTCTTGTCTGTAGTTGTAGATTTCCAGACTTTAAAATCGGGACCCTTTAAAAGCCGGAGATTGACTCGCACTATATTATTAATATTTTGAACACTTCCCACACACCGATAGTCCACAGCCAATATTTTAGCTACTTCATCAGTCAGGTTAATTTTTGCTCCACCTTTCCGTTTTTCTGTTGCTGTTTTCAATGCTTCATTCTGGTCTTCTACTGTGATTACTTCAAATTCATGATCAGAAGAAACCCGTCTCAGGTCATTTGTCACTGTACTTCGAATTCCTGCCACCAACCAGTTTTCTGCTGGAGGTCCGATATAAGTCAATTCTTCAATTTGCAATCTCTCTATTGAAAGTAACGGAAGAGAGAATAAAAATAAGATAGAAATTTTTATTTTAAGCATCATTTTGGTATCATCCTTGTTTTATTGTATTTTTAGATTTTTCTTTTCTTCTACATAACAGGAAGAAGACCATAGTTCAATATTCAGATTAAAAACAGTCTTACCTAAAATGTAGAAGTAAATTATTCGATTGCTGTCAATGGGAAGATTCAGAACTTTCGTAAGTTCTAATGAATCCGTTGGTTTCGAATCAGTTAAAAGATATTCTTTGAGAGTGACAAAATACTTCCTTGTTTTTGAATTAGATAGTATGACGAGTAGGGATTCTTTTCGATAACAGATTTCCTGAATAAGGCAGATCAACGAACTATGGACAACTGATTTTTTTTCTACAAAAATAGGCAAAAATACATAATTCCAGCCTATGGAATAGCAAACCTGTATTAAAAACAACATAAAGCTAAATTGAAAGAAAATATTCTGCACTTATTTTTGTCCCAAAATATAATTTTCCAATATTTCAGTCACTTTCTTCTTGAAATTACTCAATACTTCTTTTTTACTGTCATCACCCTTTGCTCTAGCCATTTCGTCTTTTAATTTCTTAAACTCTTCCTCAAGAAGATTTTTGCTCTCCACAGTTCTCTCTTTAGATTGTTTAATTTCATCTTCCGTTGCAATGGATGGTATTTTGTATGCAAAGATATATAACTCTAATATGGTGAGCTTAATTTTTGCCGTACTTTCAATGTATTTCACGTGGTCTGAGTTCTCAGATGCAGCTGCTGCCAAATAATTGGCATTGAACTCCTTATGCAGGGCTATTTGTCTGTCTTGTAGCTTTAAAAAAACACGGTTTAAGGCACTACGAGATTGTCCTTCCTCGGAAAGAACTCCTTGATATGTGATAATACCCGAACTCAATGCTGCTAAACCTGCCACCGCAGCTGCATTTGCTGGGCTCGATGTAGCCAAAACCGCTGCAGATATTGAAGATAAAATCCCCAAAATAGTCAGATTTATTCGCTTCAAACTGCTTCTTTCAACGTCCCTTTTGGCAGAGATCAGTATGGCAGTATAAGCATTCATGGCACCAGCAAAATTCTTTTCATATACTTCTAATTTATTCTGCTCTGAAATTAGAATTTTAGTATTTATAGGTCTGGGATTTATTAGCCTTGCTATACAATTATCTGTTTGAAACCAAAACCATTCATTTTCACATATATTTATCGGAATAAGTAATGGTTCATTTTCAGAACTGCTACCAATTGACTTATTGGGGCTAGTCGCGCAGTAGATAACGGAAAACAAAAGCGGGAGAACGAAGGCTTTTTTCACAATCTTTGTAAAATCTATTCTTCTGAGAGATTGTTTTGTTATCGTTGATTTTAAACCCGCTTTTAATTTTATCATACTCATTCTCCTTAATATTGCTGTATTCTTTCCCTTATTGCTCTTAACATTTTTAGAGAGCCACAACCCTGCCCGTCTTCCTCTAAATAACAAATCCCATAATAAACACTTTGTTTATTATAGATAATTTCAAGGAGAACACTTTCACTTACAGCCTCATTCTAGCCGCATTCATAAATTCCGTCAATCGCCCAAAGGGGTGATTTTTTCACCTATCGCATTTAAAAAAGAACTACTCGGAAGCTGCCATATCAGGAGGGAGACCAATTCTATTTTGGAAGGCGAATGTTACGAGTTGTGCCTTAGAGTTAACGTCAATTTTAGAGTAGATATTTTGCAAATGAGTTTTGACGGTGTTTTCTGAAATGCATAGTAAATCACAAATGTCTTTATTTCTGGCACCTTGAATTACCAATTCAATGATTTGAGTTTCACGGGATGTTAAATCTACAGACATCTTTGCTTTCATGCTGCGTGTCCCTGAAATATATTTAAAAAGAAATGGAACCTATCCGTACTTTGGTATATAGATTTAAAATGAAATACTTTGATTCCACTCACCTTTCTTCTTCCTGTTAGCTTCTTAATAAAATATAGCATAAGATATAATTGCTTTCCTATCTAAAAAAAACTTCACCGTAAATTAAAATGATAACCTTATATCGGCTAACCTTTCACAATATACCAACTATCGCATATTATTCGCTAAATGTAAATACCCAATATTAGGTATATTTGTAATTTTTTTAAATAAAAAAATACCTAAATTTAGGTATACCGATCCCTTCCGCCTATCGCAATATACCCAATTTTAGGTATAGAAGTTAGAACAACTGGAAAGATTTTTGATAGAAGGATGTTTTTAAAAGAGAATAAAGTTAAATGGTGATTAGCTACTGAGTATAAAATAGAAGAAAATGTATATTAAAAATCCACTAAAACTAAATCCGGGATTCTTTTGAAGTGCTCTTTATTCATATAAAATGCTGTAGTCTCTTTGTCTTTGGAATGGAAGAAATCTATTAGGATGCTTGTATCTAAACAGATTAAACTTGATTCCATTTTTCTAAATGTTTTCTGGCTGCTAAATGTAAGTCTATCTCTTCTTCAGACCAAACAGGAGCAGTAAGAATTTTTTTTATAAACTGTTCTCTTTTAGTTTTTTTAGAAATGTCTCTGTCTTCTAGGGCGAGAACAATGATTTCTAAATTTCTATTGATAAAGTCATTTGGTAAACGAATCGTTAAGACATCTGAATGAATTAATTCTGTTGTTCTAAACGCATGCATAGCTTTTATAATTTATCAGATTTACTCCTCTGTCAAATGAATTTTTTATTTTAATTTTCTATTTTTCAATCCTAATCTCGGAGTTCAAATCTTCCACAGTAGCATTTGACTTCGATTAATAAGAATATACCCTGCCTTGTTATTAACCATAAATCAATGATACTACCAACAAATCTATCAAACCTAGTATCAAAGATAGTCCTAAAATTTTATAACTATCTTTAATACTAATGTTGATACTATCTTTGATAGTATTGTTGATATATGGACAATAACACTTAATCTAATCGTCTAGCAGGTCGCGGACTTAGACTTCCTAATTGACAGAATGGGGTTTCTCCATCAATGATAGCTTTGTTTTGCCCATCTTTCATTTTTAAACGAGAATTTTTTAGAGCAGCATTGTATTTAACTTGAT
>DAORDH010000079.1:0-7924 GCA_035345875.1 Leptospiraceae bacterium | reverse complement strand
GCCAGCGACGATAAGAAGAGGCTTGGGATCTACTTCAATATTGATATTATGGCTTGTTTGAAGTTTGTCCTTAAACTCTATGTCATGCCACATTTGCAATTTTTCTTTAAAGTTAATATCGTGAGTCATTCATTCCCTCTTTTGATTTTGTTAAAATTTAAAATTGCATAATACCACAGAGGATGTTTTTCTTGAATTTCGCGCATAATTAAAAAAATTCTCTCTTTATCATTTGAAAACTCTTTAAGGCGTTTAACTATTTTTGGATTTTTTTTCTGATAGTGCCTAACGACTGCGTAAAAATACTTTTTTTGGCTATCAAAGATTTTTCCATTGAAAAGATATTTAATTTCAATCTTTTCGTTTGGATTTTCTTTTGATTTTTTAAACTCAGAATAATCATTGTATATTCCATAAAGTATTTTAAACGCTTTCAGGCTCATTTCAAATTATAATCAATAATCAATCTGGTTAAATATATATTATCCGCTTAATAAAATCAATTATTTATGATGTATTTGGTGTGAAAATTTTGCAAAACATCACAAATAGATAATAAATAAAGTTTTTTATCTAACAAAATAGTTTAAAAAATAGAATTAGCCGCTAGGATAATGAAATAAATAAAGTTTTTAGTAATAGGAATGCATAACAAATAGATTTTTTTAGGAAGTAAAAAGAATAAAAAAAGACTGTGTGTAATTCAATTACGCACAGTCAGAAGATTGGTTTGAAAAATTTAAAAGAGGATAGGGTTTATTTTGCTTCGAAAAGTTTATATAACCTGGACTCTATGTTTAGAAGTTTCTTTTTCATTGTGGTTTCAAATGAATGAAGGTCTTCATATAAAACTTTATAATCAATAAGAATTTCAGTTTATTCTTTTCTTGTAATTCTGTCAGGTGAAGAAGCTTTATTTCCATGGATCTCTTTTTCTTCTGGAGGTTTTGTTTTTAATCCAAGATGATTATCTTTGGAATGTTCAGCGAAGACATTAAATAATGAAATTGGCTCTTTTTTCTTCATTTCTTTTTACCTGGATGATTTCTTTTGTCATACTCTTTAATAAAAGTTTCAAAGGCTTGTGGACTATCGTTTACGTGTGTCACTCCATTCATTTTTGTTATCAAAGTAATATTCTTTCCATTCTTGCAAATGGCTTGAGTTACTTTCATAACTTCATGCTGTCTGTGTTTTTCCATTATCTTTGTTAGTTGTGTTTGATTCATTTTTTCCTCCAGGTGCTACGTAGCACCTTTAAAATATTGCTTCGTCTTCTATGATTGCTTGTATCTCTGCATCTGTGAGAGTTTCTAAATAATCTTTATGCTCTTCTATTTTAAACTTCTCATCTATCTTTTTATATACTGCATCCGAAATGCAGCTTTTACCAAACAAACAAAAGTCTGCTGTATCTTCTCGCATGGTTTCTTTTTCGCAGCTTCCAGGCATTGCATGGTCTTCATTTTTGCTATGCTTGCAATCGTGTTGTAATTCATTTACAAATTCGTCTACCGTATCATTGAATAATAATACTTTGCCTCTCTTTCTTCCTTCTTTGTCCTTTACTCGTTTCGTTAAAACATCATAGTCAGAATGTTCTATGAAATCATTTAGCTTTTTGAATTTTCTTTTTCCTCTGATTAGCTTAGAATTTGCCATTTATCGTTTGCCTCGTGGTTTATTTGTATTATCCCATAAGTATTTTATTCCTAATCCAATTGCAATATATCCAACTAATGGAATTCCTTCTGTGATATTCTTTCCGGTCTTATTTAAACTTTCTTGAATGCGACTCCATAAGGTATATATATTTGCATCTTCACTATCTCTATCAGCGAAGTCATAAGAAACCTGTCTTGGATTTTTTAAAGCAGTCGTCCAATCTAAATGTGGATTTGCTTCAATTGCAATTCTGTTGAATTCATCTATGTTAGCCTTATCTACAGAGAAAACTATTTTAGGATTTATTTCAGCACATCCTGAATTATTTGCCGTCACAAAAGAAATTCTTTTTTTTTGCGTGTTGTGGATAAATTGATTAAACCGCTCCAATTCGCTTGGAACATTGTAAGGTTTTTGAAACCAAGAAAAATCTATGCAATGCCTAACTTGTCCATTGAAATCAGTCGCGCCTATCGGGCAGCGTCTTCCGTTTAGTTCGCTCATCTTTTGATTTCCTTTTATTTAAAGACTTGTAGATGAAATAGATTCCGATTCCTGTAAAGGTAAGTCCTGCAAGTGAAACAATTTTTTTTTTACTCCCGACTTACCGGCGATTCCAAAAACTTTTGGAGCTGAATAAATTGCATGACCTGAAAAATATCTTCTAAGATACCATCTAGGATAACGCTTGTAAGCTCCATTAGTATCTTTATAATTAGTTGTAGCATCTCCAAACGGATCATGAACAATAAATTCATCTTTGTCTTTGTCATATCCTAAAACTAAAATAATGTGGCCACCGGCAAGATTTCCTATTTCAATTGTTCCATAGACTACGGGTGAAAATTGTAACGCTTGTATTAGGGAATCTGGATCTAGTTCAATATCCCATATTATTTTTTTTCCTGGAAGAAGTCTTTCAAGAGCTGCTTGGTGAACGATATACCAGGCGCCGGATCTTCCGGACCAACCAGGAACTTCTTCAGCGATTCCTGGACTTCCAACCATTGCTTCAGTGTAATCTACATAATACTTTTCATATTCATAAGATTCATATTTTTTATTAAAGAAGGATAAAAACATAATGCACGCAGTATAAAAACATTGAATAGAAGCGGGTAAGTTTCCACCCCATTCATAATTATTTCTTTGTGAATTATATTTTACATTAAACATTATTTTCTTCTTCTTCCTTTTTTGCCTTTAAAAAATAAAAATGCTCCAATACCTGCCAATGCAAACCACATAATATTAGAATCATCTTTTTTCTTGTTTGGATCTTCTTGACCTCCTGCAGGTGCTAGCGGGTCAATATTTGGATTTGGTTTAGGTGGTATAGGGTTTGGATTTGGTGCAATAGGATTAGTCGGTTTAGGACTTGGTGCAATGGGGTTAGTTGGCTGTGCTTCATTTACTGCCATGTCATAGGTTTTAATTTTTGTCCAATCCGCTTTTTGATTTGCTGCACTAAATATTTTATTGAAGTCTTGAATTTTTGGATCTGTAGAATAAACGGTATTAAACCCTTTCTTCCAAGAAGTCCCCGCAGCTACAATAAAAGAAATTCTTGCCGCGCTTTGATTGTATTGAAAACCAGGAAACGCCATTAATGACTTAGGAATATTTGCTGTTATCCCATAAAATTGAATTGCGTGTCTTACAGTGCCATTGTATTGAGTATCTGCCATTTTTACTTTCCTTTTTGCTTTTACGGATTACAACGTGTAATCCGTAAAAGTTTATTTTTAATTAGATTAAAAATTATAATCTAATTGGTCTTTCCCAAAGAATCATCAAAGTTTTTGCATCAACCGCAAAACCGACGAACGCGAGGAATTGCCCAGGTGTGCTTGCTGGAGTTGTTGTAAGAGTTCCGGCATTAGTTGGACTTAAATAATACTCGGAGTTTACAGTCAAATCAGGGCTTCCTGTCACTGCTGTCCAATCTGCCATGTATAACTGTCCCTGTAATTGAACTTGTCCAGATGCTCCCGCAGCAATAGAATCATCTCTAACAAGACCGATAACATTAGCTGACAAAGCTGCATCAGCCTTTGCTATATCAATTTGTCCTACAGCGTTTACATAAACCGGTTGTCCTTTTACGATGGATGAAGGGTTTCCATTTACTTTGTTTACAAGATCAAGGTTATTTACAAGATCAAGCTCATCACTTGCTTGCAATTCCTCAACTCTACCATTTGTTAAAACCAGTGGTTTCTTTTTCATATACGTTCTCCTTAACTAAAAAGTTTTATTGATTCTTGAATATTTAAGAAAAGGGTATTGCTATTTTTAGCTATACCGAATTCTTTTATGAATCCTGTTTTAGGTGCGTTATGCGAAAGAGTTTTACCGTTTAGATACAAAGGTAATCCAGGCGTAAAACTCCATTCTGAACTTATCAACTCACCAATAGATCTATACTCTCCTTGTGAGTTAGCTTCTATTTCAAAGGGTGCAATACCGCAAATATTAAATCTAAAACTCAAATCGTCACTTGTAGGAATCCTACCATCGAGTGTAACGGGACTAAATGCCGGTATCCTCTCGTTTGCAATTATTGTATTTATAGAAGGATTAGGGTTGAAAATTGGATTTATAAAAATATCCTTAATTGGAAATTTTACATCCGGTCTATCGGGATCATATAACATCCATTCCAACTCACGCGCTTTATTTGGCGTAAGTTCTATAAGGTTTCCATTTTTATTAATGTATAATTGATCATGAATTTTACTCCACATATAATTTTATCAGGTGCTACATAGCACCTTTCCCCCTTTTAGAGATAGAGTTAATCAATGCTTTCTTTGTATTACTTCCAGTGCTTTTGAGAAGCTCTAAGAGTTTAATGAATTTATCAATAAAGCCGGCATCTGTCTTAACTAAGTAAATAAAGGTTACTATCATCAATACATCAATAGCTGTTTTATAAGAATCTGAACTTGTGAAATTGACAGGACTAAATGCAGCGCCTTCTTTCCTGTTTAACGCAAAATAGATATAAGCCGATGAAATAGGATCTATTAAAATTAAAATCAGAATGCTAAATAAAGTAGTAAGCATCATAAAGGCAGGGATTGAAATAAAGTTTGTCCAGAAGAAAGGAATCGTTAACATCCTTTTAATCAGCTCTGAAAATTTTCTGCTTAAATTCATTGTGTAACCTCACTTGATAATGCATGAGCTTTTCCGTTTGTCTCGGTAATTGAATCATATCCTTTGTATGTAATATTATTTAACTTACCGTTTAGTCTGGAAAATTTATCTGGAAAAAATATTTTTCTGGAATCAATCTCTATTCCAATTCTATCTAGAAGGTCGATAACCGAAAAAAACATATTATCTCTATTCCTGAGAAGTTCGATTTTTTTTCTTAGGATATATGAATTTTCCTCGGTGAACTCATAATATTTCTGAGTAACATACATTATCCGCTTTCCATCAAGCCCACCGGATTTTAATTTAATTTTTATTTTCTTCCCGATTTTATCCCGATGCGCATTATAGAAACGCAAAAATAGAGACATTAAGTATTTGCCGTCAAGGTTTCTATGAATAAACATAAACCTAAAAAAACTTTCTTCTCTGTAGATGTATTCCCTAAAAGAAATTAGTATCTCATTTAAAGAGCTTATTTCTACCTTAAACACATCTTTGAATATTTCACGTCTTGCTGTATCTGTTACTCGATTGAACAATTCTTCATCTGTATAAAGCTTATCTAGTGTCATGTATACTTCATGATTAAAAATATTTTCCCGATTCATGAATAAACGATATACGCCATACATGCGCAATGACTGAAACCATACCCAAAGTTTTAATACGGTCGGCAGAGAGAGGATTTTTAATGTTAGCCATACATTAGACCAAGTAAATAAATTGTCTTCATTCATTACGCAGGTCTCCTTTCTTCTCTTAGGTAATTCCATTTCATGAAGGAGTAGTTGTAAACATTCCAGTAATTAATCCAGATTGGATGATGAGCACCTTCTATAATATGATTTCTTGACAAAGAAAAATATAAGATAGTGTTTCTGTCTGCATCTCTTTCAGTATATTTTCGTATAATCTCCCATTCATAGCCATTCCAGTTAAAATCGTCACCTACTTCATGCTCATTCCAGTCCGTCGGATGTGCCCTATAATATAATTCCCATACAGGAAATTGTATATCAGGATCATCATACCCTTCATCGACCGTTCTATCTAATTCAAACCATTCACTACCATGCGCATTACCGTAAATTGCCGCACCTTCCCAGTGGTCGCTTGCCCCCGCGCCAGGTTTTGAAGCGGGGGTTATGCGAAAGGGAGTTCTTCACCCGTTTCTGGATTGATCCAGTATAGATAATTACCACGCCGAATAATTTTACAAAACTCTCCATCTTGTGTATGAATCGCACCGAATTTAAGAGCAGCCGACAAAGCATTGTTTATGTAAATACTTAATTTGTCCGCTTCTTCATCATGCTTGAATTTGATTTCATTTTCATTCACGTCTTGGATTGAATTATGAAGATGACCTTCATTAGCCGCTCCAATGTCGGAAGCTTCCAACCATACATCTTCAGTTTGTCCTTGCACCGATGAAACAGATCCTTCCGGTGGAATTAATCGAATCCAATCATCTATATTGTAAGGACTACCAAAAAGAATATATGTTCCTTTTTCTTTCACTCTACAAATATCTCCAGGGGTTGCAGTTATCCCTGTCATCTGATCTAATGTCTGTGCAATGTAACGTCTACCTATTGGAAAGGCTGAAAGGTAATCAGCCGGTATCTTTCCGTTTACTAAAGGTGCATACTCACCTATATGCTCATGTGGAGTAGGAGGAAATTTTTTAGGCTTATTTAGAATTTCATTCCAATTCTGAAAACGGGATAGTAATTGTTGCCAGTGTTCAGGGTTATTATAATTATCCCCCATTAACCTATATGAAGCACCGCCAGGAATTCCCTTTACTATTGCAACATCTCCTTTAATAGCTTCTGAAAGTAAAATCATTTCATCTATTGTATTTACTTCAAAGGTCTTACCTAATATTCCAGGTGGATACTGAGAAGGTAAAAGTTTACCTGTAGCCGGATCTAATAACGCCACAGGCATGACAGGATTATGAAATAGATCTACAAGAGGTAGAATAAAATCATCCTCAATAGTAGCACATATAAGACTAGGCACACCATCAAGGATAGCCAGAAAGAAACCAGTTTCATTCTCTAACCCTTCTGCATTTTCTATTAAGCCTGTCCAGGAAGTTGATTCTAATGACATTTTAAATTTCCTCGTATCCTATATTTAATTGAATCCCTACGGCTATTGTTCCCATACTTGCACGAAATCTAGAAGGTGGAATTGGTAAAGAGACGTTAGGAAAGACCATTACAAGCTTGGCAGCCGGTGGAATTTCTATCATAGGTGAATCTTGAAAGTAATCTTGAAACGATACGTTATACAGCAAATTGAGACTATCCACAATTGATTTTCCACCTTTTACAGGATGAGGAAAATAAATTAAATCCCTATTTAAATCAGAATCAAAGCTAATTAAATTTTCAGGCACTCTAGACTTATCACTTGATTCAAATTCTCTTTCCGATAAGGTGTCATAGTCTGAAATGCGATTACCATTAAATCTAAAACGTGTTTCATCTAGCTTTGATTCATCAACAGTTTTAAGAAAGCTTAGAGTTTGCGAAGTATGAGAATAAAAAGACAGGGAAGTAATAGGTTGTATTTGCTTTCCTACTTGTGAATTGTTGACAGATAGGGAAGCTGTAATTTTATCAATTACAACATTTCCTTTTACATCGAATGCTGCAAAATTAAACCTACCCGCTCCTGGTTGAGAGTCAGCCGTTTTTAATACTTCTTCATTGAATAGGAATTTATAAGAGGAAGGGTTTAAAATATATTCAGCAATAAAGACAAGCTTTTTTGAAATATTTTTTCTCATTCCTTCTCATCCTTTTCCAGGTGCTACGTAGCACTTATTTTTTTCTTTCAAGAAATAACGTAAGGCTGAAATCATTTTCATTTATGTCCGCCTCTACTGCCAAAAGGATAATAACAAGTTTGCTCCCGTGAGTGAATTCCTTCTTAAAGGGAACTACATCAAGAGGTATAGCCGCATCTGTAGAACTTCCTAATTGACAGAATGGGGTTTCTCCATCAATGATAGCTTTGTTTTGTCCATCTTTCATTTTTAAACGAGAATTTTTTAGAGCAGCATTGTATTTAACTTGAT
>DAORDH010000078.1:0-8802 GCA_035345875.1 Leptospiraceae bacterium | reverse complement strand
CATTTATTTTTAAAGGCTGACTTTTAATTCTTTAACATTTCGCAACAGACTGATCATAGATTTTCAAAGCCCGAACATTTTAATAAAATGATAGAATTACTATTTAACTTTGTTATCGAAAATTTAGATGAGAAAGAAAAATGAAAGAGCGGTGATAAAAGAGGAGATTAGCTTTTTGATTCAGCTATGACATCTGTATTAGAGATTTCCGCCATTCGAAACGGTCAGTATCTTCTTTCTGCGAAGGAATATCATGTGTTAGTAAAGAAAATTTCTCTGAGTATTGATTATTTTTTTAAGCGGATCTAGCATGACTTGGGCAAATAGTAAATTGCCATAGCTAGTAAGATGAACTCTATCCCACCACAAAAATCCATCATCTCCCTTTAGAACTAACTCATTGTGAACATCTATCAGAGGAATATTCTCCTTAACCGCAAACTCTCTCATTATATCTTGATGCTTTTTAGATTCTAAAAAATGTGTCTCTACTGGTTCCACAACTAATATTGTAGTAACATGATGAACTCTATTTTTTTCAACAAATGCTCTCAAATTTTTAATAAACTCGTCTGGAGAAATTTTGAAGAATGCATCATTATGAGAAAGGTTAAGGATCACATAGTCAGGCTTAAATTTATCAAAGTTTGCATTAAACACATCTAAAGCCATCGCAGAAGTAAATCCTGACACTCCTCCATTTATGCATTCTATATTATAACCCGCTTTCTGAAGTTCTTTTTCTATGATTCTTACAAATGTATCTTCCTCTCTGTAAACTCCGGAACCCCAAGTCTGAGAGGACCCAATGAACCAGATTCTGGGCTTATTCTTATTATTCCCATACTGACTTACAAATTCAGATACTACTTCTTCCGTTTGCTTTATTGTAGGATAACCATTATATACCTTTGGAATTTCAAAATATATTCTCGATACAGTAGAATACATCGCCGCATATACAAATAAAGAAAGTATCAATAAATTAAAATTTACATACGACAGAATCTTTAAAATTGGCATAGTATCCGTTTGAAATCTTCGCTTCAATAAGAAATACAAAAGACCGAACACCAAGATAGTTACAGCAAGACAATATAGAGTAAGCTCTGGAATTAATTTCCAATTGAAAAAAGTTTCCTCTAATCTAGTTCCATCTTGTTGAATCATTATCAAATCATCAATATCGGTTCTTAGATCAGTTAATCCAGACTTAAATCCAATATGCATTTTCGCTGAAATCGAATCTGTAGCCCTAAAAATTTCTTGATTATCGATAAAAATCGTAAAAGCTTCATTATCAAATTTGATTTTAAATAGATGGTTTTTATCATCTGATTTAAAATTAGTCAATGGAAGTTTATTTGTAAACTTTTCATTTTCAATTTGAAAATACATCGAAGGATAAAACGCAGAATTGCTAATTCTAATCCCGTAAGACTTTATTCCTTTTTCATCTGAATTAAACAAAAAAGAAAAAAATTGCTCCTTATCAACTTTGTATTTAAAACTTATTTCTTTAGGCTGTAGTTCCTGAGTAAAAATTAATTTATGGTGTCCCTGCCATGTTGCTAAGTTTAGTTTAAACTTGAAAAGCGCTGGCATCGTATTCATAAAGGAAGCCGCACCCGAAACACCGCGCACAACTTTGGTTTTAAGATTAATCCAATTTTTTGAATTGTGCAAAGTGTTGTTGTATATTTCTAACGAAAGAACACTAAATGCATTAATTACAATTGTAGATAATAAAATGACAATGACTAAAATTTTTCTTTTCACACTAAAAACCAATTGCCGCTTGAAGCGGTGATGAACCGAGTAAAAACATAAAAACTAAGAGTAAGGATAAAATCAATACAAAAAATCTTAGAAGCGATTTAATGAAATGGCGGATAAGTCCAAAGAGAAACAAAATTAGATAGCGTGTTTTTTTCACCGTAGTCGCGGTAATTTAGAAGTATCCTCTAATCGAGTGTAAAACTTGTTAGTTTTTAATTCCTGAGAAATGAAGAAATTTCTAAATATCTAAAGTGCAACTTGATAAATAGAATACTTACCTTCGATGCCTTTTAGATTACGAGAAGATTTCGATACTCTATTAATACCGTTTGCGCGAAGGATAGAGCGAACTTCTTTATCAGAGAAGACTTCTTCCGAAAAAGAAATTTGTTCGCTTTTCGAGATGGATTGAATTCTTGCGGCTTTATTAACCGTGGAACCAAAATAGTCAAGCCTATCATTTAGGTTTACTAAAATGGCGGCTCCTATATGTATTCCTATTTTTAAAAAAACTGATTCTGAGATATCCTTAATCAAATTGTATTCCTTCATACGCTTCATGGCAGAGAAGATAGCATCAAAAGAATTTACATTTTTCTGAAAAGAAGCCATGACAGCGTCACCAATGGTTTATACAATAATCCCTTCCTTGTCTTTCTAGGAATTTGCATCGAACTTCTCCCATAATCATCTCCCATTCTATCTTACAAGTTAAAGACTTAAATCAAAAAAGGATTGCGAGTCTTTCATAAATAGATGTTTTGAAAAATGGGGTAAAATTTTGCCTGAATCATGGAAAAGTTAACAATCATTAGCCCATATAATGTAAAATTTTTCTTCATCGAGTTATTCCTTTCATTCATTGATATTGTTAAAAATTAAATGTCAGTTCGAGCGATAGTCGAGAACTACTAAGTGGAAAAGCTTTATTATATTAGCACTTCTCGACTTAAGTTTATATCGAGTGAAGTCGAGATACTCCAAGAGACATTTTCATTTATCCTAAATTTTTCAACAATTCTATTTTAGATTAGTTTACTAAGAAAATATTTCTCTTATATATCAAGCTTTAAAAATGAGCTAGATGACGAAACCTGTGCAAAAAAAAAATAGCTAAACTAGAAACAGATTTCTTTTTAATAATAATACTTGTCATACATATAGCTATTTATTTCTTTAGTAGTATGGCAAGAGTTAAAAAACTAAAACCCGACAAAGATGCTTTAGACGATCATACGACTTTTATTGAAAACTTACTTGGCAAAATCTTACGCTATGCCACTTATTTTAAAAATAAACTGAATCCAAATGGTTTTGATGAAGTAAAAAGAGTTGATTTATTTGGAGATGAGCATTTTAATAAAGTTACAAACGAATTTATTTCAACTCCACATGTTCATGAAAAAGGTATACAGGGAGAAATCAGAAATGCAAACGAAGACGAAATTCCAAGAAGAAATAAAAATAAATAACCTAAAGTGGTTACAGACTTGGTTTAAAGAGCAATGCAATGGTGACCGTGAACATTCACATGGAATTTCCATCAATACCATAGATAATCCAGGCTGGAAAATAGAGATTAGTCTTTCAGAAACTGATTTTGAAAATCTTAAACAGGATTTCATTAAAATAAATAATTCAGAGGATGATTGGTATACCTTTGGAATTAAAGATGCAACCTTTATAGGAGCAGGTGATCCATTTAAATTAGAATTTTTAATAGGTAAATTTCGAGATTTAGTGACCAAGTAGATTATCAATTTCAATGCAAACTAAATTAGACATCTGGAAAGCATTACAGATAACTTAATAAAATGAATTTTGAAAAAATTAAAATCTACCTATATTTATTTGTTATTTTTTTTCATTTGAAATTTTAGCAAATGAAACTTACATAGTTCAAGCCAACCAATTAATTGTTCGAGACAAACCTTCCCAAAAAGGAAATGAAATAGGAATATTTTCAAAGAATACAAAAGTAACTCTCTTAGAAAAAACTGAAGTCATTGAAAAAATAGGAAACTTTATTGCTGAATGGGCGATGGTAAAAAATGAGAAAGTAAAAGGTTATGTTTATGGAGCTCATTTGGCGGGTAACAAGTCGTTAACTCTTTGTTCTTGGGATAAAAAAAAATTATACATTCATCTCTATTCTGGAAAAAAAATAAAAATGGATTCTGAATATTATGCTAAAGAAGTAGATGCAAAAATATATTCCCAATGTGAATACGATGAATTCTTCAAAGGAATACTGATACAAAGTGGAGGATACGAAGGCGAAAGTTACCAGCTATATGATTTAAATACAGGAAAAGATTACGATATTTGTAATTCTGAATATATTCTTTCTCCTTCCAAAAAATTTGTTCTCTTTTTTTCAGATGATCTCGAAGCTAATTATAATAAAAACGGAATTGAGATATTTAATAATCAATATCCATTACAAAAATTATTGAATTATGATTTTACAGATAGTAAACCCTGTAACCCAAAATGGATTTCTGATTCCAAATTAAAAATAAAAACCTGCGATACAAATGGAAAAGAAATTGGAGAAAAAATTTTCATTCATAAAAATAATAAATGGCAAGAGCTAAGAAACTAAAAGCTAATACAAATCCCAAAGTGCAAACGATATTCCATTAACCATTAAACTCAAATCTTATGTGTTTTCCAGTCTCCCTGATTAAACTCCCAAACGAAGATAATTGAAAGACAAACTAGCCAGACTGAAATAGCAGACCAAAGTCCAAGTGAGCCTAATTGAAAGTAAACGCCAAGTCCGTATGCAAGTGGAAGCATGATATCTTTCTAGGAATTTGCATCGAACTTCTCCCATTATTCTCTCCCGTTTCTATCTTACAAGTTAAAGGCTTAAAGCAAAAAAGGATTGCGAGTCTTTCATAAATAGATGTTTTGAACTAAAC
The DNA here is from genome assembly GCA_035345875.1 of Leptospiraceae bacterium. Classification (GTDB taxonomy): domain Bacteria; phylum Spirochaetota; class Leptospiria; order Leptospirales; family Leptospiraceae; genus UBA2033. The sequence goes on along the minus strand of DAORDH010000078.1, from coordinate 4,096 downwards.
GGGGTAAAATTTTTATTATCGAGCCAACTAGAAAGTCCTGCATTTAACACATATGCTTCAGGAGCCATGAGCCCATTTGTCCATAGAATAGGATCAATTTCATTTGATTTAAATTGATTCGAAAAATAGGATTTAGAATAACAGGCGAGTAGAATGATTGGAATTGATTTTTTATTCTCTACTCTCTTGAAAGGTAAATCAACAGTAAAATCCATTAAACCGTTATGCCCCACAAATGCAAGCAAGTCAGCATTAGCCGCTAATTGTAATAGAATTTCTTTTTTAAAAAATGGATTATAAACCTGAACTGAATCAATATGAATTTGTTTTACAGATAGTATTAAATTCTCAATGGACTTTTTTATTTTACTTCCTTTATACGCATCTGCAACTAGGTAAGTCTTTTTTTTATGATTCCAAAATACAACTCTCTCTAATATAAACTCATTTATATTCAGGGAACTATGAATTAATTTCCAATCCTTCTCCGACTTATAAAATGATTTTACTCCATATCTTGCGCCCCAATATAGATTATTTTCTAAGTCTTCTCCATTTCCTAATTTTTCTGGAACAGGAACAATGCCTTGATTTTTATTGTCACAAAGAGCTACAAATACATGAACAACTTTTGCTTCATTTGCATAAATGAATTCTGTATTTAAAATAAGAAAGAGTATTAAAAAATATTTAATATTTAAGATCACGAGTTTCTGGGTAAAGGTGATGTTTATTTTTGTAAAGGAAATGTTTTTTATTTTATCAATCGGTAAGCGGATAATACATTGAATCAAAAGATAAACTTTTTATTTAAAATCATTTCCTATTATTTTATCAGCAATGCCGTATTCAATGGCTTCTTTAGCAGAAAACCAAGAATCTCGATTTGTATCTTGAATAATTTTTTGTAACGTCTGACCCGTTGCCTTTGCAATGATTTCATTTAGTAAATCTTTTTCCCGTTTCACGGAAGCAGAAAAAATTCTAATATCTTCTGCAGTGCCTTTGTATTCACCCATTATATGGGGCTGATGAATTAGAACTTTACTGTGTGGGTAAACAAAACGATTACCATGAGATCCGCACAAAAGTAATACTGCACCAAACGACATTGCCATACCCAAACAAACTGTATGTACTGGTGAATGAATGCTTTGCATGATATCCAGAATAGCCAAACCTGAATAAGTGGAGCCGCCCGGAGAATGGATATACAAAGAGATTGGTTTTGTTGGATCCATCGAATCTAAAAATAAAAATCTATCAATTAAATGCCTAGCTGATGCGTCATTTACTTCACCCCAAAGAAATACCTTTCTTTGTTCTAAATATAAATTATCAATTTGGTTGTGTGGAGATAGTTGCGCAGTTTCCATATTTTCCTCTAAGCAGCTTTTAGTAAATGAAGAGAAGCTTGTGGTCTAAATGATTCTCCGATTTCGATTCTTAATGTTTTCTTTAATTGAAGATGTCTTTTTTTTACAAACGATAGAGTTTTACCTTTTGATTCAGCAATTTCGTTTAACGTTAGATTTTTGTAATAATGTAACTCAATGATATTTTGGTCTATTGAATTTAGCTTTTTTACTTTTTCGATAACTATATCAATAGAATCTTTCTCTACCAAGGCTGAATGAATTTCTTTAGAACTTTTGTCCTTGAGGTTCACTTCCGAAAAAGGTAGATTTTTAGAGTCCTTTTTCCTAAGAATTCTATCACTTTGTTTCATTATAACTTTCCTGAGCAAATTGGGAAAACCAGCTGATGTGGTAATTTTATTTAGATTTCTAAAAATTTCCCAAAAAGATTCTTGTGCTACATCTTGAGCCAGATCCGAATCCTTTACAATTTTAGTAGCGAAATACAAGGCATAATTTGAGAAACGATTTTGCAAAGAGGTCCAGGCTTTTAAATCACCAGCTCTTGCCTCGTCTAAAAGTTTAATGTAAGATTTTTCCTTCATATAATTAAATGACCCATTGATTCAAAAATTGGACACCAAAAAAAATTTCTATCCCATATTTTTATTGAAAATTATCAGTCATTACTCCATCAGAAATTAGAATAGAATCCTTTTAATTTATTGTTATATATTTTAAGAAAGGATTTTGTATTTCCAGAGAAATAAAATACTAAACGGAGCAAAATTTTCTATATGGTATTAGATAAGACCTTACCTTTGCTCCTACCTTCTAGGACTTTGGTGCCGTCTTTCTTGAAAATTTCGCAGAGCATTTCTATTTTTATTCTAGTTGTTTTATTAGGAATTTGCATCGAACTTCTCCCATTATTCTCTCCCGTTTCTATCTTACAAGTGAATGGCTTAAATCAAAAAAGGATTGCGAGTCTTTCATAAAGAGAGGTTTTGAACTAAACGGGGTAAAATTTAATTGTCTACCATTTGCTAGATATAGTTTTACTGATTCTATTTTGTATTCTTTGGGATATTCTCTCATTTTAGTCTCCTTTTGGAAGCCTAAAATCGTGTCCTTTTTTTATGTAGGGGTTCACTAGTCTTGGGCAGCGCGCCAATTCAGTACTTTTTGGACGGCATCCTTTTCTTCGCTCGTCAAACTTTCAAAAGCAGCAGTTGGGTCTGGTATCGGTACACTGCGGAAGTAATTTGGATCGTCATCCCAAGGATCGCGAATCCCGTGAATCTGCTTCAATTGTTTAATAGTGGCGTCAGCTTGTGCTATATCTTCAATGATCAGCCATTGACTCGTTTCTTTTGAACGTATCAGATACCGCCCGGCATCCGGGTACCGTGGATCTTTCGGGATATAATGGTTCGCATCTACATTTTCGTTCTCAACGTTTAGCTCAAGCATCAAGTATTTTCCATTCTCGTCCGTGAGTTTCGATTTCTTTCTAGGAATTTGCATCGAACTTCTCCCATTATTCTCTCCCGTTTCTATCCTACAAGTTAAAGGTTTAAAGCAAAAAAGGATAGCGAGGCTTTTAGAATGAGATGTTTTGAAATAATTGGGATAGAGTTTATCCATCTGGTCAAAATACCGTTTATGATGCGATCAATAAGAACAAACAAAATCTTTGTAAAATCAGATTTGTTAAAGATTCCAAACATGAAATATTTTTAGAGCGAGACGTTGTGCGAAATGAAGTAATGGATGATGTTATGGAATTTTTATTAAAATAAGAAATACAAAAAAAGAATACCACTGAGGAAACCGATAACTCAATGATAAAAAGCGATGGATAATTTTAAATTGTCCTTCCTAAGTAATTTCATAGGGATAGTATTTTTCCGAAAGCTGTCACTCCGAGTTTAGTAATCGGGTGTATCTAGAACATAGCGTTTTGCATACTCCCGATAAAAAATGAAACTCAATAGCGCAAGCGTTGCTTCGTGGGGTGGAACATAATGGGAGTGACAGTTGGAAAAAGTTTATTTGCCTATTTTCATTTTTAAGTTATTTTTTTGAAGCAAATCTAGGAACGACTAATAGAATTAATCCCAAAGCTAAACATGTTCCGCCAATATAAGGATACCATGACAATCGATCTAGCGCAAACTCGATAGTAGTCTTTAACATTACAGGTCTTATAAAACTCACTTTGCCATTCGCTATGTATACACTATCCGGCAAATAAACTAAATCAACTTTCTGTCCATCTTTATATGATTCCATTTCTGTTCCGCCGATGTATTCACTTACATGAGCTGAGCCCGGTGTCCCATTTAAAGTAAATTTTAATTGGAGCATATTTACTTCTCGAGTTCTCCCCTTTCGGCTAATTTTTTGTGAGTAAGTCTCCATATCTGTAATATATGCAGGAATTGAGATTCCATTGTTTTTATATTTCATAACATTCATCCGGTTCATTAAAAATCCAACACCTGTGATAAAGGCTCCAAGAAAAAAAATTATCATAAATGATATTCTTATAAGTTTTGCCATTCTATTTGTTCTTCCTATTTTTAAATTTGTATCCTGTCTATGCTATTATTTCAAATAAGTATGGCGATTATTTTTTCTTAAATTAAAATTCGAAATCTCAGTAAGATAATCAATATTATCTTTCTAGGAATTTGCATCGAACTTCTCCCATAATTGTCTCCCATTTCTATCTT
>DAORDH010000077.1:0-8888 GCA_035345875.1 Leptospiraceae bacterium | reverse complement strand
AGAAGCGGCAAGCGGGACGATAGTAAAAGGTAAACAACCTGTTCAAGCCAAGCCTGTGAAAAAATCTATACTCAAAGGAATCTTTGGCTAATGGCAACTATACAAGATTTTTTACAATTTGATTCAACCGAAATTCCGGTAGAAAAAAACTTTGTCATAGAGGGTAACGAGTATAAATTCCTTATGCAATATAACGAGCAAGGAGATTTTTACACGCTCACAATAAAAGATTTAAACGACGATATTCTTATAACTAACAAACTAACGTATCTTAGTCCCGTAAACGATTCAGTTATAGAAGGGCTTAACATTGCATCAAAAATAATTCCTGTAAATTACGATAACCCCGATTCAGAAGTTGAAGTTAATAAAGCTAATTTCGGGCAAATCAGTATTATGCTGGCGGTCGAGTAATGGCAGATTTTTTTAACAGAGTTGCGGCGCTTAACATTGACGGAAAAATATTTCGTTATGACTTAGCGAATGATGAGAGATTCCAAATTGAATTCAATACAGAGTTCGACATAGCAAAATTATCAAATAGTGCGACAATAATAATCTATAATGTGAACGATGAAACAATCGAATTGGCACGTCCTAAAATTAACGGCAAAACAAAAGAATTTAAACTTGTTACTCTTGAAGCTGGTTACAAAAATAATTTTGGAATTGTATTAGCAGGTGAAATCTATGACTCAAAAGTAACTAAGAATGGGATTGATAGAATTTTAGAATTGAAAGCAGGTGGTAATCTTTCTAAGTTTGGAAATTTCCCCATAAACAAAACTTATAACAAAAAAAACACTTCTTATATCGTAAAAGATATTTTGCAAATGTCAGGCTTTGACTCCGGCGGAATTATCCCTGAAAAAGAAATACTATATACGTCAATAGTAATCAAAGATTTACGCGAAGGATTAAAACGACTAGCCAAAGATTCTGAAAGTGAATTATATATTTCCAATAACGCAATTTATTTTAAAAAGCCCGATGCGTCAAATGAAGTTGTAAACTTAAATTTTACAAGTGGACTTTTGCAAGAACCAGAAAAAACGGATTTAGGATACAACGTAAAGTGCTTATTCAATTATAGAATCCTGCAAGGGAATAAAATAATAGTTAAGGCTAATAAAGATTACACCCTTAAAGTCACTAGAGGTAAACATAATTTTAATGTCAGCGGTCAATCAATAACAGAATTCGAGGGGGTAGAGGTAAAATGAGCCTATCTCAATTAATCGAATCAGCTATTGATAAAAAACTTAGAGCTATTCCGCAGACTCTACTTTGCACAATAGAATCATTCGACAAAGACAAATTAACCGCAACTTGTAAACCTTTATATAAATCTGTATCAAGTGACGGAAAAGAAATTGCTTATCCTTTATTATCAAATATACCTGTAATGTCTTGCTATCTGGGAAAAGATATTTCTATAATTCCTTCTTATGAAAGCGGTGATTTAGTGTTAGTCTCTTGCTCTACTTTTAATAATTCTAAACAATTAAAAAAAGAATCTGCTAAAGAAAGTGAAGGGCTTTTCGGGTTGGAAAATTCTTTTGTGATTGGCGGCATTAAAGCGTCAAGCGATACATCGAAGGATTTACAAATTCTTTTTGAGGATAATAAAATAGTTTTAAAAAATAAAAATACATCATTAGAAGTTGGTGAGAATGACATTAAATTTATTACACCTGCTGGAATAAATTATTGGTCTACTCATACGGCAATCGGGAACTTAGGTGCACCGACTAGCCCACCAACTCCAGGGACTTAAATATGGCAGCAGATTACGCGCAATTAGTTATTGATTTATATAACGCGAATAACTCAGGAGTAAACGACTCTTTACAAATGGCGATTAAATACGCAGATGCAATTGAAGCCTATTATAAAAGTGGTTCGATTCAGATAGGATCACTAGCGTCAACCGGAACGGGTAATATGGGATTACCTGTTAATTCTACAAATACAAGCGGGGGTGTCTTTACATGAAGCAATTAAAATTAGTAGAGCGCGATTTAATTTTATCAAATAATAAATTTACGCTAGTGGATAACGACGATTCACTCATGCAGCAGATTACTAATCAGGTTACTATGTGGCTCGGTGAATGGTTTGCTAATACTACAATCGGTATTGACTATATTGGATTCGAGAATAAAAAATTCTCTGACAAAGAAATAGTATCCAGTGTTACTCAATCACTTTATAAGAATCCAAACGTTAGTTTAGTAAACAGTGTAATAGTAAGTAGAAATTTAGCAGAAAGGAAAATTACTCTTGACGCAAATATCGAAACGGTAGAGGGTAATATGGTATTAACGATATGAGCTACGGAATAACAACTAACGGATTCGTAAGAAAAGATAGAGACACAATCAAATCAGAATTGATTACTTATGCACGTGGTCAACTTGGAAATGATATAGATTTTTCTCCCTATTCTTATGAAGGGCAACTCTTGGAAATCATGGTTGAAAATGCCAATCAAATTTGGCAAGACCTAGAAACGCAATACTATGAGGTTTATGTTCAATCGGCTAGTGGTGTTCAATTAGATAGAATCGGCGCATACTCAGGTGTAACCCGTAGACCGGCTGTAAAGGCTAGTGTGTCATTATCTTTTGTCGGCGTGAATACTACTATTATACCTTTAGGGTTTGCTTGTCAAACAGCAAACGGAATTGTATTTAATACAACTGAGCAAGTGACTATTTCGGGCGGTGTTGCGATTGCGAATGCTGAGGCTAATATTGCGGGCGTGAATGGAATTGTTTCGGAAAATTCAATCGTAGAAATTGTAAATCCATTAGCAGGCGTTACATCGGTTAATAATCCTTTGCCGTCTTTTGGTGGCTTGCCTATTGAATCGGATTTAGATTTTAGAACTAGAATCCTGTCATTAGGCATAAGCGGCAAATCATCCGTAAACGCAATTAAGAAAGAAATAGATTTGATTTCAGGCGTTTCAAATTCTAGACTATCCGAAAATTTTAACGACTTTAATTTTAATTCAATGCCAGGACATTCGATAGAAGCTATTATTTCAGGCGGTGACAAAACTTTAATTGGACAAAAACTTTACGCACAAAAACCGGCGGGCATACAATCAGTATCAAACTATGTCGTGGTTAATGGACAGATAAAAGTAAAAGCAAAACTAAAAGGTAAAATATTTTATCAATTAACTTTGATTCAGTCAACCGGTCTTGTATGGTATCATTCCGTAATTGGAAATAATATCGAAGGGGATAATCGTAATTTTACTATTTACTTTCCGGCAAGTTCAAACTATTTACAACTCAAACAATATATAGACAACTATCTATCCACTTGGTTAAGATCTGAAATAGACGGTGACGGGTTAACGGTTATTAATCCAATAAATCAAATGTTTGCGGCTGACCCTGATAATAGCTATGTGTTTATTGATGAATACAATAAAGCGCAATCAATAGAATTTTCTCGACCGACTTTAATTTATATAAACGCAATTGCAAAAGTAAAAATTAATAACGATTGGATTGCATCTAATGAGGCAACTGTTATTGAGAATACAGTTAAAACGATAGGCGGTATATATAACGGTATCACTTATCCAGGTCAAGGAATAGGGCAGGCTGTCAAGGAATGGAGGTTAATCTCTGCTAATAGTTCAGTAGTCGGTATTGATGACATTGATTATTTATTTTCACTTGCACCGGCTATCCCAACAACTAACGCACAAATTGATATACAAGGAAACGAGCAAGCTCAAATCTTACAAAGCGGGGTTATTGTAGAGTATGTCTAATTTTGATGACAGGCATAAACTTTTCACTCAGTCTATAATTAATACTGAGGTAGGAACTAACGCGCGTAAACTTTACGACGTTAGTGTTCGAGAGCTTAATACTCTAGAGACTAATTATAATTTACTTTCTGACTTGTTAGATATTAATTATACAACTAATGTTTTATTAGATAATTTAGCTACGTTAGTCGGAACTTCTCGTTTACCAGGCGAATCTGATGTAGATTTAAAAAAGAAAATTATTACTACTGCCTTAAGCAAATCGTCAAGCGGCACTATCCCTAATCTAATAAGTATTATCAAAGCTTTCGACCCTATTAATGATTATGAGATAACAGAAAATCCATACCAAGATTTTACTTACTGGGATGGCTCTGTTTTACTTGACGGTTACGAATCAATGGATGCAGAAACAAAGGCAACAATACATATTCAAAGAGAAGTTGACGACACGGATACTGTTAATTATTCAATAGCAGATTTTATTCAAGCTGCAAAAGTAAGTGGGGTTAATGCGTGCTTGTCTATCTTTATGAACCTAACCACATGCACTCACTATATAGCACCGGCAATGGTCACTATACAAAACACAGAAAAAGTAGACGACTTGGGAACGTTAGACGGCACTAAGTTATTTGAACAGTATGTCGGGCAGTATACTGTAACCAACTATAAAATTCTAGATGTAAATGGATTAGTAGTAAAAGAAGCCTCATTTAAACCTAGATTTTATAAAGGCATTTTTATTTATTCTGCATTACTTAGAGAGGCAGAGGCTAACGGTAAACAAATAAAAACAATACAATTTTTTGATGGAGTGACACTTAATTTTGAATGTGTTTTGACTACTCCGATTTTTAAAAAGCAATCATTAAGATTATTATTTATGGAGAAAAATTTATGACAGTATGGGCAAAATTACAATCATGGATTGGTGCGGCGGCAAGCGGAACTGATCTAGACAACGAATTCAACAATATTTATACAGGGTTAAACGAATCACAAAACGGGTCAAGACCTAGCGGGTATAATGATGTTAGACTCACTTATTCAACCGACCAATTAACCGTAAAGGGCGAAACAAAAGTCAATGGTGTAAATGTAGATTTGAATTCTACAATCACTGTAAGCGGTGCTACTGGTTGGCGTTACGTTGTAACAACTACGGGCGGTGTGGTTAGTGTAGAGACAATTCCAGGAGGAGAAATTACTGCTGATACTATTGTATATTCTCCAACACCTGTATTTAATAATACGCTTAATGGCTATTATTCTACAGTTAATACAACCCGTAGGATAATCGGTGTTATTTGGTATGATGCTACAACTAAAATTCTAGAAGCTATAGCATACGGGAACGGAGCAAAAAAAAATGATGACTATTGGTATTCTTATAATAACGGAGTTACTGCAACTGCTGTAAACGATAGGCTACAATATACCGCTGCATTTGATATAGCAAGAGGAGATTCAATTACATGTGCTGACAATGGAGCGGGCACTAATGATTCTTTTGGATTTCGCATAACGGCAAACAAGGCAGGGTTTTTAAATATTAATATCTCTTTTTATTCAACATATAACGCTTCGACCGCCTCTGCCCTCCAAGTGGCAATCAGAAAAAATAATGCTGACTTTAACAATAACGTGTTGTCGCATTCGTCAAACGGTGGAGCTTCGTCTAATGAGGTTAATCAAGATAATTTTTCGGTCAGACTCCCTGTGCAAAAAAATGACTACTTTGTTTTTAGTGCGTATAATATAACAGGGACGGCAGGAGTAGCTATATACAATCCAGTTATAACTTTTGAAGAGATTTAAAAATGGTTGAGTTGAGAAAGCTTAGGGGCAAATCTGTATTAGTCAGCGGAAGTAATGTCGTAAATGATTTACTGCTTGCGATAGTGTTAATGGAGTAGCGCCTACAAGTCCAATAGATTTATTTGATAAGGTATTAGCATTACTGTGATAGATTTCGACAAAATAATCCATAAAATAATTGTAGGGATAACAGAGATAAGCCTCATTATTCTTACAAGTATTTTATCAATACTCGTATCTGTAATATTATTTTTCCTAAGACAGAAAATTTACAATGTCTTGTCATGGCTAGGATTAACTTATTTTGCAGAGCGAAACAAAATCATCCGGGATATTAACAGCGATTTGCTCTGGTGTCAGGGAGCGTTACGCGCAAACGCTTACGGATTATTTAGGACTTACAATAGCAGAAATTATCTAGTTGACTCCGATATTGATAAGTTAGACACTAACGCACGTATTCTAAAAAGTGCTAGTCGTAAAATAAAAGTTATAAAAGTAAACAGTAAGCCAGATGGATTTTTTCCGATTGAATTAGATGTAAGGATTTATAAATCAATTATAGACCATACTATAGCAAATGATTGGCAACTAATTAGTTATGAGGCAATCAAAAATGGAAATCCTAAAACAGATTTATTGATTTTTTTAGAGGCTAACGGCATAGACTATTTACTATCTTATAAGATTTGGGATATGGACAGAAAAACTTTTGGTTTAATTTTATTTACATGGTCCAAGAAGCCAGAGATTGATTATTTATTTGATAGAGATGTATCAAAAAAACTAGACTCTATCTCTATTCGATTCCAGAATTATATCGTTAGTTCTATCATGGAAAAAGTTTTAAACTGGAGAGTGATAAGATGAAAAAGAAATTTAGTGAAATACCTAAAGGAACTTTCGTTTTATTCAATGGTCAATACGCTGTCAAAATTAAGGATGATTGTATTCAAATTCCAAAATTCGTAGCAGATGGATTACATTTTATAAAAGACGATGAGGAAGTAGACGTAATAATAGAGGATAACAATGTTTAACCAATTAAAGAATTTATTCAAACCAAAACAAGAAAAATCAATTGCCGATTTAATGAAACCAATTGGCGAGCTAGAGAAAAAGCCCCAACCAATCGAAATAGATTTACCAGTGCAAGGCAACTATCAATTAGACAACAAAGCATTCCCAAAAATTCCAGCAAGTAGTCAATGCGGATACACCTCATTAGCCGTATTACTAAGTCAGTTTATACCAGAGTCTAAGAGTGATAAGTTTATTGAGGATATAATTAATTTTTGGGAAAAAGATTTTATAACGAATAAAAAGCAAAATCGCTTTGGTTCGTCAATGGCTAACCACGTTTTTATGGCAAAGTTTTATCTAAAGAAATACGACATTAATAGAGAAGTAATATTTAAAGAAAACTCCGGCACTGTTCAAGATGTAATTGAAGTTTTAAAAAAAGGTTATGCGGTCGGAGTTGCTGGGATGATGACTAGTTCAGGTCATTTCATGGTCATTTCGGGTTATTCAGAATTACGCAAAGCTTTTAAAGTGCAAGACCCCTACAAGCTCTTTGATTTTGATAAGGGGAAATATACAAACCAATCGGGGCTTAATGTATATTATCCTGTTGACAGATTTTTAAAATACTTAGAAGCTAGTTCTTTAATGGCTAGTAACAACACAAAAAAAGGTATACGGTTTTATTATATAGGAGACAAGATATGAGTGGACTCGACGAGCTAAACAGAATTATTCGCAATTCAAAGATAATACCACAGAATCAAAAACAAGAGTATGAAAGTAAAATACAAGCTAATCAGGTAATGGATTTATTAAATAATATATTTTATGGAGACAAAAAAAATGAACAAACTAATAACAAGAAATGACCTTTGGAGGATACTAGGAATTATCCTTTTGGTCGGTGGACAGTTTTTTCACAAAGAAAATTTTTCTGGCTTTGGAGTCACAATGGAAACTAACCTAGTGCAAATAGTCGGTGCGGTGCTTTTACTATTGCCATTTGCTCTTAGGGGCTTTGCTTTGTATAAAGAAAAGAAATCGTCTAATACTGATTTACCGCAAGTATGATAGAGGACCTATTTGCATACAATAAAAGCGCCTTGGAAATATCTGAGGTGCAAGATTTACTTAATCGGTGCAAACGAGTAGAGGCTATTAATAATAACCTATTCCAAAAAATTAATGACATGAAAGCACTTGCAGAGCAACTAATTATTATTAGCTTCCCAGCTACTGAGCTTTGCGACCATTGGCGTAAAAAGTTCGATATACCTACAAAGGGAGACTGGCATGAGTAATATATTACTATTAATCACACTTGGAGTAATGACCATTGCAATATTTATTGACATATATCGAGTATGGCAGTTTAACCGATACCTGGCACAAAACAAAAAAATACTAGCAGAAATGGAAATTAAGAGAAAGCAAATATATGAACTCTCAATTTTGTTTGATAGGATAGCAGAAATCAATGAGACTATTAATAATACTAAGCCTTAGTTTACTATACAATTGTCAGTCTACCCCAGATGCCACAACGGCACGGATACAAGAACGATCTGAGTATGTGGCAACTAATTTAGATAATGCGGCTAACGATTGCCTGACTGAGAATTGCAAGCGAGCTATGCGAGACGCCAAGGAATTAATTAAAGACAGCCTGGACGTAATGATCGACAAAGACTATGCCATCCAGGTCAAACAAAAACAAATTGATTCAGAAGCGTTTTATACTAAAATCGGTCGCTTTGTCGTTTGGGGTTTTATAGCAATTACTATAGGGATTCTGCTTTACATTTTCCGGGATCAAATTCTTACTATAATCAAGATTGCAAAGCCGATATAATAATTTTTATTCATTTTCCCCTCAAGACTAACTAAGCCCCGGACGTTTGCGCGATAGCGTTTATTAAGGGGCTATTTTTTTAAACTTCAAAGCACATACAAGGCATATCTTCCTCGAACAGATTACAATGTTTTGATTCATTCTCTCTTAAATCTTTCAGTGATAATTCTTTCATGAATGTATATTTGCCGCCTTTAAATGACGACTCAACTCTCTCTCTCTCTGCATAAACTGTGCTATTTGTTTTCAATAAATGCAACCATGATTTTTTCCCTGCACGGACACAGCCGCCACTACAATTATTATGAATGTATCCAAGCTTATACATTCTAGGTATCTCAATATTATTCGCATTAAGCCAAGATGTGATTTTATCTTTGATAAAAAAATCTT
>DAORDH010000076.1:0-9608 GCA_035345875.1 Leptospiraceae bacterium | reverse complement strand
TATATTAAAATTATATTCTCTTGATAAAAGTAACTTAGCAGCCTGATAGGTTACGTTTCTGCTAATATTGCATAGGCATCCGAATAATTTGAGTCAAGTTCGATTGCTTTTCTAAATAATGGAATTGCAGATTCTAGACTTTCTTCATCTAAAAGAATATAATTTTCCCTACCTCTTCGATAAAAGTCATAGGCATCGCCTACATTTGTTCCAAGGATGGATATGTTATTTGAATCTCTTTTGGTTGATTTTACTCCATAAGATTCTAAAATTTTAGACTCCCACTCATCTGCTATCATGGGTGTATTCTTACCTTTTAGATTGATGTCTAATTTGATGGTTCCATTTGATAGTAGAGCGTTAGTTTCTACATCAATCATTTTGGATGTAATACGAGCAGTAATTCCTTCTTTTGAAAACTTTCCCATTAGAATTGTATTCGCAGTCATTAGCTTTCCAATTTGCACTGCTTTTTTTTGATCATAGTTTTCTGCTTTAGCTAGTTCTTGCTCTTCTAAAATTTTTTGATAGCCACTTCTATCTAATACAAATAAATTATCCACCATGTTGAGAGATCTTGCTGTTGCTTCTGCAAGTGCTGATTTTAATTTCTCGTCTTTTGTTTTTGTGCCCTCTACTTCAAAGGGTAGGACTACAACTTTAATCCGATTATCCTCTTCTACAATAAATGATTCAGGATTTTCTGGTGCGTTAAATAACTTGTAACCTATAAATGCATTTTCAGCAAAGAAAACAGAATTTTCTGTGGAGCCATGTTTGAAATTATTTCCAAATTTAATTTGGTTCACTTGGAAGTCGGCTTCTGTTTTTAAAGTAAAGCCGCTTTTGTTTTGAAACTCGATTCTAATTTTATCTACTTTTAGAACTGCTCCGATGTATTGTCTCGTGAATAATTCTTTTTTTGTTTTAAATTCTGGTTCGATGGAAATATCTTCTAGAATGTATTGAACAGGTTTTTCTAAAATTAAATTCATGGACTGTATGGATTGGTATCCAGTTTCTGCAGAGAGTATATCTGCAAATCCACCTTTTAATTCCTTTAAATCTTCTTTGGAAAAGGATATAGAGATAGATTGTTCTATTGTATCTTTTTTTACTTTACCTCGCCAAACTTTTTTATCAAAAGTCTTTTCTTGTCCTTCTGCGTTGACATATCCAAGAAAATCTCTTCCAGTATAAACAGTAAACTGAGTGAAACCTCTAATGTTATACTTGTCTATTTCTCCGTTTCCTTCAATGGTTCTCTCTCCTGTCGTCATACAATGTGTTAGTAAAAGAGTAGAAAAGCACAACGAAAGGTATATAGACTTTTGCCTAATTGCTTTTTTGTTTTGATTTCGAATAAATAGATTCCAGTTCATATGTAGAACAGCGATCTTATTTATTATTTTATCATTTGCAAGGTTTTTTTGTTAGCTAAGTGGACTAGATTTACATTTTATCTTGAATGAATTCTATAAATTTATCAGCCGGAAGAGGTTTGGATTTATAAAAGCCTTGGTAGAGATCACATCCACACGAGTTTAAAAAATCGAGTTGTTCTTTTGTTTCAACACCTTCTGCTAAAACTTTGAGGCGAAGAGTATGACCCATTGCGATGATGGTAGCTGCAATTTCTCTATCGTCTTCATTTTGTGGAATGTCATCGACGAAGCTCTTATCAATTTTTAAAATATCTACTGGAAATCTTTTTAAGTGGGCTAATGAAGAGTAGCCGGTGCCAAAGTCATCGATGGCTAAACGAATTCTCATATTCCTAAGTTGGTTGAGTGTTTTAATTGCTTCTTCTTCTCGATCCATCAGGGCACTTTCTGTGATTTCGAATTCTAAAAATTCAGATGGATATTTAGTTTCATTTAAAACTTGTTCTACTAAACCTACAATATTACCATGAATAAATTGTCTTGGAGACAGATTGACTGCAATTGGAATTAAAGTTTTTCCCTCTGCGAGCCAACGATTTCCTTGATTGCAAACTTCTCTCAAAACCCATTCCCCAATTTGGCTAATTAGTCCACTTTCTTCAGCAATCGGTATAAAATGAGAAGGGGAAACAAATCCGTCTATAGGATCTATCCATCTCACTAGAGCTTCAGCTGCTACAACTTTGCCTGTTCTAATATCTACCTGTGGTTGGTAATATACTGCCAGTTCTCCTTTACTGATTGCTTTTCTTAATCTAGTTTCAATCGTTAGGCGAATGCGAATGGAGGATGTAATTCCAGAGTTATAGAATCTAAAGATTCCCTTGCCTTCTTTTTTTGCTTGGTAGAGAGCAGCATCTGCATGTTGAAAAATTGCATCTACTGATTGCCCTTGGTCGGGATAAATACTAATTCCAATACTTGCCCCCAAAAATACTTCAATTCCATTTGTCAGGTAAAATGGTTTTGCAATCGCATCTAATAAATCCTGTGCAATACGACCTGCATTTTCTAAAATGTCTAAGTCTTCTATTAATACTATAAATTCATCCCCACCTAATCGGGCGAGTGTATCTTTTTCAGATAAGATTTCATGCATACGAATTGCTGAGAGTTGTAATACTTCGTCGCCTAACGGATGGCCAAAACTATCATTTACATCTTTAAATCGATCCAAGTCGATTAAAAGAATTGCTAGATGTTTTCCACTTTCTAATCTGCTCATTGCGTGTCGCAGTCTTGATTGGAACATCAAACGATTTGGTAGGCTTGTGAGCCAATCATGATGTGCTAGAAAATCAAGATCATCCTGAGCTGCTTTTATTTTTGATATATCAGAAAAGACTGCAACATAGCTAATTGTATTATTTTGACTGTCTTTCACTGCACTGATACCTAAAAGTTCAGGATAGATTTCTCCATTCTTTCTACGATTCCAAATTTCACCTTGCCATTTACCTGTGTTGAGTAATGACTTCCACATTTCTTGATAAAATGTTTTGTCTTGTTTTCCTGAATTTAGAATTTTAGGAGTTTTCCCGATTAGGTCATCTATCGAATAGCCTGTTACGGATGTAAAAGCAGGATTTACTGCTTTGATAAAATTATTCGCGTCTGTGATTAGAATTCCCTCTGTTGTGTTATCAAACACCGCTGCCGCCTGACGCAAATTGTCTTCTTGCTCTTTCATATCTGTTATATCTATGACCGAGCCAATAAAACCTGCAAAGTGCCCATTTTCTCCCGAACGAGGAATTCCTCTATCTAATACCCATCTATAGACACCGTCATGTTTTTGGAGTCTATATTCAGTTTCATACGGAGTTTTGTTTTCAAAGGCATCACTACACAATTGAAAGTATTTTTCTTGGTCGTTGGGATGAATGCCAGAAAGCCAACCACGACCAATTTCCTCTTCCATTCTTCTGCCTCTAAAGATCAGCCATTGTTTATTAAAATAATTCCAGTTTTTATTTTCATCTGCTACCCAAATTAAAACAGGGGCAGAATCTGCTAGATTTCTAAATCTTTGCTCGCTTTCTTTGGTAGATCTTTGGGCTTCGAATAAATTGAGAGCCATTTCAATAGAAGAAATTAGAAAAGTTTCTCCTGAATTTTTAATTACATACCCATAACGGTTGACGTTTCGAACTCTCTCAATTGTTTCTTTTTCTACATGGGAAGTGAGAAATATAATTGGAATGTTTTTTATTTTTAGGATTTCTTCTGCCGCTTCTGCCCCTGACATCCCAGCGCCAAGTTCAAAGTCCATTAAAATTAAATCAATTGTTTCGTTGGAGAGAACTTTATCTAGAGCCTCCTCCCCATTTTCTGTGTGAACTACCTCGAAATTGTTTCTCTTCAGAAGTTCAATTTCTACCATAGCTATGATGATATCATCTTCTACTAAAAGAATTTTTTTTCGTGTCATAGCTTACATACTTCTTTAGAAATTGTTGTGTCAGATTTATTAGAAAGAATCTTTCTGTGTGCTTCGTTTTTCTGCTGACTTTCTGAATTCATATCATTGTAATAAAAAATTTCTGAGGATCCAAACAAGGAACTAGTAGAAATTTTATCTAGCTTTGCCTACTTTATTTTACACAAATATTAAATAGAATCTGTATAAATCAATAAAAAATCTATGTTTTTGTCTTTATAATAAAAATCATTCGACAGAATTTAGGGTCGAATACCGGTTTGTATTTAAAAAGATTAAAATTGATCTTTTTTAAGTTAAAAGAGGAAGAGTAGTTAGATTTAGAGATATTTTTGTTGCTCTTTGATTGTCTTCCGTAAAAGAACTGAGAAGTCATGCGTAAAACCCCATGCTTTTTTAAAAGCTAATATTGTTTTCGAAATAAATTGAATATTATATGCTTGAAACAATGTATTTTTGTAAGATTGTTTTACTTATTTTTATTATTTTGTAAACTGAGTTCTTTCAATACTCGCTTTCTAAAAATAAAAAGGAAGGTAAAAATGTTTATCTGGAATGTTATTTTTCTTCTCTCTTCCACTCTGTTATTTTCACAGGATTTACCAAAGCTAGAATTTGTAAAAATTCGTGGAGGTGATTTTTCGTTTGATTACACTTATTTTTACCAGTTTCATTCTGCCAAAAGTCCAAATCCAGAAAAGAAAATTACAGTTCGTATTTCTCCTTTTTCGATTACAAAATATCCTATCACTAGACAATATTGGGAAAAATATATGGGAAATGACTTTTTTACTCCTTGGGAAAAAGATAAGTTACCTGATTGCCCAGAGTGTCCTGCTTATGGGATTTTTTACCAAGACGCAATGTTGTTTATAAAGAAAATTTCGCTCAAGGAGACAGGAAGGGAAGATAGTTATCGATTGCCAACAGAATCAGAAATGATTTATCTTGTAACAAGTTCGGAACCAAAATACGAGAAAATTTTAGGATTTGGCACTTCTATGGACGTTAGTTTTGGTAAAGCTGGGTATAAAAATTTATTTAATCTACCGGTTAATGATGAGATTATGAGCGGTTATGTTTGGACAAATGATTTTGCATCCAATAACTATTTAGAAGAGTTTTTAAATGCAGAAAATTTAACTCTTCCCATTAAGGATCCTAATCCTAAACCAATATCTTCTTTCTCTTATGGAAAAATACTTTTTCGGTTTACTTACGACAAAAATGAAAATAAAATGAATCTTTACAGGCTTTCTTTTACTACTTCTAGAATGCTTCCAGAGAGTGAAAAGGTATTTTTAAGATTCGTAAAAAAGGAGAAATGAATGGGTGTTAAGTATTTCAATATTATAAATTTTTTTAGTAAAACGATATTCATTCTAACTATCGTTTTTCTCCATTCTTGTTTCTCTTATGCTTATCAAAAGAGATTTGAGCCCTATGGGATTGATGATTATCAAAGAGAATTTCAAAAAGATAAGAAGATTTCTATAGGAAGAAATATAGCTGATCCAAAAGACAATTTAGTCAAAGCTCAATTTGATTCTATTCTAGTGGGGGAAGGAAGGCAATTAAATATAACTATAAATCCAAATGATTCCAAGGCTGAAGTTTTTGATACGTATGAATTTCAACAGGGAAATAAAGCGGCAGTTTTATTTTATGATCCAACTAGCTTTAGCAAAGTGTTTAACAAGGAGGATAGAAAAGTAAACCTGAAGGATATGTTTATCCCAGAGTCAGAGTTAAAGGAAAAAATGTATTTTTATAGAATTGATTATGATTTAATCTTTGTTGAATTAGAGAGAAGTAAAGAAGATAACAATTTTTATATAAAAAAAATGGTTCCAACAAACTATCGCTTTGATAGAGACCAAATTAGTAGAAGGGAAAGGAGTTTGGTTATAAACACATTCAAGTATGGTTTGTTTTATGCGGGTTATATACTCACAATTCCTTTAGATGCAATCACTGGAATTTTTCAAGTTGCGGCTTATATTCTAGTAGGTGGTGGAGTAAAATAAATACTAATTTTAAAACAGACGAAGCGTTAGTTTACGCCTCGTCTGGATAATTCTATCAAATGAAATTGATTAGAGTTTATAGGTAGCTGTTATATAAAGACTTTGTAGAGTCGTGGATGTAGATCCTTTATAGAAGATTGAATTGAGAATTGTCTCGCCAATAAGAAATGTAGCATTTCCATTTGAGTTAAATGCCAAAGGCACATCAGTATAACTAGAATAGATTGTTCTAAGTTCTTCTGATCTATATCCAATTCTAAGACCTAACGCTCCGAAAGAGTGTTGGTATCCTAAATCAATGACTGTTCCACGAATTTCTTGATTGGTTTTTTTGTAAAGAGTTGTAGAGCCACTTGCCCCGCCACCGCTGTTTGCAAAAAATGCTGTTTTATTGAAATCTCCACTGCTATAGAGCTGGCCTAGGATTGGAGAATCGATTGCAAAATCAAAGAATACTGCTGAAGCTTCATTGATTTTATATAAGAGGTTAACACCGATAAATCCTGACCAAGTATTTTGATTGTTTGTAGTATTTCTGATACCAACAAATCCATTTCCAAAATAAGTTCCGGATTCTTTGAAGTCTGTTGTAAAATTTCTAAATTGGAATTTAGGAGTAACAAGTAAACTTCCGAAAGCGAGTTGGTATCCTACATTTAAGTCTAAATTTTTCAATTTCATCTCTGCATTGTGAATTCCAACACCACCAGCGTTTACACTTACAAAATCATATTTTGGAGTGTATCCAGTGAAATTTACACCAGGAATACCTCTCATCTCTGCTCCTAAGAGTAAAGATCCAGGACCTATACCACTCATGTAATAATCGATGCCTATTGGATTGAGCGGGTAGATTTTGCTAGGTGTGCTCCAACCAGTATTGAACTGTCCAAAGCCAAAATTGCTAATTAAATCATCTGTGAAATATTTATCTTCTAATTCTGATTTAACTTTTCCGCCTAATCCCCATATACCACCTTTAATTGTTAAACCAGATTGGGTTTGACCTGAGCCACTTCCGGAACTGCTTGATTCCTCTTGTGCAAAAATAGAAACGTTAGCTGTAAAAACTAAACAAAAAAGAATAGAAAGTATTCTTTTATTCATTATCTTTTTCTCCTGAATGATTTTTAGTCCATTATTTTTAAGATTCGAAAATCATCTATTGAAATTCTATTTAGAATCTTACCTTGCCACTAACTGATTGCATTTATTTTGGGGCAGTGAACCTATGGCAACCTACCTTTCATCCTTTTCACAAGTAAATAAACGTAATGCGTTTACATCGCAAATCCCTAATTTTACGAGTTATTGAGTGCTTAGTAATCCTGTTTTCTTATGGATAACGGCACGTTAGGCAGGATTAGTTCTGATTCATTAGATCTTTAATATCTGCCGGAAATATTAGATTTTGATTCATTAGTTCGATGCTTGTGTTTAGAAACGCTTTCGCTTTACGGTTATGAATTAGGCAAAAATCAGGAGTTTTTTTGCAAATATCAAATTGTAAATGCGGGGGATCCACCGTAAAATTAACATTTCCTTCTCCATCAGATGTACGAAATAGGAATAATTTATCTTCGATCCATCCATAAACAGTTCCATAGGCGAAATAAGCAGAGTTTGTGTTCGAGTGGAGTAAATCTCTTCCCATTGCGCTAAAGTAAACTTCCTTGTTTAATGTGCCAAGCATCGTCGGAATTACATCTAGTTGAGAGGCTATATCATTCCTAATTTCACCCTTAAAACGAGAAGGACTGTAAATTAGAAATGGAATATTTCTATCTTCATAATAATCGAGAAAGCGGTGATGGGTATGATCTGCCACAAAAAAGAAAATAGTATTCTCAAAATAAGAGGACTGTTTTGCTTTTTCTAAAAAATTATTCACAGCCCAATCTGCGTAATGATAAACATTTAAAAATTCACTATCCTCTGTTTCTTTCCCAAAAATATTAAATTCTTCTCTTGGGGCTCTGTATGGATAGTGAGTGGTAAGAGTTAATACGGTTGCAAAAAAAGGTCTATCTTCTTTATGATCTTTAATTTTGGAATGAAGAACATCAAAGACATCGGCATCATCATAACCCCATGCACCTATCGCATATCTTTTAGATTCATCCATGTCTTTTTTTCCATAGATTTCTTCAAAGCCCCAATGAGGCATCATTTTATGTTTATTATCAAAAGTCAAATCTCCACCGGTAGCAAAGATGGTTCGATAATTTGCTTGTTTCATTATACTTGCAATACCGGAAAAATATCCCATAGCCTGTGGGGTTCTGATTACGGTTAGACCCGGTCTATCCGGAATTCCTGTAAGAATAGACATCATACCATTAGGAGTTCTTCCGCCTGACGCAAAAAAACGCTGAAAAAAGATTCCTTCTTTTAATAGTTGATTGAAATGCGGAGCAACTTCTTTGCCATTTACTTTACCGCTTGAGATGGGATTTATAAATTTGCCAGTCCAATTTTCCAGAATCACCAAGACTATGTTTGGATTCTTTGCTTCTTTTGAAGTAGGAATTGTTTTTCGTAGAAGTGGATATTTCTCGCTAATAAAATTAGAACCAGTATACTTGATTTCATTTCTCACAATGGCAACAGCTTCTTGCAAATTCATTCTATCGCTTTTTGCGATAGAGTGGCTTTTGAAATCTGTGATAGCTGTATAAACACCATTTAAGGCAAGATTATTGATTAAGTTATTGTCAGATAAAATTGCATTACTGGTTCGAATTGGACTTTCTTGGAGTCCCCCTCGAATTCCAATAATAATTAGAATAAGTGCAGCAAGAGCTTTGAGAGAAGAAATCAGAATCGGAGTATCTAAATGTCTATAGCTGTGATACTTTTTGTAGATTGAATAGACAGAGAAAGGAATAGCTACTAACGTAAAAACTCCCGCAATAAAAATTAATTTATTCTCTTCTAATAGGGAACCTACAATAAGTATTAAATCTTTTCCGAGAAATACATAAGCCTCGTATCCTATATGTTTATTTGCATGTTCAAAGTATAATACATCCGCAATTAGAATAGCCAAGACAAAAATTGTAATTAAAATAGGAGTAAATGACCAAAGCAAAACATAAAGCTTTTTGTGATTGAGTAGGTCAATGCAGGATAAAACAAATAAAGCTCCAAATAATATGGCAAGGGTAGATATGTCAAAACGTATGCCTGTAGCAAATGCTAATAAAATAGTAGAAACATTCACTTCAGAAAAATTGATTCTATAAGAATATTTAACAAAGAAAATAAATCGATAGAAACTAAATATAATAAGACCAAAAGTAAATAGAATCGTGAAAAATTTAAAATTATAGGAAAGGAAAACTTTTTTAAGTAATTCTTTGAACTTTGAATTCATTCTTTAAAAGAAATAGATTAAAAATTTATGTCAATGATTTTAATTTCATCACTCGCCTTACAAATAAATGGGGGCATGTCAAGTGGGATGCCAGATCTCGTTCGAATCATGTGTAGGAAAAACTTAGATTTAAACACAGTGTATCGTTATTGAAAAATAGGATTCGCCTTTGAGGGAGCGGAAGTGATGGACTGTGGATTTTTCTCCCAATGCTTTTTTTATCTGTCAGCTAGCTTCTAAAGGAGATTGTATTGTTTATTAGTAATTTCGTAACCTATCAGGCTGCTAAGTTACTTTTATCAAGAGAATATAATTTTAAT
>DAORDH010000075.1:0-10437 GCA_035345875.1 Leptospiraceae bacterium | reverse complement strand
AAAGATGCTACCGCACTTTCGAATTTTAAAGTCACGTCGGCTACTCTTAACGTTATGCGGTATTTTAGGTGCGGGCATATTCGAAATAGGAACCAACGCTAGGATATTTTAGTATAGGTTTCTCGACGTCCGTGTCTCGAAAGACTTTATCGCATAAGGTAAAGAGATTGGGAAATATACGGGAAAATTTATTTGGCGATACTGATTTTAAAAGTATTTTACTTTTCAATTAAAATAAGAGTTTTAATTATGGCTTATGCGTTCTAAGTCAATCCACTTTATTCTAGGAGTCAGTTTGTTATTTTCAACAAACTGCAAAATTCTTGAACAAATTGGTATTCTATGTCCTGCCGATGAATTTATCACAAGTGTGATAGATAAGAATCACCTTCCCTTTTCTGAGACTTGCGAGGATAAACACCAAGAAGATGAATCTTGCTTTTGCGAACAAGACTTTCCGAATTTAGACAATTTTAAATTTATAAAATCTCCAGCAGTATCTAGCTCTTTGCTACTTTTAAATATTATCGTGGTAAAGACTAATCTTCTAAATTCCTTTCTAAAAAAGGAATTATCTATTCCAAGCGTTTCATCCGTTCTATTAAACTCCGTTTATCTTGTCATTTGATTTCTAGATATTAATTTTTCTAGTTTTTTTCATCAAATTATAATTACAGACAGGAGACAAAACATGCAATTTTTTATAATTTTATTTGTTAGTTTATTTTTTACAATTCAAACTATATATTCACAGACTAATGCTGAGTATACGCTAGAAGACTTAGTCGCAAGAGCCGAACTAAAAGCGGAGATAATACTTGCTGGTCAGGCTAGTGTAGAAGAGGCGGAATTTTTAAAAAGACAGGCTGGTAAATTTAAGAACCCAAGTATCAAACTTGACTATGGTCGTAGACGCGCAAGTAACGAAACAGGTCCAGAATATTCAGTGGAAGTAAGTCAGGATTTCTATTACCCAGGCAAACGCGAATTACGCGTAAAAATTGCAGAGGAAAATGAAAAATCATTAGAGGCTAACCTAGAAGAAAGAAAATTAGAATATAAATATAGTGTGATTAAGCTAGTATATTCTTACCTGATTGCAGCAGAAAAGGCGACTCATATTAAAGATCGAGTCAAACGATTTGCATTAATGGAATCCTTTATTAAAAGAAAAGCATTTGTCACTCCCCAGAGCAAATCTGAATTGTTCATTGTCCAAAATCGCCTATTGAATTTGCAAAAGCATTTGATTGAACTAGAACGAGATCAATTTCTAGAATGGGAAAAATTAAATTTTTTTCTAGGTCTCGACTCTCGCGTGAAAATAAAACCTAGTTGGTTTAAAAAAGGAATAACTTTTAATAAAGAACTGGTCGCAAACGAAATGCTAGAAAGAAATCCAATTTTGAAAAAGGCAAAAATTTCAATTCAAAAATCAACTGCGGAAGCAAGACTTGCAGGTCTAGAAAAATATTCTGATTTAAAGATACAGGGCGCAATTGGCGAAGATAGGTCTGGCGTTGCAAACAAATTTTTTGATTTAGGGGTAACGTTTAATATCCCCGTCTTGGATAGAAACCAGAATCAAGTAAAAAGCATCGAGTCTAGAATTGCTTCTGAAAACTATTTACTATCTCATCAAACAAGACTTTTGATTAGCAAATTAAATGCTGCAATTATAGACTATGAATCCGCGAGAGAAATTTTAAAGAATTTTTCTATAGATTCGATTTCTGAAATGGAAGAGAAGTTGAATTTTGCGGATACAGAATTTCAAAAGGGCAGGCTAAACTTAATAAGCTACTTAGAACTAGAAACCCAACTTCATGAAACCCATCATGCTATTTACGATACGCAACTCGAATATGTTGATAAGTATACACAGGTGTTATTTCTAACGAATAATTCTACGTTTACGGGAGAATCAAATGCTAAATAAAATAATAGAATCCGCGCTAAGAAACAGGCTTTGGGTTTTCCTTTCTGCCTTCATTTTATTTTTCTTCGGAATGCTTTCCATTTTCAGAGTATCACTCGATGCGTTACCCGATATATCAAACGTAATTGTAGAAGTAAATACTAAATCCGGCTCTCTCGACCCGGAACAAGTAGAAAAAACAATTACTTTTTTTGTGGAAACCGAACTTGCAGGTATCCCAGGCGTGAATGATATACGCTCTCTTTCTAAGTTTGGGCTTTCTAATGTAGTTTTAACGTTTGAAGACGGGACAGATATCTATAGGGCTAGACAAATTGTTTTAGAAAGATTACAGAATTTGAAAGATAAATTACCAAATGAGGTTACTCCTGAATTAACCCCAATTACTACGGGGCTTGGAGAAATATTTATGTATTCCGTAGAAGCAAAACCCGGAAGTCTTTTAGAAAAAAAATCAGAAATAGAAAGGCTTCTTTATTTGCGAACAGTGCAAGATTTAATTATTCGAACACAAATTAGAACCCATGTAAAAAATATTGCTGAGGTAGATACAATCGGGGGTTACCTGAGAGAGATTCATATCGATTTAATTCCTGGAAAGTTAAGAATACATGGGATCAGTATAAATGAAATAGTAAAAGCGATGGAATCTATTGGAGAAAATTATGGCGGGGGCTATATAGAAAAAAATGATGAGATGATTGTCGTTCGTACTCTTGGAAGTTCTATTGTATTGGAAAGGTTAAAAGATTTGCCCGTTCGCCAAAGCGGTACAGGTGCAATTATAAGAGTCAAAGACATTGCAATCGTTCGCGAACATGGAATGCAAAGAGTTGGATCTGCTACTCATAACGGAAAAGAAATTGTATTTGGTACTGCTATGATGCTTATGGGGGCTAATAGCCGTCAAACCGTGCAGGAATTAAAATCTTTTATGGATTCAATTCAAATCCCAGATGATGTGGTTATCAACGTATTAAACGAAAGAAGTTTTTTAGTAAACTCAACGATTACCACTATATCTAGAAATTTAGCAGAAGGAGCTTTACTTGTAATTTTAGTTTTATTCTTAGTGCTTGGAAATTTTAGAGCCTCGATTTATGTAGCACTAGTAATTCCACTCTCCATGCTATTTGCCGCTATTGGGATGTATGTATTTAATATCTCAGCCAACCTGATGAGTCTCGGTGCTATCGACTTCGGGTTATTAGTCGATGCAGCCATTGTTATGATTGAAAATACACTTGCGAAAAAAGAAGAATTAGGCGAGAAGAAAATAGAGAATCCAATTGAATTTGTATTGCAATCATCGCGTGAAATACTAAAGCCTGTTACTTACGGGATATTCATTGTTATGTTCGTTTATATTCCCATATTAACATTAGATGGAATCGAAGGCAAAATGTTTCGCCCAATGGCGCAAGCAGTGTTACTTGCTTTAGGCGGTAGTTATCTTGTGACGCTTCTTTTAATTCCCGTTTTTTCTTTAAGCCTCTTAAAGATTCCGAATAAAGAAAAAAAACACAATGCAACAGTAGAGAGAATCAATAAATTTTATGTTCCTATTTTACTATTTGGATTTAGAAACCGTGCGATTGCTTTGGGAATAAGCATTCTTATTTTTTTTGTAGCCTTAGTATTTTTTATTAGAATGGGTGCGGATTTTATTCCTCAATTAAAAGAGGGGGATATAATGATTACTCTCGTCCGTGAGAGTAATATCAGTTTGGCAAAATCAACTGAATTGCAAGAGCGAGTAGAAACAATTCTAAAAGAATTTCCCGAAATCGAATATGTATTTTCCAGAACAGGGACAACGGAAGTCGCAAATGACCCAATGGGAATTTATATGTCAGATACGTTTGTAATTCTAAAGAAGAAAAATATTTTAGAATTGATTAAAGCAAAAAATTGGAATCCATTTATTACAAAAATTAAAGAAAGACTTGAAGCTGAATTTCCAAACGATGAAATTACGGTCGGTCAGCCGGTCGAAACTAGATTTAATGAATTGCTAGAAGGAAGTAGAGCCGATATTACGCTACGAGTATATGGAAATGATTTGGATGAATTGATTGTCTTACAAGAAGAAGCAGAGAAAATTTTAAAGACTGTTCCGGGTGCAGACGAAATTGAATTAGACCCAATCTCCGCGCTTAGAAAGAGTAAAGTTCTAGATGTAAAACCAGACTACGATAAAATTATCCGCTATGGAATTTCCTTAGAAAATTTTAATTCCACATTTGCCGCGTCTATGAGTGGGATAATGGTTGGAAACCTCTATGAAAGGGATTTAAAATTCCCTGTAGTAATTCGTTTATCGGAAGAATTCAGAAATTCAGAATCAGCCATTAAGAGTATTCCTATTGGTACTCAGGACTTGGGTTCCATACCGTTAGGCGACGTAGCTACCTTGCAGGAGTCCGAGAAAGTAATGACTATTGCAAGAAATAACGGGAGACGTTATGCGGCAATCTCCATTAACCTCGGCGATAGGGATATAGATAGTTTCGTAGCCGAGGCGAAAGAAAAAATTTCTAAATCACTTACTATTCCAGTAGGCTATTCTGTTTTTTGGGGTGGACAATTCAAAAACTTGGAGAGAGCAAGGCTTAAATTGCTTGTTGTAGTTCCATTCACACTTTTAATCATATTTTTACTACTTCTAAAAAGTTTTAATAGTTTAAAGCAAGCACTTCTTGTTTATTTAAGTATTCCTTTCGCTGTTACTGGTGGAATTTTTGCTTTATTAATTAGAGATATGAATTTTAGTATTTCTGCCGCCATCGGCTTCATCGCGTTATCCGGTATTGCAATTTTGAATGGTGTAGTAAAAGTGAATAATATAAATCAATTACGAGAGTCAGGTTTATCAGTTGACGATGCAGTGAGACTTGCCGCAGTATCTAGACTTAGACCAGTTCTTATGACAGCACTTGTTGCATCATTCGGATTTATTCCTATGGCGATTGGAGAAGGTCTTGGTTCAGAAGTGCAAAAACCGCTTGCAACTGTTGTAATCGGTGGATTGATTTCTTCTACGATACTCACACTTTTTTTATTACCAGTATTTTATGAATGGATAGAGTCAGAAAAAGAAGTTGAGGCTAATAAGGATTAAAGGAGAAAAAAAATTATGACAAATGAGAAAAAGCCAAATTTGCGTGCTAGATATAGACCCGAAAGTAAAAAAAATTGCGCAACAACATAAGCTGGATAAATATTGATTTGGTATATTGCTTTTGCTTTACAATGGTACAACGATGGAAGGTTATGATAACAATCTCTAGAGTTGGAGTATCATTTATTCGCCTGAAGCCTAGAATAACCGGAATTTTTTTTACATTCTTTTTATTCGTTCTATTATTAATCCAATTCAATAGAGAAATAAAAACTTACATCCAATCGAAAAATAATCTTCCCAAAGTATATATCGAGCCAGTTGTAGTGGATATTGATATTCGTTTTTTAAGTTCAATTAGTTCGGAAGAACCGACCACCGATTTATTGAAAGAAACGATTCGGCGCGTTTCTCATAGCCATGCCCTTTGGTTTGAAAATCGATTAAGGGAAAAATTATTAAAGGAAGGTATTATCATCGAGGAGAAAGAAAAAGCCAATCTTTTTCTTTCTTCCCGGATAGTCGATATGGGTGAAATTCGCCCAAAAATGTTTATCGGAGGCTTGTCTATCGGACTGATGATCGGCCTTTTGGTCGTGAAACTGACGGGAAAGAGGGAGTTCGGCATTGCCATTTTAGCAAAACAAGTCGTTGAAGAATCGATTAAAATTTATTTACTAAAATCTTACTTTACGGTAACCACAATTGACATAACCTTCCGCATACCCGGAGGTAACCAAGTCAAATCGAAAGAATTTACTGCGTTTTCCAATAACGATTATTTGGAAACGCTTCCCGAGTTATCAAGAAAGTTAAAAGAAAATAAAGTTAGGGCAAGTCTGGATAAAAATGCAACCGAAATAACCGTGTTTCTAAAAGAGTTGACATCGGATGACTAAACAAATTTTATTTATCGAAGTCGGAACTGACAGGCTTATTTATTTTAAATACATTTGTTCTAGCAGGGGCAAATACAAATTTACCATAAGGAAATAAAATGAAGAAATTAATTGAATTTCATGTCTTCCAATTTAAACATTGCCTAAAGCTGTCAAAAATTTTTACTCTTATAACTCTGACGACTTGTATTTTCATAGTGCATACTTTAGCTCTTAGAGGCAATAATGAACTTTGGATAGCTATAACTATGAGATTTTATCACATTCCAATTTTATATACGGCAATTTTTTTAGGATTTATTATGAGTATTGGTGTAAGTACGATATTAGCATCAGTTCATTTATTTGTGATGCTAATCCAAGAGAATCATGTCCACACTGTTATGCTCGAACATTTAGTGGAAACGCCTTTTTTGGTTATACTGGGAGTAGCCGTTGGATTCTTACGAGATTTTATTTTGTTTGAGATTAATAAAAAGAATGAGATTGTAGACCTATTTGGCAAATATATTTCTCCACAACTGGTAAACGATTTAATTAATAAAAAAATTAAAACAGAAGGTGAAGAGAAAGAAGTTACGATTCTATTTTGCGATATTAAAGATTTTACAAAATTAGCGGAAAGATTAAAACCGACTGATTTAATCTTTCTATTGAATACATTTTTTTCTGAAATGGTCGACATCATTTTACAAAACAAAGGTTTTTTGGATAAATTCATCGGGGACGCAATCATGGTTGTCTTTGGAATACCCGAATCAAAATCGCATGATAAGCAAACCGCAGTCCATGTCGCAATTCAAATGTTAAATAAATTACGGCAACTGAATGAAAAAAAAAGTTTCGGAGATGAGAAACTTGAAATTACTATTGGTATTCATTCGGGAAGAGTAGTCGCAGGCAATGTCGGTTCGTCGGAAAGAAGAGAATACACAATAGTCGGGGATAATGTAAACCTTGCATCTAGAGTTCAAAATCTAAACAAATTTTATCATTCAAATTTTCTAATTTCGGACAGTGTTTATCAAGGTATTATTGAACAGCAAGATTTTAAAGTGAGGGAAATAGATTCTGTCAGAGTCAAAGGAAAGCAAATACCCTGTGTGCTTTTTGAAGTTTACTCACATTTATCTCAAGACGAAATAAATAAAAAAGAACTAAATCTACTCAATTTTATGAACGGACTTTTGTTCTACAAAAGCGGAGACTTTCAGCAAGCCAAAATTTTATTCGAGCAAGCGCTCAAACAAAATCCGGAAGATATTTTATGTACGCTGTACTTAGAAAGAATTAAAGACCTGCTAGAAAATAAAATTGAAGGCTGGGATGGAATTTATGATTTTAAAAATAAATAGGAAATGAACATGATCGAACACAAACATACCTACGACAAAGACGGTAAACAAATTTGTTGTACGCAAGCAGAAAAAATTTACACAAATGCCGGCGCAAAAGAATTATTAAAAGAAAATAAAGCAACCGGTACTGAGCAAAGCCGTTCAATCTCGATAGATAGTACTTTTAAATTATTTATACCTTCTACTATTTCATTAGTTATATTGCTCTTAGCCATTCTGTTTGATAATTATTATCCGCAGGAGTGGTTCACGGGGTGGATTCGAATTCTTTGGTATACGGCTAGTTATGCACCGGTTGGCTTTCCTGTTATTAAAGAAGCTTTTGAGAGCTTTGCAAAGAAAGAAATATTTTCAGAATTTCTTTTGATGAGCATTGCTACGCTTGGTGCATTTTCTATTGGCGAGTACCCAGAAGGCGTTGCGGTAATGCTGTTTTATGCGGTCGGTGAATTATTTCAAACAATGGCGGTCAAAAGAGCCAAGGCAAACATAAAAACATTGCTCGACCAAAGACCCGATGAAGTAACTATTCTACAAGACAACCGAGCAAAAACTATAAAAGCGGAAAATGCAAGCATTGGTGATATTATCCAACTTAAGGTAGGCGAAAAATTAGGATTGGACGGTGACCTTATTTCTGAAAATGCTTTTTTTAATACGGCAGCTCTTACGGGGGAAAGTAAACCGGATAGAAAATCAAAAGGACAAACGGTTTTGGCAGGAATGATAAATTTACATTCTGTTTCTCTTATAAAAGTTACTGCTGCTTATACGGACAGTAAACTTTCGAAAATTTTAGAATTGGTTCAAAATGCCACTTCACAAAAAGCCCCAACCGAGCTTTTCATTAGAAAGTTTGCAAAAATCTATACGCCTATCGTTGTATTTTTTGCTTTTGCAATTACTGTATTACCTTACTTTTTTGTAGATAATTATTTGTTTACAAAATGGCTTTATAGAGCCTTGATTTTTTTGGTTATTTCTTGCCCCTGCGCTTTGGTGATTTCAATTCCATTGGGTTATTTTGGAGGAATTGGTGCGGCTAGTAAAAATGGTATCTTATTTAAAGGTAGTAACTTCTTAGATGCCATTGCTGAAATTCAAAATGTTGTAATGGATAAAACTGGTACAATGACAGAAGGCGTCTTCAAAGTACAAGAAATTGTATTTAAACCTGAATTTAATAAAGAAGAAATTTTAGAAATGGTGAATGCTCTAGAAAGTCAAAGCACACACCCAGTCGCAACGGCCATACGCCAATTTGCCGGAGAAATAAACCCGAATATTAAATTGGAAAGTGTAGAAGAAATATCGGGACACGGGCTAAAAGCAATTCTTCAGAATAAAGAACTTTTAGTAGGCAATTTTAAATTGATGGATAAATTTTCCATTACATATGATATTGATCCAACAAGCATCGTTTATACTTTAATTGCCGTAGCTTATAATAAAAAATTTGTCGGTTACCTCACTATAGCCGATAGCATTAAACCAGATGCAAAAGAGACTGTAGACAAACTAAAAGCATTGCATGTAAAAATAACAATGTTAAGTGGCGACAAACATAATGTTGTAAAATTTGTTTCAGATAAATTAGGAATTACCGATGCCTTTGGAGATTTATTGCCGGAAGATAAAGTAAATAAGGTAAAAGAGATCAAAGAACGAAATGAAAGCGTCGCCTTTGTCGGTGACGGCGTAAATGACGCTCCCGTAATTGCTTTAAGTAGTGTGGGTATTGCAATGGGCGGTTTAGGTAGTGATGCCACTATCGAAACCGCAGATATAGTTATACAAGATGATATGCCGAGTAAAATTCCAATGGCAATCAATATAGGCAAGCAAACAAAAAGAATAGTTTGGCAAAATATAATTCTTGCATTCTCTGTAAAAGCAATTGTTTTGCTTCTCGGTGCAGGGGGATTAGCCTCTATGTGGGAAGCGGTCTTTGCAGATGTAGGCGTTGCATTACTTGCTATTTTAAATGCAGTAAGAATACAACGGACTAAATTTTAATAAAATAAACAAAATAGAAAGAATATAGGTTTGGATTAGAATGATAGTAAATATTTCATCGAAATTTCAATGTGAGTTTTCAGAGGTAGTTAAAAATGTAATACTGCCTTCTTCGTTGTCTTACATTGCTAAGCCACTAGTATTTTTTAAGCCAATTCGCCCGAATGTCTTTCCACAGCAATGAGAGGAACAGGATTATCTAGTCAGTATGCATCTATTTTATTTCATTCCATTCGGTGACAGACAATTAGAATCGAGTTATTAAAAAGTAAAGAGGAAGACGAATTTATATTACGGGATAATGGATTTGGTACTCTTATAAAAAAATGGGATCATTGGATTTTCATTAAGAAAACAGATGATAAAGGAGATATAATTTATACCGATAGAGCTGATATTGACGCAGGTATTCTTACTCCGTTTATTTGGATATACGCTTTTACTTTTTATCATTGGAGACAATATAGATGGCGAAAGCTGATAAGAAGAAATTTTAAAGATTTAAACGTAAAACAGCAGAATAATTTTAAATAATATTTTTCAAACTCCTCTTTCACTTGAATTTAAAATTAAAATGCCGCCTAACGTTGGATTTGCGGAAATTGCTACAGAATAGAATTGACAAGCAACTTCGCAAACCCAACATATAAAAAGAATCGTATTGGGTAATGGAGTAAGTATTACACTCGACATCGTGTCGAGGCTGGTAATAGATAAAGGCGTTGGTTAAGGCTTCTTAGGAGTATGCGCACCTAAAACACCGCATAACTTCGCGTGAGCCACTTCGAGAGTGGACTATGTTCGGTAGCTGTCCACTCTCTCGCTCCGAGCCTGCTTAATTGTATAAGTGAAAATTTTTAGTATATTTGTCAGACTAATGCAAGTTACGCGCCTTCGTTTCAGGCACAAAACTTGCGGAAGAAAAGAGCAAGTTATTGTGCCTTTCACTCAGTCACGCAACTTGCTAGTAATAGTGTGGCTCGGAGACATGACTTTGAAACTCAAAAGGTGCTACCGCACTTTCGAGTTTCAAAGTCACGTCGGCTACGCTTAACGTTAGGCGTGATGATAAAAAATAATCAAAGGAGAAATATATGCCATTGC
>DAORDH010000074.1:0-10704 GCA_035345875.1 Leptospiraceae bacterium | reverse complement strand
AAATATTTGATTCTTATTGACATATTCCATATTATGACTCAAGAATATTTGAGTAAAAAATCAACTTTTATTAATGCGCCATTCTATTTTGTCCGGCTATCCATTTATAATGGTCAAAATAGGATTCTGGAAGAAGGATTATGAGCTATATAGCGCATGTGTCGAAAAGAGGAAAACGTCGAATGAAGAAATATAATGTAGAATTTGAAATAGAAGGTTCGACGGTTATGTGGACAAGGCCAGGCGTTGGAGCTGCACTGATATATTCTGTATTTGACAGATCCAAATTCGTAGGGATCGCATACATGCGATCCCGCAAATAGGATAATGGATATTATGCACATGAAGAAAGATGAATTTTTAGCACACGTGAAGAAGGAGGAAAACGGAGAATGGAAACTTCATCTTTTGGAGGAGCATTTACGTGAAGTGGCAAAACTATCTGGACAATTTAGTTCTAAATTTGGCGCAGAAAGTTTCGGATATTTGATTGGTCTTTGGCATGATTTAGGGAAGTATAAGCAGGATTTTCAAGAAAGAATAAAGCTTAAATCTGGATATGATGAAGAAGCTCATTTGGAAGGAAAGACTGCGAAGTCAGTAAAACATGCTGCAAGCGGGGCGATACATTGTTTAAATAAGTTTAAGCAAAGTGAACTCCTTAAAAAATTTATCGCTCTTCCCATTTTATGTCATCACTCAGGTTTAAAAAATTACGGCGTTGATGTTGATATTCAAATTTCCGAAGAAAAAGAAATTAATTTATTATCCAATACCATTTCACAGATACCGGCAGAAATTTTAGAGGGTAGTAAACTGAAACCTCTAACTCAATCCTTCCTTGATGAATCTTTATTCATTCGAATGCTATTCTCTGCTTTAATTGATTCGGATCGACTCGATACAGAAAAGTTTATGAATCCTGAAAAGTTTCAGGAGAGATATTCTATACATATCAGTCTAGAAGAATTGAATCAAAAATTGGATTTGCATTTAGAAGATAAACAAAAAAATTCCGAACCCACAAAAGTAAATCTACTTAGAAAAAGAATCTTACAAGAAGTTGAATCAAAAGCAAAGTTAACGTCCGGTTTCTATACGTTAACCGTTCCGACTGGTGGAGGAAAAACTCTTACTTCGCTTTCCTTTGCACTCAAACATTGTTTGGAGAATCAAAAAGATCGAATCATCTATGCGGTTCCTTATTTAAGTATCATAGAGCAAACAGCAAAAATATTTAAAGATATTCTAGGAGAGGATTCTGTTTTAGAGCATCATTCTAGTATAGATATTTCCAAAGAGAAAGAAAATTTCCGAAACAGATTATTAGCGGAAAATTGGAATCATCCGCTCATAGTAACAACGAATGTGCAATTATTTGAAAGTTTATTTTCTGCAAGAACTACTAAAATTAGAAAACTGCATAATCTATCGAATAGTGTTATCATTCTAGATGAAGCTCAAATGATACCGCCTGATTTTTTACAGCCTATTGTAAAAGCACTTAAAGAACTAGTGAAATGTTATAATGTAACCATTATTCTTTGCACGGCTACCCAACCGACATTATCGTCTATAAATTCAATGAATTTCAAATTTGATGGTATTGACAATGCAATAGAGCTTGCTCCGACTCCAGAAGAACTATTCCAAGATTTAAAAAGGGTTACTATTCATAAACCGCAAGAGCAAAAATTAAACTTTGAAGATATTGCCCAAAGAATAAATAGGCACGAGCAAGTATTAACAATCGTAAATCGTAAAGATGACGCGAATGAAATTTTTAAACAATTAATTGGAAACAAATACTATTTAACCACAAATCTCTGCGCGGAACATAGAAGAGATATTCTCAAAAAAGTAAAAAGTCATTTGAAGAATAAAGAACAAGTTTACTTAGTCAGCACACAATTGATAGAAGCAGGGGTTGACATAGATTTTCCGATTGTCTTTAGAGCAATGACTGGACTGGACAGTATTGCACAAGCGGCAGGTCGATGCAATCGAGAAGGAAAATTGAAAGATAATAATGATAAAGAAATTTTTGGCGAAGTATTTTTATTTCACCCTGAGAAGAGATCCCCAGCAGGTCATTTACTACAAACCGAAGAAGCAGGGAAAGCATGTCTCGGTGACTTTGAGGAATTGATACATCCAGACGCATTCAAACAATACTTCAACGAATTGTTTTGGGTTAAGAAAGAAAAAGGATTAGATAAACATGGAATTGAAGGATTAAAACAGACTCTTTATTTTGAAGAGATCGATGAAAAGTTTAAGTTGATCAATGAAGATACAAGGTCTGTGATTATGCCTTACAAAGAGGGAAAAGAAATTATTTTAACATTAGAACAAATGAAGAATAATAAAGAGTTTCTGGATTACAAAGTCATCCAAAGAGCACAAAAATTCTTTGTAAACATTCCAATTGAAAAATATGGAAAATTATTGAATCAAGGAATTATTTCTGAAATAGAAAGCGTAATTTCTTTTTTAAACTATGAAAAATTTTACAGCGACTCACTAGGATTTATCGAGTCACTAAATGCAGAAGATACAATACTATAAGGAGATAAAATTGAAACAGTCAAAAGTTTTTGAATTAAAAGTTTGGGGGGATAATGCTTGTTTTACCCGTCCTGAAATGAAAGCAGAAAGGGTTTCTTATGATGTAATTACACCGTCAGCCGCAAGAGCAATCTTTGATGCGATAATTTGGAAGCCCGCCATTCTTTGGAAGATTCATAGAATAGATGTATTGAAGCCAATTCGTTGGGAATCGGTTCGTAGAAATGAATTAGGCTCTAAGATTTCTCTCGGGAATGTTACAAGTGCTATGAAGAAGGGAAAGGATAATTTAGCTTTATACATTGAAGAGGAAAGGCAACAAAGAGCCGGACTTTTTCTTCGGGACGTTGCTTATATTTTACATGCTTCTTTTAAACTTACCAACCGTGCGGGTAATAGCGATAATGTTTCCAAGTTTGAGGAGATGTTTTTACGCAGAGTAGAAAAAGGACAGTGCCATCATCAACCTTATTTCGGAACGAGAGAGTTTTCTGCTTATTTTTCTTTAAACGATGGAGCTACAAAGCCTATTGCGATTGAACACCAAGATTTAGGCTGGATGCTTTATGACTTGGATTTTGAGGAGTATGATTTCGATACAAAGAATTACAAAGACGCAAATCCCAAATTCTTTCGAGCAGAAATGATTAATGGAAGTATTGAAATTCCTGATCTAAATACAAACGGAGCCAGACTATGATACTAAAAGAATTGGTAAGATACTATGAGCGGAAATTGGAAGAGGGAGAAATTTCTCGAGAAGGATTTGAAGTAAAAGAAATTCCTTACTTAATTGAAATTGATAAGGATGGAAACTTTATTCGATTCATCGTAACATGGTTAGATGAAAAAAAGAAGAGAGCTAATAAATATACAATTCCTAAAGCGGTTGTTAGAGCAAGAGGAATAAATGCAAATTTACTTTGGGACAATTCTGAATATGTATTCGGAATAGAAAGTAAGGATAAACAGAAGGATTTTATTAGAAAAGTTCAAGATTTGAAAGAAAATTCAAAAGAAGATTCTCTCGAATCTATAATTAAATTTTTGACTAACTATAAGATTTCTGATCTACAAAAAGATGAAAATTGGAAAGATATTCAGGAAAATAAACCAAATTTAACATTTAAACTTAAAGGACAAAATGATATTGTCTGTGCTAATGAAAAAATCATTAAAGCGATTTCTAAAAGTATATCAGATGAATCTGATTTAGAAAAAGGAATCTGTTTAGTAACTGGTGAAGATGCTGTAATTGAAAGACTTCATGCAAAAATAAGTGGAGTTGCGAATGCTAATACAGTGGGAGCAAATATTGTTTCATTTAATTTAAATGCTTTTGAATCTTATGGTAAAGAACAGGGAGCAAATGCGCCAACTAGTAAATATGCGAACTTTGCCTACGGAACGGCAATCAATACTTTACTTTCCAAGGATAGTCATCAGAAAATTCTAATTGGAGACACGACGACTATTTTTTGGTCAGAAAGAAAAAGTGAACTCGAAGATGAATTTGCTTTTTTATTTAAACCAGTAGCAGAAGAGGAAGAAAAATCGACCCAAAAGAAAAAAGGTAAGGAAGCTGAGGATAATAAAAAAATCAAAGAACATTTTCAATCTCCTTTTTCCGGTAAGAATGCAAAGTTAAAACATTTACTGAATGATAATACTAAGTTTTATATTCTAGGACTAGCACCTAACGCCGCAAGAATTTCCATTCGTTTTTGGTATCCTTCCACAGTTGGAGAGATTTCTAAAAACATAGAACAACATTTTCAAGATTTGAAATTAGAAATACCAAACAATGATTCAGGATTTATTAGTCTGAATCGAATATTACGATCGACTGCTATTCAAGGAAAGTTAGATAATATCAATCCTCTGTTAGCTGGGAAATTAATTACATCTATCATAAGTGGAAGTGAATATCCTAGAACATTATTATCTAGTTTAATCAATCGAATGAAAGCAGAACAAAGCATTACATTCGTTAGAGTCTCAGTATTAAAAGCAATCTTAAACCGAAAAGGAAGAAATGAAAAATTTAAAAACTATAAGGAGTTACAAGAAAAAATGGATGAATCAAATATAGATATCGCCTATCGTTTAGGGAGATTGTTTGCGGTTATGGAAAAGATGCAACAAAATGCAATCAATTCAGATAGCACAATCAAGGATAGATATTACACATCTGCAAGCACACGCCCTGCAAGTGTTTTTCCAGTTTTATTCAGTTTAAGCAATCACCATGCAAGCAAACTAGGAAATAAAAGTATTTATTTGGAAAAATTAAAAGGTGAAATACTAGAACCTCTCAATGGAAGTATTCCAAAAACATTTAGCTTAGAAGAGCAAGGGCTTTTTGCGTTAGGATACTATCAGCAAAAACAAGAACTATTTAAGAAAAAAGAAGTGAACCCAGAAAAAGAAGGAGAAAATAAATGAGCAATTCAATTCAAAATCGGTACGACTTTGTATATCTATTTGATGTAAAAGATGGGAATCCAAACGGAGATCCAGATGCAGGCAATCAACCAAGAGTGGATCCAGAAACAGGAAATGGTTTAATTACCGATGTTTCATTAAAAAGAAAAGTTAGAAATTATATAACTATCGCAAGAGAAGCAAAGCCTCCTTTTGATATTTATATTAAAGAAAAAGCTGTATTGATAGACACTCACGAAAAAGCATATGAAGCTATTGGTTCAAAAGTGGAGTCATCCAAAAAAGAGGATAAGGACAAAGAAAAAAGAACTGGTGGAGAACAAGTTGGCAAAGCCCGTGAATGGATGTGTAAAAATTTCTATGATGTAAGAACATTTGGCGCAGTAATGGCATTGAAAGTAAATGCTGGCGTTGTCAAAGGTCCGATTCAATTTACTTTTGCGAGAAGTATCGATCCTGTCATTAATTTAGAACATAGTATAACTAGAATGGCTGTTGCAACCAAAGCAGAGGCAGAAGCTCAAGATGGAGACAATCGCACAATGGGTCGTAAGCACACAATCTCTTACGGACTCTATCGCGCACATGGTTTTATCTCTGCACATTTTGCGGCTGATACAGGTTTTACTGAGAATGATTTAGAATTGTTCTGGCAAGCTTTACAAAATATGTGGGATCATGATCGTTCTGCGGCTCGCGGCGAAATGTCTTGTCGCGGATTGTATATTTTTAAGCATGTAGGCGATATCAATGAAGCAAAATTAGGAACTGCTCCAGCGCATAAACTCTTTGATTTAGTTAACGTTAAACGAAAAGAAGGTGTAGACATTCCGAGAAATTTTAGTGATTATGAAGTCTCCATCGACAAATCTAAATTAGGCGCAGGAAATCAATTCTCAAAAATAGAATTGATTGAATACTAAAAACAGAAAACATCCCCAATTTCGGCAAAGACCGAATTGGGGAGAGCAGTAATCAGAAAAAACAATTGAAAATCCATTTGAAATTATACCATTAAATAACTATTATTTAATATAAAATAAAAATATATTTTAAAATCAATGGGACTCATGGGGCGAAGCTATATATAGTAAGAAATACATCTACTAATACAAGGAACGCATGTAACTCAATGTTGCTTCTTTGGGGCGCAACATAATGTTCCATACGCTGGCAAAAAACTATGCAACGAAACAGAAAACCAACACGACATCCCTCGTATGATTACTCCGATACAGGATATTATTTCTTAACAATCAACGCGAAGGAAAAAGGCAATGTATTTGGGGCAGTGGATAACGGTAGTATGACGTTAAACGAATTGGGAACTATTGCAAAGATGAATTGGTTATCGATACCACAACATTTTCTTTTCGTAGAATTAGATGAATTTATTATTATGCCGGATCATGTTCATGGAATAATTATTCTGAAAGATACAGTAGGGAACGCATATATGCGTTCCGCCAATTACGATCGAACCAAAATGCGGCTATCTAAAATTATCCAACAATACAAGGCATCTGTGACAAGGGAAATTCGAAAGAAATATGAAATTAAATTTCAATGGCAAAAGTCATTTTATGATCATATCATTCGAAAAGAGAAGTCCTTGTATTATATTCGAAAATACATTCAGCAAAATCCGATTAGGTCAATGATGCAAACAATATTATAAGGGTAGGGATCGCATACATGCGATCCTCATAATATATACAAAGTCTTATTTGTATAAAAAATATTAAAAGGATTTAATCGTTATATAAATCAATTTGTAGTGTAGGGAACGCATGTATGCGTTCCCTACGATAAATAAAAAAAATAAAATCTATGAAACCTAAAATCGAATTAGCTCCACAAGAACAATTGTTGTTTGTTAGAAAATTACTTCCTATATTTTTAGATAGAATATTAGGACATCCAGAAGCGTTAGTTACGGATATGACGAAGGTTACTCATTTTGTGAATTATGATATAGAAGAATCAATCGGTAAGGGTAGTAAACCCGGACATTATCTATTTAAAATCCAATACAAGGTAGTTAGAAAAAATGTGATTGCTTTGCGAGAATCAGGAGAGGAATACGAAGACGTAATATGGGATATAAAAGCAATTCATGGAAGAAAATGGATCATTCGAAAGTGTAAAAGATTTTTTGGTGTTGATATCACAGATTGTTACTATAAGGAAATTCCTATCGTTTTGAAATATATAATGATGAAGATGTCGAGAAAGAAAGCAATTGAATTGGGGTTAATACAAAAAACAAAATGATATATTATTTAAATCCTGACGAATTAGAGGTTACTCATGGGACGAAATACTAAAAAAACTGGAAACTCACAACTGATGACTACTTTATTTTTAGATCTAGAGAAAACAATGATTCATTCATGGGATGATCCAATCATAGTCAATGAGGAAAGGATAATGAGTAGTATCCGCTTAGTCAATCCTGATAAAGTTGGAATTTATTCTTATGCTATTTATGATAAAAAAGATTTAACAATATTTCAAGATACAATCCAATACGAACTAGAAAAATCGTTTCAGATAAATATAGACCCATCGTTAGTCTTTACAGTTGAAGAAATAGCAGAAACAATCAAGCAAACTAAAAATGCAGATGTAAGAAAATTTATCCAAGAGTATAGTAAACAAAAATCCTTTTACGAATTTATTAAAAATAAATATCGTAATGGAAAATTCATTTTAATTGATGATTTAGTTGATAACAGTGAAGTTTTCCTAGGAGATTTAAATATTCAGTTTTTAAATCCCTTTTTATCAATGTCATATTAATAGAGAAATACGTAGGGATCGCATACATGCGATCCGTGTGATATATATAAAGTCTTGTTTGCATAAAAATATCAATAGGATTCAATCGTTATATGAATCAATTTGTAGATGCAGGGAACGCATTTATGCGTTCCTTACAATATATATAAGCACAATTTTTAACTGTAACGTTAACTTGTAACTCTGATAGGATAGATTTAATTCATATAACCCTAATTGAAAATCAAAAGTAAAATATTTTATTATTATGCTCTTTGAAATTGAAAATAATCCGTATCATAATAAATTAAAAGAATTTTATGTTACTGATTAATAGATGATATATCCTCTAAAAATCTAAATCATTTGGATTGTTTCTTGTTTCCTTTTACATTCTTAATTCTAAACAAAGTATTTAGTGGAGTCATTCATCAAAAATTGGAAATTACATGAAGAATCTATCTAGTCAGATATATTTACAAAATTTTTATAAAAGGTTTTTATGAAAGAATGGTCTGAATCAGAAATTGTTCCTATTTCGGCAATTAGTCATCATTTGTATTGTCCGAGGCAAAACGCTCTTATCCACACAGAGGGAGTATTTAGTGATAATGCGCTTACTACTTCTGGAAATATTGGTCATCAGTTTGTAGATGTGGAAAATAGTTTTGTAGATCATGGTTTGCGCAAAGAGACTGCGTATAGAGTTTTCAGCGAAGAGTATGGAATCTCAGGGATAGCGGATATAATCGAATTTCCAAAAGATAAACCACCTCTTCCTATTGATTATAAAAATGGAAGAATCTCGTCTTGGGAGAATCAAGAATCTCAAGTATGTGCAATCGCTTTATGTTTAGAAGAAATGCTTTCTGTAAAAATTGGTTTAGGTGCGATCTATCATGTTCAATCTAAGAGGAGACATGAATTTCAATTAGATCAAGCGTTAAGAGATAAAACGATTCGAGCTATACAAGAAATAAGAGAAAATTTAGTTGGAAATATAGTTCCAAAGGCTGAGTATTCGAAAAGAAAATGTGACAATTGTAGTTTATTTGATCTTTGTCTTCCTAAATTAGAAAGGGCAAGGAAGAATGATTTTTTATTTAAACCGGTAGACTTTAATGGCTGAAGTAAAATTAAATATTTTATATGTTACTATTGAGGGTGTTTATATTCATCATGAATTAAACAAAGTAATAGTAGAGAAAAAAGGGGAAACTCTTTTAGAAATTCCAATTCATCACTTACAGGGTATAACGATTTTTGGAAATAGTTTTTTAAGTGCGTCCATGCTCCAGAAATGCTTAGAAAATGGAATTTATATTTCTTATTTAACCCAGAGGGGTAAATTCTTAGGAAGGCTGGAAGGTGCTAAATCTGGAAATGTTTTACTCAGGAAACTTCAATTTAAAAAGAGCGATTCGGATACAGAAAGAATCAAAATAGCAAAATCGATTATCG
The DNA here is from genome assembly GCA_035345875.1 of Leptospiraceae bacterium. Classification (GTDB taxonomy): domain Bacteria; phylum Spirochaetota; class Leptospiria; order Leptospirales; family Leptospiraceae; genus UBA2033. The sequence goes on along the minus strand of DAORDH010000074.1, from coordinate 1,449 downwards.
CCGGAAAGATTCAAAACTCAAGATTAAATCTCCTTAGAAGTGCGAGGGATTTGAAAGATGATGATAAAGAAAAAGAAATTAGAAATGCAGTTTTAGACATGGAAGCAAATCTAAAAAGTTTAGAAGATGCAAATTCATTGGATAGTATTAGAGGCTATGAGGGAAACGCAGCTAAAAAATATTTTTCAGTCTTTGATCATTGTATCATTCAACAAAAGGTAGAGTTTGAATTTACAAAAAGAATGAAACGTCCTCCAAGGAGTAGAATCAATGCGTTACTCTCCTTTGCTTATTCTTTGCTTACGAATGATTGTATTTCTGCTTGTCAATCTGTCGGTCTTGATCCTTTTATTGGATTTTTACATACAGAGAAACCCGGTCGACCTGCACTTGCTTTAGATTTGATGGAAGAGTTTAGACCCTTTGCGGATAGATTTGTATTGACGTTAATCAATAGGAAACAAATACAAGCGAGTGACATTATTGAAAAGACTGGTTCTGTTTATATGATGACAGATGCTGCTAGAAAAACTTTTCTTACTGCATATCAGAATAGAAAGCAAGAAGATGTTACGCATTATCTACTAGATCAAAAATGTAAAATCTCAGATTTATTTCTTTTGCAGGCTAGAATTTTAGCACGAGCAATAAGGGGAGAGATGGAGTTTTATATACCTTATATATGGAAGTAATAAAATGTTTATATTAGTCTGCTATGATGTAGAAACCTTAACAAAAGAAGGAAAACGAAGATTGCGAAAGGTCGCTAAGCTTTGCGAAAGTCATGGTCAAAGAGTTCAGCACTCTGTCTTCGAATGCAAAATGGATAAGTCTTTGTATTTAACTTTCGAAAATAAAATTGTATCCATCATTGATACAAAATCGGATAGTCTTAGAATTTATATACTTGACGAAGATTCTATACGAAAGATAAAGAATTTCGGAATAGCCTCTGTAATTGATTATGAACAACCTCTTGTGTTATAAAAATATGCGAACCTATATCTCCCTAAAAAAAGGGGTTGGTTCGCAGAATAAAGAAAATACTTATATAGAAAGACTCAAATTGACTTTTGGTAGATTCGTATTTTCGAATTTCGAAAATGTAAAAGCATTGTTCGCGAAATTTTTTTTAAACATTCGTTATATGGCTATCCTATGCGAAAATTACAAGCGGAGAAATCTGCTATTTCTCTCTTCTTAATTGAAGAGAGTGGATTGAAACAATACCTCTGTCGGATTCATATGTATCCACATAGTATTTCTCTCTTCTTAATTGAAGAGAGTGGATTGAAACTTTATTTCCATAATGTTAGTTGCTCTTTTTGAAAATTTCTCTCTTCTTAATTGAAGAGAGTGGATTGAAACTCATTCTTTCCCTCTCTATTTTTTTATTCCATCTATTTCTCTCTTCTTAATTGAAGAGAGTGGATTGAAACACATTATAGA
>DAORDH010000073.1:0-10869 GCA_035345875.1 Leptospiraceae bacterium | reverse complement strand
TAGTCTCCTTTTGGAAGCCTAAAATCGTGTCCTTTTTTTATGTAGGGGTTCAAAGTCTTGCCAATATTGATTCAAAACTTGGCTCTGCATTGGCTGTGAATGTTGGCAATTTCCCATCTACTCAAAATGTGAGTGCAAGCAGTTTGCCTCTGCCAACCGGAGCCGCAACGAGTTCAAATCAGGCAACCACTAATACAAATTTAGGAGCACAAGGAGATTCAGCGGCAACAAATGATACTGGATCTTGGAGCTTGATTGCTTTATTCAAACGTCTCTTGCAATCGATTACTAATTTGCTCAATAATTCCCCTCTTGGTCAGGCTGATCCTATCGCATCTAGACCTGTCGTTATTTGCAATGAACAACAAATTAATGGATCCTCCTTATCTGCGGTTAATACTAATTTGCTCACTGGAAATGTTAACGATTGGTATGATGCCAGAGGTTTTAACTCTGCTTGTATCCAGATCATTGGAAGTGCTGGGATTGCATCGGGGCAAATTATTTTTGAACAGACGAATGATAATGTCAATGCTGTGGCTGGTCGTCCTTTACCTGCATACGAAGTAGATGTTCAAAATGCGAATCCTATTATTGCCGCTTTTAATATTGCGGCTAATAGTATTCGCATGTTCAATGTTGCGGTAAATGCTCGTTATATTCGTGTGAGAATTTCGACCGTGTTTGCTGGTGGGACTGTGCAAGCTGTGGGGGTTTTATCTCAGTTGCCTTTTGCCTATCCAACTGTAAATATTCAGCAAGCAACTGCGGCTAATCTAAATGCTAATGTGAGTGGAACGGTCACTGTAAACTCATTGCCTGCTGGGACCAATGCGATTGGGGATGTTGGAACTCAATACAGAGCGAACGCAACCGGAGCGGCTTCTAAGTATCACTTAATTGCTGCTGCCTCTGTAAATAATACAAATTTGAAAGCAACTGCAGGTAGATTGTTAGGTTGGCAATTGGCAAATACTACAGCCTCTTGGTTGTATGTTAAGTTGCATAATCAATCGACTGCTCCTACTGCGGGGGCAAGTGTATTTATGACAATTGCAATTCCTCCTAACGGTGTAAATTGCCTACACTTTGAAGGCGGTATTGCGTTCTCTACAGGGATTGGTATTACTACTGTAACTGGCGCTGCTGATAGTGATACAACTGCCGTTACTGCAAATTCGATTGTAGGGACTTTGGTATATATGTAAGAGCGGTTTGATACGTAAAGTAGGCGCGGTTACGTAACCGCGCTTTCACAGAAAGGAGAAGATATGTTTTATAATAATTTAACAAGAACTTGGGATCGGAATACTGCGTTTGACGGTTTGTTTTTTGCTGCTGAGTTTGCTCGGCTTTTAGGGAATGACATTGAACTCAAAAGCATGATTGATACCTTCATTGCAAATACTTTCAAGAGTGATAAAAAAGAACTTGGAGAAGTGTTTTTCTTAAATGAGTTGAAATCTCCAAGTGCGGATTTCCCTGCAATTTGTTTGGCTCAGAACAACGCAAAGATTTGGAAGAATTCAAATCCTTTGGGGGCTGGAAATATTCCTGGTAACTATCCTGATTTAGTTGACTATTTGAATGCAATTCCTCTTCGATTTGATCCGCTTAACGGTAACAATATTGACTTTACTGTCACCGATTGGAGCTATTCAGGAGGTGTGATTACTCTGACATTTGCCTATACAACTCCAAATGGAGCCAAAGAAAGTAAAGTTATCCGATCGCTTCATGAAGATGCGTTTGTGCATAATTCTAATGAATCGATTGGAGTAGATTATTCAGCTTTTGAAGCTGTCACTTCTTGGAGAACGATTACTCTAGTCGATCCACTCAGAGACTCTTCTGATGTAGTTCAAGTGCCTGCTGGCACCTATCAGATTACGGCTATCGCTGGCGGTGAAAGTGCTGCTGCTCAAATTAAATTTGTTCACACAGCCACACCCTCTGGCACTCCTAAAACTGAATCTCGTTTGGTGCGTTTTTATCCTCATCGCATTCAAGATGCAGGGCAAAATTTAGATATCCAAGCATCGATTAAAGCTCAACATTTTGCCGTCCAAGGTCGTGGTTTTGTGACTGTGATGGATGGTGATTCTGAATGGGTTGGGGGATTGAGGAGACGGGATCGATTTCAGAAATTCTCAATGAAGATTAATGCGTCTGAATACTATGTTCTGTCTGCTGGCTCTGGGGTTGCGTCTGGTGTTGGATCGTATGGTGTTGGCTCTGCAGTTGATGTCAATACCTTCTATGCAAATGGGGGTGGCTCTCCTCGAAACAGTAAGACTACTGATGCGCGTGGATATGCGTTGTATCCTTATATTTGGGCGAAGAGTTATGTGTAAGTTTTTTGCAAAAAAGTTTTCTAGTTAACACTTTAGTGCGCATTTTGATTTTCAGTTATGCGCACAAATAGCATTTGATTTTTTCTTTCTAAAAATTTCAATTTCGCTCAAAAAGGATAAAGGCCAACTAGAGTGATGCCATTTCTTTGTTTTCAATAGAGAAAATTAAATCACTTGACCTTTTTAATTCAGACTCAATAGTCAAAAACAGGTTTTTTATAGGAGACAATTATGTATAAAGGTGAAAAAATCAATTCCATTTCTCATTTAGTTGGAGCGAGTTTAAGCCTTGCGGGCTGGGTGCTTCTCATTGTATTTTCTAGTTTGACGGGTGATCCTTGGAAAATTGTGGGTTGCACGATTTATGGGTTCTCCCTTTTTTTTATGTACCTATTTTCGACCTTGTATCATAGTTTTAAAGGAAAAGCAAAAAGAGTATTTCAGATCTTTGATCATATTGCAATCTATATTCTAATAGCGGGAACCTATACCCCGATTACTCTTGTGACGTTACGCGGCAAGATGGGTTGGAACATTTTTGGACTTGTTTGGGGAATTGCAGTAGTTGGAACGATTTTTAAAACTGCTTGGACTGGAAAATTTGACCGAATTAGTACAGCATTTTATGTGTTAGCCGGTTGGACTATTTTGATAGATATTTCTGAGCTTTATGAAAAGTTCCCACGGGATGGATTTTATTGGATTTTTGCTGGTGGGGTTTTATATACGATAGGCGCATTCTTTTATTTGAGAGATAGCTTAAAACGAAATCATGAAATCTGGCATTTTTTTGTTTTAGGGGCAAGTATTTGTCATTATGTTGCGATTTTCTTTTATTTGATTTAGGTTTTTTTAAAAGAAAGAAAATATTTATCTTAGGATTGGCTACTGTTGAATAGCCGTTAAAAGCAAATGAAGATATTAATACTATTAATAGCTATTGTTCTTTTTTTTAAATGCGATGTGGGTTTTGGAACATCGGGTAGAGATCACTGTAAAAATTATGCACCTATCACACTAGATGGACCCGTTAAAACTAGCAAGGCAAATCAGTTCCGGCAATGTATGAATTTTCTGAATGCATTCAATCAAAGTAGAAACGAGAATAAAGAGAGTGGTTCACTCGATTATTATTTGATTCAATGCTCTATAAAATATAAAAAGTTAAAGGAGTGTGACAATGAAAGTCCTCTTCCTTATCCAATACCCATTAAATATTGAACTTAGTAAAATATTTGAATCAAAAAAATCGAAACAGAGTTAGTAACTGCTATCTTTCGCAAAAGGGGTATTCCCAATTCCCAAAAGACAGTTTTCTAGTTTCTAATCGGAATTTACTTTTGGGAATTAGTATAAATGATTTTCGATTAAAAAGTTTTTTAACTCTTTGTAGAAAAGTTCAGATTCTTCCAATTGAGGAGTGTGACCGCTTTTCTCAAATATTTTAATTTTTAAATTTGAAATATTTTTAAATTCATCCCATAGAAGAACAGGATTCCAAAAATCATATTTACCTAGTCCTAAAAAAATTGGCACTGAGATAGAAGGTAGAATTTCTTTGACTTTGTATTCGGAAAACATTTTACCCCAAACTAGATTTGCACCTTGGGAGTTGAGTTGAACTCCCTCCCATAGATCATTTGCATCAAAGCTAGGATCATACCAAATCATAGGAGCAAATTTTAACATTCGAATCACAAATGCTTTCTCTGGATTCTTTTGGGTTTCCATTTCTAATGTTTGCAAATTTTGATTTAATAGACTTTTTCTTTTTTCATCTGCAATTTCTCCAAAGTATCGATTTGCAGTTTCAATTAATTGAAATCCAGAAAAGGGACTTGTGGCTAATAATATTAATCCGCTTGTTAAATTAGGGAATTGTCTAGAATATTCCAGCGCAAAGTAAGAATGTATGGAATGCCCCAAAATGACTGCCTTGGGTATGTTTAATCTATTTTGAATTTTTTGAATATCATTTAGAAATTTGGAAAGTTCAAATGCTGATTCAGGAAATTCTTTCTCTGGATTGCAAAAGGCTCTGGTATCAATGTGAATCAATTGAAAATCTTTTTTAGGTAGATTTGGAAAAGTTTTTGGATAATAATCCTTACTTCCAATTACTAGGATAGGAGTTCCTTCTCCAACAACCGAATAACCAATGTTAAATCCATCTTCCGTTTCTAAATATTCGTATTTCATTTTTACTCCTTTTTTAAAACCCAATATTTAAATCAGATTTAGTCAACAGGAAAACACTATATTTTGTTTATTGATGGATTTAGAAAAAGTGAGGAATTTAATTTTACAAGATATCTAGACTCCGAAAATCTACCTAGAAAATAAATGAATTGTCTAGTATAGTCTATAATGTGAATCGAATTCGATGGAAAAAAAGTAGGCATTAACCGCTAGAAAAAATTAAATATCAAAATCTAGAATAAAAAATGGGAAAATAAAATGAATCTAACTAAAAACAAAGAGATTGTAACAGAATTTTTTACAAATCTAAATGAACAAAAAATGAAAGAGGCGTTCGAGATGCTTTCAGAAGATTTACATTGGTGGATCTTAGGAAATATCCCAGTCTCTGGCGATTATGATAAAAGAAAAATCAGTTTAGGCTTGAAAATGCTTCAGCGCAGTTTTGATGGATTTAAATTTGAAATTGGTGTTATGACAGCAGAAGAAGATCGAGTCAGTGTCATTGTAGAATCTCACGCAAAGCGAAAATCAAATGGAAAAACTTATAATAATCATTATCATTTTCTAATTTCCATCAAAGACGATAAGATCTATTCAGTGAGAGAGTATTTTGACACAGTTCATGCGGTTTGGGTAGAGGAAGATTGACGGATACTTTTTATTAGCCGTTAGAAAGAAATTAGAAAAAGTAAATTATGGATAATACTAAATATGCAAGCTTTACAGAAAGATTTTTAGCTGGTTACTTTGATGCTGTTCTTTTTTTATTTCTATTTTTAATGATTCCATATGAACTCTTGACTTGTTATAATAAAGTTTGGGGTATTGTGCTCATTCTATGTTATAGTGGGCTAATGAAGATTAGCTACTCTGTTTTATTAAATTATAAATTTGGTCAAACTTTTGGAAAAAAGCTATTTAATATAAAAGTAGTAAAGGATGATTTAAGTCCTTTAAATATTAGGAACGCATTACTAAGAGAGATTATCTGGATTTTACTTTTAAGTTTAGTATTTTATTTTCTATACATCCCATCGCAATTAATGTCTATAAAAGAAATTCATAATATATCACCATTTGATTTTGAATACTCACTAGGTTATTATTGGAATGGTAAAGAAAGAATACTAAATTTTATTCCTTTGCCGATTATACTCACAGATGCATTTAGTTTTTTTATACACAAAGATAAAAAAAGTATTCATGATTGGATTGGTGGCACAATTGTGATTCGAACGAAAGAACCAAATGCTTATATAAAAGTAATTCACTATTTACTAATGCCTTTAGTTTTATCTGTAATTATTATTTTACATAGAGCGCCAGCTAAGCAGAACTATTCCACCATTTATAAACATGAAATTTATACAGCTATAGATCAGTTGAATGCGAATTTGCTTGTGGAAATTTTAGAAAATGAACCAGAGCTTGTAAATAAAAAAGATCCTATGGGAAAAACATTGCTACACTACCTATCAGAGGTAAAATATAGAACAGAAAACAGTGATTCATCTGAGAAAATCCCTTTAGCAGAAATTCTATTAGCTTTTTCGCTAGAAATAAATGAAAAAGATATTGCTGGAAACTCTGCCTTGCATTCTGCTATTGCAACTACATTGACATGGGATTGTCCTTATTATGAGTTCCTTATAAAAAATGGGGCTAATGTTGATTTGAAGAATCGCGAAGGATTACTTCCAACCCATGCCTTTTATTCAAAGCTCAATTTGTTAGAACGTTATATGCTAAATGGTAATCATTTTGATACTTTAGAATCATGTGCGCGAGAAAAAGAAATATCCACAGAAGTCAAGGAAAAGTAATAATTAAATAGAGAGGGTCCTCTTTATTGGCCGCTTGCATGCTACTCTTAGTTAAGAATGTAAACGTTATGCTCACTCTCGAATTCTAACTTTATTTTCTTCTAGGATACAGAGTTTATTTTGTATATTCTCTTCTTGAATGAATGGAATAAATTTTTTAAATACATTAATAATACTTTCTTTATCTTGTGATTTTAGCCTTAACACTATAAACCCTGGATATTTAATTGGTGGATAATTACGAATATCCGAAAAATCTAAATCTAGAGTAACTAAAATTCTATCTTCCTTCTTGCAAGTGTCTGAAATTATAGAATCTTTTACTCCAGATAAATTCTCCTCATTTACTGTATCAGCTTGAAAGTTTTTCTCTCTAAGTAATTCTGCAATTTCGATAGGAAGGTTTTCATCTATTTTAAATTTCAAATTAAAACAACTCTTTCTCTCGCTAAATCAGCTGCATATTGAATGGATGCGTAAATATGTTCTTCCTTTAACGAAGGATAGCTTTTTAAAATACTTGCTATTGGCTCCTTTGCTGCAAGGTTATCTAGGATCACTGAGATCATAATTCTTGTTCCTTTTATGCAAGGTTTACCGTGACAAATCTTTGGATCGTATGAAATAAAATCAGCAGTGTTCATGATTCCATTTTCTACTTGTTCTTTTTAATTTTCAACTTATTTTTCTCAACAAAATGATACAGTTACCATCACCCATGTTTGATATCAGTGAGTAGATAGGTGTTCATTTGTCCTTTGCCTTTGATTTCTAAAGTTCCCCTAGATTCAAAATCGTATTTATCTTTTAAGAGTCGATAGGTGCTTTCGGTGACATGAATTTTTCCTGGCACTCCATGGCTTTCCATTCTACTTGCAGTATTGACAGCATCTCCCCAAAGATCATAAATAAATTTATGAGTTCCAATGACTCCGGCAACTACTTCTCCTGTATTCATTCCAATTCGCATAGAAAGAGTTGTGTGATGGATTTGATTAAAATCATCTATTGCAGCAATCATCTTTCTAGCCATTTCGATCATGAGAAAGGCATGATCTTTTCTTACTTCTGGAAGACCGGCAACCGCCATATAACAATCTCCAATTGTCTTGATTTTTTCGACGTTCATCTCAATCGAAATTTTATCAAAGCGACTGAATAGATCATTGAGTCTTGCGACTAACTCACTTGGTGTAACTGTTTGCGAAAGTTTAGTAAATCCAACAATATCTGCAAAAAGAACCGTCACTTCCACAAAGGAATCGGCGATTGTGGACTCACCATTTTTTAATCTCTCAGCAATATTTTTTGGGAGGATATTTAAAAGTAACCGCTCTGATGTTTCTTTTTCTTCGAAGAGTTCTTTGGTTCTTTGTTGCACCAATTTCTCTAGTTTGATATTTTCTTGTTTGATTTGGTAAACTCTAAGTGCATAGATTCCATATATAAGTCCAAATGCTAAGAGTGTGAGTGGAATCATATAACGTAAATCTAACCAAAAGGGAGCTGCAATATGAATTTCAATTTTATCTTCATTATAACTTTTCACGCGATCACTGTTTTTTCCTTTTACAATAAAAGTATGAGTTCCATGTTCAAGGTTGTAGTAGGTGATTGTTCCTGAATTTTGAATATTTCTGGCAATTTCCTTTCCATTGAAATTGTGAATGAATTCATACTTATTATTTTCAGGAGCTACAAGACTTAAAGTAGCTGCATCGAGTGTTACAGTATTTACACTATAATCGAAATCCAAATTTTGGAATTGATCTTTTCCAATTGAGTCAATATTTGTTTTGATTAGAGTAAAATAAACGTTAGGCTCAATTCCATTTTTTATTTTGTGCGTATGCTCAATTCTAGACAAGCCTTCACTCGTTCCGAAATAAGCATATTCGTCATCTGTCGCAATCGAATTTAAATTACAAAAATCTCCTGCAAGCCCATCATTATGATTGAAGGATATAATTTCACCTGTCGCTTGTTTATAATTGGCAATACCTTTGCTAGTTCCAATCCAAAGATTGTTTTCATCATCCTTGGAGATACTGACTATTTGCCCTTCAGGGAGTCCATCTTTTTGAGTTTTGACTCTAATTTCCTTTCCTTTTTTAATAAAGAGTTTGTTGTCTCCAAATACAAAATGGTTTTTTTCAATTGGTAAAAAGGATTGGATTTTATTTAAAACTTCGATCTCTTCTCCATTGGATGCTTTAATTTCATCTTTACGGATGAGCTGTGTAAACTTCTCATCTGCTTCTAATATCTTTTTATCGGAAGAGGGGTTTGTTTCTTTTGCAGGTGTTTCATTTGCTTTTGCTGCTTCTTCCTCTAATTCTTTTTTAGATTTCTTTTTGAGTTCTAAAATTCTCTTAGAAGTTTGTAGATATAAATTTTTCTTGTCTAGACTTCGAATGATTCTCCAGGGAACTTCTTCTTCTGGTTTAAATGTAATTACATTTACTTGTGATGTATCATTTAGATCGATGCGATAGACTTTTCCCTTTCCTTCTAAAATATAAAGAAATCCATTAAAATGATCCATAGAATAAATATTTGCATTTTTACTTTTTTCTAGTTGGATTTCCTTTAATTTTTTTCCCTCTAGATAGAGAAGACCATTCTCTGATCCAAACCAAATTCGATTGTCATCGTCTTCTATAATCGCTCTTACTTTATCGAGTGCTTTTTTCTTCTTCGGGTTTTCATCGATTACTTTAAATTTTTCATTTACTTTGCTAAAAATACTGAATTGGGTTCCAATCCAAAGATCTCCTTCCCGATTTTTTATAATATAGCGCACATTTGGATTTGGTAGACCGTTGATATTCGTATAACTGTCTACTTTTCTGCGGTAAAACTTTGTTAGCCCCGATCCATATGTTCCAACCCAAAAAGTTCCCTCTCGATCAATATAACAGGTGTTTATATTTCCAATGGAATACTCGCTATAAGAATTGTCTTCATATAGATAGGAGTCTTCTATTTTAGAAAAAAATGATAAGGTCTGGTTTAGATTGTTTTTGCAGATCAGATAACGTCCTTTTTTGGAGATACTTTTGATTTGAGGATTATAGATTTCTTCTTCCTCTCCTTCTAAAGTGTAACTATAGATTCGATCATCAGCATAGGATACGATTAGTTTTTTAGAGGAATCTTCCTTGGAGGAAATTTCTTCTTGAATCGATAAAATCTCTGAATAGATACTTCCGACCTTTTGTATGCTTTTGGAGTCTTTACTCAACTGAAAGAGTCCTTCTCTTTTGGTTCCTACCCAGATGGTATTATTGCTTGCTAGAAAAAGAGTTTGGATTTGTTTTCCCTTGGCTGATTTAACTGCTTCTACTTTATTGTCTTTTCCAATCGTAAATAGATTTTCAACAGTTCCTACTAAATAGATGTCATCTTTTGTTTTTAGAATCGCTCGAATGTTTTGTCCTTTAAAAAAATCGAGAAAGGGTTTACTTTTACTATCCTCTAAAACTTTTCCGTTTCTTAAAATGCTTAAGCCTAATTCGGTTCCTACCCAAATATCATTTTCGATTTGTTTTTCTTTTACATCTGCATAGACAGCTCTCACTGCATCAAAAGCTAAACCGTTAGTCATGGTATAGGTTTTAAATTCTTTACCATCATAGCGATTGAGACCTCCATACGTTCCAATCCATAAAAAGCCTTGGCTATCCTGTGTGATGGAACTCACAATATTATTTGCGAGACCATCTGTAGATGTGTAATTAGTGGAGATAAATTTTTTATCAGTAGGATTAGAATATAAGGAGAGAATTAGAAAAAGGAATAGGAACACATGTTTCATTGTTCCAGTTCAATTTAAGGTTAGTTTTAGCAAAGCAAAAATTCAGTTTTTCATTAGAGACCTGATACTCTGCCAGTCTACACTTCCTATTTTTCCATAAACGATTTCATTCTCGGGATTTAAAATATAAGTTGTTGGAATTGCATAGATTTGATAGTTTTCAAAATCTTTCAGGAGAGAGAAAAATTGAAAAGGATATTCGTTTGTGTATTTGTATGAAATCATTTTTTCGTATCCTTCATCGGTAATTGCGATAAACGAAAAGTCAGATAGATTTGTTTCCATTGCTTTTTTCATGTTTGGAAATTCTCTCTTACAATCGATACACCAGCTTGCGTAAAAAGAGATTACTTTCCATTTTCCATCTTTTTGAATGGGAAAACTAGTTTCTTTTTTTTCATTGATTAATTCTAAATTTGAAAAGGAAAATCCGGGTGCTATTCTATATTTTTGATAAGAGTAACCAGCATAAATGATTAAGAGTAGAATGGATACGATGGGAAATATATTTTTTTTCATGATTGAATTCTTTTGCAAAGCAATTCTTTGTCAAGTCCACTTATCCAGTTACCACGAAGGAACACGAAGTTAGGTTAGAAGTAAAAAGGAAAACCCTTCGTGCTTATTCCACCCTTCGCTCCAAGTATTCACGATCAGCTTCGCATGTGCGCTT
>DAORDH010000072.1:0-11148 GCA_035345875.1 Leptospiraceae bacterium | reverse complement strand
AAAAGGTGCTACCGCACTTTCGAATTTTAAAGTCACGTCGGCTACTCTTAACGTTAAGCGGCATTTTCTTAACATGGTTATAAAAATATTTTATTATCAAAGTAAAAAGAGGAAGAAATGAAAATTATTGATTTACATTTTCTAAAATTCAAAGATATAGACCTTCAGCTTCTGATGTCTTCAGAAGATGTTGGTTTATACACCATTTGGGATAGCAGAGCGAAAGTAAAACCAAGTTATATAGGACAAGGTAATATTATTCAAAGGTTCGCGGTTCATAAAAAGAAATATAGCTTTCCGATTGATGGATATATTGCATTATATGAAAAAAGTAAAACTACTAAAAAAGATATGGAAATTGCCGAAGCGATTTTATTGGGCTTTTCAGAACTAGTAGATAGATTTCCCTCCAATAACATATCTTCCGGAGCTGAAAATTTCTTACGCGAATCAGTGTCGAAAAATAATAAATTGAGATTGAATATGCATAATTATAATCCTTTTGAACACCCAAAAAGATCTAGTGAAATTGTTTCTAAAAATATTATAGAACTTTATTTCGATGATGAAGATTTAGTTTTTGATTCTTTACTAAGAAAAAGGAAGAAGTCGGTGCGATTTTTGAGATAATAACTAAATTACGAAAAACAAAAAAAGTATATATGAAGAAGCAAAAAGTTAAGGTTGCGGAAAATTAAAGTTAGACTTATAAGAGTTTCTTGGGAGGAATAAATGAAAGAATCAAAATTATACCCTAAAGTTGAAAAATTTGTTAAAAATAAATTTCATTGCTTTGCTACAGGTGTAAATAAAGGAACTAAGAATGGTCGCATAGATATTATTGGAATAAGAGATATTGGAGGCGACTTGACCGGAAAAACTGAATTAATTTCTGTAGAAGTAAAAGCGGCAAATCAACCTTTTGCGACTACAGCAGGGCAAGCAATCGGTTACTCCGTCTATGCAGAACGATGTTATCTGGCTGATTTGCGAAGTGGCAAGGAACCATTCAGTCAAGAAGAAATAGCAATAGCTTCAAAATTAGGAATTGGATTAATAGCAATAAAAAGAAGTGGTAATTTGATTGAAGAAGTATTGAGTTCTCCGATTCATTCACCGATTGACTATATGAAGCATGAAGTGATAGAAAGATTAGGATATAGCTCTTGCACTATCTGTAATAGCATTTTTAAAAGAGCAGAAGAAAATAATTGGGGAGCTAACATAAAAAGAGCTGATGTTAGCACAGTCAATCCGATAAAAAGAGCTGTTGATGAAAAAAAAGGGTTTGTTTATTGGATTTGGTCAGTAAATGAAAGAAAGCAGAAAAATAATAATAAACACCGGAGATATATTTGCCCTGACTGTATGAGTGAGTTCTACAGACACTTTATTGAATGAAGTAGTTGTAGAAGTACGTATTGGAGTTGGGAATCGAAAACGCCGCTTAACATAGATTAGCCGCTACGAAGCCACGAGAAGATGTGGCTTCTTGCTCCGAGCCAGCTGGTTGTTTAAGTGGAATTTATTAGTTTAATTGGAAAGTTAACGCAAGTCCAGTGCCTTCACTACTGTCACGAAACTTGCAGAGAAGAGCAAGTTTGCGCGCCATCCGTTCAGTCACAGGACTTGCTAGTTATACGGTTGGCTCGGAGACATGACTTTAAAATTCAAAAGGTGCTACCGCACTTTCGAATTTTAAAGTCACGTCGGCTACTCTTAACGTTAGTCGGCATTTTAGTTGCTAACTAGAATGTTATCTAATAAAATAACGCCAAGCCTTCCGTTGTAGGTTCCTTCGACGTCGTGTCTCGGAAAGACTTTATGAATCCCTTTAGGTTTTCCATGAACAATGGATGAAATTATATTGTTTTTATTGGAATACAAATTTTAATGGAGCCAAAAGTATGAAAGAGATATTAACAATTGAAGCTGTTCAAAAAGAAGCCTCTAAATTTGCTAAGCAGGAATCTAAACATGAGGAAAAATCCATCTTTGGTTCTACCGATGGTAAGGCAGTCGGTACATACTTAGAGCATAAATTTCAAAACTTCCTTCAAAATAGCTATACTTTTGACACAGGGAATTCAGCCAGTGGTATTGACTTTCCAAGCTTAGAAATTGATATAAAGGTTACGAGCATAAAACAACCGCAATCCTCTTGTCCATTTCGTTCCGCACGACAAAAAATCTATGGGCTTGGTTATAATTTGTTAGTATTTGTATATGAAAAAATTGATAACAATTCTAAGAAGACTGCCAGGCTGAATATTCTACATACTGTTTACGTTGATAAAAAAAGAACTGCCGATTTCCAATTAACTACTCAAATAAATAGTATCATTGAAAATCAAGGAAATAAAGATGACCTTATAGCACTTTTTAATGATAAAAATTTACCAGTGGATGAAATTGAAGCATCTAATTTAGCAGACGAAATTTTGCGAAATAAACCAGAAATCGGTTATCTTACTATTTCAAATGCACTTCAATGGAGGCTACAATATGGGAGAATCATTGAAAAGGCAGGAGAGGTGAATGGGATTAATAAACTTGTCTAAGAAAGAACTTTTAAATAAAATTGAATTTGGAGATTTTCAAACTCCTAAAGTCTTAGCTGATTTAATGTCTTTTATTATTAAGGATAAATATAATTATTCTCCCAATTGTATCATAGAACCGACCTGCGGAAAAGGTTCTATCTTAGTGAGTGCTGTAAAAACATTTACTAATTGTAATAAAAATATAGGAATTGAAATTAACTCCAATTACTTAGAAGAATTGGAAAATATTAGCAAGAAAGACAATTTGAAGTTAACTCTATTGAATCAAGATTTTTTTACAATAGATTTAAAAGCAAAATTAAAATTAGAAGAAAGTAATATTTTACTAATAGGGAATCCGCCCTGGGTAACTAATTCTGGGTTAGGAAAAATTGACAGTGAGAATCTTCCCCAAAAAAGCAATTTTAAGAATTTGAAGGGAATTGATGCAATAACAGGAAAAAGCAATTTTGATTTATCGGAATACATTTTACTCAGCCTCACAGATTTGTTTCTTACGAGTGATTGTATGTTTGCCTTTTTATGCAAAACTAGTGTTGCAAGAAAAATATTACTTTCACTATCTGACAATAATATTCAGCCAGAGTTAATAGATATTTACCCCATTGATTCTAAAAAATATTTTAATGCTTCTGTAGATGCTTGTTTTTTTGTTTTTAAACTTAGTTCAAATAAAAATAAAATTTTTTGTAATATCTATAAATCAATAGAAGAACGAATCATTGTTCAAACAATAGGAATTGAAAACAGAACGATAGTAAATAATATTCATAAATTTCAAGGATTGAAAAAATTCATTGGGAAGAGTGATTATGTTTGGAGAAATGGTATCAAACATGATGCAGCAAGTGTGATGGAATTATCTTTAAACAAAGATAACATTTTTCAAAATCGTGAAGGAAAGTTAGTGGATATAGAAGATAATTTAGTTTATCCGCTTTTAAAAAGTTCTGACTTAGCAAATAGAAATTTGATTCCTCGCAAATGTGTAATTATAACTCAAAAAAAAATTGGTGAGAATACAAATTATATAGAGACAGCCTTTCCTAAAACATGGAAATATCTGAATGAAAACTTAGAAATATTTACAAATCGAAAAAGTTCAATTTATAAAAACAAACCTTTGTTTTCAATTTTTTCGGTAGGCGAATATTCTTTCTATCCTTATAAAATTGCAATTTCTGGATTATATAAAAATATTCGTTTTAGCATTTTAGAACCTTACTTAGATAAGACTGTTCAAGTTGATGATACTTGCAATTTTATTTCTTGTAAAAGTTTAGAGGAAGCAAAGTTTATTTACGAACTGTTAAGTTCTTCTTTCGTAAAAGAATTGTTAGAGTCACTAATTTTTTGGGATTCTAAAAGACCTGTTACTACAGAAGTTTTAAATAAATTGGATTTGCGAAAAATTGCAGAGGAGTTAGGTTATTCGATAGAATATAATTCCTTTGTTTCTAAAAATAAATACTGTATAAAATCAGAAAATAATCTGTCTCTATTTATTTTAGAACCCAATGATAGCACAGAGAATGCGACAAATGTATTTGAAAGTAAAAAATATTCGTTTTCTAGATGAAATCGAAAAATTTGAAAACTTAAATGGTTATGCCCGACATCCGTGTCGGGACTGGTTCTAGTATTTGGCGTTATTTTGGCTTTGTCCTAAAAGACGCACCTAAAACGACCGCCTAACAAAGAGTATCCACTGCGAAGCCACGAGAAGATGTGGCTTCTTGCTCCGAGCCGACTTAGTTGTAGAAGTGAAAATTTTTAGTATATATGTCAGACTAATGCAAGTCCAGCGCCTTCACTACTGTCACGAAACTTGCAGAAAAGAGCAAGTTTGCGTGCCATCCGTTCAGTCACAGGACATTGCTAGTAGTTGTTGGCTCGGAGACATTGAGAAAATGGAAAGAAAAATGCTTGGGGCATTTTCTTCCCATTTTCTCAACGTCGGATACTCTTAACGTTATGTGCCATAATCACGAAAAATATAAAGATTCTGAAATTTGGATAGGTAAAATGCATGTATCAAGAAATAGAAAAGATTAATGAGATTAAAAAATACAATAATGAATTAAAAGAAAAACTAATTTCATTATTACCGTATTCAGAAACACGGTGGATAGGATATCCAGCAGGTAGATTTGAAGCTAAAGTATATTTTCAGAAATCTAAGGGAGATGATGTATTTTGGTGGTATGGAGGAATTAGTAATAACTCAGAATTGGCATTAAACCTTTTTGGGCATGGAGAACCCGGCTCGAATGATGGTCTTCACATTGATGTACAATGTAATTTTCCAATGCTTAATTTCAATAGGACAACAGGCGGTGCCTTTATAATAAACAATCAATCCCAAAAAATCATACTTGCACACCGAGGAATTGTAACAATAGGAAAAAGTCGAGTATATAAAAAGGAATTATTTGAGGAAATTGAAGCAACTTTAAGAAAAGTAAAAACAAATTCTAGATATATTGATTTAATATTAATTTCTGAACTTAACTCAAATTCTCTATTAAATGATATTAACGAATTTGCGAAAGAAATACGAAGAGCTGCAAAAAAAATTGGAGGTGCATTTGTATCAAAAAAAATCGTATCCTCAGTTAATATTTCTCCTTACTATGATGAATATTCTGGAAAAAGAAAAGTTAAGATGAAATCAGAAATGATAGCAGATTGTTATCATGGAAATGTAGTAAGACACCTACGAGATTATTTTAATGATATAGGAAAACATTATAAAAATCGGGAGATTGACTTAATAATCGAAGGGAATTCTAAGATTTTTTTATTCGAAGTTAAAACATCTTCAAATTCTCAAAGTTTATATACTGGTATAGGTCAGCTTTTAACTCATTCATCTAATTTATCAAAGAAATTTAAGAGAAAGAAAATTATTAAGATCCTAGTATTACCAGAATTTCCACCTAAATGGATAAAGGAAATTAGTACAAATGATCTTGAAATAAAATTAATTATTTATAAAAGAAAAAGTAGTGGAGAAATATTAATAACAAGTCAAGATTTAAACTAGCAGTATGAAATTAGTCGTGCTTACGGCACATAACTGCGAGTATCCACTGCGGAGGTGAACTATATTCGGAAGCTGTTCACCTCCTTGCTCCGAGTCTGCTTAATTAGTCTAGAAGATTTTTTAGTTCTAAGGAGACTATGCAAAAAATACGCCTTCGCTACAGTCACGGAAAATTGCAAACAAAAGCAATTTCCGCGCCTTTCGCTCTGTCATATTTTGTTGCTAGTTTTTGTAGACTCGGAGACATTGAAAAAATGGCAAGAAGATTCTCGGGGAATTTTCTTGCCATTTTTTCAACGTCGGATACTCTTAACGTTAGGCGGCATTTTAATTTAAAGGAGTATATTGGGTAACAGTATGATTGTAAAAAAAATAAAAAAAGTAATTAAGAGTTCAGAATTTACATCAGATTTAAAAGAATACAGTAATTATGCAATGAAAATAAAACTAGAAAGATTCATTGCATTTTCATTTGCTAAGCGTTTTTCTAAATCATATGACTATGAAACTATTCTGGAAGAAAATGATATTGATTTAATTGTTAGGAAAGACAACGAAAATTATAAGATTGAACTAAAATATCATTTTGATTTCGATATACTGAAGATTTACAATGAAATGAATAAATATAAAAATTTAGAGAATATTGCAAAATCTATTACTTCCAAGGAGAAAGGGTTAAATTGGAAAGTAATACCAAACATTTTAAAAGATATGCAACCCAAGAGATTCAATAAAAAAACTAAAAAAGATTCGCCAGATTTATTTATCTGGATAATAGCTAAACGAGATATTTCAAAGGTTACAGAAGATAAATTTAATAGTATTTGTATGGCTAAACAAGAAATTGAATATATTGAATATCTGAACTCAAATAAAGTAAAAGATTATAATGAAGAGGAAGTTTTAAAAGCATTTTCTAATAATCTCATGGAATTTTCAATAAAAACAAACAAGACAAATTATTTATATGAAAGTATTAAAATAAAATTAGATGCTATACTATTTCCAATTGAATATAGGTTTAATATTTTTTATAAAAATAATTTAGAGTAGTAGTCATGTAACTTTATACAAAAACTTTTAGAAAATTCAAAAGCCAGGATTTAAAACATAAACAAATGCACCAAGATATACATGATATTCATATTCATTAACTCATGACTAAAACAAATCTTTCAGCTCAAGAACAAATCACTCGAGGCATAGAGCAACTTACGCTTGGGTGGTATTTCATGAGTAACCCCGAAAACGAAAAGAAGAAAATACCGATTGAATTAATCATAAATATATTAGAAGAGTCTTATAACGATTTACCGGAAAAAAATGGAAATGGAACAGATTATTTAGACCGCAGATATAGAAATTACAGAGAGAAGCTTGGAGAGAAGCCATTCTTTATAAAAATAGATTTCCAAAAGAAAATCATTCAAAACTTCAAAGGAAATGAAGAGAATGTAAAAAGACTTACAAAAATTTATTTAGAAAACTTTGCAGAGGATTATAGCGATTATATTCTAGACAATTATTTAAAAGTTCAAAAGGAAAATGGACTTTTAGAATATTCTCTTTTCCTAATAGTATTTTTCAACCTTGCATCTAGGTTAGGATTGAAAGTTGAGATGACTTACGATAATATTTTAGATTCATCCAAGAAAAGAATGAGAAGAATACGACCTATTGGACTTTCATGCCGCCGTCCTTATCTTAACTTGGTCGCACAAGATGTAAACGATAAAATTTATAAACATTTTGTATTGAGTTGCATAACAGAAATTCATACTGGCATTTTTGATTTTGCAAAAGATTCAGAAAGAAAAAGGACGAACTTGGATTTGAAACATTTTCGGAATTCAAAAGATTATCGCTTCGGGCGAGATTACACAACATATAGAATCGAATTAAATAAAAAATATCTCAAGCATTTTCGCAATGTCTACTTTCCTGAATTTGAAACGATTGAAGAGAATACAGACACTGTAATTTTGGAAGTTACGACTTGGGACTATAGTTATTTTTTTAACGCCATTTTTAATTACAGAGAGCATTGTTTGCTGGTAGCCCCTCTTGATAAAGTTGCATTTTACAAAAATATTCTTCTTAATACTTTAAAAAACTATTCATAAGACTAAAAAAGTTTTGAGCGGAAAAACTTTTTCCTCTTGAAACTTTAAGATTGTTGTATACTTAATTTCTATTTTATGAATTAAGGAATTTCTATGAGATTAAACAAAATTTTACTTCTCCTCTCACTTTTTACATCCATTGGTTTGTATGCTGTCGATGGACCTACGATTAAAAATATGTTCAATGGAAATATCAAGGTGCAACTTTTAGATAGTAACGAAAAAGTGCTCGAAAGTCAAGAACTTAGCTATTACTCTTCTGTTACAATGATAAGATGTCGTTCAGGTAATCTACTTGTAGTTATGTGGGGCGAGTATGAAAAAGATGGAAGACCAAAAGCTGTTGGTTCAATTATGAAAGATTGTAGTAAAAGATTACTTTTTACATCAGATAAAAATATAGTTCTAGAAAAAGAAATGAATCTTAATAAACTTGTACCAAAATGAACGCAGAATAAGCGTCTGATTTTTTTTTCGAATTTGCTTTTCTACCAGTTGCATAAACTGGAATCATTTACCGCCTTCGCCATCCGTGGCTCAGGCGGTTTTAGTATATGTGCGTCAATTTTTTGCTTTTTAGGAGTAGAGAAATTAAAACGCCGCCTAACAAAGAGTGAGCCACTGCGAAGCCACGAGAAGATGTGGCTTCTTGCTCCGAGCCTACTTTGTAGTGGAAGTGAAAATTTTTAGTTTCTTTGTGAGCCTAATGCAAGTTACGCGCCTTCGTTTCAGGTACAAAACTTGCGGAAGAAAAGAGCAAGTTTTGTGCCTTTCACTCAGTCACGCAACTTGCTAGTAATAGTGTGGCTCGGAGACATGACTTTAAAATTCAAAAGGTGCTACCGCACTTTCAAATTTTAAAGTCACGTCGGCTACTCTAAACGTTAGGCGACATTTTATTTTCGACCACGCTTTTGAATGAACTGACTTTAAACTTTTTAGAAGTAGGTTTCCTCGACCTCGTGTCTCGGAAAGACTTTAAGATTTCTTTCCAAATTTAAAGCGTTGATCTTTTTAAATAAAGAAATATAGTTTCTGTTTAGTTCGTATTGATTTTGAAAATAGGGTTTTTTATATAAAAACAAGAAATCAAGAGACATATTTTTATTGCATAAATAAGCCTTTTCTAGAAGTATTTATCTAAATGGACATAATTGCAAAAATAACTGGCATTGAGTATAAAATTTATGTAAGGGAAGAACTAAAAAAATTTAGTTTATCTGAATTTGACATTAATGCATTACCAGCTAGTTTCATCTTAGAAGATAAAAATGTTTCTTTTGCAATTAGTAAATGGGTTTCTCCAAAAAGAACTCGTTCTTATCCTTATGAAAGAGTATACAATACTCTAAGTTCAACGAAGAAAATTACTATTATCCCCATCGTTAAAGATGAAGGATTTGAAGGAGACCGTGACTTCATTCAATGGGACACTGTCTCAATGATGAGCCTTCTCGATGTCTATGTAATTCTTGCCTATTATGAAAAAGCGGAAAAACATAAAAGCCGCAAAGACAAAATTACGAATCAATCTTTCAGTAATGATTTTATATTATCTAAAATTAAAGAGATAAAAAATTATCACAGTTCCGCTCTTCACTGGAATATAAACGAGTTAAAAATAAATTTATATAATTTGATGGATAAGGTAAAGCACTCTTATTCGCAAATAGAAACGAATCTTAAAACAAAGTTACATTCTACAAAAGGACTAGATGACTTTCAAAAACAGATTAAAAAAGATTTAGATTTCTTCATGGATAGTTCTAGAAAAAAATCTATGGAAGCTCAAGCTAGAGAGATTGAAACAAACCAGCCAAAAGAATTTTTAAAAACTTTCACAAAAGCTAAAATCACAATCACTAATTATTTAGGTGGAAAATATTTTCTTACTATCGATGAAATTGAATTAGAAGAAAAAATGCTGTATTTAATTGAGTCCAAGCATAGTAAATCTTCCGTTCTTCCAAGTCTAAGCGATATTAAAGATGGATTATTGAAATTAATTTTACTTAGCAATCTTAAAGATGTAACTGTTGATGGACGTAAAATCAAGTGTAAACCTATTTTGAATTTAACTTCTTTAAAATTAAAAGGTTCCATTCAATCTGATTCTACTGAATTAGATAAATTCTTCAAAGCGAATGCTTTCAATGAGAAAAATAAGGAATTGATTAAGAAAATTTTCAAAGAGGCTAATGAGAATAATTTTCTCGTTAGAATAAAGAGGGCTAAGTAAATGTTAATAAAAAGTCCTTTAAGATACCCTGGTGGAAAAAGTAGAGCGATTGAACTTATTTCAACGCTTGTTCCTGAATTCCAAGAATTTCGAGAGCCTTTTGTTGGTGGAGGTTCAGTTTTTATTTATTTAAAACAAAAATATCCGAATAAAAAGTTTTGGATTAATGATTTATATTTTCAGCTTTATACATTTTGGGATATGTGCCAGAAGGATTTGAGTGCCGTAGTGAAGCAAATATGGAGTTGGCGCAATGAATTTGAAAATGGTAAAGACTTACATAAATTCTTAAACGAAAATATTTCAAAATTTAATTCTGTTCAAATTGCAAGTGCTTTCTTTATTTATAACCGAATTACTTTTTCGGGAACAAGTGAATCAGGCGGGTATTCTGAACAAGCCTTTCGTGGACGATTTACGGAATCAAGTATTGTAAGATTACAAAATATGAATCGTATTCTGGAAAATTTACGTATTACCAATTTAGATTTTGAAGAAGTTGTAAATGAAAAAGGAAAAAATGTTTTTATTTTTTTAGACCCGCCTTACTATTCTGCTACAAAGTCCGCCTTGTATGGAAAAAATGGGAACATGCATAAAAAATTTGATCATGTTAGGTTTGCTGAAACAATGCGAAATTGTAAACATAAATGGCTTATTACTTATGACGATTGTGAACATATACGAGAACTTTTTAAATTTGCCAATGTCATGTCTTGGAATTTAACGTATGGAATGCGAAATGTAACGGATTCATCAGATCAGAACGGCAAAGAGTTGTTTATCTCTAATTATTTGGAAGAGCTTCCTTCTATCAAGCAATTGGATTTGTTTTCAACGAAGCCTGTATTAGTTTAAGAATTTATTTAGTATTGGTAAATAGAGTAAGTATTACACTCGACCTCGTGTCGAGGCTGGTTTTAGATGTAGTCGTCAGTTAGACTTTGTAGGAGTTCACGAAAATAAAACGTCAGCCTAACAAAGATTAGCCGCTACGAAGCCACGAGAAGATGTGGCTTCTTGCTCCGAGCCGCTGGTTGTTTAAGTGGAATTTATTAGTTTATTTGGAAAGCTATCGCAAGTCCAGTGCCTTCACTACTGTCACGAAACTTGCAGAAAAGAGCAAGTTTGCGCGCCATCCGTTCAGTCACAGGACTTGCTAGTTATACGGTT
>DAORDH010000071.1:0-12881 GCA_035345875.1 Leptospiraceae bacterium | reverse complement strand
AACCGCCCCTGAAATTGCATTCATAGCATCATAGGAAGTTTTTTCGTTTTGCTCAAAGAGCCTTATACGTGTGTCATTGGAATAAACTTGGATTACAGGCATAAGGCTATTTTAGATTTATAAATTAATCAGTAAATCTTTTCTTACGTTCCTCTTTCATTAGTTCCATGTTGTTTAAAAATATTTTAGTATTCGCATCTATTCTGCCTTGACCAGTGACTTTATGCTTATTATGTCTAGGTGGAAAACCCCATACAATAGGCTTTTTCTTAAAAGAGTTTTTGGACCAAGTGACCTTTCCGTCTACTGGAATTGTAAGGGCTTTCTTACTTCTTATTTTTAGTTTTCTTTTTGAGTTTTCGTCCAGTCTCATCTTTTTTTATTTCCTTGTCTATTTCTTGAATCAATTCTTTAGCAGCGTTTCTAATATGCTGATCCATTTCGTTATGTAAAAAATCAATGTCTTCCCGCCGTATTCCTTATACATTGAATGCCACCACAATACACTAGCAATTAACCATACTGCTAAAACTATATACCAAACCATTTTTTACCTTCTTAAAATATATTCTATAAATTCCATCGAATCGGGTTCGTGACTGCAAGTATGCTCTTGAAATATCCCTATTCTGTGAAGTCCTTGCTCGTGTAGAACTTGACCTTTTTGCATTGCTTCTACTGAATAGTCCTCGTCATCGTCCCCCAAGTCGTCATCTACCATAGTTTGAGTCACGCGAAACATACAACTGCAATATGGATGTATTGCACCAGGTGTTCCCCACCACGAATCATAAGAGCGACCGACATTGTTTTTACCTACCCATAGGGCTTTGTCTGCTTTGTCATCGCCTATAAGGTCATCTTCCCCACCATAGTATTTTGATTTCTTGAATTCTGCTTCCGATGAAAATACGCGATAAGTATATGTAGTCAGTTCAAGACATTTAGAACAAGACTGGTATCCTACCTTTTTGGATCTGTTACGGTAAGCACTTCGAGACTTAATAGACCGACCACCACCTAAGACTATTTTCCCGTAAGAATGTCCGTGATGTATGGCAGAAAGTAAACGACCGTTTCCTTCTGCTATATTTGCTTCAGTTACGGCTAGACGGAAAAAGTCTCTGTTTAAGTGCTCATTTATGATTTCTTGCCTGCTTTCCTCATCTAGATTTTCAGGGAGAAGGCTTTCAATATTGATAAATTTCTTTCGGAGTTCATCTACAGGCTTTCCAGTCTCAAAAGCTTCGACCATAATTTTTCTGTAAATGTCGCGCATAGTCTCATAGCACTTGCCTTGACGCTCACCGTCTTTGTAAACTGCAATCCAATTAGCCCCGGCAGTTTCAGCATAGAGTTGTTTATAGTTTCGTTTTCCAACTATTTCTTCGTCCCTGTAAAGTTCATCTAGGTTGTTAAGATCGGGCTTATTTACTTCCTGTAAAGCTTTATTAATTTCGGGAAGGGAGTAGTCGGTCATATCTCTGTCATGCCTGTTAAGCATGTATTCTGCTATCATAGAAACTACTGTAGATTGTGCGTGATATTCTCTGTAGACAGCGTTCCAATCTGTTTGCAGAAAATCAAAAACGTTGTCACTCCATTCGTCAAAGACTTCCCCTTCTTCATCAGGATAAACAAAGTCGGGTTGTTTCCTTTCAACTAACTTTCCAAGGAACCCTTTGACCTGTGAATATTTATCCGATAGCCAGCCTTTTTGAATTGTAGAATCCTCTTGACCATTGATACAAACGTATTGTAGCCATGCTGAATATTCAGACATAGCATACTGTAATTCTCGAACGCCTTTCAAGGCTGAAAAGGGACTTTCGACCATTATTCTTTTACTGTAATCCTTCCATTTTTAATACCGATTTCTTCTAGCTTTCGGAGGAATAAAAATATTTTTGTTTCTGGTTGTTTGTCTTGGTTTGCAACTAAAGCCGCGTGAATCTCTGTGATTTCCTGTGGGGTTAGGTTTGCATATATGTGAGTGAATCTAACTACTTCAAAAGCAGGTTGTTTAAATTCAACTTTGATTTCTTGGGTAGGTGCGATAACAGGTGTTTGACTTGGATCAGGTGTAAGCCCTGCAACTTCTGATTCTAGGTTTTCATCGGGTGTAATTGTAGTGGTAGCTTTTTTTGCCATGTGGGTAATGACTTTTTTGGTGGCATCTTCTTTTTCCGGTGCTAATTTAGTAGTGGTAGCTTTTTTTGCCATGTGGGTAATGACTCCTTTTTGGAAAGAATCAATTACCCTATAATTATCGGCAAGCTTATTTTATTTCGTTAAAGTCGCCGTTGTCGCGTTCTTTGATCTGCTTTGCAATTCTGTCTTTATACTCCTGCAATTGTCGCATAAAGAGTTCTTCACTGAATACCTCAAAGTCCATTGATTTATTCATTCTATCTACAAAAATACGATAGTGCGAAATAATTCTTACCATGTGGATTTCTACATCCCGCTTTGCTTGAAAATACTCTTTGATTGCCTGAGCATCATCAGGCTTTGGTGGGTGTAACAAAACTGGAAATAATTTCATAAACTCATTGAATGTATCCAATTGCACTTGTTCCGCTTCTTCGACACTTACACTTTTCATAATTTATACCCAAATCTGTTTTTAATTTCTACTTTGTAGTATTTTTTATCTTGCTCAATTCTAGCAAGATGTTCTTTAAATAACCTTCTTTCTCTTTCGATGTAATTTCTCTAGTATGTAGGAATCATAGTAATATGATAAGCCACCACAACTGGAATAGTAATCCAAAAAGTGTCAAAGCGAATAGTCACCCAAATGACCAGCAAAGCCAATAGCAACTTTCCAAGCTTAATCATTTTCTTTTTCAAAATATCTAGTTGTGTGTTAATCCATGTTCTCATTTTTTTGTTCTCTCCTTATAATTTGTTTAAAATTTTAAATAACATAATCTCATTATCGAAAGAATTACCTAATGGGATTAGGAGAACTAGTCGAAAAAAATAAATATGCAACTAATAATAATAGACCACGCCGATCCCTCAGTAGGATTACAAGAAACTACTTATAGAGTAGATGTTCCTTTCGACAAAAACTCTGACAAAGAGATTTTGGAAATGTTCAAAAATTCAATATTACATTCTTATGCAATGTTTTGTTTTGGTAAGATGACTTTACTTTACGACTTCGAAGCAGAGGCAATCGGGAAAAGTTTTTCTGACTATGGATTAAATAATGGATAGAGTTTTTAATAAAGTCCAAAATAAAACTGAATACTTTTTCCTAGACAGAGAAGTAAAAGAAATCGCAAAAAGAATTATTCAAAAGAAATTTCTTTGGACAGTTCGAGATTACATTTTCAGCACTCAGTATAAATCTGTATTCCTAGAAATAAGAGTCAAGACACAGACTCTTTTGATTTATAATGACAAGGAAGTTGCAAAGGTAATTCTAGACAAAGAAACTTACTTAGAATTAGTTTTAGGCATACAGGAATTTGTTACGCAAGGATAATACTTGACACTTGGATACTACCAAATAGAATTACTTTCAAGACAAAATTTGTTAATTCCCTCATAATTCCGTTCCGCCAGTATCGGGTTACTCGTGACTAGCTTTTTTAACTTCTAGCCCTCCAACCACTGATAGACTTAGCCTTGAATAATAACGGACGTTTCCTGTTTTCTGGACTTCCGTTTTCTCCACTCCCTACAATCCGAAAGCTAGGATAGTATTCATACATTATAGAAAATCCACCTTGTGGTTTATTCACTAGCCATTTAATCCTATAGTCATCCAATACAATGAAATCCTTATTCTCAAAATACTCAACTAACTTGCCGTCTACTTTACCGTAAACCTCATGGATTTTTGCGATAGGTGAGTAAGGCAGTCTGTCAATATTCCCCGGGTAGAAGTCTATGAACTGTGATGTTCTAGTCATGGAAGTTGTCATTGTTACAATGTCACCTCTACCCATTTTGTAACCAGTGCCAACTATTAATTCAATGTCTCCATTCTCGAAAAAAACTTTAGTGCCGTTGTTTCCTGAATCAATATTGTAAGTTCTATACCCGATATTGATAGGTGAGTAAAGTTTTAAAACAATTCTTATTTGCCCGAAAATAGGCTTAGAGAATACCACTGAGTTAAAATCGTTCCCTTCGACTTCTAGTGGTTCCCAATCGGAACCACCGGGTTTTAAATGCGCGCATACTTTTTCGGTATCTACAATATAATCCTTTACACCTGTTAAATAGACTCTATGTGATCCTGTAGCGTCCAAAGTAAACATTTCTTCCCGATACATGGAAACTTCATAATCAATTACAACGGATTTCCACCAAGGCAAGTGTTCACTGAGTTCAATATAATTATTACCAAAGCCTGTATAATGCAACTTAGAAGGTCTTTGAGTCCCAAAGTCGTTCCCTGCTATGCTTGCCGACTGGACACTGGTAATAGGTGCGAATCTAGTCATTAACCGATTCTCTACAATCTTGGCGACCGACTCCCCATAGATAGGATAGGTTTTCTGGTAAGTGCGAATTTGCCCGTCAATACATCCCTTTATTCCACAATCCGGTAATCGGGTTTCAGCAGGGCAAGGGCAAGGTTGCATCTTGAACCAAATCGAAGTCTCGCCCCTTCTGTCTAAAATTTCCTCAGCAGGATAAGAGCGTATTGCGTTAGGACTCGAAGGAACTGACAAGGGATTGAAAAAAGGTATTGATCTTTCCATAGTTATATTATTTTCTAATGGGATTAATCCGTAAAGACGATAGTGAAAGTATGAAAATACTAGAATTAATAGAAGAAGCCCTTTGCTACTTTGACGAAAAGGTAAGCGAATGGGAATTCAGAAAGGAAAACCACGTCTTTAATAATAAGGATGACATTATTGATGCAATCAAATCCGACATTAGAGATTTACAAAGACTACTGGAGAAAATCGAAAATGAAAATTAACTTAAACACAATTCCTAAAAAAGAAATCTTTTCTAAAGTGATTTCACTTAAGAAAATAGACAAAAATACAGTTATGGTCGGATATGATAAGGCTTGGCATCCTGACTATGTAACAATGGATAAGGCTAAGGAACTTTCCAAAAAGTATAAGGTAAAAATCTTTGGCTAAGAAAAATTTAACTCATGCAGAATTGCAGCAACTACTAAACAATGTGCCTACACCAAGTTTACCTATAAGTAAACCGAAACGGAAAGCAAAGAAACCAAAAATCAATGGGAGAAGTTTTACACGAGAAGAAGACTCTATCCACTTTGAATGTATCCAATTGCTTAAGAATGAATTCCCTTCGGTTGAATGGATCAGTAATATCCTAGATGGTGCTAGACTTGGAATGCTTGTAAGAAAGCATACAAAAGGGATGCGCAACCGAGAAGGAACTAGCGATATAATAATCCTAGAACCCAGAAAAGGTTTTCATGGAATGTGCTTGGAAATTAAAACAGCTTCAGGAACACTATCAAAAGAGCAAAAAGATTTCTTACATCGTATGGCTTTAAAAAACTATCACGCAATAGAAGCTTACGGGATAGATGAGTGTTTCGAATTAATAAGGGAGTATTTAGAATAATGTTTTTTCAAGGACACTTTGCAGACGCACCACCACCAAATAAAACTATGAACCCACCAAAGTCTTTTACCAAAAGAAAGCCTGACTATATGGCTTACATCCGAGAAAAAAAAGAAGTCACTGCCTTGGATATGGTTAGAAAATTTCTTATCACTACCCAAGCTGCAAGAATCGCTTTTGTGGAGTTAGAAAAGCAAGGCTTAATTGAAAGGCTGCCTAAAAGCAGTGTTCACGATACGGACACGTTTAGATATGTTACAGGCTGAAATAATGTGACTGCTTGCCCCAAATAGAAATAACTCTGAATTCCATTGCCATTACATTTCCATCCTGACTTAGTGTTTCAATTGTGGCTTGGCTAGTTCTTGGATCACTTCTAAGGGACTGGATTATTTTTTCCGGGTATAACTCCCTTTCCCAATCTGTAGCAAGTGAACCAATGACAGCAGGATTCCCCCACTGCTTCCAATACGGCAAGGAACCAATCGGATAGTCTAGCATATCTATCATATTGTTAGCATAGGATAATTCCCCGTTGAGAATCGCCAAGTCACCTGTGGAGTCAGACAATAAGCCGCGACCGACTGACAGAGCCAAGTCTTGACCTAGTAACCTTTCCTCTAATGCGCTAGGGCTATTAGATTTATTTGACGAGTAGGTTTGTAGTGTAGGACGCTTGAAAGGCAGTCTTAAGACCATCCCTGAAATGTTTTGATTTACGGAAAGCCCGTTATAATCAGCCAAGGCAGTTGCAAGAGAAGCATCGCCAAGTTGCCCTTCTGCTATAGATGTAAAGTTTTCCCCACCATTCACAAAATAAATTTGCCAATCAAAATCAATGTCAGAAAAGAAAATAAATACCTCACCAAAAAGCCCTTCATAATAACTATTCCAAGAGTAGTCATAAATCTCTGTATCTATAAAGGGTGTAGAATCCCAATAAGGCATTGTAGAAGCATCTGCTAATGGATCGGAACTCGTAGGTGGTGCAAGGATTAGAACACCCGAAGCATTGAAAAGGCTTTCTGCTTGGTGGACGAATTGACCAAACTTTTGTTTTAATTTTTGGTATTCTGCTGAATAGTATTCGAATAGCTTTTCATTGTAATTGGATTGGTCTATTATTCTATCGTAAATAGTCTTTTTGTCTTTCTTGCCTAGTGATCTATTGACGCTTTTTTTAATCTCATTGAAATCATTCTTTAATTGTTTTCCGTCTGAAGTTAGATTATTTTTTGCGTCTTTGTATTCTGCTGCTATTAAATCGGCTGTCTTAGATAACTGCTTTATGAATGAAGTCAGCGAAAGCAAAGCACCTGTAATCACTAAAGGCAATCGCATTATACTTCCAATAGTCGCAATTGCAGAAGCTAAACCAGCGGCAGGATTAATAAACTGTATTTGTTCTAGAATGTCCGATATAAACCCGTCAGCCACTAGACTAGCCTCGTCTTTAAGACCGATTAGATTCATGGTATAGTGGAAAGTGTTTGTGTCTTCTGTGGATCTATTTACTGTGAAACCGTCAGCAGCAGGAACCACCTCAACGTATCTTTTGCGCTCGTAGTCTCTGTAAATGATTCCATATTCAGCATAGTTAAACTTGCCTTTCCCCGGCTGCGTAACGGTAAAAGCACCTCTAGCGATTATTTCTTTTGATTGTGGACTATTCCCCGAAAAATTCCCATCT
Organism: Leptospiraceae bacterium; assembly: GCA_035345875.1. Taxonomy (GTDB): domain Bacteria; phylum Spirochaetota; class Leptospiria; order Leptospirales; family Leptospiraceae; genus UBA2033. The sequence continues at coordinate 5,611 of DAORDH010000071.1, read as the reverse complement.
TTGCGAATACTATTTAGCAATCCGATAAAATCAAAGAATTCCATTTTCCCCGTTCGAACATTGACACCGGGGATAGGTAATGCATCGGCAAAGGCATCCTGTAAATAGTTAGATACTACAGACTGTGCCTGAGTAGATAAGTCAGAAGCAAAGCCAGCTTGACCAGCCGTGACGCTTTGAGGACGTGCATAATAATATATATGGAATTCCCCTTCCAGTCTGATTATAGATATATCATTCCCGAAGTCTGTAACTGTGAATCCGTAGAAAGTCGGATCGACCGTTATTCTCTGTGGGTAGCTTTCTTCATAGCTCGTAGGTCCATTAAGAAAGAAATATTCCCCTAAAGGCTCTGTCAAATTTCCTTTATCCGTGTTTCTTTTGTAAAATGTAAGACTGAATCCTTTTAATGGCATACAGAGAGTCTAGGCTAAAGGTTTTAATCTGTAAAGACGATAGTAAAAGTATGGATACATTATTTAATTTAGAACGCCCACAAAAAACTTATAGAGCAATTAGGCATGACATAACAAGAGAAAAACAAAGTTTAAATCATGACTCATTGCATCATCCAAAGGAGAAAGAAGGTCAAATAAGAAGTATCTTAAATGCTTTCGTAGATTTGCAGATATTAGAATTATTTGCAGGTCAAGGCAATCTTACCAAAGTATATAATGAACTTGGAACAGTCGAAGCATACGATAAAAAATATTTAAAGACAGGAGATTCATATAACCAATTTCATAGATTAATTTCTGAAAAAAGAAAATACGATGTTATTGATTTAGACCCGTATGGGTTTCCTACAAGATTCTTTCCTGACATTTATCTTTTAATCGAGAAAGGTTTTTTATTTGTTACAATGCCTAAACCTTATGTTAATATTTTAAATGGGATTACTCAAACTCATTTAATAAGTTATTTTGGAGAACCTAACCCATCATGTGAAAAAATAATTGAAAAGATTGTTTTATTTGGTTTATGTCATTGGCGAAAAGTAAGTTTAATTTCTGTTGTTGATTTAAAATCAATTTGGAGATTTGCATTCGAAGTAGAGAAAGTAAAAGCTACAGAATATACTGGAATCAAAAACCGTTAATTAAAACCCACAGTAGTAAAGGAACACTTACCCATTGAATAAGCTTCCAAGCAATAGGAACAAAAAGCCATACTGCTTGAATTATAGTTGCAACTATTGGATTCATAGACCGACTGCTTTACGCAAGAAAGGAATTCTTACTTTTCTGTCAGCTTCGTCCGAGAAATGGACGGCATCTTGCAAAACTGTAATATAAGCTTCACCCCCGTTAGAGAGAAAAGGCGTGTAGAGATCAATGCATCTAATTTTGAAAACTCTTGCTATTTCCCCGTTGACAGTTGCCACATTGATTTTAAGTTTCTGGACATCGGTTATTTTCTCGAAGTATGATAAATGGATTGGTGGACATAGGCAGCCGTAAGCGTTAGGCAGTAAGCCAATCAGCCTATCGAACCAATTACCTAACCCTTCCATTCTTTGCTGTAAGGCATTGTTCCCGCCGATGTTTACAATCACAATAGGGTTATAATCCCGGATAGCTTGCATAACTTCTAGACCGTCAACCGACTCTAGGAATTGCACCCACTGGTCAACGCGAGTTCCCCCGATTCCAATATTAATAGAAACGCCTGTAAGCCCTTCGCCAAGTTGAGCCATGTTATCTACTGTGTTAAGATTTTCCGCGTTTGAGTCTCCTAGAACTATAAGGTCAATCTTGCCAAACATTCGAGCAAGTTTGATTTGTGGGATAATTCTATTTTTGTAATCTGCTAGGTTTAGACCACTTCCAGTCTTGCGGGTGCTTAATCTCTTGGCTAGTTGCCACGCGTATTGAAATAGTTTGTTTCTCATTTTTTGCCTTTATTTAATCGTGATAATATTTTTTTAACTCTATCGGATAACTCTTTAGTGCGCTTTGCATGTTGTATGTTTATCTCTTTTATACTTGCAGGATTGGTTTCATACTCTAAAGATTTTTCCTTAGGAATTATTTTATTTCTCATTGCTTCTTTTATTTCTGCTTCTTTTGATTCAACGTATTTATCTAATACACTGCTAGATGAATCCGCTTCTATATCATCCAAGTTCTGTTCCAATTCATACTCGTAATCAGAAACTTTACTATCAATAGTTTCCTGCTTATATTCATTAAGTAAATCAATCTCATTTTTCAATTCATCTATGTCTTCTTGAATTGATTCCTTGTCACTATCTAATTCGTCAATTTCATCTAGAATAGTTGTATCGTCTAAGTCTTCGGGTAATTTGTCGTATTCAGATTGCTTACTATTTATTTTTGATTCGATTTCTTTGATTTTTTCTCGCAATGGTTCTAATTTTTTATTTATTTTTTCTATCTTAGTAGAGTAAACACTTTCAGCCTGTTTTGTCACAAAGTCTTTATACATAGAAGAAAGTTTTTCCTTTAACTCAGATTTATATTGATCTATGTTTTTTGGTTTAAAATTTCTGATTCTCGATTTACCCCTAGACAAATTAGCAATATATTTTTTTGTTTCTTCTATTTGATTTTTAAATTTTTCAGGGTTTTTCTGTAATAACTGCAAACGAGTATTTAATGCATTTAAGTTAGTGTCCCTATTGAAATATTGCGTATCAGTATCACCATGTTTTTGTGCGTGTTTACTGTATTCGCTTTCTAAATGTTTTTGGATATCCTTTTTGATTTTCTTCCAGCCATGAACATCTTTCTTATAGTCCCCACTAGCCCAATGATGTATTTCCCCTACAGCAGCACGACTTTTAAGGATGTAATACAACAGCCCCTTTATTATCGTTTCCCCTGTGATTGTCATGGTGTAAATACTCCGACATAGACACTTGTTCCCGCGCCTATGATTGATTTTAGTTTTATAATAATACTTGTAGTGATGATACTCATGTTAGGCACTAGCACGTAAATAGCACCTTTCCCCGATGTTAGAATAGATGACCTTGCAGGATTAATATTAGCAGGATTTAAGACACCAGCGTCAAGGAAAGAATAATCGAGAAACATCGACATTAGATTAGATTTGTATTTGTATGCGTCCGGTGGCTCGGGGAATAGATTAAATACTATTGGAGCAGTTGCTACTGTAGCCGTGACAGTTGAAATAATCAATTGCACGTAGTCAGCATCAGACATTCCAAGAGGTCTAGCGATTCCATAGAAAGAACCCCATAGGTTAAGATTATGACCTGTAGCATTTGCCAATGTCGATTCTGTTACGATTCGTTTCTGATATTCAATATGCCATCTAAGAGCGTTTTCAATAGCCCCCGAATTCCAGTCATTAATATTTGTTTCGGGTGTTAGGTGAGGACGTGAAGGATCGCCAATAAGTTCTTTATACAGAATATCTTCTTTTGCAAATAATGGAAGTTTGTTATGAATGCTCATTGTTTACCAATTTCCTCTTGAATGATCTCTTTTAAACGTTCAAGTAATTTATTCCTGTCATTGAACTGTTCTGAATCTTGAATATCCTTAAATTTCTCAGGTCGATTCATTCCAGTATCCCATAAATCTTCATCGGATAGAACTAAACTGTAATCAGGGCTTTTATGTTTATTAGAAAGATTCGCATGGTCAGAGATTCTTATTTTAGTTTCATTCTCATTGTTTATATTTATGTATAAGGAACTCCCTTCTCCTACATAACCCTCTTTCCAAAGAAAATCATCATCTTCGAATTGTTCAATATAAGTTTTAATATCAGAATCTAATAGCTTTAATGTTTGGGCTTTCTGCTTTGATTCGTTTTCTAATTCTTTATTTTTATTATCTAAAATTTTATTCAAATTGATATAGTCTATAATAAATAAAGTATCTCGTTTGCTTGGTATAGATTTTAATTCATGCCTATTTAATTCATAATAATATTCAATTTCATTATTACTTAAATACTGGTAACTATCTTTTAAATTTTTAATATCCTCATCTTTATCATAATCGAATGTAATACTAAAATTCTGAATTAATTGGTCATTTAGTTCATCTAAAACTTCGCTTGGGGGGTCTTCATCTTTGTCTAAGTAATCTTTAATATAACTATCAATTAGATAATTTGCTTTTTCGTGTTCTTTAAAAGAGTCATCCATACTTTTATTATCGGATTTTGGGTGAGATTGCTTAATTTTTTTTGGGTTATTGTAAACATAACCACCCCAGCGCATTTTCCCTGTCTTGGGGTCGACTACCTTTTTACGGCTTAGGTATTTACCGCCTTCTTTGCCTTTGAGAATTAAGTAAAGTAATCCTTTAATAATTGTTTCACCTGTAATTTTCATCAAGTCGGAACCTCTCTAGGAGTTTCAGCACTTGTAAGAGTCCCCCCACCTGTGCCACCAAGTCTTGCCCGTGAAGTAGAAATTATAGAAACGTCTCCAGCAGGGAGTAAGACATTGCATTTAAGAAAGTCCGGGTGTGCTTTTAGGATAGTAGCTTTTAACTGGTCATAAAGAACGTCTTGACCTACTGGTAATGTGTTCACATAAGTTATAGCCGCGTTATTTGCAATTGCCAGGGCTTCACCTACGGTTAGAACGCTCGAAGCTAATACTGTAATAGTAAAGTCCACATTGACAGCCTGTAGAGTAATTTTACTCACATAGACGTTTGCATTTGCAGCCGCATAGCCGGGGAAGTTTGTAGGATCAGAGATTTTTCCTGCGATAGTATCATAAACCAATTGGATGAAGGCAGGGCTTGGGGTAGGTGTCCCATCACTCACATAGCAGTTTACCCAATTGTCTTCTGGTAGATTTGTGTAGGGATTCACATTTGTAACTAGAACAAAATCGACTATACCGGGGACGGTTGAAAGCCCCGTTAAAATTCCCGCTACATTGGACCTGCCTAACCCTTGAATGTAAACTTGCCACCGGGAAAGCCTGTCAATATCGCTTTCCTCATCCGTCCCACCTGAAATGTCAGCAGGATTCCACACGCGAGTATTTGACTCTATTGTGTCTAGGATAGAACCTCGCCCCTCGTTTGTGTCGATAGTGCCTGCTGAAATATTACCTACTGTTCCGGGATTAACTGCCCTAATGTCTACCTCTACAAAAGTAGAACCAGCCAAAAGGGTGACAGCTTGAACTGTAGTGTATTGGATACCAAATAAATCTACTGTAAAAATTGGATAAATAATGTCTGTAGGATTGACAGCATGTTCCAATCGAACGAACCCGCCCGCATTAGTCCCGCCTAATCGAGAAAACCCGAAAGTGTAATAACTACCCTCTAAGATAGCTTGTTTAAGTCCGTTCAGGGTGTTTAAGTCGGAGTCAGCTAGTTCTATTGCAATTGCTTCCAATAGTGAACCAATTCGACTACCAGGGTTGAAATTGCTCAATGATGAACCAGCAGATTTAAGCCAGCCTATCATATTACTTCGATAGTCGATTGCAGTTTTAGGAGTAAAGGGGTTTATTGTAGGCAGTGTAGGCATGAAAATATTTTCAATTAGAAAAGAAAATCGGTCAAGGAAGTCAGCCAATAACCGATAATGTTATTAAGGAGAATTCATTTATGAATGAAAATGATATTACAATTATTAAATGTTT
>DAORDH010000070.1:0-14028 GCA_035345875.1 Leptospiraceae bacterium | reverse complement strand
AAATGCTTGGGGCATTTTCTTCCCATTTTCTCAACGTCGGATACTCTTAACGTTAAGTGCCATTTTTTGCTTTAGGCTTAGTCCTAATACCGCCCCATAAATTTCCTTTTTATTGGTGTCCTCGACATCCGTGTCTCGGACAAAACTAAAAATTTTTTAATTTGAATTGTTGAAAAATTAGGGACATAATATTTAATGACACTATGAATAAGATTTTGTATTATGGGGATAATTTACCCGTTTTAAAGACTCATTTTCAGAATGAATCGGTTGATTTGATTTATCTCGACCCCCCCTTTAATTCAAAAGCTAATTACAACATTCTTTTTGAAGACAAAGCAGGTAAAGATTCGGCCGCACAGGTCGGAGCATTTGAGGATACCTGGCATTGGACAGAAGAAACTGAAAGAATTTACCAAGAAGTAGTGGAAACAGCACCCGCTGATGTTGTGGATATGATTTCTGCATTTAGGAAGTTTATCAAAAAAAATGATATGCTTGCCTACCTTGTAATGATGACAATTCGGCTTGTAGAATTGAGAAGAATTTTAAAATCTACCGGAAGCATTTATCTCCATTGCGATCCTACTGCTAGTCATTATTTAAAAATTGTAATGGATACAATTTTTGGCGTAAAAAATTTTCGAAACGAAATTACATGGATAAGAACAGCAGCTCATAGTGACGCTAAAAATTATGCGAACGTGTCTGATATAATCTTATACTACGTAAAAACTAATAACTATACATTTAATAGTATCTATAAGCCTTATGATGAAAAGTATTTAAAGAAATATTATAAGCACAAAGATGAAAATGGAAGAGTTTTTCTTGATAGGGATTTGACGGCAGGCGGACTATCAGGCGGTGGATACAATTATGAATGGAAGGGAGTTAAAAAAATATGGCGTTGTCCTATCGAAACAATGGAAAAATATGAAAGGGAAGGACTGCTGTATTATACATCTAATAACACTCCCCGTTTAAAGCAATTCTTAGATGAAATGGAAGGTGTTCCTGTTAACAATGTATGGGAAGATATTCCGCCTATTAATTCACAAGCAGCAGAAAGACTCGGTTATCCTACACAAAAGCCAAGAGCTTTATTAGAAAGAATTATCAAGAGTTCTGCAAATAAGGACTCAATAATACTTGATCCTTTTTGCGGATGTGGAACTACAATATCTGCTTGCGAAAGTTTGAATAAAAATGAAGGCTATAATTTAACGTGGCTTGGAATTGACATTACTCATCTTGCTATAAATCTTATCAAAGGTAGATTATATGGAGAATATAATATAAATCCTAAAAAAGATTATCAACTTGTTGGTGAGCCAAAAGATTTAGACGGAGCAGTTGCTTTGAGTGAGCAAGATCGCTATCAATTTCAATGGTGGGCTTTATCTTTAGTAAATGCAAGACCCTTTGGAGACAAAAAGAAAGGTTCTGATAAAGGGGTTGACGGTCTGATTTATTTTATAGAATATCCCGAAAATAAAACAGAAAAAGCGATTGTTCAAGTGAAAAGTGGAAAAGTTAAGTCCGGTGATATTAGAGATTTGAAAGGTGTTGTGGAAAGAGAAGAAGCTGCATTTGGAATTTTTATTACATTGCAAGAACCAAGTAGAGATATGACGGAAGAAGCCGCCTCTTCTGGTTTCTGGAAAAACAGACCGGAATTCCCTAAAATACAAATATTAACTATTGAAAATATACTAAATGGAAGTAAAGTAAGAATTCCTCATCAAGTTTATCATTCGAAAGAAGCTCATAAAGTTGAAAAAAAGGATACTACCGGGAAGTTATTTTGAAATGCTTCGTATTTTAATTGAAATTTTTATTTTTGTAAGTGGTTATTCTCCTTTATTCATTTTGTTTGTAATAAAAAATTTCTATAACTCGAATTATTTTTCCTGTTTAAATTTTGTGTTCTTGTTTTCATCAATTTTTCCATTAATAATTCTTTTTTATCTCTTAACAAAAATTAAAGTAGAATTCCAAATAAATGTTACAGATGTATCTTACAAGTCTTTCGATTTATTAAACTATACATTACCTTATTTAGTAGCTTTTATGAATATTGATATAAATAAGCCAGTAGAACTTACTGTTTTTTTATTCTTTTTAATGATTTTATGCTTTCTCTCAATAAAAACACAAATTGTCTTTATAAACCCAATACTTGCTGTTCTTGGTTATCGGCTATATGACGTTAAGTTCAATACTAGAGGAAAACCAAAAAATAGAATTATATTGTCAAGATATTCGATTGAACAAGATACTTACTATGATGTATCTGTCTTATCGGAATATATGCTAATTACACATAGGAGAATACAATGATTTCCAATTCTAAAGAAATTTTTTCCCAATTATCCCTACTTGAATTTTCTAAGTTTACTTTAGAATTTTGGATAATTAAAGAGCATAAAAATAAAAGAGAATCTATTTATGAAGCCTTTTTTGTAATGATAGATGATTCATTTAGAGAGAAAATAATTCAAGTCGTAAACAATATATTCAAAAATAAAAATTTTATACTAAAAGAATATTCGCATGAAGTAATTGATAATGAAGAAGAAATTATGTTTATTGATAGTAAAGAAACTGAAATATCACAAATAATTGAAAAAACCTTAGATAAGGAATCGGACGAAAAAAAAGTAAAAGATATAAATGAACTTTCGGATACGTGGGCATACTTAATAAAATTATCACACAAAAATAGTGAGATAAATTTTTTTAAAAAGCTAAATCGAAAATGGAAAATCGAAAAATCCAAGAAAGAGTTTTTTTATAGTTTTTTTAAAAATAAAATGATTACAGCCCTTAAAGAAGAAGATGTAATACAAATTAGTAAAACATTTGATTATATTGATTATAACGGAATCATTTATATTTTAAATAAACGAAATTTTGAAACTGCATTGAATTTCAGAAAAGGTATGGAAAAAAATCGAGATTCTCTAATTACAGAGTTAAATGAACTTAGTATTGTTGAGAATTTAGATGATTTCAAAGAAGCAATAGGAAATAATTTACATCTATTAAGAAAAGCTTCAATGATTAAAAAAAGTCAATACTACAAGGACGAAAACTTTATGAAAAAATTAATGGAAGTGAACAAAAAGAATAAGTGGGGTTTGACTTTTAAAAATAACAGAATCGTTTTTAATAAGGAAAAAGATAAAATAGAAGAAATCTTATCCTGCTTAAATGATGATCGTTTAGAATCGCCCATTACACTGTCTATTTATGATGTACAAGGAAAAAGAAAAGTGCAATAGCAAAAACAGCCTTCGACATCCGTGTCTCAGGCTGGTTATAAAAAATATGGGGCTAACTTTTTAGTTGTAGAAGCAAAAAACGGGCACTTAACAAAGGTTAGCTGCTGCGCCACCGAGAGAAGATTCGGTGGCTTGGGTTTCACCACATTTTGATTCAGTCATGAATCTTGCAAACAAACGCAAGATTCACGCCTTCACCAAAACGTCAGCTACCATTGAACGTTAGGCGAAAGTTTCATCAAACTTTATTGAATGAGGAATAAATTCTTGAATAATTATAGATATGAACTACTAAATGATAAAGAATTTGAACTTTTAGCTAGAGATTTACTTCAAAATGAATTTAAAATTAAAATGCAAAGTTTTAAGAAAGGAAAGGATAAGGGTATAGATGCAAGATATTCAGGAAGTAGTGACAATGAGATTATAATGCAAGCTAAGCATTATTCTAACTTTAATAATTTAAAATCTGAAATAAGTAAAGAGATAGTAAAAGTAGGAAATTTCAATCCTCTACCATTAAAATATTTTTTGTTTACAAGTCTCGATTTATCTGTAAAAGAATTAGATGAAATATTCGATATTGGAAAAATATATTTTAAATCTAAAGATAATATTTATTACAAAACTAAAATAGACAATTTATTATCAGCAAAAAAAAATAATTATATTGAAGAAAAATATTATAAGCTCTGGATAAACAGTTCCAATATTCTCAAAAGAATATTACACAATGCAGAACACGGTTCATCAGATTTTTATGAAAAGAAGATATTAAAAAGCTCTTCATTATATGTGACAACAAAATATTTTAATCTTGCCCTTAAAAAATTAAAAGATAATAAATTTTTAATAATTTCAGGAGAACCTGGTGTTGGCAAGACAACTTTAGCACATAATATAATTTATAAATTTCTAGCAAAAGGGTTTAAACTAATTTATATAGATGCCTACATTTCAGAAGCTGAAAAATTATTATCAAAAGATCCAAAAGAACGCCAAATAATATTCTTTGATGATTTTCTTGGAAGATATATTGATAATATAACAAATCCCAAAAATACAGATTCTAAAATTATAAATTTTATCGATAGAATTAAAGGTAGTAAAAATAAATATTTTATCCTGACGAGTCGAACGGTATTTTTAAATAGTGCAAAATTAATTTCCGAAAAATTGAATAACTCAGGATTAGAATTTTCGGAATATGAATTAAAACTAAATGAATACAATTTATATGATAAAGCTTTGATTTTATATAATCATCTATACTTTAATGATTCTACTAGACAATATTTGAATTTTGTAAAAAGTGATAATTTTTATCATAAAATAATTAACCACATAAATTATAATCCCCGAATCATTGAGTTTATTACGAAATTAGAAACATTTAAAAAATGTAATAGCAGAGATAGCTATATAGAATATGTCTTGAAATGCCTTGATGAGCCAGCCTTAATTTGGGATCATGCTTATAAAAATGAAATTGACTATGAAGCAAAAGCATTGCTAGATACAATTTTTACATTAGGGCGATATGCCTCTGAAGAAGAATTAGTTAAAAAAACTTTTTTCTCTAGATTAGATTATTTTAAGAATAGTAAAAATATTTCGACTAGTTTTGATTCTTACAATAAGTCAATAAGAACTTTGCAAAATAGCTTGATTATAACTCAACGAGATATAGAAAAAAATACATTAAAATTTATACTAATAAATCCATCATTAGGAGACTACTTAATAAGTTTTTATAATAAATCACCTGAGGAAAAAGTTGGACTAATAAAATCTTGCATCTCAATGCACCAAATTGGAAACAACTTTCACCCTAACAAAAAAGGATTTATAAATTTATCTGAAAAAGAAATAGCTATATTTAAAGACAAAGTGATATTAGAGTATAAAGAACTTGCTCATAATTCTGAGTATTCCTATTCGTCTCCTGAAGCTTATCTCATTCAAATTTTACTTGATAGTTTTGAATTTGTTGATATTAGGAGAGATATATATAATTTATTCAAAAAATTAAAAATTCAAGAAATTTCAGCAAATCACTTTTTTTACATATTAAAATTTCTTTCAAAAGAAAGAGAATTGGGCGTTTTAAAATATATTAGGAGAAATATTCTAAGTCTATGCTCTATATTCTTAGAAAGCATTTCTGACAGTGATGAAATTGTTTTACTTAAAGCTTTATTTGATAATGCCCATATCGATTTTAAAGAATTTATTGAAAAAAATGATTTAAAAGAATCTTATATTGCAAAGATAGAAGAATGTATAAAAAGCAGAATAGATTCCGCCTTAGAAGATTCGGATTTTCTTGACAATGATGATTTATTTAACTACTATGGTAAGCTTGATTATGATATAGCTCAATCAAATTTCGAGGATCGATTAAACAGAATTATTGACGAAATATGTAATGATATTGATGAAAATTTAGAATACTCATGGGCTGATTTTACTAGTCGAAGTGATATAGAATCTAGTATTAGTGCAATAGTCGATAGCTGGAAAACTTCTGAAAACAAAATTAATTACGTTGCACATGTTAATGTGAATTCTGAAAAGAATTTAATTGAAAAAGTTGAAGATTTATTTACATGATGAAACCTTCGCCTAACAAAGAGTATCCACTGCGAAGCCACGAGAAGATGTGGCTTCTTGCTCCGAGCCGCTTAGTAGTAGAAGTGAAAATATTTAGTTTATTTGTCAGACTAATGCAAGTCCAGCGCCTTCACTCCTGTCACGAAACTTGCGGAAAAGAGCAAGTTTGCGTGCCATCCGTTCAGTCACAGGACATTGCTAGTATTTGTTGACTCGGAGACATTGAGAAAATGGAAAGAAAAATGCTTGAGGCATTTTCTTCCCATTTTCTCAACGTCGGATACTCTTAACGTTAGGCGACATTTTATTTTCGACCACGCTTTTGAAGAAACTGACTCTAAAATTTTTAGAAGTAGGTTTCTCGACATCCGTGTCTCGAAAGACTTATTCTGATTCTTTATAATCAAGAATTTTTAAAATGTAGTCTCCTAATGTTTCAATAGATACATTACGTTCACTATTCATAATTTTATTTATATGAGAATGATTTATTTCAAGGATAATAGCCATTTTCCTATAAGAATATTTTTCACTAAAAGAATGAAAGAGTTCTAGCATTTTCTTTTTATTTTGTTCAATATCCTGAATATAAGATTTAATTTTCTTAATCTCTTTTTCTTCCATCAACTCCCTCGCTAAGTAAAACAATATTCTTTGCACTGAAATATAGTAAATAACAGATAAGAGCTTTAAGAAAAACCCATAGAGCAAAATTAATATATACCTCTATTGTTTCTGGAGAATATTTTCTAAGCTCTAATTCATATAAGAGGCATATTCCGAAAGCCATAAAAGACATAATTTTTGCAAATAAATCCATACCGAGTTTTATAGGAACGAATATAAGTGAAATGCCTACAAGATTTAAAAATATATGCCCCCAAGGAAGTTGATTAGTTAAAATGCTATGGCTATAATTGTCATATAGAATAACCACTGAGGAAATCAAAAATAGAAACATAAATAGTAATTGCATACAAAACCTTATCCAGTCTAATAGTTAAAGGGAATAAAAATGATAACCAAATGACCCTACCCCTTTCGGGGCAGGGAGAAGTCTTACTTCTTTTTTTGCTCTAAGTAGTATTGAATTGCAGCGTAGGCTACGACCGCTACTGCTATCAAACCAATTTCAAGCAAAAACTTTGTATCAAATGGTATCATTTTTATTACCTCCTATATTTACCATACTTTATGGACACTATTTTGTCAACATTTATTTTATTGAGTAATCCCTTTTTTGATTTATTTATGGTTGACTAATAGCAGATTAAAAACTAAATATATGTGTAGTTATAAGATGAAAATAAAAGAAGGATACTATGGACTGGTTTGAAAAGCAAAAATTAGATAATGTAGTATCTTTCTTTGCCGAAAAGCATAAGGAACTTACTAATAAAAATTTAAGCCAAACTTTTCTTTATAAATATCTAGCTTTTTTGGATTTTACATATCTTAAAAAAGTAGGACACCCTTCCTTAAATCTTAAATATTTAGCAATGGAACGAGGTCCCGTTCCAATAGACATATACAAAAATAAAAACAATCTTAAAAGCGAGTTGTATGAATTTGAAAATATTAAAGATGATATTTATATAGTTCATTCAAAAAGAAAAGCAGATTTAGATTATCTAGATTCAGAAGAAATAAAAATAATGCGCGCGCTCTTAAATAAATATGCTCATGATTATGCAACTGCATCAGAAATAAGCGAAGATAGCCATAAAGAAATTAAAGCTTGGATTAAGGCATTTAATGTAAAAAAGAATCAACCTATGAAATATGAAGATGAACTTGAATTTTCAGAAAACAATTTAACATTTGAGGAAGAAGCTTTTAAGGTATGGCAGTCTCTTCATGCAATTTGATGTTGGACCTGTTTACAGATGGGATAAGTTTCTTTATAAGCAAGGCGGAGGGTCGATTAAGCCTAGATGGCTTATTTATCTTGGCAATTCAGGAATTATTGCCGAACCAAAACTACATTTATTTTGCACGACTACAACATCTTATTTTCCGGAAAGAAAAGATAGGGCTAAACTCTTTCCAGAATTAGATTACTCTTCTATTTTTACAAATGATTGCTATCTTTATTTTGATGAAAAAATAAATCACTTATACGATTATCAAATTGAACCACATAAAAAAGATATTGAATTCAAAGGTGAATTAAGAGATAAAGATTTAAACGAAATATATCTTGGATATTGGATTTATAAAATAAGTCCTATTTTTCTTACATATATAAAAAATAGTTTAGAAAATAAAGGGATTCTTAATTTGCCTACACCCAAAAAAAATATTTAAAATAATTATTAATACACTCGACCTCGTGTCGAGGCTGGTTTTCGATGTAGTCGTCAGTTAGACTTTGCAGGAGTTCACGAAAATAAAACGATCGCCTAACAAAGCATGATGAGCTTCACAACTGAGAAAAGATTCAGTTGTTCGGGCTTCGCCACATTTTGTGTCTGTCACAAGTTTTTGCATGAAGAGGCAAAAATTGCGCCAGCCCCAAAACGTCTCATATGCTGAAACGTTGTGCGCAATTTTTTCAAGCTCTATAAAATTTTATTACTACAAAGGATTTAAAAATTGATAAGAAAATTAATAGATCATCGCAGAGAAATAGAAAAAAATAAAGATGCATATACTTTTGATTTAAAGAATGATCGGCTAGTTCAAACATTTTTGAATCATATTAAAAAGGATTACGAAGGTATCCGTTTTAATGAGTCGAAGAAAGATATATTAAAAAACATTATATTACAGATTTTTCAAGCTCAAGATAATAGACCTTTCTTTCATGTTGAGGGGACAGAGTTACCGCTATGTTGGAATCGTCCAGCTGATTGGAATTGCAATTATATAAAATATGAATGGGGTCATTTACTGTCTAAGAATCAAAGTGTTGGTAAATATAATTTGATTGAAAACCTTGGTTTATATTCAGCGAGATGTAACCAGCACATACAAAGTTCTATGAACATTCAGGAGTTAATGGTATATGGTGGACTCATTGCACAAAGAATATCTAATGTTCTTACTCAAAGGAGAAAATTATTTGAATCAAACCATTGGAAGGAATTACTAAACAAGATAGAGGAATAATCTAATTAAAATAATGGAGAAGAATAAGAAAAAATCATATTATAACGAAAAATGGTTTGCTTTTTCTGATCTAGTTAAGAAGAGAGATGAAAAGTGTTTAAAGTGTGGGCGCAAAGAACCATTTGTAATTCTTCAAGTGCACCATAGAGTTTACAAGCCAGGTCTAGAACCTTGGGAATATCCACTAAGTGATTGCATTACACTTTGCAAAGGTTGTCATGCAAGAGAGCACAAATTGATTGAGCCTAATGATGGTTGGACTCTCATTTCAATTACGGACAGAGAAGAATCAGATGGAGTCTGTGAAAGGAATGGGTGTGGAGCAGAAATAAGATACGAGCACTTAACTTATCATCCAAAATGGGGTTATAAAATTGTTGGCAGTACATGCTCAGAACATTTAACTGAGAAAGAGCAATTCTTGGGTAAGAAAGTTGTTGAAATCTTTGAAAAAACTAGTAATTTCATTGATAATTCTATTTGGAAAAAAGATGTCACTAAAAGTGGAGTAGAATTTATTTATACTACACATAAATTTAATCAGATTCGAATTTATGGAAATGAAAGTAATTATTCTTTCCAAATATTAATAAAACAAAAAGGTAGAAATTGGTTTGATTATCAAAAAATTATAAATACAAAAAATCTAAGCCTGGAACGAGTAAAAGAACTTGGATATATAGTTTTAAAGGGCTTTACTACTAAAGATGAAGATGAAAAAGAATTACTTAGAAATATTTACAGAAGAATTAAAAAATAAATACTGTTCTTACAAATTGGTAAATATGCTAATTGGAAATTAACTAAATTTAAATTATGAAAAAAATGCGCACAACAATAGAGTAGCTACTGCGACCCTGAGAACTGATTCAGGGTCTTGCTCCGAGCCAGCTATAGTTGTTTGAGCGGAACTTTTTATTGAATTTGTATAACATTTGCAAGGCCTGCGCCTTCATTCCAGAAAAATTTGCTAACAAATTCAAATTTTTCTTGCATTCAGTCACAGGTCTTGCTCCTATTAGCTGTGGCTCGGAGACATTCGGGAAAATGTTCAAAAAATGCTGCCCGCATTTTTGAACATTTTTCCGAACGTCAGCTACTCTTGTACGTTAGTTGCCATTTTCTCAACCCAATTTAATTTTAAAATTTAGCGGGCATCCGTGCCCGCTTTTATTTTTTTAACAGCATTTTTTTTCGATTTGTTTTGGAGGACAGGGAATTGTTCCATAAGAACAAAATACACAGCAATCACCTACTTTTGGTTTTAAGAAAAAATTGCAATTTTTACAAGTATAAAAATGTTGACAAGCGTCAGTTGGCATTTCTTCTTCTTTTTGATTACCGCAATTAGGACAGGTTAAAACAGATAAGGTCATTATTTCATTTTTTAAATCCATTGTTATTCTCCTTCAGTAATGCTAGAAACGGTGTATCCAAGAGTATTTTCGATTACATTTTTAAAATCCCTTGGTTTAACTTTACTTTTATCATATTTTATTCTGAGAAGACCAGTCTTATGATGGGAGACAACTTCTATGACTCCAGTAAGTTCTTTGATAGCCTTGTTGACACTATGCTCACAACCGGAACAAGTCATCCCTACAACTTTCATTTGGGTAGTCGCTAAATTTTCCTGTTCTACAATAATTGCATCTGCATTCAAAGAATGAAAAAAAATATCAGAATAGTAAGGGAATGATAATAAAACTACTGCAAAAAGAGTTACAATTCCTAAAAAGAACTTGCTTTGTGAAAAAGAAAGATTTTCTTTTACGTCACATTCACAAGCTATTTCGTCTCTGTTTCTAGTTTTAAGTTTCTGATACCAAGCGAAACCTAAAACTATAGTAGTTAGAGAAATAATATAAGGTCTAATGGGTTGCAGCCAACTAAATGTAGAAGCTAAGCCTCCTATCCCACCTAAAACTCCCAATACCGGAGTTATACAACACAATGATGCAGAAATTGCCGCTATAACTCCTACAGTCATAAGATTCTTGTTATTACTGAAAACTCTTTTATTCATGGTAATTCTCCTTAAAAAATTTGATTTACAATATATATGACGACCTTGCAGTATACTACAAGGTTAGTAGATATTTGAAAAAAATTAAAAAAGTGAGGCTTTTTTTATGTTGATAGGAGAATTTTCGAGAAAAAGTAAACTAACAAGAGAAGCTATTAGATTCTATGAAAAGGAGGGGCTTTTAGTAGGAACAAGGAAAGATAACAATTATCGTGAATATTCTGAAAAGGATATTCGAGTAGTCCAATTCATTGCTTCTTTGAAAGAGTTGGGGTTTACACTTCCAGAAATAAAGAATATTTTAGATTTATATAATTCGGAGCAAAAATGTAAAGATGTACAGAGAAAGCTAGAAAAGAATTTAGAAAATATAGAAAACAAATTGACTACCCTTAAAAATGTCAAAGAGAATCTTCTTAAATCAATAAAAGAATGTGAAGAAAATCCCGATAAAAAATCTTGTAATATTATCGCAAAAATTTTGCTTTAGTACTTTGCAATAATAAAACTTATTTGAATTTCTTGGGGTAGAACGGCATCCGTGCCTTACTCTTCTGTAAACGAGGGTTGAGAAAACGGCAACTAACTGCGAGTATCCACTGCGGAGGTGAACTATGTTCGGAAGCTGTTCACCTCCTTGCTCCAAGCCGGCTTAATTGTGTAAGTGAAACTTTGTAGTATTTTTGTGAGACTTATGCAAGTCCAGTGCCTTCGTTCCGGTCACAAAACTTGCAAGAGAATAATGCAAGTTTTGCGCCCTACACTCAGTCACGGGACTTGCTAGTATTTGGTCGGCTTGGAGACATGACTTTGAAACTCAAAAGGTGCTACCGCACTTTCGAGTTTCAAAGTCACGTCGGATACTCTTAACGTTATGTGGCATTTTGACATTGAGGTATAAATAAAATATGATAGAATTCTACCATAATCGGGGAATGGAAGTTCCCTTATTCATGAAAAATAAAATTTACCCAGAGAGAAATATTTACAGCATACTCGTGGGAAAAAATGGTTCTGGAAAAAGTACTCTTTTAGGGAATTTAGCTGAAGAACTCACGAAAAATCTTTCTAAAACCAGAAAGCAAAATGAAGATGTATCTAACAATTTTTATAATTATGAAAAAGAATTTCCAAATGAAATTATTGCCGTTTCAACAAGCCCCTTTGATAAATTCCCATTAGACCGTTATAATCGTCAAAAATATTACACTTACTTAGGATTAAGAGATATAAATTCATCAACTATAGGACTTGGTTATTTATCTAAAATTATAAGTTCTCTTATAGATAGTATATCAAAAAATCCAAAACAAGCTTTTGAAATATGTAATGTACTAAAATTTCTTAATTATAGAGATGTAATTGATATAATTATTGACATTAATTTTAATGTTGAACATTTATTCGAATTACTTCAAAAAGTAAATTCCTTCAAAGAGCTTGAAGATGAAATGAGAAACGTTCATTTCCCAAAAATATTTAATAAACAATTTTTTATTAATTCTGATGATACATTTAATGAAAGAAAACTGAGGAAGCTAAACAAAATTATAGCTGAAATTGTTCATAATTATCATCGTAGCAGAAGATTTAATATATCTATATTTCAGTATGGTTTTGAAAAAAATGATCTGCCAACAGACATTGAAAATATTATTTTCTTACTTGAAGCTGGATTATTTAAATTAAAAGATGTTTTACTTAATACTGTAAGTAATAATGAACGATATAGCATTAAAGAAGCAAGTTCAGGAGAGCAGAGTATTATATTAAGCATTCTTGGCATTGCAAGTAGAATAAAAGATAATTCCCTTATCCTTATTGATGAACCTGAAATATGCCTCCATCCACATTGGCAAGAAAAATATATGGAAATACTTATTCATACCTTTGATAAATTTAGGAACTGTCAGTTCATAATAGCCACACACTCTCCGTTAATCATTTCAAAATTATCAAGTAGTAATAGTTTTATTATAAACTTGGAAGAAGGTAGGATAAATAGTTCTGAAAACTATATAAACAATTCTGTTGATTTTCAATTAGTCAATGTCTTCAATAATCCTGGTTTTAAGAATGAATATTTGTTAAGAATTGCAATTAGTACTTTTACAAAAGTTTCTAAATATAAGAAATTTGATACCCAAGATGTCGAAAATTTAAGAATATTAAGTGATAATTTAAAGCATTTAAGACGCGATGATCCAGTCTATGATTTGATCTATACATTGATTAAACTGGGGGAAAAGTATGGCAAAAATAATTTCAGCAATTAAATACTCGGAAAATATCCAGAATTTAGTCAATTCTTTTAACATAGATGATTCCTTCGATCACAATATATGGGACAGTGATAATTTAGCTGATTTAAGAAAAGAAATTCGGGATTATTATCGGCTTGAGCAAAATGCGATTTGTTCGTATTGTCGTCAAACAATTTCGATTATTTATCCTTCTAATTCTCATATAGAACATATCGCTCCTAAATCTCTTCATCCTGAATATATTTTTGAACCCAAAAATCTATGTGTTGTATGCTCTGATTGTAACCAGATCAAAAAAAATCAGGAAACACTTAAAACTATTCCAGATACAATAAAGAAAAAATATAAAACTAAATATCCAGACAAATCAGATGATTTTTATATTGTCCATCCACATTTAGATGATTATGATAAACATATTTTAATAATTAATGGATTTTATATAGATAACGACTCATCAAAGGGAAATTTTACAATTGGAGCGTGTAGATTAAATAGAAAACTTGGAATTACGGGATGGGAGCCTGAAGTAGTAGAAGAGACAGAAATTATTCAAGAATTTAACAACTTTATTGAAGAAAAAAATGTCCTTAAAAAAGGGAAAATATTAGAAAATATAAAGCGTAAATTATTCTTTTGAACAAAACGCCACATAACAAAGAGTAGCCGCTACGAAGCCACGAGAAGATGTGGCTTCTTGCTCCGAGCCGTCTGGTTGTTTAAGTGA
>DAORDH010000069.1:0-14475 GCA_035345875.1 Leptospiraceae bacterium | reverse complement strand
TTTCAACCAGTAGGGGGGGGAAATAAAATAGAAACGCCGTCAATGTTCGCCTAACTCCTGCGTATGCGCACTTTTTTGACGCATATACTAGAAATTTATTGACTAACTTTTTTTAATAAGGTTTAATAAAAAGATGTTGACTTTATTAAATCAATCCTATATACAGGTAGAGATGAAAAAAATAATTAGTGCAAACGTAGAAAAAGCACTTGCCGACAAATTAGATTTGATGAGTGAAAAATCATTCCCTCACGTCTCAAAATCGGCTATTGTTGAGTATGCGCTCGAAAATGTACACGTAGAAAATTTTATTAAAAGCGAAAAAGAAACCAGCAGCAAAGAAAAAACCAGTAGCAAAAAAATAAATAAATAAAACTAGCCTCTCGATGAGGGGCTTTAAAGGAGAAAGAAATGGATCAAGAAATTAAAATTGATAGCTGCCCTGAGGGGGCGCTCAATGGGACCTGCAAAACTGAGGATTGTATTTTTCAGGAAGGTAAATGGAAAGGCGAAAATGTTCCTGCCTTGTCTATCAATCAAGACGAAAAAGAAAAATTAAACTGGCGCATCACTTGTGATGACATGACGGAGTAAGCAATGAGCATTCAAAAAGAAAAAGAGCATCTTGTTATGGGTAAACAACGACTAACCGCTCTAGGTTATAATTGCGAGATCGGAGCCAATGACATTTTTGTTTATTTGCCGGAAGGAACTTACGATAATATTAGAGCAATCGAGCAAGATTTAAAAGAGACTGCTGGGTGTAGTGTGTGGGTGATTGGAGTTTAAGAAAATGAAATTGGATGAACATAAGAAAAGCATTGCATACTATTCAGGCATACTTTTAGAAATGGCTATCTCTGGATATAATAGCAAAATGGATGCGGAATGGTGGATTATAAGAATTGGAATTATACTCTTAATGGTTTCTTGTGTTCATACCAAAAAAAAATTAGTTCTTAAAGTTACCCCTTTTCTATTAGCTTTTTTGTTTTTATCTGGTATGCGTGACAAGTGGCAAGCAATAGCTAAAGAAAAATTAAGTAAACAAGAAAATAGTTATTCAACAAAAGTAAAAGAACCCATTAAACCTATTCTTGAAAATTGTGATAGTCAGCCAAAATATGCAAGACCTGAATGCTTGCAATCTAACAAAGATTTACAAGCTTCGTATGCAAAAGATTTAAGGGTTTACAATAGTAGAATTTTAAAAAGTGAAACTGACATTAGAGCCATAGAAATCGAACTAACGTTTTTCGAGCAAATACCAGTTTGGATATATTTATTAATTTCCGTGACTTCTATCGTCCTTACTTTTCTGACTACCTTTGAAGAAAATAAAATCGAAAATGAAATTGTCATCCAAGAAGAAACTACAGAGGAAAAAGAAAGCAGAATTAAAGCTGAAATTATCCGCAGACTTTTATTAAAAGAATCAAAATTATCAATTGCGAAAATCTACGGCAAGACATGGAGAAACATCCGTGATATTGAGAACGAACTTTATGGGCGTAAGCACAATGAATGCACAATGAATGCACAATCAGAGAAAGTAGTGAATATTCGTGAAGTAAAGAGAGGCGCTTAAAATGTCAAGTATAGATTGTTTGATAGTAACTTTCGCATCTTGGATTTGTATAGGTGTATTTGTATATTTTGCTCTTAATTTAGATTCAGAAGAGGCAGAGATGAAAAAGAAAATTGAAAAGAAAATATTAGAGGCTCAAAAAAATGGCAACCAACAACGAAAATAAAGGTATATTCGTAAAGACTATCGAACTAATTGGAAGCATAATAGCTATAATGTTATTTGCTACAATCCTGTTTGGTATATTTATGAGTAGCCTTGAAAGAATGCTCTGGCAATTATTTGATTGGATTATAGAGATTCTAAAGCCTATTGTATCAATTCTACTTTTATTCGTGGGCGTTTTGCGTGGTATTCCTTTGTTAGTCTCATTTATTGAATCTATAATTGAAGATATGAGGGCAGAAAAAGAATATACAGAAGTTTGGGACCGCCTCGACCGATCACCTACTCCACAAGTGGATACCATACAAAAAACGGTTACAGAGCCACTACAAGAGCCAAAAACCGACCAAACTACTCAGAGTAGGGGAGAGACTATTATAGTTGTAGTGCCAAGTAAAAACGGTGGGCAATTTCTCCATGTAGTGCCAGGAACTAAAGAACATCAAGACGCACTTGCGCAAAAAGCAGCTGCCGAAAAAGAACTTGATATGGAATTAAAAGAAGCGGTAAACGAAAAACTAAAAGATTTAAAAAAGATTTTGGTTAAAAGTGGGATAAGAGAATGAAAAAAGAATACAAATTCACTAAAAGCCAAGAACAATCAGTATTTAAACTTATCCTGAAAAATACAATCGAGAAGGATATTCAGTGGTCAACACTTACATCTATGTTTTGTGGCATGTCAGGCAATAACAAAATTCTTTTTTATGAAGGAGATTTAAAAGCAATTTCGATTCAGAATAAGAATGAGTATACGCACTTTTATATCAATAAAGACCAAGCTTTAATTTTAAGAGATATTATTTCAGGCAAAAACATAAACAGGATTGAACAGCAAACGAAAGGAATTGAAGTAGCAAAGGATTATTATATTGCACAATGATTGCACAATGAGGGAATAAATGAAAACAGAGATTACACAATACATACACGGCAATTGCAAGCGATGTGAACAATTGGGTTTAATTAATGAACACGGTTTTTGTGTTGACTGTGCAATGCTGCTAAGTGGTTGGAGAAAGAACTGAGCATAATTATAATTAGCCTTGTCTCTTTAGTTGCAATGTATTTTTGTTTTAGGAGAGTATTTGTATGAGTAGACTAACCGTTAAAAACCGATGCGAAACTTGCGGTAGCTATTCCGGTCTAACTCCATCGCACTTTGTCAAAAAGAATTCCGTAGCTAAGACAAAGCGTTCTAGATATATTTACTCAGCAACTAATAACTATTTTACTCAATGTCTGGAATGCCACCAAGAGTATGAACTACTAAACAAAGATTCACGAGTCAAATATTTATTTGATAAGGGGCTTGATATGTATGCTAGAAGAGCAGAGTGGTTAATAACGTTATGACACTCTTCGAATTCACTTGTCATATTAATCCACCGACAAAAAACGAAAAGGATAAAATTGACGTATGGAGCAAAAGGCAAAATCGTAGAGTTAAAATTGTAAATCCGAAGTATAAAAGCATATGGGAAGAGATACATTCTCTAATGTATGAAAAAAAATTTGGAATGACTAAATCGCAATTTAAACTTTTGAAACCTAGTGAGCGCGCGAAACTGCAAAAAACGTTAAGCGATAAAGAAGTTGTTGTAACTCTCTGGAATGGATTTAACAGGATGGATTTAAGAAATTTTACAGATGAGTTATACGATAGACTGCAAGGGGTCGCATATAGGAACGATAGGCAGATAGTCCAAGATTGTGGATTTATGGACAGAAAATCAGAAAAGGAATATTTTAAAGTAATAGTAGAGGAAATGGAATGACAATAGACACAATAAACAACCGTATAGCAACTATCCATCAAGCAATCGAATTGTCGCAGGATAACAACGAGCTTGCAAGACTTGATAACGAACTTGAAGAACTTGAACTTTTAAAGATTGAATTAGAGCTTGACAAATCTTTAGTAAGTGAATAATAAGGAGTAGCCATGCAAGATGTATTTATTTTATCCGAAGATGATTATGAAACTGATATGTATATGCTGACTGCTGAAATCCATTTTAGTAATCAAAGGTTTACTAATTATAAAGAACGTGTTAAACTGCCTTCACGATTCAAGACAAGACGGTATCAAAAGCTTTATAGAGTAGCAGGCATTTTGGGCTTTGGATTTTTGGAGACGGATAAAGAGTATTTTGAGGATTTGAGAAATTGAATTTACTAAATAACCGGATACTAAAAACAGAATTAGTCAATTGGAAAACGTTAGTTCCATTCCAACCTGACAATTTAAAAAAAACTGAACCGCACAAAATACAAAAGTTAGTCAATTCGTTATGTGAGAACGGGTTAACAATGAATTTCTATGTTTGGGAAAAAGACGGGAATATTTATGTTATTGATGGGCATTCCAGACTTGAAGTATTGCAACTGATTGAATCTGGTGCGATCTATCCAAAAGATAAAAACGGCAAGGAATATGCAGTAACAATACCGGATAAATTTCCGTGTTCATTCCTATACCTCAAAAACAAAACAGAAGCTAAAAAAGCCGTTCTTATTTTTAACTCTCATTATAAGTCTATCGCTCAGGATGTATTACAAGATTTTGTAGCAGATTTAGATTTTGACGAAATCAAAAGCCAGATAGAAATACCTGAGTTGAATTTTGATAGTGTAGAAAGTAAGGATATTTTTGAGGGAGTAAATGAAAAATATAATGATGATATAATGATTTATAATCCTGATATAAAACTTAATAAAGAAATTGGTATGTATGATATACCAAAATTAATGAGTGATAAAATTTATTCTTTTGATTCAAAAACAATTTCAACACATATTACAGATAATGCAATGAAAACAGATTTGTATTTATGGATTATAGGGAGTTCTAAAATCCCAAAAGATATGTCTAATACTATTGTAGGATTTTATACAGATGACTATAGATTTGAAAAATGCTATACCGATCCAGGGAATTATGTAAAAGAATTATTAAACTTAAATGTTTTAGCTTGCTGTATGCCTAATTTTAGTATGTATATTCAATGGGCTAAAGCTGTAAGAATTTATAATTTATATAGAAGTTTTTGGGTAGGGAGGTATTTTCAGGAATGTGGTATAAGCATAATTCCAGATTTACAACTCAATAAAGAAGATTATGAGATCACTGAATCTATTTATCCAAGAAATATTCCATCTGTATCAATTCAATTCCATACGTCAAAAAAAGACAAAGAATTTTTAAAAATAAAAATTCAATTACTTAAAGATATATGTGCAGTTATAAAACCTGAATCAATTTTACTTTATACAGATAATGCTTTTTTGAAAGAAATTAATATTCTTGACAGTATAAAATCAAGGATTATTCCAGTTTTATCATATATGGAAACTAAGAGGTTTCAGGGGGTGATATAATATGCCTGCTAAGAAAAAAGCGCCTGCTAAGAAAAAAGCGCCTGCTAAGAAAGCGGAGAAAGGGAAGGGCGGAGGCTCTTCTAAATCTAAATAAAATATGAAAAAACGTGACAAAAACGAGAACTTGAAAAAGTTCTCGTCTACATATCAACCAGAGAAAAATGGTCGACCCAAAGGCAAACTTAACAGGTCAACGTTATTCGCTAAATGGGCAGAGATAGAAACCAAACAAACGAACCCTCTTACTAACCAAGTCGAGGGACTAACGCAAGATGACATTATAATTCTATCGTTAATTAACAAAGCGCGCAAAGGAGATGTTGCTGCAATCAAAGAGTGGCTAGACAATAGATTTGGAAAAATTAAAGAAGTCCATGAAATCGAAACGATAGACAAATCAAAAGAGCTCACTAAAGAAGAACTAAAAAGAGAAGTTGAAAAAATGGGATTTGATTTTAAGCTATTTGATAGATGACCATAGAACAGCTTGAAAAGATTAATCGTTATTATGCGTTAGAGGCTAAGGATGATTTTTGGGTCTACCGCCAATACATAAACCCTAAACTCAAAATCTCATGGTTCCAAAAAGAGATAGCTTATGCACTCATGCAATTCTATCAAGACTATAAATCAGGTAAGCGTCCGAAATTAATTATAGAAGCACCTCCGCAGCATGGCAAAAGTATCCAGGTAATTGAATTTATTTCTTGGCTTGCAGGGCATGACCCGGATGCAAAAACAATCTACACGTCATTTAGTGAGAGATTAGGGATAAGAGCAAACCTAAGATTGCAAAGAATTTTTGATTCAGAAAAATATAAACAGGTATTTACTACACGATTGAATACATCAACCGTAGTCGCAATTAGTGGGCAGTATTTAAGGAATCGCGAAATATTAGAATACGTGAATCAAGATGGATATTTCCGAAATACTACAATTCGTGGAGCCATTACAGGCGAGTCTCTAGATATTGGAATTATAGATGACCCATTGAAAGGACGTGAAGAGGCGCAATCACATACTATCAGAGACAAGACTTGGGATTGGTTGACCGATGATTTTCTTACTCGATTTTCCGATGAGGCAGCGTTATTAATTATAGGAACACGGTGGCATATAGATGACCCGATTGGAAGACTGAGAGATTTATACAAAGACTTACAAGTGTTATCCTACAAAGCAATTGCAGAGGTTGACGAAAAAAACCGTAAGGCAGGAGAGGCATTATTCCCTGCCCATAAATCAATAGAGTTTTTACTCGAAAGAAAAAAACTAATGTCCTCTCTCTCATGGGAATCATTATACCAATCCAATCCAATTATTAATACGGGAACTTTATTTAAGCAATCATATTTTAAGTATTACAAGGAGACCGATGATTTTATTTATCTTGCCGATGAACCAATAAAAAAACGTGACCTTAGAATTTACCAAACGATTGACCCTGCCGGGACAGTATCGCAAACAGCCGATGATTTTGCATGTATAACGTTTGCTATCCATAATAACAATATAATCGTATTGGATACATTTAATGAGCAGGCATTAACAACTACCCATGAGGATATAATGGGTAATCTTCGCAATAAGTGGAATCCAATTTACCAGGCAGTAGAGAAAAAAATCTTTGGTTTAAATATAATCCAGAATGCAAAATCAAGGGGAATTCCTGTTATGCCACTAAGCGCCGATGGAAATAAAATCTATAGAGCAGAGCCCTTGCAGGTCCACTTCAAAAACGGTTTAGTTTGGTTTAAATCCGGATTCTCAACACTCGAAAAACAATTACTTGAATTCCCTAACGGAAAGCACGATGATCTAGTCGATTGTCTTGCATACGCTTGTTTACTACTTTTGAGCAAAAATAATACCTTGACAATTGCAGATATATATGGAGAAGATTGACAATGGAATTAAAACAGAAATTATACAATAAATTAACTGAAAACGGTGTGCGCTCTGATAGCGTTTACTCTAACGTAACCGGTAAGGGAATTCAGGGACGCGATAAACTTCAAGACGTTAGACCATCAAGCATGAATTGGAGCGAAGTAGATTTACTTGAATGGTATGTCGGTGTCCCGTTCTTAGGTAGACCGGTCGACAGAATAGCAGAGGAAATGTATAGAGAATCTTTTACGATTGAAACTGATAATGAAGGCTTGAATAAGGCAATCGAAAAGAGATTAACTGAATTAGACGCTTACAATAAATTCGTAGAGCTTGAAAGGCAAAGTATGATTTACCGCAGAGGATCTGTTTTATTTCTTGCTTGCACTTCACTCGACACAATTAATCAAATAGATTTAAGAACTCCATTACAAAATATAAATAAAATCGAATCTATTAATATTATACCGGCTTATGAGATTAGTATAAATCAAGGCAATACAGACCCAACAAAGGCTAATTATTATATACCGTCACTCACTATCCGTGGAATCGAAATTGATAAGTCTAGGTTTTACTGGCATGTAAATAAATTTATACCTAAGTTTGGCTATGGGGTGTCAATGGTTGAGCAACTAATAGAATGCGGCTCAGCTCTCGACATTGCATTATGGTCATTAGCCACAATGGTCTATGAGGCTCAAATTAAAGTTGTAAAATCAAACGCTAAAACAGAAGGAACTAAATTTAATATTCAATCGTTTATCTCTAAGTTAAAATCATATATCAATAGCCAATCTGTTGTATTGCTTGGAGAGACTGAATCTTTTGACAAACAAAATCTTACGATTACCGGACTGAACGATGTAACTAATTATTTTTGGGATACGTTAGGATTCATCTCAGAAGTCCCTGCTAATATTCTAAAAGGGCAAACAAAAAGAGTAATCAGCTTAAACAATGATCCTGAATCCATTTCGTTTTATTCCAAGATTGAGCACAGGCAAGAAAAAGCGAATCCATATATTAAATTAGTAGTCGATACAATTTTAAAAGAGGCTAATATCAATATGCCTAATTATCCGTATGAAATTATATGGGAAAAACTTTATATCATAGATGACAATACTCAAGCAGACATTGATTTAAAACGTTCACAAACTGATACAAACTATTTTAATATCCAAGTCAAAAATTCAGAGGACATACAGAAAGAGCGTTTCCCCGAAATCGCAGAAGCACAAAACGAATCAATACAGGCGGCTAATAATGCTTAGTTCTATTGTTTGTATTTGTATGTGCATAATTATTATTAGCCTAGAATATTTACGTTTAAGAAATGCGAAACGAAGTAGATAAAAATAAGTATCCTCTACACATCGAAAGGAGCATTCAGGATACTTACCGAAACGCATATAAAGAAGTATCGGAACAATTGGAGAAAGAAATATTTGAACAGTTAGAAAAAGATTTTTCTTTGCAGACTCGTGACTTAATTAGACAGGATTCTATTTTTAATGTTTATTCTATAATACAAAATCGTTTTAATATCGGCGAAGGAATAATTACAAAACTAGCTAGCAATCTATTTGATAAATTTAAAATTCTCGATTCATGGACAGTGAATAAAATTGAAGAGTCGATGAACGATAGAAGTAAAATTTTAAATCAAGTAAGACCGAAACAGTGGGCACTAGTTAATGGACAAATGAAACAGATTTATAAACCACTAGAAAAAATAGTTCTTACGACTAACGGTGTAAAAACTGTAAAATATAAAACAGAAGAGCTTGCAATTAATCCTAATAAGTTCCGCAATCCACTTGTTCAAAAACAAATGGACGAAATTTTATCTCAAAAATCAAAAGAAGCAGCTAATCTAATCAAGGGAATAACTGATAAGCAATCAGATGTATTGTCAAATAAGATTAGAGAGGCATATTTAAAAGGGAAAACAACCGATGAGATAAAAGAGATTGTTAAAAAAACTCTTAAAGTTGGCGACGGTCGCGCGGCTAATATCGGACGTGACCAAACAAATAAACTAGCAGGTTTAATTAATTCAGAGAGACAAAAAAAAATAGGAATCAAAGAGTTTACTTGGCGAACAAAAAAAGACAATCGAGTCAGAGATTCGCATGAGGCTTTGGAAGGCAAACCTTTTGACTGGATAACAGGCGCTCAAGGCTTGCTAGACATGCCTTCAAGTCGGTTCCCTGGCGATGATCCAAATTGTAGATGCTGGGCGGAACCTGGCAATCCTACGGATAACGAATAAATGAAAATTACAACCATATCAAATATTGACTGCCTTTTAACCGAAAAAGAAGTTTTGCAAATTCTTAAAATTGACAGGCTTACTTTTAAAAAAGTATCTTTGCAATGCGTTCAAATATCGGAAAGGGTTAAACGTTATGAGCCTAAAGATGTATCTGAATTTATAAAGCAAAAAAAAATTAATAATAAAGTATAATAATGTATATTACTATTATCCACTAAGTCAAAAACAATTTACAATCTATATTCTATTACTCATAATTGACTTATGGAATATAGAATAGACAAAGCAGATTTATCAAACGTTAAATTTGATAATGGTATGCTCACTGCAAAAGTTAATTTAACCAAAGCGGGCGTTTATCCCTATCTTTACTCCGATGGTCGATTAGTTAAAGAAGCAAAACTACCCGAAGAAATATTTTCAGCGGCAACTATTGAATCGGCTAACGGCGCAGTAATTACAGACAATCATCCAGATATAAACCAAGATTCAGGCTTAGTCACATCCAACAATTATTCAAAACTTGTTAAGGGTAATGTATTTAACGTAAAACAAGATGGATTATTTTTGTCAGGTCTCGAAAAAGTTTTCGATTCCGATTTACAAAAAAGAATCCTGTCTGGCGAGCAAATACAAGTGTCCATTGGTTTTGAGCAAAGAACGGACTGGACTCCAGGTGAGTATAACGGAGAAAAGTATGATTGTGTTCAGAGAGATATACGCATTAACCACATTGCACATGTGGAAAAAGGCAGAGCGGGCGAAGAGTGCAGAACTATTTTAGATTCCAACAAAGACTATGCAATAATGCAAGAGGCTAACAACGATATGACAAACAAACCAAATACAATTACTTGGAGAGTCGATGGAAAAGATTTTACAATTGATAAATCAGTAATCGACAAAGCGGTATTATCCACAGTTAAAAAAGATGCTGACCCAGTGGCGGAACCGGTTGCAGTTGTTGAAAATCCAACAACAGAGCCAACTCCAACAGAGTCGCCGGCTACTCCCGATATGTCCGTAGACATGAACGCAATCACCGAAAAAATGAAAGTTGCTGACAAGATCATTACTGATATTAAGAACAAATACGGCATTGAACTACCTGAACTCATGGCACTCTTAGAAGCTAAAGACGAAATGATTGAGTTATACAAAGGTAAAATGGGCGGCGGTGAGATGGTAATGGATGCAATCAATGTTATCCGCACGGCTGAGGCAATCTTGCCAGAGGTTAAACTTGATTATTCTAACCTAAAAGACATTAAAAAACAAGTTATCAAAGCAAAACTTCCAAACTTTATGTCAGGGAAATTTGATTCCTTATCTGACTCAGAAATTGAAATCGGATACAAGGCTGCGGTTGAAGTTGCTAAACATTTAGCAGTATTTGGTAAATCAGAAGTATCCGCAAAACAAGACGAATCTAGAATTGATTCACTCCGTTCTAGTGTGGAACAAGCAAAAGAAAAATTTTATAGCAGAGGTATTAAATAATATGGCAATAGATTCTTACAGTGACGTAAACACTAACCAAACAAACTCAGCAGGAAGGCTTGGAAGAAATTATCCAAACAATTACATTGAATCCGAGGTATGCGGCGCAACTTCAATTAAATTCGGCTACGGCGCTCAGGTAAAAAGTGGGGTAATATCTCCATTAGCCTCTGGCGATGTTGCAAACATCAGCGCAAGAAATACTTTTGGTGTATGCACTTTTTCTCCGGGCGCTAATGGTCTTGACTCTGCACAGTATGAGCAATACGACCAAGTAGGATTTTTAAAAACTGGTATCATCAATGTTCCGGTGACTGAGACAATTGCAAAAGGCGATCTTGTTAGGGTATACCATACCACATCAAGTTCTAAAATTGTTGGAATGTTTGCAACAACCGCAGAAGCAACTAAAACAGCGTTAATCACTGGCGCAAGATGGGTAGGGGCAAGCCAAACAGATGCAAGCGGTGTTTTAATCGCAGAATTATTTCTGCCGGATTCTATCACACTTACTGCGGACACCTAAAATAATAATTTAAGAGGATAATAACAATATGCCACAATCTAACATTCTTTACCCTTTCCGAGAAGCCGATTTACTACAAATTGAGCAGACACTTTACGAACCTAAACAGTATATTCCATCGGCAAGAGAAATTTTCTCGGTTAATCGTTCTTTTTCTCCTGGACTTTCTGAGTATGGATATGACGTTTATAAAAGAACTGGAAGCGCTTTAATTTCTTCTCGTTCGCCTAACGCACAGGATATTCCAAACGTAGGTGAGATCATGAGTCGTGTAACTTTCAGACCTTACTACATTTCTTCTATGTATCGTTACACTAGAGAAGAAAGAGCGGCTATGCAAACTCAACAACAATTTGGCAAAGGCGTTTATTTTCCGTTAGACGTTAAGCGAATTGAAGCCGTTAGACGCTTTATCGATGAGCAAGAAAACCAAACTTTCTATAAAGGGAATTCAACTCTTAACATTACAGGGCTTTTTAATTTCAGCGATGGAACTTCTAGTATTACTCCGGCAGCAGTAGCACAAGGCGCAACGGGAGCGGATGCGACAGCAAAGAAAAAATGGTCTAACAAAACAGGTCAAGAGATTATTGCAGATTTAATCACAGCTAAAAAAACAGCAAGTAAAAATGGACTTTATAATCCTGACACTTTACTGTTGTCTGTCGACTCTGCCTTTGAATTGCAAAAACCTTATAGCTCTCAAGCGTCAACTCCTGTCATCCAATGGCTCACAGGCGAAAGCGGAATGTTTAAGACGATCAAAACTATTAAAGAATGTTCTAAGGCATACAACGGTATTGCGCCAACTTATGACAGCAATGCTGGCACTGAGGCTTTTGTGGTTTTTGAAAACAATTCTTCTATTATCGAAATGGCAGTGATTGAAGATTTAACGCTTCTAAACGGTGTTTATGATGAAGTAGAAACATGGAAACAAGTTGCGCAAATGAAGGCAGGCGGGGCTATTATCCGTTATCCTGAAGCAATCTACATAGGAAGAGACATTTAATCAATGGCTCAAGTCACAATCCAACAGATAAGAGACGGACAGGGAACTAGACTAGATTCTCTGTCCGACACTCAAATTCAACATTGGATTGATAACGCTTATAATATTGTTTTAGCTCATGGAGTAGCTTTAGAGCATCCTCGCTTTGCAGAATTACAGGAATATAAGGTTTATGATATTCTTGAGTCGACAGGGTCAATACCTAACGAGGTAACAAGCGAAGCGGTAGGCGATACAAGCATTTCCTTTGATACGAATATAGCAATTGGCTCTGCCATCTTTTGGCGCGAACGATTTAGAGAAGAGCTTCATAATGTCTTAGGATGGAATCATTATGTCTGTTAAGGATACTCGCAATTATTCGCTAACTGACCGATTGAAAGAATTTAACGGTGCTCGTGTTCGTGTTGGTATTGTTGGCAAATCAGATAGTAAACTTTTAACGTATGCGGCAGTTAATGAATACGGGGCTAATATTAAGATAACCCCAAAAATGAGAAAATTTTTGTTTTCAATAGGAATATTCGTAAAATCAGAAACGACTCATATTGTGATACCCGAAAGAAGTTATATCAGAGCAACTTTCGATAATAAGAAAGTTTTTGATAAATTGAAAAAGAAAATTCAGCCACTACTAAAATCAGTGTTAAACGGCGGAAATGAAGCAAGCGACATACTAGAATTTATTGGATTACAACTAACGTCTGACGTAAAAAGCACAATTGCAAATATGAAAGAACCAGAAAATCATCCAGTAACAATTGAAAGAAAAGGTAAAGGTAAAGGGTTATTAGTCGATAGTGGACGTTTAACAAATGCTATCTCATACGAGGTTGTATAATGCCTGTAATGTCAAATGTAGCAAATGTAATTGATAGACATGTGAGAAGTGTAGTATGCAATTCATTCCAAGGCGGTGTAGTTCAATCGAACGGAGAAGCTACTGACAATACTTACATTACGTCTACTAAACAAATGGCAGTGCTGCCAATGAGTGCTAGAGAATTACAGACATTACCCGATGGCATGTATGATAAGTTTGACAGAAAGGCATACACAAAAGATACGGACGATATTCTTTTAAATGAATCGATCATCGAAACGGATTTTGGAAAGTTCAAAGTAATTAGTCAAGACAATCGTTATTTTGAAGGCGGCTATGTGGTTTATTACTGTAAGAGGTTATTAGTATGATTTCGGATGCAAACCTAAAAGAATTTATTGCACAATGGAATACTACTAGTGGAGTAACAATATTACGCGCTGACCAATCTATTAAAATGCCAAGTTATCCATACGCGACCTATAAAGAGATTGCAACTAACGTAGAACCTTGGGTATCAAATATAAAAACACGTTCTTATAACCCTACTGACAAGATAGTAACAATAACCGAAAACGAGACAAGCGAAACGACAATAAGCGTAAATGTATTTTCCAACAAACACGCAGAAGCAAAACAAAAAATTGAGATTCTAAGATTTGCTCTTAAAACAAATGCGGTAAATAAAAAAGCAAAAGATTTGAACATGACTATTCTTATGGGAATAACTAATGTCCAGGACCGCACGATATTCTTAGAATCTAATTTTGAATACCGTTTCGGATTTGATTTTATTTTAAGAGCAACAACTCCACAAGTTGAAACTTTTAACTCTATTGAATCA
Source organism: Leptospiraceae bacterium (assembly GCA_035345875.1). Classification (GTDB taxonomy): domain Bacteria; phylum Spirochaetota; class Leptospiria; order Leptospirales; family Leptospiraceae; genus UBA2033. The sequence continues at coordinate 462 of DAORDH010000069.1, read as the reverse complement.
GTAGCCGGAACGATAACAAGCACCAATGAAATTATAACAAATACAACAAATTATGAGGTAAACAGCTAATGGCAAATTTTATCAATGATGTGGTAATAAGTATCACGAAACTTTTACAAGCGGCGGTTAGGGAAAATTTTTCTAACGTTCTTATTTTTGCAAATAACATCCGACAATATACTTTAACGGTAGGCAGCGGAACAAGCGGTATTGCATGGACTACTAAGACTGGTAAAATCGTAAAAGTTGCCTATGTAGTAAGCGGTGCTAATACTGCTTTGTCAGTGGCTCGAACTGGTTCAGGAACTACCGGGTCTCCTTATGTAATCACAGTGACAGTTGCAACCAACGGTTCATCCGTAGCAACTAGCACGGCGGCACAAGTAAAGGCGGCGGCTGATTTGGTGTCTAACGTAACCGATATTGTAACTGTAACCCTGACCGGTTCAGGCGCTGGAGTGG
>DAORDH010000068.1:0-14727 GCA_035345875.1 Leptospiraceae bacterium | reverse complement strand
TCAACATCGACACAGCGGATAACGACTCCAAGCCTGTCTTCACTGGAGCTACTTCCGTGAATGAAAATGGAACGGCTGTTCTTTCCGTTGCACTGTCTGGAAATCCGGGTGCTAGTCGAACTGTAAATCTAGTTTCTGGTAACACTTTAGCCATCACTCTTTCGCCCGCTTCTCTTGTTTTCAACTCCTCGAACTGGAATGTGCCACAAACCGTTGTTTTAACGGGAGTAGCCGATGCGAATACAGTTTCGGAAGCAGTCACAATCACAGGAAGCGGAGTCTCCGTCGGAACTGCAACGGTTAACGTGAATACAGTGGATACAAACACAATGAATATCGCATTGACTCCAGCATCTACAACTGTAGGGGAAGGATCTTCCACAACATTCACTGTGAATCTAACACAAGAACCTTCTCCTTCTCTTGTGGTAAGTTTCGCTTCGAGCAATACAACTTCAGTAACCGTTGCACCTGTCTCAATCACATTCGATAACGTTTGTCCAGGCGCACAATGCTGGAGCACACTGAGAACCATTACGCTCAACGGAGTTGTCGATGCAAATCAAACGAGTGAAAGCGTCACAATCACAGCCTCTGCACCCGCTGTCCCCAATGCATCCTTTACGATTGCTACAACAGAAAATGATGCACAACCTGTTTTCAGTGGAGTAACAACTGTTACCGAAGGGGGAACTGCTTTACTTTCTGTAAGCCTTTCTGGAAATCCTGGAGCAGCGAGAACTCTAAACCTAACTTCTAGTAATCCTGCTGCAATCACACTTTCTCCGGCAACCCTGAACTTCACTGCGGCTAATTGGAATATACCGCAAGCAGTTCTATTAACCGGTATATCGGATTCAAATGCATCCACTGAATCTGTAACCATAACCGGAAGTGGAGTAGACTTGGGAACTGCTTCCGTGACTATTTCTACTGTGGATGCAAATACGATGAGTATTGTTTTATCCGCACCGTCAACCATTGTGGATGAAGGGTCTTCCGCTAGTTTCAATGTAAAATTAAGTCAGGAACCATCCCCTTCTTTGGTTGTAAGTTTTGCTTCTTCCAATGTTGCCTCAGCAACTGTTGCACCTGCCTCTGTTACATTTGATAATGTCTGTCCAGGTGCAAATTGTTGGAGTAATTTCAAAACGATAACCGTCACAGGGGTAGAGGATATCAATGAGACGACGGAGACAGTCACGATCACTGCATCTGCCCCAGCAGTTACGAATGCGACTATCAATTTTGATACTACAGATAATGACTCAAAGGCAGTATTTAGCGGTGGAGCGACTATTACAGAAGGTTCTACAAGTGTGTTAACTGTTGCACTTTCTGGAAACCCCGGGACAGCTAGAACAATGAACCTAACGTCTAGCAATCTGACTGCAGTAACCATTGCACCAACTAGTTTAAATTTTAATGCTGCCAATTGGAATGTTCCGCAAACTGTAATTCTGACCGCTCTAGCAGACACAAATACAGCTTCAGAAACAGTTACAATCACAGGAAATGGAACAGATTTAGGAACTTCTACAACTTCCATTTCTACAGTGGATACGAGTCTAATGAACATTATCCTCTCTGCAGCATCCACAACTGTAAGTGAAGGTTCGACAGCCACAATGAATGTAAAATTAAGTAGCGAACCTTCCCCATCTCTTACGGTTACACTCTCTTCTTCCAATGCAGGTGCTATTTCCGTAAGTCCCCTTACCCTAACTTTTGACAATGTCTGCCCAGGTGCACAATGTTGGAGTGCAAATCAATCCGTGACGTTAACCGGCGTAGAAGATGCAAACCAGACTAGTGAAACAGTAACAATTTCTGCTTCTGCTCCGAGTGCTACCAGTGCAAGTCTCGATTTCAAAACAATTGAAAATGATACGGGTATCGTTTTAGGAGGTGCAACATCCGTTACAGAAGGAGGCATTGCTTTTGTAACTGTTGTTTTAACTGGAGATCCAGGAATTGATAGAATAATCAGTTTAGCATCGAGTGATACATCTGCTCTCTTGGTATTTCCTCCTTCTCTAACCTTCACATCCTCGAACTGGAATACTCCGCAAATAATTCAAGTCACAGGGGTATCCGATGTAAATACAATAGGCGAAACAGTTACCATTACAGCTAGTGGAACAGGAGTGACAAGCGGAACTGGAACAGTGACTACAGTTGATACAAATGTATTTGATCTAGTTGTAACCAATCAAAGTGGAACAACGACTGTCAACGAAGGAAGCTCTCTTACATTTGCGGTAAATCTAAATTATTCACCGCCAACTTCTCCTTATGTTGTTACAATCAGTGCTCCCCAAACTTCCCCTGCCGTTCCGGGTTATGTTGCAACTCCTACTTATGTAATCGATCCAGCAAACTCTGGAATTGGATCAACAACTCTCACTTTCACAACTGCCAATTATGCAACTCCGCAGACTGTTACAATTAACGCACCGGAAAATTATTATATTGACAATAAAACAACCACTCTAAGTTTTTCAGGAGCTGGAGTTACTACTAAAAATTATTCCATCACAGTAGTGGACAATGATCCAGTAGAACAGATGTTAGTCGATGATGGAATGGGTCCTTCTTGCAATGATGTATCCACTTCTTATGATGGAGTCAAAATGCTAGTAGCCGCTCAGTGTTCGAACGGCGGAACTTTCAATCGAGTGAAAGCATTTAGATGTGAGTCTAATTTCTCTTATTGTCTAGATACAAACACTCCCACACTGGATAACGGTGGGGACAATAATGCAAGGAGTCTAACGGCTTTATACTTCACAGGACAAGCCATGATTGTATCTGAAAATAAATCCAATGGAAGAATGAATTTCTTCACAGGACCTCTTGGTTCATGGACTTATTATGATATGTCGGATGTCGCTAAGTTTAACTTAGGAAATAACACTGCCATTTCACCAAGAGCCGCTTGGGATTCTACCAATAATAAAGTGATAGTAGCCGGTAGCTATGGATCCGGAATCTATCTCTATTCCTTTGATAAATTTGGAAATAGTCTAAATACTCCTGTAAATATTGCTGCATCAAATGTAGATCCAGGAATCATGATAGAGACTATCACGGACACTGTGAATTCAAAAGTTACAGTAACCTTCCAATACCAACCAACGCCTGGTCAATATGCGCTGTCCTTTGTTCAATGCAATTTAGATTTAACAGGATGTAGCGCTCCTGCAACTATTTCTAGCCTTGTAGGGCTTATGGCGGATGGTCTCCCACTTTGGATCAAGCATTCACAGATGATCTATGATTCTACCACAAACAAAATCTACATTATCACTTCTATGGGTAATACAGAAGGAGGTGTGGATACAATTCCAAAGCTTGTAATCTGTAATCCAGATATGACAGGTTGCACAGCTCAAACAATCAACACAGGAAACCGAAGTGGACTCAAGACAAAAATTGCAGTTGACAATTATAACAATAAATTATTAATTCTTGCCTACGATGCCACACAAAGTTATTCAGTTGTATTAAATAGATGCAGTCTAACTGGAACCGGTTGCACAAGGAGAAATTTAACAAATATTTTTGGAATGAATATAGGAAGTAGTATTGCAAATCCGTTTATTGATACAGCAAATAAAAAACTAAGATTTGTTGCAATCAACAATGCAAGCGGCGGAGTTCTAACCATGTATTCAATGCTATTATTTATAGATTAACGATTGGTGATGAAAATGAAACGACTGATACTAATTATATTTTTACTCATCTTCTCAATTGAGAATTGTAGCGAAATATCCTTTCGCTCCGATCCACTCTCTCTTACACTCGTGAAGTATGAAAATCGTTCTTCTAATAAATACATTTTTCTAGCTCATGAAGGAGATGATTGTCATCTTCTTCAACACAAAAGAATACATAACTTCTTTTTCTTTTTTCCAGTGAATAGTTTTTCTAGAGAAGAGCTTATTGAAATTTCTCAACAAAAAATGATTCGTTACAAAAACGTTATGCGTCTTGGTGATTTCGTTTGGACCTTATTTTTAATTCCTCTAACATTTGTAACCTACTCTATTGAAGTTGAAACCTGTAATACAGGAATGGTAGCAGTCACTAGAAAAGATCCACTCTATCAGGAATCTTTAAGAACCAAAACGCCTACAGAAGCAGAAGAAAATCTAGCTAAATTAGAAAAAAATAGAAGACGTCAAAACTCTCCAATCAGAGAAAAAAGCATTAATCCTAATGCAAATGAACAGAATTTAGATTTGGTGAAAGAACGAAATAATTCTTCCGAAATTCAGGAATCCAATGAGAGTAAAATAAAAGAGAATCGAGTCATAAACAATCCATCCAATTTTTCAAGTGATCTCGAAAGAAAAAAAGACTCTGAGAAAACTAAAATCGAGCCAGAAAACGAGTCAAGAGATTATAAAAATAAGTTTTACTCCGAAGACCGAAAAATATATCCTTATGAGCAGAATAAATCTAGCTCATACTACTATTCTCAAAATCAAAGCAATCATCCAAATGAACAATCAAGCATCCAAAGAGATAAAAATAAATCGCATTATAAAGAGTCCAATTTACTAGACAAATCAACTCAGACGGATCAAATTACTGCAAACGATTCAAATCAATCGAATGGAAAGAAAAAAAAGAAAAAAGGAAAAGCGAATGGAGAAGCTAATCCAGATTTACCCGCAGAAGAAGTTTGGGACAAAGCATCTGTAATCGATGAAACTCCAGAACCAAAAGAGCCCTTTAACCCTAGCATCTACAAAAAAGACGGTAGTCTACCTATCATCTGGAATTATAAAAACTCCATTACCAATCGAATCAATGAAAACATTAAACCATTCTCAATTTTATTTGGACGCAATGAAACCGAAATCACAAATGAAGAATCTCAAAAATTAGAAGCATTCGCAAACGAATACTTAGAAAGTTATGGAACTAGTAAAATCTTACTCATTGGCCACTCCGAATGGGCAGATGGCAAGGGTGTAAAACTAACGCTCTCTCAACTACGAGCAGAAGCAGTCCGTGATTTCCTTATAGAAAAAAAAGTTCCCAAAGAAAATATACTACTCACTTTCTCCGGCGGACTCTGGTCCGAAAAAAACGAAGCCAAAACAGGAAAGAGTTTCTCTAGAAGAGTAGATATTGTATTTTTGTATTGATTAGCGAATACAGCGAACGTCACCTATTAAATACCAATAGCCCTGGCTGTAAATTTGATATTCTTTAGAAATACTGCAAATACCACCAATTGTATATGCTCTAGATCGCTTTTCCTTTGAATAATCAGGCGGTACTGTCCAATACATGCAACCATCTTTTTCCCATGACTTAGTTAAACCCGATTCATACGCGGTCTTCAACTCTTCTCCAGTCGGCAGTCTTGCTCCAATGCTTTCACAATATTCAACTGCATTAACCCAAGGTCTTCTTCCCGAGTATTCAGTCCATACGCCAGAAGATGTCTTTGAAGAAATGCCTTTAGATACTTGCTTTACTTCGCTGAGTTTGCCATTCTTAACCACTTCTAAAACTTCTTTCTTAGAGTAGACATTAGCTACGCCAGAAGAGTCTACTGCAACTATCGCATCTTTAATCGTAACTGTCTTTACATTTTCTAATATCTTTCCATTTTTTAATTTTACAGAATCATTAAACCCTACTTCCTGTGAAAACAAAGATGAGGTAAACAAGAATAATACAAAAATTATTTTCTTTACTCTATTCATTTTAATATCCTAATTTTTAATCGTTTGTTTATTTCTAAAATCCAATTAAAATAAATTTCGAACGCGAGCCTATGAAGTTCAATTGTTGGTTTAAAAGATTAATTCAAATTATTCTTCTTTTTTTCTGCTTTCAATCTTACTTTCCACCGTTCTTCCCTTTTTTTATGCCAAACTGCCAACACTACTACAAAAGATGATAGAATAATGTAGATGATATTGAAAGGGAATTTTCTTAGGCTGGCTTTTCTTGCTTCTTCAAAATATGGAGAATATGATTTTGGTCGTTTGCTGATCTGATCTAGCTTAGAAAAAACATCATCCATAAATTCATTTGCTGCTTTAGGACTTCTCTCCTCATAGTAATGAACTGACTCTAAATATCTGTAATCGCCTCAGGACTTAATTTGTATTTTTCTTCCAAGTGATTTCTCCAGTTTCTTTATCGCTTCTTTTTTATTTAATAATTTATCTGGATTTTTTTTGGCAAACTCGATTCGTTTTCGAAGTTCTGCCTTTTCTTCTTCTACATTTTTACTTTTAAATTTTAAATAATTTACAAAATTAAACACTTCTTTCTGAAGCTCAAATGGTAAGCCTGTAATATTTTTTTTAACAGTCTGAAATCGATTGAAGATTGCATTTCTATTTCCTTCTTTAAATTTTATAATCTATCTTCTAAAACTTCTGTAAACACATTTTCTTTGTATTAAGTTCGTATTAACGATACACAATCTGGCATCCATCTAGGAGACCAACTGGCTTCCCCCTAGCATAACCCAAGCCAGCATCTAGCTAGAGGATAGCTTCTTGGTATGCGAAATGGTAGCTAGATAGTATAACGTCTTCCCGATGTTAATAGGAAGGAATTAAAAGATTACCACCTATTGCCGCGAACAAGCGGCAATGGATTTTGGGTGGAAAGACGATGGGCACCGATAAAAGATACGATATTTCCCGAATGCATTATTTAATTCATTCTGCTATCTTTGTGAATCTGTAAAATGTGCAACTGCGTAACTTTTTGAAAAATATTTTTTAAAAGAAAAATTTTAGTGTTATTATCCCAATCTCAACTCCGAAAATTTCATTACATACAATTTCTAAAAAAACTCAGGAATACAAGGATGCATACGGTTTTTTAGCCTAAAGCTTCTATTTTGTCTTGCACTTAGTTTAGAATGATAGATATTTGGACTTTGTGTTTTTTCTAGGAATCAGTTGTTTTTACTCATAAATACCGCATCAACTGATTTTAGTAGTCATCCACAGAGCAATTACACAATAAGGATTCACTATGAAACACTATAACGATTTTACAAACCTTTACTCACTTTCCAAGACACTTCGCTTTGAATTGAGACCGGTCGGGAAATACTTGGAAAAAACTAACACAAGAAGATGCAGGAATTTTACTTCGAAAAACATTTTTATAAATTAGGGAATTAATTATGAATAAATATATTTCACCAATCGCAGTTGATTTAGGAGCTAAAAATACAGGAGTAGTTTTTTCTCATTATAAAGAAGGAGAAGAGCCTATTTCTCATAGAGGAGTCACCTTTGTTCTAGATGCTAATAATTTCACATTTTCCCCAAAAGATCGTCTTGTGAATCGGCATCGTATGAGAGGAGAACAAAGGCGAAAACTAGCTAAGCGGCTATTCTTTCTTATCCTCGATAAAGAATATGGATTAAAACAAGAACAAAGCAAAATCTGGGAATTTATAAGAGGTTTATTAAATCGGAGAGGTTTTACTTATTTGCAAGAAGAAAGTGAAAGCGATGAAAAGATCACAGTTCCTCTCGATTTTGCAAAGTATTTCTTTCCAAAAGAATTTGAAAACTGCAAAAAAGATGTGCTAGATTTTATTCGGGAGCAAGCAGATGAAGAAGAAGCAAAGGCTCTAACTGTATGGAAAACGTTAAGAGATACAGATAAGAAAGAAGAACTTCAAAAGTTCCTTGCGGAATATTCAGATTATACTCGTCGAGACTCTGAAAGTTATCTAAAGCAAATAAAAGAAACCGCAAAAGGTTTAATCAAAGAAATTGAACAAGGCAATAAACCTAGAAAGAAATATTTAGAAGAAATCTGGATTGATATTCAAAAAAAATCAGAACTAACTAAGTTATTAGCAAAATCCAAAAAACCTATTTCCGTAAAAGAGTTTTATCATCTCATTGGACATATAAGCAATATCCAACTTCGCGGACTTAGGAAATACTTCAATGATATCAATATGTCAAAAGGAAATGACTACTGGGACGAAAAGCGGCTAACGAAATACTATGTACTTTGGTTAAAAAGTTGGCACGCACCCAAAGATAAACCATCTAGACAATACCAATCTGATTTGATTCGGCAAGTCGAAAAAGAAGGTAAATCTATATTGCAAATATTCTTTGACAATGATCCCAAAATTTCTATTCCACCTTTTGAAGATCAAAATAATAGACGAATTCCAACTTGTCAAAGTTTGCTCTTATCCGCTATCGAATTAGATAAACGTTATAACGGATGGAGAGACATTGTTAAAGAACTAACAGAAAAACAAGATTTTTACAAAGTTGACAATATTCAAAGTATTCTCGATGAGCAAAAAAAATCATTGCAAGGATTTTCTCATAACAATCAGTCTGGCAAAAATCTTACTAAAGAGAAAATACCCTTTGATTTTGATTCCATTTTATTTCAAAGAGTTTTGGAGACAACAAAGTCACTTGATTTGTATAAACTAAGGTTACTTGTTCAAGTGAAACAGTTAAAGCAAGATGATCTAGCTTCTAGTTTGGAAGGAAGAGAGAAACTAAAAAAAATAATTCAGAATGCAGAAGAAAATCTAAGAGCAGTATTAAAACCAGAACAAAAAAAACTTTTACTCACCATTGCCGAAAAATTTTACCAAGAAATCACAGAAGCTCGTGCTGGTATTTGGGATGAAAACAATTCAATTCTAGCTAAGTGTAATTCCAAAACTAAACATAGAAATAAAATGCAAAAGGAAGTTGTAGAACAAGTTTTACGCTTCAAGTTTAATTCGGAAATTTCGTTTGAATATTTTAAAGAAAATATCTGGTATCATCCAATCAAAGGAAAGTCTACCGTTAAAAGTCTTTGTGAAAATATTGAAAAAGAAAGAAAAGAAATTGGAAATCATTTTAATGAAGCCTATCAACAATATACGAGAAAAGTCTTTGCAATAGCCAAGTCAGAATCGAAAGACCTTGCGTTGATAAATAAATCTTTATCAAAGGAAAAAGGTAACAATAAATCCTTTAGCACGATTTATGAGAATATTGAATTAATTGCTAATTTTATTGGATCGTCATTGAAACAATCTCCATTAGATATTAAAAGTTATAAGAATCCATTTTCCCTTGCACAGCTGGCGAATATCCTAGAAGGAGATCAAGCTGGCTTTTATAAAATATGCTCTGCCTGCCAGAAAGAAAATTCTTGGAGAGCTGAACTGGAAGATTTAGAAAATAGCAAAAAGGAAGTTAGTCGTGTTGCAAAGGCAACTCAATTATCAGCCGATACAGGAAGACCCTTTGATGGACAAATAGACCGTATTGTAACTAGAATTGCTAAGGAAGTCACAAATAAAAAAATCCATCAATTAAAAGGACACTTTAAAGATGGGGATAAGATTGAGTTACCAATTCTTATGGAGAACAATCAATTTTCCTTTACCGAGGAAGCACTGGATTTGAAAAAGGCAAGCAAAAAAGCAAAAGAAAAATCGAAACGAAATATAGAAAAATCAGAAAGTAGACTTTTATCAAAGGAAAACAGAATCAAATCTGATTCCGGTGGTATATGCCCATATACCGGAAGTGCTCTAGGAGAAGATGGAGAGATAGATCATATTATCCCTAGATCAGTGACGAAAGGAACTATTTTGAATTCAGAATTAAATCTAATCTACTGTAGCCACAAGGGAAACCAAGAAAAGGGTAACAAAGAGTATACGCTACAAAATATAAACCAAAAATTCTTAAAGCATCATTTTAAAACTACTAATCTTGATTCTGTAATTGCAGAAATCGATAAAATAATTTTGGAAGTTGCACAAAAAAATCGAGAAGCACAGCGAAATTATATTATAGCTGATAGTCTTGAGCCATACCAACGAATTTGTTTAAAGCTGGCTCTATTGGATAGATCACTCAGAAATAAAGTGATTCCATATCTACAGACACATTCAAAAGCTTTGGTGAATGGAACACAAGCCTGGTTTTATAAAAAGTTAAAGGAAGAATTGGAGTCTAGACTTCAAAGCGAATATAAAAAATCAGAAATAAAAATTGTCCCGCATTACTTTGGGGGCAGAGATGATGATTTTATTTTAGGAGAGCTTAGAAATAAATTAGCTTCTTATAATAAAAATTACAAGAAAGCAGAAATCCAAACGGAAGGCAGTCACATAATTGATGCGTCTATGTTGTTTGCTCATTCCCTTTTACAATCTGATAAAAACAAAGGATTTTTAAAATCACCTTTGTTAAAAGAAGAATTACAAAATGAAGGAGAATGGATTGAAAGTTTACTTCCAGAAGAAATTGAAGTGAAATACATTGAGCGAACTGCAAAGTATAGAAAACAAAATCCAAATAGTAATTCTTTGTTCAAAGCAGGAATGTATGCAGAGCGATTTATAAGTCTACTTGTGGATAACAAAGGAATTCGTTTTGGATTTACACCTGATAAAGCAAGTCCTTATATCGATACAAAATTCAACGAAGAAATTTTTGAAAAATTAAAACCATTTCTTTTATATCGAGGAGAATTTATTCAAGAAAATTTAGAACATTTTTTAAAACTGGCGAATCATCCAAAGTATTCTCTCTTTAAATTGCATCGCAACAAAGTAAAAGAATATTTACAAACTTGTTCTAAGGATGATGAGCTTGGAAATTTTTTGGAGAGTCTACGTTACATTACCCAGAATAAAAAAATATTCGATGAAAAATTAAATTTAAATATAGATGAAAAGACTCTTTCTAAAAAAGAAAAATTTGAAATCAAATTTGGAAAAAAGAAAATTACCTCTTTTGAAATTATAATGCCGTATGTAGATGAATGGAATAAATTAAAAGATTATTTAAAAGGATGTAAACCAGAAAATATTGAGAATAAAGCAAGAGAATTTTTTACTAAGGATCTAATTCGAAATAAAAGTAAACATGGAACCGTTAGTAGAAAGCTCTCCTTGCCAGTTAAATCAGAGCCATCAGGAGGTTTTAGAATTAAAAGAACAGATGATTTTAATGAATTGATATATCAAGTCCAAGCTGGTGAAACAACAAACATAGGTTTTGAAAAGAATAACAATGAAGTAAATTTTTCAAACTCTATCCTTGCAAAGAATTATCTTTCAGGAAATGTATCTGCTTATAAATTAGAAGATAAGATTTCTGCTAATGATTTTGTTTACTTTGATGAATGGAGAAATCTCCCTATCGCAAACGATTTAAAAGATGCTGGAATTCTTAAACTAGAGATGGCACCCGGAACAAAAAGTAGGTGTTATATAAAGGCAACTATTTTACTAGAAGTCTTGTTGAATATTCTTTTCGATGGGAAAGAAAAGTCATCTCTAAAGTCAAAAATTTATAAACTAAACCTATATGATAAAAAAGATAAAGAAGGTTTTGTAAAGCTTAGTAGATTTTTAGAAACACATATTTCAAAGCAAAGAGATTTTATTTCAATTAATAAATTAAATAACAAATTAGTTGAGATTGAATATGTAACTGATGGATTTCCATCTTCTTTAAAATCCCTCTACAACCAAGGAACAAAGATTGAAAATCCATGAGACATTTAACAATTACAACGTTTGGGTGTTTCATTGGATTAGAAAGTAAAAGGTTAGTAGTCAAAGAAAAAGATAAGGTAATTGGTGAGTATCCGATTGCCCGTTTAAAGACTGTGCAAGTTGCGGCGAGTGGAGTTTCTTTTTCTTCTAATCTTTTGTATGAGTTGTCGCTTAGAGGAATTTCTTTTTTTGTTTTGGATTTCAAAAGTATTCCTGTTTTAGTTTTATCTGGGACTCAACAACATGCGGTAGTAGAATTACGTAAACATCAATTTCAATTCTCGGAATCTAATAAAGTTCCAGAGCTATGCCAAAAAATAATTCTAGGCAAATTAAAAAATCAAAGATCGGTTTTACTCTATTTCAGTAAATCTCAAAATATAAATCTAAAGAATTCGGAATCTATTCAAAAAGGAGTTTTATCTTTAGAAAATACGATTCAAGAACTAAAATCAGCAGACTGGCTTGCTAATTCTAATTGGAGAGAACGACTCTTAGGAACAGAAGGAGGCGGCGCACATATTTATTGGAATACGTTACGCGAATCAGATCTATTTCCAGATTCATTCGAAGCAAGAAAAGGGAGAGGTGCTTCTGATATAGTGAATCAAGCTTTGAATCTAGGATATTCGATTTTAATGTCTTATATATGGAATGCTGTGATTAAATCTGGATTAGAGCCATATCTAGGTTTTTTCCATGTTGTAAGACCAGGCAAACCATCCCTAATCTTAGACATTATGGAAGAATATAGAGCATGGGTTGTTGATAGAAGCGTTATTAAACTTAGACATTTATTAGAAAAAGAAAAAACTCTTACACCGGAAATAAAAAAAAGAGTGATAGAAGAAATCCATGAAACTTTTTCTAAGACGTATCCTTTTTATGGAAAGAAATTAAAACTTGAAACAATGCTTCAACGACAAGTCTATCGTCTCTGTGGATTTATATACGGAAAGAAAAAATACAAGGCAATTAGCTTCAAATGGTAGAATTAAATGTATATTGAAATTTTAGTTTGCTATGATATTACTTCAAACAAGGCAAGAAGCAAATTAGTAAAAGAATTAAAAGATATGGGTTTGCTGAATGTCCAAGAATCTGTTTTTTGGGGAAGAATTTTGCCTGCCGAGTTGAAATCGATTCAGCGTTTTTTTGATGAACTTTTAAAAAAAGGAGAAGATAAAGCTTTTATCTTAAAAGCAAATTTTTCTAAACAAATAAAATCAAATAGCTTTGGTTATGATAACCCAGAGATATATGAAGAAAGAGACTATGAGATTTTTTAAATATGTATGAAGATAGTTTAACAATCGTTCAACTCAGGCAATATTTCTTTTGTCCTAGAATTAACTGGTTTCAGGTTAATAGCTATAATCTGCCAAAAGAAAATATTTGGATGTCCCAAGGAAATGAATACCATGTTCATAGAGAAAATTTGCTAAAGAAAAAATTATTAAAACGATTTCAAAATAAAAATTGTAAATTAGAATATCGCATTCCTGTATACTCATCAAAGTATAAAATTCATGGAATTGTAGATGCGATAGTAAGAGCGGATAATGACGCTTATCCAGTAGAATTTAAATTAAATCCAGCCTCCAAATCGAAAGGAATTTTTTTTCAAATGTTAGGATATGCGGTTTGTTTGGAAGAAAAATACAATCTTAAAATTGAAAAAGGATTCTTAGTTGCAGGTAAAAATCCCAAAGTAGTGGAAATAAAATTCTCTGATGAGGATAAGAAAGAGTTAGCTCAAATAGTTGAAAAGATTAAAGAAATTCGAGAGAGTGATTTTTTGCCTGAAAGCTCTGCATCAAAAGAAAAATGCATTCAATGTGAGTATTTAAATTTTTGTAATGACAGAAATTTGTAATATAAGAAACTCTCCATGCTTAGCGCAGAGGGAGAGTCAACTTTGATTTTGTTGTTTTCAGTGCTAGGTCGTTAAAATGACTGTAAAATTTCTTCGAAAAATAGCAAGTATTTTTTCAACTTTTCAATCTTCGAAGAAACTCTAAACTTAGCACCCCAAAAAGCCTGAATTTTCAGGCTCAGGGGGGAGACTAACATCCAATTACAACAACGACCTGCAACTGAAATTTCGTTTGCTGTTCAATCCTGTTTATGTTTTCTAACATCCAATTACAACAACGACCTGCAACTGAAATGTTAAGTTTGCCTTTGGGTCGACCATTTTTCTCTGCTAACATCCAATTACAACAACGACCTGCAACTGAAATTAATTAATAACATTACCACTTTGTAGGCAATTGTCTAACATCCAATTACAACAACGACCTGCAACTGAAATACAAAGACTATGCAATAATGCAAGAGGCTAACAACTAACATCCAATTACAACAACGACCTGCAACTGAAATTTGGTGTAGCTTTCTTTTTGCCCTCGTTTACAGGCTAACATCCAATTACAACAACGACCTGCAACTGAAATTTAGAACCACGCAAATCAGAATTACGCAAATCAGCTAACATCCAATTACAACAACGACCTGCAACTGAAATAGAACAGTAGGCGCATAATAATCTACTGCCTCAGGTCTAACATCCAATTACAACAACGACCTGCAACTGAAATTTGTATAACTCAATCATTTCGTCTTTAGCTTCTAACTAACATCCAATTACAACAACGACCTGCAACTGAAATTTATCAACAAGATCAGATACTATCGTTGTAAAAAATATCTAACATCCAATTACAACAACGACCTGCAACTGAAATGTCAGGGTTACAGTTACAATATCGGTTACGTTAGCTAACATCCAATTACAACAACGACCTGCAACTGAAATTTATCTGCATTCGATTCAATTACAAGATACGATACCTAACATCCAATTACAACAACGACCTGCAACTGAAATGGCACTACTTCAATCGTAACTATGCCAGTATGTTTCTAACATCCAATTACAACAACGACCTGCAACTGAAATCTCTTCTAGCATACATATCAAGCCCCTTATCAAATCTAACATCCAATTACAACAACGACCTGCAACTGAAATTATCTTTTGTGTATGCCTTTCTGTCAAACTTATCCTAACATCCAATTACAACAACGACCTGCAACTGAAATCGCAAAGCATTTTTTCTTTTTCGCTCTCATGCTCTAACATCCAATTACAACAACGACCTGCAACTGAAATC
>DAORDH010000067.1:0-15382 GCA_035345875.1 Leptospiraceae bacterium | reverse complement strand
CAATATGAGAAGCAATTTGCCTAAAATCGTGTCCGCTAAATATGTAGTAGTTCACTTGTATTAGCAGTATTCTGATTTACGCTTGTAGCCGCACCCGTAGGTAAAGGCAAACTAGCCGCACTCATAGGAATAGGATTACCAACATCGTTTGAAATTTCAATCGAAGCATTATCCACACTCACAGTAAGCGATTGCACATCCACAGGCAAGCGTCCACTGACAAGCGTTGGAAGCTTTCCAAGAAGTCTTTTCAGAAGGGCAACAATACTAAAAGTCCCTGAGTCAGAAGTTGCGGATGCATCCGATCTAGAACCAATCGCAGTAGAAATACTAGAATTAGAAGACTCACTCGAAACTTGAATTCCATCATCATATTGAATAGCAAGTTTATCTGTATCATTCATTCCTGTAGTTGATCCAGTGAATGTAATCACATTTCCAGCGATAGTTGTGATTGTATTATTATTCGTCAGCAAATAGATAAATGTATTTGTGCTAAGATTTTTAATATAGCGAATGCGTTCTAATTTAACCTCTGCTAAATCAGTAAGAGTGATCGTTTTAGCACTCACATTGAATTGATAATTAGTAATTAGTTGATTCATTTAACCCTCTTTGATATAGATTGCTATACCTGGTAATAAAATACTTCTTGCCACAGATAAAATTTCAGCCACATTCGAAGCAGTGTAGCTAACGGTAAATAGACTCACGGTATCTATATCCTCTTCAAATATAGAATAGTCCAAAAAAGAATTGTCTGTTTGTCCTCTTAAGATCGTAATGAGAATTGAAGCAGGTCTTATAAAGCAAGGTTCCATACAATCAGAACCGTCAAGCACACCCGAGCCATCTAACCTAAAAATAATCTTAGGACGCAAGATGCTTGGGTCTAGATTCTGTAAACCATCCATGAATCCATTTCCATCTAAAATCCGAGTTTCATATTCTCTCGGATAACAAAGCTCGGTAATCGTAAACAAAGGACAAACCTTTGCAATAGCAGTATACAGAGCAGGTAAACTAGCTGTATCAATTTCTGTATTTTGAAAATTCAAAAGAGCATTTCGATAGTCGTTATCCGATCTACCTTCTCTCTCTATTCCCAAAATCAAAGCAAACTTATCTAGATTGATTCCACTGAGATTATTCAGGTCATAAATAGGAAGTAGCGCA
The DNA here is from genome assembly GCA_035345875.1 of Leptospiraceae bacterium. GTDB lineage: Bacteria > Spirochaetota > Leptospiria > Leptospirales > Leptospiraceae > UBA2033. Next base: position 14,206 of record DAORDH010000067.1, on the reverse strand, counting down.
TCTTCAATCGAATTCGCTTGCTCTGCATATAACTTCCAAAGCTTCGCATTATTAGAGCTAGATTCTTTTGTGTAAATCGAAGATGGAAGTTTTTCTAGTAATGTATTGTGGTTCATACACCCACCGACGTAGGGAACGCATATATGCGTTCCTTACAATTAGGACACAGTCTATCTTTTACTAGCCCCCTTTTGTAAAGGGGGATCAAGGGGGATTGCATAACGGTCATGTTACCTCCACAACAACATTCGCAGTGATAAGCTTTGCACGCATACCAGATGGCGGTGTAATGACATTATTCACAGCATTGTAAAGAGTAGTTCCAAGACTGATATTAAGATTATCAATTCCAACAAAGTCAGCAACTAACGGATAGATATTGAAGACAGAAACTTTCTTACCAACTCCTAAGCCTTTGTATTCATTTACGAAATCATTTCCATTTTCTGTATAAGAATCAATACCACCAACGTATTGAATGATTTCAGTTTTAATCTTACGAAGATTCGAGTTTTGCCATTGAGCATTTGCAAGAATGGAAAGCTTCACAACGATATCATAATCCCCTGGACGTGAGAAATAAATCGAATCATAACCACCATTGTTATTCGATACAAGTTCTAAAATAGACCCAACCAACTGAATTCCAGCAGGTTTAAATTTACGAATGAGAGAAGCAATGTAAGGACTAGAACCACCATCAATCACAAACTGCATAGAATGTGGAGGCATAGAATTGACTTCAATGTTCGATTGATTCTCTACGATCTCACAAGAAATAACGTTCGGATAATTCTTGATTTGACGCTTGATGTAATCAATAAGACCAACGTTCTTACGAAAGACATTGATGTTATCAATGGCACGCGCTCTAAAGTCAGCATCCGATTCAAGAGAAGCCCCACCAGTCGAAGCAAACAGATTTCCAACAGAATCAATGCCAGCCTGTGGAGTAGCAAACTCTGTTAATTGACCAATACCAACACGACTAGAAACGCCATACTCCAATGCCTCAGCAGTCACAGAAGTAATTCCACTTATAATCTTTGATTCAATAGTTTGAAACTGAATCCCGCTCGTTGTCTGGACAATAAACCCATTCGGTATAATCGTTCCATCAGTGCCAGTAAAACTCAATTCAATCTGTTCTTTCTGTGGAGGCTTTCGAGTAACGCCAGCAAACCGAGCAATCCGATCTAGATCAACGCCTTCAGCAGTATCTAAAAACCCAGCATAATAAATCGCCTCAAATGCTTCCCATTGCAAAGCGATAGACTCAGCAACTAAGGCAATAAAAATTCCAAGGGGAGAATAAGGAGTAAGATCTACATCATGACTAAACAACTCAGGCGACTTAGCAAGAGTCTCTATCTCAAGGATAATATCCTCTCTCGACTTACCTGAAAATCCTTGTGGAGTAATCCCAGCCAATTAAATCACCTCAGAATATTTAGCTGAATAAGGATAATTAACTACCAAATCATAATCATTCAGTAGTAACACTTCTTGTTTTAGTTGATAGCATTTTTGTAAGAGTGCGATTTTTCGAGTTGCAGCATCACCAAGGACTTTCTTTATTTGAGTATTCGTATGAAGGACAAAATCTTTTTTACCATCTGATTTACGTGTGCATTTATACTGAACAGATCCTCCAACAGCAACTGCACCGATTAAATTAGTTTGGTCTGTCTCTTCTGAATCATAAATATAAATATCACCCAATGCACTGGATTCAAAACCAGAGATAATAGCAGCATAACAAGTCTTATTGATTTGCTCACAAATGGAATCTTTTATTTTATCTAAATTAAGTTCTCCACTTTGCACTTTTTCTTTTTCTGTTTTATCTCGTAAGCTTCCTTTTTCAAAAACTTTTCCAGTAGGTGGGAAACTTTCACATGCAATAAAGGATTTTTTTTGATTCGGATTTTCACGATTGAACATTTCCATTTTACCAAGGGCTTCCAATTCGCTTCCCAATTCCTCAAATCCATTTGTGTCATATAAAATATATTTCATTTACTCTCCTTGAAAGCGTGGTTACTAAACCGCGCCTCTCAATACTCCATAGATAGAATTGACTTCATAATTAATAATTGCAGTTCTGAGCGGCTTATTGTAAGTTTGCGCTTTCTCTAAAGAATCAATAATAATTACATCAATCGAATTAATAGACACTATGTTTTCCTCTCTCAAAAACTCTTTTCTTACTAGATTCTGAATTGTGCTTGCATTTGTTTTCTCTAAAACACTAAACCAATCAATTCCAGCAGTTGTATCTAAAAACCATTCTCCTAAAAATAAAGAGAGTCTGTTTTTGATTCTTTGTTTTAGTGCAAGGTCATTTGTAATTTTAGATAATTGGATGTCTTTGTCAACTATCGCTAGAGTCAGCATAATTAGTAGATAGTGATTAGTTATTTATGATTAGTCAAACGAAAACGTTGAGATACTAGGCTGATCTTCTAATTTAGTCACGACATTTAATTTTCCCCTCTTTGCAAAGAGGGGTGTCTTTGTTGAAGTAATGCAATATCGTTAGATTGGGGAGATTTATTCTATTTCGCCACCAGATATATTTTGTGAACTAACAGGCAACCCCAAATTACCCGTTCCACTGCTTTGTAAAGTTCCAACTTTAATCTTACCAGTCTTCACGTAATCATCTAGGATTGTAGCAAGCTTAACTGCTTTAGTAGCCGCAGTAGCCGCAGGATCTAGATCAGAAAAAAAGACCGTTAGGTCAGCAATTAGTTTAGATTTATTTAATGCCATTATAACCCAACCCCACTCGGACCCGTAGGCGTAGGATGAATATGTTTACTAGCCTTCACAGGTTTAGATTTTTTCATCCAAGTAATATCCTTATCCACTTCGACGTCACCCGTTACCGCAACATCACCATCTAGGATAATCTTTTTAGATTTAATCTTAACTTCATCTTTTTTGAGATTGAAAAAGTCACCGTTCTCATGACAGATAACAAGCCCTTCTTTTTTAAGAGAAGGCGAAATCTTAATAGGACGTTTCTCATGACCTCCGATGACAGTGCAATTCGAAAGATTAAAACGAAGAGGAGAAGCATTTTCCGAAATGCCTTTCAATTGATTTTGGACAGGATATATATTGCCTTTGAGTTCTACAATATCCCCTTTTTGATAATCAGGAATAATCATAGTCTTGTTCGAATACCAAGTATTAACCGGACAAAAAATAACAGGGAGTTCTATAAACTCATCCTTGTTTTTAACTTTGACAAGTGGTTTGACTTTAGCTTCCATCTTATCCTTATCAAAGCTTTCAATAAGACCAAGGAAGCCAATAAAGATTTTACTGAGTTCAAAATCAAATTTATCATTTAGGAGATCTGCATCAATCATACTTTCCTCGCTTCAAACTCAGTATAGTAATTTTGAATTCTACTCCCGCCAACATGCTTACCCTTAACCACTTTATAGTCAAACGCAGAATCTTCACCCGTTTCTGGATTCCGAAAAGCTACTCGTAACACTTCACCTTGTTGAATCTTAGGATTGAGAAGACTCTTAGCATTCAGATTTACACCTTTGAATTCAGGTCTCCCGATGAGTCCAGATGTGCGATCCAGTAAAACCATTTGACTAGCACGTCCTTTTTTTTCGTCAAGAGACTCGATATAGAATTTACCAAAGACAGAATAATAAACCGTATTCGTTTTTTTGCAGAGCAAGTCCAAAATTCTAGAGAGATTATCACTGAAAGAAATTTGTGATATAACAGAATTATCTTTCATGTTGATAGAATAAGAATTGATACCAAGCTCTTTGAAAATAGATTCAATGATTTGATTAGCGGTTTGATTCGTAAACGTTTTCGTAATAACAGTGTTGAAAGTTTTAGAAATAGAATTGATAGATTTGATTTCTAAAATAGAATCAGTATCGCTAACTTTATATTCATAACTTGCAATGTCCCCAGAGGCTAACAAAGCTATGTCATTTCCATAACCAGCAGAAAGATAAATCTTTGGAAATTGTTTTGACTTGCCTTTGATTTGAGGCTTACAAAGATCAACTGTAGTTTTTAAAACGTTATAAAGTTTAACAGTAAACGCTGCCGCCTTAAGACCCATAGCAACGTCAAACTCTATAGAAAAACAATCTAAATAAGAACCATGAACATAGGAATAGACTTTAGCCTCACCTTCTACAGGTTCAATCTTAACCTCAATATGTCTTGCATAGAGGATAACGTCATCAGTGCTCATGATTAATTAATACCCGGAAACGCCTGCACAAATCTAATTTTTAAATCTTCAAATGCTTCTACAAATTGGATTGTAAAGTCTTCCCCAGCTTGGACAAATGTCCATTCACCACAGGATGCAAGGGAGGAAGCATAGCTTAGATTTAAAACTTTAATATCCTCAAAAGCTTGAACGGCTCTAACTTTCACATCACCGAATGCTTGCACAATCCGAACTTTACCACTCAGCTTTTTTCCATTAAACTTACAATCGTTCGAAATCGGATTAGAGGAAATTCCAACTGTAACAACCAAAACTAAAATCAATAATATCTTTTTCATTGTCCATCCTCAAAATAAAGAAATACTTTGCTACCGAGCGTTTCCTTATTTACTTTTAGACTCTCAAAACCTTCTTTGTATAAGTCAACCTCAGCCATTGGAACCACAGCAAAGGGAATAGTATGATTTCCAAATAGCATATTAATTCCATAAGTTAACTTTGTAGAAAAAACAATTTCCCCATCTAATGAAATAGAAACAGAAATAAAATCGAATCTAGCATTGTAGGTAAATGCAAAAGTGTAATCTACATTGCCAATAGTATAAGTCCTTTGAATCGGAATTTCAGACGGATTGATTTCAATTATTCTTAACATTAAAGTGTTTTCCTTATACCTGACTCTGTGTTATTTACCAAAGTTTGTTTTCCCCAAACCCTTTACAACAGTCTTAGCAGGGTTTGTCTGTGCGACAGGCGTTTGTCCTTTGCTACCAACTTTCACTTGAGCACTGGACTTTTGAACAGTTCGATTAACGCTTTGAGCCGTAGCAAATTGAATACGAGTCAAATCAATTGTTACCTCGATATCTTCCCCTAATTCAGATTTACGTGTAATAGAAATGTTTCCAAGAACTAAATTTTGAATTAGATCCGTATCTATTCCAACATAATGAGGTTCTTCTAATTCAGAAGAAAACGCCGAACCCCAACCCCGATTGAGAGTTTGAATAACCTTGGTTAATATACCGCCACCCGTTGTGTATCCTTCTAGTTTAACAAGTGCACCTAGACTTTGCCAAGCGAGAAGAATTTTCAGTTTATCTTTTGCAGTCTTACTGCCAAGGTTACTGCTAATTATACAAGTGATCTTAACATTAGGGTTTGCAGTGACAACATGATCAACAATCGAATTAAGAGTAGTATTGTCTTTATCCTTCTCGATTGGATGAGAAGACACAGTGACGTTATGAGTTGTTGACAGACTAGAAACCAAATCAATATCAATTGTAGTTTCACTGCCTTGATAGATTCCTGTAAGTCCAACTGTCTCACGTCCAGCAAAGACGCTTTTAGCTTTTCCAATAATGCTACTCATTATACTGCCATTCCTAATTTAAGTTTAATTAGATTTCGATTTGCATCTATTACATCTTGTAACTTATCAAATAGATTTACAGATACGTCTTTCGCATCACTAGCAATGATATTCGCATTGATAGAAATATTCACACTACCACCGCCACTAGACGCACTCTGATACTGATTCAATTTGTCGTTAGGAATAATACTACCAGGTCTGTCAAAGGTTCGAAGCTCCGGTCCCTTCTCGCCTACAATATAAGGAGTATTCGGTTCTATTGGACCACCCATAGCGCGTGCTTGGATGTGTGCAATCATATTTAGATTCAAAGGTTCTATTCCGACGGCACTAGCCACAGAACTAGAAGTAAACTGGTTTAATTTTTCTAAAACCCAATTGATAGAATCAATCATCGCATTCAAGGCACCCGTTGGAATCATATCCAAGAGAACATTCTTAGCCGATTCCATTATCCCTGCAACTGCCGATCCCAAAGAATTTTTCATGTCTATAAATTTATCAATAAACACTTTCCCGATATCGGTTCCACGAATTAGATTCACTATCCAATCAAACACCATAGCAATTTCATTTCTGAAAAGATAAAGGCCCGCAAGAGGAAAAAGATACGTTAGTAGAACCTTACCAGCAAGGATAGCTCCTTTTTTTACATAGCCAACAATGACATCCCATTTACTCGCAATGAAAGCGAAAGCAACCGCAATACCGCCAACGATGATAGCAGGCAATAAAATGACAGAGGCGGCAAGCAAAGCAAAACCTTTCACGAGTTTCCAAATAAATTGTCCAGCGTCCGAGTTTGCAAACTCTTTCATCTTTTCCCAAGCTTCCCCCATAAAGACTTTAAATTGTTTAAACCCATCGGATAACGCTTGCAAATCGGATTCAGAAAGACCAAGCCAACGAAGTAGATCAGCAAAGTAAGTTTCACTCGCACTAGGACCATGCTCAAAGAAAATAAAGATATCCTCCAATACAACATAGACCGCAGTAAGAGCCGCTCCTATAGCAAGAGCAGTCGCAATAATTTCTCCAAACGCCAAAGCCTTCGCAACCGCAACCGCATTCAGGGAAGTAACCCAAGACCATGTAGCAGAAACTAAACCTACACCGATAGTAGCACCAAGCAACGCAAGAGCAAAATTAGTTCTAGATGCTCCTCTCTCCGAATCCGAAAAGAAATTCAAAACAGGACTCGCAAGTGCAAGGAGAGGAGTTAACGCTGATTTAATGAAGTCACCACTTGTCTGTAAAATCTTAGACATAGCCGCGTTAGCTTTAATCACTTGTCCTTGATAGCCTGCCATCTGAGCGTTATACGCTTCCAAATACTGTCCAGCTTCCTTAGTATGCATGGCATGAATTGTTTCGAGGACAGCTGCCCGCTTGGTAGTATTATTCAAATCATCCATCGTAAGACCTTTCTTTTTCAAGGTCACAGAAAGATTTTCAGAAATACCAGTGGAGTCTGTGAGCATCGCATTATTATTCTTAATACCCTCGGTATAAGTCTGAACGGCTTCCCCTATCGTCTTAAATTGCGCTTGTCTGTTGACGCTAGCCATATATGCATTTTTCTCAACAAGTTCAAGAGCTTGCGAAGCAGAGAACCCAGAGCCAAGTAAATTTTTGACAGACATTTGGATCGTAGACATATCCATAGAGCCGCCGAGTTTTTTAAAAAGTAACTCAACGCCCTTAGTCGTTTCGTCTACCGCACCTACACCCAAGGTATTTTTAACGACAGTCTTGAAACCAATCAGAGCATTCTCAGCGCGATTGGATTCATCAATTGCTTTATCCGCAAAATTATAAGCCGCCGCAGTAATGCCGAGCGCAGCAAGTCCCTTAAAAACATTTACAAAATTAGCAGTAGAGGCTTCCGCAGATTTAAGTTTAGAATTGAGTCTACCGACTTCGTTTTCAGTAAGACCAACAGCAAGAGCCGCTTTTTTAAATTGCTCTTCGAGTTGAAAATCCTTCTTAGTAGCATCAATCATCTTTTGCAGAGTAGCCTGCGAATGACCCGTTGCCTTAGAAAGTTCAGCCATAGCGGAAGCAGATTGATTTATTTTAGGAGGTAGATTATCAACTAACGGCTGAAATTTAGCTTTGAGCGCATCCACTTCTGAGTTTGTCTTCTTTAACTCAGAAGCAACATTCCCTTCAAAGTTTAGTCTGATTTTTAATTCTCTCAATACACTCATCTTTTCTTCCTTGAAAGCGCGAAAACGCTTTCGCGCCTATCTCTTCCGCTCAACCAACTCAGCTTTAATAATCTGATTTTCTAAATACTCTTCTCGATACTTCATCACCTCATCAATCACGATGAGGTCAAAAGGATCTGCTTGATTGATCGTAGTCTCAGATAACAACGCTAAGCCCGTAATAAAAGGTTTCCAATACCAAAACCTATTTTTTATTTCCTTTCGTGCTTGCGACTGGATTTGCGACAGGCTCGGAGGATTCTCCAAATTCGGAAATCTCATCGAGAATGTCCCCGCTAAGAAAGTTGGTTTGCAATTTCTGCCACACTCCAAACAGTCTAGGGTCAAGCTTATCAGGATCTGGCTTAGGAGATTTATTCACTCCATACTTAGCCGCGAGTTCTTCTTCAAACTCAGTAATTCCTTCTCCAACAGGACGAACGCATTCTTTAAAAAAGCTTTTCGTTTGAGCGCTAGAGTCAAATTCCAATTTGCCCCCATCGTGTCGAAGCATGGAGTCACGCCATCTTTCAACAGCCAGATTCCCCGGATGAGTCAAAGCCCAAAGCTGATTCTTCATCGGCTGACCTTCCTTCTCGAATTGAACATATACAACCGATCTACCTAACGACTCATTCACGTTAGCCCCTACAACTACCACATCAATTTTTTTTGCCATTGTTTGTCTCCTTACAATATTGTAAGGAACGCATACATGCGTTCCATACGGTAGGTATTCCCTACGGTATAAATACATCTACATAATCAGTCATGAGGATCTTATATGTAAAATCCCCAAAGCCCGATGTCCCAATATCAATTTTAGGTTTCTCTAAGATTCTACATTCACTTGCCGTTCCTTTGTATTTAGGCGCAGAGTTATTTTGAATCAAGATACCAAATTGAGTTTTCGCTTTTTTAAGAAGGTCTATTTCGACGATATGCGGAGCGGTAGGAATAAATTCAATCTGCAAGATATGAACCTGGTTAAAGTTCTCACTTACCAAAACCTCACCGCCCAGACCAACTTTGTAATTCACTTGATTGTTAGCGACAGGACTAATCGAGAGAAACGAATCTTTCAAGACAAGCCCTTCAGTAATATCAAGCGGAAAAGGCGTAAGAAGTTGAACACTAATCTTATCAAAATCAAACAGCCTTTTCTTATATCCACTATCCATAGACTATAACCAGATTTGCTCCGAATCAGTAGCCATGATCTTAAAGGTGTAATCCTTAAAACCATCTTTGCCATTGATGACAGTATCAGGCTCCTCTGAAATCACACATTGACTCGCGCTTAACTTCCAAGCAGGCTGACTGGATGAGTTAATCAAAATACCAAACTGCTCTTTCGTTTTGCGAAGACTCTGTAAGATGGAAACCGCGCTAGAAGTTGGAATGTAGGTCAGTTCAATTGTGCGATTGTTATCTACAATGGAATTAGCAGAATACGTTTCTCCCTTCGTGCCTTTGCGAATTTTTACTTCGTCCTTAGTTGCCTTTTGGACTTTGATAAAATCACCGTCAACCGTTAGCCCTGCGCTGATATCGATAGGCACACCATTTTGAATGATCGTTACGCTTAATGAATCTAAATCAAATACTTTGTTTGGCATATTATACTCCCATTACTCCATTGACTTGAATTGTGTTGATACCACCGCCAACAGTCGCAGTAAAGCTAATCGGAATTTTACGATTCGCGCGATCGTTGAAAGGAAGCTCTGCCCATACAGGCATTGTGAGTTTGTATTGAAAATCCCCTAAATCAGATTTAGCGGCTTCTGTAGCGTTAGAGATTCCCGCTACGACTCCTTGTCTGCCAGCCTCTCTAAAGACTTCTCTGATAGAAGCTTCTACCATATCCACTCCGCGTTGCTCTGCTGGAATTTTTTTGGAATTGATCTTGAGAGAGTATAACGCCTCAGCAAGACGAGCTTTGAGGTAATCTCTACCTTGGATCACATCAATGTATTGACCTGATGCAGTCTTACCTTCCCAGAAAACATCCACGCCACCCATCTCACGAATGAGATTGAAATTCTTTGCAAGAAGAGTCGATTGCTCAGACATAGTAACCTGAGAATTGTTTTGACCGCTCATTTGTTTCGAATCCCAAGTGATAGAACCAATAGGCTCAGCCGCACATCTTCCAACGATTGCCGCATCTGGAAAGTCACCCGCATTATTAGAAATGATAATGACTGTTCTATCTCCGGTAGATGTGATCGTTTGGTCGTTAGATGCGAAGACTCCAATCTTCTCAAGCGCATTGATATACGAATCTGCAATTGCAATATCCGCTTTAGCTCTCGAAGTAATCAAGAGATAATACCAAGCATCCTTTCCTTCATTGCGAAGCTCAGCAAGTTCTGTTTCCAAATTCGCAAAAGAAGAAATATAACAAACAGCAACTTTCTCTACTCGTGGACTTTGGCTAAACAACGCCTTTGCCATTTTGTATTCATCGTCTGTAGAGGAATAACCGAGAGTGAGAAGCTCATCTTGATCTGCAACTTCTACATACACATCTTGCTTTTCTTTCGTAACGGTAACAACTGCGTTATCTGCTACAGAACTTGCAAGAGCGGGTGTAAAAGTAATACTAGTTGTATTGTTCGAAGTCTTCGAAGTAGATACAACTGTGTGAACTGGACTACCAGTTTCCCCTGCGATAACAAATTCATCATTCGCCGCAATCGGATTTCCACTGTCGGCAAATCCATCCACAACTATTGTTGTGACTCCTAGAGGATATCCAGCTACATTGTTAATCGCCCCAACCGTATCTAAGTTGGAGGGCTGTTTCGTCCCTACGATAAGTGGCATACCAAATCCCTTTTGAGCAAGTGGTAATGTTTGCAGTGATATATTAATCACTATATTATTAATTTGACTCATCCTTTATTCTCCTATAAATTTCCCTCGCCTTTAAGGAGAGGGATTGTTACTACAAGCCTCACAACTCCTAAAAAATTCAGGGAGAGGTTACTTCAACAATGCCATCTATCGTTCCTTCGATATCAACAGCATCAATGACTCGCTCCAATTTACCAATTCCATGAACTAAAAAATCAAAGCCTACCTTATACTCATAAGTCGGATCTATATACGTTGTTCTGTCAGTAACGCCAGCGAGCATTTCCACATAGATATTGAGAGACTTCTTTAAATCGACAGACAACACATTCAAAAAGTCAAACGCCCGATCTGCTAACGTCCAAATATTCGCAACCCCAGTGCGACTAATAAAACTCAAACTAATCGAAAAGTTTTCCTTTCTAGAATACTCTTCTTTGTATTTAGCTGGATCTGGAATATACAACTCCCTTCTATCCTGATACTTCTCATTATTCTTAAGAGTAACTTTATAAGACCCGTAATCAGAGGCAGGCATACTACCACCTTGCTCCGCCCGAATGATCTCAACATCCAAGGCAGTAGCCAGCGCAGAGACTAGACTTTTAACAACATCTGTGTTCATTTAATTAACCGTTGTATATCGTCGTAAGGAACGCATCGTCGTAGGGAACGCATATATGTGTTCCTTACTATCACGACAAGCCTACCAACCCTTGTTAATATCATAACCCACAATCGAATCATAATCATTCAAAGAAGCGATAGCTGTCTTATGAGTATAGGCTATCTGCAAGAGAGCAATCTTACGAGCCGCAGCATCGCCTAAAACTTTTTTGATTTGTGTATTTGTATGAGTATAAAATTTACGAACACCATCGGCTTTACAGGTGCACTTATAGGCAACGCTACCACCGGAGGCAACCGCCCCAATCAGATTGAGTTGATCTACATCTTCTGAATCATAGATATAAACATCCCCAAGAGCGTTAGATTCAAAACCAGAGATGATATTTTTTTGACAGAGTTCATTGATTTTATCAATGACTCTTTGCTTGATTGCATCCATTGCAATTTCGCCAGAGGCAACTTGTTCTTTCTCGTTTTTATCTCGAAGCCCAAGACCTTTCTCAAAGACTTTCCCAACAGGAGGAAATTGTTCTGCTACAATTACAGTGTATCGATCTTCTTTTTCTAAAGAACGATTGAGTAGTTCGACTTTCGAACGAACGATAGTTTCATCTTCAATTGCATTTTCAGAGAATTCATTTTTATTAAATAGGAATACTTTCATATTCCGATTTACGGATAGGATAACGGGAGTTTGTCAGATGCTCTAGGGGATTACTTCACCTCATAAGTAACTGCTTTTATTAAATGTGGATTCTTTCCGAGTAACGTCTTCGCATGACCTTTTTTCTTAAATGTAAAATCAGAGTTAGCGGGATCAATCCCACTTGCGATATTATTTTTAATAGAAGCTACCATAGAACTAGCAGCAGCATTGAGAACGTCAATAGCTTTCCCTTGACCGGAGAAAAAACGATTTAAGGCAAATTCAGCAAGTTTAACCATCTTGTCAACATTCGCTGGATTATCCACAGCAGAGCGAAAGAAAGAACGCTCAGGGATTACGATTCCATTTTGATTTTTACGTTTTGATTTATCGGGCTTGATACCTAACTCTCTCATCATTGCAAAGAGTTTCCGCATTGCCTTCCTGGATTTAATTACCGCACCGAACTCATTTGCATTTGCATAGATAAGAAGTTTAGAATCTGCATTCCCAAGAATACCAACGTCAACAGATCTAGACGATAACTCTTCTAGCCCACTGATAATCTCACCCATATTGTTTGTATCAACAATCTTCGCGCTCATTCAATCCCCCTTAATCCCCCTTTGCAAAAGGGGGCGTCCCTAAAAGTATAACGTTCCCGTATTACTAGCCCCCTTTCTCAAAGGGGGGAAGGGGGGATTTTCTTAGCTGTATAAGTTTTCAAATTCACTAAGTCACTCACATCTTTCTTGATGCGAATCTCAAACTCTGAACCGAATGCAACGATCACATCTCCTAACGCAAGATCAAGGGAGCCATCAGAGAGAATCATCTTATCTTCCATGTCATACTCGCCCTCAGGCAAATTGCGAAGCTCTCTACCAGTCATAGGAAGAACTGCACAATGAATTGGAGTTTCCGAAAAACTCTCTACCAACTCCCCTTGCTCATACACTTGCGTCTTTCGTTTAACGATATAATCACCCATCAAAATCGAAACCGCTTTCGACATATCACCTATTTTAAAACTCATAATAAATCCTTCCTAATTGTAAGGAACGCATATATGCGTTCCCTACGCGATCCTTCCCCTAAACCCATTCAATTTCTTTCGTAAAATATCATAATCAACATAATAACCAGCTTTCCCTTGGGATGTAAGAACTGTATTCACCTGAGAAGGATTTTGGAAACCAATGTTAATACCGGCAACACCAATAGAGTTAATACCCTCGGGATTATTGCCGACTGTCGTTGCAGATTTGATGCCTGCAACCTTATCATCTTGCATAAGAGCAAGAGCCATAATCCGTTGTAAAGCATCGAACTCATTGTGAGATTCATCGAAGCCGTCACGCTCTACGTTTCTCTTTGCATCATCTAGATACAATTGAATGCGTGTGTCATCCATAGTAACCGATGGAATGTATTGTTTAAATTGTTCTAATGAAATTTGCATTTGCGTATACCGTAAGGAACGCATATATGCGTTCCTTACATTGGGATTAAATCCCTTTCCCTACATAAATCGCGCTTGGGTGTCTGATGATTGTCCCAGCGATGGATTCTTCTACAACTTGCTCGGAAGTTCCGAGGATGTCATAGATAGGCTCACCGAGAGATAGATCGCTAGTGATAACGATTTGAGCAACCTCAGGGCTATCATCCATCATGAGAAAGCAATCCACACCTAGACCGTTATTCGCAGTCGCCATTTGGTTCGATACGAGAATCTTATCAAAGGTAATATTCTCTTTTAACCAAGTGATGAGAGGAACAGGATTCGCATCCGAGTAAGGACGTCTCAAACGAGCCATAGCGGAAGGTGTAAGAACAAGTGCCTTAGCACTAAATACATTTCCACTCTCGATTACATCTTTAGCGATGAGAAGATCTTCTAAAATTTCCTTTGGAGTTTTGTTGATCCAAAGTTTTTTAGCAGCCCCAGTCCCAGCCGCGCCATCTGCAACGGAAACAGAATTGATTCCAGACTTATTAAGAAGACCTGGAATATTGTATTTGCTATCTCCAAGGAATACAATCTTGTTTTCCTTTTCTGCAACATACTGTCTAGCGATAGACACTCTAAGAGTATCGATTTGAACTGCTGGACCTTTACCAAGGGCAGATTTAGCTTGGAATGCCGCTCTTTCCTTTTTGGTAAAGCGAATACCAGTCACAATATCATAGACTCTCTGAACTACTACATATTTAGTGGACACGATTTTAGGCAAATTGCTTCTCATATT
>DAORDH010000066.1:0-16176 GCA_035345875.1 Leptospiraceae bacterium | reverse complement strand
ATATGAGAAGCAATTTGCCTAAAATCGTGTCCACTAAATATGTAGTAGTTCAGTTCCCTGTGCTTGTCCCATGAGACGCGACTTAGGCATCTTAGCCATACCGGCAAGATTATCAAAAATAAATTCGAAGAGCTCTTTCACACCTGGAATCGATAAAGTCTTTTTGGTAAGATCCTCATCGCTACCAAGAGCGATAGCAGATTGACTGGACATGACAGCTTTCATCGTAGTGAGAAACTCTTCTACCTCGGCAGGCTTCATATTTGGAACTTCTTTCGACTTAAAGACAGTCACAGCAAGCTCATAGATCAAACTATTAACCGACCACAAAGCTGTGTCCTGAGCAAGGATTGCATCTAGGATTGTCTGAATCACAGAGATACCGTTATGCTCCTCAGGTATGAGAGAATTCACAAGCCAGCTATAACGAGTAGGATGTATTTCAATCCCATTGATATGGATCCGAGACTTTCCATACCCACGAGCAAGCGGATCATACAAGTCACAATAAATATTAAAACGATCAGGAGGAATGACATTAATGAAATCCAAACTTTGAATCGGAGTTTGAATCGGCTCGGTCAATTGAGTATCCGTTTGAGGGACAAGGCATTTCACTCCATAATATAAAATCCCACCTTGGTTATACATTCGCATGTAGCGAATCAGTTCCCGAATCTTCGCACGCGCTTTGAGTTCAAGCAAACGATTCTCGATGATACGATTGATCTTGATATCATCTCGATTCGTTTTAATTGTAATCCATTCCCGAGTCGCGTCATCCGCAGGACCGTCCACGATGTTTTGAATGAAACCATTTGCTTGGTAAAACTTTCGAAGGTCAACAGGATGATAGGAAGTTGGATTCGCTGTGATTTGGCTCAGCTTATCTTTCTTCGTTCCACGTCCTGTCATTTCATCTGTGAAGGAATCATAACGTTTAGCTAATTTCTTTTTCATCTACGTCTCCAAAGTCGTTTAATAAAACTATATCGCTCTTTTAGGTTGCCTGCTGATTCAGGTAAAATAGCACGAATGAGTCCAGCGGCAGAATCAGGAGCATCATCATGCTTAGAGGATAACGAATAATCTGTAATCTGTTTGATATACTCAGGCGTGCATCTATGCAAGAAGGTAACACCTCGCAAATTGTTTTTGAGGTGTGTTACAATCCGAAGATGCTTATTGTTCGAGCTATGGACTTTCTCTACAATGATTCCACGCTTTCTGAACTCAGTGGCAAATGTCCCCTGAGCCGCGTTAGACTCCATGTATAGAACCGACACATTGAACTCCTTACAAATAGCCTCGACTCGATCATATGTTTCATCGAATGATTCCCAAATATCACCGAACATAACGTGGATTCCTTCCTCCAATACCCCCTTTTGCAAAGGGGGATTAAGGGGGATTTGACAACCAACCGATACTGCATTATAATCAACGTTCGATCCATCTCCAAACCCGCCGGGGTCGAGATAGGCAAACCGTTTCGTGGAAGAATGAATCTTTACGTCATCCGAGATACGAATCTCAGACAATAACTTTGCCTTCTTATTGACTTGCGGGTTTTGTTGGTAGACCGTTTGAAAAATATCTTCTCCTAGATCCTCTCTCAGTTCATTGATCTCTTTTTCTGAGTAGAGTGTAGGAAATAAAACAGAGCCGTCAGGATTGAGAGCTTGAAAGACAACATGTTCCCACTTGCCACGCTCTAAGAGCTTGCCCGATAAATCATCTTTTGCCGCGCGAGTATTTACAATAATAATTACACCGTTAGGAGCAAGCCTAGTTCGAATTACAAATCGATACCAATTCCAAACTGTTTCCTTTTTAACATCGCTCATAGCCTCTTGAAAGTTTTTATACACATCATCTATAATGAGTATGTTAGCACGCCGTCCAGTAAAACCCCCATCTACTCCAGCTCCCATGCCAGAGCCGCCTTGCAAAAGTTCCCAATCATCCTCAGTCCATTTATCACCTGGATAAACCTCTGGAAATATTTCCCGATAGGAATCAGATTCAATTGTATTTCGTTGCCAGCGAGTAAATCCAGCCGCTAACGAAGACGCATAAGAAGCGACCATAACGTCATGGGTTGGATGATTGCCTAAATACCAAGTAGGAAAGATTTCTGTGCACAAATGAGACTTCCCATGTCCGGGAGGAACGTTAATAATCAGACGCTTGATTTTTCCCTCAGCAGCGAGGGTTAATTTTTTTGCGATTTCTTCTATATGAGGAGGCGTTTGGAATTCAGGATCAATGAAGCGAGCAAAGGCAAGCAGATCTTCACGCCCATGCATTTTACCATAAGCTTTCTTATCCGAAGGCTTAATTTTCGACTTAGCGAATTTCTTTTGCCCTTCGAGTAATATTTCATGTATAACGTTCTTGTCTGGCATATCGTGTTGTCATTGTAAGGAACGCATATATGCGTTCCCTATGATGACGCGTTCCCTACGATGATGAATAACGACAAATGAAAAACGATATTGTCATATCCGTAGGGCGACGGTCGCGACCGTCCCCTACATTTTATGATTTCGGTTCATCCAACAACTGCTGATGCAATTGTTCGGATACAGAATGCCATTCTGCACGGATGACATTTGCAATCTTAGGATTGGCTTGAAAGATTTCGAGAATGATTTGAATGACTTGCGCAGGCGACAGTTTGTCTTTTTCGCCAGCATCTTTTTCTAGTTGTGCTTCGAAAGAAGAGATTGCTTTGAATGCATAGATAAGACCTTCAAAAGATTTTGCCTCAGGAGCGGATTTATCTATGATGCGTTTAAAAATTTCTTGGATGAGAATTTTATTTTTGGCTCGTATATCAACGATAGCGGAAATCGTTTTCTCGTTGATGCGCTCGACTACATTTTTTTCGATAGAGTTTTTCTGTTCAATCCAAGTCTGAGAGTTGTTGTCGGTTCTTTCCTCCGACCACTTGCGAATTGTGTTTCCAGTGATCTTAGGATATTCTTTGCGAAGTTCTTTCGCAATACGCTCACAGGTATAACCCTTCGTAACAAATAAATGATAGGCACGAGTTTTAATACTTTGTGGATACATTAAAATTCACCATCCTCAGAAAAATCAGAGACAGTAGAATTGCCAACAGGATTGACTTTGATATTGAGATACTTCGCGCCTGTCTTTCGAGAAGTATTCTCCCAAGCAGAGATAGAATAATTGATACCATCAATATTGATCTTACCAGTATAGTCTGGGCTACTTGGTTTAATCTTGTCATTAACGCATAAGAATCCTTTATTTTCGCTCATTGAATTTCCTATTATCTAAATAATTTACAAACTCATAAAGCCAATTGAAAAGAAGCGAAAGGATAATCAATTGAACACCAAAAAAGAAAGATTCAAAGAACCTATCGGTGTTAATTGGTGTCCATCGGTGGCAAATCTCGGGATAACTAATAAAGACTCTAAACCAAAGACCCCAAGCCAAGAACCAAAAGAGACCAAGCACAAGAGCGCCATTGGAATAATCAATCGCATTTCGTAAAACCCACAATCGTATGTTGTTCATCATATAGGAATCCCCATGAGTTTACGAACGATAGGCAAAATAAAACCTCTCAGTTCATAGAGAACAAACAAAACACAAAGCAGAATCAAAGCATTTCGCCAGAAACGATAGATCCCAGCTTGTTCATCTAGCTCTGCAATCTTTGTTTTTTGTTTCTCGATCACCTCATGCAATGAATTTACAAGACTCACAGCATCATTGCAAAACGACTCCGCTTTATCGAAAGTATTCACAATAAACTTTTTCTTAGGCTCTGGGATATCCGCAGAATCTAAAATCATTTGCTTCTCAGCCGACAAATCCAGCTTACTCAAATTCGATTGCACAGAACTACAACCGAGCAAAAACAAAATCAGTATGGAACGCATACATGCGTTCCCTCTATTCGTAAGAATCATTAGTCTTTCTCCTTATCATCATCAATATACCAACCACATTTATATTCTAATTCCAGAATCATCTTCTGTTGAAACTGAATGGTAGAATAGATACTGTAGGTATTCACCACAACGAACGCAAGCACCGCCATAAGAAGCAGTGCAATAAACAAATTCATAAACCAATCAATCATACATCCTCCTTACTGTAAGGAACGCATATATGCATTCCCTACGCGATCGCCTCAAACCAAATACAATTGCAAACAGACGTAATCCACTGATTGAAATGTTGTATATCAATCGAATAATAATCTGCAACGTCATTACCCTGACCTCGATAGAGTTTCAAAGGATTACCATAAGGGTCAATGATCACATTGAACGTCATGCCCTCGATTTGAATTCTTCGATAGAGTAAAACAATATGCCCTGCATCCGTAATCATGGTCCCAAGGACAACCGGAAACCCGTGAGCCATAGAAGCGGCAATGCGCTGTTCATTGGAACGATAGAAACCAAATTTAGCAACGAGAGGAATTTGATTTTGTCTGAACAAATCATTGAACATTCTTACATGAGGTTGCCAATCTTGAATCTTTTCGTTTGGATGCATGAAGTTAGCGAGTATCGCTTGATACTGATACTCTCCCATAGTTGCCATAGACTGTAGAACTGGGAACTGTGCCCCAAGGATTTTACCAAGAGCATTCCACGCCATTGTGCAAGATGTATTCTTGCAGTGGTTATGCCCCTCAGCGATAGTCGCACCGCCCGTCTTATTTAATTTAACAGCATCGCGTTGTGTATCAGGAGTTAAATACTCCTTAACTCCAATGAAAGGTATATTTGCAATTGCTTGAAAGTTTTTTGTTTCCATGATATCTCCTAATAATACGTATTCGAATTAGCACCGTCACCCGTTGGCGGATACGTTGTTGTATTCCCGAATTGATTTATTCCGAATGAGCTTTGGATTCCATAACCTGATTGACCAAACCCCGTTTGCCCGTAACCGCCGCCACGCCATGCCTGCAAGGCTTGGACAACTAACGGCAGACGATCCCCAATGATCTTGACGCTGACAGGCAAAGCAAAGATCCAAAGAATATGTTCGATGAACTTAAAGACATTATCAGGGACAAGCTCAATCTTTGAGTCATTAGAGATGTAACGAATCACAGCCGTGCCAATCGAAGCCCCCAAAATCAAAAGAACCGTAATAACAAAAGATGCGTTATACACCCTCTCCGCAATCTTATCTAGCTTGTCTTCCTTAGCGGTAGAAGATACACCAACATCAACGCCCCCTTTCGCAAAGGGGGGCAAGGGGGATTTCATCATAAACAAAACTCTCCAATCAAATACAAGGTTCCAAAAATAACAGAATAGACTAGTAACCATCGAAGAGCAGAACCTTTTAAAGGATCTCTTTCAACAGGATACGCAATCTCAACAATTTCATTTGCATGAAACGTAAATGGTCCTAGACGTTGACTCGCGCCCTCATCCTCTTTTGTCTTCACATACAGAATATCATTGTAGACAAAAGGCTCACCAATTGGAACTTCACAGAATTTGATTTTAGTCATTTCAACTCCTCAGCAATCTCATCACAAAGAAATTGCAACTCTGAATACACTTCGCGATCATGAGTAACCTCTTTGCCCTCGGCAAAGATCACCCATATATAACCAAGAGCTTGCGAATTCTTTTGAATCTTAAATAGAACGATATAAGAGATTTTATCTCGCTTCAAGATACGTTTGAAAGGAAAATCGTTAGGTAATTCAGAAACAGAAATGATGTCAAAATTTCGACCATTCAATTTTTCAATGATCTCAGAAATCTCCGAGAGCTTAATATCACTGAGAGCGGTTTCGATGTTATTACGAGAGTAAAGAGATAACGTTTTATAAATAGAAAGTTTATAAATATGACGTCCATTAATCCACTTCGCACCATTATGAATATGGGTGATAAGAATCTTACTGCAATTCAGAAGCGCTTTCGTTTCCCCAAGGCGAAGCAGAATAGATTTCACTCGACCAGATCGAATGACGTCATTATAGATCTCTCGATTGGTAAAGAATTTATAAACCGCACGAATGATCGAGAACACAAACGAGCCAAGTAAAAACTGAACCACGCCATATTCAAGAATGAATCGAAAGACTTTAACAAATAAATATTCCATAATAACCCTTGGATAAAAATCCATGCCGTTTGACGGCATGGTAAAACGAGAGACACCAATGGTTATTAATACGGAAAGATATTTAGGATTTTGTCAGATGCTCGTAGAGACGCACGGCGTGCGTCTATGAAGATTTAATTTGATTTAGAATCGACAGTCGAAAGAAGTTTTGTCTCTCACCATTCGATTTACAAGGAATAAGTTTGGAAACGCGATAACGTGCAATAGAACGCTCAGTAACATTCAGAGTGCGAGCGGCTTGATGAATATCCAAATAAAAATCTGCATCGATGTCAGAGAATAAAAGTGGAGTTTCCTCCATGCGGAAAATACCACGAACGCGTTTCTTGGTAAGGACAGGTCGCGACCTGTCCTTACTTTCCGATCTGTCCTGCGACAAATCCCGATTACCCAATAAAGAACCGTTATACGTAAACCCAGACATGAGAAACGTTTTTTACAGAGCCGAAAAAAATGTCAAGCAAATTCGTAGGGGCGGGTTTCAAACCCGTCCTACTTTTTTGGTTTCTTCTTTCGCTTCTTAGGTTGGATGATAGTTACAATTTTGATATTGGAATTTTTGATAGAAATTTTCGACATAGTGACTCCTGTTCAAGTGACACGGGTTATAATGGAAGCCACTCAAGCGGTCAAGAGTTTTTTATAAAAAACAAAATCGGACACATAAAAAAAGCAACTCTCGAAACTTAAGAGCAGAGGCAGAATATGGATATCACAACACTACAAAAGATTGAGCTAGATAGAGAGACGACAGTAAAAAAGTTTCGTGAAATTGGGGAATTGAAATACGATAGAGAGCAATCAAAACGCTACGCTGAGGAAGCTTTTAAAAGTCGCTATGAGGATATAAAAACAAAAGAGGATTTCATTTGCAAAGGATACTTTCTAATCGAAAAAATACTAGGTGAGCTAAATTGTATGGAAGAGGATAACACCGATTTAAGACAACAGCTTTTTAAATTTAGAAAAGATTTTGTTCTACAAAATTTTTCCGAATGATATTTCTGAAAAAAGTATCAGGATTTTTCTGAGATATAAATTCTTTATACGTTTCCTCTGGGACGCCAAAATACAGAGTCAAATGATTTTTACTAAATACTTCCAACGCCCCATCCTCATACTGAACCCAATCAATTAATTTAGAATTAAAATAATGCTTAGCCATAAACACCTCTTTAGATTCATTCTGCATGCTCTAGCAAATCGGACAAACAAAAAAAGCAATTCTCGAAACTCAAAGCACTGGACATAAAATCAAAACTCTTTTAAATGAGATAACTATGAAAACATCTGAGATAGCAGTTAATACAATAAATCAATTAAATGAAGTCTGTTCTAACATATTAAATGTAGATTCAGTCGATGAAGATTATTTGGATGAAGTAAATTTTGCTATACGAATGTTGAAAAAATCAATCTTCAATCATATTGTAAAGTATGAATATTCAGATTTTTATTTACGAAATCGTTCAAAGAAAATGAACGCTAAAAAATTCATTGATAATCCAGAAAAGACTTTGGAACTTTTTCAAAATCCAAAAATTCGTAATTCAAAGAAGAAATAATTTGTTCCAACTGGGTGAAACGTTCTCGAGTAGAGAGAGTAACGCTTGGTTTCCAGTGATCCCCATCAAAACAATTCTTTTTAATTTGCCAGTAATCTCTCACCACACTATCTAGTTTTAATTGATCGTCTTTAGTTAATTTCTTTTTAGCCATAAACACCTCTCTAGAATCATCCTGCACGCTCTAGCAAATCGGACAAATAAAAAAAGCAACTCTCGAAACTTAAGGCAGAGGGAAAAAGCAACCGCTATGAATACAAATCTTTTGAAATGGAAAAACATTTTATTTTTCACAAAGAAAAGACAGATAGAGTTATGGGAAGATTTTAAAAGTATTTACTTAAAACAGTTTCCTAAATCGTCCAGTGAGAAAGGTTCTTTATGAAAACAGCATTATTATCATACAAAAGATTTTGCTTACCTCCAAAGCTAAGAAAGCTTGTAGATAAATATCACAGATACTTATATGAGGAATTCTATCTCAAGCACTCCAATGAGGATGCGGTAAGTTTTTCAGAATTTCAACGTAGACATCAGAAAGCTAATCCAAGATAATTTTTAGAGGTAAGAGAATGAAACAATTCAAAGTAATCATAACAGATGAGAATGGTAAAATAACTAGCACTAATTTCGAGGGAAAATCTTTAGAGATATTTAGAGAAGTTTTCAGCGATAAGGAATTCATAAATAGAATGAATTTTCTTAAAGAAAAATTCATATATAAATTAGGAGAAGAAATGTCCAAGTTAGAATTTGATGAAATAGTTGCAGTTTGGAAAACTATGCTAAGTTAAATTAACTCGACGCCTTGTAAATTCTTGAAATAATTCTTGCGTTGTTTTCTTATTCAATATGTAAACAAATCCACAATGAGGACATTTCAATTCACTGTCCTCAATTATTTTAACATTAAGCATTGTGCCATTGCAATTTGTGCACGGTAAATCTACTATTATTGTTTTTTCCTTTGCCATATTTACTTCCTTATAATTTTATTTTGAAACAATCACTTCCCCTTCCTAAACTGTTTTATCATCGAAAGGATAATCTTCCGTTGCTCCTCATCCAAACCGTCAAGCGACACCGAATCACCAACCGATTGAGATTTATTTTCGCGAGCTTGAGCAGCTTCTAGGGCAGCCTTTGCCTTTGCTCTACCGGTGATAACTTTATCACCTTGTATAAACACACCGTCCTCGGCATTATACAAATACGGCTCTTCTTTCTTCTGTGGAGTGCCAGACAAAAACATCTCGCCCTCGCCAGTTAAGAGCCACGTTGGATTAACGTTATATCTATATTGAATTGCTTTAACAACAGGATTTGATATACCTTTATTTCTACCAGATAGAATATCCGATAACCCGCCTGAAGACAAACCTACGCTTTCAGCAAACTCCGAGTTTTTCAACCCGCAATGTTTAACTATTCGCTTAAGTCGTTCAGACGCAGACATAAAAATATTTTAACTTTTTTTCGTATTACGAAATTTTTTCATTGACATTTCTCGTAATACGAACGATACTCCTTATAGAGTGAATAACTTCACTCATCCTAAAATAAAGAAATAAAGAGGCAACAATAAAATGAATAACAAGAAACCAAATACGATTGGAGATTTTAGAAAGCGATACGAGAACGCGCTCTACAAGCCAACACTCGTAGAACGAATCAAGAATTTTTTCAGACCTAAAAAAACTTACATCTACATTGTCCAAGATCTTTCAAACCCCGAATGCGTTCATAAATTAACATTCAGAGAAGGCGGTGCGAAATGAAGCCAAAAACTATTTATCCCTTACCGGACCTAGGTTTCTTTGGTTCTCTATTAGCCGTTATCAAAGGTTATAGAGTTCCAAATCGACGAACTACAAAGGAAGTTTTAGAGATTATTAATAACAATCCTAAGCTCAAAGCTCTGGCAGAAAAAGACAATTCAGAAAAGAGAAAGCAATGGATTAACTATGCGCGTCTCCCCGCTTCAAAACTTCGTCGTGTATCCAAACCCAGCGCGGATGTAAACCCATCAACGCAGCATATTGAACAATCTGAGAGGCTTCCACAGCTTGAAAACTAATCAACTCATATTCAACGAAATACGCCAAATAGAAGATATCCTCTTCTGTGTCTTCTATATCAGGCTCTTCAAGAATCGTAAAAATTGCATCTTTAATTTGAGTAGCATCCATTTCCCAAAGTGCAATGGGTTGAAATGCAAATTCTCCGAGTGGCTTCATTATCAGAGCCTGACAAATACCATTCGATATTCTATCGAGAGTTTGCGTAATCTTCTCATTTGGATGATCTTCACAAGTGTCGGTAAACTTTTTAGCAAGATCATAAGCCATTTTTTTATATTTATTAATTTCGTCTCTCTTATCCATACCAACCAGCCTAGGGCGACTAAAAACGGAGGCAAGCAGAAATGAGCAGTTTACTCGCTAAGCTTTATCCACAATTTGCAGATATGCCTGTCCAGAAGTTTGGATTCAATAACCACTCTGGCGAGTATCAAAAATACACAAACCGATCCAAGAGCGGTAGACGTCCGAGTCAGAGACTAGCAGTCATCATCAAAGTCTCAGACCGCACCCTATCGGATATCGCTAGAATCTATGCGAAGAATTTACCACAACATTATCGTAAAAAATCAGTTAATGTTGTGGTAGTTAAGACAAACTTATCTCACGTCCTTGCTGGCAGAGACAATTCACCCGCATACATCAAAGCGATTGAGGAAGCATGGCGGCTACCGATTGCGGAGATTCGAGCTATCTACAACGAGGATAGACAGAGAGAGACTCCACTCACATCCAACGAACTGCATCAATTTTTCCTCGAATACAAGGCTCGTTATTCGGGCGTTACTCTCGCTGAGTATTTAGACAAACGCAATCAAATTTTACAAGGAGGCATTTAATGATAGAAAACGGTTTAGAGATAAAACAAGCAATTCGCAAACTAGGCTACACACTCAAGGAGTTTGCGGAGGCTGCGGAGATAGACGTTAACTATTTATACAACACAATCAACGGCTATCAAGAATACCGAGAGGTCTTATCGGCTCTCGAAAAATACGGAATTAAATATGTCCGTAAACAACGCAAGAGGGTAGCATGAAAATTAAAAACAAGCGCGATGTATCTGATCAGATTCTAGATAAATTCGGAACGTTAGAAAGCTTCGCAGAGAAAACAGGAATCAATTATCAGCTTGTAGTAGATGGATTAGTCTCCACTGGACACGCAGATAAAGAATTCATCGAGACATTACAAGAAAACGGAATCAGGGTAGAGATATGAAAGATCCAAACTATCTAGCATCTTACATCGCACGTTACCAACGCCGAATGAATCGCATCTATCGTTGGCAATTATTTTACGAGATTGCCTTTCACACAATTTCGATTCTTTTCATCTGGATTGTTTGTTTACTCATTCTCGAACAAGCAGGAATCAACCAGGGAGTTTTGATATGAGACAACTCGATTTATTTTCGCAAGACAATCCCCCTTTATCCCCCTTTGCGAAAGGGGGCGTAGTGCAAGAGAGTGACACCCCTCTTTCTTGCCCACCCTTCGCTAAGTCGCGACCAACGCCTTCGCCAGGGGACGGGGGAGATTTGAAGAGCCTCTCCTCCGAACGCCTCACCCACTATCGCACAAAGCTTGCTATGTGGGACAGAATCGGCTACCACAAAGTAGCGCAGGAAATCGCTGAGGATACAATCCACGGACACAACGAACTGGGAGACGACATGCGTAAAGTTGCAAGTGCAGTTAAACAACATGTCCCACTCAACTACTTTCGTGACTACAGAGCGAAAGCGCGGTTACGCAACCGCGCCTTATCAGGAGACACCAAATGAAAAAAACACGCCCCTGCACACGATGCAAAATCCAAAACGTAAAGCTCTACCAACAAGGACTCTGCAAGCATTGTCTACAAAAAGACTTTGACCGCCTACGTCCTTTGCTATCAGTCAAATCGTCTTCAACCAAGACGATACAACAACTACCGCAAAAGGATACGCTACTCGCTAGCCCCCTTTTGCAAAGGGGGAACGGGGGATTATGAAACTCCAACTAGCAATCATCGAGCATTTTTTAATGACAGCCGGTCACCGTTGGACAGCCGATGAATGTGCGTTAGTAGTCGGAGGGAAAAAAAGTTCTGTTTACCGAGCGTTGAAAAATTTAAGCAAGAAGAATTTCATTATCCATGATCGAGGGGCAACTCTATATAAGCTGCATCCTCGATTTATAGAGCCAATACTGTCTTATGAAAAAATTCTTAAAAAGGAGATACAATGGAAGAAAAGGAAGTAGAAATCGTAGAGTCAGGTTTGCAATCTGACGCAACTGTAGAGGCAGGCTTGCAACCTGATGTAAATCAAGAGAGATTACTCAGGGCTAGAATGCTGATTGAGAATATCAATACATCAATGTATTTAACTCTCAGTCACTTGAAACAGTTTAGAGATGAGGAGCTATACAAAGATTTAGCTTTTAATAGCATGGAGGATTTTTGCAATTCAGGTAGATTACTATTTGGATATGCAACGGCTAAAAAGTTTTTGTTGGTTGCGGATAAGTTTGGAACAGATCACGTCATACGTCAACTGTCAACAGACAATGATAAGATGGAAACGTTGGTTCGAATTGCAAATGATCCAACTATCATGCAAAACTATGTTCAGCAAGAAGGGATTGTCAAAATGCCTGACGGTTCTGAGGTCACACTCAAAGAGCTAACAGAGAACATTGCAACATCTGTAAAAGACCAAATCTTAGCAGAGGAAAAAGAATCTGTAAAAGACCTGAAAAAAGAATCCAAACGCTTAGCTTCGGAAAATAAAAACTTAGCCGCACAAGTAGAGCTTCAAAAATCTATGGCAGAGACAAACCATCTCGAAGCTGCTAAGTGGAGGGAAACCGCAACCAAGGCGTTAGGGGAAAACATAGACATCGAAAAATTCGCTCTTCTCAATACAAAAGAAGGCGCGATTAAAACGATCGTGAATGCAACCGAAATGCTGACAGCGCAGATTTCTCTTGTAAATGAAATCCCAGAAAGCATGGAGCCAACGATTGAACTCATCGCACTTGCAAATACATTCAGTGCAAGTTTGAAGGCAATCCAAGATCGCTTTTTGGAAGCATGGAACCCGTATTTTTTTAGCACAGAAATTTCAGGAGAATAAATGTTATGAAACGGAATCTCGATCCTACACTCGTTAGCCAATTTTATAAAGAGCACAAAGCGGCAGGTAGATTACAGCGCGGCAAGATCATTGAAGACTATGTTGCGTTAACCGGTCTATCAAAGCCAACCTTACATAAGATTATCAAACAAATGAATATAGGCGAGAATCCGTTTATCGTAGCCCAAGGAGCTAAGACTCGCGGAAGTTCAAGAAAGCCAAAGCATATCCAAGAGATTGAGAAAAAAGATGCAATGGTAATCGCCGCTTACAAAAAAGCAAACTTCCAAGCGAGCACACAAATTGCTATCGAAGTTTGTTACAAGCAACGATTAATCTCATGCCTCTACGAACGTTCAACCATGGATAGATTGTTGGATAAATATGGAATATCCGCTAGACACTTCGAAAAATCGCATAAGTCGATACACGTCACAGCTCCCTATCCAAATCGGGTTTGGTATGTGGACGCGTCCCCTATGGAGCAATACTATTTCGAGTTCAAAGAGAAAGGCAAAGAGACAAACATCATCTATCTAAATGAAAAATCAAAAGACAAGCATGTCTCCGATTTAATTCAAAACAAGAAACTTAGAAAAATCTGGGTTTACTATGCAGTAGACCTTTATTCAAAAGCATACTACTTATTACCCTTTGCAGGCGATCCGTCAGACGCGGATGCAGGTATGCTAGGAGAAAATCATAGAGACCGATTGGCATTCTTTCAAAAACTATTTCTGCCAAAATCGCCAGTTAAAATTTCCGGTGTAGATCATATAATTCCCTTTGAAGGAATCCCAGAGGCAATCTACAGTGACAAAGGATTTTCTACAAAATCCATTCAAGGAATCATGTCTCGCTTCAACTGTGTAGTATCTAGTCACATGGCAGGCAACCCAGCGGCAAAAGGAATTGTAGAGAGGAGGATTGGAGCGTTCAAACAACAATACGAAAGAATTCTTCCACGCGCACTCATTCACTCATTCGAAGACCTGGTAGATTTTTTACATCAATGGATGGTCTTTGATAATACAAAAAAAGGCTACTACCAAGCCTACCTACAAGGGACCAAAATAAAACCGATCAAGACTATCGTCTTACAAGATTGGTATAACGTCACAACAGAAAAAACAAATCGAGACGTAGATGCATCTGGACGTGTTCGAATCAACGGCAAGTTTTTTACTATCGAAGATAGCGACATTCTCAAGGGCACAAAGGTAAGTATCTTCTCGAATATTTCCGGTGCGATGATAGCGTATGACAGCAAAGGAAATCCTCACAAGATTGTAGAAGGCGATTCACTCTCAACAGAGTTTGGAAATTACAAGCGTAAGCCAGACACAGACAAAGACAGAAACCGCAAAGAAGTAGAAGAGCTTGGCAAAAAAATCAACAAGGAAATCATCCTCGAATCGATCTTGCCTAATCCGATTAACGTAACTCACTTTCCGGTGAAGCATACACAGGGAATTAATACTAATTCTCCTATCGCACCTGAATTTTTTACAACAGTAGAATCAGCAATTTTATTTATATTAGAAGCAACCAAACTAGCGCAAGAGGAAATCGATCCGATCAAATGGCATGACTACATCGATATGATGAAACAACTGCAAGCGAAGTTTGGCAAAATCCAATCCGTATTCATTTATGAATGTATCAAAGACTTAAACAAAAACAGAATTTACGAATTCAAAATGGAGGCAACCAATGATTAAAGACAATTTAGCAATCGCAAAAACCGATTTCGTTAAGACAAGAGAATCCGAGCGAATAATGAAAGCAGCCCACAAGGCAGTAGATAAGAACGCATGGATATTAACCTTAGGCGATGTAGGAATGGGAAAATCTACAATTCAAAGACAACTAGTGAGTTTCTGGAAAGAACACTCAGATAGATTCGCTGTCATGGAGTTTAACGGCTTCAAGATCAAAACATCTCGCATAAATGTGATGATGAAAAAAATGATTCGTCAAGTGAAACCAGGGGAGCATATCCCAGGTGACATTGAGACACGTTATGAAGTTTTCAGAGCTGCAATGGCAAATGCAGTGCAAAAGAAAATCAAACCGATCATCGTCATAGACAACGCACAGGATCTAAGCAATGACACTCTCCTCGAATTAAAAAAGATTCACGAAGTAAGCGCGCTAGGACTCGAGCATTTATTCACAATTGTAATGTTTGGAAAATACGATTTGCGCTTTGAAGAGAATTTCAAAACCAGAGAGTTACGTCATCGGGTCCAAAGATTCTATCTAGAAAAACCTTCTGATGCGGAAATCTTTGAGATTGCAAGACAGACCTTTGGATTAACGTTCGAAAAGGGAGAGAACAAACAACTAGTAGAAAAAATCTTCCTTCGCAAATCAGAAGGAACGCCATCCGGTGTAAAGCATATCTACAACAAACTGAACTTCCAAAACGACTTCGACGGGGTAATCACTCTTAACCGCCTACGAAATTCCTTTGAAGTAAGTTATGTAGACGAACTCAAAAAAGCAGGCTTAACAGTAAATCATGTCCTAAAAGCCTATCGAGACAGATTCAAGAAGGACATCGACAAGAGCACATTATCGAGAGCTCTAAACCACGAGCGAGATGATAAGACCGCTCAAAATATCCGTGATCTATACAATGACATCATGGGACAAACCGAATAACGTTTTCATATAGGAGGAAAAATGAAAATCACCAACGAACAAGAAAAACAGCAAGCGATTGCAAGAGCAAAGCAATTAGCGAATGGAGAGAGCCACATAGACAAACAGATTGAAGATTTCAACGCTGAAATCAAAAACTGCGAAAACAAAATGGGTAGCCTCAAGGATCAAATTGCTCATGCAAAGGATAAGATTAAATCTCTATCAACTCAGAAGGCAAATGCAGCCAAAGCAAATGCAAAGGAATTAGCAGAGATCAAAGCAGCGTTAGCTGACTACACAATAGGAGTCATGTAAGTAGGGAACGCATAAATGCGTTCCATCGGTTACATACAAAGGAGAAGACAAATGCCACAGAGCAAAAAACACAACAAAACCGAGTTAGAAAAGTTAGGCAAAGGGCAAAACGCGAAGAAAAAGCGATTCACCCAAAAGGACGGCAGAAAGAAAAAACCTGTAGGGACAGGTCGCGACCTGTCCACAACAGAGGACGCAAACGTAACGATCAAACCCCGTGCGGTAAAAATCAAACCAGCGGCATAACAACAACGTAGGGAACGCATACATGCGTTCCTTTGAACCCCTACATAAAAAA
>DAORDH010000065.1:0-18428 GCA_035345875.1 Leptospiraceae bacterium | reverse complement strand
ATTTCTCTCTTCTTAATTGAAGAGAGTGGATTGAAACAATCCATACGGAAACGAATATGTAAAAACAAACCTATTTCTCTCTTCTTAATTGAAGAGAGTGGATTGAAACTTTGTAGAAATAAGCAAGAACCATATTGATAAATATTTCTCTCTTCTTAATTGAAGAGAGTGGATTGAAACATTAATGAATTCTTATCGTAAATTATAGGTTGTCATTTCTCTCTTCTTAATTGAAGAGAGTGGATTGAAACTTTACGCTCGCCATAACTTTTAGCTTTATTGCTGGACATTTCTCTCTTCTTAATTGAAGAGAGTGGATTGAAACTGATCTTGTTGATAGAGATAAGCCTGCTCTATTATTTCTCTCTTCTTAATTGAAGAGAGTGGATTGAAACTGATCTTGTTGATAGAGATAAGCCTGCTCTATTTATTTCTCTCTTCTTAATTGAAGAGAGTGGATTGAAACAAAAAAACAAATGGGTAAACTCCTATACACTCAGAATATTTCTCTCTTCTTAATTGAAGAGAGTGGATTGAAACTGTCTAGTAGTTGGTATGATTTGAGTAAATCTTTGATTTCTCTCTTCTTAATTGAAGAGAGTGGATTGAAACTTCAATGTCGAAATTCTCAAACATATTAAAGTCTAATTTCTCTCTTCTTAATTGAAGAGAGTGGATTGAAACCTCGATACTGCATACGGTGGCAATGACCTAACTGCTATTTCTCTCTTCTTAATTGAAGAGAGTGGATTGAAACAGTGCTTTGAATTCAAAGATGATACAAATGAAATATATTTCTCTCTTCTTAATTGAAGAGAGTGGATTGAAACAATTTTTATTTGTTCTTTAAGCCTGTTAGCTTCTTATTTCTCTCTTCTTAATTGAAGAGAGTGGATTGAAACATTTCTGCTAGAAGCAAACTAGACAAATCATCTATAGATTTCTCTCTTCTTAATTGAAGAGAGTGGATTGAAACAGTGCTTTGAATTCAAAGAAAATGAAGATGAAATATATTTCTCTCTTCTTAATTGAAGAGAGTGGATTGAAACAGGAAAAAACGAAATGATTTTCGAGGTTAAAAATGATTTCTCTCTTCTTAATTGAAGAGAGTGGATTGAAACGTTTTAATGCAACAACTCATGAAAAATGCAACGATTTCTCTCTTCTTAATTGAAGAGAGTGGATTGAAACACTAATTTAAAACTTCCTTTCCTTTACTCAGAAGAAATTTCTCTCTTCTTAATTGAAGAGAGTGGATTGAAACTCTAAATCATTAATTTTTGTTGCATGAATTTTATCTATTTCTCTCTTCTTAATTGAAGAGAGTGGATTGAAACTTGCGATTTAAAAAGAATTGCCCTCTTTGCTGAAAATATTTCTCTCTTCTTAATTGAAGAGAGTGGATTGAAACCTTTTTGGTCTGCAATACTAGCAATATTATTTTTTATTTCTCTCTTCTTAATTGAAGAGAGTGGATTGAAACTAGCCTAGAAGGGGACAAATTTCTAGGGGAAGTTTTATTTCTCTCTTCTTAATTGAAGAGAGTGGATTGAAACTTTTTTTGGATTCATTTTTGAATTAGTAACTAAATGATTTCTCTCTTCTTAATTGAAGAGAGTGGATTGAAACACCTATAAAAGGAATTTTCATGCTTAGATTATAAAATTTCTCTCTTCTTAATTGAAGAGAGTGGATTGAAACAAAACATTTTCTTCCTTGTCGAAAAGTATCAAACGATTTCTCTCTTCTTAATTGAAGAGAGTGGATTGAAACTGTTCATGTCAGTTGTTGAACGAGAGTTGAAATCATTTCTCTCTTCTTAATTGAAGAGAGTGGATTGAAACCCAGAAAATAATTTGTTGTCGGACTTCTGCAAGACTATTTCTCTCTTCTTAATTGAAGAGAGTGGATTGAAACAAGAGTTTTTAGCTCTTTGGCAATCTCTTGTTTTTTGATTTCTCTCTTCTTAATTGAAGAGAGTTGGAATAAATATAGATTCATTCGAATCCCCTTACACCTTTGCAAAAGGGGGCTTTGTAATTAGAAAAAATTTTCATAAAAAGACAATAGCAATAGAGTAACACTGAATTGGAAAGAATCATAAAACCAACACATATTAAAAAAAAATCTTCTTACTAAAAAAAGAAAGAAAGTAAGAACCTGCTGGGAAGCGAGAATGAAACAAAAGTCACTTTTTATAGTATTTATTCCTTCGATTACATACTTTACAAAATACTACTTAAAAAATATTAAGTAATTACGGAGATAAATATGAATCAGACAATCACAATGCCAGACAATTGGAATTTAGTTTTTAGGGATGAATTGCTTTTAGGGGAAGGGCTTTACAGCACTACCTTTGAAGATACAGAAAGTTTTTTTGAAATCAATCTGAATTATATTCCTTCTCTAGAAAAGTTTTATATAGAAAATGTGCAATTAAAAGGAGATAAAGAAATTTTAAAAAATAAAAACTATTCTACGTTTGCCCGAACAGAAGCAGATGCGATGCTTAGAGCAAAGGAGATGGCTTGTTTTATCAATCAATTTATTTTGAAGCCAACAGTGGTTACTCTTTTTAAACAGATTCCACTGCATATTATATCCATTGATGATGACTTCCATTTTTTGGGAAAAAATCAAATGGATAAAGCAGCCAATAATCCAAATTACTGTGAGAATCTTTATTCAGCAGTGTAGTAGAAATTTAATTTGCTTGTGCGATGAATTTATTTTTGCCTGAGGTTTTCGCTTCATAGAGATACTGATCTGCTTCATCGATTAGTTCGAGTGGGGAACGATCGAGGGTAGGAATCGCACAGGCAATACCCATACTGATCGTAACTCTTCCATATTCTAAATTCTTTGTATGTAGAATATTTAAATTGAAAACGGCGGATTGCATTCTAGATGCTACTACTTTTGCATTTTCTAGATCTGTGTCATGTAAGATGACGATAAATTCCTCTCCTCCAAATCGGGCAATAAAATCAAAGTCAGTTCTAATTTCTGTTTTTAGAGTTTTAGCGATGCTTCTTAGGCATTCATCTCCAGCCAAATGACCATAGATATCATTGTAAAGTTTAAAGGAATCTACATCGATGAGTATTACGCATACCGTATATTTTTTTCTTAATCCTCTGCTCCATTCCATTCGAATCACAGATTCTAACTTTCTTCTATTTCCTATTTGCGTTAAATGATCTGTTTCTCCAATAAATTGAAGTTGTTTATTTTGATCGTCTAGAATTTTCTGAGTCCGAAAGGATTCATTATAAAAATACAAAATAAATCCAAGCACTGCAATAAAAACTCCAGAGATAGTCGGAATATGAAAAAAGAATTTGATAGTATCCTTGTTTGCAGAGTAGGGTGAATAGAGATCACTGATAAAAGGATAACACATTCCAAGAAAAATAGAGAATAAGCAAAAACCGATGATTTGTTTAAATTCTTCTTCTCGAAAAAAGAAAAGAGGAGCAATGACTGCAGCATATAAATAATGATGAATTCCGCTTTCTGTTCCCAGTATCAGCGAGATCGCAAGGATGTGAAGATTTCCTTGGACCAGTAATATTATTCTAGAAATTTTAAAACGAGCGTTTGCATTTATAAAATAAATGATGAAATAATTAAAAATCGCAATGCAATCTACAATTGTCGCAATATAAAGTCCCAGAATATACGTTAGTATGACATAGGGGATTGTTAGAATCGCAACAAAAATGGCAACTTTATTGATAAGTCGAATGCTTTGATTGGTCCAAAGATCATTTTGCAATTGAGTTCCTTGCTCAATGATTGTCTCCAAAAATTGTATAGTCTGATTCATTTTAAATTTGTATTTAGATTAGGTTTCAAATTTTTTTACTGCTACACTTGCAAATCCAGAGAGAAACATAGATAGAAAAAGGATAGAATAAGGCAGGATTTGTCCTTCTTGGGTTTTCGGAATTAACACAAAGGTAATAAAAACTCCTAAACATCCTCCTAAAAAAGTAAAGAGCATACATCTCTTATAATACTTCCAAGATTTGTATTTAAAATAAAAGTATGAATAGGAGAGAACACTGATTAGCCCCACACTCAAAACGAAGGAAATAAAAACAAGAAATAGCATTCCTAAAAGTAAACCAAACACTTGCTGCATCACAAACCTTCTTTTTTTAAAATCTTTTGAATTATAAACATTAATAAAGGACAAAAAAACATCGAGATAAAAATCGATTTTAAAAATAAAAATTCGGAATAACTATTTTTCTCAATCATAACGATCACAAAAATTCCAGGTAGAGAACCTAGAATTGTATATAAAAAACTTTTTTTATAAGAGATTGAAAGAAGAAAGACTTTATTTGCAAACCATCTATGAATCCCAGCTATTCCTAAGCCTAGTATTAGAAAAAAACCTATAAAGATTGCGATTGCTCCTAATACAATGGGTTTAAACCCAGTATCTGCGGCTAACGGATGAATAAAAAAAAGGAATAAACTGAAAAATAAAATAGGTATTTGTGTCATAGAGTTTCCGAACTTGACAAACAATCAATTTTTAAATTCACAGTTAATCTATGCAACAAGAAAAATCACAAAAACTCTGGGGTGGTAGATTTGACACAAAAGCTGCCTCCATCATGGAAAGAATTGGGGAATCAATTAGTTTTGACCAAAGACTTTATAAACAAGATATCACTGGCAGTATTGCTCATGCTAAGAATTTACTGAAAATAGGAATTCTCTCCAAGGAAGAATTTGAGAATATTGAAAAGGGATTAAAACAGATTCAAGCAGAGATTGAGTCCGGTAAATTCGTATATACCACTGAACTAGAAGACATTCATATGCATATAGAACATCGCTTGACTGAACTCATCGGGCAAGCAGGAAAAAAATTGCATACAGGAAGATCTAGAAATGACCAAGTTGCACAAGATGTGAGACTTTTTATTCGAGATGAATCCAAAGAAGTCATCGAATTGATTCTACGGCTACTCGATGTTATCCTAAACAAAGCAAAGAATAGTATAGACATTGTCATGCCTGGCTATACTCATCTTCAGGTTGCACAACCAATTCGAACTTCTCATTATTTACTCTCTTATTTTTGGGCGTTTCAAAGAGATTTAGAGCAAATTCTTTTTACTCTTTCTGTAAATGATATTTTGGTTCTTGGTTCTGGTGCGTTAGCTGGTGTCAATTACAACACAGACAGAGAATTAATTCAAAAAGAATTAAACTTTGGTGCTTTAAGTCAGAATTCAATTGATGCAGTTTCGCAAAGAGACCATGTCTTAAACTTTCTGTTTGCAGCTTCCCTTATTCTGGTGCATGCCTCTAGACTTTGTGAAGAAATTATCATTTATTCCTCTGTTGAGTTTGGATTTATTTCTCTGCCTGATTCTCTTACAACCGGTTCTTCTATTATGCCTCAGAAAAAAAATCCTGATATTGCAGAACTCATTCGAGGAAAGTCAGCTCGTGTGATTTCAAATCTAAATCATCTGCTTGTTTTATTAAAAGGACTTCCTCTCGCCTACAATCGAGATTTGCAAGAAGATAAGATTTCTCTTTTTGATTCCGTTGATCAAGTGAAAATATCGATCGAGGGGATAACAGAGATGATCCGCGAAATGAAATTCAACTCTGAAAAAATGCAAGGATCTCTCCATCGAGGATTTGCGACTGCTACAGACTTAGCCGACTTTTTAGTGAATGAAAAGAAAGTTCCTTTTAGAGAAGCACACGAACTTGTAGGAAGACTCGTCTCTGTCTGTGTGCAAAAGAATAAGACTCTTTTGGATGTGTCAGAAGAAGATAGAGGAAGTGTTACTGAATTTTTTAAAGGCGAGGAATACCTAGAAGCAATTTCTCTTGTAAAATCAACAGAGAAAAAGAATGTTTTTGGTGGAACGGCAAGAGAACGGCAGCTCGAACAGATTCGAAATGCAGAAAATTCGCTTGCTAACTTACGCCAACGTCTACAGGTTGAATAATATATTTAATTTAGAGGTATCGATGAGATTTTTTAAAACTATTCTATTGTTTGTTTTTTTCACCCAGATTCTTTTTTGTAAAGATGACTCCTTTCAAACGCCTAGATACAAACCAGTTGAATATACAAAAGTAAATGTTGTTGTTCGCAAGCAAGAGCAAACCAATGTCGCTCTTCCCGACAAAAAAACCATTTACGCGATCATTGATACAAACAAAGGCAATTTAATCCTAGAATTGTTATACGACAACGCCCCAATGACTGTGCAAAACTTTATCGATCTAGCGCAAGGGGAAAAGGAATTCTTACTCCGTGGCGAGAAAGTGAAAAAGCCTTTTTACAATGGATTGACCTTTCATCGAGTGATTTCTGGATTTATGATCCAAGGTGGTTGCCCGAATGGGGATGGGACTGGTGGTCCTGGTTATACATTTGATGATGAAATCAATGCAGTCTCGCTTGGATTAGATAAAATCAAAGTAAAAGACGCTCCTAGTTATGGTCGCTATCTACAAAAAGCTCTTTTTGTAGGAATGGGAATTCGAAACCAACAACAACTAGACGAAAGAATCACAGAAGCAGATGCGAACCTAAAAAAAGCAAGCGAGATGAGTGTTGTAGAAGTATTAGCTAGAAATGGTTACAAATACAATGAAGTTCTAACGAGCAAAAAAGCACTAAAGGGCTCACTTGCTATGGCAAATTCAGGTCCGAATACAAATGGTTCCCAGTTTTTTATCAACCAAGTAGACACTCCTCATCTAGATGGACTTCATACTGTATTTGGTCAACTTGTGAATGGAGAAAATGTTCTAAATCAAATTGTAGCAGATGGAAATTCTAAGACGATAATCAATAAAGTAGTCATTATTGATAAGAGAGGATAGATTCGAATGAGTGAAGTTCAAAATAAAGAGGAAGCTTATATTGAGGCAATGACCTTAATTGCTCAATTAAGTCAAAATGACTCTGTAAGTTCTGTTCTCGAAAAAATTTCTGATATTCCGGAAGATTTAACTCACAAAGATGCGATCCTAGTGGAATTGGACAAAAATCGAATCTTTCCTGAATCTTTTATGAAGATTCTTACTTTCTTAATTTTTATTCTGAGTGAAAGGTCGGAAATCAACAAACTCTACGAAGAGTCGATGGAACGATACGAAACAATCAATAAGCTCACGGCAAAAGGGAGACCTACCGAAGACGAGGCAAAGATTAAAAAGACTTTGACCGATTTTATTCTGAAAATTGAATCATTTTACGAAGCCCATGACAAAGCAGGGGACGCGATTATTAAAGAATTAAATCGGCATATGACAGAACTCAATATCAAACACAACATTGATAGAGAGATTCTACATTATAAAATTTCCCCCAGATCTTTCAATCAAGTGCAGCCTCATCTGATTGCTCTCTTAGATGTTTATTTCAATTATAAGAAAAATAAGGGAATTTTGAAGCGATTGATCAAAATATCGAACTATATTATCGAAGATGCATTAAAAAAAGCATAGTTCTTTTTGATTTTAGCCGATTCTAAAACTGTATGCTAAAGCTATCTCTTGTGTTCTTACTATGCCTATTACCTATTTATTCCTATCCAGATATGGATGTGCGTGGGAATTTTACAGAGAACTTTTTTGGTCTTCAAGGTAGAGTCAATTTAAAGCTCACATCTATGAGCTACAAACAAAAAGAACCTATCTACTTGGATGTAACAGTCAAGAATTATGGAAATGAA
Source organism: Leptospiraceae bacterium (assembly GCA_035345875.1). GTDB lineage: Bacteria > Spirochaetota > Leptospiria > Leptospirales > Leptospiraceae > UBA2033. The sequence continues at coordinate 10,695 of DAORDH010000065.1, read as the reverse complement.
GTCATTCGCATTTATCCAACTACAGAACATTTAGAAGCATACCAATTTGTAATTACAGATGAAAACGATGAAGTCCTTCCGGTTCGAGAAACTCTAAAGGCAGAAATCTTAAAAAGTTCCAAGATTCGCATGAACAACTTGGTTGGGGATCAAGTAAAAGAAATTATTATTCATAAAAATGAATCTTTTACAAAACGATTCAATCTAGATGATTATTATGAATTTACTCCCGGCAAGAAATACTATATAACCGGTTATTTTTACCCAAACTTCACAGAAGACAAAAACACATTTGCCAAAAGTGAGAACCAAGCGATCTTCCAACTCGAAAAGAAAAAAGAAGAAAGACTCTATAAAAGACATCATGATAGCGAGATCGCAAAAGATGGGCTGAGTCCAGAAGAAACGATTTATCTTTTTTTGGCAGCAGAATTAAAAAAGAACTGGAATCATTATTTTAAATATATATACTTTCCTGAATTTATTTTAGGCTATACAAAGTATGCAAATGAATATACTTCCGCAGAGCCTGGATACAAAGAAATTGTCCTCGATGAATTTAAGAAGTATTTAACTGAAAGAAGGTCTGGAAATCTGACCTATTTCAAAATTACATCTTCCGAGGAAATCAATCCGGTGATGGCAAAAGTATATGTGCATGTAGAAAGAGAGATCAATCGTATTCCTTCTAAGTTTGAATATCAGTATGTTTTGAAAAAAACAGATGACACAATGAAGGGTTTTTGGAAAATTTCCGGTGTTGTGGTAAGGGTAAAAAAATGACAGAGATACTTTCACAAGATGAAATAGATGCATTATTAAATGCGATTTCTAGCGGCGAGGTAAACGAAGAAGAATACTCAGCCGTAGGCGAACAAAAAAAAGTTAAGATCTACGACTTCAAACGTCCAGATAAATTCTCTAAAGACCAAATTAGAACCTTGCAGATGATGCATGAGACCTTTGCTCGTCTTGCAACCACAGGGCTTTCTGCTCAGCTTCGTGCGTTAGTGGGAGTGCACGTCGCATCGGTGGATCAGTTGACTTATGAAGAATTCATTCGTTCGATCCCAAATCCAACTACACTTGCTGTAATCAATATGGATCCACTCAAAGGATCTGCTATTTTAGAAATGGATCCTTCGATTTCCTTTACAATCATTGATCGTCTCTTTGGTGGAAAGGGAGAGTCTGCAAAAATCAATCGAGAACTTTCTGATATAGAAATGTCTGTAATGGAAGGGATAATCGTTCGTATCCTCGGAAACCTCCGAGAAGCTTGGTCTACTGTAATCGATCTTCGTCCTCGTCTTGGAAATATTGAAACCAATCCACAATTTGCGCAAGTGGTGCCACCTAACGACATGGTGGTTTTAATTACACTCGAAACCAAAGTTGGGGATGTAGAAGGGATGACAAACCTTTGTATTCCTTATATCACAATTGAACCTATTATTAATAAACTTTCTGCCCAGTATTGGTATTCTTCGATTCGTCGTGGGGAAACAGATGAAAATAAATCTGTCATCCAAGAGCGTTTGGATGGAGTTACCATTCCACTCATCACAGAAGTTGGCTCTGTAGACATTACCATGATGGAGCTTATGAACCTCCAAATGGGAGATGTAATCAAATTAGAAAACACTCCTACCAAAGCAGATATGGTGATTAAAGTTGGAGAGCGAAATAAATTCAAATGCATTCCTGGTCGTGTAGGCAATCGACTTGCCGTTCAGATTGGAGAAATCATTGAAGAAATTCCGGATGAACTTCTTGGTTCTACAAGGTCAGAGCAAGAATACTAGTCTGAACTTTTTAAAATCGCTTCCTGATCCATAAGTCTTTGAAAACTGACTACCACCGATGGAGACGATGGGTTTTATAGATAGTTGGCTTTCTTATTTTACATGATTCGTTGATTTGATCCCATTTTTAACTGCTAGAGGCGCAATTTAAGTAGATTGAATATAATTCATTAAGCCAAATTTTAAACGCATCGTTTTTATCGTTCTGTTCTCGGTGCCCTCGGTGGTCATCTTTCTTATGTTTTGTTTAAGTATGTGGTTTGCAAAGAATTACGAAACTATGTGCAAAAAAATTATGTATCTTTCCCCTTTTTTCTATTGAAAAGAAAACAATTTCCTCTTTTTATGTAAATTACCCTTTGGGAATCTGTTCTCATTATGTCGCATTATGGCTGAAGATTTTACACATTTACATTTACATACAACTTATTCCATGCTAGATGGGGCAATTCGTATCCCTGATCTGATGAAGTATGTGAAGTCGCAGGGTATGTCCTCGGTCGCTATCACAGATCATGGAAACATGTTTGGTGCGATTGAGTTTTACAAAGAAGCTGTAAAAAATGGAATTAAGCCAATCATTGGGTGTGAATTTTATGTTTCTGCCAACAGGTCAGAAGAAAGGGAATTAGAAAGCATTCCAGATGGAAATGCCTATCACTTAATTCTACTCGCAAAAAATGAAGTCGGTTATAAAAATATAATCAAACTTGCGAGTCGTTCCTATACAGAAGGCTTTTATAAAAAAGCTAGAATCGACTACGAATTATTAGCAAATAACAACGAAGGTTTAATCTGTCTTACAGCCTGTCTCGCTGGCGAAGTACAAAGAAAAATTTTAGAGGGAAATGATACCCAAGCTCTAGCACTTGCCAATCGCCTCAATGAGATGTTTCGAAAAGAGGACTTCTATTTAGAAATTCAAAACCATGGAATTAAAGAACAAGAAACTTGCGCAAAGGCAGCGTATAATTTTTATAAAAAGACAGGCATTCCACTTGTAGTAACGAACGACTCTCACTTCTTAACAAAAGAAGACCAAAGCGCACAAGATATTTTGCTTCGAATTGGAATGCAAAAGAAGATTGATGATGAAATGCGTTTTGGATTCAACCAAGAATTTTATGTAAAAAATCCAGCGGAGATGGCAAGGCTATTTCCTGAAATTCCGGAAGCAGTTCGAAACACACTTGAGATTCGAGATAAATGCGAACTAACGTTTAAATTTGGAAATCATTTACTTCCCGATTTTAAGGTTCCTGAAGGATATGATACTGACTCTTATCTTGTAAAATTGGTAAATGATGGAATCAAAAGAAAATATCCTGTCGTAACAAAAGAAATCCAAGATCGACTTGATTTTGAGCTAAATACAATTCGAAATATGCACTTTGCGGGATACTTTTTAATTGTGCAGGATTACATTGATTTTGCAAGAAGATCAGGAATTCCCGTTGGACCTGGAAGAGGGTCTGCTGCAGGGTCTATCGTTTCTTATGCACTTGGTATTACAAACATTGATCCATTAAAATACAACTTACTCTTTGAAAGATTTTTAAATCCAGATAGAAAGGATATGCCTGACGTTGATACTGATTTCTGTGTAGAGAAAAGAGAAAAAGTTATCAATTATATAAAAGAAAAATATGGGAAGGAAAGAGTAGGGCAGATTATTACTTTTGGAAGCTTAGCTGCTAAGGCTGCCTTAAAAGATGTGGCTCGTGTTTTGAATATTAGTTTTGCCGAATCAAATGAAATCAGTAAAGCATTTCCACCAAAGGTTGATTCTATTTCAGAGGCTTTAGAGATTTCAAATGATCTCAAAAGTCTGCGAGATAAAAATGAAGTCAATCAGAAGTTATTTTATATTGCAGAGAAATTAGAAGGAAACTATCGTCAGCCAGGACGACATGCGGCAGGGGTAGTAATTTCTCCTTTTCCACTCGAAGAAATTGTTCCTCTTTCCACAGTCGCAGAAAAAGGAAAAACAGGAAGATCCATTGTAACTCAATATGATAAAGACCAATTAGAAAGTGTTGGTTTGATCAAAATGGATATTCTAGGTCTAAAAAACTTAACTACTTTAGATTATGCTGTGCATTTAGTAGAACAGCGCCACGGGATCAAAATTGTTCCAGATGAATTGCCAATTGATGATCCAAAAACTTACTCATTATTAAAAAAGGCGAATACGTTAGGGATATTCCAGTTAGAGTCGAATGGAATTACTGACCTTGTTGCGAAGTCACAGGTCAATACATTTGAGGAGATAGTAGCTCTCATTGCTCTCTATCGTCCTGGTCCTATGGATTCTGGAATGTTACAGGATTACTTAGATCGAAAGAGCGGCAAACAAAAAGTAACCTATCCGCATCCGTCTTGTGAGCCGATTCTAAAAGAAACCTTTGGAGTAGCTGTTTACCAAGAACAGGTGATGAGTATCTCGCGTGTTGTGGGTGGATTTACAATGGGTGAATCCGATGTGCTTAGAAAAGCAATGGCGAAAAAGAAATTGGATCTAATGGCAGATCTAAAAGTAAAATTCGTAGCAGGGGCGAAGGCACAGAATATAGATGAAAAATTAGCTTCAGACTTATTCGATTTATTAGAGAAATTCGGTGGTTATGGATTTAATAAATCGCACTCTGTTGCCTATGCGTTAGTAACCTACCAAACTGCATACTTCAAAGCAAACTATCCAACAGAATATATGACGGCTCTCCTTGCATCAGATGGAAATGATACGAGTGCGATTGTGAAGTTTGTGAATAACGCACGGGAGATGGGAATCAAAATCCTAAATCCAGATGTAACAGAATCAGAAGCATCGTTTAGTATTCCAGCAGACAATACAATTCGTTTTGGAATTTCTGCCCTAAAGGGTGTTGGTTCGATTGCTGCAAATAATATCATTGAATCTAGAAAAAAGGCAGGTGGATTCAAAACACTGAGCGATTTTCTTTTGAATATTGATACACACAGCGTAAATAAGAGAGTCCTAGAAGCGTTAATTCAAGTAGGTGCTTTTGATTCTTTTGGATATACTAGGAAGTGTCTATTTGAGTCTGTTGATATATTAATCAATTATGCAACCAAAGAGCAGACTCGTAAGCAAGAAGGGCAGGGAAGTTTATTTATGGGAGGCGGGGCAAATGATAGTTATTCGCTCAATCTTCCTAAAAATTCAGAAGAGTGGGAATTAGACGAAAAATTAAAGAGAGAAAAATTAGTTTCTGGTTTATTCCTATCCGGTCATCCACTTGATAAATACAAATCCAAGTTGTCCACTTTATCTTCTATTACCATTGAAAAAATTGATGGGGTTTCCTCCGGAGCAAAGGTAGAGTTATGTGGTCTAGTGACTAGTCCAGAAGTAAAGTATACAAAGAAAAATGAAGAATTTGTCAATTTTAAGTTAGAAGATTTTACTGGTGACATTGATTGCACAGTTTTTCCTCGCACCTATGCAAAATACAAAGAGATTATAAAAGAAGATCAGGCAGTATTTATAAAAGGAATTTTACAGAAGGTGGAAATAGGAGAGGCGGAACTTCGTGGGCAAATCATTGTAAATGATCTAGAAATTTTAAATGAAGACAATCTAGTTAAGAAATTAGAAAAATCTCTTCATATAAAAATCAACCCGAGAGATTTTGGAGACAATCAAGTTGTAAATAATCTCTACTCCATTCTCACTGCATTTAAAGGAAATTCGACCGTATTCTTTCATCTATCGAGTGATACAAATCTAAAAAAAGTAATTAAAGCCCATAGTCATTATTCTGTTGAGCCAACTAGAGAACTTCTTTCTCGCCTTTCTGAATTATTAGGAAGTGATAGTGTCTTTTATACGATAGGCGATGAGATTCTAAAATATTCAGCATGATGCTTCAAAACCTTTTGAATCTAATTTCGTTTGTAACTGCAATTCGCATCTTAGTCTTTTTGAATTCTATCGTTTTAATTTTTCATTTATTCGTATTATTTCAAATCATTCCTTATACAATTGTTTGGGCAGGTAAATTAAATTCTTTAGAAGAGATGTATGCATTTGAATCTGTTTCAATCCTTGTGAATCTAATTTTGTTAATTGTTGTTTTGATTCGCGGAAATATCTGGAAGGTTTCGACTTCAAAGCGTTTATTGGATATTATTCTTTGGATTTTTGTTTTTATATTCGCACTTAATACAATTGGCAATTTATTTGCTGCGACAAGTTTAGAACTATATCTCGCTACACCACTTACATTCTTTCTGTTTTATCTCTGTCTACGTATTACTTCTCAAGTTGATAACTACATTGGAACAAACAAATCCTAAAACTAGATTTTTATTTTTAGATGTATTTCGTGGAATCACAATTTTTTCCATGATCATTGTAAACAACCCAGGGAATTGGGGAAGTATTTATGCCCCACTCAAACATGCTAGATGGCATGGATTTGGGGGAGCCGATTGGATTTTTCCTTTTTTTTTATTTATTTCTGGATTTGCAATCCCCATCTCTTTTTCGAAATCACTTACTAGCGGTAAATCAAGATTAGCCTTATTTATAAAGATTTTAAGGAGAAGTTTAATTCTTTTTTTACTTGGTATTTTTCTAAATGGATTTCCTGAGTTTAATTTTTCTACTATACGAATTCCTGGAGTCTTGCAAAGAATCGCACTCGTGTATTTATTTTCTGCTAGTCTTTATTTATTTCTAAATAGAAAAATTCTTTTATATCTAGCATCTTTTCTGCTTATCCTCCATTATTTTCTAATCACTCAAATACCAAATCCGGATTTAGGAGAGGCAAGTCTTGAGATGGGAAAGAATTTGGCTGGTTGGATTGATTTGAAACTTATGCCAAATCATCTCTGGGTATTTACAAAGACTTGGGATCCAGAAGGAATTTTAGGAACAATTCCAGCAATATCTTCTGCTTTATTTGGAATTTATCATGGAACTATTTTCTTTGATAAGAAAAGTTTTTCAGAGTCTGAGTATTATCTTGGAATATTCTCGGGGTTACTTTTGATTAGCCTCTCTTTTCTTTGGGATATAAAATTTCCGATCAATAAAAATCTTTGGACTGGATCCTTTGTATTATTAAACACAGGACTTGCACTTCTTTTCATTCATTTGCTCTATGATTGGATTGAAGCCAAGCAAACAAAGAGTTGGTATAAACCATTTGAAATACTAGGTGTTAATGCTATAGGGGCATTCTTTTTATCGAGTCTGTTTTCTAAAATTCTGAATATACCATTTCTAACCCAAGTAAATGGAAAACAGGTTGGACTCAAAGTATTTCTATACAGTGAACTATTTTCCAAAAACTTTTCTTCGTATAACGCCTCTTTGCTTTGGGCAATTTGTTATACTTTGATTTGGATTCTTTTCTTTCTCATTTTATATAAACGTAAAATATTTATTCGACTCTAATCGGTTTTTACTTGTCATTTTCGGACAAGAGAGAGAGCTTTATCGAATGTTTCCTTTCATTCTATTTATTTTACTCTTTTGTAATTATTCTTTATTCTCGCAGGAGGAAGAAGAGAAGCCGATGTGGATGTCTGTTCGTGTAACATCCGATCATAATTTTCGCGGTATAATTATGGAGCGTTAGCTAGCCAGAGAAATAACACAGCTTATACAAATTATACATATGCTCCTGCAGTTCAGCCTCAGTTTATTTACTCTGCACCGTTAAAAGGATTGAAATTGCTATTTTGGGGAAACTTTTTTTTAAACAACTTGAAGGATAGAGATAACGATATGTTTCTATTGCAAGATAGTCCCGGAAGTGATGATAGAACAAATACGATTCTCTCTGATATGCAATCAGGTAAAGGAATATATGATCCAAATAAAACAAGATCTTATAGAGATAGAAATTCAATGAGCCGCTATGATGGAATCTTTTTTGGAATTTATTATGATTGGAATACAGAGATTGGAACTTGGTCAGTTGGAACTTGGATATGGAATAATTTAAACCGTTATGGGAAATACTCCTGGCAAGAATGGTTTATTTGGTATACTCCTCCATTTGCAAAATGGGCAAATCCAAAACTTAGCTTCTTTTTAAATACTTCTTTTGATAATGGGGGGGCTTCTACTTCTTCCACTCCTCTTGGTTATACAAATGGACAGAATTATATTTCATTTGAGGTAAGTCATAAATTTTTTCCTGATAAGCTAATTCATATTATCCCTAAGTTTTTAACAGGCTATGTTCAGAACAATAATAATGTAGATAAGAGGTCTGGAATATCGAATGTATTAGGTTCGATTCAATTTTTAATGGGAGGATTTGATTTCACTTTGAATCTCTTATATAGACCAGAACCTAAGCTTTATGATACATCCGATCCAAATAAAAACGATGGGAGACTTGCAGACCCTTCCAAACAATACGGAAACAATCGAGTCGTTTCAGAAGAGTTAAATAGGCGTTATCCAAAAGATGTAGCGAATGCTATTTACTATACAATGACTTCTGAAAATTTTGTAAGAACTGTTTTCTTTTTCTCGATGGGATACACTATAGAATTTTAAAAGTAATCTCTTATCAATTCTCTAAGAAAGCAGATGGGATTTGACACGTTTCATTTGATCTAAACTTTTTTGTATCATTGACAAAATAAAGGATTCAGTTATCCATAAATCATGGGAATATTCAATAGAGCCTGCTTTGTTTTTCTCTCTCTCCTGAGTTTAACGCAAGTCTACTCTTTGGAGCAGATTCTAATAGATCAAAAGAATTCGATTCTTTCGATTGGAGAATATGTTGAGTTTTACGAAGATAAAGAGCAGAATATCGATTTTTCCTCTATAAAAGAATCCAAAGAAAATTGGAATGAATCGAAGAGAGAGAGTCTACTCTTTGGATTTACGCAATCAAAGTATTGGATTCGGTTTCGTATAAAAAATAATACAACAGAAAAACAACTTTTAGTTTTAGATACCAATTCGAGTAGAATCGATTTGATCGAATTTTATAATCCTGATACAAAGGGAGTTTATAGAAAAATTGTAACAGGTGATACTTTTCCTTATTCACAAAGAGATATCGATCATTATAATTTTGCATTTAAAATTGAGCTAGAGCCAGAGGAAGAAAAAACAATTTTTATTGCAGTATCAGGAAAGTATAGCGTAACCAATTTAACTCCAAAACTTTTAAGGTTAGAATTCTTTTACAAAGAGTCAAAAGAAGATATTTTATTTTTGGGTATCTTTTATGGATTCCTTTTTGTAATGATCCTTTATAATTTAGCGTTATTCTCCAGAGTAAAAGAACTAGCCTATTTATATTTAGGGGCATTTATTAGTTTTTATCTTTTATACTTTTTAGGTTTTCAGGGGATTGGTTTTCAGTATTTGTATTCCAATTCGCCTTGGATTCAAAATCGGGATTTTCATATTTCAACTCCATTTATATTTCTTTTTTCTTCTTTATTTGCGAATGAATTTTTAGATTTAAAGAGGAATTTATACAAAGGATATCTCGCCAACTGGTTCATTGTATGGGCAATGTTAGTTTGGTTTGTTTTAAATCATCTGTTTGTATTTAATCTATACCCGACCTTTTCTTTCTTTGTTGCGAGTCGCTCGATTGTCTTGGGTGTTTTTGTAGCTTTATTCAATGGAGTTTATCTTGTATTCAAAAAAAATCGATCTGCTTATTTTTATCTTGGTTCATGGATCGTTCTACTCATTGCAAATATGATTCGGTTTTTAGAGGTTACGCATATAATACCGGCAAATCAATTTACGATTTATTTAGTTCAAATTGGATTGGGCTCGATTGTAATATTACTCTCTTTTGGTTTAGCAGATAAAATGAATTTGTTAAAGGAAGAATTGCAAAAATCAAAGGAAGATTTAGAAGTAAAAGTCTTAGAGAGAACAAAGGAATTAAAAGATACACTAACAGAAGTAAATTTATTAAAGGAAAAGCAAGATGGGGATTTCTTTTTAGCTTCTCTATTAGTCGAACCGCTCGCCGTAAATAAAATTGAGACAGGAACTGTTCTAGTGGATTTTTTTATAAAGCAGAAAAAGGAATTTTATTTCAAAAGTCAGGAGCTTAGATCGATTGGAGGAGATATTTGCACAGCCTACAGTATAAAACTTAGAAATCGAAAATATACAACTTTTTTAAATGGAGATGCAATGGGGAAATCTATGCAAGGTTCGAGCGGTGCATTGATCTTAGGTTCTCTCTTTGGGTCCATTGTAAATAGAAATAAATTCTCCCCTTTGAATCAAGATATGACACCAGAGCAATGGATGCGATCTGCATTTTTAGAAATGCATCGGGTCTTTGAAGTTTTTGATTTTAGTATGTTAGTCTCGATTGCTTTTGGCTTGATTGAGAATCAAACAGGAACTCTTTTTTATATAAATGCAGACCATCCACAAACAGTTTTATATAGAGACGGGAGAGCTTCTTTCTTTGAAAAAAATATGAGAATGCCTAAATTGGGAACGTTAGGTATGACCGAATCGATTTCTGTTCAAACCTTTTCTTTAAAGGATGGAGATATCTTGATTGCAGGAAGTGATGGAAGAGATGATTTGCTAGATGAGAAAACAGGAGATATGAAATGGGACGAATCTAGATTTCTAAACTATGTGGAAAAAGGAAAAGGAAATTTAGAAGAAATCTATGAACTTATTTCTTTATCTGGAACAATTATTGACGATCTTTCCCTTTTAAAAGTTTCTTTTCGACTGCATGCGGATAACAAAGATTAAGCGCTAATCAAGATTTTCGATGAGGCAAATCAGTATTATCCTCTATCTGTTTTTAGCAATACAACGCTTTGGATTAAAGTCTTTTCGAGTGATACTCTGCCGTGTTATTTCCCTACAAGTAGTGTGTGGGTGTATCGGAAG
>DAORDH010000064.1:0-18872 GCA_035345875.1 Leptospiraceae bacterium | reverse complement strand
TTTATTAAAATCTATTCTGTAAACCCTTTTTCTTATTTCGCAACAGACTGATTTTCTGGTAAGGAACTCCAAGACGCTGGCTTTCTTTCTTAAAAAAATCAACGCTGTTTTTATTTAAATTGATCATAATTCGAACTGTTTTATCTTTCAAAACAAGATCATCAGGCTTTGGAAGAAAATCCTTGATAACCTTTGCTGTTTTAATTGCCTTACTAATTTCTAAGGGAGCATCTTTATAAATCATTTTCTTTTTCATAAAATTCCTTTCCTTCCCTCCAAAACCCAGCCCCAAAAATTCGTATTGAAATCTTTCTGACTGTGAAACGCACTGTGAGAATACCTCGTTCAACCATTCCAAAGAAGAAATAACGCTTTTCCTTTTCAGTTGAATGTTTTACTCCTCGGCAATAATTCGATTCTTATCAAAAAATGCAACTTGCGCCTCTGAAAAGGATACATCATGCTTCTTTCTGTTCTTCTGTTCTTCTTTCTCATCCCATACAAATTTTATACAAATACTTATATGTATAAAAACTCAATTATAAAAACGAACGAATTCAAATAGCAAAGAGAACGCGAAGAAAAGAGAAGATTTATTATTTACTCACTTCGTGAGTCTTCGTATGTTTCTTGATTAAAAATCCTTAAGTTGACAGCATTAACCGTAGCAAGTTCTATTTATTTTCATACAAACATATCACCCATCTTCTCTTAAACTTAGGGGTAAAGATCCATTAAACTTATCCTAAATTTATCTCCATACCTATCTTTAATGGAAGTTTAGTCCTTACTTTAGGGGATCTTTAGTGTATCGTTCATACGAGATTCACAGAAAAGCGCAGATACTAGAAGAGCAATTCTGCATCCATGTTGAGGAGTTTTAGCTAAGGTTTTTTATCGAAGCGGTAAGTATTTATCTATAACGAAAAAGAGATCGGCTATTTAAGTTTGTTTAACATATTTTGAAGTGGAGTGAATAGAATGGAATTGGCTATATTATACTTTTAGAAAGAAAATGATTATGAAGCTTAGTTTAAAATTTTTCTTTATTTTTTTATTTTTCTTACAAATCAGCTGTAGAACTCTTTTTGAGATAGGGAATGGAAATTTTTTTCCCTATTCAGGAACAGCAAAGAATTGGAAATGTATTACAAAAAAAACAGAGAATGAAAACTCAAAATTAGAGGAGCCCCTAAAACTTATTTGTTTCATTGATTTTCCAATGAGTTTTGCATTTGATACAATTTTTTTATTTATTACAATTCCAATCTCACTCAAACAGGATAAAGAATAAAAGTTTTATTAGTTCTTCTGCGGCTACTCTTAAATAGCCGCAATTTGGTAATAAAAAATACACTATCTGCATTTGTTTAACATAATACAAGGCTGGAGTGAATAGAATGCGCTCGAAATTCCTAGGAAAAAAGTTTTAATTTTTGTTTATCGGTAACATTTTACAATCCTAATTGCTACTATGGTTTCACAAAGACACAGAGAGATAAATATACAAACTGGGTGACCGATAACGTTCCTAAAAAAGATTCACAATCTATTTTTACTTTAAGACTTTCACTTGTGAGATAGAATGGAAGAGCAGTATGAAAAAAGTTGGATGCAAATGAGCCGATAGACACAAGATATACAATCACTCCGTGTATTTCAATTCTTTGAAAGAATGTTCAATGTTTCGTGTTCGGACCACAACGCCTGTTCCTAAAAAAATTCCAAATCCAGCAGAGAAAAGGTTCTAAACGATACGGCAAATACCATTAAATAGACAAGTCCTGTTTCATTGTAACCAACAGAGGATGTTGAATCGATTCTGAAATGGAATTGAACTTGTGTATTCTTTTTAATTTTTAATTTGGGACAAATGAAAATTTGTCCATATTGGTCTATATTCTTACACTCCTCTCCATCCGAATGAATTCTATCTCTTGTATCGGAAGGTCCGTTTCCAAAATAAATTTTTATAGAACTCCACTCGGAATAAAAGGGCGGATAATATCGATTATCCTTTATAGTTAAAGACCCTTGGAATTCTCCTTCCGGCAAATCCATTAGAAAAGTATTTTCTTTGCCTCTCTTTTGAAATAAATAATGAGGAATTTCTCCGAAATTATATGTATCGGTATAAAGTCCTAAATGAATCTCTGGACTGTAGATACTATCTTTATTGATGCCGTCTAATTGGATTTGAATGGCATTCTTAACGTATTTATCCTCCTGAATAAATTGGCCGTTTCTTTTTTCGTAATCTGCGCAATTTAAAAATAAAAAAAGAAAAAAACATTTCTTCCAATTCGGATTTATACTCATCTAGGATTATTCAACAAATCCAATTACCTCGATTAGATTTCGAATGATAAACTCCTGTTCTGTGCTTTGATTGATAAACTCAAACCCATTCACAAAATAATCTGGGTTAATATCTTCTTTGCTCCAACGACATCGAATGTGCATTTCTAAATGTCCATGCAAATAATCAAATAATTCATCGCCTAACTCGATTCGAACAGAATATTCTGTATTGGGGGAAATTTTATCGCGACTAATTAAGAGTATCCCCTTACTTGTTATATCAACAATCCGACCAATTAATTCATTTGTTTCTTTATTCTCTACTTTTAAATAATAAATCAGGTGACGTCTATCTTCTCTTCTACCTTGACTTTTACTTCTATCTCTCTCTTCCATCGCGCCTACCTCAAAATATAAACTCAGATTAAAATACCCTTACGTTAAATATATTTCACTACAAGTGGAAAGAAAAAGCAATGATTATTCTAGATTTCCAATGGGTTTTTAATATGACTTTTGTTAGATAGATTCCTTCTTTTCATCCTCAATTTTTTTGAGTTCATTTGTAATTTCTTCTGGGAGAACATTCGAAAGATCTGTGTTTTGAAACTCAGAAGAAGCCTTAGCAGTGATACTCGCAAGAGAAAGTGCATTGAAATGCACAGATCCCCAAACAGCAAAGGAAACTACAAAATTTAATAAGATCGCTTGCACAACGCTTGCCAAAGGAATGCACGATTGATGGAGTAGGAACAAGAACTCCGACTGGTAAAATCACAATTTATGCAAACACACCAATCACTCGTATTAAAGAGATGATGGGAAACACTTATTACTGGGATCAGGTAGAAGGTAGAAATACTCCAAACCCAAATGATGACTGGTATCAAAGAAAAACACGTTAATTCAGTTTAAAAAAAGAATACTACTTATTCTAGACAATAGGTGGTATTCAGTTTCTAACATTTCTTCCAAAATAAAAAGAATAAAAGACTTCGAAATAAATCGGTAGAAAGAAACATTGCATTCAAATGAATCAATTTACCTTAGAACAAATAAAAGTAATTCAATGGAAGGAATTCGATAAAAATCCGATTCTAAATCCACCGATTTTTTCTCCCATCTTAGCAGATCCGAGTTTTCTATTTCCGGAAGAATCTCCAAATAGTTTATGGAATTTATTTGCTCACTCAATTTATGGAATACATCATTATACCTCTAAAGATGGGATCAAATGGATATACAATAAGCATCTTTTCTTTAATGCAATGAGACCTTATATTTTTAAGGAAGACGATAGATACTATATACTCTATGAAAAATATCACTATTTTCAAATTCTATATTCCTGGATGAAAGCATTCAAATGGAATTCACATCTAGAAATAAGGGAATCAAAGGATTTAATTCATTGGAGCAAGCCTCACACAATTCTTTCTCCCACTTTAGATTGGCACAAAAACAATACGTTAGGCAACTCAGTAAGTAATCCATGTTTATTAAAAGTTGGAGAAGAATATAGACTGTATTTTAGTTCTTCTCTTAGTTTTATTCCTGACTGCGGATTTTCGGAACCTAGATTTATTGGATTAGCTCGATCTAAAAATATTCTAGGTCCATATCTACCAGATAACGCTCCTATTCTTTCACCGAAAGATTCAGATCCGTGGATGAATCTTGCTGCAGGCTCAATAAAAGTGATACAAATAAAAGATGGTTTTCTAGGATTTCAAAATGGAATCTACCTAGAAAATAATCAATCAGGATCAGCAATTTTACTCATGCATTCTAAAGATGGAATCAACTGGAATCGTGTTCATTCGAATCCTATTCTCAAGCCATATTCTGGTTGGATGAGATCTCATGTATATGCACTCGATGTAAAATACAATTCATCTTTTCAAAAATTTTATCTATATTTTAATGCAAGAAATGATTGGCACTGGACGAAAGGAAAAGAGAATATAGGATTACTTTATGGAGAAGGAAAAGAAATTTAAAATTTCTTTTCTTTTGTATTAAGGTCTCTCTTTATTACATTTTAGGGAAAAACAATGTTTAAATCGATAGTAACTAAGAAATTTTCTTCTGTATTATTTTTAGCTTTTGCTTTACTAACCAACTGTATCGAATTTCACACAAGAGATTACAATGAGTCCCGACCTATTTCCTCTTATACGAATAAAATAGAGTTACAAGTCATTCCTGAAAAAGCAAGCCAAGGCTGCGAGAGAGATTTTAAGGAACCAGTGCAAACAACATTTATTAAACTTTTAAATAATGAAAATCTAATAGCAAACAATTCAGCGGATATTGTGCTTCTTGAAAAATGTGAAAAAGAAAAAGCAGGAGAAATTAAGTGGATTTTTCTAGCTAACTTTACACTTACTCTCTGGAGTTGGGGGCTTATTCCTTGTTATGCGAAACATATAGAAAAAGCAAGTATTGCTGTTTCGTATAAAAACAGAGAGTTTAAAACTTACAATTATGAAAATGTCAGGCATACAATTATTTGGTTATTTTTTTTCCCTACTCTTTTTTTTGATAATACGAAACCGTATGAAAGATTTCTTTCTGCTACAGGTCAGGACCTCTACCATGACTTAAATCAAACCATTCAAAAACAAGAAGAAGAAAAATTAATAAAAGAATTGGAATCACCAAAAAAATAAAAACAGTTCCATAGAAATAGAAAACTAGTGGCAATTCACTGTTACCCGATTGTTTTTACGATCCATTTCATTTATGGAAAGATTGACAGCGTTTTTAAGAAATTACAAATTGGTATAAATCATTTTTATTAGAACGAATGACAAAGTTAACAAAAATATTGATATTAGCTCTTGCCGGAACTTCACTTATTTTATCTTTTATCATTGGCGGACTTGCTTATGCTGAATCCAAAAGAGTTACAACGGTAGAAGCAAAAAATCATCTCAAAGAATTATTAGAGAAAAATGCTCTATTACTTGAAGAGAGAATTCAAGAAGTAGTCTACTTCACCAATTATATCATTGAGGCTTCCCTACGCAACTTTGATCTAAAAAAAATAAAGAACAATCCAATAAATCGTAAAATGCATGAAGAAAAATTAGTTCCTCTTTTTGCAGAGGGAATGAAAGCGTCAAATGCAAGATCTGCCTGGATTCACTTTGACTCAAAAGTGATTGGGGGTTTACTACATGTTTCTTTTTTTAAACAAAATGGAAAGATAGCAAGAAGTGATGTATTCGATATCTATACAACTGGTCATGACAAAGACGAATGGTTTGTAAAAGCAAAAAACGAGGATACGCATTGGACGAAACCATATTTTTGGGAGCCTTGGGGAGTAACCTTAATTAGTTATAGCAAAAGAGTAGAAAAAGAAGAATATATTGGAGTAGCAGGATCTGATATGTTTATGGATGATTTGTTTCAAGAATTCCAAAAGCATAAGATTTATAGAACTGGTTCCATTTTTCTGATGAACCAAAATTTTGATCTACTCTATACACCTGACCCCAATTTAAAAAATTTAAAAACAGACTCATCAGGAAAGTTTTCTTTTATCTCTGACAAAATTGAAAACGATAAAAGTAATTTTGGTATCATTGAGTTTTCAATAGATGGAAAAGATAGACTCATCGCCTATCGCAAACTTACAAACGGTTGGATTCTTGCCGCAGAACCTTTCTTAGATGAAATGTATGAAACTCAGAGAAAACTGAGTATTCGTATATTATTTGTTTTGATTTTAGGGATCATCATCTCAATCACTATTTCTATCTATTTAGGTAGAGCTATTTCAAAACCAATTATAGAACTAACGTCTGAACTAACAGAGAAGAATACAGAGCTTTTAACTAAAAATGCAGAGATAGAATCGCAAAAAAAAGAACTAGATTATTATGCAAATTATGATGCGCTCACTGGAGTTCCCAATCGAAGAGCTGGTATTTTATTTCTAAATCAAATGGTAGAAAATGCCTACAGAAATAAAAATGATCTTACAATCGTATTTATAGATGTAAATAATCTAAAACTTGTAAATGATAAATTTGGTCATAAAGAAGGAGACCATCTGATCAAAACTATATCTAAATATATTTTAGAAAACATTCGCGAATCGGATATGCTAGCAAGACTAGGCGGAGATGAATTCCTTCTCATACTTCCTGAAAGCACAGAGGATGAAGCAATTCAAATTTTAACAAGAATTGAAGACCAAATTGAAAAAGATAGACACTTATTTCAATATCCCATCAGTTTTAGTTATGGATATGAAAGATATCCCACTTATAAAGAAGAAAAAATTCATATAGATGATTTTATCAAAAGTGCGGATATGAAAATGTATGAGCATAAACTCAATCACAAAAGAAGAATGAATGATTCAGTCCGTTAGTTTTTTTCTATCAATAAAGGGAATTTAAAATTTACATTCTTTTTTTCTACAATCACGTTAATTCCTATTTCTTCGTAAGAACTTTGAATGATTTTATAAATATTATCACTTTGATCTTTAGCATCATAACCTGTTGTTCCGCCTGTGCTTTCTTTCTTGCAATACCAAGTCTCTTGAATTTCTTTAAGATCTTTCAGATATAAATCAAATTCTTCTTTTGAAACATATTTTTCATTGATTTTATAGATTTGATTTCCTGTCATTTGAATCTTTCGAATCAAAAACAAAGCTTTTGTTTTTTCAAGAATGAGTTTCTCTTCATAGAAAATAAGACCACTTCTATAATTTTTGAAATACGTTTTCTCTGGATTATTTCTATAAAATTCAGTAAAGCGAACAAAAGAAAGTTTTCTTAAAAATTCAGAATATTTCTCTTGGCTTACAATCTCATTTTCTATTTTATATTGAATTTCTTTTACTTCTAATCTTTCTATCGAAACCAAAGGGTGTATCAGACCTATAAATAATATTCCAATATATATCTTTATCATATCTATTTTTACAATCTCTCTTTTAATTACCAAGAATAACAAATACAAAACGTTAATTTCTCCTAGACAAAATCTGAATCTAGAAGAAATTCAAACCAATTTCAGAGAAGGGAAAGAAAATGAATATTGAGAAACAGATGCAGCAAGAAATTTTTATTAAAAATATCCTAACGCTATTATCCACAGATAAATCCGTAAAAATCATGGAGAAGAAAAGTTTCACAAATAGCGTTAGGGAATTAAATATCGCAAATGATCTTCTCTCCCAATGGACAAATTCTTGGAAGCAATCTTCCAATAAAACCCTCTACCTTCCAGGCGATGCAAAAGAAATTCAAAATATGCTGCTATTTCTTTTCTCTGCTCTACTCTCGGATGAGAATCCAGTCTCCACTGCCTTTGACACACTCTTCGCGGAATTTCCAAATGGAAACCTAGATCGCAAAAAAGGAACCGAATTAATTCAACAAAGAACCAATTTACAAACCGAAAAATCTTTCCAAAAGAGGATCGATTTATTTAAAGATAAAATACTTCTCTCATCAGCTTCTATAAAAAATGGAACTGTAAATCAAAAATTCTATATTGCAAATCAAGTAACTTATGAGGGGTTAGACGAAATACAAAGACTACTCCTTGCCTATAAACTTGGAATCCATGTTGCAATCGATGGACCTCCAGGAGTTGGTAAGACTCAGAGTATTTTAGAATTTGGAAATATTCTAAAGAAAAATGTTTATACAAAGACCTGTTCATCTAGAACAACAGAATCGCATATTATATCTTTTCCTGTTCTAACCGTTCAAGAAGGTGTAAGTGTTACAGCACAAGAAAATGGACCATTAGTTAGAGCCATGCTAGAAGGATCTATTTTTTATGGAGATGAATTCAATCTTTTAAAAGAAGACGTGCAGAAAAGAATGAATTCCGCATTCGATGAGAGATCATCTATCGATAGAATGGATGGAATGATGGTGCAAGCACAAAAAGGATTCTGGGGTGCAATTTCTTATAACCCTACTAATAATATGGTAGCAAGAGATTTAGAAGAATCGGTGGCAGATCGATTTCTACATTTGCATTATGATAGATGGGGTGCTGACTTTAAAGCGTTAGTAGCTAGTAGTAAAGCAAAAGGAACTCTTCCTTCTTCTAAGATTATGGAACTAAGCTATGGAATCAAGTTAGAATGGAGAGGTATCGGAGAGAATTTAAAGTTCTATCGCGGAGAAGAAGCAAACGATGGAAAAATCAATTGGTTTGAATTCTTCACAGATGCACCAGCAAAAGACACACCTTTTTATATTTACCGTTCTTATGATCAAAATAGTATCTTTCAAACTAAAACACAAAATTTAAAAGAGGATCTTTCGAATCTAGCCACAAATGCATTTTCAGAACAAGAATTAGCTCGTATGATTTCTAGATTTACAGAATTACTCATTTCTCTTTCAGAATCTGGA
The DNA here is from genome assembly GCA_035345875.1 of Leptospiraceae bacterium. Taxonomy (GTDB): domain Bacteria; phylum Spirochaetota; class Leptospiria; order Leptospirales; family Leptospiraceae; genus UBA2033. The sequence goes on along the minus strand of DAORDH010000064.1, from coordinate 10,170 downwards.
GAATCGCCAATTCTAAAAAAAATCGGATTAGCAGATCTAAAAGAAAAAGAGGACTTGGAATTATTAAGTCTACACGAAAGTTCTACTCGTATCGAAGTGGCTGCATTAAAACATTATCATGAATTAATAAACAAAGGTTGGAATCGGTATTTAGCACAATCTTACTCAGTTAGAATTGTAATTGATCAAATCTGCTATGGGCAATTTAGAAATAAAAAGCTGAGAGAAAACACAACCTATACGTTAGTCAACCTGATTGCAAAAAATATGAAGCTTTTTGCAGATACATCCAAATACAACACTAAGATGCTAACCGATTCTCTCTTAAAACAAAATGGATAAAAAGAAATTAATCAGTCTACTCTCTCCTGAAAGTAAAGAAATTCTTTCGAAGAAATTTTCAGAAGCTATTTCGTTATTCTATTTAGTAGCGAGTGATGTCTTTGAGGAAGATAGACTCAATCTATTAGAAGAATTGATTCGAGAAGAGGGATTTCAAAAATTCCTTTATTATAGAAGAAATTCCTCGCCTGGTAGACTAGAAGGAACTTTAAAAACTTTACTCAGGCGTTGTGTCTTAGAAATTCCAGCTTTTATCCTAGGAGAAATTGCAGAAACAATGGCAAGCCCTTCTTATAGACAAATGGAATCTGCTTTTTACACAATCCCAATTGATAAAGAAGGATACGAAGTATTTGAAAGAAGTTTTTTTGCTGTGGGGGAACAAAGAGTAGAATTACTCTCTGATTATATTTCTTACTGTTCTACGGATCGATGGTTTTTACTTAGAAGAACTTTTAAACAGTATCCAGATCTATTCCAAGATATTGTAAATAAACTTGCGAACTATTTTATAGCGTCAGGTGACATCCACAAAACGATGGACATCACTAAAAATCTAATTCATCCTATTTTGATTCGGTTTATTTCGATTGCTTATGAGGAAAATCATTCAAAGGAATTTTTGATGGAAGTTTTTTCCATTTTGCAAGACACAAAGAGAGCAGAATTTTTCTTACAACTGTTAAAAATTTTTGCATTACGATATCCACCTCTCAATACAAGGAAGTTGACGCAAGAAAGAGAGATCTTTAAAAGATTACTGAACCTTTGGGAAGTCTTAAAAATTCTACAACCAGAAAAAGCAAAGGACTTTAAAGGATTTTTAACCAATTACGGAAATCCAAAAAATGAAGTGCAAGTCTTTGTATGGGAAGCAACACTTAGTCTTCAAACACAAAAGATTCCACAAGTATTTACAATTCTGAACTCACCAATCTTCACAGCGATTCAACAGTATTATGGACAAGATCCTGCCACACAAAAGTTTTTAATTAAAAACATCATCAATGCAATAGCCGAAATGCAATTCAAGAAATTTGAAACAAAGCTCTACAAGGTTGTTTTAAGACTGCTTCTTACATTAAAGATTGATCGAAATTTTGTAAAACGAAGAAGTAATTTCTTTGATTGGTTAAAAAAAGAAACCAACTCGATTCGAATCGAATTGGAATTTATGAGATTTACTTTTTTCGAATATATATTCATTTCACTTGGACAAGTAAAAAATGAAAGATCAATGAAGATGACTCGGTTCTGTGATGATGACCATAAATTTATCTGTAAATATTTAGATGAGATTCAACTCGCAGCCAAAGGTAGAATTAAAGATATTTCTCTTATCTACAATCCAATCTTAGAGAAAATTAGACAGATTTTATATCTACCGCTTTTAGGAAAGTTTCCAGAGTATGAATATGCGTTAACCGAACTACAGAGTGCATCTATTAGTATTAAACAAGAAGATGGATTGTATACCGCTCTAGAAGTTGTTTCAAAAGAGCATTTTATAAATTACTATGAGACCTTCATGGAAGTCTTCAAAACCAATCCGGAAAATATGTATTTAGCAATACTTCCAGATTATTGGTATAGAATTACACTCGAAAAAGCAAAGCCTTACATTCATGGCGTGGTCTTGCCGGTTGTCGGTTCTATTTCCATTGAAGAAGGAGAGATGGGAGCTTACACAGATGGGAAAACGATCTTTCTTCCTGGATTTGTAAATTACTTTCCAGATTCTATCGAGCCAATTGAAGAGAATCGAAATCTTACGATTTATATTGCACTCTCTTTACATGAATGCGGACATATCATAGCCGGAAGTTTCCAATTTGATTTAGCGTATTATATTTCAAAACTGGAAAAGCCAAGTTTATTTCAGATTATAATGAATGCAATGGAAGACTATCGTATCGAAAGATTTTTAATTCGAATTAAAGCTCATTCCCAGATTGAAGAATTACTTCATACAATGAATGAATACTTTACTTTTATGAATATTCGTAATCCTGAAAATCTGGCTATGAACCTAGTCTTTTTTATCATGGATGAAGCAGCCGGTTATAACACTTTATCAAAAGTGCAATCCAATTATCAAAAATCCATTGAGGAATTATTCAAATCAAATCTATATTCTGGTCGGTTTAATTCCATCCAAGATATGGCAGAATACTTTGTGGTAAGATTAAAATCCATCGATATAGCAAATCCACTTTCTGCTTATCCAGTTGCAAGAGAGTTATACGAAATACTAAAAGTTTGGCCTGACACTGCACTAGCAAGCTTAGCTTCTCCTGAATACTTTCCAACCGGTCTTCATAGCATGGAAGGAAAAAATGAAATCGAAAGACAAAGACCTTTAAATCAGGATGAGTTAGACGCTTTATATAAAGAATACAATGAAAATCCAAAAGCATTTTTAGAGAGAAACCATCTACCTGTTTTTCCAGAACTATTTGGTGAGGAAACAGAAGAAGGGAAATCAGAAACACTTGCAGTCACAGGCAAAGCAAAAGAATACATAGAAGAACTACTAAGAGAAAAAATTGCTCAAGAATATTCACAAGCGGGAACGATAGATTTATCTCATAGAACAAAAGTAGATGACTTGATTGCAGACAATCAAAGAAAGAAAACAAATGATACAAATGAGAATAAAAAGGATATAGAAGATACAAAAGAAAATAAGAAATCATCTAAAAAGAAAAAAACTAAATCTAAAACCAAAAGAATTTATTCCATTGATCCTAAAACAAAGTCTAGAACTAGATTAACAGAAATAAAAGAATACAAAGTAAGAAATGTAAATCCACTCTTTATGAAAAAATTTGCAAAGTGGAAATACATATCACAGCAAGTATTGAGAGAACTTTCGGCACTCCTTCCCACAATCCAGGAAGAGCATGATACTTCCACATTAGAAGGGGAGTTAAATATGGAGCTACTTATAGAAATTCTAAGTGATAGATCTAAATTGGGATCAGTTGAATTTCTAGACATATACAAAGAATCATCTAGATCTGTTGAAGTGATTATTGGTTTGGATATAAGCGGGTCTACTGACCTAATGATTCAAGACATTCCCATTCCAAAGGGAACTCCTAAAATGGTAAATGGAATGTCAGTGATAGAGTTAAATTTATCAAGAGCAGATCAAATAAAATATGATACGATACTGGATATAGAAAAAGCATTTGCGATGATATTTGCAGAAGCTCTTTCGTATATTACAAAGAATGTAGGAATTTATGCTTTTAATTCTGTTACATCTACTAACGTCTATAAAGCAGAAACAATTGAGTCAGTATCTTCCTTTGTGTCTGATTCAGCGAATCGAGATGGGGATTTTATTCGTTATATTCATGATATTTTAGGAAAAAGCGAGGCAGAGGTAAAATACTTCTATTTAATCACTGATGGTAGACCGAGTGCAGATAATTATTCAGGAAAAGATGCTTTAGACGATACACTCATTGCGATGAGAGAAGTAGTCAACTCGGGAATCAAATTAATTTATTTCAATATAGATTCCCAAAAACAAGAATACTTTGAATTATTTCAGAAGGAAGCAACCTTTGCACAACATTTTCAATCTCCAGAAGATATATTACCAGTCATTCCAGAATTAGTAAAAACTGTTGTGCGTTCGATTCAATAATTAAGCCTCTACTTGATCTTTATTTAAACTGTAAGCTTGAATTAATAGAAAGCCTAACGTTGCAAAAACTCCAGCCAACATTATAAAGAGCTCAGTTCCATAACTTTCTGAACTTTTACCCACAAATACTAGATATAAAAGAGGGGCAATGTATTGATTGGCAAATAAAGATAAAAATATGATTTGGTTGCCTACTCCACCTTTTAAAAATTGCCAGAGAAATAAATTCTTATTAGAAAGAACTGTAGATCCAGCGAGTGCAGCCATAAAAAACATTTCTAAAATAGAGATTCCAACTCTAGGATCAATTCCCATGCTTAGATAAGTTGGATTGTTAAATAGATGACCGATTAAACTTAATTCCCCTGGAACTAACGCTAAATGGATTAATATATCATCTAGAATAAAAACATTTCTCGGAGTTTTGCGTAGATATAGAAGTATTTCATAGATACTAAAAAAAATAAAACCAATAGAAGTGTAAACAGAAGTCATAACTAAAAAGGATGATTTATTTACATGAATCGCTGGAGCAGTTGCAAGCATCAAAAGAGAAGAAAGATTTCCCCCTCCCACAATAAGCAACAAGGCGATATTGATGGTGAAAGCCCAAAGAGAAAAATACTTTGTAGCAAGACGAAGTCCAACAATAGTAAAAAGAGAGATCGCTGTAAAAATCGACATCACAGGACCGTTTGGATTATAAAATAAAGGCATTCCAAATGCCCAAGCAAGAATCACAATCACTGATCCAATCAATATACTAAAATCTAAAAACCGAGCTACTTTCTCCGAATAATTTTCCATACTCACCATTCCTTTTGGATCAAATTAGAATTCTGATTTGAACTGTCAAAGGATAATTAATGCGTTACGTGTTTTTTAAAAGAAAGAAATCAATTCTTCTGAAAAGATTTATTAAAAACTATAAATCAGAAAGATATTCTTTCTTCCATTCTTCACAAGCTAGTTCTTTTGTTTGAATCTTTCTAGAAACATAGAAATGAAAATCTTTATATCCAGATTCAACTGTATTTGTATAGGATAATACCAAAAAGAGAGTGTCTTTATCAAATTGATAAAACTCAGACTTCCATTTCTTTGATTTAGATAGAAAGTAAAACACATTCGGCTTTTGATCTCGAAAGGTAAAACTGCATTTTTGCGAATAAACCTTAAAATCAAATTCGGATTTTTTTACGGAAGTAGTATTGCAATTAAAAGAAAGTTCTTTCGATCTAGATTCAGAATACTTAGATACAGATTCTAATTTTTTCTGAATAGATTGAATTTTTTTTTGATCTATATTTCCCTCTTCTGCAGAAACAAAATAAAAATCATTTTCACAGCGTGTTGTTTCTAAAGTATTCTTTTTTCCATTCCATGCAAAATACGATTCCAGAGAACCTTCTCCTGCATAAATTTTTACTGCTAAAAAATTTGGTTCAACTTTCTTTTTTCCTAAAAGAAAAAACTGAGCATCCGATCCAGAAGTAGCCAATATTTCAACCTGCAAAAATAAAATTAAAAAGTAGATAATAAACAAACCAAACTCCTTTTCTTTTTTCACTCCTTTCAATTCAAAAAAAATACCAATCCACCTCAAGATAATTTCACATCCCATACACAACTTTAAAAAATACGAAAAAATCGTGCGCTTTTATTTGAAGTAGAGAAAACCAAGAATAGATAGGTCTTATGTTGGCTTGCAACTCGTTGAAAGAATTTTAGCTATCAAAAATAGAATATTTCTGATAGTCTGTTTTAACCAATCGCCATTTTCGCAGAATCTTTCCAGAGAAAGGGTGGCATAGGAGATTTTAATTCCCAATTTATGCTCATTGGTTTGGAACCATAATGTCCTTTGTAAATGCATTCTCCCAAAAATACATAAGCCATTGTATTTCCGAACTCATCTTCGTTACACTCTCTAACAAAAAGTAAGATTTTTTTTCCAAGACTAATGTGGTTAATATAAGATATACCTTTTCCTTTCTCTGAACTTGTAGCATTTTGCGATTGCCAATGAAATACAGTATCGCTTATCGCATAGTCTTGGTACATTGTGGAAGGAGAAAAATCCTTTTCTGACTTAACTAAATCGACAAAAAGAAGTTCCGTATTCAATTCTTTGTTATCAGCAACCCCTTCTCGATTAGATGATTTTTTATCAAAAGAACTAAATCCAAAAGCGGCTAAAATTTGTTCTCTGGTATATCGGCTATGAAGCTTTAAAGGTAGTGGATAAGGAAGCGTAACCTCTGATTCTAAAAAATTGATTTTGTTCAAAAGAATTTCTAGAACTTCCATTATTTCTTCTACTAGGACTTTATTTTTTCCAATTGCATGAACACTTTCTTCTAACGAATGAAACCCACCTGCATTTTGCCAAATATCATAGTGAAGCATCAAACACATTAGTTTTTGATTTTCTGAAAAATCGTTTATTTTCACTTGAAAATTCTTCTTGGATAATTCCAGTATAAATTCAAAATAAGATGTAGAACTACAAGAAAGCCATTTTTTACTGATAGCTCTGTAAATATCAGTCTCATTTTCTTGCGGATAATCCTCTATCTCCCCTGCAAGCATACAGAGTCGTTTCCAATTTCCCTTTTTGTAAATATACTGCAATGGGATGTGATAGAAGTTGATAAAATTTTTTAAAGTAAGAGGTTGCGCAGTTTGGTGCTTAAAATTTCGAATTTTATTCAGCAGTTGGTTTTTATTTAGGTTAGTTGCATTTTTAATATTTTGAATGATAAAATCTTTTGCCTTTCGTTCTAAAATAATAGTACAACCTAAAGGTAGATGAGGAAAATCGTCTTCAATCTCTTTTTGAGTAGATAAATTAGTCTTTCCAATGAGTGCTCTAAACTTTCCTTCAAAGTCATACTCCGGTCTAGAATTTCCAACAAAATCTAATACAGTCAAACACTCCTTACCCTCTGCAAGACGAAGCCCTCGCCCAAGTTGTTGGAGAAAGACCGTTAGACTCTCCGTTGGTCTTAAAAATAGAACTGTGTCGATTTCAGGAATATCAATTCCTTCATTAAAAATATCGACGACGAAGAGATAATTAATTTCTTTCTTTCGAAATTTTCCTCGCAGTTCCTCTCGAGCATTAGTTCTAGAACTCACCAAATAATCTGCTTTTAACCCTGCCAAAGTAAATTTTGTTGCCATAAACTCTGCATGTTCTTGTGTAACACAAAAACACAGAGCACGAACATCATTTATATCTCGCAAATATTTCTCTAAACTTACAAGTATGTCTCGAACTCTTTTGTCGTTTTGGGTATAAAGATTTGTAAGTTCACTCGGAAGGTATCTCCCATTTCTCCACTGAACCTGCGACAAATCAATCGTATCCGTAATTCCAAAATATTGAAAAGGACAAAGAAGTTTTCGATTGAGTGCTTCTGGAAGTCTAATTTCAGCGGCAATTGTATCACAAAAATCTTTTAAGATATCTTCTCCATCCATACGCTCAGGTGTAGCAGTAAGTCCTAAAAGGATTTTCGGTGTGAAATAGTTTAATATTGGACGATAGCTATTAGCCGCAATATGATGAACTTCATCAATGATGATAAAATCATAAAAAGACTTTGAAAGATTTAAACTATGAATTCGATTATTCAAAGTCTGAACCGATACAAATAAACAGTTATATTTTTCAGGTTCAATTCCATCTACAAAAAGTTCTCCGAAATTATTATCTTTTAAAACACCTTGGAATGCTGTTCTTGCTTGTTCTAAAATTTCTTTTCGATGTGCGATAAATAAAAGTTTTGCACTAGGATTTTTTGAAATAAAATTCTTAAAATCAAAAGCAGAGATAATTGTTTTTCCAGTTCCAGTAGCGGCTACGATTAAATTTTTAAAACGATGATGAAGAAGTCTTTCTGTTTGTAGTTTTTCTAAAATTTCTTCCTGAAAAGGAAAGGGTTTTAAATCAAAGTAAGAAGTTGAATTATTTTTATCAAAACTCTTTTCTTTCTTAAGTGCGATTCTTAATTTTTCAGAATGCTCACTTTTTATAAATAATTCAAACTCTTTGTCTAACCAATAGGTCTCAAAGGTTTTTTGAAATTTATCGATGATATGACTTACTTCTTGGGTGGTTATTTTCATATTCCATTCAAGTCCATTTGTTAAAGCAGACCTGGACAAATTAGAGGAGCCAATATAACCAGTATGAAATCCTGTATTTCTAAAAAACAAATAAGCTTTTGCATGGAGTCTTTCGTTGTCTGCATTGTAAGAAACCTTAATTTGCGTATTCTTTAAGCTAGATAAATACTCGACTGCTTTTAGATCCGTTGCACCCATATAAGAAGTGGTGATTATTTTTAACTCCCCTCCTCTATCGGTAAACTCTTGTAATTCCCTCTCAAAGATTCGAATCCCAGTCCATTTAATAAACGACACAAGAAAACAGATTTTATCACAGGACAAAATTTCTTTTTTGATTTCACTTTCTAGAGAGATACCAGCATTATTCCCTGTAAACAATTCACTCTGCGACAAACGAGTGTAAGGCGTTATTTCTTTTAGATGTTTTTCAAAATCAGAAAATCTAGAATCGATTTTAGAAAAGATAGCAGAAAGTATTTTACCTTCTACCGAAATTAAATTTTCTTCAAAATCTTCGTTTTGCAATTCATTCTTTAAAAGCAAAATGATTTTATTAGAAAGTTTAATTTGTTCTTCTAGACTATCCTCACCCGAATATTGACTCAATGCGATTTTAAAAATTTGCGTTAAGTGTAGAGACAAAACACGAATAGCTTCTACCTTATCAATCTTACTCTCTTTGATATAAAATGAATTTTTATCAATGTTACTTATTTTAGAGAAAATTAATTTATCAATGATTTGTTCATATAATCCCTGCGATAACATCCTTTGAATCCTATCCTTTTCACTCAAGCTCTCTCAAGTAATTTAAACGTCTATTACAAAACTCAAAATCCCCTTCTATTTTAAAAATACAAAGTTCCCCAAATCGATTTAAGAATGAGTTGGAAATTGTAATTGAGATAAAAATAAATGAACTAAGTTCGAAATCTTTTTCCTTATAAGCACATTCAAGCCTGATAAATGGAGGAATATTATCATACTAATGACTGACGGCAAACATGGTTATGAGGAATTCAGACGAAATAGATTGAATTAAAAATCAAATTATTTGAGAGTATTAATAAACTAGTCAACTGTTATTAAGCAATGCCCAAAAACTTCTCCATTCTCATAACAAAATCCCGAGCATCTTCCACACGACGAAAAACCATCTCTTGTTCTGGAACAAAATTTACATCGTAATCCGCAAGCAATCTTTCATCCTGTTCTTCTCGAAATATGAACGCATACTCCTTTTCAATTTCACCAGACTTTACTAAGTGCATACCAAACAAATTTTTGATTGCTTCATGAGAATCAGCAGAAATTCCTTTGGATAAAAGCGCTGCTTTAGAAGAATGCAAAATTGCATAGTAACTTCTAGAAATGCAATCTTCGAGTAAATTCTGATTTAACAAAACTTCGGCAGACTTTAATGCTTTCTTTGCCCTTGCCATTTCTGCAAGAATTTCAGGATTGGAACTCAAATTTGAACTCCATCACGCAAAATATTTAACGCAAATTGAAATTTATTTTCTTTTAAATAATGAAACTTACTCTCGGGAAGGACAAGAATAGAAAATCGGTATTCAATCTCTTCATCAAATTCATATCCCAATCTACGAATTTTATCTCTAAGTTTCCAATCGTCTGTTTTAATTGTGATAAGAATATCTATATCGGATTTTTTATTAAAATCTCCTCTAGCCTTAGAACCAAAAAGATAAAAACCAGCAATTTCATTTGAGTATACTCCAATAAGAGTATCCTTAAATTTTCTTAACGCCTCGGTTTCTTTAGAATCTAAAAAGTTTAGAGAATTCATTCTGCCTCTATTCAATTTTTAATTCTATTTATTGTAAATTATTAAATTTTGCTAAATTCAAATAATCACTCTAGAATAAATTTAGAAAACAAGACGCGGTAAAAGTATCATGACCAAGAGACTTGATCCAACTTAGCCACAAGTCAACGATGTTCGTGAAAAGATAGAATCGCGACTGAGCGATGATGGGACATTCATAGCGAAGCGTAAAAGGAATGGGGGA
>DAORDH010000063.1:0-18896 GCA_035345875.1 Leptospiraceae bacterium | reverse complement strand
TACCCTTTGTTTCCTTCCTTTAATTTTTTATTTCATCACCCTGATAGGTTACGCATTCTCTAATATTCTAAAAATCCTCATTCACTAGAATCTTTTTTTTTAAATCTGAATAAATGCTGTGAATAAAATATCAATCGAATGAAATAAATTTTAAAATTCATGTTGCTTTGTAACAATAATACTCTGAATCTTACCAGAAATAAAACAGATTTATACTCATGAAAAAAAATCAATCGAATTCAAAAACGATCCTTTCAATGCTTCGAATCATTTCTTTCTGTTTCGCATTTTTAATCCCTTCCTGTTCTAGGATGCAAACAACTAAAATAAATGCAATAAAGGGAGTGATAGATTTACAATCTGTTTCATTCGATCAAAAATCGATTTACCTAGATGGAGAATGGGAATTTTATCCTTCTACTTTTTTAAATCCAACAGAAAAGCCAAACCACACTCAATATATAAGAGTTCCCAGTTCTTGGAATGACGAAATGAAAAGTAGCTATGGATATGCTAGTTTTCGCCTTAAGGTATTATTACCCAAAGACCAAAAAGAGTTACTTGCATTTAAAATTCCAGAACAAGGCACATCCTATCGGATCTTTGTAAATGGAGTCTTGCTTGCCAATAATGGAACTGTAGGAGTCAATAGTTCAGAAAGTAAACCGGAATTTTTTCCAATCGTAACAAAAGGCTTCGTAGCCGAAAAAGAAATCGATATCATCCTACACATTTCTAATTTTGAACATAGAGAGGGAGGTTTTTGGTATTCCATTCTTTTAGGAAAGGAAGAAAATATAAAACAAGTCAGAGAGGATGCTCTCCTACTCGATCTATTTCTTTGTGGAAGTATCTTGATCATGGGCGCCTACCATATAGGACTTTTTATCATTCGAAAAAAAGATTTATCTCCTTTGTATTTTGGACTCTTCTGTTTTGTAATTATTTTTCGACTGCTTTCTCAATCAGAAAAATATTTAGTTCAAATCATTCCTGGAATCTCTTTTAGAACGTTAAACCAAACTGAGTATATAAGTTATTTTTTAGCTCTTCCTAGTTTTTCTAGTTTTATTTGTTCTCTTTTTCCAAAAGAGTTTCCTCGAAAGATACTGATCGCGATTTGGATCATTGCTTTTAGTTTTTGTGGAATTGTTCTTTTTACCTCTACAAATTTCTACACAAGCATGGTAAATTATTATCACCTATTTACTTTGATTTGTATTGTGCTCATTCTATACACTTTTGTAAAAGCATGGATCAATAAACGAGAAAGTGTTCTAATGCTTTTTATCGGAACAATGCTTTTAATTGCAGGCACTGTAAATGATATTCTTCATTCTATAGAAGTGATTCATACAAGCTATATCGTTCCTCATTCCTTACTTGCATTTATCTTTGTGCAATCTATCATTTTATCGATTCGATTTTCTAAAGCATTTTATGAAAACGAAAAGCTAATCGATGAAATGACCCAACTCAGTGGAATACAAAAGAGATTTGTTCCTAAGGAGTTTTTAGAAAATTTAGGAAAGAAAAATTTTTCTGAAGTGAAGCTTGGAGATCAGATTCAAAAACAGATGACCATTCTCTTTTCTGATATACGAGACTTTACAAGTCTTTCTGAACATATGAATCCGAAAGAAAATTTTCAGTTTATCAATGAATATCTTTCTAGAATGGGACCGTTAGTTAGAAAGCAAAATGGATTTATAGATAAATTCATTGGGGATGCGATCATGGCACTGTTTAATTCTCCGGATGAAGCAATACAATCTGCTATTGATATGCAAAAAGAATTAACTTCTATGAATGAATCCTTAAAACGATTGGGGAAAAAAACAATTGATGTAGGAATTGGAATTCATACAGGTAGTTTGATGATGGGTGTAATTGGTGAAGAGGAAAGATTTGAAGGAACTGTGATCAGTGATGCAGTCAATGTCGCGTCTCGAATCGAGGGACTTACGAAATACTATCATTCTAAAATTCTAGTGAGTGAAGATGTGCTCTTAGGACTCAAAGAAGATTTTACCTTTACGACTATGAAAATTGATAAAGTAAAAGTAAAAGGAAAATCAATAGAATTTGCAATTTATGAAATTCTAGATGGACTTAACCCAAAAGAATTAGATCTAGTTCTGCAAACAAAACTGGCTTTTGAAACAGGAGTTGAATGTTATATTCAAAAAGAGCTCACAGAAGCGAAATTACTTTTTGAAAAAGTATTGAGTGTTTACCCGTCACACTCTTCTGCGCAGATTTATTTGAAACGTTGTGTGAATCAATTAAACGATGAACATTCCATAGACTCACAGCGATTAGACTAATTCTTTTAGAAACACTCTGTTTCTATAATCCTTTTAGAGTTAGTCTTTAATCTATTTCAATGATTACATTTCCTTTTTTTCTACCTGTGTCTACATAGGTATGTGCTTCTACAATTTGATCCAATTTATAAACTCTATCGATCATTGCCTTTAATTTACCGTTTTCAAACAACTCTTTTAAGAACTCTAGTTGTTCTATTGTTTCATTCGCAGTATCCCAACCCTCTACTGTAAAAAATTTTCCACCCGGACGCAAGATTCCTTCGCATTGTTTCTGAGATAGTTTCCCAACAGCATCAAAAATCACATCAAATCTATCTTGCATACTGTGAATCCAATCTGAGTTATAATCGTATACCGATTTGACTCCGAGTGACTTTACAAGACCTATTCCATTTGTCCCACATACAGCACTAACGTCCGCTCCGAAATAGTTTGCAATTTGAATAGCAGAAATTCCAACAGATCCAGTGGCTCCATAGATTAAAACTTTTTTTGGGAGCTCTTCTATTTTAGCCTTCTTTAAAAAATAATAAGCAGTAGATCCTCCAAAAATAATTGAAGCTGCTTCTTGAAAGTTTGCATTTTTGGGTTTTAAGCAGACTGCTGATTTTTCTTTTAAAGAAATATATTCTGCATAAGTTCCAAATTGAAATCCTGTCATTCCAAAAACCTCATCGCCTTTTTTGAAAGTTTGAACGTTATTTCCAACCTCTTCCACAACTCCTGATAATACAACTCCTAAGATTTTCTTTCTAGGTTTTGTCAATCCAAGCACAAGATACATAAGAATTCTCTTTATACCAGATACCTGTAACCCTCTCACTCTTACATCAGCCGAATTCACAGCCGTTGCTCGAATCCGAATCAATATTTCATTTGGTTTTGGTATTGGTTTTTCGATGTCCTTTAATTTTAAAACATTTGGTTCTCCGTAAGATTCACAAATTACTGCTTTCATAAATGTCCTTTATCTCCTTTTTGTATCCTTTGTGTTGATCTAAAATAAAAATTTAACTATAATTTTTTTGCGACCCATGCGAGTCCCTCTGAGAATTCACCATTCATACAATTTGGTGGATAAGCAAAAAAACCAAAACAAGGAGGAAAATCTTTTGATATAACTTTTGTTAGTTTCTTTGCAGAATAGTATCTTGCTATGTACTCATGCTCATAACGTTCTGGATTGGGTCTAACTTGAAACGTGATAAGTAAAAAATCCTTTCCACTTTTTCTTACCGTAAAGATTCTTTCATTTTTCTCTAGTTGGAAGGGAGCCTTTTTGCCTTTTGTATCAATAAATATAGAATCGTTTGGATCCAATTGCAGTAAATTCTTTTCATCTTGACCTACGAACGCATATCCAGAATCCAAAAAATTTTCTGTTTGAGCATAACTTGTATCAAATAGTTTTTTGCCTGTTTTATCAATAAAATACCGACTAAACGTATTTCCTGGAATCATATCTTTCTCTTGGAAGGTTTCATCTACAGATGCAATCCCATTCACAAAATCTCTTGCCATTCTATATTTAGGAGGAATGATTTCTTTTCCTGTTTTATCAATATATCCCCAAAGCCCAAAGGGTTCGGATTCAGAGATAAGTTCACAATCTGTATAAGGATTTGGATTCATGATTTGCACTGCTGCATATCCATCTGAAAAATTTCTAACAATTGTATACTTTGGTTCTACAATCCATTTATCATTCACATCTTTAAAACCCCACTTTCCATCTTTACAGGATGGGAGCATTCCTTCCGAATAACGTCCTGGTCCAGCCAAATAAGAATACAGTCCATTGTGATAGATATATTTTTTATCTTTTGTTAGAAAGTATTTGTCATAACGTTTAGAAACTTGCTTGAACTTGAATTTTGTAGTGGCGACTTCTGCCACTCCATTTCTAAATACAGTTGCGTTGTAAAAGGATGGTTCGATCATCCAATTCCCTTTTTTATCAATATAACCCCAAGCCTTTTCTCCAATTCCATTTTTCTCAACGGGTGCCCAAAGGGGATCAGTAGAAAAAGGTTTCGCATCTTTGAATTGAAAATCGATAACCACTTCTCCTTTTTTATTTATAAATCCCCAGAGTCCTGATTTTTTTACGGGAGCCAATCCTTCTACAAATTCTCCCGCTTCTTCATAACCATATGGGATTATCAAATTACCCTCTTCATTTATAAATCCTACCGAATATTTTGTTTCTGGTTCGTTTAAAGAATCTATGAAAAGAGATATACAGGAGGAAAAAAATAGCGGTGCAACAAGAATTAAAAATTTCATAGTTTGAATAAAATAAATTTTAGAAGATGAGTCAAGAAGATATAATGAAATAAATTTGAATTTGTCTAATTCTGCATTGAGGCAAATTTCAATAAGCCGTCATGATAAAAGTGCTTTGCTAGCGTTAGGGATCGAACGGTGTCCTTTTTTTTATCCGTTCAAAAAAAGAGGACAATAGGGAGATCCCGACGCGCAGTGCTGTCAACTTAAGAGAAATCAAAAAGAATTAACCATTAAGAGCACAGAGAACACGAAGAAAAGAGAAGATTTATTATTTATTCACTTCGTGAGTCTTCGTGCATTCCCGCTCATCGCTTGACGCTCACTATAGCCAAGCTATGTGGTTAAAAATCCTTAAGTTAAAAGTATATCCGACGCGAGAACAGTAAGAAATATACATAGAATGTAAATATGCAGCTAATACAAAGTAGCCTCGAAACACCCAAAAACAAAAATCCTAGAAAAATGGATTTCTTTAAACTAGAATCCAAAGAACTGAGTGCCTTAAAACTACTATCTTCCAAACAAACAGCAATGAAATTGTAATGAAAACATCCACAGCCGAGTGATAAAAAAAAGTAGGCATTCATAAATTATCGTATCTATTATGCTGTTTATCGGTGTTCATCCGTGGTAATCTTTTCCCTTCCCTAAATTACAAACTTTCAGACTACATAAGTAGACCATCCCCTTTTACTTCGGTTTACACTAAATCCAACTAAAAAGCCTGAATTTTGTTCCCGAAAAGCCCCTTAATTTCGAAGTGACAAGAAAGTGAAATCATAAGTTATTGTAAGTAACATTAAACAATGAAGGATTTTTCCAATGGCTACAATCGCATCAGAAAAAGAAACAGCCCTTAAAGCACTTGCCGCATCTGGCAAACTAATTGAGGACATTACAAAAGGACTTGCTACCCAATGCACGGTAAAAGGTGCAATTTCTGTAAGTAAGATGGATGAAAACCAATATGTATTCTATCAACTCTCGTGGATGACCGCAGAACAAAAGATTGCTGAGCACTTTATCAATTATGCTTGGGATTCCTCCTTTGGAACTGGTGAGCTAGAACAAGAAATGGCAATTGTATTTGCCGCAGAAGTTGTATCCCATATTCGATCTGAATTAATATCCAAACCCTCAGAATATACAACAACTCATGAAAAAGTGACTTCTGAACTTTTCAACTCAACAGTAAACCAATTCATCGAAGCTTCAACTAAAATTGATAACTACTCCAAAATCATAGATACAATCAATAAGGTTGGACATGCTGGAGCGTATGGCTTAGGAGATGACCATGAATCTTTCCGCGAAACATTCCGTAAGTTCGCAGAAGATGTAGTGAAGCCTCATGCAGAACACGTGCATCGTTCTGATGATATCATTCCTCAAGACATCATTGATGGACTTAATGATATGGGTTGTTTCGGTCTTTGTATCCCAGAAACCTATGGAGGAATTCAACCTGCAGATAAGCCTGATAATATCAGTATGCTTGTTGTTACAGAAGAATTATCCCGTGGCGGTTTAGGAATTGCAGGTAGTTTAATCACTCGACCAGAAATCGTTTCTAAGGCAATCCTCAAAGGTGGAACTGACGCACAAAAGGAAAAATGGCTCGGTAAATTGGCAAGTGGCGAGGTTATGGCGGCTGTCGCTGTAACAGAACCAAATTATGGTTCTGATGTTGCTGGTATAATCGTTACTGGAACCAAAGTAGAAGGCGGATGGAAAATCAATGGTGTTAAAACTTGGTGCACATTTGCAGGATATGCAAATGTTCTACTCGTTCTTTGCCGCACAGAATCCGATCTAGATTTAAAACACAAAGGTCTATCTATCCTACTCGCAGAAAAGCCAAGATTCCTAGGACATAGCTTCGAACACAAACAAGAAGGTGGCGGAAGAATCGAAGGAAAAGCGATTGGAACTATCGGTTACCGTGGAATGCACTCTTTTGAAGTATCCTTCGAAGATTATTTTGTTCCAGATGAAAACCTAGTTGGGGGAGAGGCTGGAAGAGGAAAAGGATTCTACTTACAAATGGAAGGTTTTGCTGGTGGTCGTATCCAAACAGCTGCTCGTGCGAATGGTGTTATGCAAGCTGCATTTGAAGCAGGTCTACGATACGCGACAGAACGCCAAGTTTTCAAAAAACCAATCTATGAATACAACCTTACAAAATACAAACTTGCTAGAATGGCAATGATCATTCAAGCATCTCGCCAGTTTACAAACTTTGTAGCAAGACTCATGGACGAGCATAAAGGACAAATGGAAGCAACTCTTATTAAGTTCTATGCTTCTAAAATTTCTGAATGGGTTTGTCGTGAAGCAATGCAGATTCACGGTGGTATGGGTTATGCGGAAGAGTATGCCGTATCTCGCTATTTCGTAGATTCAAGAGTATTCTCTATCTTTGAAGGCGCGGAAGAAGTGATGGCTCTTCGTGTAATTGCAAAAGGTCTCTTGGAAGCAAAGGTTTAAGGGAAATCTTTGAGGGCTCTTCAATAAAAATACTTGACTCAGAGAATGTTTGGATTATTCTCTGAGTCCATTTTAGAAACCATGAAAATTGACCTAGACTTAAAGCCCCCTTTCGCAATCTTCCACTTTAGTGGTAAACTCGCATTTACTGAACTTGCATCCATTCGAGCAAAATTAAATCCAATCTTAAGAGAAGCCAAACATAAAATCGTATTTGATCTAAAGGAATTAGAATCGATCGACTCTTCTGGTGTAGCACTCTTATTTCACGTAGCACAAGAAGCAACCAATTACAAAGATGGGTCTTTTTCCCTCACTGCTCCTGGTGATTTTGTAAAAGAGGTAATGGTTTTATCTGGAATTTACAATAAATTTATCATACATCCTACAGTCGACGAAGCACTTCGAAATTGAGATTTCATATAACACTGATTTGCTGCTTGTAAAATTGGCTCTTTTCGCTGACTCGCAAATAGCATCCTTTGGTTTTATAAAATAATTCCCGAATCATATTTCCATAATCCATTTTAGGTTCAAATCCTTTTAAAGAATTTTATACCGATTTGGATTTTGTATAATCTAATAAAGAGTAATGAATAAAAGTAAAACTTTTTAAAAAGCTATTCTATCAAATTAAGAGGATAAATCATATGTTTTCAGGAATCATCTCCTTTTTTAAAAAAAATCCAAAGACTCTTTTCTTAATAGATGCTATGGGAGCATTGATCACAACTTTAATTCTATTTATAATTCAAAGTTTTTTTCTTTCTTACTTTGGATTTTTGAAAACAGTTTTCCAATATCTAATCTTACTTGGTTTGCTTTTATTTCTCTGTTCTTCTTCTTGCACATTCTTTTTAAAAGAGAAATTTGCTTTCTTTTTGAGAGGAATTGCATTTGGAAATCTATTCTACTGTTGCCTCACATTCGTGATTATCTATTTCTACTATTCAATTCTATCACCAATTGGAATCATTTATTTTGCGAGCGAGATCGCAACCATTTCGATTCTTGTCTTTATAGAATTACAGGTTGCGAGAGGTCTTCAGTAAGAACCCTACTCGATCTCTTCCAACTGATACTTGTTTCTTTCAATTCGGGCAAATACTAAGTAGGCGCAAGGAACTACAACCAAAGTAAGAAGAGTTGAAACCAAAATTCCACCTATGATCGCAATTGCCATAGGGACTCTGGATTCTCCTCCTGGTCCAATCGAGAGTGCTGGTGGGATCGCTGCTGCGATAGTCGAAATAGAAGTCATAAGAATGGGTCTAAGTCGAACCGGACAGGCTTGTAAAATTGCTTCTCTTACATCTAGTCCTCTTACCCTCAACTGATTTGTAAAATCGACTAGTATAATAGAATTCTTTTTTACAAGTCCCATGAGAAGGATTAAAGCAATAAAACTATAAACGTTAAGCGAATTTCCCGTTACCCATAAAGAAAAAACAGCTCCTGTAAAACTAAATGGAAGAGCAAGTAAGACTGTAACAGGATGAATATAACTATTAAACTGGCTTGCAAGAATCATATAGGCAATTACAATTCCAAGCATAAGAGCATAAAACAAACTATTAAAAGAATCTCCCATGGTCTTTGCAGAACCACTGAATGCAACAGAATAACCTTCTGGTAAAGTTTTTCGAGCAATTTCTTCTGCTTTTTTCAAAGCAATCTCTTGACTTGTTCCGGGTGCTGGATTTGCAAAAATTGTAATGGCTCTTTCTCGGCTAATACGTGTTATACTCTGAAGAGCAGATTTTTCCTCTATCTTCACAACTTCTGATAGACGAACCAGTTCTCCTTTGTTGTTTCGAATAAATAGATTTTTAATATCGTCAATTTTTTGTCTCTCCCCCGCTTCGACTCGAATATTTACATAATATCTATGTCCACTCTCAGTAAATTGTCCTGACTTAATTCCTCCAATCATCGCTCCTATCACAGTTCCAATGCTTGCAACGCTCACTCCATAACGCATTGCTGCTTCCCTGTTCGGAACGATATGCACTTCGGGTTGACCAATTTGATAGTTTGTATCTACATCTACAAAATTTCCACTCTCTTTCATTTGTTTTATAATTAAATCAGAACTTTCAGCTAATTTTTCCCAATTTCTTCCTTGTATATAGAACTCAACTGGAAACCCGCGAGAAGAAGCAAAGCCTCTCATTGATAAATCTTGCACTACTACTTTCAAGTCCTTAGAAACTTTTCCGAGTTCTTTTCTAAATACGCCTGCAATTTCATTTTGTGTTGGAGTCTTTTTTGTCTCTGGATTTTTTGTTCTCTTGGAAGGATCTTTTAGAGTCACAAAAAACATAGCAATATTTGCTTGTGCTCCCATCCCCCCAAACCCTCCTATGGTTACATAGACCCTCTCTACATTCGGATTTTTCAAAAGATATTCTTCGCACTTCGTAGCCATTGAATCTGTATAACTAAAAGAAGACCCTACTGGAGTTTGCATTCGAACGAGTAATTGGCTTTGGTCTTGTGATGGAACAAATTCTTTTTTAATTGGCTTAATGATAAAAATAGAACCTACAAAGATTAAAAGGGAGAGGATAATCACGATTAGCTTATGATTTAAGCAGAAATGTAATACTCTTTCATAGAATTTTTCGAGTGATAGAAATCCTTTTTCGATCCAATTCATGAGCTTACTCTCACTTCTCACCTGTAAAAACTGCGAGCATCTCATTGGTGTAAGAGTTAACGCTTCCAAGAGAGAAATTAATACTGCCGCAGTAATCGTAATTGCAAATTGGTAAAAATATCTCCCAATCACACCAGTCATAAACGCAACTGGTAAAAAAATAGCTACAATAGCCAGAGTCGCCGCCATCGCAGCAAAGGTAATTTCTCTCGCTCCTTTGATTGCTGCATTGAATAGTGATTCACCCATCTCTCTATGGCGGACAATATTTTCGAGAACCATGATTGCATCATCTACTACAATTCCAATTGCAAGTGAGAGTCCAAGAAGTGTAAATGTATTTAAAGTAAAGCCAAAGTAATTTAATACAATAAAACTTCCCATGATAGAAGTAGGAATTGCAAGTAGTATA
The DNA here is from genome assembly GCA_035345875.1 of Leptospiraceae bacterium. GTDB lineage: Bacteria > Spirochaetota > Leptospiria > Leptospirales > Leptospiraceae > UBA2033. The sequence goes on along the minus strand of DAORDH010000063.1, from coordinate 8,719 downwards.
TTAATCGTAGAAGAGAGACTTCCTAAAAAAAGCCAAGTCACAAGACTTGTAAGAATCGCAGAGAGAATCAAAGTAAATTCCAATTCTTCAATCGATTCTTTAATGAATTTAGTAGAATCTGAATTGACTCCAATCTCAAACCCTGGAGGCAAATCCTTCTTAACCGCTTCGATTTGTTTTCGAATATCTGCTGCTACTTGGACTGCATTTACTCCTCTTTGTTTGATGATACCAAGTCCCACTGCTTGCTTTCCATTGAAACGAGAAGCTCTGAGCACATCGTCTAAACCATCTTCTAAACGAGCTACATCTCGAATCCGAATGTTAGAATCAAAAATCGGAGCACCACCACGATAAGAAATTGGTAAATTTCCAAAGACAGAAACAGAGGGAGCTTCCCCAAGAGAACGAATATTTAACTGCTGTGTCTGCGTTTCTATAAGTCCAGCAGGAACTTCGATATGCTCTTTTTGAATCGTTCCGATTATATCGTCTATCGTCAATTCTCGTTGGCTCAGTTTTTTTCCATCTACCCAAATTCGAAGATTTCGATCTGTATAGCCCCCAAGCATCACCTGCCCCACTCCGGGAACTGTAGAGAAACTATTTTTTAAATGATCTTTCACATAAATCATTAGATCTCTTTTATTTCCCGTAGAAGATACTCCTACCCACATAATCGGTTGTTCTTCTGGATTGTATTTTGTTACAATCGGTGGATCTAATTCTTTCGGAAGTAGCTTTTGTGCTTGGATAACTTTGGTCTGCACTTCTTGTAAAGCAGCATCAACGTCTCTGTTTAAATCAAACTCTACGGTCACATTGGCAGAACCATAACGGGAGGTAGAGCTAATCGATATTATCCCCTCTACACTCATAACACTTTCTTCGATGATGTCCACTACGTTCGTCTCCATGATTTCAGGCGCTGCCCCATTTAGATTTACTGCGATATTAACAACTGGAAAATCTACATCTGGCATTTGGGAAAGTCCCATCTTACGAAAGGAAATAAATCCAAAGAAAATCAAACCAAACATAAGCATCCAAGCAAAAACTGGATTTTTAATAGATATATCAGAAAGTGTCATGGAATTCTCCTTTCTTCTACTTTATTCCCAATGTCTTCGGGGTATTTGCCTATCGCAACTTTTAACCAAATAAGATTGAGTTGCTTTTGTAAAATAGTTCGATACAAATCTTCCTTTGCATTTTTTAGAGCAATTTGTGCATTGAGCAAATCTAGACTAGTTGCTGCTTTTTTATAGTAATCTCTCTCTACTACTTTGTAATTTGACTCGGTTGCACTGAGAGCCTTTAAATAACTTTCTTCTGCTTTAGATGAATGAATATAACTATTGTAAGCCTTTCGAATTTCTTCTCTGGCTAAGCGGATAGATTGTGTTAGCTGAAGTTCTGCCTGCCTCTTGACTGACTCAGCTTGTTTGACTGCCGCTTGAATAGTTCCGAGGGATAGAATTGGAACTTGTAAAATAAATTGGTTTACTAAATCCTTTGTGCTTCCATTTACATGACCTGAAGGAAATGTATAGAATGTATCGACTGACGCAGTTGGCAAGTGCCCTCCATAGGCTTTGATGACTTCAGACTTTGCAATTTCTAAATTTAATTTAGCTGCATTCACGTCATATCTACTTTCGATTGTCTTTTCAGCTTCTTCTAACTCAATCGCAATGGGAGATTCATTTACTTTTTCAATTTTAAATTCTTTTTCCATTCCAGTCAAGAAAGCCAACGTGTCTCTCATTTGAGATACAGTGTCTTCGATTCCTAAAATTTCTCCTTCTAGCTTTGATACTTGAGCCGTTATGCTAGTAAGTTCGGATGGTTTATTTCTTCCAAGACGAACTCTTCTTTCTAATTCAATTCTAGATTCTTTTGTTAATTCTAATACTTGCTTTTTACTTTGCAAATTGCTTTCTAGTTGTAGCAAATTATAGTAAGCTTGTGCAATTTCTAAAAACATTCTACCCGATTCATATTTTAATTCTAAATTTCGCATCTTAACTTCATGTTTGGAACTTTTATAAGTAGCCCATTCATTCAGTCCAGTCATGATCGGAATATGAAGCACAAGCCTCGCACCAGGACGAACCAAGGGCGAGGTCGCTGTTGAACTACTGCTACTTCCAAAAGAGCTATTTCCTATATCGTATGGCGTAGCAATTCGAGTTCCATAAACTAAATTGCTATATGCATCGATTAACCCATTTCGATTCCGAACCTCTCTATCGTGTTCGGCGTGATTGGGAATGGTTACAAATTGTTGATATCGAAAAGCAAGGGATGGGAAAAAGTTTGCAAAGAAAGAATCTCTTTTGGCTTCTGCTTGAATGATTGCCTCTTTCTTAATTGCAATTCTTTCTGTTTGAGTTATCGCAGCAAAATACAAATCTTCTAACCGATAGGTTTCTTTTGGCTGGCTAACAGGCTTTATCCTCTCATTCGGAGTAGAAATATTTTCTACATTCTCAGCTTTGTCCTTCTCTACTTCTGTATCTTTAATTTGCTCTTCATGAGAACAATAAATGAATAGGAATAAAACAAAGAATAGAATCTTAGTTAAATTGATTTGAAGCATCATAAAAAATTTTTCTCCCTTTCCATTTTGTATTCTCCATACTTTTATTATGATATTGAAAAGAAAGATTTTATTCAATCTTACTAAATCATCTTACGATTTGCTTCAATCATTACATAATTCAAGAAATGAGTCTGTTTAGTTTAGCAAAGCAACTCAATAGGTTTAATTTTATCTCATTTGAAAAATGGGAAAAGTCTTGAAACGATGCTCTGCTATTTTCAAAATTAATTTTTTATTTCAATTTAGTAGCTTTGTCTAAGGATCTTGCTAATATCTTAAATCCATACAAAAAGGATTTCTAGTATAAAGAAACAATTTCTGTTTATTTTGTATTCTTTTCATTTGACGCAAGCGGAGTCTAATTTTCAATTTGCTTCGAAGATCCCAATATTTTGTTTTAATTTGAAAACTCTTCCTAATCCTCTCAAGTCTGATTCATTTAAACTTCGGGATTGCCTCCAATTCAGGTTGCCCAATAGGCTAAAAGTCTTCTTTCTAGCTTACATTCTTTTAGGGGAATTAGCATTATCTCTATTGAAACATTGAATAGAAGGCTAGATGCCCACTTATCTTTTATTTTTGGAATTATTTTCCTTTCTGTAAAAACTAAATATAAAATTCGATTGGCAAATGTATTGATTTGCTTTTTATTTCTATTTAAAGAATTACGTTACAATCTAATTCAAGTGGGTTTGATATAAAAAAGAAACGGATTTTCAAAAGTTTTGGTTTGTAAAAAGAAAAGGCAGGAAATCATTTTTAGGTTGTCTAGCTTTTAGATCATGCTTGAGAATAAACTAGAGTAAGTATTTTTTAGGAGTTGAGAAATCCCCTCCAAAATATTTTTTCTATTTAACTCACAGGAATTAACAAAATATAAAAATAAAATATAAATAAACAAGACATGATTTACAAAATAGTTTTAATAAATATAATCCTTAGTTTTTTTTCCTGTTCCATTCAAGAAAAACCGAAAGAGCCATTGGCAGAGAAGGGAGTTCTAGATTTAAGACAATGGGATTTTGAAAAATATGGCAAACTAGATTTATACGGCGATTGGGAATTTTACTATGGAGAATTCCTTTTACGAGAGGATTTTAAGAAAAACACAAGAGAAAATCCACATCTTATTCCGATTCCATCCCTTTGGAATGGTTATGATTGGAATGGAAGCAAGCTACCTGGATTCGGTTATGCCACCTATCGTCTAACGGTAAAAGTAGATCCAAAATATCTAAATCAAATCATGGGACTTCGTATCGGTGATATGTATTCCTCTTATAGATTATTTGTAAATGGGAAACTAATTGCTTCAAATGGGAAACCAGGAAAAATAAAAGAAGAGACAGTTGCCCAGTGGTTACCTGTTGTTCGTTTTATAAACATTGAATCAGAAGAGATCGAATTTATTTTACATATTGCGAACTACAACCACAGAAAGGCGGGAACTTGGGCATTTCTTGAGTTTGGCAATCCAGATGAAATCGTGACGGCACGCGAAAGAGCTATGGCATTTGAATTATTTTTATTTGGTAGTTTAATCATCATGTCTTTTTACCATTTTGGTTTATATGCACTTAGAAAAAACAACCGATCCGTTCTCTATTTTGGAATCTTTTGTTTTTTGACAGGATTTAGAGTGATGGTAACAGGAGAAAGAAGTCTTGTAAATTTTTTCCCTCTCTCATTCGAGGGACAGCTAAAAATTGAGTATCTTTCATTGTCTTTAGGGATTCCCGCCTTCTCTCATTTTCTAATTCATTCTTTCCCAGAAATTGTGAATCGAAAAGCATTTTATATACCCGACTTCTTTTTAATTTTATTTAGTATTATTCCTCTTTTTACAACAGGAGAGATTTACAGCTACACAGCAATTCCTGTTCAATTAAATATGCTACTAGTTGCCATTTTATTTTTTTATTATTTAATCAAGGCGAATCGTTTAGGAAAAGATGGAGCGTTCTCCGCCATATTAGGTATGATTATCTTTTTTATATGTGGTGTAAATGATGCATTGTATAACAATGAACTGATTCAAACTGGAAATCTTTATCCGTTTGGACTTTTTATTTTTATTTTTTCCCAATCATTTATTCTATCTCTTTTGTTTTCTAAATCTTTTCGCAATGTGGAAAATCTTTCGATTGAACTCACTGAGACAAATCGAGCGTATACTCGCTTCGTTCCAAGAGAATTTTTAAATTTTCTAAACAAGAAAAGTATCCTAGATATTCAACTCGGCGACCAGGTGCAAAAGGAAATGACGATTCTTTTTTCTGATATTCGTTCTTTCACAACTCTCTCAGAACAAATGAGTCCAGAGGAAAATTTTAATTTTATCAATTCTTATTTAAGTCGAATGAATCCAATTATCAAACAAAATAATGGTTTCATAGATAAATACATCGGAGATGCTATCATGGCACTATTTGCATCAACTCCAGCGGATGCAATTCGTGCAGCTATTCATATGCAACAGGAAATTTTAAAATACAACCGAGATCGAGTGGATCATAATTTTCCAATTATCAAAATCGGTGTGGGTTTACATTCAGGAAAACTGATGCTAGGAACGATAGGCGGCGATGATAGAATGGAAGGAACAGTCATTTCGGATGCAGTCAATTTAGCAGCACGTTTAGAAGGTCTTACAAAAGTGTATGGCTCTCTAATTTTAACAAGTGAAGAAACCTTTCTAAAGGCAAATGGAAAAGAAAATTTTAAATATCGTAGGCTTGGTAAGGCAAGGGTCAAAGGAAAACAGGATAGTGTTGTCATCATCGATATACTAGATGGACAATCTGAATTTTGGTTAGATGTATACCTACAAACAAAAGAAGATTTCGAAAAAGCATTAGATTTATATGAATCAAAGGATTTTAAAAAAGCAGGAGAGCTCTTTGATAAAGTTCTAGATGTAAACCCTTCCGATGTGGCTGCTCGGTTTTTATATCAAAAATCAGGCTACTACGAAACACATGGAACCCCAGAAGATTGGGATGGAACCGAATCCGTTTAAAAAATCTTTTTTCTTGGTTGACAGATTTAAAAATCTCTGACAATTAAATCGATTTTTTTTTAAGGAAGGTGATCTTTGAATCAAAAGTTTTTAATTGGTGTGTCTGTCGGAATTCTATTCACACCATTGTATTCAGAAATTTTATATCTACAAAAGCCAAAAGTGCAGGAAGAAGTGGCTTTTTTTTCTATGCAGCCTGCAAAGGATCCAAATAAAACGAATGTCAGTTCACAAACCCAGAATACGCAACCCGTTCTGAGTTCTCAACCAAAACAATTTTATTCAGAATTTATCCCAAAACCAAACGAACCAGTTCCAGAAAAAGACAAACTGGTAATCCCACTCACGCCTCCTTCTGATCCACCCCGCTTCATTCCAAACCCACACCCTCAATTTGGAAAACCATTTCCCCATAAATTCATAGCAAGGGTAAACTTCTCAGCAAATCCAGAAAATCCACACAAAGGAGTTTTATTGACTCCAATCGAGTCGAATAAAGTCTTAGCAACTCTAGAGGGGAAAGTTGTAGCGATTGATTATATGGATGGCTACAATAACTATATCATTTTAGAGCATTCCAATGGTTATTTTACTGTTTATGGAAACTTAGACACTGTATTTGTAGCGGAGGGACAGAAAGTAAAGAAAGGAGATCACTTGGGCAATCTATTAAAGGAAAAAGGATTGTATTTTCAAGTGAATCAAGGAAAAAAGATATTAGACCCAATCAGTTTCATTAAAAGTTAGATAAAAAGATTGGTTTTTTGACGATTGTTATTATAATAGTGAAAATAAAAGGGATACACTCTTGGCAGGACCAATAATTAGAAATTACAAAGCTGGATCTATTGTTTACTTCGAAAAAGATAGAGCAGAAGATATTTATGTATTACAGAGTGGACGAGTCATTTTGACCTATACATCTGTAGATAGTAAGATGGAAATCAAAGAAGATGTAAAACTCGGCGAGTTCTTTGGTGTCAAATCTGCATTAGGTAGATATCCTAGGGAAGAGACTGCACAAGTAATTGGAGGAGCAAGCATTCTAGTTTTTAAGCTTGCTGACTTCGAAGTTTTTGTGGCAAATAAAACCCACTTGATCCTAAAGATGATGAAAGTCTTCTCGAGTCAGCTTAGACAAATCCACGGTAAGGTTCGTGAGAATCTTGGTCAGTTTGGAGATCAAAAATCCCCTGCTTTTGAATTGATGAATGTGGCAGAAGTTTTCCATAAAACTGGAAATTATGAGCACGCAGTTTACGCATACAATAAGTATTTAGAACACTATCCAAGTGGACCTTATGTAAAGAGAGCGCAGGACCTCGTAAAAATTGCGGCTAAAGGAGGAATGTTTCCTCCAAATGTCCCTGAACTTGTTTATGAACCAGAAAGAAGAGGAGATTTTAATCGACCTGCAACCACTTCGAATCCAAATCCTGCGGCTACAGTAACCCGTATTCAGGCGTTAAGCACTGATCTATCTATTTCAGATTCAATCGATGATGCAGATGAAAAATATGAATCTGGAAACTTTCAAGGAGCATTGGATACCTATAAGGCAATCATTACGATGCCGCCTGCCGCTCCAGGCGAAGACAAATTAATAGAAAAAGCACACTTCTATTTCGGTATGTCGCAAATGAAATTACAACTTTGGGATTTAGCATATGCTTCTTTATCCAACTATGTAAAGAAATATCCTAAAGGAGAAAAAGTCAAAGAAGCTATTTATAATTTAGGTGCAATCTCTGAAAGCAAAGGAGAGAAAGAAAAGGCAGTTATGCTCTACAAAAAAGTCGCTAGTCTTCCGCCAGCCGATGAATATACGTCAAAAGCAAATTCAGAAATAGCAAGGCTTGGAGGTTGATATGCTAGAAGCAATGTTTGGAAAATTTGGAAAAGTATTTAAACCAAATGAAATTATTTTTTGCGAATATGAACCTGGTAACGACTTTTATTTAATACAAGAAGGTCAGGTCAAAATCACTAAGACAGTTGGCTCCTCTATTAAGACGTTAGACATCTTAGAAGCGGGAGACATCTTTGGAGAAATGGCAATCTTAGAAGAGCAACCTCGTTCAGCTACTGCGGTTTGTATTACTGAAGTGAGAGCTTTAAACTTCAACCGGGCGAACTTTGAACTCTTAATGACAAAGAATCCACAACTAGCACTTCGAGTTCTCACAATCTTCTCCACTCGTATCTATGATGCAAAGAGACGTCTCATGATCCTACTCATGGATGATATCATCGGTAAAGTAGCGGATGTATTTTTAATGCTCTATGAAAAACAAGGAGCAAATGAACATCAAAAAGAAGTAACTCTCAAAGTAACAGTGGACGATGTAGGACACTGGTGCGGCCAACCTGTTGGAGAAGTTCAAAAAGTTCTAGCTCAATTTAAAAAATCAGGCAAGATCGATATCTATAACGATCGAGTCGTTGTGCACAACATCCAAGAGTTCCAAAGGATCATCGCACAGAAAAGAAAAGAAAAATAATTCGTCTTTATTGATTGCTCCCGTAGCTCAGGTGGATAGAGCATTTGTTTCCTAAACAGAGGGCCGCTGGTTCGAATCCAGTCGGGGGCAATCTTCATATTTTATTTCCGTTACGATAGTTTTTTAAATTGCTTCGCAATTTGCCAGTTGCTTTCTCGCTTCCAGCGCGCACTGGCAACCTCGCTCCTATTGTCGCTGCGGTTGGTTCGAATCCAGTCGGGGGCAATCTTCATATTTTATTTCCGTTACGATAGTTTTTTAAATTGCTTCGCAATTTGCCAGTTGCTTTCTCGCTTCCAGCGCGCACTGGCAACCTCGCTCCTATTGTCGCTGCGGTTGGTTTAAGTTTGTGCTCTTTATGATTTTTCTAAAAACAATAGAGAGTGCTAAAAATAGAAAGTCTTTTGCTTTTTTATATTTTCTAGAATTATTTAAAATTCAGACATTTTCAAAAACTAAAACTGAATACGATAGACGCTAATTGGGTGTTCTTTTCCTTTTAATTGAATAGAGCTTTTTTCTTGAAAGGTATACCCATTTTCAGTCTGTTGCGAAATGTTAAAGAATTAAAAGTCAGCCTTTAAAAATAAATGA
>DAORDH010000062.1:0-19496 GCA_035345875.1 Leptospiraceae bacterium | reverse complement strand
TTTAGTCTCCTTTTGGAAGCCTAAAATCGTGTCCTTTTTTTATGTAGGGGTTCAAGGATATTTATTCACTTCGTGAGTCTTCGTGCATTCCCGCCCATCGCTTGACACTCACCATAGCCAAGCTATGTGGTTAAAAATCCTTAAGTTGACAGCATTACCTGTCGGCAACACTTCGACAGACGCTCAGTGCATCACTTGGGCTACCGTCCAAACCCGTTTTTGGGCTTAAAAGTTATTGTTAAGCTTTCTGATTCCTCAATTTTTTCCAAGCTGAGTAGTTACTCTCAAAGAAAGAATTGGAGGAAAAAAAATTATGGAAGAAAATGAGTGCAATTAAAAAGTAATCGTTATGAAGCCGAGTGCAAAGAAAGCAATTCAGAAAAATACCAAAAAAACAGTTCCTAAAAGAACTGCTAAAAAACCGACTCCTAAAAAAGAAATCATTCAAACAGATATAAAGCCATTACCTATAAAAAAATTTCCTGGTCTTGGAATCAATGTTGTATTAAAACACACAGATGAAAGTTCGATGAAAACCTATATCCATTATCTAAAAGAATTAAGAGTGGAATGGGTTCGTTTAGAATTCAATTACTACGATGCATTGCCTGATTCGGTGATGGATTTTTTTGTAGAAGAGTTAAGAAAAGCGGATATAAAAATTTTAGGATTACTCACTGGACTTGTTCCGGGGAATTTTATAAATTGTATGATTCCCTCTCTTCGCTTTAAATCTCCTATCGATACATTAGAAGACTACAAGGAATTTTGTGAAAAATTAGGGACTCGATATATAAAACAAATCACTTCTTGGGAAATTTGGAATGAACCAAATACACTTCGCTTTTGGATCAGAAATCCAGATCCAATTGAATACGTGCAATTGGCTGCATCCACTGCCCCTATTTTAAAAAGAATCAATTCAAAAAATAAAATAGTATTTGGCGGTCTCATGGGAGATGATCTGCGAGTAGTTGCTCCATTTCAAAAGATCAACTTTATTCAGGAATGCATAGATGGAGGGATTGACCCATACATTGATGTCTATAACTTTCATCCCTATGATCCAATTTGTTACTTTGCAAAGAAGCCGGCTAACGTCTATTTTCCAACCATTGCTGGAGTGATAGATTCTTTTCTTCATAAGTATAGAGCTGTTCGAAAACCATTTATCATCAGTGAAATTGGAGTTTGCCCGCTCTGGTTGAAAATCACTCAAACAGAAATTGGACAACTCTACAAAGAAATCTATCTCCATTCCATCAGCAAAAGAGTTGATTGCTATTTCTGGGTTTTAACCGACTTTAAAGGTCCTGAATATTCTAGATGGAATCCTGAAACTGCCTTTGGTTTAGTCACTTGGGATTTAAAAGAAAAAGAAATGTATAAATCCTTCGTCACTGAAATGAAGAAGTTGTAGTGAAAATAAACAGAGATATAATTGAAAGAAAAAATGAATGAACTTCAGTTCGGTTTAACAAAAACTTCATAAGATAAACACCGATGACACTGATAATGTAGAGAAATTTAAAATCACCTAGGTTATCGCTTGTGAAAAATTCTTATATCGAATTTAGGTTAAACAAAAAGATCGATTCTAATTTCATTCTATTCTCTCTTTATCAAACTTTTAAAAGATAAAGCAGTGCAACCACCATTAGGATTTTATATATATACTCAAATAAAATCAGTAAAAGAGTAGAAACGATAAGCTCTGACATTCTAGATTGGATGAGATATTTACGAAAGGAAATGCTAAAATCAGTGATTGGTTTAAAGGCGACTCCGCCCCCAATTAAATGAAATACTTGATCAGTAAAATTCCAATACGATAAAAAATTCAGCGTAGGAGAAAGTTCTCGCAAGCGTAGTATATTATAATAGGCAACTAAAAAGCTGTAGATAGTAAGAAGAGTTGCGGCTAATAAGATGTAACCGGTGACATAGATATTTTCTTTTAATGCCTGCGCAATGGTGAGAGTTTTCAAATCTTTTCCAATATGAAGCATATACCAAAAGACCGAAAGGGATGTAAGAATCATTGAAATCGAAAATGCATTTTTTACTAAAATCGTTTTGGAAAATCCTTCTTTTACAGTTCGAGCAAATGTTTTCATTTGTTTTTTTCGATAGAGATAAATAAAACGAATCAGATATGAGAGTAAATTTAATATCACCCCACTGATAAAAATAATTTCAACAAACTGAAAGATCTTCCATTCTAAAAGTTGCAAGTGATTACCCTCAAACTTACGCAAATCAAGCTCGTCTTTTTACGTATTTCTATTTATCTAAATCATGTGTTATAACAAGAACCAATGTCAAGCGAACAAATCATTCAATTCAAAAAGAAATCAAAATAGAATAATAAAAATGAAATCGACTTTCGAATTCTATTCTTTCCACTGACAATGTGAATACAAAAACAATATTAATCCTACTTCTAGGAACTATGACTGCCATTGGCCCTTTTTCGATCGATATGTATCTTCCGGGACTTCAATCCATTTCGAAAGATTTAAATACTCCCATTGAGAATGTGCAGCTAACACTGAGTAGTTTCTTCTTCGGATTTTCCTTTGGACAAATTCTATATGGTCCAATCATAGATCGATATGGAAGAAAACTTCCACTTCTAGTTGGCTTAGCTTTATATATTATTACATCGATTGGTTGTGTTTTAGCAAATAACGTCTGGTCTTTATTTGTTCTAAGATTTCTACAATCTCTTGGTGCATGTTCTGGAATGGTAATCTCTAGAGCGATTGTTCGAGATGCCTTTACTCCCCATGAAGGTGCAAAAGTATTTTCTCAAATCATTTTGGTAATGGGCGTTGCTCCTATCATAGCTCCTACAGTTGGTGGACTCATTCTTTCCGTTGCAAGTTGGAGGTATATCTTTGTTAGCCTCTCAGGAATAGGAATTCTTACATTCATTGGAGTTTATTTTTATCTTACAGGAACAAAAGAAGCAGACCAAACTGTATCACTAAGTCCTACAAAAGTGTTAAAAGAATATTGGAATGTTCTACTCCTTCCCCGTTTTTATAAATATGCAATTGCTTCTAGCTTTGCAGCCTCTGTGATGTTTGCTTATATAGCTGGATCCCCTTTTGTTTTTATGAGTTTATTTCAACTAACAGAACAGCAATATGGTTGGATATTTGCATTCAATGCAGCTGGACTCATTCTATCAAGCCAATTGAACAGAGTGTTACTGCAAAAATATGAATCCGAAAAAATTATCACCATTGTGGCATATCTTTATTTGCCGCTAGGGATCTTACTTCTTGCCTCCGCCTATTTTGGACTTGGTTTTATTCCCATGCTTACACTGATTTTCTTACTTGTTAGCGGATTTGGTTTTATTGTTCCCAATGCCTCTGCGCTCTGCCTTGCTCCATTTACACACAATGCTGGAAGTGCTTCTGCCCTAATCGGAGGACTCCAAATGATTTTTGCAGTTCTTGCTAGTTCTCTTGTGAGTTTATTTCACAATGGCACAGCACTTCCAATGGCCTCTGTCATGGCTATGGGAGGATTTATGACGATAGTATCTTTATTTGTATTAAAGATTCCTCATGCCAATTCATAGTTCATATTTAGATTGAACAAACCCAGAAGGATAAGATTTTGTTTCAATGTGTTTTAATTTGATATCTTTGGAAAGAGAGGAAAACAATGGTAAACCGCTACCTATCAGAACCGGAATACGAGTTATTGTCAAATCTGTGACAAGACCTTCTCTTAAAAAAGATTGAATTGTCTTTCCCCCATCAATATAGATCCTTTTAAAAGAATTCAATTCTAATTTTTCCTTTAAAGTTTTCAGATCTCCCGAAAATAATTCAGCTTTGTCTTTTGCAGTTTCGGGAAGAGATTTCAGAGTATTAGAAAGAATAAAAACTTTTTTAGAATAAGGCCATTCAGGAAAAGAAAGAACTTTTTCTAATGTATTTCTTCCCATAACGATTGCATCAATACTTTCTGTAAAGGAATAGTATCCATAATCCTCTGTATCACCGGGAATTCCAGCCGATGTAAGCCATTCAATATCCCCATTCATTCTTGCGATGAACCCATCTAAACTTGTTGCTATATAAACAGAAATTTTCATTCGATTTCTCCTAAAAAGAATTTACAAAAACAATTAATTCTACACTGTAGAATTTGTAAAGCATTTTAAACTTCAGAAAGTAAAAGGTTATATTATGAAAAAAAGATCTATTGGCAGACCAGAAAAAAATATTCTAAATCAAGATAAAATTATCACAGCAGCTCTCGATCTCATAGATAAAAATGGAGTATCTAATTTAAGTATGAGAGAGCTAGCAAAGAATCTAAAAGTAGATCCAATGGCTATTTATCATTACCTTCCCAATAAAGAATCATTGCTTCATGAAATTGTGATTTATATATTTCAATCTTTGGACACATCTTTGCAATACCCAAACAATTGGAAAAAGCAGGTAAAATTTCTTCTCAATAATTATAGAAACTTAGTAAAGAAACATCCGAATCTTATTTACTTCATTTTGACTGAGCCTGCTTATAGCACGAAACCATCTCTAGAATTAAATGAAAAACTATTCTATTTTGTAAGCTTAAGCAATCTCTCAAAACAAAAATCAATTCTCTTAGGAAACCTACTAGTGGATTATTTACATGGCTTTTCTTTGGCAGAAAATACAATGACAGGAGAAATAGAACCATTCTCGATAGAGGAAAATGGCGATTATCCTCACTTTGCAGAAGCTATCAATTTTAATTTAAATAAAAAGGATTCTCTATTTGAAACTACAATTGATTTTATATTATCTTCTTTTGAATGATACCGTTTTTATTTTTAGATAGAATCAATCTAGATTACATAGTCTGATGAAATATTTTCTATGGGAAGCAAGAAAAACCAAGTCTTATAAATAAAGATAGCATATTTCAAAACCCGATATTGCGACAATGAATGAATTTGAGTATTCGATGATTATTTTAAAAATACAAGTGAACGTAAATAAAATCAAAAGCACTTTGCTACTTCTCTTCTTGCTCTCTTCAAGCCCACTTTATTTTTTAATGACAATAAAAGCAAACGACAAAGGATTACTTGACTCCCCTAGACTAGAACGAAAGAAGAAATTTATTTTAAAAATTACAAATGATTTTTTATTTGAAAAAAACTTTTTTAAAAAATATTTTGTCAAAAAAGTACAGCTATGGAGGAAAAATTTAGTATGAAAAAAATATTTTTAATTCTCACATTTTTAGTAACGCTTTCTTTTTGCACTTCCGTTTCCGTTGCTGAAGAAAGAGAAACCCCTAAAATTGACGTTGCGCTAAATAGACTTCTTCAATCTCATTTAAAATTTATTTCAGAGTGGCAAAACTCCTCTTCCGAGTTAGATGAGTTTGATAAAATCTTTTTCACTGACTTTAATTTTTTAAATGCAGGAAACACTAAAAACTTTTTTCAAAACATCCAACACAATCTAGAGTCAGGTAAGGTCTATCCTGGGCTTATGCAAGTTTCCTATTCTAGTTTTACATCCATCAATGGAAAGGTAACAGGTGTAAACTATGAATACAAATCAGACGGGAAGAATATAGTTCTAACAAAAGGCACGTACAACAACGGTGAAATGCTTCGTGCGGTATACAATTACAACATCGATGGAAAATTATTAAATACTACAGAAGTAAAAGGAAATAAACTTCTGAACAAAAAATCCTACAGACTCGAAATTTAAAGTCCAGCAAAACAGTTGACATTCCATAGAATCAGTCAAGTCTGATTCTATGGAAAAAACAAAGCGCATCGTACTCGTCGCGCATGATAATAAAAAGAAAGATCTACTAGATTGGGTGAGCTTTAATAAAGGCACACTCGCCAAACATTTCTTATCTGCTACAGGAACGACTGGGAAAATTATCTCTGAACATACAGGTCTTCCCGTAAACCGATTTATTTCTGGACCTCTCGGTGGAGATCAACAAATCGGTGCAAAAATTGTAGAAGGTGGGATTGATATTATGATCTTTTTTTGGGATCCGTTATCTGCACAGCCTCACGATCCTGATGTCAAAGCACTTTTACGTGTCGCAGTTTTGTATAATATTCCAATGGCATGCAATCGTTCTACTGCTGATTTTTTAATTTCCTCACATCTTCTAGATGAGGAATACGAAAATCTTTCACACGAAAGCACAAAGCCAAATTAGTCTGAAGTAAGGAAATCCAAATGAAACTTTTTCTATCCATTTTATTAATTATCAATTCTTGTGCTGTCACAAGTGTAAAGAGCATTGAAGACAACGAATATGTTGTAATCAAACCATCTCACATACCAGGAGCGGGTATGGGTTTGTTCGCGGCAAAAGATATTCCTAAAGATACAATGGTCACTCATTATGAAGGCAAGAAAGTGACTCGTAAGGAGTATAACGCAATTCATGAGAAAAGCGAACATTGGTATATGTTTACAATGCCAGAATGCGCAAACGAGCCAAATTATCCATATCTAGATGGAAACAGAGACCATTATGGATCTAAAGTAAATTTTGCTCCATCCAAGATAAATGGAAAACCAACCAAACTCCAAAATGTTCATTTTCTAAAACACTGTGAAGAGCCATATATTCGTCTCTATGCGTCACGCGATATCAAAAAGGGTGAAGAGCTATATGTTAGCTATGGCGGAATTTACAATTACCACTTTATGGAATTTCCAGATGTTCAAAAATTCTTTTTAGAAAAATCAGGAATCAAATTAAAACCAAACGAGAAATTTACGTTTGAAGATTGATTTTTTTATCGAATACTAGATATTTTCGTTGGCTATACTTAATTTTTATATAAATTAGCGAGCGACTTTTATTTAATTTTGTAGGCAAGAAATCAATTGCTCGTCTACAAAATTAAATCCAAAACAACCACGTATCCCAAACAACAAAACTACAATCAATAGAAACAATCGCCTGTTTTGTGCTCTGCGAGAATTATAACTTAAAGAAACTAACCTGACTCTTTAAATTATCCGAAACAGATTCTAAGAATTTTGAATCATCTGAGAGTGCATCTAGACGAGTAAAATTCGAAAGTGTTACTTTGCTAATGCTTGTTGCTGTTTCCGATATGGTTGAAATTGCTTTTAAATGCTCATCAGTAGATTTGAATATCTCAGCAGAAATTGCCTTCACATTTTGAATTGTTACCTCTAAGTGCGAAGTTAATTGGCTGTATTCATCAATCAAACCTTTCACATCATTGGTTTTGACATTAATTCCTTTCACTCTTTCTAGAATTCCATCAAACATAGACGTTAGTTCTGCAAGTCCATCCATTCCCGCTTTCACAAGTGCAGAATTTTTTCGAACAATATCTTTAATCGATTTAGTGCTTCCCGCTGTTTGATCTGCAAGTCTTGATACTTCCGCTGCAACTACGGCAAAACCTTTTCCTTCATTCCCAGCTCTCGCTGCTTCAATCGATGCGTTAAGAGCAAGAAGGTTTGTTTGATCTGCAATTGTATTGATGATAGAAACAACTTCTGTGATTTGACTAGTTGTATTATAAATTTCTTGCATTCTTTCATTGAGTGAATTGAGAGAAGTTTTTCCCTGATCCAGTTCATTTGAAATTACACCTGTATCGCGAGTTGTAATTTTGGTCTTTTCCCCAAGATTATGGACTAAGGAAGATTGCTCTTTTAATTTTGAGAGCATTTGTTCTATTTTATTACTTTGCTCCGACGTCATTATATTAATGCTATTACTCGCATTGGAAATCTCAAAAATTTTCTTTGCAATTGCCTCTGATCCTGCAGTTTGTTTTTCTAGATCATCTCTCATCATAACGACCGCAATCTTCATATTGGTTGATGAGGACTTAACGTCTTCAGATGCTAAGAAGATTTGTTCTACAACCTGATGGAATTTATTTACAAGTCCACCGATAGATCTAAAAAGATCAGCAAATTCTCCTTTCCCTTTTGATTCCACTTCTAAAGTCAAATCTCCTTTCGAGATGGAACCTGAATAATCGGCTGCTTTTTCTAATGGTTTGATCACCCCACGCGAAAGCCAAAGAGTGATAAAAAGAGAGGCACTAAGTCCTAATAAAGATAATATGAATGCAGAGTAAAAAAGTAATCTAGAATTAGAAATCTGAGTTCGCAATGTCTCAGAAAGACGATCCTGTTGGCTCTGAAAAAATTTCATTACTGCATCCGAATAAATTTTCTTATTTTTATGATAATCATCTGCCTTTAATACTGCCTGTGCTTCGCCTAACTTTCCGGATCCACCAAGAGTAAACATTTTAGTTTCTAGATTAATTAATACATCATTCACAGTAGAGACGTTTTCGAAGATCTTCTTCTCTTGGGTTCCGGAATTTTTCATGCTATATTCTAATTCTTTTTCTAGGGCTTTTACATGCTGATCATAATTGTCTTTGTATTGATTTTCCCCTGAATAAGAAAAAAAGATCGCATTGTCTGTAATCTTTGTATCTTCCAATAGGATTGCCCAAGCACTGTTAAATAGGGGAATCTCTGCATTCAAAATCTTCTCTGAATTCTGATACGATTTATAACTAATCAGAATAGTCACAATCGAAAAAAATAAATTTAAAAAAGCTACAAAAAAGGATGCGGGAAGGATTAAGTTTTTAATTTTCATACTCTAACCAATAGTTACTCTACTATTTAAATCGGTCATTTTCCTTGCAATCTTATTCAATAAAGTTGGAATATATTTTTTCTCTACTTAGAACTTCCCATACGAATTCAATCCTACCAAATTGTCTTGATTAAAATCCCTCATATTAGCACTTTGTGAATGGAAGTAGGCAGATAGCAATTACTCCGAAATTAAAGTAAGGGAATCATTTATGAAAGTTTGTGTTATTGGTAGTGGATATGTTGGACTCGTAGCAGGTGCTTGTTTTGCAGAATACGGAAATGATATTGTTTGCGTTGATATTGACGAGAAGAAGATCAATAATTTAAAAAACGGGATTATCCCAATTTATGAGCCAGGTCTTTCTGAAATGGTTTCTCACAATGTTCGCAGAAAGAGACTCGAATTTACTACTTCTCTTAAATACGGAGTAGAAAAGTCAGATATTATTTTTATTGCTGTCGGAACTCCAACAGGAGCAGAAGGCGAGGCAGATCTTTCAATGGTCCTTTCTGTTGCAAAAGAAATTGGAAAAGCAATGAATGGATATAAAATCATCGTAGATAAGTCCACTGTTCCTGTCGGAACTGCTGAAAAGGTGAAGGCGGTTGTAGAAAAAGAAACAACACATCCATTTGATATTGTTTCAAATCCCGAATTTCTAAAAGAAGGCGTTGCATTAGAAGACTTCATGCGACCAGAAAGAGTTGTCATCGGAGCTGATTCGGACCAAGCAGGACAAACTATGAAAGAATTGTATGCACCTTTTGTATTGAATGGAAATCCTATCTTACTTATGAGTACAAAATCGGCAGAAATCACAAAATACGCCTGCAATGCCTTCCTTGCCACCAAGATATCCTTTGCCAATGAAATTGCAAACCTTTGCGATAAAGTAGGAGCAAACTACGAAGATGTCCGAAATGGAATGGGAACTGACTCTAGAATCGGGAAGAAGTTTTTATATGCTGGGATTGGGTATGGCGGATCTTGCTTTCCAAAAGACGTTCGTGCACTCATTAAAACAGCAAAAGATGTCGGAACTCCAATCAGAATCATTGAAGTAGTGGAAGATGTAAATGAAAAACAAAAAGTAAAGATTTTAGCAAAAATTGAAGCCCATTTTAAAGGAGAGTCTCTACGCGGAAAAACATTTGCTGTTTGGGGTCTTGCCTTTAAACCAGACACTGACGATATGCGCGAAGCTCCCTCTATCCCAATCATAACAGAATTGCATAGACTAGGTGTAAACTTACAAGTCTATGATCCAGAGGCGGAAGAAACATCTAAATATTACTTCAATGGAAAAGTAAAATATGCAACGGGTGCGTATGAAGCCTTGGAAGGAGCTGAAGCACTACTACTCTTAACTGAATGGAGAGAATTTAGAGAACCTGATTTCGGAAGAGTTAAAAATCTTTTAACCAAGCATGTAATTTTTGACGGTAGAAATTTATACAAGAAACCACAAATGAAGAGACTTGGTTTTACTCACTATGGAATCGGAATGAATTAAAAATTTTTACAATGCACAAGAACACGCCTTGATATCCGATGGACTTGAAAAATTTACATCGAAGGCTGGACTTGTGCAAAGCCATCTTCCTGGATTGATATAACATCCTGCTCCTTGAGCACACGGTTGTGGTGAAACAGCTCCCGAACCTAGACCTAATACATCTAAAATCATCTGGCAGTTACCTGTATTCGTTCCAATAAATGTATAGCCTGGAGAAACACCTCCACGTCCTATGCATGTAGTATTACAATTTACATTCGGACATCCAATATACCAAATATATCCTGCTGACAAAATTCCTGGTCCGGGTGAACAAGTAAGTGTAGATACATTTAAAACCGAATAGATTGCTTTGTTTCCATAAGTATCCATTGCTAACACTGTAATATAATAGGGCATATTCATAGCTAACCCATTAATCGAAAAAGAGGATAGATTGGATATCCAATTCTGAGCGATAGTTCCATTGGTCTCTGCCATAGAAATAGTGGTTATATTGTTTGATAAGGAGTATACAACCTTATACTGTAGATTGCTTTGGGGTGTAGAATTATCGGTTGCCGAAACCCATCCAACGGTGATGGATGTGCTAGTAACAGTGTTTGCAGAGAGAATTCCCGAATTGCCAGGAATTGGTGGCATTGTATCTTGAGTGGTAAGCCCAGCGATAGGTAAATAGGCTGCTTTATTTCCTTGTGCATCCCTTGCTATAACTGAAAAATAATAATTTGTCTGAGGAACTAAGTTAATTACTGAAACCTGTGTCAAATTGGAAGTAAATGTTCCAACCGGCATACCATTTGTTTCAATATTTGAAACTGTATTCAAATTACTACTTAAAGAAAAATAAGGAAGATACTGAATATTGCTTTGTACAGTGAAATCATCCGTCGCGGCAGTCCAACCAATTGTTATAGAAGAAGAACTAACGTTTAAAATAGAGATTGCTCCAACGGTGGGTGGCGCTGTATCCGATGCGTTCGTTGCGGGCGTTGAGCTAGTAGATCGGAGAACCCTGTCTATATAGGAAAGGATGGCGGTATTGGACCTATCTTCAATTTCATAATTACAATGGGATAGAAGTGCTACCAACATCATAGTTAATAAAATGAAAATAGTTTTCTTCATATATTCTTTTGACCCCCGCTATTAAAAACAAAGTACGCTAAATCTACTGCCTAATAATTCAAGCCTGTTTTTCATTTTATTCATTCTTGTTAATAACCTATTGTCGTTTAGCTGTCCGATTGTTAATTCATTAGCAATCGGAACTGCTTTTAAATATTAGATTCTTGGCTATAAAAATTTTGGAAGTTAAAACTCCGATCCGCTTATGTTTTTACTAGCAAACTTCAAATATGTATTTCTTTTTAAAAATAGATTCCGATAATGGTATTAAAATCCAAGACAGGTGACAGAATCATGAACCAATTTATATCTTTAACTCTATTTGCATTTCTAATTACATCTGGAATTTCTGCAGTAGAAAGAATTCAACAAGAGAATTCTAAAGTAATCGATGAGTTTGCAAAAACAGAAGAATTTATTAAAAACAGAAAAATCTCCAAAGAATATAGAAAAAAAACCTTAGAAAAGAATCTTACCAATGCAATCAAATATACTATGCACAAAAAGTTTCCTGACTACCAAGCTAGAATCAAGGATCTGAAGCCAGATGCTGTAAAGTATGAACAAGAAAAAGGAACTTTTAATTACTATCTAAACTACAAAGACTACTATATTTTTTACAACTTTGCAGTTGATCCGGAAATTTATCTACAACTCCCAGCAGACGAAAAAATGTATATTAAGTTAGCAGATCAAGATAAAGAAACTGCTTCTAACCCTCCTCCTGCTCCAGCTGGAAACGCAGGAAATGACAAGGGACCCAACAAACCAATCGGAACAAATCCTTAATTCAATTGTTTGATAAAAACTCAAAAGAATTTCATCTAGCTATCTCTTCTGTTTTAGAAGCGGGAAAGATAGTTAGATCAATCTACGACACTAACTTCGAAGTAAGTTGGAAAGCAAAAGATGATCCACTCACAGAAGCGGATTTGCGAGCCAACCAAGAAATCATTCGTCAAATTCAGCTGACTTTTCCTGAAGATGCAATTTTATCCGAGGAAATTTCAGATTCGGAAAAAAGACTTTCTAAGGAAAGGGTTTGGATTATAGATCCAATCGATGGAACCAGAGAATTTGTAAAAAAGAATCCTGAATTTTCCGTTAGTCTTGGTCTCAGTGTTTCCGGTAAAGCCTTTATTGGATCCATACTAAACCCAATTACAAGAGAATTGTTTGTAGGAATTGTTGGTCAAGGCATTGCATATTTAGTTCTAAAAGATGACTTCTCCTTAGATCTAAATCAGTTGAATCTTACCAAGCATGACTTCAAGCCAATGGATTCTAAACCTTTTACCTATGTTTCTAGATCCGAATTTTTTAAATATAAATTGTTCGACCAAAATCCCTACTGGAAAGAAAACTATGATTTAAAACCTGTAGGCTCCATTGCGTATAAATTAGCTCTAGCAGCAGCGAATCTAGGCGACTTAGCCCTATCTCTAAAACCGAAAAGTGAATGGGATATATGCGGTGGTGTAGCTCTCATTGAAGCATCTGGTGGGATTGCAGTTGATTTGAAAAACCAAAAAGCTTTTCCATTTAACGAGAAAAGTCCCTTACAACATGGAATTCTAGCCGGAAATCCATTCTTAGTAGAAAAGATTTTAAAAGAAAAAGGCAACTTCTTTCGAGACTCTTTAGTCAATTGGGAATAATTTTCTAATTGAAATTTGTATAGAATACGAACTTTCTTTTCCATGGCATCCGTAATACTTGACTATCCAGAGTTATTTCAATTTGTAAGACCTATCTCTCTGGACTCCTAGCATGCCCTATGCGAGATTGACTCTAATCTAGAAAAGACAGAACTCATACAGGGAGTGATCATTGAAAAAAGGACGAAAAGCCCACAGTATAATTTTTTTCCAATGTATTAGAGGAAGAATTGGGTAAGATTAAACCACAGGGAAGCATTTTACTCATCGAAAAGCCAATTTCTCTCCTCAGCTCAGAGCCAGAACCAGATATTGCGATAGTAAAGGATCCTTTTACAACTTTAAATTTAAAAACCCAGAAACAGCCCTTTTAGTAGTAGAAATTGCAAAAAGTTCAATCTCACTAGATCGTGTAAAAAAAGAAATTTATGCTTCCGCAGGAGTTCCTGAATACTGGATTGTAAATTTAAAAAGTAAAGAAATTGAAGTCTACTCAGAGCCAATGGAAGGAAAATACGAAAAATCCAAAGTGCATGGAAAAGATTCAAAGATCTAAATCTTTCAATCATAACTTGACTTAAAACCCTTCTTCGATGAATAGTGGGACTTTAAAAAAATGAGTTCTATTTAAAAATATTTTCGCCACCTATGCACGGTTCAACTGCGCTCACCGCAAGTCTATGGTAATCTTTTAATTTTTCTGTCATATCGAACTGGCTTAAAAATAAAAAAGCCCACTGTAGTAGCGGGCTTTTACACAATTCTGAACAATTTATTTAGAATTAAGATTTGTTTGCTAGCGTTACTCCTGGCTTTGTTGTAACGATCTCGATTTTTCTGAGTGCTTTTTCTGGATCGATTAATTTACCTTTGTAAATTACTTCAAAATGTAAGTGAGCACCGGTTGCTGTTCCAGTTCTACCAACTGAACCGATTACCTTACCCATCTTAACAAAATCGCCTACTTCTACAACGGTTGTAGAACAGTGTGCATATACAGTTTTATAGCCACCTTTGTGGCGAATGATTACAGTATTACCATAACCACCGTTTCTACCTTTAAACTCTACAACACCCTCTGCAGATGCAATCACAGGAGTGCCAACAGGAGCCGAAAGATCTAGACCTGAATGATAATTTCGAACACTAGGATTAAAAGGATCTCTTCTATAACCAAATCGGGAAGTTACCTTACCGGTTAAAACAGGAAGAGCAAATACCTTCATTTTATAAATGGTTCCACCAGCCATCTGAGATGTAGTTGGTTTTGAGCTATTGATTCTTAGAACTTGTCCAATGCGAATCAAATCTCCTTTTAAACCATTGAGTTTTTTAATCTGCTCTACCTTCATTTTATATCTGCGAGCGATTAAACTTAAAGTGTCTTTAGCTTGCACTTTATATCCGCCTACTACTGTCGTAGTTGGCTTGATAACTGTAGCAGAAATAACTCTAGCAATCTGTATATGAGACGGAAGCTTATAATTGGAAGAAATCCTTGAATAGGTCCCTACACTTTTGTTTGAGTCCTCTGCAGTCTCCTCGTCTGGAGAAAAAAGTTCCTTTAATTGAGAGTCTTCCCCTTCATAATATTGACCAGACTCTGAGTCAATATATTCCTTTAATTCGTTCTCAAAAGAATCAAATGGACTTGCGAAAGCGACTGACGTGAATATGATTGTAATCGCGAAAACTATTAATATCCAGAATTGTATAAGCATCTAATCTATGTATCGTATAAGTAATAAAAAATAGTCAAGCAAAATCCCTATTTTTTTGCCTTTTTATCTTTACTTACGTCCTTTGCATCATAATAAACTAGCTTTTCAGCTATCAACTGATCCAAATACTCTACTGTAAATTTTTTGTTCTTAAAGTCTTCGTTGATGATATATGTTACCATCCGACCAACAGCACTTTCTCTATCTTCATTGCTATTGTAACACTTGACTTTTAAAATGGACGCAGTTGACTCTATCCATATTTTTACAGAGGTATCCTTTTTGATTATGTCTTTGTTGTCTAGAACAAGATTCTCTTTCACATAGTATGTATTTTGCGAATAATGTTCATTAATCAGTGTTAAATCATCTTTTTTAATCAGACGCTTATTACAAGCCAAAATGAAAAAAATTGACAAAAAAATGAAAATTGATCTAAACATTATCCGCACTTTACTTTATCTTCTCAACTACATCCAGTAGTAGATCCACATGAATTACATTTCAAGCAAGATCCATTCCTTACCATCTGAAAAGATCCGCATTCTACACAGGAATCTCCTGTATAGCCTTGGATTTTTGCTTTTTCCCTTTGCCCGATTGCATCTAGAACCGCAATGCTTGCTTCCTTTTTGAGTAAAGCAGAATCATTTCGGCTGATAACATCAGAAAGAGAGATAGGCATTGGTTTCATTCCATTCGAAGAAGGCTTATTCTCAGAGATTTCAGAGAGGGATTCATTCATCTCCGAATCTAACCTCCCGGGTTTTCCCACTTCATCCCCTCTCAACTCTTCATCTGGAACTACTTGTCCTAGATCGTATCTTCCTAGATAGGTAATTGCGAGTTCACGGAAGATATAATCGATTACAGAGGTACTCATCTTGATATGTTGATTTCCATTGACCATACCATTTGGCTCAAATTTGAAGAATGTAAATGCTTCTACAAACTCTTCAAGCGGAACTCCATGTTGTAATCCGAGAGAAACAGCGATTGCAAATGCGTTCATCAAACTTCTAAAAGCTGCTCCTTCCTTATGCATATCAATAAAGATTTCACCTAACTGTCCATCTTCATATTCACCTGTTCTCAGATAAACTTTGTGGCTTCCAACGGTTGCCTTTTGTGTGTAACCCGCTCTTCTAGAAGGAAGTTTTCTTCTTTGAGAAATATACTTCAGAACAATTTTTTCTGTGGTTTTGATGATTGGTGGTTTCTCATTGTCTTCCTCTGAAACCTCTTCCTCTGCAAAGTGTAGCATTTCACTCACAGAATTTAATGGTTGAGAGAGTTTAGATCCATCTCGGTATAAAGCATTTGCTTTTACCATGAGTTTCCAAGAAATCAAATACGCATCTTTCACATCTTCTAGAGTTGCTTCTTCTGGAAGATTGATGGTTTTAGAAATGGCACCCGAGATAAAGGGTTGAGCAGCAGCCATGGTTCGAATATGAGATTGGTAGGATAAGAAGCGTTTGCCGTATCTACCGCACTTATTCGCACAATCAAAAACAGGAAGATCTTTCTCCTTTAAGAACGGAGCATTCTCTACTGTCATGGTTCCGCAAACATAATCATTTGCCTTTCGAATTTCGTCTTTTGAAAACCCAAGATGTTCTAGTAAATTAAAGTTAGGCGCATCATAAACTTCTTTAGTTAGTTTCAAAGTCTTTGATAAAAACTCTTCCCCTAAAATGTATTTGTTAAAAACGAAATTTATATCAAAAGCTGCAGCTAAATCCCTTTCAATTTTTTCTAGAACTTCATCTGTAAAGCCTTTTGCTTTTAAGGTTTGTGTATTGATATAAGGAGCACCGTTAAATGTAGCGTATCCTTTACAATAATTTACGATCGCTTCTATCTCAGAAGGAGAATAACCTAGTTTTTTAAGAGCTGGTGGAACAGATTGGTTGATGATTTTAAAGTATCCACCACCTGCTAATTTTTTATATTTCACAAGAGCGAAATCTGGTTCAATCCCAGTAGTATCGCAATCCATAACGAGACCGATAGTTCCTGTTGGTGCAATTACAGTCACTTGGGCATTTCTATATCCATATTTTTGTCCTAATTCTAAAGCAGCGTCTGAATCTTCTTTTGCAGCATTTAAAAGGTAAGCAGGACAATTAGCAGAATCAATTCCCATTGGTTTAATTGTTAAACCTTCATAATCCTCGGAAGGAGAATTATAAGCAGCTCTTCTATGATTGCGCATAACACGAAGCATGTGCTCTTTATTTTTCTCATAGCCAGCAAAAGGTCCAAGCTCTTGTGCCATAAGTGCAGAGGTCTTATAAGCAGTCATGTGCATGATAGAAGTAATTGCACCTGTAACTCCTAACGCTTCTTTTGAATCATAAGGAATTCCCATAATCATTAAAATAGATCCAAGGTTTGCATAGCCTAAACCTAAGGTTCTAAATCTATAAGAAAGTTCTGCAATTTCTTTAGATGGAAATTGTGCCATTGTAACAGAAATTTCAAGAATGATAGTCCAGATATGGCAGAGATAACGGAATGCATCTACATCAAAACTTCCATCTGCTTTTAAGAATTTTTGTAAATTTGCAGAAGCTAGATTACATGCAGTATTATCTAGGAACATATACTCAGAGCAAGGATTAGATGCGTTAATCGCTCCATCCTCAGGACAAGTATGCCATTCATTGATTGTAGTATGATATTGTGTTCCTGGATCAGCAGAAGCCCAAGCCGCGTTTGCAATTTTCTCCCAAAGATCTCTTGCTCGGATTGTCTTTGCTGCTTTTGGCTCTCTACCTAACTTTTTAGCTTTGTCTAATTCTGTTCTGTTAAATAAATTCCAGTCATAGTCTTTTTCAACTGCTTCCATGAAGTCGTTAGAAATACGAACAGAGTTATTGCTATTTTGACCAGAAACAGTATTGTAAGCTTCTGATTGCCAATCTGTCGTTAGTTCTTCAAACAGAATTTCTTTTGCACCTTGTTTGGCAAGATCAATGACACGTTTGATATAATTGTCTGGGCAAAAAGACTTCCTTGCTTCAATGATTGCTTTTTTCAAATTAGGATTTTTAGTTGGATCAAATTTATCGGATTCATTTGCAGTTTCAAATTCATGACAAGCTTTGATTACTTTATTAAGAGCACGGTTATTGTGAATAGAACCGGTTACAAGAGAAGCTACTTTCTTTTCTTCTTCCACTTTCCATTCAATGAATTCTTCGATATCAGGGTGATCCATATCGAGACAAACCATTTTAGCAGCACGTCGAGTCGTTCCGCCAGATTTAATTGCACCTGCCGCACGATCTCCAATTTTTAAGAAACTCATGAGACCAGAACTCTTTCCTCCGCCGGATAACGCTTCATTTTCTCCTCGGATGTTTGAAAAATTCGTTCCTGTTCCAGAACCATATTTAAAAAGGCGAGCTTCTCTGACCCAGAGGTCCATGATCCCGCCTTCATTGACTAGATCATCATTTACACTTTGAATAAAACAAGCATGAGGTTGTGGGTGTTCATACGAAGAAGCGGATTTTGTCAGAACGCCAGTTTTTGGATCTACATAGTAATGACCTTGGGAAGCTCCATCAATTCCATATGCCCAGTGGAGACCTGTATTAAACCACTGCGGAGAATTGGGGGCAGCCATTTGAGAGGCGAGCATATAAATCGTTTCTTCGTAGAAAACTCGTGCACTCTCTTCATTGGAGAAATAGCCGTATTTATAACCCCAATAGGTCCAACAGCCAGCGAGTCTATGAAATACCTGACGGGCATCGTTCTCCCCGTAATATCTATCTTCAGGATTGAGAGAATTGAGCTTCTCTTGGTCTGGAATGGAGCGTTGGAGCCATTCAGGAATTCCAGGTTCTTCTACTTTTTTTAAATATTTTGGAATTCCGCGGCGACGGAAGTATTTTTGGGCAAGGATATCGGTGGCAACTTGGGACCAACCAGAAGGAACTTTGATATCATTTGCTTCAAAAACAGAAGAGCCATCCGAATTACTAATCTTTGAATTTCTAGACGCCCATTCGATGTTGGGGTAAAGAGACTCAGAGCCCTGTGTAAAATAACGATTTATATTCATAGATAAATATGTCTCCAAATAGGAATAGATGTGTTATGTCACACTGCATAATTCAAAAAAAATATCTGTCATTTTTTTTCCAAAGCTATGTTTTTTTTCCATTTTTTTAGATTAAAAAATCTATGTTATTCACATTTTTCTAGTTGAGCTTTTTGACTCTCTTGGAATCATGGCATCAAGACTGATTACAATCCCCTTTAGCTCAGTCGGTAGAGCAAATGACTGTTAATCATTGGGTCGCTGGTTCGAGCCCAGCAGGGGGAGCGAAGTTCCGTTAGCCATCAGGCGGTAGGAACTGAGGCTTGCTAGACCGCTTCATCAAAGCGGGGGGCGGCATTCTACTATAAATTATAACTTAAAACTAAATATTTGTTAGCCTTCGGCGGAAGGAAAAATTGCTAAAGGCTTTTGCCCATCAGGCAAAAGTAAGGACTTCTAGTATAAATTACCCCTTAAAACTGAATCCCTACAAAATTAAAAGATTGCCACCGATAAAAGATACGATAATTCAAAATTATTTATCGTTCAGTTATCGGTGACATCGGTGGTGAAAAAATTTTTACATTAAATTCACATTAAACAATTTGAGTTTCAAATATTTACAAATCAATTTGTCTTATAGTTTTGCACATACAGATCGATCAGGTTCTTGATCATTTTCCAGTCTGTTGCGAAATGTTAAAGAATTAAAAGTCAGCCTTTAAAAATAAATGAAT
>DAORDH010000061.1:0-21425 GCA_035345875.1 Leptospiraceae bacterium | reverse complement strand
TCGTACCCTTTGTTTCCTTCCTTTAATTTTTTATTTCATCACCCTGATAGGTTACCGTTTTTCTAATGGATCAATAAATAAGCGGGTTTGGGCAGCCGTTCAAAAAAGAATTAACCACGAAGAGCACAGAGAACACGAAGAAAAGAGAAGGTTTATTATTTATTCTCTTCGTGAGTCTTCGTGCGCTTCGTGGTTGAAAATCCGTAAATTGACAGCATTGGCCGACAGGCTCCCTTTCTCTCATCTTACGCGCTCATGAGTAAGGTGAGTTAATTAAAAAAGGATTTGCTTAATTAAGTATTTACTTAATTAATGACATAACAATTATTTGCCGGAGATATTTATGAATGTTTTTTCTGCACTCGCGGATACAACTCGTCGAGACATCGTAGTTCTTCTTGCTCGAAAAGGGGAACTTTCGATGAGTGATATATCGAAAAATTTTACTATGACGCCTCCTGCAATTTCACAGCATTTGAAAATTTTAAAAGAGGCAAAGGTCATTCAAGTAAAAAAAGAGGCACAACTGCGGCTCTATAGCATTGATCAATCTGGACTAGATGAAATGGATGAATGGATCTCAGAGGTTCGCAACCTTTGGACAAAAAGATTCAATTCACTTGGAAATTATTTAGAGAAACTAAAAAAGGAAAGAGGCATTGGAAAAAAATCTCGTTAAGACAATTCGAAAGGACAATAAAGTTAGCTTTCAAATATTTTTTGATTCTCCGCTTGATCTAGTCTTTGAAGTCTGGTCTAGTTCAGAACATTTAGGACAATGGTGGGGACCGGATGGATTTACAATCACCACAAGTCAGTTTGATTTTTCAAATGGGGGAATTTGGAATTTTGTAATGCACGGTCCGGATGGAACTGACTATTCGAATCAGATTGAGTTTATAGACATTTCATTTCAAAAACATATTTTTTATAAGCATAAAGGCACAGGGGAAACTAATTCAGGAATCCATTTTGAAACCAAAGTTTTTTTTGAAAAGCTGGAAAATGGAACATTGGTAAAAACAGAAATGGAATTCCCATCTAAAGAAACGTTAGATCTAGTAGCAGATAAATTTGGAGCCATCGAAGGTGGACAAGAGCACCTGAAGAATCTTGGTAAATATATTGAATCAATTATAAGGAGAGATGTATGAGTAAATTAAAAGTTTTGTGTTTTGGTGTTTCTACAGATGGTTATGGAGCCGGTCCAAATCAAAGTTTAGAAAATCCAATGGGGGAAGGTGGGATGGCTTTGCATGAATGGGTTTTTCATACAAATGAATTTCAGAAAATGCACGGAGAAATGGAAGGTGGAATTCCAAAAGTATCTGGTTCCTTTGGAATCGATAATGATTTTGCGAAAAGAGGATTTGAAAACATAGGTTCTTGGATCTTAGGTCGATATATGTTTGGTCCATCGCGCGGTCCTTGGAAAAAAGAAGACGACTGGAAAGGTTGGTGGGGACCTAATCCTCCCTATCATACATCCGTATATATTTTAACGCATCATCCAAAAGATCCAATCGTTATGGAAGGTGGAACAACGTTTTATTTCGTAACAGAAGGAATAGAAAAAGCTTTAGAATTAGCAAAGAAAGCTGCCAATGGGAAAGATGTTCGCTTGGGCGGTGGAGCAAATACTGTGAGACAATATTTAAAAGCTGGTCTTGTAGATGAACTACATCTTGCGATTGCTCCCGCTCTTCTAGGTTCCGGTGAAACTCTTTTAAAAGGAATCAATCTTCCTGAACTTGGATATCGTATAACTGAATTTGTAAATTCGGAAAAAGCAACCCACGTTGTGTTTAAAAAATAAACTTAAGAATTTTTTAACCACGGATGAGCACGGATAAAGATTTGAATTATTAAACCCATCTGTGTTCATCGGTGGCAATCTTTAATTTCTTTGTTACATCAAATTGATTTTATTTCCCAGAAAGAGTTTTTGAGTGAGATACTTTATAGAAAAATCCTTCATATTCAGCAGGAGTCTGTCCTCCATTGATCATGACGGCTATCGGCTTTCCAGCGACAAGTTTTTGAGTGCTAATATATTTTAGAAAATTTCCATCAGTATGGTAGCTATTTCCAAATCCTGCTAAAACAAAAATATTTTTATATTTCCCTTCTGCTTTTATTTCGTCTACAATTTTGAGAACGGTCTTGGTTTTACCTTCAGCGTATGTAATTGGCAAAATCACCTTCTCTGTCAAAATTCCATTATTATCTTCTAGATTCACTCCCCGAATTTGAGTTAAAGGAACGTTAACCGTTGTTGAAGATCCTTTCACAAAGAAATCAGGACTTGCAGAAATTATATAAACTCTAAAATCACTTTGTTCTCGCATAGAGTTAAATATTTCGATACTTTGTGAGAAATAATAATTTTGTAAGACTGATTCAAAATGATTTGTAGAAAATCTTTCCATCTCCTTTCGATCTCTACCTGCAAAAATTTGTGCGATATAGTCATAGGCTACGATATGACCTTTCGTTTTATCCAATCTCTCTTCTGCTTTTACAAATTTCTCGTATCCATTTTTGTCATACTTTGGCGATAAACCCGCTTCAATACTTACCTGTTCTAGTCCTTTATAAACTACTTGTCCATTTTCAATCAATCCTTCACTACAATCCCCTTTGAGGATCGTTCCATCAAAATCCCAAAAACTTAAAAACAAACAATCTTCTGGAGTCTCGCAGAGTTTTTTTCCATTTTCCTTGTATGCCAAGATTTCTTTTTTTGCATTTTGAATCTGCTGAATAATTTCTTTTGCCTGTGTATCAGGTGTTTCTTGCGAAATAGTTTTCTTTCCACAGGATGCAAATAAAAAGGATAGCATCACTATTAATATAATTTGATTGATTGTTTTAATCTTCATTGTTTATCTCCATGTTTTTATTGATAACTCACCTTTTGTATGGTGAATTATTACAAATAAACTTTTTCTATTTGCGATGGCAATCCGAAAGAAACTTTACATAGTTTCTATTCAAATAAATTTTAGAACAATGACTCTCTATTTACTTTTTTTAATTATCCATATTTTTTCCGCAATGTTTTGGATTGGTGGAACACTCTTTTATGTTTTTATCATCTTTAAAGTATTAACAAAGGAAGATATGAAACCTTTTAAGTCTTTAGTGATAAAAGAGTCTGCTCTTCAATTTAGAAATATATCATACGTTATTTTCATGACCCTTTTCTTGTCCGGCTTAGGTCTGATTTTTAAAAAACACAATTGGAGTGATTTAATCCATGGGCTAATTAGTGTTAAACTAGTTCTTTTTATATTATTGCTCATCTCATCTATTTATCATGACTTTGTTACAGGACCCAAAACATTTTTATTCTCTGAAACAGATTTAATAAAATACAATCAATACAGAAAAATTTCATCCTACTTTGGAAGAATCAATCTATTGATTTCAATTTCTATTGCAATTCTAGGAGTTCTTATATCGAGAGGAATTAAATGACTCATAGAAAGAGGTATTTAACGCTTAGTATCATTTCTTTTTTGATTTGTGTGCTGATTGTATTATTGTTTTCGAATCATGGCTTTATCCGTGGCTTTCTAGGAGATCTAATCATAGTTATCTTCCTTTTCTTTTCTATTAAATTGATTTATCCTTTTTCAAATTTTGCTCTTTCTCTCTCTGTTGTAATCTTTGCATATTGTATTGAATTTACTCAATACATTAAGATCATTCCCCTTTTAGGATTAAAAGAAAATATATTTACAAAAATAGTTTTTGGATCGGTGTTTGATCCATTTGATTTACTCGCGTATACAGTAGGAGGAGTAATCAGCTACCGAATTGGAAATAAAATCGAAAATTAGTATAACAAAAAATAACTAACTCAAAAACCTATCGGTGTCCATCGTCTTTATTGGAGGAAGTCAGTCTTCTTGTAACTGTGGGTAAGGTTAGTTCCTATTATGTATGAATTTTTACGTTGAAAATATTTGAGAATACATTAGAATATACAAAGCCCCAATGAAAACAATCCCTAATTCATCCCTTCACAATTTAAAAAGAAGAATTCTTCTATTCCTTCTATTTTTTCTAATTACACCTATCCACGGAGAGAATATCATTTTTGATTTAGCAGATAAAAAGGATTATCCTCTCATCTTAACTTCCCATGCAACAGTATTAGAAGATTCATCCCTTGATTTAAAAATAGAAGACATACTATCACCGAAACACAATTCCGAATTCAAATTGAGAAATATTTCCGGCAATGCCTATAATTTTTCATACACAGACTCTGCGATCTGGATAAAACTTTCGATTCGCAATTCAGAACCAATTACGAAAGATTATTTTTTAGAAATACAATATCCGAGGCTAATGAATATTTTCCTCTATTTACCTGAGGGTAATAGTTATAAAAAAGTGAACTCTGGATACTCGGTTCCACAAGATGAGCGCCCATACAAAAGTCGCTATTTCACTTTTCCCATTCGGTTAGATGCAAATAAAACTAGCTCCATTTATCTAAGAATCACGTCTCCTAACGCCATTGTGCTACCTTTCTTTCTATGGGATACAACGTCTTATCACAATCATGATGTAGAAGATCATATTATTCAATCTCTATACTTTGGGATTTTATTTTCCATGATTGCGTATAATCTACTTATTTATATTTTCTTACGGGATAAATCCTATTTATACTATGTTTTATTTGTAATCAGTAGTGGAGTTGGAATTGCCGCTTTCAATGGAATTGCTGGAGAATGGCTTTGGGGAGATAATCCTTATATTGAGAAAATTGGAGTTAACGCATGGAGCGTGATTGCTTGCACAACGTTAATGTTTTTTATGAGAAGGATGTTAAATTCAAAAATAGATACCCCAATTCTAGATAAATTTAACTGGCTAACCATGTTTATCCAATGGACAGCCTTATTTTTAATGCTTTGGGATTTTAAAGGATTTGTTAAGTTAGTAATTTTTTCTCAAATATTTATAGCAGGCTGGATTACTTTTTATAGCATTATTCGCTCCTTCCAAAAAAATAGAGCTTCTTATTTCTTTGTAACTGCCTTTACCTTTCTCATGATTGCAATTTCATCCGGGTATCTGAGAGTGCTAGGGATTTTACCAATCAATAAATTCACAACAGAAGGAGTGCAAATTAGCTCTGCCATTCAAATGATTCTTCTTGCTATAGCGTTAGCTGATAGATACAATACACTCAGAAAAGAGAAGGAAAGAGCGGAAGCACTTATCCAAGAAAATTTAAAAAAATCAAATCTAGAATTGGAAGAGAAAGTAAAAGAAAGAACACATGAATTAAATAAGTCGCTTCATTTAATCAAAGAAGATTTGAATTTAGCCAAGAAAATTCAAATGAACGCTCTTTCGATGAATCCAACTGATATAAAAGACTTAAAGCTTGCAATAAAATATCTACCTATGACAGAAGTCGGTGGTGACTTCTTTGACATAAGTAAGATTGATGATAGGACATATCGTATTTTTATTGCAGATGCTACCGGTCATGGAGTGCAAGCAGCTATGATCACAATGGTTATAAAAGGCATCTATGATAATATTAAATCATTCGGTTTGAAACCAAATGAAATTTTAGAAATTTTCAACAATGAATTTATACATAAATATATATCTCTAAATAGTTACCTAACGGCAATTGTAGTAGATATTGATACCGAAAGCAAAACTTTAACCTATGTTTCTGCTGGTCATCCATCCTCAATTCTCTTATCAAGGGGAGAAATCAAAGAATTAACACGAACAGGGAAAATCATTGGAGTCTTTAAAGGAACAAACTATCAATCGATCACAATAAATTTTTCAGAGAAAGACAAGCTTTTCTTATTTACGGATGGAATTTTTGAGGAATTCAATAAGTCCGAGGAAGAATTTGGAGAAGAGAGGCTACAAGAGATTATCCGCAAAAACCATGATAAATCTATTTCTGAAATTATAGATATATCCCTAGATGAACTGAATTCCTTTCTTGGCGCAAAAGAAAAACAAGATGATATTACTATAATTGGAATCGAATTAAATTAATCTAAACAGTTTCTAAAATATTTAAATACTTTTTTGAAGCTGGGTTTACACAATTACAAATAAAAATGGCACTGCAAAGATTGAGGTAGGAATCAATTCAAATTCTCTATAGATTTAGAAAGCATTTTTAGATTCCTTAAAAATCCATCTTCTCTAAAAAATCACCTTTTTTATAGCGGGTAATGGTCCGTAACCTTCAAATCGTGACTATTTTTCTAAATCTAAAATCTGATTCATTATGATTTCTGGTTTCAATGAGGTATATGATTTCGTGCTAAATTCTAAGATAATAAATCCTTTGTCTCCACTGCCAAGAATAAATTTTTTAAATAGTATAAGCATTGGAACCAAATCGAGAATTGCGATACAGATTTGCAGTAAGGAGTGGAGTAGTAAATTCATCTCTTTTTGCTTTTGTAAAAAAGAGAATTAGATTTTTCTATCTAACTAACGTGTTTTACTCTACATAAGTTGTAATCAATACAGCAAACCCATAATTCATTCATAGAAATCTTTTTAAAGAAAAATGAAGAAATACTTGTCAGTAAGTATTTGAAATTAGGACATAGATAAGGAAGTTTATAAGTCGTTAAAACAAATGAGAGCATTAATATTAGAAAATAGTAAATTAGTTCGAAATATGATTAGAGCCATTTTTGAATCAGATAAGTTTGAAGTTTTTGAAGCAGGAACATCAAGTGAGGCAAATCAAAATTATGCACAAGAAACATTCGATGTAATCACATTAAGTCTCTATTTAGAAGGGGAAGATGGTTTTGATATATGCCGCCGAATTCGAAATGCAAAAGAAGGAGAAGCTTTTTACAATTCCAAAAGTGCAGTGATTATTTTTATAACTTCAAACGACACAATTGAATCTAGGCTAAAAGGTTTTTCCGTTGGTGCTACCGAATTTGTCCTAAAAAAGAATTTAGAAGAAGGCTTAAAACCAATTATTAGCAATCTCATAAACCCAAAAGGAAATCTTGAAAATACAAAAATATTGATTGTTGATGATAGCTATATAAATCGCTTGATGATCCTGCAAGTTTTGAAAAATAAAGGAGCAGAACTAATCGAAGCGGATAACGGCAAAGAAGCACTTAATCTTATCAAAGAGAGAGACAATAAAATAGATCTGATTCTAACTGACTATTATATGCCAGAAATGAACGGCACCGATCTCTGCTTGGAGATTCGAAAAATTTATTTTCTAAAATATTTACCCGTCATTATTCTAACAGGCGCCGATGATAAGTCGGAAGTTTTATCTATCTTTCAAGCTGGAGCTACAGACTATATCATAAAGCCATTCATAAAAGAAGAATTGCTCGCTCGAATCGAAAATCATTTAGAAGCATGGCTCTATCGAAGAGAGATTTTAAGTAAATTACATAGGATATAGAATGTGGATAACTTTCGTTATCCGTGATAAAACAAGATTTTTGAGTTTTCAATCTACCATTGTTTTATGATTCTTTTTGCTAAACCGATTCGTAGTAATCTTTAAAATCCTATCCCGTTCTTACTATAACAAAAACGGGATAGTTTAAATCAAAACTTATAAAGCTTTAATTAGATTCACTCCAAGAATCTCTGTTGCAGTCATGAAACCAGAAGCGAGAGCACTAGCAACTCCTGCAAATAATATATCCTGTCCTGAGATGTAGAGACTATCGATAGGCGATTTAGGTCTCATCCATTTTTCTGCGAATCGATCCGGAGTATGATCCAATCCATACAATTCTCCATGCTGGTATTTGTTGAAATATTCAGTTGAAAGAGGAGTAGAGAGTTCATAAAAATCGACTTTCCCTTTTACTTCGGGAACATATTTATATACATAATCGAGAAGCCTTTCTGAAAACTTTTCTTTTAACTCATTGTAATCTTCTCCGCGTTTTCTCCAAGGTTTATCCTTCCACTTTTGAAACCATTCATAGGCAGCTGGAGCTATTACATCTATCGTTGATTTTCCTTCATAGTGCAAGTCCCATTCTGGATCTTTAAAGGATGGAAATGAAATATAAACCAAAGGAAAATCGGAATTCTGATTTTGTAAATATTTGGAATAAGTTTTATCATGGTCATAATCGGGATAAATCCATAGATTTCCATTTTCTAGTTTCAAATCTTTTTTAGAAGCTTTGATTCCAGTGTATAAACAAATATGACCCACAGATGGCTTGATCTTTTTCAAATTTGATAAAAGACCTAGATCGGAAGCAATGTCCTTTGCAATTAATTTTCTATAAGTATTGATATATCCAGTTGCACTGATAACGATAGGCGCTAAAATTTCATCTCCATTTTCCATTTTAACACCATAGGCTTTGTTGTTTTTAATTAGTATTTCGGAAACTTCTTTTCCTACTAAAATCTTTCCATTTGACTTTTGGATAACTTTTTCTATCGTTCTAGCAATACTAGAAGCACCACCTACTGGAAAATTCCCTCCGTCTAAGTAATGATGCGCAACCACAGCATGCATTGCAAAACTAGATTGCTTTGGAGGAAGTCCATAATCTCCCCATTGACTAGACAAGACAGAAATTAATTTGGGATCATCTGTTATCTCACTCAATACCTCAAAAGTAGTTCTTCCGAAATACTTCTTTAAAATTGGTTGCGTTATAAGACCCGAAATGCCTGATAAAAAAGAAGGGGTTAGCTTCTGAGTTACGATAGCCGGCATTGCGAGTAGGTTTACTTCATCCAATAGGCTAAGATATTTTTCCAGAGATGTTTTGGCATTTGGAAAATGTTTTAAAAGCTCTGTTACAAAATTTTCTCTACCTGCTCTAAAATCATACCGATTTTCTTGAATAAAAATCTTATCATAGACAGGATCCATATACGACCATTTTAACTCTCCATCGCTTATCCAATCATAGATTTTTCTGAGAGGAGACCATTCTTTATGCACATCTCCGATATAGTGTAAGCCTACATCCCATTCATATCCTTTTCGAGAATAACTGTGAGTAAACCCTCCCGCAGTGTAATGTTGTTCTAAAACAAGCACAGCCTTACCAGCCTTAGACAAAATAGCTGCTGTGGTTAGCCCACCCATTCCTGAGCCTATTACGATTGCATCGTATTTTTTACTCGCATCTTCTGTATTGTATTTCTTTCCAACATTGGACATATAAGTCCTCCTTATTTCGAATGTTTACACTGTAAATTTTAATGTTTATACTGTCAACATTTATTTTATTCAAATTCATGAGATATTTTATGGATGGATACTTTCGAACATTTGCTCTTATCTGACCTAGAATTTAATTTTTACGATTGACAAAACTTTTCTAATAGGTAATATATTACCTATTAGAAAAGGAGAAAAGCCATGAAACGATTTATCTTATTTATGATAGTTTTAAAAATGATCGGTTGTCATTCTGTAAAGGATACTTTTATAGAAAATGTATCTTCCGAATTTAAAGAACAACCAATTCAAGAAAAAGAAATTCTAACTGAGAAGGACTTAAATGGTCTTCCAACTCTTGTTCAGAAATATTTACGATACACTGGCTCTATTGGTAAGGAAAAAATTCAAAACTTTAGATTGGAATTCTACGCAGAAATGAGAAAGACAAATGAAAGTGCTCCCATGAAATCAGACACTATCCAGTATAATTTCTATACCAATCCAGCAAGACATTTCTATTTAGAAACAAGTATGTTTTTGATTCCAGCAAGAGTTTTACACTCCTACTCAAAAGAAAAAGCAAGTATGCAGGTAAGAATTGCGAATTTATTCAATATTACAAATATAAGTGGCGAGGAATTATCGAAGACAGAGACTTTGACCCTGTTAAATGATCTTTGTTTTTTTGCACCTGCTGCACTGATTGATAAAAGAATCCAATGGGAGACAATAGACGATACATCAGTAAAAGCAATTTTTCAAAATGGAAGACACAAGGTTACTGCTGTTTTGTTTTTTAATGAATTAGGTGAGTTGATAAATTTCACAACCGATGAAAGAGGAGCTCTTCAGGATGATAATACGATGAAATATGTAAAATGGTCTACTCCAATTGGAAACTATAAAGATTTCAATGGAAGGAAAATCGCCACATATGGTGAAGCTATTTACCATTATCCGGAAGGGGATTTAACTTACGGAAAATTCTTTTTAAGGAAGATTGATTACAATGTCAAAGAATTCTAGACTAATTAATACGAGAGATGCATTCGGATTATTATTTTTAGTCTCAAATGCAATAGAGATAATTGCTGATAAACATCTCTCTCCCTATAAAATTACTACAAAACAATTTTTTCTATCCTTAATATTAATTCAAAATCAAAAGGCAGCACTAACTATCAGCAAAGCAGCTAGTCTTCTTGGCACAAGTAGACAAAACACAAAACAGTTGGCTCTCAAGTTAGAAAAAATTGGGTTTTGCAAAATTATTCCAAATGAAAATGATAAAAGAATCTTAAATATAGAAATAACGTCTAAGAATATTGACTTTTGGAAAAGAATTGATAAAGAAAATCAAGCCTTCCTAAAAAAAACATTTGAAAATCTGAGTGATCAAGATATCTCTTCTTTAAAAGAAGGATTGATCAAATTATACAATCAAATCCAAGAGGAAAAGTAATATGACTATTTCAAGAAAAGATTTTTTAGATAAGACAACGCATCTAGGTTTATTACTAACGACTTCTCAACTCCTTCAATACTGTAGTAGTCTTCCTGATCGATATGCGGATACCTCTCCATTTGATCAAGAAAATCTCTCACCTCTTTGGAAATCTATTTACGCAGGAATAGGAGCTCCGAACCCTCATAATACACAAGCTTGGAAAATTAAAATTCTAAACGAAAATGAGATTCTG
The DNA here is from genome assembly GCA_035345875.1 of Leptospiraceae bacterium. Taxonomy (GTDB): domain Bacteria; phylum Spirochaetota; class Leptospiria; order Leptospirales; family Leptospiraceae; genus UBA2033. The sequence continues at coordinate 10,523 of DAORDH010000061.1, read as the reverse complement.
CTTTTTGTAGATGAATCTAGAATTCTACTCGATACAGATCCTCCAGCCAGACAAATTCATATAGGGCAAGGTTCTTTTATTGAATGTTTTTCGATTGGAGCAGCCCAGCTTGGTTATACAACAAAAGTTCAATACTTCCCACAGGGTGAATATAAAACATCCGAGATTGGAAAAAAGCCTGTCGCAAAATTAACATTATCCGCTGGTGATAGTAATAAGAAAAAGTTTTTTAAAAGTTTAAATATTCGAAATACAAATCGTTCTATTTACAGTGGTGACTTTTCAGAAACTGATAGAGACAAAATCCAAAATGAAATTCAATATGATAAAAGTAATTTTAAATGGATACTCTCCTCCGATTCCCGTTTTGCAAAAATACAAGACTTACTCGTAGAAGCATTTGCAATCGAAACAAACCTAAAAAGAACCAATGAAGAAAATCGAATTTGGTTTAGAGTTACAGACAAGGAAATTTACTCTAAGCGAGACGGGATTTCACTACGTGGAAATGGAATGAGTGGATTGTCGTATAAAATTATCAGTAATTTCTTCGTTTCTACAAAACCTGAAGATTGGCATTCAGACTTCACAAGAAAAGCAGGAATTGATTCTTTTAAAGAACAAGTCAAATCCAGTAAGGCTTTTATCTATATACTAACGTCTAAAAATGAAATGAAAGACTGGGTTGAATCAGGTGAGAAATACGCTCACCTAAATATTGCAGTCAATTCTCTTTCTTACTCAATGCACCCTATGAGTCAATTTCTCCAAGAATATCCAGAAATGGAAAAGGTAAAATTAGAATTCGAAAAATTAATGGAAATCCCTCCCAAAGCAAAGATTCAAATGTTTGCTCGAATTGGGAAATCAGATTATTTTTTCCAGAGTCCAAGAAGAAACCCACAGGATATGATCGTAAAGAGTTAAGATAAATTCATTTACAGCAATGTTGAAATTTTGGTATTGTGAATGTCTATGACTCGAATTTTACTTTTTTTATTACTGATTTCTTCCGTGTTTGGAGAGGAGACTCCCTACTCTAAAGTTAAAATTACTCCAAAAAATGCTCTCGTCTTAAGAACAGGAGGAGAAAGCGATTTTGAGGTTAATATTAATTTACCTCATAAACATTATCTATATCTATCTCATACAAATAAGGATGCAATCGGTATTCTCACAAATTTTTCTTTTCCGATTGAATCCGGATTTCAACTAATAGAAACAAAGCGACCAAAAGGTGTTAAGAAATTCGATGAAATGATTTTAAGAGAAAGTGGAACATTTTCATTTAAAGCATTTGAACTTGGACTCAGAAAGAATGGATCAAATGCAAAGATTCCTATGAGTATAAGAATTCAAATTTGTGAAGAGAAAGAAAATCCAGTCTGCTATCCTCCAGAAACTTTGATAAAGGAAGTTATAGCAGAAGTTAGAGATGATAAGAGAATTATCAATACAAGAGAAATTGAATCTATTTCATGGGAAACAGATTTCGAAAATGCAATTACAAAGGCAAAAGCAAGTAACCTGAATATCTATGGAATTATTACAGAACCTAGTTGGTGTGGCGCCTGTCGCTATATGGAACAAGAAGCCTTTTCAAAACCGGAAATGAAAAAAGTTTTAAAAGAAAAATTCATACCTTGGAAAATAAAAGACGAAGAATACAATAAAGTCCCACTGGGAAATGGAACCTTTGGAATCCCAACCTATTTTGTTTTAAATCCAAATGGATCTTCTCTTGCAAAATGGACGGGAGCACGTGATAGTAAATCACTCTTAACTCTATTAAAGCCTTATGAAAAATCAAATCCCAGCCCTGAACTAGAACCATCTCCCCCTTCTCCCGATTCAAGTGAATTTGAAGTAAAAGGAAATGATGAAAGCAAATGCACTCTTCTAATAGGAAAAGACTACAATTTGATCGCACAAAAGTCTGGCGAATTTTTGAACGACGGAAAAATTAGATTTGGTTTCAATAATCAAGAATTAAAAATAAAACAATTCAGCAGAAATGTTTCGAATCGAAAAGCCTATCCTGTTAAATTCACGACACTAGGACTTAGAATAGAAAAACCAGAGATAAAAGAATACTGGGTATTGGAATGCAAAAATTCAATTCTTGTGGGCAAAATAGAAGGCAGTCAAATTGAATTTTCAATAGAGAAATGAGTTATTACTTATACCGAACCAAAATGAATTTCCCATTTTCAATCACTCAGAAGTTTTCGATTTAAAGCCTTCTTAGTCTTCTTGCTGTTTGTTTCTGCGATCTACCAAACTCTACTCCAATAAAATCTTTCTGAAGTTTATTTTGATTAGGTATCTATTTAATAAAGTTAACGAATCGAATAACAAAAGTTATTTGTAAGAATATTAATTATATCATACACCCGCGGCGAAAAGTTTCTGCTAAAAGCAAACCTCAATGAATCGATTGGTGAACCTTGGTCAAGGTGATTTAATTATTTAGAATTTCCATCTTCATCTCTTTGAGATAATCTAGGCTACCTGACTTAAGTAGAGATTGAAGAGTTGTTTTTTCTGATGAGCTTATATAGTCTTTCTCGCGAAGTTGATCTAAAACTTCAACGACTAATTCATATTCCAAACCATAAAGTTCAGAGTAAATCCATTGAATCGTTAGGCGCTGCCCACTCTTCTTTAAATGTTTAATAAAAGAAGAAGTAATATCATCTATTTGACCTCGACGTTTTACTAACTCGCCCATTGTCTCTAGAATAAAAAATATCTCCATATTTTCTCTGAATAGATTTAACATATGATCATAAATCTTAGGAGAAATCAATGGGAGATTATAAATATTATCCTCAAGTGCTAAATACAAATTGCGCTCATCGTCTTCACTCAGATCAGTATATTTATCAAATTCGGACATTACCTCAGGTGGTAAAATTAATAAAAATTGTGAAGCGAGTTTATATTCTTGTTTTTCTCTAACCAAAAAAACAATCATATTACAAATTCTCTGATTTGAAACTAATTTCCAATAACGGCTGCTTTTGAGTGCAAAGTAGTTATTAACGTCAGGTTTCTTTGCTAACATTTTCCTTACTTTTAAATAATTTTCATAGTCGATTTGTAAAATTCTGAATAGTGTATCGTTGCTTAACTTTTCGACAAGCTCTTGGACTTCTTCTGGCTCACAGATTCCGAAAAAATATCGAATTAAATCTAACTTATCAGAACTTTCATTAGCAAACTCATCTATTACAGCAGCTTGTGCTTGCTGAAATGCGCTAGCCGCTACAGTAAACGTATTTTCTCCTTTAATAAATGAATTTAATTTATTACCAGCAATACAGAACTTTTTAAAATTGCCCATCCATGCAGAATTGATAGACAATACAGATCTACAATTACCTTGACAAACTTGGTAAATAGTTGTATCTAAAAAGCATTTTTGTAAATCTGAGTTTGATTTTAACACGTCGTTATTCTTTCACTAATTCGCCACACTCACGCATATCGGGTGCGTAGGGATTTTGCACCATTTCCCCTTTTGCGACCCAATACTTTGCAACCATTGGACAATAAAATTTATTGTATTCTGTTTGAATTTGATTTGCTTTTATTATTTCGGTTAATGTTTCCGAGAAACTTGAGAGCCCATTGAAAAAAGCTTCTTGATCCTTGGTATTTATATTTGTTAGAGTCGATTCCATTTTCTCGATTTGTTTTTTTATCGATTCATTTTTTTCCGAAGCAATCTTTGCTTGTTGAACACTTTCTAAAAGTGCTTTTGTATCTGGAATTAGATTCTCTTTTGTAATTAATATCTCATGGACTTTTTGGTTTTCAGATAAAACTTTTAGAAGGGAGTTTTTTATACCTGAGTCAATCTGACCTTTACAAGAAAAAACAAAAAGTAGAAGAAGGAAAATATATCTCATTGTAGAAATCCTTTTTGCTAATATTTTATTCTCAAGCAAAATTAAGTCAATTTCAAATTTAATCCAAAGTTTTCGTAAATTAATTTCTTTATTTTTATAAAAGGAACAAAAAAATGAACATTCCAAAGATAAAGATTGCAAATTGCTTTGTTTTTAGAAGCAGAAAGAAAGGATTAAAATGAGAAATATAAGATATTTAAAATTAAAATTAATCGCACTAAGTTTATTTACTTTTCTATCCTCCACAATTTTAGCTGAAACTGTGATCCTGAGAACCCACGATGTAATTCACGGTAAAATCACGTTCCAAGATGCGAATGTTTTACGAATGAATGATGATTTAGGGAAACCTTTGGAAATTCAGAAGAGTGAAATCCTAAAAGTATCGTATCGAGACGTAAAAGATGCAAAAGAAATCAAAAGAATCATTGAAGAGGAAGAAAGTAAACTCCCGCCAGACCAAAGAAAAGGAGCAAAATCAGCCTCCAAAAAAAGAACATTCGATATAGTCTGGCGATCTGCTCTAATTCCAGGCTGGGGTCTATGGAAGGCAAACAAGAAATGGCTCGCTGCCTTGGTATTTGTAGGCGTTGCTGGCGTGGGCGCTTATTCCGTATCAAAAGTAAATGCGTTTGACTCTGCGGGAAAAACATATGAGTCTAATTCCTTACTGATTGGTTTATACGTATTAAGACAAACACAAGCAGGTGCAAGCTCAAATCAAACAGTAAACTTAGGAACTGGAATTATCTTGGGGCAGGCGGCGTTTGCACCCTATGGACAAGCACAGACCAATGGAAATAATGCAATCCAAGCACTTGGTTTTGTTTACGCTGTACAATTGATTCATTCCATTTTTGTAGGAAGAGACTATGCGAAAGAGGAACCAGCAAAGGGCATCGGAACTAAAACAGCGTATGGGGATATAAACTTCAATGCAACTCCTAAAATGGCACTGACTCCCTCTGGACTCAATCGAGAAACCTACTACGAATTGAATTATTCGTTGGATTTTTAAAATCTAGGAATTGTGTAAAAGCAAATATTTCCAATCACTAAAGAAGTATGCACTCCACATCTATATAGCACCATAGAAAGCTTTTACACATTTTCATTCTAATACTACATTGCTGAAAATCGGCAATTCAAGAAAGCCTTACTTAAATCTTATTGTGAAAGGATTCAAACGATTTCCGCTGAGAATCAGCCATTTACAAAATAGGATATTTCCTTATTTTAGGCAATTTGATCTATATGAGAAAGTGTCTTAAAAGGAATAAGAAAAGGATATAAGGAGTTCTTACAAACTGATAACAAAAAGATCAAACTTTGCATCAGAGTTCGCCTGTGATTTTTTGTGGAATCTATATTACTGTCTCCTAATTTCGAAATTCTAATTACAAAGAATCTGCTTTAGTAAATTTTTTACTGAAATAATTTCTAAAAGTCCAAATTTTGCATAAACAATATAGATGCTATTTTTATCCAGAAATGGAAGTGTTAAATTAGCATTCAGATTATTGGCAAAGCATTTTGCTCAAATGAAAGAGTATCCTGTGTCGCCAGATTTTTTACGGATGGAATCAATATGTCAATACGCGTAGCTCTACATCATAAAACTCATTATCAATACAATAAACCAATTACTATATTCCCACAGGTCGTCCGATTAAGACCTGCACCTCATACCAGAACCCCTGTTGAGGCGTATTCCTTGAAAATTCAACCGGGGAATCACTTTATCAACTGGATGCAGGATCCATTTGGAAATTACGAAGCAAGACTTGTTTTTCCAGAAAAAGCAAGTAGCCTAACCGTTGAGATTGATCTTGTTGCCAATATGACTGTGATCAATCCGTTTGACTTTTTCTTAGATGAATCCGCAGACGAGTTTCCATTTGAGTATTCAGATGATTTAAAAGGGGAACTACTTCCTTACTTACAAATTAAAGAAGATGGTGCTTTATTAAAAAAATTAATTTCTAAATTAGATTTAAAGAAAAGAAGAACAGTAGATTTTTTAGTTTATATCAATCAAGTCGTTCAATCTGAAGTTGGTTATATTATTCGCATGGAACCGGGAGTGCAAACACCGGAAGAAACCCTTACTATTAAAAAAGGTTCTTGTAGAGATAGCGCATGGCTACTTGTGCAAATGCTTAGACATATAGGTCTTGCGGCTCGTTTTACATCTGGGTATTTAATTCAATTGGTTCCAGATGTAAAATCTCTAGATGGTCCATCTGGAACTAACGTTGATTTTACAGATTTACATGCGTGGACAGAAGTTTATTTACCAGGCGCTGGCTGGGTTGGACTCGATCCAACTTCTGGACTCTTTGCTGGGGAAGGTCATATCCCTCTCGCCTGCACTCCAAATCCTGCAAGCGCGGCTCCGATCGCAGGTGGAATTCAAATGGGAGCGGAAGCGAAACTTCAGTTTGAAATGTCAGTTACTCGAATCAATGAAGAACCTAGGGTCACAAAACCATACACTGAAGAGGAATGGAAAAAAATATATGAATTAGGACATAAGGTTGACATCGATCTCAAAAGAAATGACGTTAGACTCACAATGGGAGGAGAACCTACATTTGTTTCTATCGATGATATGGATGGTGCCGAATGGAATGTAGAAGCATTGGGTCCTACAAAAAAACGATATGCGATTGAACTATTTAATAGATTAAAAGAAAAATATGCATCAGGACCCCTTTTGCACTATGGTCAAGGGAAATGGTATCCAGGAGAATCTCTACCAAGGTGGGCATTGTCTTGTTATTGGAGAAAAGATGGAATCGCTATTTGGAATGATCCAAAGCTGATTGCAGATGAAAGACTAACAGGAACTTATACGAAAGAAGATGCAGAAAAATTTATTAGAAGATTAACAACCCATCTCGCAATTACAGATGAGCATGTAGTTCCTGGATTTGAGGACGTATACTATTATCTTTGGAAAGAAGGAACTCTTCCGGTTAACGTTGATCCTTTTTTGAAAGATTTAAAAGATTCTGAAGAAAGAAAAACTCTAAGAAGAGTATTAGAAGCAGGACTTGGAACTACAGTTGGTTTCGTTTTACCAATTAAATGGGATTGGCAAAGTCGTGTCTGGAGATCTGGAAGATGGCATTTGAAAAGGGAAAGACTTTATTTACTTCCAGGCGACTCTCCAATGGGATATAGACTTCCTCTCAATTCTCTTCCTCATTCTGGCAATTATTATTATGATGAAGAACCTTCTAGTTTTGTTAAACCAAAACCTCTCGAAAACATTCGAGAACAAGTAGCGAAAAGATACCAAGCCTTTGTGAATAAAGGAAGTAGTTCCGGAAGTGGAAACTCAGAATTAGACTCTCTTTATAAAAAGCATTCTGCAAATAGAGAATTGGAATTAAATGACGATAGCTGGGAAATGATCCGAACCGCTCTTTGCGTTGAACCAAGAAATGGAAATTTATATATATTTATTCCTCCAATGTATCATATAGAGGAATATCTAGATTTAATTGCATCTATTGAGATGACTGCAGCGGATTTAGGCATGCCAGTTTTAATCGAGGGATATCTACCTCCTCATGATATTCGTTTACAAAAATTTCAAATTACTCCTGATCCTGGGGTGATAGAAGTAAACGTTCATCCATCAGATAATTGGGAAACTCTGGTTCGAAACACAGAAATTTTATATGATGAAGCAAGATATTCAAGACTAGGAACAGAAAAGTTTATGTTAGATGGTAGACATACAGGGACTGGCGGAGGAAATCACATAACGCTTGGAGGAAATACTCCATCGGATAGTCCTCTGCTTAGAAGACCTGATCTACTTCGAAGTCTATTATCGTATTGGCATAATCATCCAAGTCTATCCTATTTGTTCTCGGGAATTTTTGTGGGACCCACAAGCCAAGCTCCACGCGTAGATGAGGCAAGACATGAAAGTTTAAACGAATTAGAGATCGCATTTAGAGAATTAGATAGAAATACATTTACACCACTTTGGCTAGTGGATAGATTATTTAGAAATCTTTTAACAGACTTAACAGGAAACACACATAGGGCTGAATTCTGTATTGATAAGCTCTATTCGCCGGATTCAAGTTCGGGTCGTTTAGGAATTTTAGAAATGAGAGCTTTTGAAATGCCACCTCATACAAGAATGAGTCTAGCACAAATGCTATTGATCAGATCTTTGGTTGCGAAATTTTGGAATCACCCTTATCAAAAATCGCTTCTTAGACATGGAACTATTTTACATGATAAATATCTACTACCGCATTTTATTTGGGAAGATTTCAAAGAGGTAATTTTTGATTTAAACGATACTGGCTATGAATTTGATGCAAATTGGTATAAAGTATTTTTGGATTTTAGATTCCCTATTTATGGAAAAGTGCAATTAGGTCCGATTACTCTCGAAATTAGAATGGCTATAGAACCATGGCTTGTTCTAGGAGAAGAAGGAATCCAAGGTGGAACAGCACGTTATGTAGATTCTTCTTTGGAAAGAGTTCAAGTTAGAGTGTTTGGAATGACAGGAAAAAGACATATCATTACATGTAATGGTAGAAAAATCCCTATTCATCCAACTGGTGTCAATGGTGAATATGTGGGAGGAGTCAGATATAGAGCTTGGCAACCGCCATCAGCATTGCATCCTACTATCCCAATCCACTCACCACTCATTTTTGATGTCGTAGATACTTGGAATAACAGAGCAGTGGGTGGATGCACTTACCATGTTTCACATCCAGGTGGAAGAGGCTATACTATATTCCCAGTAAATTCAAACGAAGCAGAATCGAGAAGATTTTCGAGATTTTATCCGTTTGGTCATACACCTAACGGTCTTAAAGTGAATTACGAAGAACTAAATCCTGAATTTCCATATACTCTTGATCTTAGGAAGTAAAACAGAAATTTAGATTTTTTGAGAAAGATTCATGTTTTAAAAACAGATTCAGATGTTATTTAAAATGTGAATCTCCTCTTCTCTCAGAAATTATCTCCTATCCAAATTGATTATAAAAAATAAATCTATAAATATAAAACCTTAGAGTGTTTTGCCACTCTCTTTTATTAAAAAGTCAAATTTTACTCAACAGAACATTTCTAATATTATTTAATTTTTCTATGATATTTTCTTCTTTGGACTGGTATACTTTCAAAATCTATTTTGGATGAGTATTGATTTAGAGAATGAAAAAATGGAAGGAGTGAGTGAAATAAAAAAGAGTTTTAAGATGTTATGTTTTTATATTATAAATTGAACTTTTTTTGAATTTCTTTTTTGGTTAAATCCCAGTTTTCTTTTAGAATTGCCCTTTGACTAAAAACTTTGTCCAAATTATTTTCTTTAGAATATTGCTCATTGTCTTTTATCAAAGAGAATACCGTTTCTAATCCATTGTTCGCAGCAACTCCCTTCATCTGGTGCAAAATGGATATTACATTTTTTTGATCTCTTTTGTTTAAACCCTCATTCAATTCAGTAAAATATCCATCATATGCCACAATTAAATCATTTAAATATCCCTTCAGCCACAATACATCATCAGGATCCTCAGGTGAAATTAACTCCTCAATTCTACTCCAATCTATATTCATAATCCTCTGCCTTACACCAAGTTAAAAACATTTAGAAAAAAAGCGATACAAAGATAATCCAGCCTGATTGGATAATTTCAACTAAACTCAACCTTTATGTTCAAAACAGACAAATAAAAGTTTTGATTGGTATAATCAGTTTTTTCTGAGAGGACAAATCGGGAAAGTGAATCCTTAAATTTAAAAAGGAAATCTATTTGATGAGCAGTTATAGGATGTTAAATGAAAACTTCCCAGCAACGCTGGGAAGGCTTTTTATTAAAATTTACTTTATGCAGCGAACATAATTATTTGCGTATCGGCTAGTGCTATACACTTCACCATTAAATGCATATAATAAATAAGGATCACCTAAAAGAGTCGGTGTCTGTGTGACAGACCAGTATAAGTATCCTTGTTTCTTCCAAGAATCAGTTACATTAGAAGATTGTGCCGCTTTTAACTCATCGAGCGTTGGTAGACGCATTTTTTGGCTTGCACACTTAGCTTTTGCATCTTCCCAATTCATATACCCGAGATTAGCACTCCAATTCTCAGACCCAGCACGATTCTCTAACTTGGAAACAGAGGCTACCTCATCCTTTTTATAGACTGTTGATTTGCCGTCTGTTGTGGTTACAACATAAGCTTCCTCTACATTGGCATTATTTATTTCAGTTCCATTTTTTAGAACTACAGTATTGGAAAAATCTTTAGTCTGCTGTGCTGCAGCTTGCTGTGCACTTAAACCAAAGGACGCCAAAACGAAACAGGCTACGACTATTGCTTTTATTGTTAAAAATTTAGTATTCATATCTTAACTATGTTTTACGGCAAAGTTTTGTAAATGTTTTTTCTAATTTCCTTGAACGCGTTTTTTAAAATAAATCCTCAAGTATAGCCCTTAAATCTATTTTTAGAAAAGTAAATAGAAAATTGTATCGAGTTCTCGCCGAAAATAGTTGATTAGAAAATTCGTAACCTATCAGGCTGCTAAGTTACTTTTATCAAGAGAATATA
>DAORDH010000060.1:0-22505 GCA_035345875.1 Leptospiraceae bacterium | reverse complement strand
AATATGAGAAGCAATTTGCCTAAAATCGTGTCCACTAAATATGTAGTAGTTCACTTCATTACGAAAAAGGAGACCAAACATGGCAAAAGCAAAACCACAACCAACAGAGACAATCGTAATCTACGAGTATGAGCAAAGCGATTTACCAAAGGCGATAGCCGAAATAGCACGATTGACCACAGAGATAAAGAAGGCAGAGGATAGAACAAATGAATCTATCTCTATCTTACAAACAACCTTAGCAGAACAAATCGAACCTCTCAAACAAGAGATTAAAAAGATTTCCTTATCTGTGAAAAAATTCACTGATAACAATCGCGAGAAGCTTTTCAAAGGGGGCGAGAAGACTGTGAAGTTAGAGACGGGAGACCTATCGTATAGATCTGCAGGCAAACATGTTTCACAAAATTCAAGCGTGAAACTAATCACAAGTATCCTCGAACAAAACAATCTGATTGAGGCAAAAGAGAAGTTTGTGAAAAAAATGGATAAGGTATTTATCCGGACCAAGCTTGAGTTAAACAAGGATGCAATTTTGCAAAATCCGGAAACTGCGAAAGTAGTAACGGGAGTAGATGTAGAGGATGGGGAAGAGAGTTTCTATATCAAACCATATTCTACAAATACAGAATTAGAGGTTGCTTAGATGAAATGTCCTCATTGCGAATCTGAATTTGATGCAACAATGAAAGAACTAATCCAGTTACACAATGAGGATATGTGGATCAACCATTGCGAGGATTTCTTTAGACGTGGCGCGCAAGTATCAACAATCGACCGCTTACCACCCGAGCTAAAAAACTCCGAGCGAATTAAAAAATACTACGTTATATTAAATGCGAAAATCAAAAAACGAGAACAGGAAAAAGCTATATGAACCAAATTAAATTCAGTCATGAATATTTTAAACTTGGAAACATTGAACAGGATCATCCTGTTCAATTAGTAGAAGTATTCCAAAAGCCAACCGAGGAATTTTCTGACGAATTCAAAGAGTATGACACAGCATACTACGATGGAAAGACTATTGCGAATTATCCACTTGGCAAAGGTCTACATCTAATATTACTTTTTAGAGACTCTAAAGGAAATCTCTTTACAACCGTCAGACGATTCACGCACGAAAAGTTTGTGTATTATAATAATAATCGCGGCAAACAATTCTCAATTGTTTTTACCTAACATGGAGACCCAATGAAACCAGTAGCCCAATTCCAAGATGATTACGACTTCATCGACAAACTAACCGGATTAAGAATTAAAATCCTGAAAGAAAAATCAGCATGGATTGGCTACCAAAAAGCCTATCGCTACATCAAACGACAAAACATTTTGACACACAACACACAACTAACGATGCACTGCGAGCTAAACTAGTAAGGAACGCATACATGCGTTCGCAAGGAGACACCATGGAACCCAAAAAACTACGAACGATTTTTGCTTACAAAAAAGAGTTACAACTCACAGAAGAGGAGTTGTATTTGCATTTAAATTTAATTTGTAAAAAAGATTCAATCAGTAAACTATCGGATTTAGAAGCAGATAAATTCATTCGTTCTCTACGATCAAAGCTACCGAAAAAACCAGCCCCAACGCGCAAATACAAAACAATACGCAGCAAAAAAAATCCAAATATAGTAGCTATTGCAACCAGAGAACAAAGAGAATATCTAAGCAATTTACTATCTCAAATAAATTCCCAAGGCATATACAAATTAACGCTCGAAGGAATGTCTCAAAGGCAGTTTAAAAAAAGCGAAAAACTACTTACAAGAAACGATGCACGCATCCTCACAGAAGCCGCAAAAAACATTTTAAGGAGAGAGGTAGTAGGATGAGGCTGGTGAGAATTGCACTCACATTCGCTAGCCTAGTTGCTAACGTCCTAGATGCTACACTATTAGATGACAGCCCACGTAAGGATATTTGGCTAGTGGCGAAAAACGCCACTCAGTTACAACTTACTATTAGCAAAGTGCTAAGACAATCCCTGTTTATAATTTCGCATTTATCTACAATATGTAAAGCAAAAAAACATTTTAAGGAGAGACAACAATGAAGCAAATTTTAAGTAAATTCGAACATGGAAATACAAAATATGGAGCCGATGATTTGGAGAAATTCCAAGCCCTCCGCGACAAAGGTTACACTATAAAACAGATCATCCAAGAGTTAAATCTTCCGACCAACGCTCGCGCTCTCGGAAAGTTTTTAAATAGAAATGGAATTAGGAAATGAGCTAATAGCGTTCACGGTGTAGAAAAATTTTAGAGAGTTCAAAAATAGAAAAGTAATGAAGGACTAGGACAATGATTCGCAAAATAGAAGGGAGAAATAAAACAGAAAAATCGAGATCAAATAAATTTCTTCCGTTACCGATTGCCAAAAGTCCAGCAAGAAAGAATTCTAAAAAGCAAGCGGCTAATAGCAACTTTGAATCTCGCCATAAACTTAAAAGCACTCCAACGATACAAAGGGAAAACAAAAAAAGGTAAAGACCCAATGGAAATCCATAAGCAATTGCAGCTAAATAAGCATCCATTAAATGGAAAATTACAACTCCCAAATAGATTACAATATACAAAAAAGTTTTCATTTTTTAACCTTCAAAAATCTCTCTATGTATTCACAGAGAGTCTCAATACTAACGTCCAATTTGCCATTCAAAATTTTATGAATTCTAGAATGATCGACCTCAATTTTTTCAGAAAATTCTCTTACACTAAATTGACTTGCAAGCTCACGAAATTCTGTGAGCAATACTTCTTTTTCACTTCTAATTCTAGCGATAATGATACGAAGCTCTTTTTCATTCATAAATTTTCCTTGCTAAAAAAAATGGGAAGATTGACTATGAATAAAACCCCGTCTTTCGACGGGGCTTATGGTTATCGTTCATCTTCGGATTTTTTCTCAGCTGCATCGGCTAGGATGAAGCTGATTACTTTCCAAGCAATTAGGAAAGCTAATCCGAAGGTGAATACTAAGATAATTATCATAGTCAACCTCCTTACAATCAACTTACTATATGTTGTTTTTTTTGTCAACAATAAGAATAAAAAAAGAAGAATTAAGTAATGCCTATTAAACCTGAAAATAAAAATCTATACCCTAAAAACTGGAAAGAAATTTCTCTAGCGGTCCGCCAAAGAGCAAACGGTAAATGCGAATTTTGCGGTATTGAAAATTATTCTTTAGGTCACTGGGTAAACGATAGATTTATAAAATCAGAAGAGGCTTGGAATGAAATGAATTCTAATGGAGTAGATCTTTACGAATCAATTCCAACAGAAAAACCTTTTGTAAAAATAGTCCTGACTGTCGCTCATCTCGATCACAATCCGAGTAATTGTGATGATTCAAATTTAAAAGCCCTCTGCCAAAAATGCCACTTAACTTATGATGCTAAACACCATGCAGCTAACGCCCGTAAAACTCGTAATAGGAAAAAGTATGGCGTTCTATCTTTGTTTCCTATCTCCAATTATTAGCAATTTCTAGGTTGATTATTCAGAAAATATCACTCAATCTATATACTTTTTATTCCCAGTTTATGAGAAAATGATAAAATAAAAACTTCTTAGAATGGCTTCATTTCCTTGTTATTCTTTATTAAACTGTAATTCTAGTTAACATTTAAGTGCACATTATTGATTATGGTTTATCCCTTATATAAAATGCTAAGCTCCTTGGAAAATCAATGAAGCAAGAATATTTTTAAGATTTCTTTTAATCATGGACTAGCCTTCTAACAGCTATTTTCTAATATCCTTCCTTATTTAATCCCTACAAACTTCTAGTTGAGGCTAACCAAGAGTATCCGTTCTTAGGAAAGAGTAGTATTTTTGAAAATCGATTACTCAGATCTACTGTATGGATAGATCCATCCATTTATTTTTGAATCTAAGAAACGGATTGATCTTTATTTCAATTTTTTCGTTGATTTTTTAAAATTCTGATCAATCAGAAATTTTCTTTGCGATCGTATAAACATGCTTTTCTGGATACTGATCTAACTCTAAATGCAGAATTGTTAATCCATTCTTCATAAGAATTTGAATGTTCTCATTTATACCAACAGAACTATAATAAAAGTGATCCCCATGCCACTCATAGAGATGATCACCCTCTGCATTTCCAAATGTATAAACCAGAACCCCATTTTTTTCAAGAAGACTGCAGAGTTTAGCCAAGACTGGCTTTTGCATAGACAATGGTAAATGGAAAATGCTATCCCACGCAACAATCAAATTAAATTTTTCATCAGTCTCCCATTGACATATATCTTGATTTATAAATCTGTGATTTGGATGATTGAGTTTTGCTAAGTCTATCATTTTAGAAGATACATCTATTGCGGTTATCGTATAATTTCTAGATTCAAATAAGCGAATAAATCTCCCCCCAGCACCACATCCAATATCTAAAACCTTTCCTGGCTCTGAAACAAACTCAATGGCTTTTCGAATCTGTGGAATTCCATATTCAGAATGAAAATGTTTTTCGTTCCACCACTCCGCTATCTTATCATACTTTTTTCCTAATTCCAAAGGATCCATATTTGATATACACTCCTATTTAGTACTTGGAAATTATTCAATTGTCTAATCATTTCCAGTTTTGTATCATGGACAATACAATCAATAATGGGGGGTTCTCTTGGCAAAGCAAAATGCAAATAGTGAAACGATGGATATTCAAAATTACATAGAAGAATTTCAAATCATGTCGGGAAAAAAAATGCCTAACAGAGTGGTAGACTTCTTTCAAAACAAGGAATTTTTCAGATTCTTGGGAATGCAATTGGAGGATACCGTATTGAAAAAAACAAAATGGAAAGGTAGTTTCCATATAGATTTTAGACGAATGTTGATTGTTTCCAATCATTGTAGTAGCTATTATGATCACGAGACCAATGGAAAGTATTTTATACCCTTGTTTCTATTACAAGGCGAGCTCGGCGCAATTGGCTTACTTACAGGAGATAAAAATTACGAGCTTTATTTTTTTGGTCAGGAAATTAAAAGTTTCCGGTATAAAGACGGAGTTTCAAAAACTGGTTTTTCTTTGGAAGAATTTCTAGGAGAATCACAAAAAAAATCTTCCTCCCCTAAAAATCGAGATAAGAAACCCAAAACACAAAATCAAAAAAAAATCTCCAAACAATCTCTCGATCGATATTTAGAAAATTTTGAAAGGGTGATGGGTTTTCAAATTCCAAAAAAAATTTATCAATTCTTTCATAAAGATTTGAATCAGATTTTGGGTAAAAATATGGCACGGTTTCTAACTGGATATAATTATAATTCCAGAGCCATTGCAGAACTAAATCTAAAAAAAATGAATCTACTCATTGAATCTATGAATGATGGATACTTTGGTTCAGATAAATTTCTTCCCCTTGTCTCGATTCGGGATCAGACAGCCTGTATTTGTTTAAATCTGAAAAATAAAAATCCAGTTGTCTATTTCTTTGATTTTCAAGATGGAATTTTTAAACAGAAATATACTTTAGATCAGTTATTTACTCATCTTACAAAAGATCAACCAAACGTTTAAATGCGTTATTTGATTGGGACTCAAACATAGCATTCGACTTAGAAAAAGCGATAGAGATCGAACGGGGTCAAAAAATTCTAATTCGATTCCATTTAAGCGATAACCGCTTCCTATTCAAACGATTTAGAATTTTTTGACCGGAGTGAGAGCTCGGTCGGCACCTTTTCTCAATGAATCTGTGCCGAATCGCCCAAATCCCCAATTTTACTTCCAAGATTCTATTTTAAGTCTTCTATTTTAATTTCAAACCAAATCGTTTTCTAGCGGCTATCGCATTTATTTGGATTTCTTTTTATAGAGCTTGGTTTGTTTTAAATGTGTTTAAGAATTCTTAAAAAAAATTTGGTTATCTATTTTTTTACTATAGATATACTCGTTCAAGACTAGTCTATCAGAAGATAGGGTGTTTTTTTAGCATTCGGTTTAGGAAAAATAGAGTGGATGGAAAAAATTTCCTTGCATAAGATGCGGAATGTAAAAATAAAACACTATGAAAACATTTTTTATACCCCCTGAATTTAATATTGCCGTCGCATGGATTTCAGATGCTTTAAATCCGTTCACATTAAAAACAACACAAAATATTCAAGAAGTAGTGATTAAACCTGAAGACAAAGAGCGAATATTAAAACTAAGAAATGATAGACTTTTATTTTTCTCCAATCATCCAAGCCAAGCCGAGCCAATGATTGCTTATTATATTGCAAATGTAATGGCAACCCGTTTCCATTATATGGCAACTAGAAGAGCCTTTGATTTTATGAATGGAATGGTAGGGAAATGGTTTCAAGGCACAGGAACTTTTTCGGTAATGCCCGGGGTCGCTGATAAAGAATCCATGAAAATGACAAGATATGTTCTATCCCAACCTTCCGGAAAGTTAGTTATATTTCCAGAGGGTGAGCCTATGTGCAGCGAAAATGATAATTTAATGCCATTCCAATCTGGGATTATAAAACTTGGATTTTCTGCACTTGCCGATGCAAGAGAAACAGAACCAGATGCAGATATTACTATACTACCCGCGTTTATTAAATATGTGATTACAACTCCCAAAGAACAGGTAGCAAAAAATATAGAGGGTCATATTTCCAAAATTGAATCTAAGTTAGGCGCAAATGCAGGAGGAAGAAATCTACTCAGAAGATTTTTGATGGTAGGAAGAATCCTGCAGGAGAAAGCAGAGAAGGAATATGGAATTGAGGTAACAAACGAAGATTATAATTTTAGAATTGGCAAGATACGTCATACGATATTGGATCGCCTAGCTCAAAAAATGAAATTAAAACACTACGATCAAAATGCAGACGCAATTCAAAAATTAAGACTGATTACTACTACCTTAGAATTAATTGAAGTGAATTACCCTTCTCCTGATTTACCAAAACTAAGTCAGAAAGAATTGGATTACATAAACAATGAATGTATTAAAGCATATGATTTTATTGTGATGAAGCCAGATTATTTAATTAGCTACCCAACTCCTGAAAGGTTCTATGAATGGCTCCAAAGATTTGAATCGTTGGTTTTAGGTGCTACACCTCGTATGCTAGGAGGAGAACCGCACCATGAACCAAGAAAAGCTCATGTGTTTTTCGGAAAGACATTTCATTTTGGAGATTATTCTGAATCGTATAAAAAGAATAAAGCAGAAACAGTTACAAAATTTTTAACTGATCTTAGAAAAGAAATGCAATCTATGTTGGATGAATCTCAAAAGTTGACCTCTCCCATTGTAGAGCCAGGTGATATTGGGGGAACTTAATACTCTGAGAGATTTGGTTTTGCTAAGGTTTGAATTTAAAAAGCTCCGGTCATTTTGTAAATTGATAGAATAGACGTTAAGTGATATGAAGTCCCTAGTCTAACTTTAATTTACAAAAGACAAGCATTGAATGATTAGTTTAGATAGCCTACAAAAGAAAATGAGAAAATGGTTCTACTTGGAGTCTGGAGATAGATTGCTTGTAGTCCAGTCTTTTTTCTTTACTGAGCCATTACTCCCAAGACAGCGCCCGCAGCATTAAAGTTTGTAGTATAATTAAGCCCTTTATTAATAGAAACAGAAATCCCTCCTCCATTTGCTGCATAGACGTTATTTCCAATAACATAAACATAATATACCATGTTACTTAATAGCCCACTGTTTGCAGTATTATAGGTTGTATAGGTTTGTCCACCGTCAGCTGAAATACCAACTCCTGAAAGAGTAGCAACATAAACATTGGATCCAATGACATATATACCTGCTATATAACTGCTTGCCAACCCACTCGTATAATTTGTATAACTAGTTCCTCCATTGGTTGAAATGGAAACTCCAGAAGCAGTTCCTACATAGACTGTTGATCCGACGGCATAAATTCCAAGAACTGTATTATTTCCGAGACCATTTGCAGTCGTATAGCTAGAATAACTCGTTCCACCATTGTTTGAGATAGATACTCCTACAGCTGTTACAACATAGACGTTAGATCCAGATGCATAGACTGAATAGGTTAAATTACTTCCTAGACCATTTGCAGTCGTGTAGTTTGTGTAACTTGTTCCTCCATTTGTGGAAATAGATAAGCCTCCATCTGTAGCTGCATATACATTGGATACTGAGGCAAAAACTCCAGTGACATTATTATTTCCTAGACCATTTGCAGTCGTGTAGTTCGTGTAGCTTGTCCCTCCGTTAGTAGAAATAGATACTCCACCTGCCGTTGCTACATAAACATTGGAACCGGAAACATAGATCCAATTTACCGAATTACTTCCTAAGCCATTGGCGGTTGTATAGGTTAAATAACTATTACCACCATCCGATGAAATGATTACTCCCCCAGTCCCCTTTCCTCCATAAATAATGGCTGTAGTGATGGCTATGCTTAGACTTACGGATGTACTTCCTGATGCGTTAGTAGCATTGACCATATAAGAAATAGAGGATTGTGTTCCAGTTGGAGAGCCTGAAATTGCGCAGGTTGTATTGTTTATACTCAAACCGGCTGGAATGGTAGGTATTATAGTGCAAGAAGTAATAGTTCCTGTCGTGGTAGGAGTAATGGAAATGGTATCATACCGAATGAAAGAATATGAATTACTGCTATAGTTCAAAGTTGGAAGCGGCAAAGAAGGCGAAGGAGTGACAACCGGAAAAGTAATTTTTGTAAGTGCTGCGATTGCTGCATTTACGATAAGACCTGAGGGGGATGATACATCGAATACGACTCTTTTAGCATCTAAGCATCCAAAGCATAGACTTAGTATCAGAAGTTTATAAATCAAATTTTTTACTTTTAATCTTATTTTCCTGAATCTTATTTCTATATTACCCTGTACAATTTTATCAATATTCAAAATATCTCGCCTTTAGAATCAAAACTTTTGTGTAGTCTATTTTTTAATTTTCTATAGCAAGCATTTTGTTTGATAAAAAACTATTTTTAATTTTATTTTTTTTATAACAAAATGTATAATATTTTCTTTCGAATCAATTCCATCGCATACTCTTGATTTGCTTCAATTTATCTAGAGAATTTTCATTTTAATTTTTACAGATATAAACTTGGATCGATTGGCTCGTATGAAAAATATCAATTAAATTGATTCCAAACATTTCTTTAAACACTCGACTCATATGAGCCGAATCTGAAAAGCCTGCCTCATAAGCAGCAAAAGTAAAATCTTTACCTTCTAGAATGATATGAACTCCATCTACTAACCTCTTCCATTGTAAATATTTTTTAATCGATATACCAATTTGAGATTTAAATAAATGTTGTAGTCTACTCTCTGATAAAGAAACATGATTTGCTAAATTTTGAATTAGAATTTTTTTCTCATGGATTGTTTCGATTTTTTCTAAAACCCTTTTAATTCTTTCATCCATACTAGACTCAATATCTATTTGGAGTTGAAGAGAAGAAAGGATTCTTTCTAAAACTTTTGTAATACTCTTGTGATTCATTATCTCTGACTCTAGGGTCTCTATTAAACTTTGATCGATGGGAATTTCCTTGTAAGACATATCTCCCAAAAATGCTTTCAAAGCATCACTGTAAACAGATTCAGGCTCTACAAAGATAAACATCTGAATTCCATTTTTTCCTACCAATCGATGACTGCATTTAGAACGAATGATCATCGATTTTGTCTGAATCATTTTGTGCTCAATTTCTATTGTAAAATCACCTTCTACTGGAAAGGTAATTTGCATCGCATTGTGTTTATGCGGAATTGTATCAATGATCGAGCCTATGTAAAGTGTTAGCCCATTTGTAATAAATAATTTTGATTCTTTTTTAATTTTCATGATTTTAATTTTTTATATTTAAGTAGATAGGATTAAATCCTAGCTAAATAATACTTTTTTCAATATCGAATTTATTGTAAAAATAATTCTATCTTTATTAATAAGGTAAAGAATTTTGTGTGATCTTTTTATATTCTGAGTTTTCTAAATATTTTTATTTTTTTGTCCATAGCAGATTCGTTCAATTCTCTATTTCAAAAATATGATATTCTTTCTATAAATGAAACGAGGAAAAATATGGAAATTTTTTTAGAAGAAACTGAGCTACTCAATTTTTCGAATCCGAATATTCAGAATCTAATTCAGAATAGAGGTTGGAATCATAAAACAGATAAGGAAAAAATACTAGAAATTTACAATTTCGTTAGAGATGAAATTTTATTTGGATATAACACCGAAGATGAAAAGACTGCATCCGAAATTTTAGAAGAAGGAATCGGACAATGCAATACAAAAGGAATCTTATTTATGGCATTGCTAAGAGGAGTATCTATTCCCTGTCGCTTTCATGGATTTACTATTTTAAAAAATCTACAAAAGGGTGCTATCTCAGGAATTTATTTTCATTTAGCTCCTAAAAATATAATTCATAGTTGGGTAGAGGTTTATTATAAAAATAAATGGCTCAACCTAGAAGGATTTATTGTAGACAAAGTATATTTGAAATCTCTTCAAAAGAAATTCAAAGACTGCAAAACTGATTTTTGCGGCTATGGTGTGGCAACTAAAAATTTCTCTTCTCCTGAAATAGAATGGAAAGAGGGAGATACATATATTCAAAAGGAAGGAATTAATCAAGACTTAGGAATATTCAATGATCCAGATTCCTTTTTTAAAATTTATAAACAAAATCTAGGTATTGCTAAAAAATTTCTTTTCCAAAATTTTATTAGAAATCAAATGAATCAAAATGTAAACAGAGTGCGATATGAAAATAAATAAAAATGAAGAAATTAATAAAATACAAAGGGGAGATATTTCTCCTATCTTTCTCTACAATACTCCCTGGAAAAAATCGATTCCATTTTCAAGTCCATTTGCGAAACCAGTAGTCTTGTTTTTTTTGCGTTACATTGGATGTCCTATTTGCCAACTGGAAATTTCAAAAATAAAAAAGAACCAAGAACTTCTCTCTAAATACAATGTTTTTGTTGTTCTTCAAAGTAAACCCGAAACAGTTGCGAATCAAATTTCAGAAACAGATCTTCCATTTGCAATCTTATGCGACCCAAAAGAAGAGTTATTTAAATTATTTAAAGTCCAAAATGGAAGCCTTCTAAGTTATCTGCATCCTCACAATTTACTAACTCTTTTGATTGCTTTATCAAAAGGAATTATGCATGGCAAATTCGAGGGAAAGGAAAAGCAAGTTCCTGCTGTTTTTGTTTTACTTCCAAATGGAAAAGTTCAATATGCATACTACGGAAAAAGAATTGATGATCTGCCTAATTTAAAAGTGATTGTTTCGCTAGATTTAGAAAATTAGAGTCTACAATCTTTCAAAGTAAAAAAGCTTTGAAAGGCAATGATTCTATTCTTAGATTTTTGTAAATATAGCTTTTCTATCTATGGTTGGCATTTATAATTATAATTTGTCTTATATCTATATCGCCTATTGACTCTTTTCAAATGTATTTTAACAATAGTGACAAAGCTTTGCTTAGAGTAGCAATTTTACCACTATTCTATATTCTAGTTGTGGCTAATATAATATTTTCCAACCAAATATAATTTGGAACTATTTCTCATAGTTGATTCATCTGTTAAATGGAATCCAAATGTTTTACTTATTCGCTTTTATTGAAAATAGGATTGTATTTCCAGAATAAGTATACTGCAATTAAAAGTAGAATGATTATTTTTCCTCCCCAAGCATCCCAGATTGGGATAGAAGCTGAGTCCGGAAATTTTAAATTAGCAGCTTGAGATAATTTTCTTAATTCAGGTTCTTCCACTTGTAAATAGATATCTTCCTTATTTAAATAGCCACACCATACGCCTGAATAATTCCAGACTGGAATAAAGAATACCTTTATTTGTTTATAACGGTATCCTAAATCAAAATGGCCTTCTTGAGAATTAAAATTTGCTGTATCTGGAAAATCCATCACTTTTATATCTTTCTCTCCACCAAAACTGTAAAAGATTGGTGCTGAAAATATTGGTAAACTGAGTGCGAAGTAAATCGCTACTGGTATCAGTAATTTTTTATATATCATAATTTCCCCTTCTGAGTGAATTTCTATCGCTCAGAAGATAATAACAATTATCCGCTTTATTTTTTCAGAGTAATTAAAAATAATTTAAGTTAATAAAAAAAATCATACTCTATTTTACTTATCCTACCTAAATCAAAATAAATAGTGAGACTAGTTTCTTTTTTAGTAACAACTTAGAAAATATCTTTCCACCATTCGTTACTAGAAACAATATCACCCAATTTATCTAGGGGTGAGACTGTTGAGCGATTTAAAATCAAAAATTTTTCTGCATACCAAATCTTATTTTCTATCACACTAAAACTTACATTCTTTTTTTTGGAATATATGGCTAATTCCAAATAGCCTCTCTTGCTAACTAGTTAGTGTTTAATATTTTACCACCTTTCTTGCCCACCTTACCAAAGACAGCATCCCCGTTTTGGATTATTCTAAATCAATTTTTAAATCTTTATAATAAAAATTAAAATCTTTTTCTTGAATATCTCTTACTACTCTACAAGGAGAACCAACTGCGACAACATTGGAAGGAATATTCTTTGTGACAATACTGCCTGCACCAATTACACTATTTTCTCCAATCCTAACTCCAGGCAATATGACAGAATTTGCTCCAATCCATACGTTATTTTCAATATAGATTGGTAAATTATATTGAGCTTGTTTACTTCTAAGTTTTGGATGGATAGGATGGGTTGCAGAAGCGATCGTTACATTTGGTCCAAATAATACGTTATCCCCTACATAGATATGGGTATCATCTACTAGAGTCAGATTAAAATTGGCGTATACATTATTTCCAAAGTGAACATGTTTGCCTCCCCAGTTCGAATGAACAGGTGGTTCAATATAACAATTCTCTCCAAGTTCTGCAAACATTCTTTTTAGTAAGCTTTGGCGTTTTTGTTGTTCTGTTGGTCGAGTCTGATTAAATTCATATAATAGTTCTAAACATTGAAGTTGTTCTTTTACTAAACTATCATCATTACAAAAATATAATTTTTGATTGTGCATCCGATCCTTAATTTCATTTAATTCCATAAACCGATTTCCTTTTAGTTTAATATCATTTCATCCATTGATTAATGAATCGACTATTTTATACTTTTCTCTAAGAACAGAAATTAAATCCAAGATAGAATTAATAAGTAGAATAAAGGAAAATTTTATCTTACTTTCTATAAACTAAATCAAGCGCCTAATGGGTATCTCCACGTTGTTGCCTATCCATCGCCTCTTTATTCCTTTTTTCTAAAATATAAATTGATGAGCTAGTTTGGGTGAGCTAAGCAATGCATTTAGCCTAGCCATAGTTTATTTCTAAGTTACTTTTCTCCAAATATTGTGTTTTTTTGTGTCAGATCTGACTATAGCGACACTATCCATTTGGCAAATAGAATCATTTCTTCTACTCTTATTACGTTGTCCGAAATAATAACTGACATTTTTAGAATCCGTTTTTGTCATATAACACCTGTTAAACTCATACTCTAACATTTGTTATTTGTCCATTTAGAACTTCTTCGGTAATATTCAAATGAGCAACAATAAAATAATGGGAGTTCATAAATGGCATCTTTGTTGCGTAAGCTCTAAACCATCGCTTTTCTGTTGGGGAATGACAAGGATATTCAATGCAATAATTTAGACTTTCTTGCCTTAGAACAGACGATAGTCCCAGATACATATCTTTCGCTTCCTCTGAATCAGCACCAGTAGCTGACTCACAAATCTTCAGATAATTTTCGCCTAACTCTGCGCTTGCTCTCTGTCCCTCTTGGGAATTTTCAGAACAAAAGTTACGCCAAGCTGCATTTACAGCAATAATATTGCCTTCAGAGTCCAAAACCGCTACTTGCGCAGCTAAAGAATCTAGAATGGAGTGATTTAATTCTTCTATCTCTTGCATCGAGTTCTCCTTTTTCTATACTTACTGAAGACCATGATATCATAGTTTAAAAGTAAAGCAATAAAAAGCGATAGACAATTTAAAAATAATACTGTAGTTTTCTTTCTATCGACTATCGACTATTTTGAATTCAATCAAATTCTGTGAATCTTTATTCTCCACCTATCGATAGAGATTTTTTTATTCATAGAAGAGGATAATATTTATTATCCTCTTCTAAAAAGGGAACCTTCTTTTGACTGTATTCTAAAAAGGAAAGAGAAATATGGGAAAATGCAATGAAGGATTTGAAATAACAATAATCTCCCATTCAAAAATAATTCAAGGCAAGAAAGATGTATCAGAATAGAATAGTATTTCATTCACTTTGTCCTCTAAATTGAGTCAAAAGTATGTAGATAGGAAGAAAAATGGAACCCTTAGATAAAAAAGAAATACTCCCCGCCTCCAAAATATTTGCAGCTGCTATGTTTAACGATCCTTTACATATTTGGTTTTTACCTGATCCTACGACTCGTTTACAAAAGTTAGAACATCTGTATCATTTCAAATTAAAATCGCAATGGAAAAGTGCCTTTAGAGTATCCCAAAATATGGAAGGAATTTGTATCTGGGAAAAACCAGAAGAACAACACGCTGCCATTACATTCTCTGATCTTTACTATGGTCTATCTCTCCTCTTTCAGGTTGGTTTGGTTAGCCTTTGGAAGATGATACGATATCAACTTTGGTCAACACGTTTGAGAATCAAGGTTACAAATGAAAGGCATTGGTATTTGAATGTGATTGTTGTATCTCCCGATCATCAGGGCAAGGGAATGGCAAGTAAAATGATAAAGCCCTTCTTGGAAAAAGCCTCTCAAGTCGGGGAAATGGCTTATTTAGAAACCCAAAATGTGAATAACGTCCCAATATATGAAAAATATGGATTTGTTTTAATGGAAAGCAAAGAAATTTTTCATACTGGGATCTTTCATCATTGTATGTTGAAAAAATAGAATAAAGGATTCTCTAATCAGAATTCAAAAGTTCGGTGCCATACGAATTATCAATAGCGCATAACCAGTGTTCACCTACCTTTCGATAAATATAGGTCGCTCTCCTTTCTGTAGAATATTCTGAATCAATTTTACCAGGTGATTCGATAAATGTTTGGGATAGAACAAGAACCGTATCCCCTGCTTCTAAAAATAACATTTTTCCCTGTGTCACTTTAAGAGTTTGTTTAAAATATTCAGCGATTTTCTTATGTGCAATGATTATTTCCTCTTTTCCACGAACAAGCTTTCCTGGCTTAACAACTAGGATCGCATCTTCTGTATAACAAGATTTTAAAGTATCATAATCCTTTTCATTGATCGCTTTGTCTGCCTTTGCAATTTCATTTCGAATCAAGTCATCAATCATATATCCTCCTCATCTTATTCTTTTTATTTGAATCGTAAAATTTTTTGCAATTCCTTTCTGCATTTCATTGAAATATATTTTTTAACAAATCAAAGAAAGTTCATTTAACACAAAAGAATATTAAAAATGGAATTAATTCACACTGCTTTTTCCATCAATGATTCGATTGTGAATTTAAAGATCGAGATAGAAACTCTATAAAATAAAAAGTAGAATTGAAACCAATCAATCCTTCTAGAGTCTCACCTTCTATACTAAATGTATACTCATAAGAGAAAGATCGTCTATCAAAACTCCTTTTTCTTCTACTAGTTTTGCTAATTCAACAATGTTACCGTTGCTCTTTTCGACTAGACCAAGAATCATTTTTTCGTCCTCATTGATTTTACGGCTCTCCTGATTGGAACTCAATTCGATATCATCCTTGCCATCACTTCCAATGATCAATGTATCATTCGAGTGTAAAAATTTTGATTCTAAAGGAATCTTGTTTAATTGAAGTAAACCTAACTTTGGATTTGGATTATTTATCTCTAAAAAATTTGCTTTGCCATCTCTTAGTAAAATGACATGTGGATGTTCAAAATTAAGAAAAAGCAAATCACGATTAGCCTCTCCTATCAGACCAAAGCAAGCAGATAAAATCATCGAACCTTCAAAAGTTAAGTATATATTATTTAATTCTAAAGCAGTATTGATTAGCCATTCAGATGCGGATACATTTACAATACCACTATTTTTTGCCTGCCAAAGAATGTTTAAAATCGCAGTTCCGATAACGATTGCACCACTTGCTCCTTGCATTGATTTACCCATTGCATCAGCATTTAAAAAAAATACATACCGATTCTTTTCATCCTGAAAAATAAGATTATCTGTAATACAATAGTCGCCACCGATTTGTCCAGATGATTTTCTAAATAGAAATTGTTTCTTTTGCTTTATAATAAAATCTGTTAGAATGAATTCGGATTTATTTTTATTTCCAATCAAAGGATTTAAAATCAATGATGTCAAAAAATAATCTCCATCTTGAAACTCTTTTAATTTTGTAATTTGATTTAAGGATTCTCTAATTTCTTTGGTTTGCTCTTCTACTTTATGTTCGAGATTCTCATTGATCAATTTAATTTCATCTTCTGCTTTTTTTCGAATTTGTGCTTCAATTGCTCTAGAGATTAGGTCTGCTAACGATGCGGAAAAATTTAATTCTTCATCTGTCCATTTTCTAAAATTTCCCACGGTTTCATTGCAAATCACTCCAACCATTTTTCCATGCAATCGGATCGGAGCATCTAACATCGATTGGATGTTCAAAGGTTTTAAATAAACCTCACTGAATTCAAAGGTGCTTGGATCTGTATGTGCGTTATCCGCCCCTAATACTCTTTCTTCAGAAAGATATTTAAAATAGGCAGGAAAATCTTTCGCAAAAAGTTCAGCTCCCTCTGAATGAGTCCCATCTTCTAATTGAAACAAATCCATACTTAGTATAGATTTATTTTCCTCTGTATAAAACCAAACACTTGATCTTTGGCAAGCAAGTGCACTTGTTGCAGCTTCCGTAATCTCTCTCACGGAGGCGACTAAATCTCCACTGTCTATTGTTTCACTCTTTGTTAATTTGAGTAAAACTTCGTTTTGTTTTTTTAAGGTTTCTGCTTTAGAAAGATTAGATTTATTTTTATGCAATCGAACTTGCGAATAATAGTAAATTTCATCTTCTATTCTGACTAAACTAGTCATAACGTCTAGTAAAACTACTTCTCTAGATTTTTTCAAAAATTCTTTAGTATACGTTTTATATTTTTTTGGGGAAAGATGTAATATACCTAAAATTTCAGATTCTTTTTGGTTTGATTCTTCTTTTGCTAATACCTTGATACTCTTAGGAGATTCTTCATAGGCAATGAGTTCTAAAAATTTTTGATTCGTATATTTCACTTCCCCAGTTTGATCCCAGATAATAATTCCAATAGGATTTTGTAAAAATAATTCTTCAAATATTTTCATAATATTATCTACCTCATTGCCTAAATATCTAAAAGTAATTCATCTAAAAAATCTATCAAAGTATTGTCAATTAGAAAAGAAATAACGTTTATATATCTATCGGCTATCGCTATATTTACATTTTTATAGATCTGATGAGACCTTATCCATCAGGCGATAGGACATACAATCTCTTTTCTTAAAAAATAAGGCAATGCAAGGTTTACCCCAAACCAGAAAAGATTGAGGTTTTTTCAAAAAAAATAGTGAGTAGAGTTTCAATAGAAATAGTTGACATTGACTACAATAATGTATATGATGACAACATAGGAATTTACATGAAAGATTTACATATCATATTTGGCACAGGTCCTTTAGGTAGATATACCGCAGAGGCATTACTAGAGATGGGAAAAGAAGTCATCCTTATCAATCGATCCGGCAAAATGGACTCTATACCCAATGGAGCAAAACTGATTGTGGGTGATATTTTAAACTTAAACAACATAAAACATATCATGATTGGCGCAACATCCATTTATCAATGTGCGCAACCTGAATACCATGAATGGATAGAGAAATTTCCAGCACTTCAAAGAGCGATTTTGGAATTGAGTATTGAATTGAAATCCCGACTGATTGTGGCAGAGAATTTATACATGTATGGAAAAATGGGCGACAAACCTTTCAAAGAAACTGATCCTTATCGACCAATCTCACGCAAAGGTCAGGTCAGAAAAGAAATGACAGAGGAATTGTTCGATGCACATATGCAGGGAAAATGCAAAGTTGCAAGTGTTCGAGGGAGTGATTTTTTCGGACCTTATGAACCGATCAATGGAAAACTAATTTTTCAAGCTGCTCTGCAAAGGAAAAAAGTTAACTTGCTAGGAAATGTAAATGTTCCCCATAGCTTTACCTATGTTAAAGATTTTGGAAAAGCGTTAGCTCTATGTGGAACAGATGAAAGAGCATTGGGAAAGACATGGCATGTTCCTTCGGGCAAAGCTTACACCCAAAAAGAAATTGTGGATCTTATTTCGCAAGAACTTGGATACAAAGTTAAATACCAAGCGGCAGGTAAATTGATACTCAGCATAATTGGCTTGTTTGATAAAGGAGCAAAAGAAGTGATTGAAATGTTATATGAATTCAATTCTCCTTTTATTTTGGATGGCTCAGCTATGGAAACAACGTTTGGATTCAAATCGACTCCTATGGAAATAAGAATCCGTGAAACTTTGGAATGGATTCAATCTTCAAAATAATTAAAATCCAAACTGATTTTTCCTCTACAAATTTTGCCGTTAAACAACGGCAAATCAAAGTTAATAGATTATAAACACAAAAATTATCTAAACCAAAGTGCATATGCTCCGCCCGTATTCGGATAGTAAACAATTGCGCCACCGGAAACTACATGCATAAAGTTATACCCTCCATCAAACGAGCACATTGTAAACCCCTTCATTCAAAGTAGAAATAGCTAAACTAGGTGTTTTTAAAATGGATCCAGTTTACTCCATGTTTGGGTATCTAGGTTATTGAGAAGACCGATTACAAAAATTGTAAAATCCTCGATAATTACTATAGGAAAGAGAAACCCTACAGATTTCATCTATACCCCTAATTCCCAAACCGGAAATCGAAATACTACCCCTATAAGAAACGTTATTTCCTTGTAGAGAGGCAGTATCTAAAAAGTAAGTATTCGATACTCTATTATACGTTATGCTTCCTTGTAAGTTCCCGTTCCAAGTAAGAGTAGAGGAATTAGCGGCATAGGATCTGGTATGCTGACAGTCTTGAAAATTCACCACGAAATCTTTTTGGGTAAAAGTAGTTCGGGCAATTCCTCCTTTACTACAAGTCAAACTTCTAGTCTCTCCATCGGGCACATTTTGGGAATAGTTTTGATTTACTAAATATTTTAGCAGATCAGTTAGATTCTCTCCTTTTTCGTAAACAAAATTACTTTCAATTAGATTCTGAGCATAGAGAAAAAACAAAGTATTAAAGGTTCTTCCTTCTTCTTTCTCCCTACTCTTTTTTTCAGAGCCATCCAAATCTATATCCAGATCCATTTTATAAACTTTCTCTGGCTCTTTTTTACAAAGTTCATTCCACAAAGCGACTACCGCACACCTATTTCTATTTTCAGGATCATTGTCATACGTAGGATACAAACAAGCTTTACCAAAAGAATAGACAGCTTGAAAATTGAATGCCCTCAAAACCTCTTCGCATTTCGCACGAGGCTCTGATACATAGCAATTTAAAAATAAGAATACGATTATAAGGATTTTTCCATTTTTCATTTGGGACATTCTTATTTTTCTTTCATTCTAAAACACTATTTTTTTTTAATGGTTCGAATTCATAGAATATCTAACTCAAAAAATTCAATAGGAAACGAAACTGAATGCGTTAGGATTTGTTGTAACGGTTGAAAAGGGAGAGCCAGGAACTGCAGTCAAAACTCCCGTAGTTGCATTTATAGAATATCCAGAAACAGTAGCTGGACCACCATTGGTGACATATAGAAATTTACCCGTTGGATCAACTGCAATTCCTCCTGGAGCAGCACCAGTGGCAACAGCAGAACCGATACTTGTCACAGCACCAGTAGATTGATTGATCGAAAATCCTGAAATCGTTGGAGTCGTATTATTTGCTACATATACAAATTTACCCGTCGGATCAATTGCCATAGTGCTAGAAGTGCCAAAGGCAGGATCGCTAAAGGGAGACCCAGCTATAGGACTTAACGCTCCTGTAGTCGAATTCACTAGATAACCACTGAGTGTATTTGAGCTATAAGAGATTGAATAGTAAAATCTAGTAAATGGATCAACCGCACCAATACCCATATTATTCCCTGCTGTGAGCGGCAAGCCAGAGATTTGTGTTAAAGCACCTGTGGTTGCATCAATTCGAAATCCATCTATATTGTTAGTTGCATTCGTAATCGTATTGTACAAAAACCGTCCGGTGACATCGATCGTAATAAAAGAGAGATTCGCAGTATTAACAGTGGTGTATGTATTTACATATGTCAAGGCACCTGTCGTTTGATTGATGGAGTGAACGTATAGAGTGTTTCCGGGCGTTGGGCTTATATACAAAAACTTTCCATTTGGATCCATCGCCAAAGAAGATGGGTTTGCTGGACTCACTGGTGCAGTGGCAAAAGGAGAACCAGCAATAGGCGTTAGAAAACCAGTCGTGCTATTAATAGAAAAAACAGAAACTGACGCAGAACCACCATTAGCCACATAAGCATAGGTGCCAAGAGGATTTACTACAACAAATCGAGCCCCTGCCCCCCCTGCCACAAAAGGAGAACCGGGAACTGACGTTAGGCTTCCATTTGCATTGATAGAGAAAACATTTAAGTTATTGCTTCCTGAATTTGCTACAATGATAAACTTAGATGCTTGTAATCTAACCTCGATATTAATTGATGTGGAAGAAGATCCGGTTGCTCCACTAAAAGAAATTGTATGACTTGTGGTTATCTGTGAGGCAAGTGGTCTACCACTGATTGAACAGTCTGTAGCGGATATTGTCAATCCAGCGACTAATGCTGGCGAAGCAGTGCAGCTTGTGATACTTCCCGTTATGATAGGAGTTATTGTGTCGATTGAAATATTTTTAGTAAAGGTAAAAGAACTGGTTGGATAGGTAACCGTTGGCAAATTACTGGAGCTAGAGCCTGACCTAAAACTTTCAGATCCTATTCCACAATATGAAAACGTATCTCCATTGAGGGCTCTCAGAAGAAATCCAGTTTGAAACGTGGTTGAACTCAAATCACAGGGACTTTTGAAAATGGCTGGACTACAAAAGGAGAAGAATAAAAAAACAAATTGGAAACGTAAAAAAATAGACCGCATGTTTTTTCCTTTAGAAAAAGATTTCATATATTAGAGTATATAACTCAATTTATATATAAAAGGCAATAGAAATAATTTTTAAAAGACTCAAGAAGTTAGATTTTTATATTAGTTTCTAGATTTGCAAGGTTAGACACCTTCCTAAGTTAGCGGCTATCTTGCGTTTTTATTTGACTCTCTAACTAAATCCTTTCCAACTAACTCATTCCCAATAAAAGCCAATGAAATCATGCTACATTGTTTTACAGAATATCGTATACTGCTTCGTTTTATTTCCCCACTTCCAAGTCGGTAGGCTTGAAGCGATAGGAAACTTTCCACCTAAAAAACTTTTACTCAACTTCTACATTAGGAGAAAGAGACGCCTTAGAAGGAATGGACAAAATTTTTCTGGATGATTTTGACTTACGTAAATACACCAGTAATCTATCAACTCACTCTCATTGGATACACTGTATTCAAATTGTTTTGAATGAAAAGAAGAATAAAATTCTCTCTTTTCTCTAGAGTGGTTACTGATCAATAGCTTCACCTATTTGCCAAGAAGCTTATAATTTCAATGCAAAGAAAGTTAAGCGAAATTACTAAAATAAAATATTTAGGTCTAAGAATAATAGTTGAATCTATATTAAATTTTATGCTAATGGTTTCGATATATTTAGTTCGGGAAAATGGCAAATGAAGAAAGGAATCCGAGGATTTTCATTGAAGTTAAAACTAACCGTCTTTTTATTTGCAGCAATTTTATTTATTACTTCTTTTTGTTTTCACTTCTATCGGCATATAACGATTCTCCCCGAAGATAGGCTTATTTTTCTTCTTCTTTTATTCGGTTGCTTTTTTACATTCGCTGCATTATTTCGAACCATTCTAAAAAATAGAGAAATGCGTTTAGCGCGAGAGAGCTCTCTGAAATACGAATTGTTATTCGAAAACACAGGAGCTGCAATTGGTATTTTTGATACGAATGGCAAAATACTCGCACTCAATAAACAAAATGCAAAAACTCTAGGAGGAGTTCCTTCTGATTTCATTGGAAAAACATTGTATGATTTATTTCCAGAATCAGCAGACTTTCATTTAAATCGTTTTAAAAAAATCATAGAAGAGAAAAAAGGGCAATCCTTTGAAGATGAGTTTCCTCTGCCTGGAGGTAGCAAATGGTAGAACCCCTACATAAAAAACGGACACGATTTTAGGCTTCCAAAAGGAGACTAAAA
>DAORDH010000059.1:0-26270 GCA_035345875.1 Leptospiraceae bacterium | reverse complement strand
ACAATATGAGAAGCAATTTGCCTAAAATCGTGTCCGCTAAATATGTAGTAGTTCAATCCTCCGTGCTTATTCTACCCTTCGCTCCAAGTATTCCCGACCAGCGCCTTCGCATGCGTGCTTCGTGGTTAAAAAAAGACTGATAGTAAAAGATATTTCACCACGAAGATCACGAAGGAACACGAAGTTAGGTTAGAAGTAAAAAGTAAAATCCTCCGTGCTTATTCCACCTATCGCTCCAAGTATTCCCGACCAGCGCCTTCGCATGTGTGCTCCGTGGTTAAAAAAAGACTGATAGTAAAAGATATTTCACCACGAAGATCACGAAGGAACACGAAGTTAGGTTAGAAGTAAAAAGTAAAATCCTCCGTGCTTATTCCACCCTTCGCTCCAAGTATTCCCGACCAGCGCCTTCGCATGTGTGCTTCGTGGTTAAAAATTCTTAAATCGAATTGAGATTAATCTACTTCTTCTTCGTAAGCAAGTGCAATCAGATGCGATTTTGTTTCTGCGATTTCTTTATTTTTCTTTTCTTCAATTTTAATTGATTTAGATAATAGATATTCCATCGTAATAGGAAGAAGCAATCTAGAAAGTGCAGTAGCTGTGATCACTCCACCAATCACAACAGTTGCAAGTGGTCTTTGGACTTCGGCTCCTGCCATATTGGACAATGCCATTGGAATAAAACCGATAGCTGCTATCACTTC
Source organism: Leptospiraceae bacterium (assembly GCA_035345875.1). GTDB lineage: Bacteria > Spirochaetota > Leptospiria > Leptospirales > Leptospiraceae > UBA2033. The sequence continues at coordinate 25,563 of DAORDH010000059.1, read as the reverse complement.
CGTTGTCATCACTGGTCTTAATGATTCGATCGCAGAGGCATAGATCGCTTCTGTTAAAGGAAGTCCCTCTTTCAATTTGTCTTTTAGTGCGGATGCGTAGACCACTCCATTTAACACTGCGATTCCACTCACAGCAATAAATCCAACGCCTGCCGGAATACTAAAAGGTAAATCTCTAAGAGCAAGACTTATGATTCCGCCAGAGGTAGCCAAAGGAACTACAATGAATACACCTAGAGCATAAAAAATACTACCAAAGGCTAATATTAGCATTCCAAAAATAATTCCAAGTGCGATAGGAACAACTAGAAGTAATCTGTTTTTTGCTCTTGTGAAATTTTCAAATTGACCACCCCATTTGATTTCATAACCGGAAGGCAAATTGTTTGCGATTATTTTCGTTTTTTCTTGCGCTTCTTCTATATAGCCTACTAAATCTCTACCGCGAATGTTTACTTCTACAAAAAGTCTTCGCTTTAGATCTTCTCTTTGAATCGATGCTGCGGATTCGATCAGTTCTATATCGGCAACTTGTCCGAGTGGAATTGTTTTACCTGTAACCGACATAACAGGAATATTATTGATTTGCTTTATATCTTTTATTATATTTAGATCGAGTCTTAGAACAAGATCAAAACGTTTGAGTCCCTCAAAAATTTTTCCTGCGTTAGTTCCTACACGAAGCATTTCTACAGTTCGTAATATTTCAGAAGAAGAGACTCCGTATCGAGCCATTAAGTCGTAGTTTGTATTTACTCGCACAACTGGTAAACCTAGAACCCGTTGCACTCGAATATCTCCTGTTCCGGGAATTTCTTTCATTATACCGGAAAGATCTTCTCCAATCTTTTTGAGCGTTTCCAAATCTTCTCCGTAAACTTTGACAACCACATCAGCCTTGGAGCCTGCCAAGAGGGAGTTGATTCGATTTTCAATCGGTTGAGACATGCTTATATAGCTAGAAGGAATATTTTGTAGAACCTTGTCTTTAATTAAAGTCATAAGTTCTTCTCTAGTTTTTGCGTTCTTCCATTCTTTTTTGTCTTTTAATTTAATCATGATACTTGTTTCTTCTGTTCCTGCTGGTTCTGCTGCTGATTCACCTCTACCCACACGAGAAACCGCACTTTTAATTTCTGGAATTTCACTTAGAATTCTTTCGATTGCAATATTTAGATCCTTAGAATATTCAATAGATGTAGAAGGAAGGCGTTTAACGTCCATTTCGAATTCTCCCTCATCGATACGAGGAATAAACTCGGAGCCTAATGTTGTAGCAAGTAACATAGAAAGAAAAATGAGAAGAAGAGAGACGAGTATGATTCTTTTTTTATGTTTAAATCCCCAGTGTAAAATAATTTTATAATACCTTTCCAAAATCTCCCAATAATGACTTTTGTGAAAAATTGGTTCCTTGAAAATAACTGCTATACTTGCCGGAAAAACAGTTATAGAAAAAAGAAGAGCAGCTCCTAGTGCTAATGCAACCGTAACTGCCATAGGTCTAAACATTCTACCTTCAACGCCTTCTAAAACCATCAGAGGTAAATAAACGAGCATAATAATTGCTACAGAAAATGCCGCGGCGCGACCAACACGGTTGCAATTTTCTAATATAATTGATTCAGTTGTTTCTGCAATTTGAAATCGATTCATTGGTGTTTCGAATAACGATTTCTTAGCGATAAAGCCTGCCATTACGGACTCTAGCATTACAATGGAACCATCAACTAAGAGTCCAAAGTCCAGTGCGCCTAGACTCATTAAATTTCCAACAACTCCAAGTTGTTTCATAAAAATAACTGCACAAAGCATCGAAATCGGAATAGCCATCGCAACTAAGACACCACCTTTAAAAGTTCCAAGTGTCACGATCAAGGTTAGTAAAACTAGTATTGCTCCTTCTGCTAGATTAATAAAAATTGTAGAGAGAGCTCTGTTGATAAATTCAGATCTATCATAAAAAGGTTCAATTATCATTCCCTCTGGAAGAGTTTTTTGAATTTCATCCATTTTCTTTTTTACATCTGAGACAACGGTTCTAGAATTTTGACCAAGTAGCATAATGACAGTAGCCGCAACCACTTCAGTTTGATTTTTACTAGCGATTCCAAATCTTAGAGCAGATCCGATTTTTACTTCCGCAATTTGACCGAGGAGTAGTGGGGTTCCATCTTGAGCGGTTCTAACGGCTATTCGATTGATTTCATCAATTCCCTCGAATTGTCCTTCGCCTCTAATTACTACTTGTTCATTTCCTTTTATGATGTAGCCGCCGCCTGTATTTGTATTTGCTGATTTAATATCCTCATATATTTCAGATAACGTTAAATTATGAATCACTAAATTTCTTGGGTCAATGATGACTTGATACTCTTTTGCCTCTCCTCCGATTGAATTTACTTCAATGACACCCGGGATGGATTTTATTTTTTTGGATAACTCCCAATCGATATAGGTTCTAAGTTCCATTGGCGTATGACGGTCTGATTTTAGAACAAACTCATAGATATCTCCGAGTGCAGTTGCAACTGGGGATAATTCAGGCGTTCCATATTCAGGGGGAATTTCTTTGTCAGCTACTTTTAATCTTTCGCTAACGAGCTGTCTTGCAAACCAGATATTTACATTATCCTCAAAGATGACTGTAACACTGCTGACACCGGTTCTAGATATGGAACGAATTTCTGTTGCTCCAGGAATTCCCATCAGAGACAATTCGATTGGATTAGTGATAAATTGCTCTACCTCCATTGGAGAGAGTCCTGGAGATACTGTAACAGCTGATACTTGGATGTTTGTGACATCTGGAACTGCATCCACAGAAAGATTTGCAGCGCTAATGATTCCAATGAAAGATACGAGTGCTGTTAATAAAAGAACTATATACTTATTTCGAATGGAAAGTTCTATTAATTTTTCTATCATCTATTCTGAGTGCTTTCAACAATATTGATCTATTATGTATCAATTTCTTTAGTGTAAAAAAAGTCAATCGGTCTAAAGAGGGAACCTAAATTTTCTAGCTTTCGTCTTTGTGATTCAAGCAATCATTTTGCAAATAGGATAGTAGATGTCAGTAAAAATTAAATTGGATGTTTTAAAATTATTTTACCGATTAAAAAACCAGAGAGACTCAAGGTGAAAATAGGAGAAAAATGAACCTTTACAAGATGATAGAAAGTTTCATCAGGACAAAGGAGTAGAACTCCAATCGCTCCGATTGAGCTAGATGCGGTTAATAGTAAATAGCCAATCCAAGTTTTATTGATTGGAATTCTCTTGTTAATAATATAAAACAAAATAATAAAAGAAGGAATTGTCATCCAAAGTAAATCCTGTATGCAACCATGAAATTCAAAATCTAACTTTGGGCTTTCTGGACTAAGTAGGTATTTTGAATAAATCAACAAGAACCAAATCAAAAACAAAAAAAAGGGAATGGATAAAAAAATTGGCCTTAAACGATTTCCAGGAATACTTAAATGAATCGAAGCATAACCAGAAAAAAAAATACTGATTAGAATCGGAATGATTTCATAAGATTTTTCAGGAGAATGTAAAGTATTTAATTCATTTGATCTAGACCAAACAAAGAGAATTAAAAAAGAAAGAGAGGCGAGAAGCCAAAATAAAAAAACGATAGGCGTAGAGAGAATAGGCTTTACGGAAGATGAATCTTTTACAAGGTTTTCAATTAGTTTTTCAGTCTTCATTTTTTAGTCTCTTTCGAATCCTTTGATAACTGCGATGTGCGATCACTTTTACATTCCCTTCCGATAATTTTAATTTTAATGCAATTTCTTTAATAGACATCTTATCAAATTTCATCATGTATAAAATTTGTCTTTGTCTAGTAGGTAATTCTTCTATTGCACTATGAATATTTTTCATTAGCTCTGCACTATCGCTTTCTTCTAAAATAGGATCAGTGGATTGTGTTTCTAAAATATCCATATCAAAACTAATATCTTTTAGTTTTTGAATTTTTTTATAGTATTTACTTAAAACATTTTTTGCTATTGCATACATCCAAGGATAAAAAGGACGATTTGGGAGATAGGTATGTTTAGAATAATGGATTGCGATTAAAATATCTTGCAATACATCCTCTCTATCTTCATGGGAATAGATTCGTCTAGATAAATATTTTTCGAGGATGGTTTTAATTTTATTTAATAAAGTATAATAAGATTTGGAATTTCCAAATTGAGCTTCTTGCATCAATTGATTGAGTAAATCTTGTTCTATCATACGATATTTGAAAAAATATACAATATCTACTTCTTTATATGATAGTAAATGTAGAAAGTAAAAAAAATTAAAATCACAAACATTTACTATATAAAACATTCCCTCACTCGCTAAAATTATGTGTTAATTTCTTTTTATACTCTATCGTAGAAGATGCTACACCAAAAGAAGGTTCCACTTGTAAAGTTGGACAAAGATACTCGATACCGATTCGAATGATTGCCATATGATGAATTGTATGCTCTGTTATATAATGAAGTTCTCTTGCAAAATTTGTTTGAATTTGGTTATCACCTTTCAATCCGATTTCTAAGAGTAGCGGCTTATCTGGGTAAACCGCAAGTTCAGAAATCAGATTTACTTGCTCCAAAATAGATTCAATCGCAAAAACTCTATTCTCTTCTATTTTGGGGTTTCTAAATCTTTTTTCATAATTCACAATTCCATTTTTAATTCCATTGATTAGACATTCTGGAAAATTATAAATATGTCGAACATGTTCTCCTAATGTAGAGCCTCCAAACATTGTGAGTCGATCAATATAAGCATTGTCTGAAATTTTTGCTAAATGCTCAGTTAGTTGATGAATAACGTTACTATAAAGAATCGTATTAGTTCTCATATTACTTACTATCAAACTTAATAAACTTCAATGCGATTCCATTTATACAGTATCGAAGACCTGTAGGATTAGGACCGTCATTAAAAACATGACCTAAATGTCCTCCACATTTGCTGCAATGAACTTCTGTTCTAGTCATTCCCCAACTTTTATCTGTTTCTTCTCCTACATTTTCTTTATTGATTGGTTGATAGAAGCTAGGCCAGCCTGTGCCTGAATCAAATTTATGGTCAGAGGCAAACACTTTGTTGCCGCAGGCAGCACAAACAAAGTAACCCTTTTCTTTTAAAGAAAATTCGTTTGTGAAAGGTCGTTCTGTTCCTTTTTCTCTTAAGACTTTGTATGCTTCTGGACTTAGAATTTTTTTCCATTCCTCATCTGATTTCTGGATTGAATAGGTTTGCTTTGTTTTTTGTTCTCCAATGATTTTACCACATGTAAAAATGGAAAAACCAATCAGGACACAAATGATATATTTAAATATTTTGTTCATACTTAACTCCAATTTCTCTAGAATATTAATAAAATTACTTTTCATCTTTTTGATTCGCTTTACATCTTCCTTTTTTGTATAAAGACAGTTTTTAATTTATTCTTGCTCTCAGTTCGTTTCTCAAAAAATTTATTTCTTAAATTTAGATCGAATCGTTTGCATTAGAAAGATAAATTTCTCTTTTTCTAATAAAATAATTCCGAGGGAAGTTATAAATACGACTATCGCTAATAAAAAAAGAAGTCCGCCATCTTTTTGAACTTCAATGCCTAAAATCGTTAGATGACTTATTAATGCACCCGACATAATTGCCAATGTAAGAATTGCTCCATAAAGATAAGTGGAAGAGAATAGAAGTAAAATTGAAGCAATTAACTCTGATATGCCTGCAGCGATTCGACCAAAAGGCTCTACTCCAATTGTAGTAAAAATATAGATTGATTCGGGACTACCCGTAAATTTATAAAATAAAGTTTGAAGCATAATAACTGAGGCGATAATTCTAAACATCCAAATGAATTTAATTTTCATAAAATATCTCTATATTCCATTTGTTCGCTAAATGAAATAAGTTACAATTTTTTTATTTGAGATTCGTTTTTTTTTAGAAAATGAGTTGTAGTTTAGGAGAATTAGGGAAAATGAAATTGGTATGAAACAAAAACTAATTTCGATTTTAGTTTTACTCATTGGTGATTTTAAAAAAAACTCTCTAGAGCATAGACTTTTTAATTCAATTGCACTTGCAAATGGGATTATTAATATTTTTGGATCTTTTGGAACCTTTTATCTCCCTAATTTTTTAATTCTATTTTCTCTAAACTTTGGAACTGGAATTGTATTTTTAATTCTCTATTATTTAGCTAGGTTTAAAAGTATTTATTATATTTTATATTGGCCGCTCAATTTAACAATTCTGTTTTTTCTTGCAGCCAATTGGTTTACGAATGGAGGCTCACTTGGGGGTTCTCATTACTATTTAATACCTGCTTTAGTGATCGCTACAATACTTGTAAGAAATAATAATATTATTTTTGTATATGCGGTATATTCGATATTAACCCTTGCTCTCTTTGGGGTAGAATACTATTATCCGCAACTAATTACTATGTTCGATAAGAATCAAGATAGGTATTTAGATGCTTCCATTAATTATGCATTCGTTCAGTTATTCACAGGATTTTTAATTTTTATACTTTCTAGAAATTTAGATTTAGAGAGAAAGAAGTCAGATAAGCTTCTATTGAATATTTTACCTGAGAAAATTGCCAATGAGTTAAAGCAAAATGATAAAGTAGTTCCAGCTAGATATACGAGTGTTTCCGTTTTATTTACAGATATGGCAGGATTTACAAAAATTGCAGAGAATATGAGTCCAGAAGAGTTATTATTTGAACTTGATACTATTTTCTCTGTATTTGATTCTATTGTAAAAAAGTATGGAGTAGAAAAAATAAAAACAATCGGGGATGCCTATATGGCGGCAGGCGGAATACCAATTGCGAATGAAACAAATGCAGTTGATACAGTATTATGCGCACTTGAATTTAGAGAATATATGAACAGAATGAAAATCAAAAAACAAGAAGAGGGAAAACCATTTTTTGAACTAAGAATTGGAATTCATACAGGAAGTCTTGTGGCGGGTGTGATTGGTCATGAAAAAATTGTTTATGATATTTGGGGAGATACTGTAAATACAGCAAGTAGAATGGAATCTTCTGGTTTGATTGGGGAAGTTAATATTTCCTCCGCAACGTATTATTTGATAAAGGATCAATTTGATTGTGAATACCGCGGAAAGATCTCAGCAAAGAACAAAGGGGAAATTGACATGTATTTGGTAAAAGGTAAGAAATGAATCTAGTCTATCGTTCATTCTATAAATATTTTAGTTATACACGTTATCAAATCTTAAAAAAAGAACTAGGATTAGTTGAATCTTATGAAGATATCGGGGGGAACGAAGTTTGCTATTTTGTTTCTCAAAATACCGGAAAGCCTTTGATCCTAATTCATGGATTACTTGATTCCGCATTCGGCTTTAGAAAGTTAGTTCCCTACTTAGATAAACAATATAAGCTCTATATTATAGATATTCCTGGTTTTGGGAAAAGCCGTCTACCTAAAATAAAATATCTATATCAAATTGATATATTTGCAAAAATGATCTATCGAGTAATCGAAAATTTGAATTTAGAAAATGCAATCTTATGCGGACATTCTATGGGAGGCTTGATTTCCCAACACATTGCACTTTTAGATTTACATAAAAAAAGAATTTCTAAATTATTTTTGTTATCATCTGGTGGAATTCCTCATCCCAAAAGAGATGAAATGAGAGCTATACTTTTCCCTTCTGAGCATGAAGAAGTGACAAGACTTTTACAGCATTTATACTATAGAGAGGCACCAGCTCCTTCAAAGATAATTAGAAAAACGTTAGTCGTTGCTTGGAATAGTATAGAGTATCAATATTTAGCAGAAAATACGATAGAAAGAGAACATGAAATATTTTTTGGAAAAGAAGCACGAAAGATTAAAATTCCAACAATTATTATTTCAGGGAAACAGGATTCCATCACAAGTCCGGAATCAATGAAGATATTAAAGTCCTATATAAGAGGGAGTAAACTGATTCTACTCGATCATGCAAGACATGCTATTCACTTAGAGAAGCCAAGAGAAATAGCGGAAATATTAAATAACTCACATTAATAAATGAAATAAACGTTCCCATTAGGTTCACCTCTATTCTGATTGAGAAATAGTTTTTGGAATAGAGAATAATAACTGTTAAACGAATATCTGGGGCTAGAGTTTTGACAAATACTTACGATATTATTCCTAGAGCGATTTGAATGATTTGTTTTGAGTTTAAGAAGCAAATTTATCTAAAGGAATCGATATTGCAAATAATCGAATTCAAGAAAGAATTATAGTAAAATAAAAAAGTATATTAAAAAAGACAATGCTTGAGAGCTAATTTCCTATTTTTCCATCTGAATTTTAATCATATATAACAAAAGATTGACTTTTATTAATGGTAGAATCTAAAAAAAATAAAAAATAAAAAAAGATTGCATTTATTATTGCCAAATCGGCAAACTGGTGTTAGATGAAAATTAAAAGTCAATAAATAAATCATCCATTTTCTGACTAACCGAAATCCTCGATGCGAATTCGAAAATATAAACAAAGTTCAGAGCAATACTTCTGAACCATCAATAAATACGAGGATAACACAATGGATAAAACGATATTAGAAATAGAAAAAACTTTTAGACCAGACTATGAAGAAAGAGACTTTGATGGATTGACGTCTCTCCATATTGCAGCGAATGAAGGAAATAGCGAGAAAGTAATTGCCTTACTGAATAATGGTTCTGATATAAATGCGGTTACAAATTATTGGCACACTCCACTTCACTATGCTGTTAATAGAGGAGGCTATGAAATTGTAAAAATACTTTTAGAGAGGGGTGCAAAGGTAAATGTTTTAAGTAATTTCGACTATACACCACTGCATTTTGCTGCAAATCATGGAAAGTTGAGAGAAGCGAGTTTACTGATTGAACATGGTGCTCCATTAAATATACAAAATACGTTTGGGCATACTCCGCTACATTGTGCAGTGAATCATACTCGTATTTTTCTTGAATGTGATGATTGTGTAGAAAGAGGAAAATACAAGTATTGTTGGGGAGTTCATGGAAGAATCGAAGTAGCAAAGCTTTTAATTGAGAAAGGAGCAAGGATGCACTTGGAAGATGGTGATGGGAATACTCCTCTCTATCTTGCAATTAAAAACGGTTATCCGGAAGTTGTAGAAAGCATTCATGTGAAATTAAAAATAGTTTAAATTTATTTTATTTTTTTATTAGGAAACAATTGTGGATTTTTTGATTTTTAAAATCCACTGGAATTGTATCTTTAGTAATGTCAAATATCGTTTTACTATTTAGTAAATCGCCGTTTAATCTAAATTTTTGAAAATTATTTGAAAAGAGGATGATCCCATCCGGATTTAAATGTTCTAAACTTTTATTAATTAAAAAAGGATGATCTTTTTGCACATCGAACGGAACTGGCATTTTTTTTGATCTTGAAAAAGTAGGAGGATCGATTACAATCAGATCAAACATCCAGTTTTTTTTCATATTCTCTAGGAAAAATAAAACGTTATCTCTTATAGCAATATGATTAAATTTTTCTAGAGAATTCAATTTAAAATTATCACGTGACCAATCACAATATGTATTAGACATATCCACGGATGTTGTATATTTAACCCCAGCCAAAGCGGATACGATACTAAAGGAAGATGTATAAGAAAATAAATTTAACATTCTTTCCTTGCCTTTGGCTAAATCATTTTTTACGAGAGTTCTTGTCTTTCGGTGATCTAAAAAAATTCCTGTATCTAAATAGTCTTTTAAATTAACATAGAAATCTGCTCCATTCTCCTTGATAATAAACCTTTCCTTCGTTGTAGCAACTTTCTCGTATTGACCGCCTTCTTTTTGTCTCTTTCTAGATTTATAGTATTGATTTATTTTTGGAATACCGAGTGCTATTTCTACGTCATCCGAAATGTTTTTAATAAGTAAATCATCATTAGCCTCAGTATTTTTACTTTCATATACTTGTATGTGTGCTTTATTTAAGTAAAGGTCTATTGCAACTGGGTAATTCTCTAATTCACGATCATAAATTCGATAGGCTTGGATTTGATTTTCTTCGATCCAATTTTTTAGGTTATTTTTATTTTGGGTGAGTATATTTTTTATATCTTGCATTCTATGAATTCTACAATATTGACATATAAAAAAGATAGGAAAACTTTAATACTAAAAAATATACTCATGCTTGACTGACATTGAATCAAAAAGAGTTCTAAATCGGCAGAAACCCCTTTGTTAATTTGATCTTTTTGCATCGTGAAGTTGAAGCAGAGTATCTCATTTTACTCTTTTTATAAAAAGGTTGTTAGTGAAATTTTCGCATTTTGTTTCGGTTTATTCCCATTAAAAAATATTTAGCCGACCCGTGACCCTTGGAAAGACCGGTCCGTTTATAAAAGTCTGAACATAGTCATAAACGATCTCTGCATCAATACCCAAATCTTTTTTTATGATAGCAGCACTAGCAGGACTATCACCTGAAAATTCGCTAGGAGCTACATCAGGGTTGAAAGAAAAATTTCCATCTCCACCATTTACCTGAAAGTCGACAGACGCTAGAGTATATTGATTGCATGCAGCACTATTTGTGAATGAAGTTTGTTTTACTGTGCAAGAGGATGTTCCGTTTGCCCAGCCCGATGTAAAGCTTCCAGTTGGATTATTATAAATCATGACTCCCTTTACAAACATTCTTGTAATGCGTGCGCCTGTTACACCAGTTGCTAAATTATTAGAGGCAGCAGAACCGGTTACAGTCATTGGTGTATTTGCTACTGTTACATCAACAGAAAGATTGGAACTAACATAGAGGAGTCTACCACTACCACTTCCTGAGGAATAGCAATTTCCATGCTGTGGACCATCTACATCATTATCATCTGTGCTCGCTGCAATTCTAGTAGTTGTCAACTGACGGTTAGAATTTTCCAATGCTTGTTTTAAGCGATATGCATTGATTTGAGTTAAATAGATTTGATTTTTGAATATTAAAAATTTCCCGAATAAAGTATTATCAGGAATAGTTCCTTTTTTAATTGTGGGAACATTTTGATCATCTCTAACATTTCCACCATTTGCAGTTCCTATATCAGCATTCGCCTTCCAAGCGAAAGAATCAGCAATTAGATTCCCAACTCTTGTCTCGCAACCTCTATTCCAAGATCTATTATTTGTCACTAAATCTAAGCCGATACTTTTTGGAGCACCTACCGAAACATTCGTAGTTGCCGAAGTAGCGAGTAACGCATTTGCAGGAGGTGCTTTTTTTGAATGCAAAAAAACAAATTGATAATTAATAAAAAAATTAATTTATTCATAGTAGTCTCCTTAATTTAGAAAATATGTTAGTTTAAACTCAATATAGCGACCCCAGAGATAGCCTGAAGGGATAACTCTATTTGGATAAAAGGCTGATGTTACGTTATTTATGTCATCATATAGTTTATAATTGTTTAGATTAAATATATTTAACGCAAAGTTTAAATTCTTAGAAACAACATCGGTTGTAGCCAGACTTACATTCCAAATATGATATTGAGGAATTCTAAATGCTCTATTATCCTGAGCTTCCGAAGGATAACGAGAGTTAGACCCTCTCTCAGAAGAAATCCAAACTGAATTGTTTAAAGTGAAATACTTTGTAAATTCATGATTTATACCAATATTTGCTCGTGCTTGTGGAACATCGATTCTAAACGTAACTGTGTCAACCTTATCGTTAGGCGGAATTCCACCGCTATCAAGAACTTGAACCCAGGAGGCATTTGCGTAACCATAATTTTTAGCAGAATAGTTCAATCTTGCTTCCACTTCGTAACCTATCATAGATATACCTCTCAAATTAACATATGTATCTGTTCTTCCAGGAAATACATTTGATTGATTAAATCCATCTATGTTATTATAGATTTTATTTGCATATCCATTTAAAAGTATACTCAAAGGTTTATAGGGTGTATTGTAATCTGCTCCAATTTCAATGGTTCTAATTGTCTCTGGTTTCAGTTTATCGTTTCCGAAGATACCACCAATTTGATATTGCTGGGTTCTGTCGTATAACTCTTGAAATGTAGGCGCCCTAAATGCTGATCCACCTAGGATTTTTAAAATTAAAGTTCCCGCAGAGATCTTTTCGAAAGGAATAATGACGATCCCCCCTTTAGGGTTTAACGTTCTTCCGAAATCAGAATATCTATCCTGTCTCAATCCCATTGTGATTGAAAGCCACTGGAGAGGATCCCAAATTACTTGTATATACTCACCTTGTATAGATCTCTCTGTTTTGATTTTTTTGAGTTCCATCATAATCCCAAAAGAATGGCAATAATCCTGGAAGCGGTGCTGTTGTAGTAGATAGATAATTTTGTTGCGTATAAAAATTCTTCACAGCAAGTTTTTCAAATTGAAAACCAAGCATTACAACGAGGCTTGAAAGCGCATTGTATTGAATAACAGATTCAATCCCTTTGGTAGAGTATTCATAGGAGATTTTTTTTCTAGCGCTCATAAATGTATGATTGCGATAGTCCTCTCTTTCAACTTGTATATCATCTCTTCGAGCATAAGAATCTCCATATACTTTTCCGCTGATTAATAGCTTTTCGGTAATATTCAATTTATTGATACCCATGGCACCATTCATAAAATTGAAGTTGAGCTCAGAAGAGGGCGTAACGGTTGCAATTTCCCCCATATTGGGACCTCTTGTTTCATTTAAAACCTTGCCAGTAATATAGAATCCATCTCTTCCATTTTGAAGTTTGAGGAAAAGATTGTTTTGTCTTTTTTGGTCATTTGTTTTTACCCAAGGAGAAGCGTATAATGGTAAGACAGTATAACCTGGATTACTACAAGCATTTGACAGCCCTCCGAAAGGTTGCCCCGCAGTAGGAGTGGTTCTAGCACAAGAATCATCATAAGGAATTCGATTTTGTTGGCGATCGGATTGATAGCTTCCAGCATAGGTTGTAAATCTCCAATCTGACTCACCTATCTTCCTTGAATAGAAAGCCGTTGGTTCAAATGTATTAAACGATCCAGCACGTGTGCTAAAGACACCCTGTGAATTCTTTCCTGATCCAAGATCTCTAGTTACTACGTTAATTACTCCAACTAACGCATTTGTTCCATGGACAGAAGAACCGGGACCTCTAATAATTTCAACTTTTTCAATAGCATCAGCACGAATGTCTATGAAGGTAGAACCATCGTAGAAATTATTCATTCGGTGACCATCAATCATAAGAAGCATTCCAGATTTCGAACGAATGCCCCTCAGTGCAACTTTATAAAACCCGAATTGATCATAAAAAACCTCCAGACCTGGAACAGATTTTAAAATATCAGCCAAATTTCTAGCTCCTGAATCAACGATTCTTGATCTAGAAATAACCGATACGATAGCTGATGTTCTATCAACTGACTCTGACTGTCCGACTCTTTTTGATACAATGGAAATAGAATTGTCTTCACTTAATAGTTTGAATACATCCTCGGAAGCTTTTTGAACATCTTCTTGTGGGATAGGGATATTCATTTCATTTCCAATCGGAGCTTGCGCTACATATTCATTTATATTCTCTCGATTCTCAAGGCGTTTTGGATTTGCACGGATTCTAGTAAAAACTTTTTTAGACATATCTTCTATTGCTTTATCATCTGTGATCGTCATTTCAGATTTATCTAACGTTATTTGACCTAGTTCTGGAAGAGATTCTGGTGATTGATTGAATGCATCAATCAGTTTGCCGTTTTCGGTATTATAAATTTGAACAAAAATATTTAAATTTTCACCGGATGTTTTTTTATAATATCCATCGATTAAAAAACTACTTCCATTTGCTTTAGCTGTGGCTAACTTTTTTTCAAGAGAGCTCTCTGTTAATTGATCAACAGTATAACCATTTTCTTTAAATCGATTTGAGAGTGATTTATATATATTCTCTTGCATTTTTGAATCTGGATTTGTTTTATAATTTGAGAAATTACTGATAGAGACTTTCTTAACCAAATTAGTCGTAGTCTGTCCAAACACACTTATGCTTATAAATAGAAATAGAACATAATACATTTTATACCTCTTGTTTTAGAATGATTAGAATATTAAATTAGATAAAAATTATTTATTATTTTCTAATAAATTATTTAATAAATCTGGGGTAATGTTTAGATTACCAATTTTATCTGCATTTTTTGCAAGCTCTCTCATTGCGCGACTAACGATCTGCTGTGAGTTCATTTGATTTGAAGCTAGTATTTCTAAAAATTCAGGAGTTAAGCTTGTTAATGCATTTAGCTCAAGACGAATTGCTTCCGCTTTAGCTTTAGAGGTTTGGATTATATTTTCGGACTGATGATTCACAAGAAGCTTACGATCCTCTTCTCTTTGGATTTCTGCTTTTAATCTTTGTGCTTCTATTTCATTTTCTTTTTCTTGGAGGGCTTTTTGCGAGTTCATTCTTGCTTCTTCGAGCAAGCTTTTTTTTTCTTGAACTGCAATTTCAATATTCATTTGTTCTTCGCGAATTTTTCTATTTTTTTCTTCGATTGCAATTTGGGTTTGCAATTCATTTTCTTTGATTTTTCTTTCTTGTTCTACTGCAAAATTTCGTCTGACGTAAATTGCTTCATCCGCTTCTTTGAGTAGAGTTTCCCTTGCACTTGCTTCTAGTGCTCTAGACATTTCTGGGGTTGGGCTTATTTTCAATATGGCAAAGTCAACTACTTCTACACCTAACGCAGATAGAGATTCATTGTCTTTTAGTCTTGATTTCACATGGGATACAAATTCACTTCCAGATTTTAAAGCTGTTCTTAAATCAAGTCCAGAAAGTTTTTCACGGATAGTAACTTGAATCACATTCATAAGTCGAACAGGAAGTTTTTCAAAACCATCTCCCGTATAACGACCATTTACATCAACGGCAAAATCTAAAAGTCCAGCCAGTTTTCTAGGTTCTAGAACTCGATATGTGAATTGTCCTTGGATATTGATCTCTTGGTAGTCTACTGTAGTTTCTTTAAATATAAAGGGAGAATCGCAACTCGCGGCAGGCACTATTACAACGTTTGAAGATGGGGCATAGTAAAAGAAACTAATACCTGCTCCTTCATTTCGAATCTGTCCTTTTTTATAAAGAATTGCATAATCAGTAGGTCGCACTTTGATAAATCGAATTCCAAGCATAGCTAGAAACTAAGACCCAATCTTATTTTGTCAAATTTATTTTAATTTACATTGTGCGATAATTGGAAAATGGTTTGATACTAATTCTAATTCTTTAGACACAGGACTACTTGAGCTATACTTTATAAGAGTATTTCCCTTACAATTCAGTGCAGTGATTTTGTCGGTCATAAGAATATCATTTTTTTCGCCACTGATAGTTGTAGGTTCTAGGATCAAATTTTTTAGAATTTGGAAATAAAGCAAAGATTTCAAAAAGGATTCTGAGTGATACTTCTTATCCGTATAAAAATCTCCTCCTAAAAATGTTTTCCTTTCTGAAAATTGCTGAAAACTAAAATTCACAACTCTTTCAAAATCAATTAATTCGTTTTTATTTCCTGCATGGGCATGAAATGGTAAGATGTTAGCTTTCGTTCCATTTGTTAATTCCAAAAAAAAGAAGGTTGGCGGGGAAGAAAAATCTCTTCTAGTATCAGCATACTCGAATGGCTTTATTTCTACTACCTTGTTATTATTTGCACAAGTTATATACTTTGTGTGAGTTAAATGAGTTTTTTCATCATGGAAACTATCTAGACAGGTATAATTATAACCTAATTTTGAAAAAATATTTTCCAATTCATTTGGCAAACCTTCGTTATCCGCTTTGATTTCAGTAAATGAGATACTATCACAGTTAGATCCTAGAGTCACTAATAGATTTTTAGTATCATTCAAAATTTTGGAATTTAATTTCTCTGCTCTCCAGAAGCAAACATTGAATTGAATAGACTTTGCTTTTCCATCGATACTCTCGTCTACCGTTACGCAGTAGGAGAGAAAAAGGAGTAATAAGATTCCTCTCATTTACTTTCGTCCTAATACAAAATACATATCAATTTCACCCTTATTTTTTGCTGCGATTTTACCTCTATATTCACAAATAAAGTGGTCTCGAATCAATTCGTAAGTATACTGCGAAATATTTATTTTACCTGCTTCTCCATTGGACTCAAGCCTAGATGCGATGTTTACTGTATCTCCCCATACGTCGTAGGAGAATTTCTTTTTTCCAATCACACCTGCCATAAGTGGACCTGAGTTAATTCCAATTCTAAGTTCCCAAACAGATTCACCTTTTTCCTTTTTTAGATTTAGCATAAACTCTTGAATTTCTAAAGCTGCATTTACTAAGTCTATTGCATGATTAGAATTGATTTTAGGTAATCCGCTTGCACACATATAAGCATCGCCTATCGTCTTTAGTTTTTCTAAACCATATTTTTCAATCACCCGATCAAATTCGGAAAAATAAAAATCCAATTCAGTAACTAGTTCAGAAGGGCTCATTTTGCCTGCAATTTTTGTAAAACCTTTGAAATCGGTAAATAATACAGATGCTGACTCATAATAGACAGGCTTTGTAAAATCGTTCTGTTTTAATTCTTCAGCAACTTGTGTTGGTAATATGTTCAAAAGTAAATCATCTGACTTCTTTTTTTCTGATTCAAGAGCTTTGTAAAGTTTTTCTAGCTCTACATTCTTTTGCTGAATTACTTGTTTTGCTGCTTCAATTTCATGATTGATTGTTTTTAAAACCGAACCATGAAAGTCTTTTACATTTTCTAAGTTTACTCTATAACTATGTTCTCTTTCTAATTTCTTTCTTAGTTTTAGAATTTCATTTTTTTGTTCTTCTATGATTTCCGAATCACTTAAATTTGGAGATTCTTCGGGATAATCTTGATTAGCCTCTTTCTTTTCTGTTTGATTGGAAGTTGATTTAGTTCCTATTACTAAGGTAACCATTGTGCAATTGTGCAAATTACTACTTTCTTCTGATTCTAGGGGAGAAATTTCTCCATAAGTATAGAATCCAAATATTGGGAAAGAAGGTGGGAAATGTTCTTTTAACACACGAATTTCTTCTTTTACCTTTGTTCCTAGTATTTGCTTTCGAACGATACACGAAAAGGCAAATGCCATGGCTGGCTCAAAATTAATTTTCATTTTTTTCTGACGAATCGATTCTTGGTCTAAATCGTCTACAATATAATCTCTCATTGCCTCAGTTAGTTGAATTGTGGAACCTTGTGGGATTTCACCTGCAAATAAAACAGATCCATCTTCTTTGTTATAGCCGCCAGGAACTCGAATGTAAAAATCTTCTGAATCGTTTTGATAAACTGCGAGTGGAAATTCTGGAGCAGGAAATGAAAAATCTCCAAGATAATAATGATAATAATCGAGTGCTCTCATATCATCTATTTTAATTAACTTTTTGCCTTCAACTAACGTTGCAATTGCTTTTCTACCAATAGGCTTCCAAGTATGAGATAGACTGTATTTATACTCTATAGGTCCTCCAATCAGCATTACTACTACGGATTGAGAAAGAGCTTTGTCTTTAAAAAATTGCTTTGTCTTTAGGTTGGAAACAAATGGTCTAGCTGAAACACCACCGAAAATTTTACATCCTTTTGTCACTTTCTGATTCAGAGTTTGAATGATCTTGTTTCCTGAGAGACTGAAACTATCAGTAAAAACAAGGCATAGTTTTTCTTCGTTTGTGAGATTTTTTCGTGCCATCTCCAAAGCGTTATTCGCCGCTATTTCTGAATTCATTTCTGAATCATACCCAAGCCCAATAGAAAAAGATACTTCATCTGAATAGAGTAGCAATATTACAATCGAATCATCAGTAAAACCGAATTCGCTTGTAATCTCTCCACCGGAAGAACATCCTATCAAATTAATATCTGGAAAAGTTTTATTGATTTCTTCTAATATTTTCTCATGCTCAAAATCAAGCCCTGCAAATAAAATACAGGCTTGCGGAATAAAACTTCCTAGAGAATTTCTCGCTTGTGCGATTGCTTTTTCTGTCGCACACAGTGTGTCGATCTCATCTGATTGTCCAATACCAACTTTAAACATGTTATTTCTTAATATTAACGATAGACGCTAATTGTTCTAAAATCCCTGAACTGGAAGAGAGTGAAATTGAGTTAACTTTTTCGGAAATTTTCTCAATATATTCCAATTCTTTTAGTCGATAAAGTGTTGGATTTTCTTCCATTAATTTTGCAGTGTTTAAGAGACTACGAGTAGATGCAGTTTCTTCTCTACGAGTAATTATATTTGCTTGTGCCTTCTTTTCAGCGATTAATACTAAATTTAAAATGTCTTTTATCTCACCTGGAAGGATAATATCTTTTAATCCTGCAAATACAAATTCTATTCCAAAATCATTGGATTTCTCTTTTAGTTTAGTTAGGACAAAATCTGCAATTTCTTGCTTTTTTTGTAAAAGCTCATCTAATTTTAAAGCACCTACATATTCACGAAGGCTTAGTTGTAGTAAAATATAAACTTGTTCTTGGTAGTTTTTAATTTCCATCACCTTGAGTGGATTGGTAATTTTGTATTGAGATGTGAAGTTTAAACGGAGAGTGATTTTATCTTCTGTCATTAGCTCTTGACCATTGATGTCAAGTTGTTGCTGTCGTAAGTCTATTTTTATGACGTTAGCTGTGATGACTCCAGCCCAGAAGTAGTATTTACCTGGTTTAAGTATACTTTGAAATACTCCATTAAAATAGAGAAGTCCAGCTTCATGGTTTTCAACTTGAAAGGCATAATAAAATCCATTTAATTTGATATTTGTGAATAGAGATTGATTGAATTCTTGATTTGGAATTGGATTTCTTGTATCGATTAATTTAAATTCATGCTTCTTTAAGATGTTCCAGAATGCATAACGTCCTGGTTTTAATACATTTGCGAGTAGATTGTCTTCATAGTGAAGACATATTTCAAACTCATTTACTTCTACAATCGAGAGTTCTTCGACTAAGGACTGATCTTTTAGAAAAAGATTTAGATTTTTTTCTGTCACAAAAGCTTTATTTACATCCATTCGAATGAGTGTATGTCCTAGACTTGCGGCTAATAGATATTTGCCAGGCTTTAGTGTTTTAATATAATTTCCATCTTTAAAGAGAAGTCCTCTTTCATCATTTCGAATTGTTGTAAACATATTCCCACCTTATTATGCTCTTAGCTCAGTAGAATCAAAAATGGCTAAATAGACTAACCTAGACACTGAGGATCAGAGAAAAACGAATTTAGAAATTCATTTTTAATTGGGATTTGAATTTGTAAATTCTAATAGTGAATGAATACAACTTTATCAAGATGTGATGACTTTGGTAAATCTTAACTTCTTTTCTTAGTAAAGAATAAAGAAAGTAAGAAAGGTTGAATTTAAAACTAGTATGAAAATCTATCGGTGTTTATCTCTGTGAATTGGTTGTGACTTTTATGGAAAGAAAAGAAAACCCTCCTCGGAAAAAATACGGAGAAACTTTTTAGAAGGAATTTTTGGCATCGGTTCCTTTCGGAATGGAAGCTTTCAAATCCAATCGGTATCCAAGTTTCTGCAAGGTTTTAATCTAAGTGCCGTTTACTTCTGATTAACCGCTTTCGCAGTCTCTCTTAAATAAGGGCATGAGAATTTCCTTTTCTTTCGGTTTTTGGTTTTGTCAGATTAACAGTCTGGTGCCTAACCATTTGGCTATATCCCTCGAAAGAGATAGTAGGATTCGAACCTACATTGGATTCATGTCTTGCTTTTTCCAAAATGCCTATTCCTAATATGAAGTCTAAAGGCAATGTAAGATCTTTTTGAAATCTAAACGTCACAGTTAAAGTTCAACGATAAACCCATTGGTAGATTGGAATTAAGTTCTGTTTTTTGCAAGAAATTTAGATTGGATTCTCATTGAATATGTAATTTCTTATGTATAAGTCTTTGCAACAAAGAACGATCTTTTTGCTTTATGCATAATTTGGTCTTGCTCAAATAAGTTCTAACTCACATCTTTTACATAATGGGTAAATTCTTTTATTTAATTTCGATTCTCATCCTCCTTGCGTTGGGATTTGTCAGGAATACAAATAGAATATTTCCCCAAAAAATACAATCGGAAGCAGTTTATGGAAGCATTTCACTCAAAGATTGGAATTTTTCAGAAGATGGAATGATTCCCTTACAAGGAGAATGGGAATTTTATTGGGAAAGGTTTCTCTATGAATCCGATAAGCCCAGTTCTGTTCCGAAAGATATTTTAGAATTAGAAAAGAGAATTATTTCTATTCCTTCCGAATGGCAGAATCAGGAATTCAATGGAAAAACCTTACCCCCATTTGGGTATGCCAGCTATCGTTTGAAAGTATTGTTACCTCCGCACAATAAACCACTCGGACTTTTTATGACCGATGCAAGTAGTAGTTATCAAATTTTCATCAATGGAAAATTGGAACTCAATATGGGAAAAGTCGGGAAGATCCGCGAAGAATCTCTTCCATTTTTAAAATACGATTCTATTCTGATTCCACCTCAAAGTTCCGATGAGTTAGAAATTGTCATACAGGTATCTAATTTTGAAAATCTAAAAGCAGGACTCTGGAACAAACCATTTTTAGGAACTTGGAAGGATATAGAGCAAAAAAAGAATTTTTCTCTTTATCTCGCATTGATGACAGTCGGTTCTCTTTTTATTATGGGAATTTATCATTTGTTTTTATTTAAAAGTCGTCCCAAAGAGAGATCAACTTTGTATTTTGGTCTGTTCTGTCTGACAATAATGACTAGGATTTTTTCTATGGAAGAAAGAGTGATCCTAGATGTATTTCCTTTTCTATCCTTTGATTTTGTTTTTAGGCTAGAGCACATAACGATTTATTTTGGATTGCCTGTTTTCCTTTTGTTTGTTTATACTCTTTTCCCAAAAGATATTTTTTTTCCATTTGTTTTTCTTATTTCTCTCCTCGGTGGATCCTGCACAATTTTGGGACTAGTAGGACCAATGCCTTATTATTCCTACTATTCATTGATTGTGATGCAGGTTTGTTTGATTTTGAGTGTTGTTTACTCTTACTATGTTTTTATTTTAGCATATATCAGAAAAAGACCAGAAGCATTTGCCATGTTGCTTGGAACTTCAGTGTTTTATATTCTCTTGATTCACGACATCTTATATGGAATGGGAATCATTAGAACCAATCACCTCACTCCCTATGGAGTAGTATTTTTTACATTTATACAAGCAGCTATGCTTTCTACCAAATTTTCTAGAGCTTATAAATTATCAGAAAAATTAACAGAGCAACTTTTAGAAAAAACGAATTCTCTTTCCTATATCAATAGTGAACTAGTAGATTTGAAGTCTGATTTGGAAAATAAAGTAGCTGAAAGAACTTTAGAGTTAGAAGAAAGTTACAAGCAAAATTATCTAGAGATGGAGAAGGTATCTGCTTTAGAAAAAGAATTAGTAGTTAAAAAAGAAAGAGAGCGAATCTTTGTAGACATTCATGATAATTTAGGAGGACAATTACTCAGTCTTTCTTTCTTGCTAAACTCCCTACAAGCAGATACGATAGTTCCCTTAGAGTCTAAGGAAAGACTCACTCATATGATTGATGAAATTCTAAAGAGCTTGCGTGGAAGATTGCTTGCGATTGAAGATCTCTCAAGTATAGAGAAAAACTTTTTAAATGGATTTCATCTATTTTTGTTGAGGAGATATAGTTCTGCTAATAGAAAAATTTCTTTCCTAGCCGACGAAAATTATTCAGAAAGTTTTATAGAGAAGGAAAGATATCATGGGCTATTTAGTGTGATCCAAGAAATTATCAACAATGACCTTAAATACGGGGAAGGGCAATCGCATTGGAAAATCCAAGTAGAAGAAGAGTTTATTTCTTTTCAAATGCAGGCTCTATCCCAATACCACAATAGAAAAAAGGGAACTGGATATGGACAAGATACTATTCTCAAGAGAACCCAACAATTAGGTGGGATCTTTCAAGATTCGTTAAAGGACAATGAGTATAAAGCAGAACTTAGGGTTCCAAAATCAAATCAAATAGAAAGTTTTATTATGCGATAGTAGGAATAGGTATTATTAAAGCCCTATTTCATCAAAAAATTTTCCATTGATAGTATCAAAGATAATAACATCAGAATCTTTTTGGATATTTTCTAATAGAATTAAATAGTCATTAAAATAATTCATTTGATAATCATCATTTCCCCAAAATTCAACTCGTTTCTTTGAGTGATAAATGACTTCCTTTTGTATCTCTGTTTTAGCAAATCTTTCTGCTATATCCTTAGATTCCTCTAATACCCAATCTTCATCTATCAATAAAAAGGTAAAAAGATAATCAGAGTATTGAATTTCAATTTTCGAGTTTTCTAAATGAATATTAGGCTTTTTATTCCTTTTTGAAAATGTATTTTGAATTGAATTGTAAATTCTATCCAAAAGCTGGTTAGCATCTAGATTCGAAAAAATAAAGTGATTATAAGAACTCATATTAAACCTAATTTTAGTGTTTTATTTTTATAGCTAAAAAGTCAAAAATTTTTTCTAAATGGAATTGTAGATTTGGATTTTGATATTTTTTATAGACTCTCGCTTGGGGAGATGTATAATTTATTCTTTTAAGAAATGTAATTCTTTGGCTTTTTTTAAGAGCTGAACCTGATTGCTCACTTCTAATTTCTTATAGATATTTCTGATATGGGTTCTTACTGTTAAAACACTTATATCTAAAGATTCAGAAATTTCCTTTGGAGAAAAACCATTGGCAAGCTCATGAATAATTTCTTTTTCCCTAGAAGTGAGAGCGTTTAAATCATCGATTGATTCTTCCATCTCTTTAAAATAATTGGCAACTTTTAAAGCTATCATAGGGGAGATATAAGCACCACCTGTTAATAGGATTTCTAATATAGAGTCTAGCGAATAAATTTCTTCTTTTAACATATAACCAGTTGCTCCATACTTGAGTGCTTCGAAAATTTTTTCTTCTGCATTAAAACCGGTCAAAATTAATTTAGGAATTTCTAAATTTCGAATTGCTGGGTTTGCCAAAAAACGAATTCCATCCATACCGCCTAGTCGATAATCAACAATTAGAATATCTAGGTAAGGAAGAGATGAAGAGACTAACGCATCTTCTGCGGAATTAAAAATATGGATTCGATCTACTTCTTTTCTGGTTTTTAGAAGACCTGTAAGTAGAGATTGAAAATTAAGATCGTCTTCAATAATTCCAAATACAAATTTTTTATTATTTATAAAATCCATTCTATTTACTCTACTATTTCAAAGTATAACTAAATATTGAGAATGATTCTTTGTTGTAAATCGCCTATCGCAATAATTAGCTAATTTCACGATAGATTATTTCTACCAAATCTGGCAATTCAGAATTTTCTCTTTGTAATAAAAATTACTCAATATTGATTATTTCCTAAAACCAATAAATGAAAAAAATGAAAAATCTACCTAATACTGACGATTGACTGATACCTCGTAATCATATACCTTTAAGTAAAGTAATTAAACGGGATTATTTTATGAGAGTAAATAGGAACAAATTCTTAAATAAAAAAGAAACAAAAACGATAGTTCTAATATGTAAGTTCTCAGTAGGATTTTTAATCAGTATTTTTCTTTTGTCTTGTGGCACAAGTGATAGAAAAGATAAGGCTCTAGAATCCGATGCAAAAGAATTTTTGAAATCTATTAGAAAATATATTATTGTGGCAGGCACATTAAATCCAACATCTGATTCAAAATCATCACCTAACAATGAAATTAATGTTAAGGTATTACAAGCAACAGGTAAAAGCTTTGCTGCTGATGCGTATGGTGAAGTGAATCCAAATGCAATCTTCAAAGATGGATTTAAAGAGGCATTAGAAAAGTTAGGAAACAAAAGAGCAAAAGAAGTAAATCCCTTAGACCTAGGACTAATTTCGCCTGCTGCTGGAGAGACTGCTTCTGATCGACAACGGTGGTTAAAAACAGCAGGGATTGACGCAGTTATAGAAGTAAACTATTCTAATTTAGTTTTGGATTATAATACAAGAGTCCCAGATTTAGGAATTCTTAATATATTTTATACCTTTTTTCTCTTGGATCTCTGGTGGATCGATATGGCAGGTATTTGGTCTTTAGAGGGAGATGTGAGTATAACGGTTACAAAAGTCTCTAACGGGAATAAATATTCGGGTAACTCGGTCTATTTAAAAACCTCAACAGGGAAATTTTTCGTCAGTCGGATTGGAAATGACGCTTTTACAACGAGTCTTTCAGAGATAACAAAGAGTGCAATTGTGAATATGATTCAATCAGGGAGTTCTCTATGAAAAAATATTATTTAATTTTGTTTATTATTTTAATTGGAAATTGTATTTCCATTCAAAAAGGTGAAGGGAAGGTAAGAATTAATACACCCGCCGAAGAAGCCTATAAATGTGAAAATAAAAGGGGATACTATGCCCCTTTCCTTCAGTGCCAAAAAGAGTATTATGTAAAGCAACTAACGATACGAGAAGAATATTTAAAAAATAGTTCTAGTGATTCGCAAAACCAAGAAATACTCCAAAAACTTGATGAGATTTTAGAAAGAAAAGATTATAAAAGAGCTCTCTCAATCTCTGCGAGTATTATAAAAAACTCAACTGATGAAGATTTAAAATCTAGAGCTACTGATATTGCGGTTCGCGCTTATACAGAACTGCAAATGCAAGATTTTAACAAGGCATATCCAGAATCAAAATTTACTTTAAAGGAGAAATAAAATGAAATCTAGAAATATTTTATTAATAGTTTTTTGCTACTTACTTTTAGGATGGAATGAAACTGGATTGTCGATAGGAACAACCCAAATCGATGCGATAGAGTTTGGAGCTGTCAAAACAAAGGATTGTAAAACAAAAGGTCCTGCGACTATATTCTCTATGTTAAAAGAATCCTCCTGTGAATTTTATAGCACAGTTGTAAAACCGATTCAGAAATGCTATGATATGTATGGTTCAAATAGTCTAAAAGGTTTTCAGTGCGTAACAGGTTTAAATGAAGAATTAAAATATTTTACTAAACCAAAAATTTGTGACACCCAGGAGTTAGAGGATGCAGAAGCCATTACTTGTAACTCATGGGACTCCCTTCAAAAAGTAATTGGATGCACAAATGATAAGGCAGTTGGAGAATCAAGAACCTGTCTTAAAAATACCATTGTAAATTATTATAAACAAATTCAAGCAACTGGAAATTCAATTTTTTCTAAAGTAAGAGATAATATTAAAGGTATACCAGATTTTGATGCACTTGCCGCGGCTGGAGGAAGAGATCCTATATTTAAAGTATACAATGCACCATCGCCTAACGCATTAGCAATCAAGGATATTCGCTCGCAAATAGATAGTTATACTGGAAGTGGGTTTCTCGCGAAAATAGAGCAAGGTGTAAAAAGTGATGCG
>DAORDH010000058.1:0-26923 GCA_035345875.1 Leptospiraceae bacterium | reverse complement strand
ACCACGAAGGACACGAAGGAACACGAAGTTAGGTTAGAAATAAAAAGGAAACCCTTCGTACTTATTCCACCCTTTGCTCCAAGTATTCCCGACCAGCGCCTTCGCATGTGCACTTTGTGGTCAAAAAAACAAAGAGTAAAAGATGATTCTAGTTCAATACACAAGGTGAATTACGGACTTGTATTTTTTGAATGAGCAAAGCATCTTGGAAGGAAAGGAAATAGAATGGATTTTTTAGAGGGTTATTTAGTCGGACTAGGAATGATTGTATTTATTGGACCTGTGTTTTTTTTATTGTTATCCGTTAGTCTACAACTGGGTGGGACTGCTGGTTCTCTCGCCGCATTTGGAATTTTTGTAAGTGATATAGTTTGTGTTTGTCTTTGTTATTATGGTGTTACTTCTTTTTTAAATGACCCAACTACTAAAAATTGGATTGTTCTTAGCGGGGGCTTACTACTGATACTGCTTGGAAGTAAATATATGTTTAAAAAGGATTTTAAAATAGAAGAAAAAAAAGACATAGCTTCTCTCCGTTATATTTCTTGTTTTGTAAAAGGTTTTCTGGTAAACTTTGTAAATCCATTTGTATTTTTTGTTTGGATTGGTGTAATAACCTATGAAAAGACATTAGAGGCAAATGGATGTAATCCTCTCATTTATCTTTCAGGAACACTTTTAGCAATACTTACAACTGATTTATCAAAGGTATTTTTAGCAAAATGGATCCGAAAATTTTTAAATCCAAGAAAGCTTGGTTATTTTTATAAAGCTTCTGGGATCTTCTTGATTGGATTTGGGATTCGGTTGTTATTGCTCTTCAATTGAAGATTGATCCTATAAAAATAGCATTGGAAAGTTAAAAGTTTAAATGACCATTTTATTTTCCTGTTTAAGAAAACATAATTATTTGACAGAATCAAATCAAAATTCTAAACAAACTCTATGAAACTAAATTTCTTAATTTTAAGTCTTTCGGCTCTTGTTCCGCTTGTTGTCGGTTTTATTTGGTATCACCCGAAGGTGATGGGAAATGCATGGATGGCTGCCTCTGGTATGGAAGAAGACAAAACAAAGGGGATAAGTTTACCTCTAATCTTATTTCTATCTTATATATTCAGTTTATTTCTTGCACTTGCGATTCAGGCATTTGTGATTCATCAAAATCATGTTTATTCTATCTTGATCAATGAGCCAGGATTTAGAGAACCTGGATCAGAAATTCAAAATTTTATAACTTTGTTTATGGATAAATACGGAAGAAATTTCAGGACATTCAAACATGGAGCTTTTCATGGAACTTTAGCTGGTATCTTTTTTGTGTTGCCTATTGTCGCTACTAACGCATTATTTGAAAGAAAATCTGCTAAATACATTGCGATTCATACAGGCTACTGGACTATCTGTACTACTCTCATGGGTGGGATCATTTGTCAGTTTGCTTAAACGGCTTTCTGAGTTCGTATGAACTTGGATGAATTGTCGCAACGATTGCTTTTAAGATACGATTTGCAATTGGATTTTTATGGCGAATAAAAAGCTTCATTGGAACAGGAACTGCTCCGACTGAGCTTTTTATTTCCTCTGCCGTTCTACCAAAACGTAATTCTTTACAACCTCTTTCTATTGCGAGGTCAATATAATCGTATAGCATTCTTTGGTAGATTGCAAAGTCTCGATTTAATTCATAGTTTATACCCACATAATTAGCATCTAAAATAGAATCAAAGAGAAAGGAAGAACTAAATCCAATGAGTTCATTTCCTAAAAAGTATCCCTTTAAAATAAAATCTTCTCCTAGATTTTGTTTTAAATACAAAAATGAATTCGCATTCAATGCCCCAAACCAAAAAGAAGATTTTTCTTGAACTTGTAAATATAGACTTTCAATTTTATTTTTGAGTGAATCAATTTCAGATAATGTTAAATTTCGAATCGTTAGTTCCTCTGATTTGCGAATGGCAGTCCTTGCTTTTGTTCTAAATTTTGTTACCATTGCATCCATATAATCATTTAAATTCTTCCATTTTGGAGAAATCTTTAAGATCATATTTACATCGATTTCGAATTCGTTGAATTTATGCTGGACTAAAATATTTCTTTTCTCTATCGATTCAGGAAATAATTCTTTGATTAAAATGACAGGCGTGGATTTTTCTTTTTTTTGAATCTGGAGGAGTGCGTGGGATAAATGCTTATAAGCCTCTTTATGAGTTAGAGTGTCTGAATAAAAAAAACCAGTCTCGCCACTCGCGAACGGAGTTCCACAAGACATCATTTGAATCCCTTTTTCTGTCAGTAATTTTTTTTTAATGGAATTTCGAATCCTACAAACTTCTTCTTTATCATCAAAACCTTTATCAATGAAATTCAGAAATTGAACTACCCCAACTGCGACAGGATATAATTTAGAATTATAATAAATAAAGTATCTAAATTGAATCTGATCTACTAACGATTTTTCAATTGCAGATAAATATGGAATAGTTGAATAGATATTCTTGTTTTGAATGATTAAATCCCAATGTTCTGCGTTAACTTCTTGAAAGGAGGAATAGATGTGTAATTTTAAATTATTGAGAGTCGTCTTATTTGGTATGGGTAAAATCATTTTGGAATGGATTGAGAGGATAGCATTCAGGTTTTGCTATTGATTCTAAAAGTAAAGAAAATTTTTATAAATTTTTTATTAGTAGGTTTCTATCTAAAACAAAAGCTCCTTTGTTGACAAAATCTAAAATTCATTTAATCTGATTTTAAGTCTATGCCAAATGAAAGAAAAATTTCTTATATGAAAAAAATCGTTATAATCCTCTTTTTATTTATTTTTACTTGCATAGGACAAAAAGGAGCCAAAATAAAATCGATCTTTTCTTTATCTAACACAACTTTATCTAATTCTAAAGATTTAAGAAGCTTTCAGTTTTTACAAATTTCCCCTCCAGTTACTGCAACAATATCTGGCAATCAGATAACAGCAATTATCCCCTCTAGTATATCAGTAAAAAATTTAGTAGCAACCTTAGATACTACAGGGAATTCTATTTTAGCGAATGGGGTTCTTCAAGTAAATGGCCAAACCCCAAATGATTTTACAAATCCAATTGTATACTCTATTGTAGCAGCAGATGGAACTAAATCTGATTTCACCGTAACAGTAAACAACACTGGATATTTTATTTTGGGTAGTGCAGGAAATATAAATATTACCGGCTTAAGTGCCTCTGATTCTGCATTGGAAATGTATTATGATACAAGTGGAAATTCTTTTAAATCTTTTAGTAATAATACAATGATAGGTGCTATTCTTCCGGCAAATACACAGTATGCGCTAAGATTCAAATCTCAACCAACTGGAAGAGTATGCTCTTTGACAGGAGGCTCTCTATCTGGAACTCTAACTGCAGACGTGAGCTTTTCTATAAACTGTGTAACAGGTTATTTGGTTGGTGGAAAAGTTCTAGCTGTATTATCAACTTTTACAATTCCAGCCAATGGAGCAACTGTTACGACTGTTGCTGGTTCTTTTCCTCCTACAGCTTCTGCCGGTTCTTCGGATGGAGTAGGGAGTGCTGCTAGATTTAGTTTTGTATTGGGTATTACGTCTGACGGTAAGGATTTATATGTAGGAGATGCAGGAAATCATTGTATTCGTAAATATGAAATTGCTACTGCAAATGTTACTACGATCGCTGGACTTTGTGGAACTTCTGGAACAACTGATGGAACTGGAACTTTCGCTCGATTCAACTTTCCTATGCAGATCGCTAGTGATGGGACAAATCTTTTCATTTGCGATAGAGCCAATAATATGATTCGAAAGGTAGTCATTAGCACAGGAGTCGTTACTACTCTGATAGGATCTGGTGGTGCGTCAGGCGATCAAGAAGGAATAGGATCTGTTGCTAGAATTAATTTTCCAAATGGAATCACTACAGATGGAAATTATATCTATGTGAGTGATAGAGGAAATAATAAGATCAAACGAATGCTTTTGTCTTCCGAAATTGTTTCAACCATTGCAGGCAATGGAATTGCAGCAACGGTAGATAGTGCAAATGGTCTTACCGCAAGTTTAGACACACCTTGCGATTCTGTTTCCGTCGGGACCTCTCTTTATTTTGTAGATTGCTTTGGTCATACTCTTCGTAAAATAGAATTGTCTGGAAGCTTTGCTGTTACAACGCTTGCTGGAAGTGGGGCTGCCGCAACCACAGATGGAACGGGTCTTGCGGCTAGTTTCAATAATCCTCATGGAATTGAAACGGATGGATCGAACCTATTTATCACCGAATACAATGGTCAATACATTCGACGTGTAGGAATTTCTAGTTTAAATGTAGTTACGATTGCAGGAGGGGTCGGATACCAAGATGGAACAGGGGCATCTGCACTTCTCGGAAATCTAGGAGGGATTTCGACTGACGGTAATCGTCTCTATTTTGTGGATTCAAGTAATAATGCTATTCGTAGAATTGATAATCCACCCGACTAAAAATCTAAATTGATTCTTTACAAAAACCAAAAACTTAAAGAGCTATTTATTTTAGAGATGGGTCTATCACAACAGAGTAAAATAGAATCAATGGAGATAGAGATGAATCTAAGGTATGAATTTACTAATTCTTATCCTCTCAATCTTCTCGATTCCTAGGAATTTTTTTGAGTGAATTATGGCGACATTTTTTAACAATCACCAAAAATGATAAATAGTATTAAGTCTATACACAAATAGAAAGAACGGAATAGTCATCCGTTACTTTATGATGTTTTCTAAAATCATTCCATTCTTCTAGAATTTGATCATTCAATTCCTTTGGATTTTTTCCTAGATATGTACTTAGAACTTTTTCAATACGATTGATTCCGAATTCTTCTTTGTAAATATTTTTTTGTTCTATAATTCCATCCGTGCATACAAAGAGTAGGTCACCCTGTTTTACTTTAAACTTTGCTGTTTTTACTATAAAATTTTCATTGATTCCAAAGAAAGGCATCTGTTGAATTTTTTCCATTTCATCCTCTTTAGGGATAAAATCTGTAAGCCGCGCTGATTTAGAACCACGTTTTAGCCAAACAAATCCATGTCCAAAGTCAGCAACTTCAATTGTTTGCGTTAGTTTATCATGGAGTATGAAAACTCCAGTTGCATACATTTCGTCGGGAGTCAATCTATAAGCTAAATGGTTTAGATGAAAAAGCTTATCAGAGAGTTTAAAGTAGCGTCTATCGATATAAGTCTCCATTTCAATCCAAGTTTTAAAAATCGTTCCTAATACCATCAAAACATTGGAAGCCTTCAAACCTTTGCCACAAACATCTAGATGAATAAAAAGAGATAGATTTTCATTGAGTGAAAAAGTTCCGACATAATCTCCACCCGGTCCATGTAAACAATTGATTTGATAATTTGAAAGAATACTGGACTGTTTTGAGAAATTATAATTTGATTCTAGATTGAGTTTTAATTGTGAGATTTCGCAAAATGACATATCCATTTCCAGAAAACGATTGAGTCCATCTAGAACTTTTCGAATAGAACAAATTCCATAGAAATATCCATCAAGCGTTATGATAAATGGATCAAATCGAATGTCTTCCTCTCTTTGCATTAAAATATAAGAAGCTTCTGATAAATTTGTATAGGCATCAATACAAAGCACTCTTTTATCATAAATATTTTCTACAATCACTTCTGGTCTAAGTAGTAATTCTTTTGAAAAAGGACCTTTGCTGAGTTCTGCTAGAATTTTTTGCCTCATCGTATATCCAATGATTTCATTTGTATTGGAATCAAATACAGGTAAGAAGTCTAACTCAGGATTTTCTGAATACTCTTCATACAAAGTTTGAAAACGCATTTTTTCATTTAAAAAAATGAATTTATTTTCTTGTATTAATTTCTGAGCGGTTAAAGCTAATTTGCCGCAGTCATATGCAGAAAATATAGGTTTTTTATCTGGGTTGAAATCAGGGAGAATGCTTTGCTTGTTTTCTAGATCTATTAAATTCATAGTAAGAAAATAATAGATTTATATTTCTTAGTATTTACAGAGAGAATACAAAATTGTAATTTTTAAGGGTAATTTTAAAAATCTTAAAAAAAATTTTACATAGGAAAAAGAATCTAATCTCTACAAATTCAGAATAGTTTGAATCGAATAAAATAAGTTTGGATGAATTCTAAAAGAATAACAACCCAGCTTTTATTTCTTCTACTTGGATCTATATAAGTTTATTGTCATTATTTTATAATAATAGAGGTAGAAGGTATTTTAAATTTACTGCATCTTCGGTTAAAAAACATGAGTTCGGTATAAGGAATTGATAAATTGTTCAGACCGTCATTCCCGAAATTCCACCCTACGCAGGCTGGATGCGAATAGCATCGGGTGGAATTCGGGGGTGCCAAAAGGAAACATCTTCTTAGGTCGAATTCACTTTAAATACTGCTTATTGTTGACTCTATAATCTAAACCAAAGGACAGAAAGGGGAAGGTAGTTTTCCTTGGTAAAAATTATTTGAATCGTAGTTGGAAAACTGGAAGGTGAGGAATCATTCAGAAGTATTTAACCAAACGCATCTTTATTTTATATGAGGACTTTTCTTCTAGCGTTTGGTATAGGAATTGTAAAATGTGTTTCTAATCATTATGGAAATGATTATTTGACTTCAATTTTATATACTTTTATATAGCACACAACGTCCGGTTCTTTTACGGTTCTAATTTTTCCAGTCACTGTAACTTTATCAGATAGAGAAATGATTTTACCTTTGTCATCGCGTATTTTTATATCTTCTTTTTTGTAACCGGATTCAAATTTTTCAACAGAATTAGAAGAGGAGCCTTGTTCAATGTTTACAGAAAAGCCTTTTTGAGAATTAGTATTCTCCAGAAAGTCAAATCCGCAATCCATTCGTCCACTAGTAGACGAACAATAAACAGACCCACCATAATTTAAATAGCCACTTACTTCGATATATGTATCATTGTTTTCAAGATTGCATGCATCTTTGTATTCAACAGGTTTGCCTTTTACCCCGCAACCAACGGTAAGAAAGAAAAAGATCGTGATTAAAAAAATATGCTTCATAATTACTCCAATGAGTTATCAAAAAAAATGATACGTATTTTTTCTACCATAATTCTCCTTCCTTACAAGCATAGGGATGAAGATATTTTTCCTGTTTGTCTTTTTGGCAATGGGATATTGCTACTGGAATTGTGATAGGAAGTAGAATTGTATCAAAAGTAAAGGAAAGAGGAAAATCGAGTAATACAAAAAATCCAAGAAAGTAATTATTTTTAAAGAATTGAAATGTATAATAATCTATTTTTAACCCTGCATATACAGGAGGAAAGTCCGATGGAATTCCGAACATTGGTGATCCATTTCGATTTTCCTTTCTTTTTTCATAACTCCAAGTTTCATAAATACTAAATGTAGTTCCACATTGAAGAAAAATAAATACAAGAAGGATTGAAAAAAATTTTTTTAAAGATCGCATAGTTTTTTTATTGTTTTTAAAGAATACAAACAGAAATCATTTTTTTGGCAAAGAATCTAAAAAGCATTACTACATCTATTCGTTGCTATTTTTGTTTATTAAATTCGGCTTCTGTGAGAAACTTTTTCTTTATATTAGATTCTAAAAATGTCTTAAAACTTTTTTGATATTTAGGTAATTTAAATTTGTCACTGATTACTCTTTTATCACTGAATTTAATTTGAGAGGAAGGATTAAAATAAGCTCTTGCATTTTCTGCAGTAAGAACGAAAGGGGGGAGACCACCACGAAGGAGTATCCAACTTGCAATAAGAGAACCTGTTCTGTGGTTTCCTTCGATAAAAAGTTGCGGCTGACTTAATACTCCTACATAAATCTCAGCAGCTACTTTGGCTACTCCATCCTTATCATCATGTTTATTAAACCATCTTTTAACAGGAGGAAGTCCTTCAAAAAACCGAACCCTAGTAGCCTCTAAATGATGCATATATTCATATCTCAATTTCTCGTCATGACCACAGAGCACTATATGATTTAGTTCTAGCATTTCCATTACATGCTTATTGGAAAAAATATTTATATCTGCAATGAGTAGCTCATTTAATCTTTTGTATGCGAGAACCATATTGGATGCAACAAAGTCATTGAATTCATCCCGAGGGACTTCAATGTCTCGGTTGATTTCAGGGAAGCGTGATTTGACATCTTCAAAATTTTTTTCGATTTTTTCGATGTCACAAATAAATACTTTAGGCAAGTGGCTAACCTGTATTAACCGAAACGACCGCTTAGATAATCCTTCGTTAACTTTTCCTTTGGATTATTAAACATATCCTTTGTGGAACCTGTCTCTATTAGCTTACCATGATAGAAAAGGCAGGTGGTATCTCCAATACGAGCCGCTTGCTGTAAGTTATGCGTTACAATGATAACAGTATAATCTTTTCTTAGCTCCACAATTAAGTCTTCAATTTTTGATGTAGAAATTGGGTCTAGAGAAGCTGTTGGTTCATCCATGAGTAACACTTCTGGCTGCATTGCAATCGCTCTAGCGACACAAAGTCTTTGCTGTTGACCACCGGATAATGAGTAGGCGTTTTGTTTTAGTTTGTCTTTTACTTCTTCCCAAAGATAAGCTTTTTGTAAAGCAGTCTCTACAAGCTCATTAAGATCACCAGTATAGCCGTTAAGCCTTGGACCTAACGCAATATTTTCATAAATTGATTTTGGGAAGGGATTGGGAGTTTGAAATACCATTCCAACTCTGAGTCGAATTTCAACAGGATCAATATGTGGATCATAGATGTCTTGACCTTTTAAAAGTATTTTTCCTGTAACTCGATTGTTTTCAATGAAGTCATTCATTCGATTGAGACTTCTTAAAAATGTGCTTTTCCCACATCCTGAAGGACCAATGAGTGCTGTGATCTTGGATTCTTCTATATCTAAGTTTAAATCTGTGATTGCAGGAAAATCTCCATAATATATGTCTACATTTTCACAATGAATGCTGATGGTTGACTTCGTGTTATCTGAATTGTTTTCATTGACTGTAAATTTAGGACTCATAATGATTTCGACCTTATCGGTTCATACCTCTAATTTTATTTTGAAAGTAAATTCTTAGTAAGATGGCTATGACATTTAGAATAAAAAGCATAACTAGTAAAACAATGATAGCGGATGCGGCTAACGCATGAAACTCTTGTTGTGGAAAGCTAGACCAGTTGTAGATTTGTATGGACAAGACACTAAAACTATCTAATAAACCAGAGGGCAAAAAGGCAACATATGTAAGTGCCCCTACCATTACGAGAGGAGCTGATTCCCCAATGGCTCTTGACAAGGCAAGAATGACTCCAGTTGACATTCCCGTTGCAACCATCGGCAATACTTGGTAACGAATTACTTGCCATCTTGTAAGTCCTAGACCATACCCAGCCAGTCGAAAAGATTGTGGGACAGCTCGCAAAGCTTCTTGTGAAGCGATTGTGATAATAGGTAAAATAAGAAGTGCCATTGTAAGAGAAGCAGCGATTAAACTTCTACCTAAATCCATAAAGCGGACAAATAATGTTAGCCCTAAAATACCATAGATGATTGATGGAACGCCTGCCAAGTTTTGAATGTTTAATTTTACAAAACGAATAAAACGAGTTTCTCTTGTATATTCTTCTAGATAAATAGCAGCTCCAATTCCAAGTGGAACAGATATTAGAGCTGTTAGAAGCATCATATAAAAGGTTCCAACGATAGACGCAAGAATTCCAGCTTTATCAGCAAAGCGAGATGGGTAACTGGTTAAGAAATTCAGATTGAGAGTAGAATACCCCTGTAAAAAAACATCTCCCAGTAATAAAACTAAAAATATGATAACAGAAAAATTGGCAGCTAAACAAAAGGTTTGAAATGCAATTCCAAGAACTGCATATTTGAATCTGGTTTTGTTAAATTCCTTATCCATAATTATTTATAAATCTCCCGATAGCGTTTGATGATCATGGTAGCTATTAAATTAAACGCAAATGTGATGAGAAATAACATCAAACCGACTGCATAGATTGTATAATATTCTGTAGAACCAGCTGGAGTGTCTCCCAAACTGATTTGAACAATAAAGGCTGTCATGGTTTGAATTCCTTTGAAATAATTCCATTCCATGTTAGGAGAAGCACCTGCAGCAAGTGTGACTGCCATTGTTTCGCCTACTGCACGAGCAAAGGCAAGAATAAACGAGGCAATGATTCCGGATATCGCAGAAGGAACAATTACCTTGGTGACAACATTAAATTTGTTCATTCCAACAGCATAGGCTCCATTTCGAATCGATGGAGGAACTGCCCGAAGAGCCTCCGATGAAATGGAAGAAACCAAAGGAATGCAAGAAATTCCAACGACGATAGACGCAGAGGTTGCATTAAATAACTCCATATTCTGAAAGAATTTTTGTAAAAAAGGTGTTACTGCAAAGAGTGCAAAATAACCGAATACAACCGTCGGAATTCCAGAAAGGATTTCTATAATCGGAGTCATAAAGCGGTCTACTTCTTTTCCTGCATATTGAGTTAGATAAACAGCAGTTCCAAAACCAAGAGGCAGGCTGATCATTGACGCTCCAAAGGCAATCATAAGAGTTCCTGAAACAAGTGGTAAAATTCCAAGTTTCTTGGATTCTCCGAAAGGTTCCCATTCAGTTCCTGTGATAAAATCTATAAGACTATATCTTCTAAAAAGTTCGATTGCATCTACAAATAGGATGCCTATAATAAAAAGAGTTACGCCTATCGTAACCCATGAGAAAGATCTTAGTATGTATCGAATCAGTTTTTCTTTTAAGCTATAGGAGGGTCTTTTTCCATACCTGGAAAAAATTTTAGAGCGGTCCCCGGAAGTCACTGCTTGTGTAAGCAGGTTGATTGACTTTGGATTATTGTCTGCCATATTCGATTTTCCTTTTAACGTGGGGTTTCCCCCACGCGATGAAACTAATTAGTAAAGTTCTGCTATCGGTTTGTGTTTATCTTCTTTAGATTTAACAACAGTTCCTTTTACTTTATCTGCATATCTTTTTTTCACTTTTGCATAGATTTCATCAGGAAATGGAATGTATCCAGTTTCTTTTGTAAATTTAGCTGCATTGTCTAGATAGAAATTTATGAATTTATCAACAGATTCTACAGACGCAGATGCTGCTTTTACATAAATGAATATAGGTCGAGAGAGTGGTGCATATTTATTGGATTTTACATTTTCAAATGTTGGTTCCACTGCTTCATTTGTTTTTGGATTTACTACTTTAGCAAGACCTAATTTGTCTTTATTGCTTTCATAATAAGCAACTCCAAAAAATCCTATTCCACCTTTGTTTCCAGCTACACCAGTTACAATCGTGTTATCATCTTCGCTGAAGCTAACCCCTTGTTGACGGAAATTGTCTTTTTTCTTAACAATCTCTTCTGCAAAATAATCAAAGGTTCCAGAATCTTGTCCAGGTGCGAATGCTTTGATTTCTAAATCCGGCCATTTTGGATTCAGCTCTTTCCAAGTTTTAACATAGCCTTCTTTTTGGTAGATTTTCTTAAGATCCTCTACTGTGAGCTCTTTTGCCCAGTCATTCTCTTTATTGATAACAATAGATAGTCCATCATAACCGATTGGTAGTTCAATAAACTCAATTTTTTTGGAGGCACATGCATTGATTTCCTCTTCTTTTACATATCTAGAAGCATTGGAAATATCTGTTTCATTGTTACAGAATTTTTTAAATCCACCACCAGTTCCAGAAATTCCAACTGTGACTTGAACTCCATTCCCTTGTTTTCCAAACTCTTCAGCTGCAGCTGACGTGATAGGATAAACTGTGCTTGATCCGTCTGCTGTTACTCGATTGGTTTTTTTTCCACAAAAACCCACTAGTAAAGCCGAAAGGATGATCATTGTATAGAACGTATTTTTTTTCATAAATAACCTTTTTGTTTTAGATTCCTGAATAGAATTCAGTTTTGGCTTGTTATTGCCTACCAAACTTTCCTTTTCTATTCACCTTTCTGATTATATTTTTTTTGTTACATATATATGACAGGAAAATTAAATCTAGGACATGCAGCAAGTACAATGTGAGTCATTTGAAATAGAATCTTATTCAAACCTGTAATAAAAATTCTAACCTAGGTTTGTATAAACAGAATTATTTGCTTGCATTATTCTAGAAAGCAAATAATTTTAGCCCCTAATTTTATGGGAATACTAGAGCTTGCAAATAAGGTTTTTTTTAATTTTTCAACAGTAGGTTCTCTGATTCCAGCTCTATTTTTCTTGCTCACTGCCGGTTTTTTATTGCGCACTGAAAATAAGACTAAGGCTACATTTCATTTGGGAATTGTTTATTTACTCTTTTCCCTAGTTCCTCTTGATTATTTTATCAACTTTGCAGTCTACGATCCAAGGTCTGCATACACTCGTTGGATCAGTGCTGTCATTTCTCTTCCTGCTTCTTTTCATTTGATTCAGTTTTTTCTCTATTTTCCTGAAAATAAAAAATTTAGATTCTCTAGCTTCCTTTTAGTTTTTGGATGGATTTTTACACTTCTCGTTTGGGGTTACTATATATATGCCACTTACCAATCTCCAATTATTTATAATTTTTCTGGGCATTATTGGGATTTTGATGCAGATCCGGCACAAGAGTATATAGCTCTAGTCATTTTACTTGCAGTCGTTTTTTTTATTTTAACCGCTCTCTGGAAAATTTATCATTCAAATGGAAAAGATGTTTGGGTTCTTGCCGGTTTACTTTTGTCTGCGATGGTAATAACAGTCATACCGGCTATCGCAAATTTTTTAAGTAGAAGAGGTCTAATCGAGAGAGGAACCTATTTTGCTTACTTCGCTCTTCTTGTAATGATTGGGACTTTTTCTCTTATTGTGATCTATATCAACAATAAAAGAGATAAGTCATCCTTTATGACTAAAATTATAGGGATTAGTCTTGTAACTTTTTTTCTAGTTTTACAAGGAGTTGGTTATTTTTCGATTCGGGATAAGGAAGTCACCTTTGATGAGTTAAAGAGAAAAGATGTAGCTCTAACATTACACCAAGTGATCATCCCTGAAGATTTGCGATATGTGAAATATTATAGCCTGGAAAAAGATTATTTTATTTCTCATGCAAATTCACCTGAGACAAATTTTGATATGACTCAAATGAAAATTGAAATGATTAATTCTTTTTATTATGATTCTCTTGTAAAATTAGAATCAACAGAGAAACTCAAAGAGTCAGATGAAAAATTGGTAGCAATACTCAGTGAAATGCCAGTGTATTTGGAAGCATATAAGGTATCGATTGTTGAAGAAATAAAAAAAGCAAGAGAAGAAAATTCAGATTTTGAAATTGAAAGTTATCTCTCGAATCTAGAACATACGCTATCCAAGAAAAGAAGAGATATTCAAGGTCTAAAAGATGAAAATTTTAAAACAAATTTAATCACCTATCTAGAGAAACAAAAGGATTCTACCTTTCAAAATTTTAAAAAGAGCATAAACTCCTATTTAGAAAGAAGCAAATCGGAAGGGCGAGAGTTAAAAAATGAAGTCCTCTGGTTTATCTCCATCTTACGTCCGTCTGGATCTCGCTTCTACAGAACCGATTTGAAAACAGGTCAGCATTTTGTGTCCTATTTTTATTCAGATTTAAAATTCAAGAGAATGTATGAAGTAGGATTTGATTATTTATCTTTTAGAAGATTTGTTCATTCTACATCTGTGCGGTATACGCTTGTTATCCTTACGGTTGTCTGTATTGTTTTATTTGGATTTAGATTATTTTTATATGGGGCACTCCTAAAACCACTCGACTCTATGATCGCAGGTGTTCGAGAAGTCAATAAAGGGGATTATAATGTAACAATTCCAATCGCAGTTTCTGATGAGCTTGGTTTTTTGGGAAGATCATTTAATCGAATGGTTCGTTCTATTCGAGGAGCAAAATATAAGTTACAAAAACATGCTCAAGAATTAGAGGAAAAGGTAAGTGAAAGAACTTCTGAGTTAAAAACTACTCTTGGTGAAATTCAAGAACTAAAAACACATCAGGATGGAGATTATTTTTTAACTTCTCTTTTGATTAAACCACTTAGTAAAAACAATAATAAAAGTGATCGAGTGCATGTTGATTTTATTGTCTCACAAAAAAAGAAATTTCAGTTTAGATCTTATAAAGAAGAAATAGGTGGAGACATTTGTGTTTCTTATAATATTATTTTGCGCAATCGTCCTATGACTGTTTTTTTAAATGCAGACGCAATGGGAAAATCGATGCAAGGAGCAGGGGGAGCACTGGTACTCGGTTCAGTCTTTCAGTCTATCATACAACGCACAAAATACAGCCATGAAATGCAGGAGGAATATCCAGAAAAATGGCTCAAAAATACCTTTGTAGAATTACATAAGGTATTCGAAAGTTTTAAGGGTTCTATGTTAGTATCCATTCTAATGGGGCTCATAGATGACAATACAGGGTATATGTATTATGTGAATGCAGAGCATCCATATACAATCTTATATAGAGATGGAAAAGCTGGGTTTATTGAAACAAGTAGTTTACTTCGTAAACTTGGGACGATAGACATGCAGAGTTCTGTATTTGTGCAAACCTTTCAATTGAAGCCAGGAGACGTTATACTCTCTGGTTCTGATGGAAAGGATGATGTTTTCCTTGGAGTGAATGAAGAGGGAATTCGAGTCATTAATGAAGAGGAATCATGGATACTAGATAAAGTAGAAAAAGCCCAAGGAGATCTAAAGAAAATATATTCCGAGATTACAAGGAATGGTGAGGTTACGGATGATTTGTCTCTTGTTAGAGTTGAGTATGATTCCCATATAGCCGATTTCGTAATTGATTTAGATATGGAAGAGGTTGATGATCTAATGTTAGAAGCCAAGCAATATACTTCTAAAAAAGGGAATAAGATGGCGATTGAAATCTTGGAAAGAGCATACAAAAAAAGTAAAGCTCATATTGAACTCAATCGAAAACTCATTAATCTCTATTTACATGCTGGTAATTTTAGAAAAGCAGCAAAGACCGCAGAAGTATTTTCAGAAATTCATCCAGAAGAATATGAATATATTTATATCGCTTCTTTTTGTTATAAAAGGGCTGCGTTATTTGATAAGGCTTTAGAAACTGCGGAAAGACTAAAGCTTAGATTTCCCGATATGGCCAAAAACCTAAGCAATCTAGCCGAAATAAATTTTTATTTAAAGGATTATCAGCGCTCTCTTGAAATGGTTCGTCGTGCTTTAAAACAAGACCCCGAAAACATTCGAGCACTTATGATTAAAAAGAAATTAGCGAAGCTGAATATAAAGTAACGTCCGTTCAATAAAAGAATTTTAACCACGGATGCACACGGATGAACACCGATGGTCTATGCTGTCAAGTTAAGGATTTTTCACCAAATGTGATGGAGTTGGTTGCGAATAGTTGGAGCGAAGGACAGGATTAACAGAGATAAACAAGGATGGTTTTAATAATTATTATTTTATCCGTGTCTATCCGTGTTCATCCTTGGTAATCTGTTTTCTCCTTTGAGTAGCTACTTACATCAATGCATTAAAAATCTTTCGGCTTCTAGGGCTGCCATACAGCCGGAGCCAGCTGCTGTGATTGCTTGACGATAGACTCTATCTTGCACGTCTCCTGCTGCAAAAACACCTTCAATATTTGTTTTTGTAGTTCCTGGAACTGTTTTGATATAGCCTACATCATCTAATTCTAAGAAGTCTTTAAAAATTTCTGTATTCGGTGTATGACCTATCGCATAAAAGAGTCCACCTACTGGAAGAGTCTTTGTGGATCCATTGACTGTATCTTTGAGTGCTATCGCGCTGATTCCACCAGCACCACCGATCGCTTCTTCCACCGTTGTATTCCATAAAATTTCGATTTTAGGATGATTCATCGCTCTGTTTTGCATAACTTGTGAGGCTCTGAGTTTGTCTCTTCTGTGAATTAGGTATACTTTGGATCCAAACTTTGTGAGATGAGTTGCTTCTTCTACTGCTGAATCTCCTCCACCAATCACGGCAAGTTCTTTATTTCTAAAGATAGGAAGTGCTCCATCACAAACTGCACAGGCAGAAATTCCTCTTTGCCAGTAATCGTGCTCCCCTTTTATATTCATTCTCTTTGCTGTTGCGCCTGTCGCAATGATTACTGCTTCTGCTTCACAGATTTCATCATCAGCGTAAATCTTAAAAGGTCTTTTGCTAAAATCAACTTTCGTAACCGTCTGTGTAATGATAGTGGTTCCATATTTAGCCGACTGCTCTCTAAATAGTTGGGTCAGTTTGGTTCCGTCAATTCCTTCTGGAAAGCCTGGAAAATTTTCGACTTCTGTGGTGGTCGTTAGTTGTCCACCTGCTGCCACCCCACCTGCCATGAAACCTTCATACATGATTGGGTTTAGATTTGCTCTTGCCGCATAGATTGCCGCTGTATGACCAGCAGGTCCTGAACCTATGATTACGATTTTATGTGCCATTTATAAACTCCTAAAATTGAAAATAATAAAACTGAGGACTTGCAGTCACAGTGTAAATTGCGCCTGCCACTAAAAAAATAGAAGCAAGCATAGGAACTCGGACTAGTTTGTAGAATCCAGATTCCTTTATCTTAGACAAATGTTCTGTTTCTTCTAGAACTTCAATGATAAATAAAATGGAAATTGGAATAAAAAGAATCCAATTGATCGTAAAAATTCCAGAAGATTCTAGCGTTAAGATTCTTTTCAGCATTTGAATTCCTAGCTCAAAATTGAGGGATCTAAAAAACAAAGCTCCTAGCATAAAAAGAGAGAATGTATAACTAATTCGAAGCAGTTTCGGAATTTTTAAAAAGTATTTTTCATAGCCAAATTCTATAAAAAACTTTTCGATTGTAAGACTTACA
This sequence comes from Leptospiraceae bacterium, assembly GCA_035345875.1. Taxonomy (GTDB): domain Bacteria; phylum Spirochaetota; class Leptospiria; order Leptospirales; family Leptospiraceae; genus UBA2033. The sequence continues at coordinate 9,956 of DAORDH010000058.1, read as the reverse complement.
CCACAGATAAATCCCCAAATTACGAAAGTCCAAGCCGCTCCATGCCAGATTCCACCGATTACCATTGTGACAAATACATTGAAATAATTTCTAAGAATTGAAACTCTACTTCCACCTAAAGTGATATAGATATAATCTCTAAGCCAAGTAGAAAGCGATATGTGCCATCTTCTCCATAGATCAGTAGATGAGCTTGCCAGATAAGGTCTTTTAAAGTTGATTGGTATATTAAATCCTAAAATTTTTCCAGAACCAATTGCAATGTCGGAATAGCCTGCGAAATCACAATAGATTTGAATTGTAAAAAAGTAAACACCCAGTAGGCAAGAGAGATAATCATAGTTAGACGGTGTAGCAAAAATTGGTTCAATAAAATCTGAAATCGGATCTGCGATCATTGTCTTTTTGAAAATCCCAAGAGCAATCTGTCCCATACCAATGGAAAAGTTTTCGAGTGAGAAAATCTTTCTTCCTTTGAATTGAGGAATTAAAACATCTGCTCGCATAATCGGTCCTGCAACTAACTGAGGAAAGAAAAGCAGAAAGAGAGAAAATTCAGAAAAGCTCCGTTCTGGTTTTAAAATTCCACGATAGACGTCAACTGCATAGGCAATCGCCTGGAAAGTATAAAAGGAAATTCCAAGAGGAAGTATAAATCCAATCGCTTTAAACTCGCCAGGATTTCCCCCAATAAAGACTTGGAAGTCATGAGATATCGAGCGTAAGAAGTCTGTGTATTTAAAAAAGATTAAGATTCCTAAATTGATTAGCAAAACAAAATAGAGCCATAGTTTTTTTGTCTTCATTGAATCAGATTCAAAAATACGAATGGATCCAAGAAAGGTTGCAATAAAGGAAAGAAGAAGTAGTGGAACAAAGGCAACTTTTAAACAAGCATAGAAATAAACAGATGCCCAAAGAAGTAGTTTCTTTTGTTTTTCTTCTTGTAGAAGAAAATAAATCGGAAAAACGATAAAACAAAAAATATAAAAATGAAGAGAATTAAATAACATCTACTTTAAAATCTCCTCTGTTTTTTTCTTTACGATTTGGTAGACCCAAGCATTTCCAAGAGCCGTATAATGCCCATCTCCAAAGATATAGTAGGGGCGAACATTCATTTGTCCTTCAAACGTCATCTGCTTTGTGTATTCATTTAGATCAACAAAATCAATGTTTTTTTGAATTAAATATTCCTTCAGAGTAGAGAGATATGCATAGTAATGATGGAATTTATCCTTTTGAGAGCAGTAAGCCGTTTCAATGTCGATAGGCGCTAGAAAAAGAACTAATTTAATATTTTTATCTTTTGTGAAATTTACCATCTGATTGATTTGCTCTATCATTCCATTCGGAATTTCAAAGGGAACTGGCGTATCAGAACATTCCTTTTCTGAAAATCTCGGAGCTTCATTTGGATTTCGTTTTGGGGATCGTATGAAATCATCTTTTAGATTATAGGGAGTATATGGGAAGTAAGCATCACTGCATTCATCTGCTGGAAGGATTGAATCTAAACATTTTTTTGTCTTATCTATTTTTTTCAAAGGCCAGATAAATGTTTCATTGAAGCGATAGATTAGATTTTCTTGTGTCATTTTAAGAGCTAAAAATAAATAGCTATACTTTGCTAATTGGAATTGAATTTGAAATAATCTTAGCGCGAGAGGATTCTTCTTTTTACTGTAAAAAGTCACTTCGTCAATATTATCCCCATTGCTAGGAAAGTAATAAAGAACTTTTGTATTGAGTTTTGGAAGAAATTTTTCTAATTTTAAATTGATATGAGAGGGACCATATGCATCTACACCTAAATTCAATGCTTGGTATTTGATCCCACTGGGAGTTGTATACCCATCTAACTGATTGCAAAACGTTTCTTTATCACTTACACCAAATCCCATTGTGACAGAATCTCCAATACAAACAATCTGCGGCAAATCATTGTTAACCTTTGGTGAACCTCTAAATCCCATTTCATTTGTTGAGAAATCCATTTGAAAAAAATTTTGAAAATGCTTTACATGGACATTCACATTAGGTTCTAAATCGATTAAATACTCTGGATCAAGTTTATGATAGGCTTTTTGTATGCGGTAAAATTCGAGTGCAGAAGGTCTTACAATCCATAAAAGACCTTCCGAGAAAAAGAATATTAGAAAAATATAAAGAATTAATTTACTCAGCATTTCTATATCTATTTTTTATTTCTTCCGATTTTTCTGGAAGTTCGGCAAATAAATAACAAGCTGCCCAACTTCTGTAGAAGTGCTTTGCATAGGGAACATCAGTAGAAATTTGTATTTTCTTTGCAGTATTTTTAGATTCCTCTTTTTTTAAAATACAATTATATATATCATCTAGAAGTTGAAAGGTTTGTAGATCCAATGAAACACTAAGTTCTCCCCTTAGTTTCTTTAGTTTTGAAAATTCTCCGTTTAATAAGTATGAATCAAATAGTTTTAGATCAATTTCTATATCAGATTCAGACTCTTTTTTGGCAAGCTCTAGGTGGTGAATTGCTACATCCTGAGACTCGGGTGATTCTGATAAAATAAAACCAATCCGTTTGTTTGCAAATGCATAGTCTGGATTGATTTCGAGTGCACGTGTATAATCATAAAGTGCTTCTGCTTTTTTTCCAGCCTGTTCTTTTTTGTAAGCATCTTGACTGATCTGTTTTTCTCTAGAGCAGGACAGAAAAGTAAAAAAGAGAGTGGTGAGAATGAAATAGGAAAAAAATGAAGGCTTATCATTTGTTAAGTTTTTTTTGCGGAGAGAGTTTTTTTTATTGCTTCTTTTTGATTGCATATTATGTCTTATATAAAATTGAATTTTTGAACCTAGTATGCAAGGAATATTTATCCCGAAAATCTTTAAAACTTTTTTCTAAATGTAATGATTTTATCTGTATTTTTGTCTAGTACAGTAAAGTGGATTATAAAAAAACTTATCCTCTTTAAGAAAAAAATCAAAAAAAGAAAAGAGTTTCGACCGATTTTCTTATTAATCAAGTAGAGTGAGAAAAAAAATTGGCTAGCAGTGCTCAAGTAAAATTACTACAAAACTTCCAAGAATATCTTTCAGTAGAGAAAGGTCTTAGCGATAATTCCATTTTCTCGTATGGATATGATCTAAATAAATTTAAATCTTATTTAGATAAACAACAAATAGATTTACTAAATGTTCAATCTAAGGACATTATGAAATTCTTAGTAGAAGAAAAAAGCAGAAAGATTTCTGCGAAAACGCTCGCTCGCGAAGTAGTTGCGATTCGCCAATTTTACAAATACTTACGAGACGAAAAACAAGTAGATTTCAACCCTACTGATAAAATAGAAACTCCTGAAGTGATGCGAGTGATTCCAGATCATTTGACACTCGAAGAAATCAACGAACTATTTGATCATATCAAAGAAGACAATATTTTTGAATTAAGAGATAAATGTATATTTGAACTTTTGTATTCTTCTGGACTGCGTATTTCAGAAGCTTGCAATTTAAAAATGGAAGATGTGGACTTAGAAAATATGACTCTAAGTATTGATGGAAAAGGCGGCAAATCCAGATTAGTTCCTTTCGGAGAGAAAGCATTAAATATACTCAGACTCTATTTAGAAAAAAGCCGTCCTGAAATTTTAAAACATAGAAAATGTGAATACATTTTTGTTTCTAAAAAAGGTTCTTTTATTAACCGCAAATCGGTTTGGCGTTTATTAAATCTTTATATCAAGCGCACTGGGATTCAAAAGAAAGTTACTCCTCATACACTCAGACATTCTTTTGCTACACATCTTTTAGAAAATCATGCAGATCTAAGATCTGTTCAAGAGTTACTTGGCCATATCGATATTTCTACAACACAGATTTATACACAGATGGCAAATAAATCTCTCAAAGAAGTGCATAAGAAACACCATCCTAGAGGATAATTCTACTTAGCCGCAGAAAAGTTTCTCATCATGAAAGCGATTCAACTGCAGGGAAACTTTGGGTTAGAAAATTTAAAGCTCGCAGATCTTGACGAGCCCTCTGTTCTTTATCCAAATGATGTCTTAGTAAGAATCCATGCAGCCTCTCTCAATTATAGAGACTATTTAGTTGTAACTGGTAAATACAATCCAAAGTTTAAAATTCCTTTTGTTCCTGTTAGTGATGGAGCTGGAGAAGTATTACAAATTGGAAATGCTGTTACAGAATTTAAAGTAGGAGATCGAGTTCTATTTCAATTTGCACCCAAGTGGTTAGATGGAGATGCAAATTACGAACAAGCACGTTATACGCTAGGGGGACCACTTGATGGAACTCTCATGGAAAAAAAAGTCTATCCTGAATCTGCTCTTGTAAAAATTCCAGACCACATGAGTTATGAAGAAGGAGCAACTCTTCCTTGTGCGGCCCTTACTTCTTGGTCTTCTCTTGTTACCTATGGAAGAATTTTTGCGGGCGACACAATTGTTGTCTTAGGAACAGGAGGGGTTTCTATCTTCGCTTTACAAATTGGAAAGATCCTTGGTGCTAAGGTCATTGTTACTTCTGGAAGTGATGAAAAATTAGAACAAGCTAAATCACTCGGAGCAGATTATACAATCAATTATAAAACATTTCCGGAATGGGGAAAGAAAGTAAAAGAGATCACAGGGGAAGGGGCAGATCACATCATTGAAGTAGGCGGTGCTGGAACTTTAGAACAATCGATTCGAGCCATTCGTCCTTTTGGGCAAATTAGCTTGATTGGAATTTTAGCCGGAGGAGCAAAGGATCTGAATTTACTTCCTGTTCTTATGAATAATGTGAAGATGCAAGGTATCCTTGTTGGAAGCAAAGCAGGACTTGCAGCAATGTGTAAGGCATTTACCTATCATAAGATAAAACCAGTCATTGATAAAACCTTTCCACTAGAAGAATCTGTGAAAGCCATTGAATATTTAAAATCCGGAAGTCATTTCGGTAAAATTGTAATTAGCCTCTAAAACTGGTTGCAGTTTTTTTACTCTTTGATTCAATTTGATTTTTAATTTGGAGATTTGTTATGGAAATAATCAATTGGATATCTGAGAATCCTTTCTGGTCAATAGGCATTGCCTTATTCATTTTTTTAATTCTTTTATTTATTCGGGATGTATCACAAACTAGGCATACGATCATTCATAATTTTCCAGTGGTTGGTCATCTTCGTTATTTCTTAGAAATGATTGGACCGGAACTCAGGCAATACTGGGTTGCAAATGACAAAGAAGAAAGACCATTTGATCGAACAGAGAGGCGTTGGATTTACGCAACGGCAAAAGGGGAAAACAGCAATTTTGGATTTGGAACGACTGAGTTATTGTATGATCCTGGATACCCAATTATAAAACACAAAGCATTTCCTTTTCCTGAATCTAAGGTGTATAAAATTTCCGGGGATCCAACCTGTATTCCAAGTCTCAAAGTAATTGGCGATTTTCATAAAAGAAAATATCCATATAGACCTTATTCGATAATCAATATTTCTGCGATGTCTTTTGGATCTCTCAGTAAAAATGCAATTATGGCGCTTAACGTCGGAGCAAAAGAAGCAGGAGCCTATCACAATACAGGAGAAGGTGGAATTTCTCCTTATCATTTAAATGGAGCGGATGTCGTTTGGCAAATAGGAACAGGATACTTTGGGGCGAGAACAAAAGAGGGTCGGTTTGACATTGGAATTCTCAAACAAAAAGTTGCCGCAAATAAAACTGTTCGAATGATTGAGGTAAAACTTTCGCAAGGAGCAAAGCCAGGGAAAGGTGGAATTCTTCCAGGAATCAAAGTGACCGCTGAGATTGCAAAAGCAAGAGAAGTAGAAATTGGAAAGGATTGTATTTCTCCAGGGTCTCATGCTGAATTTTCTACTGTTCCAGAACTCATTCAATTTATAGAACTAATCGCAGGTGAGACTGGACTTCCTGTTGGAATTAAATCTGCGGTAGGCGAAATTGAATTTTGGGAATTACTAGCTCTTGAAATGAAAAAAACCAAGAGGGGACCTGATTTTATTACAATCGATGGAGGAGAAGGGGGGACTGGTGCTGCTCCTCTTACTTATGCAGACCATGTTTCTCTTCCTTTTAAAATAGGATTTCAAAGAGTCTATACTCTCTTTCAAAAACATGGAATTTCAGAAAGAGTGGTTTGGATAGGTTCAGGTAAACTGGGTTTTCCAGATCGTGCGGTAGTCGCTCTAGCTATGGGTTGTGATATGGTCAATGTTGCAAGAGAAGCAATGCTTTCGATTGGTTGTATTCAAGCAGAAAAATGTCATACAGATCATTGTCCTGCAGGTGTTGCAACACAGAACTGGTGGTTGCAAAAAGGTTTAAATCCTACACTCAAATCAAAACGCGCTGCACTTTACTTAAAAGGTTTTCGAAAAGAGTTACTTGCGTTAGCTCATTCTTGTGGTTATGAACACCCGGCTCAATTTACGGGAAGAGACATTGAAATTTCTCTCGGAATGAATCGCTTTACTACTTTAGAAGATTTACTCGGTTATAAAAGAGACGAAAGAAAATTTACTCGTATGGCGGATTACGGTAGTTTTCCTTCTAGATCGTGAAACGATCCCACGTATGCCAATGCTGCCAACTTAAGAATTACCACCGGAGGTCACCGACAACTGAACGATATATACCAAATGACAAAAGAAACTTCCCACAAGGATTTTATTTGAGTAGCATTTGGCATAGACCGAACACTTATCTGTGACTCAAAAAAGGGAAATTAATTTTGGCGTTCGGTATAGAAACGATTGATAATTTTAAATTATCGTATCTTTTATCGGTGCTCATCCTCCTCATCAGTGGTAATCTTTAAATTTTTCTGTTACATCGAACCGTTAATATAACAAAAACGTTTCCCGAATCACAATCCTAGGAAAAAGAAATAGGACTTCAACTGGGATTCCTTTCGAAATCAAAGCCTCAAAGGTATACTTTCTTGGGTAAATGGCAATTTATGGTATTTGATTGAAAAAATTTTCGAGATTTTTACGCATTGAGATTTTTTTACTCTGCCGATAATAAATCCGTATAACTATGTCAGGTATCAAACCCCCATCCACAAAGAAAAAAATGGATTTAAGTCCTAGAACGAGGGCATTTAGTCCCTATGGATTTTTGTTTTTTAGCATATTTTGTTTTTTTTCTATGCTTTCGTTCCAAGACGTAGATGCACAACAATCTGCGAATCTATTTGGTAGACTTGGACATTATTTTGCTTATCTTACATTTTATTTATTTGGAAGGGCTTCTTATATTCTAGGAGTTCTTGGTTTTATATTTGGAATTATCAGTTTTCAGAAAAAAGAGCCAGATGTAGGAAACCTACTTCTATCCGTTCCGATTATACTTCTCGCTTGTTCCATTTTTTGCAGCATTTTTGAAGTCAATATCACAAGCCTAAAAGACGGTGGTGGTTATATTGGTTTAAAATTCTCCACTGCCCTTGAATATATCTTTGGTCAATCGGGAAGAATTATATTAAATGTTGTAATCTTTTTGTATGGTGCTCTTATCATTGTTCGGGAGTCTCCAAGAGAGATAAACAAGGATTATCTGCTAAATCTCTGGAAAGAAACGATTTCTAAATATCCAATTCGAGAAAAATTAGAATCTTATATTCATCAGGTTCGAAAAAAAGAAGAGGAAGAAACCGAAGAAGAACTCACTGGAAAAATTCCATGGTTTGAAATTCGAAGAAGAGAGCAGAGCTATGTAGATGAGTTGGAAACTCCGATTAGCACTGTGGAAGAAGAGATTACAGAAGAATCTCCCGTTTTTAATCAAACAAGTGCGCCAAAAGGATTTAAAACAACGAACTCTGAAATCATTGATAAGTTTGAGTATAAATCTGTCATATCAGAATTGAAACCGAAAACAACCCAAGCGATTTACAAAGAAGAAATTAAGATTGATCCGATTCCAAAATTTAAATCAACTCCAAGTCAAATCATTAGTAAAATCAATCAACCAAGTCTTCCGAATGAGCAGATAACAGCTAGTAACCTACAGTCCTACATCTCCTCCACTTCTGAGAAAAAAGCAGTAGACCCAGAAGACTTTGAAGAAGAAATTATGGAAGCAGAATTAGTGGAAGCAGATGAAATGCTCGATTCCTCTCTCCCTGGGCTTATGACTGATGAGGATGAAGTTTTAGCGGATGACTTGCAAGATATGCCAACAGAAGAAGTAGATTTGTTTGGAAATAAAATTGAAAATAAACCTGCACAAAAGCCAGTCCGAAAGCAATCGACTGTTCCAGATATAATTCCAAAACGAAATACAGATTATTATTTATCTTCTCGGATTTTGGCTAGGAAGACAGAAAAAAAATCAGACCCTCTTTTTAAATTAGAGGCTGAAAAGATTGGTCTACACATCCAAGAAATTATAAAACAATATGGCTATGACTCAAAGGTTGTATCTTACCAAAGAGGACCAATCATCACTCGCTACGAATTGACTCCCCCACAAGGTGTAAAGCTAGGTAGAATAACGTCTTTAACAGATGAATTAAAACTCAATCTTGCAGTAAAAAGCATTCGTATGGTAGCCCCGATTCCAGGAAAAAATACAATCGGTATTGAAGTTCCAAATAAATATAGAGATGATGTATACTTAGGTGATATCTTAAAAGACACGAGTGCATTACAAACCCAAAGAGATTTAAATATCGTAATTGGAAAAGATAGTATAACTGGAGAGAATGTCTCGATTGATCTAAACAAACTTCCTCATCTCCTTGTGGCGGGAACAACTGGTTCTGGAAAATCTGTTTCTATGAATTCTATGATTTGTTCACTCATCTTTAATAAGTCGCCGGATGACGTTCGATTTGTGATGATCGATCCAAAGATGGTAGAGCTTGCTTTATATGAGGATATTCCGCATCTACTGATGCCAGTGATTACGGATCCAAGAAAAGCAACCAAAGCACTTGCTTGGGCTGTGCAAGAAATGGAGATTCGCTATAATTTAGTTTCTGAATTAAAATGTAGAGATTTAAAAACATATAATGAAAAGGTGGCTACTTCTCTCAAATTCTCTAGAGGTAGATACAAGCATCTTCCGTATATTGTTATTTTTATAGATGAGTTATCTGACTTGATGATGGTTTCTGGAAAAGAGTTAGAAGATTATATTACACGTATCAGCCAGAAATCGAGAGCAGTCGGAATTCATTTAGTGATGGCGACACAACGTCCGTCAGTCGATGTGATTACAGGTCTTATTAAAGCAAACTGTCCTGCCCGTATGGCTTTTCATGTAGCACAAAAGACAGATTCAAAAATTATCTTAGATTACAATGGAGCAGATGCGTTACTCGGAAAAGGAGACTTCTTATATAAGTCTCCAACTTCTCCGGATCTACAAAGGATTCAAGCACCCTTTATTTCAGAAGATGAGATTGAACAAATCGTAGAAGAAGTTCGTAAACACGCAGACCCAGAATATGTAGACATCAATCTAGATGAGGAATCCTTCCAAGAAGAATCGAGTGAAGAAGATGAAGAGTCATTTGAAGAAGCTTGGATGATTGTAAAAACAGATCGTAAAGCAAGTGCCAGTTATTTACAACGCCGCCTTCGTATTGGCTACAATAAAGCAGCACGTCTCATGGAAATGATGGAAGAAAGAGGCTATGTAGGACCACAGATTGGCTCTAAACCAAGAGAAATTTTGCGTTAGTTGCGATTTAAATTCTTAGAAAAAAATTAGATCGATTTGAATTTTTGAGGTATTTATTGACCGTTTTTCATTGACCTTCCCCATAGGCTAGCCTTCGGAGGCTCGCCTACGGGGAAATCCCATTCCAAAAAAATCTTGCTTTCATTTTGACTGAAATTATATTCTTTCAAAGAGCGGTGCAATATGAATTCTCAGTCTGTTGCGAAATAAGAAAAAGGGTTTACAGAATAGATTTTAATAAAAAAT
>DAORDH010000057.1:0-27180 GCA_035345875.1 Leptospiraceae bacterium | reverse complement strand
TTAGTCTCCTTTTGGAAGCCTAAAATCGTGTCCTTTTTTTATGTAGGGGTTCACTTTGCAAAGGGAAGCAAAGTTCGCGCCTTCACAAAAACGTCTCATACGCTCTAACGTTATGCGTGATTTTGGCTAAACTTCAAAAAAAGAATAAAAAATGTATTTGACTACATATTACATATAAGTCATATTGGAAAAGATGTGGGCAGTTATCCAGACTAGTGAGTTTAAAGAGTGGTATGATGAATTAGATGAAGATGCTAGAGAAGATATTTTAAGCTCTATTATAATTCTTCAAAATACGGGACCGATTCTTGGAAGACCGAAAGTAGATACACTTAAAGGTTCTAAAATTAAGAATTTGAAGGAGTTAAGAGTTCAGAGTAATGGGAGACCATTTCGTGTATTCTTTCTCTTTGACTCTAAGAAGAAGATAGTTTTATTAACTGGTGGAAATAAACAAAATGATAAGAGTTTTTATAAAAGAAAAATATTAGAATCTGAGAAGATTTATAAAGAATATTTTTCTTCATAGGAGAATGAATATGGAAAAGAAAGGAAAGTTAACAAATTTTATTACTCATGCCGAAAAAACTATTCCTGCATGGAGAGTTAATAGAGCTAAACAAAATGCAAGAAAAGAAATTTTAAAAATGAAATTAGGAGATTTAAGAAAAGAATTAGGAGTTAAACAGATTGACATTGATGGTTTTAGTCAGTCTGCTATTTCAAGACTTGAATCTAGAACTGATTTTAAAATATCTACTCTTATTGATTACATTTCACAATTAGATTTAGAATTGGAAATAACTGTTCGACCAAGAAATTCTAAGAAAAAAGAATTCGTTTTAGTTAAGGCTTAGTTGTCCCAGTGCGCCAAAGCCACGCCTAACGAGTCTGTCGAAAAAGTAAAAAAGTAGTACCCATAATTTGAATATCGATAGATATGAAAATTATGGCGAGATACAAAGAGATAGAATACAAGCAAAGTTTATTATTAGCAGTAAATTATTCAGAACAAATAATAGAGGGAACGTTTGAGCATGCGTTATGTTACCTATTTGATGAAGGTAAAATAGACGCAACGCAATGCTAAGTATAGTTATAAATCTGAAAAGATATTCAGAAACTGCATTGAGGAGGAAATTAAAAGATAAGAAATTTAAAGAATACTTTGATGCAGAAAAAGAATATTTGAATTTATCGATTCAGATAGCTAAGTATAGAGAGGCGAAAGGTATTTCCCAAAAAGATTTAGCTGTTAAGGCAAAAATAACACAACAGCAACTATCGAAAATTGAAAATGGAATAAACTGTAATATAACTACCTTCTTAAAAGTCTGTTCTGCATTGGACATTAAAATCGATTTTCAAAAAAAAAATAAGAGGGCAGTTGCCGGCTAACTTGAATACTTTGCCGAAGCTGAGTCGATTGATATTGAAACCAGTCAACTAAAAGAATTAGAGGAACCAATTGAATCAGATTTTTTTCTGAAGCAAGTGGAAGATTTATTTGTCGTGGATAGTTGCAAATGTGGACACCCAAATTGTAATACGATTCAATTCCAACATTATCGTCGTGGAGAATCTACTTGCCTTGTTTGTTCTCATACAGAAGACAAAAGATTATTGATTATTCTAACAAACGAAAAAACGGGAAAATTGGCAGAGTTAGAAATTATTTGGTAACCTTTTCTTAACTGAATGAAGGTTACTTTCTACTTGACAAAGGCAATCGGCTGGAAGAAAATTTAGTTATTCGTTTAAAGAACAGAATTGTTCTGATTTAAGTATCCTGTACGACAAAAAAGGAAGTTATTGTATGAGAGCCATTGAAACTTTAATCAATGTAAAAGAGAATGGAGAAATTTTTTTACATTTTCCCCAAGAACTCAAAATAGGAATACATAAAATTGTAATTGTATTAGAAGACGAAATTGTTAATGTCGAAAATAAAATTGAGAAAGAATATCCGATTTCCCTCGAAATAGATAATGCATTCAAAGAAGAATTAGATAAGAGAAGTGAAAGAATGAAAGTAGACCCTCATCCTGGATACAGTTGGGATGAAACTATTTCTTATTTGGAGGAGAAGGTTGGAAGAAAAATTCAAATTAGAAAAGGAAGCTAGAGAAGATCTTGCAGAAGCATTTCTTTGGCATGAATCACAAAAGGAAAATCTCGGTGATGAGTTTGTGAGTAACGTATTTGAAAAAAATAATTTTGTAAGTGAACGTCCCTATTCATTTTCTATTTATCATGATGAGTATAGAAAAGCACCAGTCAAAAAATTCCCTTATTACATTTCCTATAAAATCAAAACTGTCTTTATTTCTATTGTTGGAATATGGCATACGAGTAGAGACCCCGCAAAGATAATTAAGAGAATTGATAAAATAAAGTAATTGTTTTAGAATAGCTTTATACAATTACTCCTAGCCATCTGGTTGTTTAATTAGAATTTTTAGTTTATTTGATTAACTAACGCAAATCAACTGCCTTCCATCTTCCAGAATTCATCAGAACCTTTTCTCGATTGAATAAATTTATAAGACAAAATATATATCTTGATATATATTTTGTTGGAGGATATGTTCTATGCAAAGGGCTAAATTATTTGTAAACGGTAGAAGTCAGGCTGTTCTCTTACCAAAGGAATTTCAATTTAAAGGTAACGATATTTTGATTCAAAAAATTGGGGATGCTGTTATCTTGCTTCCTAATAATAAATCATGGGAAACTTTCCTTCCTAGATTGAATCATTTTTCGGATGATTTTATGAAAGAGGGTCGCAAGCAAAATGCTCATCAAAAAAGAGAAAAATTTTAATGTATTTACTTGCTACGAATATCTGTATTTACATTTTAAAGAAAAAACCAATCGAAGTATTAAAAACTTTAAAAACAAAATTACTTAGAGTTTGCTGAGCACTATAAAAATCTGTGTTCGATGTGGTGAAATCGGTGTCCTCGGTGTTTATTGGTGGTGAAAATTCTTTTATCGAATTCATGTTAGAATAACAAAGTTTCCAGATTCATAGATTTGTTTCTTATTCCAATCAAAAAGGGAAAATAGAAAATGACAAAATGGATATTGAACTAAAGAAAAACGACAAAGACGCAATTCTTGCATCTATTCAAAAGTATTTTCGGGAAGAATTGGAAATAGAAATTGGAGAAATGCAAGCAGGATTTGTATTAAAATATTTTTTAAATGAAATTGGTCCCTTTGTTTACAATAAAGCGATCCAGGATGCGGAAGCGTTTATGAGTGATAAGATATTGGATCTATCAGCTGTCTGTTACGAAAAAGGTTTAACCTATTGGAATAAGAAATAACTAGATCTATCCTTCTTTTTTTATTTTTCGTGATTCTTTTCTAGAAAGGAAGTAGATTAAATTATTTGACTTTTTAAACAGTCGATCGACTCACTTAAAATACAATGAATTTGAAAAAAGATGAAAAAGGAAAAAGAAATGTTTAAAAAGAGATTAATACTAAGTTTTATTTTTGTGAATTCTTTACTTCTTCTATTTTCAATTTTAATTTTAAATGATAGCAGTTTTGAATCCTTCCCAACCGAAGAGCAAGAAGAAAAGAAATCGATTGTTTTTGGTTTATTCTTTTTTGTATTTTTTATAATCGAAATATTTTTAATTTTTATATATTCTAAATTAAAATCTCAGAAACTATCTTCTAAACGTTTACCTATTTGAGTTTCATTCTTTCTGAAGCCTCAAAATTGGTTCCCTTTTTTGAAATAAAAGATTTGATTCTCAGTGGCAAACCACCATTTGCCGCATTTTGTAATTTACCTCTCTTCTATTTGGAGATTAAAATAGAAATAAAATGCAATCTATTTTAGGAAAAATTTTTTCAATTTGGAAATAAATTGCTTGCCTAAAAAGGAAACTAGCAAAGAATTTTTCGCTAATTGTAAAAAGACATAGTTTTATTTGTCTTAAGAAATGAGGTTTAATTTATGTTAAAATTTTTTTTAGTTCTTTTTTTTGCTTCTTTTAGTATTGTTATCTCTCAAGCGAATACTTCCAATTCTACAAGCGAGCAAAAAGCTCCCCATAACACTCTTATCATGGATGATCTAATTCCAAGTGGTGAATATTTAAACAATTTAAATAAATATTTAGTCAAAATGGAAAAACTCATTTCTGAGAGAGTAAATCAATTAGAAAGCCTTCATACTAGAATTTCCGTGATTGATAAAAATCTAAAAGACAAACTCTCTATAGTGGAAGAAGTTCCTAATATTACCGCAGAAGGACATACACAAATTGTCTCCTCTCGAGAAGTTGAGTTTTCCTTTCAATCTGATAAAACAAAGCAAGTTAAAATCATTTCTAAAAAAATGAATATGACCAATGATCTTTACTCTCTTGTTAAAACGATTACATTCAATCCAGAGAAAATAGACAGTTTAAAAATCAAAGTAGATCAATTTAGTTCTAAAGTAGAAAGTAAAACAGAAATTGATGAATACAATGATTTACCACTTGAGGTAAAGATTGAAGCGCTCAAGGCAATTGATAAAATTTTAATTCATACGATCAATAACTTCGATGCAGTCATTCAAAAAAACAGAGTTAATAAAGTTACAAACGGAAAGCATAATTTCAAAGATTTATAATATTTAATTTAACGTCAGTTCCATGTAAGGGAAAATTAAAAAGATTATCACCGATAGGGACGATAAACACAGATAAAAGATACGATATTTAAAAGTTATCCTATCGTTCAGTTATCTGTGTGCACGCATTCGACATAGCTCAGTGCAAGTCGTTGGCGAAAAATTCTTAGATCGAATTCAGATTATTTTAATTCTGCAAATTTCTTTTTTGCGATTTTTAATAGATTCGCAAATTGCTCATCTGTTATAGAGCTTTTCTTTCCAAGAGGACTATTGTCAATTCTACTATGTTTATGTTCAAATTTATCAAAGTTGACTCCAACTGATTTAAAATCTTCTGGAGTCATCGTGATAGTTTTTCCATCTCTTGTCAAGACTCCATAATCTGTATCATGGCTTCCTTTGTAATTTGTCACTTTGTCTTGAAAGTCAACTGCTCCTTGACAGTGGCAAACACCATGTATCCGCTCTTCCTTGATTTCAAAAGAATAGAAACTAGTTCCTCTGATTCCAGCTACAGCTGTTGGTAAAACCACATTGAAGTTTGTATCTTTGTTAGCTTTCTTTGCCTTGATCCAAAAATTTCCTTTTGTAGATACAAGTTGTTGTTCTTGTTTGTTGAATTTCTGAATTGTGAATTCTGCATTTTCCTGGATTTCAATACTCGCTGTTTCATTTTCAAACTGAACGACTGCAACTGATTTTTCTCCGGTTCGAATCGTGTCTCCTTCTAAAACAGCCATATTTTTCGTAGCCTCTTTAGATCCGTTTTGATTTGAAATTTCTACTTTCCCAATTACAAAAATTAAATCTCCCTTGATTTTTGGATCATCTTTTTCTTTCGGCTTGCTGCAACTAAATAGAGAAACTATAACCATAAGAATTGTTAATAAATACTTTTTTTTCATATATACCTCGTATTTTTCATTTTAAATGTTACTGAAATTGTTACAATTCATTTTTTAAGGTTTTGAATAAAATTTTGCGGCAAATTCGCATTAGTCTCAGTGCTTGTTTTCGAATTCGGTTAGGAACTCAATCAAAGTCTGAACCCCTTCCATTGGCATCGCATTGTAGATAGATGCTCTAAATCCACCTGCATCTCTATGACCGGGTAATCCGTGTATACCCCGTTTTTCACTCGAAAAGATAAACTCTTTTTCTAAGGTTTTGTCTTTGAGATGGAAAACAACGTTCATAGAAGATCTATGATCTCCCTTTACTGGACAGGTATAGAGTCTGGATTTGTCTAGATAATTGTAGAGAATCTTTGCTTTTTCTTCATTGATTTCTTCTATTTTTTCCACACCCCCCATTTTTTTGCACCAATCAAAAACGAGTCTTGCAATATAAATGGAATAGGTTGGGGGAGTGTTGTAGATAGATTTATTTTTTGCCATCACAGAGTAATTGAGTAAAACAGGCATTGGGTCTTTTGCACTTTCAATCAAATCATTGCGAGCAATTACAATCGTTAAGCCCGAAGGTCCTATATTTTTTTGCGCACCGGCAAAAATAATTCCAAAGTCACTTACATTGATTTTTCTAGAAAGTAGATCACTTGTCATATCTGCTACAACAGGAACTTTTTTTATCTTTGGTAAGTTTTTATAACGGGTTCCATAGATTGTGTTATTGGATGTGATATGCAAATACTTCGCATTGGAACTGATGTTTGCATCCGTTAGGTTTGGAACCATTGTATAATTATTTTGCTTGTCATCATAGATGATATTGGTCTGAAAACCTAGCTTCTTTGCTTCTTGCTCTGCCTTATTTGCCCAAACGCCTGTTAGAGAAAAATCGGCTGCTTCTCCTTTTTTTAGAAGGTTTAAAGGAATTGCTGAAAACTGAAGAGTCGCCCCTCCTGGATAAAAAATAACAGAATAGTTTTCTGGAATCGAGAGTAGTTCTCTTAATGTGCGTTCTGCGCTGATTAAAATTTCCTCAAAATGGGAGCCTCTATGACTCATTTCCATAATGGACATTCCTGTTCCCATATAATCTAAAAATTCTCTCTGCGCTTGCTCCATCACTGGGATTGGAAGCATAGCAGGTCCAGCATTAAAATTGTATACTCTGTTCTTAATTTGATTCATAGATATATGATTTTTTTCTATCTTTTGAAATCAAATAATTTATTTACCATAAAATCAATCTTTGCCTTTTTCAGTCCGACATTCTTATAGTGGGAATCGAATTTCTTTTGTGATTGCCTTATTTAACTCTTATAGGAAGTGTAATTTATGAATTCCTTTGTAAAATTTTTTTTAATCTATACTCTATTAACTTCTAGTTTTATTTATTCCCAAGATAAAGCAAAGCTGGGGGAAAGTGAAATCCGAGACTCAGAAAAAATTCGTTTTACCAACAGATCCAATGCAAGAGCAGCAGAAAATGTGAAAAGGCAGAATGATTCCATTGGTAAAAAACTTTCCGAGATGATCGAAAGTGAACCAACAAAGACACATGACTATAAAGGCATTTCGGTTCGCCGAGTCTTTGCAGATAAAGATGGTCAATATGGTGGAGACATTATTTCTTTAGAACCAGAATCTACATTTGGTCATATCAATTCCTTATACCGAATTTTAACTTCTTATATTTCCAATTCTTTTGGGTATTCAGAAGACAGAGCTGATATCATCGCTCTCTATGTTCTTTATTACAATGCGATGCATCGAAACCAAAAAAGTTATTTCAAATCAAAATACACTGATGAACTCCTAGATATTCTAAGACCTAGTAGCACAGGGATTGGTAAAACATACAAAGAATGGCCAGGTAAAACGCAAATTGTAATTCCTTTAGAGGGAAATATTTTAAAAGAAAATGAAATCGATGTGCAACTAGATGAACTCGGAAACGAAGTAAACAAAATCATCGATGAGAAAAAAAATGGACCGGAAGAAAAAAGGAAATTTGCAGAAGTCATTAAAGAGAAAATTCAAGAAGAAAAGAAATTAATCCAAGAGAAAAAAGAAGAATTAAAACTCAAAGAAGAAAAGATTGCTCTTCTCGAAAAGCCACAAGAACCAAAAACGGTTGTGGAACCTAAAAAAGAGCCTGTTGTAGAAAAGAAAGCAGAAATAAAACAAGATCCTCCAAAAGAAGTTGTAAAAGAGATGGTGAGAGAGCCTGTAAAAAATACTCCCGTTGAACCAGCTAAGACAGTCGCACAACCCATAAAAGAAACCGCTCCTGTTAAAACAGAAACTGCTGAAAAACCAAAAGAGGTAAAACAAGCTCCTCCGGTTGATACAGAAAAACTAAAAAAAGAATTAAAAGAAGCAAAGCAAGAACTTGCTAAAAAGACAGAAGCAGAAAATAAAAAGAAAGAGTTTTCTCCTAACGTCATTGATGGTAAAATTGTATTCTTAAAAGTAGTAAAGTATGATACAGCCGAAGGACATTATAATAGTGAATTGCATCTAATCGATCCAGAAAAAGACAATGCAGTTTCTAAAAGCGATTTTAATAAAATTTGCAGTCGACAGTTCAAAGAATTTGGTGGAAACCTTGTAGTAGTAGGTTTTAAAGATGGTCATAAAGACGAACATCAGCTCTATTTAATCAGCAAAAAAGATTTAAAAGAAGTTGGTAAGTCAACAACTAACGTCTTTTCTAGAACTGTAATTGAAGTAATGGGTGATGAACTCTATGCTTTTGAATTTGAAAAAGGAAATTACTATATTTCTAAATATGACAAATCTCTTAGAAGAATTATGAAGTCAGATAGAGATATCAATCCTGATTCCAATCTAACTTTTTATGGAAAAAATATCTATGTAACTGGAAAAGCAGAAACAGGAAATGCAGTGGATATTCGAATCTTCAACAAAGACGATTTGAAATTTATAGCTAAAATTCAACCTTAATAAAAAGTCAGTTCGATGTAATAGAAGAATTAAAAGATTACCACCTATTACCGCGAATGAGCGGTAATGGATTTTGGGTGGAGAGACGATTATCACCGATATAAGATACGATAATTCAAAATTATCCATCGCGTCTTCATCGGTCCGTTATCGGTGGTAAAAAAAAAATAAATCGGATTCACATTAATCGAAAAGCGTTATGCGTCTCGTGCATTTGAGGCGCAGTCTTAATGAAGAGGAATTGTTTCAAAATCTAAATCAAATTGGTTTTTACTCGATTCCTTTTTTTTCTTTTCATAATTAATAAGAAAACTAGTTTAGGAATTATGAAAACTAAAATCATACTACGAGAAAAAGAGATACCAACACACTGGTATAATATTCAGGCAGATATGCCGAATCCAATTTTACCACCTCTCCACCCTGGAACGAAACAACCAGTCGGTCCAGAAGACCTTGCTCCTATTTTTCCAATGGAATTAATCAAGCAAGAAGTTACACAAGAGAGATTGGTCGAAATTCCAGAAGAGGTGAGAGACATCTATAAGATTTGGAGACCAACTCCACTTTTTAGAGCACACCGCTTAGAAAAATTTTTAGATACTCCAGCTAAGATTTATTATAAATATGAAGGCGTTAGTCCCGCAGGGTCTCATAAACCAAATACGGCAGTTCCACAAGCCTATTATAATAAAAAAGAAGGTGTTAAAAAAATCACAACAGAAACCGGTGCAGGACAATGGGGAAGTGCTCTGAGTTTCGCATGTAATATTTTCGGAATCGATCTAGAAGTATTTATGGTTAAAATTAGTTTCCAGCAAAAGCCATATCGTAAGAGTTTAATGAATACTTGGAATGCTAGAGTCTATGCATCTCCTACAGATATGACAGAATCTGGACGTAAAATTTTAGCGGCTAATCCTGATTCACCGGGAAGTCTTGGTATTGCAATCTCTGAAGCAGTAGAGAGAGCGGTGCAAGATCCAGATACTAAATATGCTTTGGGAAGTGTATTAAATCATGTTTTACTTCACCAAACGATAGTTGGGCAGGAAGCAATTCTACAGATGGAAAAAGCAGAAGACTATCCGGATGTAATCATTGCTCCTTTTGGAGGTGGTTCTAATTTTGCTGGACTTACCTTTCCATTTCTACGTCATAAATTGAAAGAAGGAAAAAAAGTAAGATGTATCGCTGTTGAACCAGCTTCTTGTCCAAAACTTACAAAAGGTGAGTTTAGATATGACTTTGGAGATTCTGTGGGGCTAACACCTCTTATCCCTATGTATACACTTGGACATTCTTTTGTTCCAGCATCTATCCATGCAGGTGGGCTCAGATACCATGGGGCTGGAGCCATTGTAAGCCAACTCTTAAAAGATAAAATCATTGAAGCAGTTGCGATTCAACAATTAGAGTGCTTCAAAGCCGGAGTTGCCTTTGCAAAAGCAGAAGGAATCTTACCTGCTCCAGAAGCGACACACGGTATAGCAGAAGTATTTAGACAAGCAGAAGAAGCAAAACGAGAAGGTAAATCTAGAACCATTCTATTTAATCTATGTGGTCATGGATATATGGATATGACTGCCTATGATGATTATTTCGCAGGGAAACTCACAGATCATGAATTTTCCACTGATGAAGTAAAAAAATCTCTAGAGGAAATTGAATCTTATCCAAAAGCAGGCTAATCTCTGTTAGTCGCAAAAGAGATTATATCTTTCAGAGTCCAAAAAGTAATTTTTTTGGACTCTTTTCGCTCATTCTATATTTCTACTCAATCATCTCCGGATTGTTTCTTATAAGTGTGGAAATAATAAAAGAATGAAACTCAGTTCTTCCATCCCAAACGTCAAAAGAAAAGTCCTATTTCAAAAATAAAACGATGGGTTTTGTCGAAATACCCTGACGTTCTTGTGCATCCGTATCTGTGATATATCAAATGCGATTCAGTCAAAATCCTTCTAGGAAATTTCTTTTGTTATTTTCTATAGAATACAAGTATTACGTTTAGAAATAAAATTCTCGCTCTTTTCCTCTACATCCTTTAGAATTGAGTTGGTATATCAATCATTCATTTTAAAAAATAATTCAAATAGCATGATTTCGATATAACAAAAAATTGAAGAGATTACCACTGATGATAAGGCGAAGTCGCTCGTCGCGAATACTGGGAGCGAAGGGTGGAATGAGCATAGATCGCTTCTATTCTAGTATCTTCTAATTTCTTCGAGATCTGCGTGCTCTTCGTGGTTCATTCCTTTTTTAAAATTGATTCCCATTGATTTTTTAAATCAGGTGAGAATTTAAAAAATTAAAATACAAAGTTTTCATCCTTGTGTCGATTCAATCAGTCTATTCTATGTGTGGGTAAGGATGCTATATGAAATTATTGAATTTTATTTTTAAAAGAAAATTTTTATTATTGGTTTTTAGTTTAATTCTTTTGGGTTTTTCTTTCGCTCTATCTTTTAGAATGCTCCTGATTCAATTTTTGAATCAGGCTAGTTTTTCTTTTCCACATAAAACTTTAGAAAGAAAGCAAACAGAATCTAATTCTACTTTTGATCTCTCTAAAATAGATGAAATCGTGGAAGGAAATCTAATTCGTGGAAATACACAAGTTCTAATTGAAAACATACCAAATGAAAAAAGACCTACAGAGTTGGATTTAGAGATAGGTCTTATGATTGTTCGAGGGATCGTGAGCGGCAACTCTTCGTTTGCCCGTGTCTTAGTGGAATCTAGAAATTCTGAATCAAAAGATTACAAGCTTGGTGAAAAAATTGGAGACTTGAAAATCTTACAAATCCAAGAACATGCAATCATTTTAGGAAAATCAACATACTCCTTTCGGGTGGAAGTAGGAGAAACAATTCAATTTGCTTTTCAAAAACTAAACACAAATATCGAATCAAGTAGTAGAGATACTTCCCAAAGAATTGCGGCTACTCAGCATAAACCGGTGATTCTTTCTAAAACAAATATCGATCGGATTTTAAAAGATCCAAGTAAAATCTATTTAGGGGCAAGCTTTGGACCGAATTTAGTGGATGGAAAAATAGACGGAATGAAAATCCAAACTGTCTCACCATCTCACCTTTTTTCTGCGCTCGGAGCAAAGAGTGGGGATATCATCAAAAGAGTAAATGGAATGCCTCTTGGGGAAACGGAAAAAATGTTAGAAATTTGGAGTGCTATAAAGGTTGCAGAGAGAATTGATGTAGATTTAGAGCGCAAAGGGGAAATTCACAGTTATATTTTTCTCATTCGAAATTAGGAATTCATACAGAGTTTTGAATCTGATTTAGATCTCAATTCTCTAAAGAAAAAACGAATTCAGAACTCTTTGTTATTTTATTTTCTGAAAAAGTAAGTGACAGTTTGGGAATTGGTTTTAGTTTATCGTTATGAATTCTATCCTTTTACGGCTACAAAAGAACAGCTTTTATATTTTAGTTCCAATCGTTCTTTTCTTTGCTTATTCCTTTGCCTATCTGATTCGATCTATTTTGATAGCTTTCTTAAACCCTGCACAAAAGGCTACAATTCAAATTACGCGTAATTCTGGTCTTCCCACAGACAATCAAATTCCTAAAGCTGTCAGTATCTATGAGGATATGGTAGAGGGAAATTTGATTCGTGGCAAGAAGGTTGTCGATCTTCCACAAGATCCAGCTAAAATGGGAGCCAATGCTCCTGCTACCATTTCGGAAGAAGTTCCAGGGGCAGATGAAACGGTTCTAACGGGTGCTCTCAGTGGGCATATCTCTTTTGCTCGTGCAACCTTCAAAGAAAAGGACAAAGAAGAAGCAGATGAGTTTAAAGTCGGGGAAAAAATTGTCGGTTATAAAATAAAATCGATAGCAGATCATTACGTTGTAATCTCAAAAAGCGGACTCAATTTAAAAATGGAAATTGGGCAAAGCATTAAAGAAGCGAAAACTGTTTATGAAGAAATGATGGCAAAGAAGGGTAGCGCAGCAATCGATGATGGGGTGGGACCTTCTGCTGAAACGAAAACAATTCCAATCTCTCGAACGGATTTCGAGAAGTATATGAAAAATCCAGCCGATTTATATAAAGATGCTCGATTTGGTCCAAACTTAGTGAATGGCAAAATTGATGGCTATAAAATCTATCAAGTGGCTGTCAGTCACATCTTTTATCAACTTGGTGCTCGCAATGGAGACATTGTAAAACGTGTCAATGGAATGCCTTTGAATGAAACAGAGAAAATGTTAGAAATTTGGGCGGCGGTAAAAAACGCGCAAAAGGTAACAGTTGACATAGATCGCAAAGGTAAGATTATTACCTATGATTTTCATATACGCAATTAAAAAATAAAGATTAAGTTTAGTTAGATGATAAAATACACATTACTCCTATTTCTATTTCTAGTACAGATTCAATTGCTTGCGCAGGCTGCAAACCCAACCGGAACAGAGCCTAAAGAAAGTGAAGAAGATAAAAAGCACAATGACAATGCCGGAAAACTTTCAAAAGAAAAAGATGGAAACATCATGTTTACTGCTGACTGGCGAAATGCAGAATTAAAAGACTTCTTAAAAGGAATGAGTGCAATCATTCGTAAGAATATTTTAGTAGATGATTCAGTCAAAGGGCGCAAGATTACAATTATTTCCCAAAAAAAAGTAAATGTAAAAGATGCGTATCCATTTATGAAATCTGTTCTTGAGTCACAAGGTTTTGGACTCGTGGAAGAAAACGATATTATCAAGGTTGTTCGAACCAAAGATGCTCTTGCAAAATCAGGAATCGTTCGAATTGGTCGGGAACCAATTTCAGAAGATGAATTAAAATCAAATAAAATTATCACTCAGGTTGTTCCTATTTACCAGGCAAGTGCTGGAGAATTAGAACCTCTTCTAAAGAGAGTGACTTCACCAGACACTGATATTATCGTTTATCGTTTGACAAATACACTCGTTTTGTCGGGATCTTCTAGTGATATTAGTAAGCTTTTAAAGTTAATAGAAAGATTAGACCAAAGAAACGATGGTCCCGGAGCAATTGCTTCTGCTGGAGATATTCATATCTATACACTCGAATACAATGAAGCAGAGAAGTTAGCCGCTGTATTAACCAAGCTAGACAATCCTGTTGTAGAAGCAAAAGTGGTAGACCCAAGTAAGCCAGCTACAACTCCAAAGGGCGAAAAAATCAAAGCAGTTGCTCATAAGGATTCTAACTCAGTGATCGTCACTGCTACAAAAGAAGAATGGAATGAAATTCAACGAATTGTAAAAATTCTAGATTTACCTAGAAAGCAGATCCTACTCGAAGTATTGATTGTTGAGTTAACGTCTAACGATTTAAATGACTTTGGTATCGACTGGAGATTTAGACAAACAGCCTTTGGTCAGTTTAACTCAGGTCTAGGTGCACAAAGTGGTATTTTGACAAAAGATGGAAAGTTAAATCCAAATGCAAATACACTCACTGGTTTTTCTCTTGGATTCTTAAAACCTGGGAGTCCGCAAATCATCGGTATTTTAAATGCGAACGCAACCAATGAAAATTTCAACGTATTGTCTGCTCCTCAGATCCTAACGATCGATAACCAAGAAGCTGAGATCAATGTGGGACAAGACGTTCCTGTTCGAACACAAAGTAGAAATGCAGGGGGTGGTGGTTCCCAAGCTGTAACAGTTGATAACTATGAATACCGACCAACTGGTATCAAATTAAAATTTACACCGCATATCAACAAAAACGATAAGATCACACTCGAACTCTATCAAGAAGTAAAAAACATTGCAGGTCTTCCAGAGCAAGGGGGAAACCCAATATTTAATAAGCGCGATATCAAAACAACGATCACTGTAGACAATACACAAACGATTGTAATCGGGGGACTCATCTCGAACGACAAACAAAAACGTTTAACTAAAATTCCAGTGCTCGGAGATATTCCAATCATTGGAAATTTTTTCCGTCGTGTCACATCTAAGATCAATCGAACGAACTTAATGGTATTTCTAACTCCACATATACTAGACAATAGAGCTAAGGCAGATCGTATAACGATCGAAAAGAGAATGGATCAAGAAAAACAGGAAGAGGAAAGAGAAAAGAAACTACGATGAGAAAGAGTCTTGGAGAAATCTTACTTAATAATGGAACGATCACCGAGAAAGAATTAAATGAATCGTTAAAGACCCAACAAAAAAATCAACTTCCTCTCGGGCAAATCATTCAGAAAAAAGGATTTGCCGGTGAGGTTGATATTATGCGTGCTCTGGCTGAGCTGCATCATCTTGATTTTATTGAAAAGATAGAATTTTCTGGCTATGAAGAAATCTATCACTCCATTCCATACAAACTCATTCAAAAAAGTAAAATTGTTCCCGTTCACTATGAAAATAAAACAGTCACAGTAGCTGTTTGCAATCCATCTGATCTTCATCCAATGGATGAGATCAAATTCTTCTTAAAAGGTCAGAACGTTAAATTTGTATTAGCCCCTGAGCCAGAAATTTTAAGAATTATCCATACTCATTTTGATAAAACCGCCTCCGATGCAAAAGACATGATGGAGGAAATGGTAGATGGAGAGCTCAGTGAATTCAGTGATCTAGAATCCGATGCACTCGATCTTACGAACGAAGCTCCGATTATTAAAATGGTAAACGTTATTTTATCTCAGGCGGTTACAGAGAGAGCATCTGATATTCACATTGAATCTTATGAAAAGTCAGTTGTTGTGCGTTACCGTGTAGATGGGATTTTACATAAAGTATTGTCTCCGCCTAAGTCGTATCAAGCTGGGATTATTTCTCGTATTAAAATCATGTCGAATCTAAACATCGCAGAAAACCGCCTTCCACAAGACGGTAGGATTAAATTAAAACTCACTGGAAAAGACATTGATATTCGAGTTTCAACGATTCCTTGTCAATATGGAGAAAGGGTCGTTATGCGACTTTTAAACAAGACCGACCAGAAATATTCCATTAATACAATGGGCTTCTCAGAAGACCTTCTTGAAAAATATAAAAAACTAATCTATCACCCACATGGAATCATACTCGTTACAGGTCCTACTGGTTCTGGAAAATCTACTACTCTCTATTCTTCTCTTTCTGAACTCAATACTCCGGAGCGAAATATTATCACTTGTGAGGATCCAGTGGAATACCAGTTTGATGGGATTTCTCAAATGCAAATGCAAGATAAAATTGGACTTACATTTGCTACTGGACTTAGAGCCATTTTACGACAGGATCCGGATGTTGTGATGGTGGGGGAGATTCGAGATGAGGAAACGGCTAGGATTGCGATTCAAGCTTCTCTCACCGGACACTTAGTGTTTTCGACCCTTCATACAAATGATGCGGCAAGTGCTGTGACTCGTTTGACAGATATGGGAATTGAATCCTATTTGATTACCTCTACTGTTTTAGGATTTGTCGCACAACGTCTTGTTCGTGTAAATTGTAAGTCTTGTCTGAAACCTTATACTCCTTCAGACAAAGAATTAGATACAGTTGGGATATCTAGGAGTAGACTGATTGATGGAAAGTTGAAACGAGGTGAGGGCTGTCCTGCTTGTATGGGAACAGGATACAAAGGACGTATGGGTATTTATGAATTACTCGTTATGAACAATGATATTAAGGCGGTAATTTTAAAAGGTGGCGATGCTACTGCAATCAATGAAATTGCAATCAAGACAGGTCTTGTTCCTCTCAGACAATATGGAATTCAAAAAGCGATTGAAGGATTTACAACTCTAGATGAAGTATTGAGAGTTGGGTAAGAGGGACTATGGCTCTTTTTACATATGTAGCATTTAATAAATCTGGAAAAGAAGTTAAAGACATCATTGAAGCGAATAATCTTCAAGCTGCTCGAAACAAATTAAAAGCAAAAGGACTTTATGTTCGAGTTATCAAAGAAGATGCAGAAAAAAAAGAGAGAGAGCTTTTTCCATTTCTTGCAAAAATTTTATACCGTATTCCTAGAAAAGAAGTTGGACTTTTTGTAAGACAACTTGGAACGTTACTCGGCGCAGGGATCCCACTCGATAGGTCACTCAATAATATCAGTGAGCAGATTGAAAATAGAAATTTTAAGAAAGTAATTATGGATATGAAAGCTGGTATTACAGAAGGGTTATCTCTTTCACAATCCATGGAACGTTATCCCGATGTATTTCCGGATCAATATTCCTCTCTTATCTCTGTAGGAGAAAAGACAGGCGAGTATGAAAATACTTTGATTCGTTTGGCTGATTTAGAGGATGCATCGAATGATCTAAAGTCTCGTGTGCAAGTGGCAATGATTTATCCTATGATTATGGGTATGGTTTCTTTATTTGTTGCGATCTTTTTACTTGTAGTGGTGATTCCACAGATTCAGGAATTATTCTCTCAATTTGAAGCAGAACTCCCTCTCATTACTCGTGTTGTCATTGGAATCTCAAATGCAATTATAAATTTTTGGTGGCTCATGATTGGAGGCGTTGTCGGTGGTTCTACTGCATTTAGTAAATGGAAGTCCTCGGAAGAGGGAAAAAAGAAATGGGATAAATTCTTTTTAAAAGTTCCTGTATTTGGAACACTGACTAAAAAAGTATTGATTAGCACGTTTGCTCGAAATCTTTCTGTGCTACTAACAAACCGCGTTCCACTGATTGTTTCTCTCTCTATTGTTGCAAAAGTTGTAGGCAATTATGTATTTCAGGTTGAAATCTTAGCAGCAATTGATAAAATCAAAGAAGGAGGAAAAATGTCTGACTCCTTTCAAGGTTCTACAATTTTAACTCCGATGGTGCTCGGGATGATTTCTGCGGGCGAGGCATCCGATACAGTTCCAAAGATGATGGACAAGTTATCTGATATTTTTGAGAAAGAGGTGGATAGTGCAATCAAGTCGATGACTCAAAGTTTGGAGCCAATCATGATTATTGTGATGGGTGCTCTCATCTTTACGATTATGGCTGCTATTATGACACCAATGTATAAACTAACACAAGAAATACAAAATTTATAAAAGAGGACACTATGAAACTAAATCGATTTTCAAAACTTTCAAAAAAACTAAAACGCGGGATGACACTTGTTGAACTCTCTGTTGTGGTATTAATTCTAGGTGCTATCATTGCACTCGTTGCTTTTAATATTAACCCAGGTGAAATTCAAGATCAGACAGCTGCGTTGAAACTAAAAAAAGATGCACAAGAGTTACAGATTGCATTAGAAAAGTATGCAGACGCTTATGGTAAAATGCCAAGTGAAGACCAAGGAATTTTAGCGTTAGTTGAAAAGCCTACTTCTGGTGATGTTCCTGAAAACTACAAACCAATTCTAAACAAAAAGAATGCTGTTTTAGATCCATGGAAAACTCCTTATAAGTTAAAAGTAGATTCAAACGGAGATTATGGAATCTTTACTCTTGGGAAAGATAAAAAAGAAGGCGGGGAAGGTAAAAACGCTGACTTTAATATCATGAAAGAGGATGAATATCCAAAAGAATTTCAAAAGAACAAATAATCTTTCGAACGTTAGTGCGTTAACCTAGCTAATATAAAGATTTTTTTACCACGGATGCACACAGATAAACACGGATGGATTTAATTTTTTACCACCGACTTGCACTGACCCATGTCGAATGTGTAAAGAGCGATGACACCGATAAAAATATCGAAATTTAAAAATATCGGTGTTCATCCGTGTCTATCCGTGGTTAAATATTCTTACATCGAACTCACTTTAAATTACGGGGTTCTATCTTCGATTACAGTTGGAAGACCGATTTTATCTAGAAGTTCGATGAGTGGATCTGGATCGAGTTCTTCTACATTCACCATAGTTTTTGGATTCCAAATTCCCTTCGCAACGAGGATTGCTGCAGCGACTGGAGGAACTCCCGCTGTATAGGAAATAGCTTGTGACTCTACTTCTTTATAACAAGCAGCATGATCGCAACTATTGTAGATAAAAATCTCTTTACGTTTTCCATCTTTAGTTCCTTTGATTAAATCCCCAATACAAGTAAAACCAGTATAGGTTGGTGCTAGAGAGCCAGGATCAGGAAGAACTGCTTTTAAGACTTTGAGTGGAACTACTTCTAGACCTTCCGCAGTCTTAACCGGTTTCTCGGAAAGCATTCCAATGTTTCTAAGAACGTTAAACACATTTAGATAATGATCTCCGAATCCCATCCAGAAACGAATGCTATTTGCATCGATGTTTTTGGAAAGAGAGTGCAGCTCATCATGTCCGGTGAGGTAAACAGGTTGTTTGCCTACAATTGGAAAGTCATAAACCCATTTTTCAGAGTGCATTGGCTTTTCTACCCATTTGCGATCGATCCAAGTCCAGACTTTGCTAAATTCTCTAAAGTTGATTTCTGGGTCGAAGTTCGTTGCAAAGTATTTTCCATGACTTCCCGCATTTACATCTAAAATATCAATGGTATCAATTTTATCAAAATGATGTTTTACTGCAAGGGCTGCCCAAGCATTTACAACTCCTGGATCAAAACCAATTCCTAGAATCGCATTGATTCCTCTTTCTTTGCATCTATCTTTTCTTTTCCATTCATAGTTTGCATACCAAGGAGGATCTTCACAAACTTTTTCTGGATCTTCGTGAATGGCTGTGTCCATATAAGTAACACCAGCTTCTAAGCAAGCTTCTAATACAGACATATTTAAGAAAGCTGTTCCCAAGTTTAAGACTATTTCTGAATTTGTTTCTTTGATAAGTTTAACGGTAGCCGCTACATCAAAAGCATCGAGTTGCTTCGCATGTAATTTTTTAGAAGGATCTTTAAGATTTCCTTTTCTCTGAATGCTGTCGATGATTTTGTTACACTTATCAATCTTACGAGAAGCAATACAAATATCGCCTAAAATATCATTGTTCTGAGCACATTTATGCGCAGCAACATTTGCAACCCCTCCCGCTCCAATGATCAATACATTTTTTTTCAAGATGTTTTCTCCTAATTTATGAAAGATTATTTAAAAAATCCAAATATGTAAATTTTCGAATCAATTCTATTTTTCCATTTAGACGTTTTACTGCAATAGATGGCATTTGAACTCCGTTGAACCAATTCTTTTTTACCATTGTATAACCAGCTGCATCTGAAAATCGAACTCTACTACCGATTTCTAATTTTTCAGGGAGAGTATAAGTTCCAAAAATATCTCCAGCTAAGCAGGTTCGACCCGTGATCATGTATTTATGGTTTCCTACTTGGGGTAAATCCATCTTTGCCTCAAGACGATAGATACAAAGATCTAGCATGTGGGTTTCTACTGCTGAATCTACAATGGCAATATCAATTTCATTTTTTACAATGTCTAAAACCTGAGTTACAAAAAATCCAGATTTAGTAATCGCCGTTTCTCCTGGTTCTAAATAAACTTGAACACTAAAGCGATTTGAAAATTCAGTAAGTTTCTCTGTAAAAGAATCAAAAGGATAGCCAGACTTAGTAAAATAGATTCCACCTCCTAGACTTACCCATTCTAGTTTATGTAGAAGATCTTCATATTCCTTTGCTATGTGGTCTAGTATACTTGAAAAACTCTCAAAGTTATCATTGTCACAATTACAATGGAACATAGCACCTTTTAACAGATGACTCACTTTCTCTATTTCGGTTTTATCGATTGCGCCTAACCTTGAGTATCTTCGAGTTGGATTCGCTAGATCATAATCAGAGTGGCTTTTTCCGGGGTTGATTCTAAGTCCAATCGGGATATTTTGAAAATGTGGATAATACTGATTTAATTGTGAAATAGAATTAAAAATAATTTTAGTCGCAAATTCTTTTACTTCTTGGATTTCTTTTTCAGACCAAGCAACACTATAGGCATGGACTTCTTTACCAAACTTTTCTTTTCCGAGTCTTGCTTCATAGAGTGAGCTAGAAGTAGTTCCATCCATGTATTCTTTCATTAGGTCAAAGACTGCCCAAGTAGAAAAACATTTCAGTGCAAGCACTGATTTTGCGCCAGACCTTTGCCTGAGGAGTGCTATTTTTTCTAGGTTTTTGAGAAGTAAGGATTCATCAATGAGATAGTAGGGTGTTTCAAGGTCTGCTTCTGTCATACTATCTACTAGAACTTGGAATTGATTGCTATTGTCAAGAGCAAGTTGTCGAAGTGTATTTTACATTTTATAAAATTTTTCAATACAATACGATTATGGTGTTTGAGGCATAGGAGAAAGAACGGATGGAGTTGTAGATGGCTGTTGCATTCCTGGAATATTAAACTTTGGATCTCCAATTGTTCCCTGGAGTGGCAAGCATCCATCGGGAGAGTCTTTGATGATTAATTGGAGACTAGATGCAATATCTTCTCTTTCTGCGCTGTATTTTTCTGAGAGCTTTGGACAAATTTTTAAATTGAGAGTGGAGGCTTTTATTGCCACTGGGGATAATTCTATGTAACCGCTGATCGTAATTTTAGCAATGGATAATGTAAAAACACCTTTCTCAATATTTAATCGATTGCTGTTTAATGATTTCTTAATATTCAGTAAAATATTTTTGATTGTAACTCCTTGTAAAGAGTCAATCATTGGGATCACAGGAGAGCGTAAAATTTTTCCATCAAAGACCTGAAGATTGATACTTCCAATGATATTGGGAAGGTCTCTATCAAAGCCAGTGAGACTAGAATCTTCAATATTTAAACTACCAATTTTGATTGCATAGTCGTTAGTTTCTAAGTTAAGAGAACTTACTTTGATATTTCCTTTGAAGTTTCTTTTGATTAAATCGATAAGACTTGTGTCGATATCAATGGATTCTGCTCTAACTTCTAGATTGTCTTTGTTTTGATAGAGTAGGTGATCTATTGTTTTAGTAGAGAAGAAAGATAGATTTAGTTTTCTAAATTCTAAAACAAAATTATTTTCGAGTGCAAATTTAGAAATATATGTTTTTACTAATTCCTCGTAGGGAAATAAAAGCACTATAAACAATATAAATCCAATGATTCCCGAATTGATTAAGATTAATTTTTGTTTCCAACTTAATTCACCGGATGTGCTTTCCTCTTCAAAACCAAGATCATCCTCTACTGTTTCTTCAATTTCTTCTACTTCATCTTTTTTTGTGGATGTTTCTTCTAAGTCTTTTGCCATTATTTCTTCACCTTGGTAAACGAGGAAAATCGGATGTTCACATCATACTCTTCTTTTCCAGGAAGAGGTTTGATAAAATTCATATAATCAACTTTACTATTGATCTGTTTCATAACTTCAATATCATAAATCATTTTAAATACATCTGGAAGTTTTACAGATCTTAAACTGATATCAATTGTAATCTTGATGTATTCTTTTTTGATAGGGGTAGATGTATCTTTTTGGGTTAGAACTCTGTCTTTTAATCCATATCGAATTAGGATTTGGTCTAATTTTGCGTAGATACTGGTTAGATCGATTTCATCTCCCGATTTGAGGGAGCGATAGTAGTTATAGTCTTGAATTGCTTTGTCAAGCCTTGCAAAATTCCCTCTAGCTTCAGAAAGACTCTCTGTTAGATTTGTTCTTTTCTCCATGATTTTAGAAATCACGAGCCCAAACAGAACTATAACAAATACCAAAACTCCAATGATTACAAATAGCTTTTCTCTTTCATCTAACTTATTCAGCATTGTCTTCTTCTTTCTTCGTATTTTTATCTGGAGTTGCTAAAATTTCCAGTTCAATTTTGAATCTAACTTTTAAACTAGGCACACCGGTAATCAAGTTCTTATTCACTATTTTTATATTTTTAAACTTTTGCGATTTTTCAAGAGAAGATTGAATTGCTCCTATATCTTGAAATTCGTTTACTCTCCCATAAATAGAAACCAAGTTTCCATCTAGTGTGAATTGATCTAAAACAAAGTTAAAATCTTTACTAGGAAAGTTTTGATTTAGATCTAGAAGAAGCTCTAAAATATTTTCCTTGTTCAAAAAAAGTCGAACGATCTCTGATTTCTTATTTTCTTCTTTTACTTTGTTTTGTGCAAGAGACATTACGTCTTCATCTTCTGGAACTTCCACTCCAAAGCCCTGTTTGAATTTTTCTCGGAGTTCTGCTTCGTATTCATTTAGTTTTCGAGTATCTATAACCATCTGCACAATAAACACAGTAAGTAATATAAAGAAAGAAATTCCAGCAATGATGATATGAGGTTTGAAAGCGTCCAGACGGATTGTATTTCTCATCATTTTGGCAAATTCTGGAGTTAAAAAATTTACCTTATCAGTGTTTTTTAATCGATTGTGGTATCCCATTCCAAGGGCTGTAGTAAAGAGAGCATTTTCCAATTCAAGAAAAGGATATCGAATTACAGGAGTTCCTATTTTCTTTGATAAATAACTATCTACATCTTTAAAGCCGGATCCACCACCGGAAATGTAGATAACAGAAGGTCTATGTATAGGAGCTAACGCATAAATACTTTTAATAATTTCATCACCGATTTGATCTAGAGAATCCATTATGATTCGTATAATTCCATCAAACTGTTCCGCGGTAATATGATTTTGTTTTATGAATTCTAACTTGAATTCTTCTTCTATGATTTCAAAAGAAAAGTTAAAGTTGAGTTTTATTTCTTCGGCTCTATTGAAATCTACTTTCAGTAGTGAGGCAATTTTTTCTGTAACAAAATATCCACCACCACTTACAAACCTAGAATGGCTGAGAAGACCTTCGCTATTTACATTGAATATGGAAAGTTTGCCTCCAATGTCTAATTGACCAACAACTTTTTCGGATATCGTTTTTGCATGATGATAACGGATGATTGAACTGAGACTATAAGCGTCATTTGATATACAACTCAATTGAATATCATTTTTCATAAAAGGTTTAAAAGTTTTTTCTACTTCATTGTGATGAACACTAAATGCAACAACGTTAGACACTTCGTTTCCAATCCACCAGATACAACCTTGGACAGCCATTGTCTCTACTGGAAATGGAACTACGTTTTCTACTTCAAATGGCAGAATTTCACGGATTGCTTTTTCATTGTTTAAAGGAACAACTAAATCACGGATAAATGTATTATCCATAGCAACATTGATTAGAAAATTGGATTCTTCTGGGAAAAAACTCTGGATAAAACGAACAATATTATATTCATACTCATCATCTGGATTTTCTGGGAGAGATACGATTTGCAATGTTTCATGGCGTAAAATTGTAACACTACCTAGAACCTGACGAAATAAGATTCCCTTAATATGAGTGGTTCCATAATCAATTGCTAAATACTGAGTATAATACATTCTTTAATCTTCGGAATAAAATAAAATTTGATCATTTGTTAAATCAAAAATACAGGTGACTCTTCTAGTTGCAGAACCAACAGTTCCAACTCCAATTACTTTGTAAATTTCTCCTTTGGTCTTTACCCTTCCAGTAGAAACGGCTGTTCCCTGACCTGCAATCTCATCGAAGAGAGTGAGAGCCTGAGACGCTTGGTTTGCTCCAGGAGCATTGTTTCCTGGGGGAGGGGGCTGATTGTTGTTAGCCGCTCCCGTCTGTGGGCTAGTTGAACTTCCTAGTGTTGTAGTTTTAATTTGGAACTCTGCGAAATTTTTTAAGTCAGTGATCTCTTTTATATATCCGCCTTTTTCTAGTTTATATTTCAAAATTCTCATAGCAGCTTGTCTAGTCATAAATTCAGAAATAGACATGAGCACATGATAGGGAGCTGCATTTATATTGATGCGATCATCACCCGTATCTTTAAAGGGCACATAAGCTGTTATGTTATTGGATAATACATAATCGGCATCTGTAACAAGTAATTTTTCTTCTTCGGACATAAAATCTTTCGAAACATTTTTTTCTTTAATTGGATCCTTTAAAGATTCATAGACCATTTTTCTGTTCCAACCCTTGAGAGCTGTTAGTTCAGAAAGGGAATACATAGGTGCGTTTTTAATCTTTCGAGGCGGCTTTAAATTGGTATAATAGTAAACCTCTGCTCCTCCTCCCATTTCCTCTGAATTATCATCAATCCAATCGATGATGGGGTAGACTCTGTCCCTTGGGATACCAAGTTGTTCGAATAGTTTTGTAATCATTTCCTGCACTTTGAGATTGGGCAAGTTGTCATAGGCTTTGATTAAATCATTGATATTAAATTTCCCATCCTCTGCGGAAATCCGGTAATAAATAGTGCCTCCTGCCATGGGAATAGGAGGTGGGTTGAATGCAATCCCTGATTGGTATAAAACCTCTTCCGGAACTTTTTTTAAGGCACCAAGCCCTCCCTGCATTCCTGCTCTTGCGAGTAGAAAGGCTCTAAATCCGTCAGCATTCGATCTGGTTATTTTAAAATCTACCATTCGATCGCTCACATACTGGTTTGCGATGATAAAGGAAGAGCCTCCAATGATAGCTACAAGGAAGAGAACCATTCCTCCTCTTCGTTTATTTGAAATATAAGCCCGGGTACGCGAGAGTTTCATATTTAAGTTCAGTATCGCCAACGAGGGCAATTAATTCAATTCGAATTAATTTAGGAATTTTTTTTAAGTCAGCGGAGCTCCATTCATCTTGCCATTTATCACCGCGTTGGGAGTATTTTAATTGGAAACTTCGAACGTGCGATAAAATCATATGTTCGGTTCCTCCTGTTCTTGGGTCTGCATCGACCATTTCGTCTTCTCTACGCATGAGATAGTAGTATTCACAGTCGTCACACATCTGTCTTAAAAAATAACTGACTTCTCTAACGGCAGGCGTTCCTGTCTCTTCGGAATTGGTATGATTTGCGGCGAACACAACTATATCTGCGCGACCGCCTGCAGTATTTTCATTTTTACCTTCAAAGATGAGTCTTCTATGTCCTTGGATATAATAGGTTTGAGAAAAGGTAGAACGAAGATTTTCGAGTGCGAAAAAAATATCCTTTCGAGTGGTTCCTCCTCTTGGATCTGATTCTCTTGAGATTTTAAGAGCAGCATAATAGGCTCCAAAAATTCCGGAAAAAATTACACCTAGAATTGCAACTACGATGGAGAGTTCGATTAACGTTAAGCCTTTTCGAAAGCGAATGTTTTTGGGAAATCGAAATATTTTCATGGAATTAGAAAGTGCTCGATTTTAAAGTTTCAGCGGTATATACATTTTCACCATATCCAACAGGATAAAAAATTTTAACAGTGATGCGGAAAACTTTGATTAGCCCCCCAGTTTTAGATCCAGTTGTCTTACCTCGCTTTTTTAAAAGGTCATCCATTCTGGAGTTGGCAGAACTTCCGAGTAGATCATCAGGGCTTGCTGTCTTTTTTTTGTTTCCTCCTTGTTCGGAGAGTTTTAAAAGGTCTAATTCTTCTTCTTTGATCTCGGTTTCATATCGATAGCCTTCGTAACCCGGGATATCCC
Source organism: Leptospiraceae bacterium (assembly GCA_035345875.1). Classification (GTDB taxonomy): domain Bacteria; phylum Spirochaetota; class Leptospiria; order Leptospirales; family Leptospiraceae; genus UBA2033. The sequence goes on along the minus strand of DAORDH010000057.1, from coordinate 1,275 downwards.
CTTTTGAGGAAGTGGTTTCTAGTTTGGGGCTTGCATCGATTTGAGCCATTTTGATTTTGGCAAGGAATACCGCATTGGTAAGTGTGACAGATTGTCTTTGGAGAGACAAGCCTTTGCTAATTAGAGAAAACGTAAATACAATAGCGCTTGCGGCTATCGCTAGTGCGATAGATATTTCAATCAGTGTAAATCCTTGTCTAAGTTTATTTGTCTTCATCTGCATCCATTTTAATACGCTGTGTATTGTCCTGACCAGCGCCAGAGGATCGATTGACCTCTCCATTTTTAACAACTATTTTTCCATTGTAACGATAAAGCAAGATAGATTTGTAAATATTATTTGCATCCTCTCCTATATGAATATTATAATCTCCTGCGACTCCATCATGGGTAAAGGGAATGATTAGATGACCTGTTTCATACTTAACCCCCCTTAAATCGGTGACATTTACAATTTTATTATGAGAGGGAAGCGCTACTTCTAATACTTTTTTTTCTTTGAGTCCTTCTTCGCTTCGAATTAACTTTGCTGCGGTGAATTTATTTTTTTCCATATCAATATCAAATAAAACAGTGTTGTTGGAGATGATGGCAGTTTGGTAGGCATAATAAAGACCTGCTTTTATTTTGTCAGCTGTATCTTTGGAGGAAGGTCGAATGAGACTTGAGACACTGCTTACCATAAGAGCCATGAGAAGTCCTAGAATAGAGACTACGACTACAATTTCAACAAGCGTCATTCCTCTCCGAACTTTCATTCTCCGGATAATCATTCTTTGCCTCTCGGTTGAATTGATTCTTTTACTACATCCTCTGAGGAAGAAGTGCAAGAGGTTTTATAATTGCATAAACTTCCAATAAAGAGAGTAGATTGAAGGCTTCCATCACACTCAGTTCTGGTTTTATTTCCAAGACAGTAGAGATAAAAAGAATTAATGCATCGGTTGGTTGCATTTTTCTGTTTCTCGCATTCTGTATCAGTCGTTAAATAATTGCATTGAAAAAAGATAACTAAGAGTAAGAATCCAAAAAGTTTTTTCATAGAGAGTAGAGTCATCTTGTTAAATTGTAGGGTCAAGAAGAAAAAGCAGGATAGAGTTTATGTAAATTGTCAATCCGATTTACAGAAAAGATTTAACCACGGATGAAGATGCGAAGGCGATGGTCGCGAATACTTGGAGCGAAGGGTGGAATGGACACAGAACCCCTACATAAAAAACGGACACGATTTTAGGCTTCCAAAAGGAGACTAAAATGAGAGAATATCCCAAAGAA
>DAORDH010000056.1:0-28291 GCA_035345875.1 Leptospiraceae bacterium | reverse complement strand
GATTATATAAAAATTGATATCTTCAAGCCAGATCTTGAAGAAAGATTTCACGTTGTAAAAGAATCAGGTAAAACATTGTATGTTGCCAATACACAGGATCGAAAGTGCTACACCGCCTTTACGGATGATGACTTTATTGACTTGGAAGAAGAGTATCATGCAGAAATCAATCGATTGATCAGCATGTATAAAACAAAAAACATAGTATCTGAGATTATAATGCCAGTCATCTACGTTAACACTCAGAATGTAGCAATTCCATTTGGTTATGTGCATATCCAAAGTCGAACAAAACCAATCGATCATGATCAAGTGATGGAGCTTAAAATTCTCACCTTTGAAATGATTGATCGAATTCGTGAATCTAACTTTATCTTAAATACGAATAAATTTAGAATCTTAGATCTCTCAAAAAGTGGATTAAAAATAAGAGTGCCAGATCGAGAACTAAAACAACATTTACCGCATGTGACAGGTTTTAATTGTGATATTTTCTTTAAAATGCAGTCCGCAATTAATATACAATGTGAAATACGATTTATTGGTAGAGATCAAAATGATGATATGATTCTAGGACTACTTATTACTGGATTTAGAGAAGGAGACAAAGAAAAATTCTATAGTAATTTTTCTACTCTTCAAAACACTCCTAAAAAACCATACCATCTTCCATAAATAGTTTGAATGAACTTCAGCCTTAATCAGATACTGGTAGTCGAGCTTCAGCAAATAAAGGGAATACTATGAATGATTCGCATGAAAAAAAATTCTATTTAATGAGCCCAGTTTCTCTAACGACCGCAAAAAAGACAAGAGAAGCTACACAGATGCTTCGTGAAAAACCGCATGAGAAGGACATGCCGGAGAAAGCGTTACGCGCAATTTACAATATTACAGAAGAAAGTCTTCACTATTATTTTGTTCGACCTTTGGAAATTTTGAATCTTGGTCCACTCAGCAGAGGAGTAGTCAATATGGGAGTAAATGCAGGCCTTGGAGTATTAAATACATTTGGCAAACAACTCATCTCACACTTATCAGAAAAACAATTAGTTCAATTAGCAGACATTATAGACCAAGTCTTGGTAGAGTTAGATAGCGATAAGAAATAGATTTAACGCTAGTTCGATCTAATAAAAAAAAAGATTACCACCAATAGATACGACTATAACTGATAAAAGCTATCTTCATTCAAAATTATCAATCCTGCCTTCATCGTTTAGTTATAGCTGTTGAAAAGATTTTTACATCGAGTTCATGTTAGAATTAGTAAAGACCAACATTTCCAGCCTTTTCCCAAGAAACAACTTCTACATCCGATTGAATTCTGTTTATACTTCCTCCATATACTAAATATTTTTTTTGAATCTGTAAATCTTGTTTTTCGTAATAATGTAAGTTTTTAAAAAATTTCAAATTGAGATAAATCTTTACTATTCAAAACATTTCTCTCATCTTTTTCAAGATATGTCAGTAGAAAAAGCATACATATCTATTAGATATAGTTTTTGATCAAAGATTCTTTCATCTGGATTTTCCAGAGTCACATATTTTATTTAGGAAAAAGTAACTTACTTAAGGTTGTTTTGCCCGATTGTCTAGGTCCGGATATAATAAGAATTGGATACTTTTGACTGTATTTGAGAGCAAAATCCGCAATTTCTCGTGATTCCATACAATCAGAATGTTTAAAATGGAACAGATTTTCAGTTCAATTTAGAAATTGCTCATTTTAAACTACTTGACTCGAATCAGAATATCATCCTGTCTAACTAAATCCCCAATATTGCAGGAAACCTCTACAACCTCACAGTCTTTATGAGATTTAATCGCGTTCTCCATTTTCATTGCTTCTACAATAGCAAGCGTATCGCCTGCCTTCACGAAATCTTTTTCTTTTACAAAGATTTGAATTACTTTTCCGGGCATAGGACTTGTAAATGTGTTCGATTGATTTTGGGATGCTAAAACAGATCTTTGTTCTCGTCTTAATTGATAAGCAGTTCCATTTAAGTGGATAAATGCCGTTAGCCCATACTGATAAAAAATAATTTCTCCCAAGTTTGTTTGGATGGAATTCCCAAATTTTTCTTTTGCAGTCTCTAAATCTCTTTCTGTGTAATGCTTCGTATCCAAGTTCAAGATAGAAATTCTGAATTTAAAATTTGAATCAGTTTCTGAAAAGGAAAGAACTTTAACTTCAAAAAGTTCTCCTCTATATTTCCATTTAGAAATAGAATTTAAAATATCAGGAAATAGAATTGTTTGTAACTTATTAGAAATAGCATTCTTTGCCCAAAACTGAAAATTTCTAAAGTTATCATTTACAAATTGGCTTTGAACTTTTGAATTAGAAAGTAAATGAGCATAACCGATAGTATCCACTAAAGAATTATCAATTAATATATCATTTTTTAAATACTTATCTATAAATCCAGTGGATAGATTTCCAGCTTTGAATTCAGAATGAGAAAGTATTTTTTTTAGATAAGATATATTTGTAGTAATTCCAAAGATTATAAATTGATCAAGAGCCGAAATAAGATTTTCTATACAAATCGATCGATTTGGAGCTGTTACTATTAGTTTTGCAATCATTGGATCATAATAGATAGTCACTTCCGATCCAAGCTCTATTCCTGAATCCAAACGAACTCCATCGCCTGACGGATTTTTTAAGAAAAGAATTTTTCCTGTAGAAGGTAGAAAATTATTTTCTGGATCTTCTGCATAAATTCTCACTTCAATAGAGTGTTTTTCTAAAAGCTTCGGTAGAACGGAAAGTTTATCGCCTTCTGCAATTTTAATTTGGAGCTCAACTAAATCTAGATCCGTTACCATTTCTGTCACTGGATGCTCTACTTGCAAACGAGTATTCATTTCCATAAAATAAAACTCATTTTTATCACTTACAATAAATTCTACAGTTCCAGCACCGATATAAGAAATAGACTTTGCAACACACACGGCAACTTCACCCATTTTATTTCGGAGTTCATTATCTAAATTAAATGCAGGCGACTCTTCTATAATTTTTTGATGTCTTCTTTGAACAGAGCAGTCTCGTTCAAACACATGAATCGCATTACCATGTTTGTCACCAAAAACTTGAAACTCTATGTGACGCGGATTTGAGATAAATTTTTCTATAAATATAGTATCGTCTCCGAAAAAATTTTTAGCTTCCCTTTTAGCAGATAAAAGACTTTCCATAAAGTCCTCTTCTCTATCCACTCGACGCATACCTTTTCCACCGCCCCCAGCACTTGCTTTGACCATAACAGGAAAACCAATTTCTTTTGCATGGGCTAATAGCAATTTGCCGTCTTGGTCTTTTCCGTCATAACCCGGAACAACAGGAATCCCGGCTTGAATCATTGCAATTCTAGATTGAATTTTATCACCCATCAATCGAACAGATTCTACACTAGGACCTATAAATAAAATACCTGCTTCTTCTAACGCTTTGGCAAAAGCGGGACTTTCGGACAAAAATCCATAACCAGGATGGACTGCATCTGCTTTTGATTTTTTACATATATCAATAATTTTGGGAATGTGTAAATAGGATTCACTTGCCTGAGCCGGACCTACTAAATGAGATTCGTCGGCTAGCTTAACAAATACACTATCACTATCCGCTTCTGAATAAATGCAAATAGAATGGATTCCAAGTTTCTTGCAGGTTCTAATAATTCGAACCGCTATCTCCCCGCGGTTAGCAATGAGTAGCCGCTCAATCTTTTTCATGCTTTGGCTACGTATTCATCCAATGCTTTTTTTTCTTCTGACATTAATTTAAAAAGATGGTCTTTTAACTCTTCCCATGTTTTAAATTGAGTTGGATCTACAATGCCAGCCGATTTATATCCGATAACGTTTCCTTTTGGAGAAGTTTGAAACTTAGTAATACCAGATTTTAGAATAACTAGGATAGGGATTTTATTCTCGAAGGCAACCTTGACCATTCCTTTTTTCAAGGGTTTAATTTCTTCATTATAAGAATTATGACCTTCAGGATAAACGATATAACTAAACATTTTAAGCCCTTCGACTAATTCATGAACTGACTTTGCAATTGTTCTTGCTTGCGATGTATCAAACACCTGTGATCCCATTGCTTTCATCCACCAATAGGCGAAATAGCTACTCTTAATTTGCTGATTTGCGAGATATGGTTTCTTAATCACATAGCAATCAAACGGAAAATCAAGCTCATTGACATGATTCACAAAAATCATATGATTTCTTTCTGGAATCTTAATTTCATTCACAAGAACAAGTTTAGTTTTAGTAACCTTAATCATTCTATCGCCCCAGAGCCAAGAACCTTCTAAGAAAGCATAAGCTTTCTTTTCTTTATTCAAGAAAGAGTAGAAAAGTCCTTTTAATAAAATTCTTTTGGCTCTAGTAAAAATGACTACTAGAACTTCCATGTAGGTTCTAACGATTAACCAATGATAATCTTGGGATTGATCCCCCAGATTCTGTTTTAAATATTTATAAGGATTTAAGGTTGCCATGTTTTTTGAGATAAGGAGTAAATTAGATTTGCAGGGATAAACTTAGAGTCTATCCCTGATTTTTATTTAATATTATTTTTTTGGTTCAGTTGCAGCAGGTTTAGAATCTCCTTTTGGAGAATCTTTTCCATCTTCTACAACTAACGTTTCATTGATGAGTTGTCTTTTGAGATCAGAGTTTACATGATTTAAATCTGTAAACTTTAACTGAACACTTTCTTCTATTTCTTCCTCATATACTTTTCCAAGAAGATCACTTGCATCTCTTCTATATTTCTCAGGAATTCTTCTATCAAATACAGGATTTAAATTTTTTGGTAGAACATGAGGATTGAGTCTGAAGTTCATAGACTTTCCTTTGTCCAATGCAACCTCATCGCCTTTTGCATCAGCTAAAGATACTTTTCCCAAAGTTGTTTTATCATCTTTTTGGAGATAATAATTGTCATAAGGATATTTTAATCTAAAAAGGTTAATAGCTGCTTCTCTACCATCTCTACATCTAGCGATTACGTCTAGGTATTTTTCAATTCTATACTTTCTATGAACTGGTTGTAGTTTTTGATGTCTTTCTAAATTTCTTTCAATTTTTAAAGCTTCAATTCTAGCTTTCTTAGCTTGACCAAGAGCTCTGTAACCAGCTTCTGTATTTTGTTCGATTGCATACTTATTTGTGGCAAAATGAAATTCTTTTGCATCATATTGTCTAGAAACATAAGGAGCTTCTCTATTCTCTCTGAACTCTCCTACGTTTTTAGAACCTCTTCCATACTCTACGCTAATATCAACTAACTCTCTATCTACATCTTTTAAGCTATCACCAACTTTTTTATTTCCCTCTTTTGCATCAAAAGCGGAATCTTCGTATTCTTTTTGATCTTTAGCAAAAACAGCAGCCTTTAAAATTTCTGCAGTGCCTTCGATATAAAATTCAGAGATTTCTTCTAAGAGTTGTTCTGTGTCTACTTGTGCTTCTAAAAATCTTCTATAGGAGTTTGAATAATCTCCTTCGAAATAATCTGTAAGCCCTTCTTGAAAAAGTTTTTTAATTTCGTTATAACGTCTAACTCTTTCCCCTTCTTTACCTACTTCCGCTTTTAATAAAGCTGGTTTTCCCTCTTTATCGTTTCCACGATAGTTTTTTACGATTGGCTCTAAAATTCGTAAGTAGCCAAGTAGTTCTACACGTTTTTGATACGCTTTGGTCATAATTGGCTCTGCAAATAGCGAACTGAATCCGAATATTAATGTAAGAGATATGATGATTTTTTTCATTGTCTGTCCTATGCCTGTTAGTCTATATGAAGCTTGTACTAAACTCTTATAATAACCCTATAAGTTCAAGTAGAATTATATATACTGACTCTTTAATAGTATGCAGAAACTATAAAAGATTTAGTGTATAAAAAACCAACTTGTTTTAAATAGTAAAAACATTTACCATTTAGGGAAATGATATAAGCAGTTTAAAACCTGTCCGTACTAATATCGGATTTCAAGTATAATAGATTGACATTTATTAGTATTTAAATGAATGTTTATTTGAGAGGAATAGAATATAAATGCCTGCTAATACAAAAGTTGAACCACTAAAAAAAGCCTCCTTTCGTTCGAAAGAAAATAGTGTTTGTCCTGTTTGCGATACCGTCCACCAAAGAGAGCAAATGTTCCAGGGAGGAGGACGACTCATTGCAGGGAAGTTAACAAAGGAACTTCGACGTCTCTACGAGAAAAATAAAAAATTTGGTAGAATTAACCCAAATGATTATGTTATTGTAGTATGTCCACGCTGTTTATACGCATCTTTTCCGAAGGATTGGAGCACTCTAGCGGGACCCGATTTAGAGAGAATGAAATTTCAATCGGGAGACAGAAAGGTAAACTTAGAAAAAATCATTGGACCAGTAGATTTTTCCGCAGAAAGAAATTTAGTCACAGGGGCTGGATCTTTTTTATTAGCGATTGATTCTTATCAAAATAGATCTCCAAAGGATGCCCCAACTCCCAAAAAAGCTGTTTGTGCATTGAAGGCAGCTTGGTATTTTGATGATTTGCATACCGAATTTCCAAATTTAGGTTACGATAAAGTCCGAGATACTCTCTACCAAAAAGCAGCCTCTTGGTATGGATTGACATTAGACATTATGCAAACCGGACAGGAGCCAGTTGATTCTGCGGCTCCCATTTTAGGACCCGATACAGACAACAATTGGGGATTTGATGGTGTTATTTATCTAAATGCTTATCTTACCATGAAATTTAGAGACATGATGAGCGATATTCCAGAGGAAAGAGTAAAACTTCTAGCCAAATCAAAGCGAATGCTTGCCAAATTATATGGATCTGGAAAATCCTCTAAATCCAAACCGTCTGCTATTCTTGATATGGCAAAAGAATTATATGATGAACTAGCAAAGCTTATTGAATCTCTAGGAGGAGAAAAGTAAGCTTGCCAAGCAGTGTATTGATTCTAGAATATGATGGTCCTCAATTCAACGGGTTTCAAAAGCAAGAAAGTGCTAAGAGAGTTACAGTCCAAGGTAAACTAGAAACAATCCTTTCACAAATATTACGAGAAAATATTACACTTGTAGCAGCAGGTAGAACCGATGCAGGCGTTCATGCAAAAGGAATGGCAGTTAGTTTTACATCCCAAAATCCCATCCAAAATTATGGGAAGCTAATACTATCCGTAAATGCAATTGCGGGTCTAGAAGGGGGGCTCGCAGTTTTGACTGCAAATGAAGTTCCTGATGGATTTCATGCTCGTTTTTCATGCACAGAAAGAGAATATGAATATAAAATTCTAAATACGCAAACACCTCATCCTTTATTAAAAGAACGAGCTCTTTGGTTTAAAAATAAAATTGATTTCAATCTCTTACAAAGAGAAATGGAAAGTTTAATAGGAAAACATGATTTTGCCAGTTTCACAAAAAAATCTGTTTTAGAAACATATACTTCTACAGAAAGAAGAATTACAAAAATTGAAATCAAAGAAGACGAAGAATTGAAAAATCTATTTAAAATTGTAATCCGAGGAACAGGCTTTCTTCACAATATGGTTCGGATTCTAGTAGGAACTCTATTAGATATAGCAAGAGGAAAAATTCGCTCCAGTGTTTTAGAAATCTTAGAAAGTCTAGATAGAACCAAAGCAGGAAAAACTGCTCCTCCTTATGGACTTTATTTTGTCAGAGCGTATTACAATGATTATCCGATTGTAAATCACTTATATTCACAAATTTATAAAAACGTGGAGATAGTCTAACTCATAAAGATCTTTCCTTTATTGAGTTTCCTTATTCATAAATCTATGCCGATCATTCGAACTATAAAATACTTTTATTTAATCATCAGCGGAATAATATTGTTATCCTCAATTCCTCCCCTTTCTGCGCAACAAACAGAACAAGCAAAACCAGAAATTGGTTTTTGGATAGGAGCGGCAAATCCAAGACCTGGATCTCAGACTGCAACCGTGCTAGATACAACACTCGGCTTTGGTTTATTTACAAGATTCAATTGGCCGTATGTTTTTTATACAGAAATTGGAGCAGGAATGGCAAACTATCTTTCCCAAACCGAAAGAAGTTTATTTACAGTACCAATTTACACTGCTCTTTGTTACAAACTTCCCTTTGAACTTCCGGTTTCCATTTTTTTAAAAGCAGGAGGAGGAGCCTCTTATGTTATTGCAAGACCAGCAAATACAGGAAGATGGGATCCAATGTCTATACTCGGAACAGAAGTAAGTTTTGTTGCCGGAAGAAAGGTTCGTATTGGTCTGAGAGTTGATTACACTGTGATCTACGAGACATTTTGGGTAGATAAAAATCCCGCTACACAATATCCATATCTTTCTCCATTAGATAGAGATTATAGACTTTCACAACCAAATCAATATCAATTAAAAAATGGTGAATTTTTTAACTTTGCGCTTATGGTTAGTTTTTTATTATGAAAAATATGAATCAAAAATTAAATAAATTGCCATCTGCATTTTATATTTTAATTCTATCTCTCTTTTTTTTATTCAACTGTGCAAATGGAGCGTCAGGGAGTAGCGGCAAAACGAGTATTGGAAAATATGCCGGTGTGCCTTATGCAGTTTTAAGCACTCTATTTAACAATCGAATGCTTCTATTACTGAAGTTAACGTATGCGACTGACGCACCGTTAAATTTTTCTGATTACAACAACGGAACAGGTCAACTTTATCAGGACGTGCAAGATACAGGAGCAGGCGGAGATCCTGCTTTTGACTTATTTCAACTCCCACTCGCCCAAAATTTAAATTTCTTTATTGATATTGGAGAAATTCGAATTTCTTCTAAAATCCAGCAAAGTCTTACAGGTCTTGATTATGGAGTAACAAGCATTACTGCATCCAAAAAATATTGGGACTTTATTGCTACGCAAAGACAAGTTTATTGTTCTGCATTCTATTCTCTAGGAGGAAATAGCTGCGATTTAACTAGCAAAACTCCACTCGTATTAATCAACCAACTATTCAATGGAGAAGGAGCAAAGTTTCCGTCTAACGATCCAACAGCTACAATTCCTGGAAACAATGGAGGAATAGATGTTCCTACAAAGTATTATGCATCGGGAATTTATGTTAGAAGTTTTGTGACTGGCTGGGCAAGACAGAATGGAGGACTCATTACCAATACAATCTTTGATAACAATCAAATCATAACAGGGGGACAAAATATTGTTCCTAGAAATAATTATCTTCCTGGAACAACAGATACAGATAAATCACTCAAAACTCCTTTTATGTTTCCTGTTTTCCATGCTTTAAAACCAGGCCAAGAAGATATGTCAATTCGAGGTGGAGCAGATCCCTATATTTTAGAAGTTCGAATGAATATAAAAGAAAATCTAATGGTTCATTCTTATACAACAACTCTTGGATTCGTGCAAACATTTATTGGAATTAGCGATTGGAGATACAATCACTCTGGGCAAGTTGATTCAGGAGGAAATATTTTATCTAGATCTAGAATTATCTATCCTGAGACAGCATCCTCATTACAAATCACTGGAGGAACCAGATCTCTCCAACATTATTATAATGTTTTCCGAGATGGGGAAACGGAGTTAGTCAACGAGCTACCACTTGCATCAACACCAGTCAAACAAGGAACGTCCAATATTAAATATATTCATTCGGGAAGCTATATTTTAGTCTGTGCACAAGATAGATCCCCCGTAGACGGATATCCGGAGACAGTAGTTCGATCTACCAAGTTTTCAGTTCCTGAAACATTTCGACAAACCATAACAGTTAACTTAGCCTGTCCTTAAATTGCTTGGCTAGGCGATAAGTTCAGAAATTCTGACAATATGATTAGTGTTTCTGGCTTAGCCGTTCGATATGGAAAAAAGACTTTATTTGAAGATGTAAGTATAAAGTTTAAAGAAGGTTGTCGCTATGGTCTCATCGGAGCCAACGGTAGTGGTAAATCTACATTTCTAAAAATTCTCGCTGGTTTAGAACAACCACACCAAGGTGTTGTCTCGGTTGATAAAGGAATGAGAATTGGATTTTTAAAGCAAGATCATTACGAATACGAGAACACAACAATCATGAACACAGTTCTTATGGGCCATAAGGAACTTTGGGAAGTTGCACAAGAAAGAGATCGCCTTTATTCTCTCCCTGAGATGTCTGAGGAAGAAGGAATCAAAGCAAGTGAATTAGAAGAGAAATACGCAGACCTAGATGGATACGAATCGGAAAGTTATGCGGGAGAGCTTTTGGAAGGTCTTGGAATTCCTTCTAATCTTCATCAAGAAACAATGTCTCGCATAACGGGTGGATATAAGTTACGAGTATTACTCGCGCAGGTCCTATTTCAGAAACCAGAAATTTTACTTTTAGATGAACCAACAAACAACCTCGATATCAAGACAATCAAATGGCTTGAAGATTTCTTAAGAAATCACACAGGTGTTTTAATAGTAATTTCCCACGATAGGCATTTTATCAATTCGATCGCAACCGACATTGCAGACTTAGATTACAATGTAATCAGAGTTTATCCAGGAAATTATGATGATTATATGGAAGCTTCTACTTTAGCTAGAGAGCAATTAATCAATGAAAACAAACGAACAAAAGAGAAGATTGCAGACTTACAAGAGTTCGTGAGCCGATTTAGTGCAAACGCAAGTAAGGCAAAGCAAGCTACTTCTAGAGCCAAGTTAATCGATAAATTGAAAGCTGGACAAATCGAAATCAAACCCTCATCTAGAGTATCACCTTATATTCGATTCAAGATGTCTAAGCCTCTCGGAAAAGATGTAATCAACGCCGTTGGAATTTCAAAATCTTATGAGAATCCAGTTTTTAAAGACGTTAGTATCTCTATTGCGAAAGGAGAGAGAGTCGGTATCATCGGAACAAATGGTGTAGGTAAAACAACTCTACTTAAATGTCTTTTAAAAATAATTGAGCCGGATACAGGAAAAGTAGAACACGGTGCAAGTATGAGCGCTTCTTATTTCCCTCAAGATCACAAAGATGGAATCGGAGAAGATGCAGCAACACTCATTGAATGGCTATACCGTTATGCACCACCTGGAACAGATACTACAGTGATAAGAAGTATGCTAGGACGTATGCTCTTTAGTGGCGATATGGCACAAAAAGGAACAAGCGTTTTATCTGGAGGTGAGAAGTCCAGACTGATCCTATCTAGAATGATTATGGCAGAAGATAATGTTCTAGCACTTGATGAGCCTACGAACCACTTAGACTTAGAAAGCATCGAAGCACTCAACTATTCACTTTCTTTATTTGAGGGAACAGTGATATTTGTTTCGCATGACCGAGAATTCGTATCTTCTCTTGCAACGCGGATAATTGAAGTTACCCCCGATAAGGTTATTGATTTCAAAGGAACTTATGAAGAATACCTTGAAAAAGAGGGAGCTGAATTCTTCAAAAGAGCCGCAAGTGGATCTTTATTAGCTAAAAAATAAAGACTTTCCCCGTCCGGCAAATTACAAGTCAACTTCATGATTGCCGTGTATACTTTTTTTACTGTATGCGCAGAAGAATTTAGAAATTTATACTAGAAGATTTGTATTCAAAGAAGGTGGTTTTCATTGGATGCCCCCCAAGTAAGCAAAACCACTCTCTCTCAGGATATAATGAAGCATTATAAAAATCCTCTCTATTTTAACTTTGATCATCCTGAAGATAGAATTCATATTCAGAAAAGAAATTGGAAAAAAGAAAATGATCTTCTCGTTTTTGATGAAATTCACAAATGGAAAAATTGGAAATCTTGGATTAAAGGAATTTATGACAATGAAAAAGAAGATCATGCAATTTTAATTACCGGCTCTGCAAGATTAGATGTAAATAGAAAAGGTGGAGATTCACTACAAGGAAGATATCACTACTATAGTTTAAATCCATTTACATTCAGTGAGATTTACGAACAAAAGAAATCCTATCAAGACATACATATATTCTTCCTTTTCAAGACTTTCTAAAATCAATTTAGTATAAAAAATGAATTGTATTCAAATGATTCATTTGATTCAATTAAAAAGAAAATACTTGAGGATATTCCAATGAAAACCTTTTTTATCATACTGGTCTCAATTCTATTTACTTATAATTGTGCAATTACAGCAAATACACAGAAAATGACTGTTACTGATTTTACATCAAAAAAAACAATAGGTGAGAATGTTTTTGTAGAGGAGTCGACAGGCGGAAGCATAACTTTACCTTTCTGGGTCTCCAAAATCAGCGATGAGAATTTTACACAAGCAGTGAAAGACTCTCTAATCAATTCAAAGACATTTAATAAAATAGTATCAAATACAAATTCAGACTGGAAACTTAAAATAGTGATTATTGATCATGACCACCCTTGGTTCGGGTTTGATATGACCGTCACAACCTCTATCAACTATACTCTGTTTCTAAAGGATAAATCGGTATTCAGTAAAACCTTCGTAGAATCAGGAACTGCAACAGGAACGGAAATGTTAATTGGTGTTTACAGACTTAAACGTGCGAATGAATATTCAGCAAAGAACAATATCAAAAAATTTATTTCTGAACTAGACTCTTTAGATTTAAAACCAGAAACAAATACAGAAAGTCCAAAACTAAAAAAATAGAACGAGGCTAATATAAATTAGCCTTTAAATCCTTGTTTTACATGAGAACCATCACAAAAAGGTTTATTCCCAGAATGTCCGCATCTACAAAATGCGGTAGTTTTATTTTTTAGGGTTTTGTTTCCTTCTTTGTCTTTTACTTCAATTGTTCCATAAACAAGCAGAGGTCCATTATTCATAACTTCTACTTGGGTCTTAATTGTTTCTTCTTCTATACCACTACTATCGTTTCGAACATAGGATAAAGCGCCTGACGGACATTTATCAATCTGAGCCATGATCTCCTCAGAAGTTGCTCCTTCGATTGTCACCCAAGGACGCTTTTTTGGATTAAATACGCCGGGCAAGCCCTTAAAGCAAACTGCTGAGTGAATACATACTTTCGGTTTCCAGATAACGGTTATATCTTGATTTGTGTATTTTTTTTCTATCTCATTCTCCATTTTAATCCTCCAAAGCACTGTCGATTTCTACAGTTCCAGAAATAATTTTTGCAACCGGACAAGCCTTTGCAACAGCTAATAGTCTATCTTTTTTATCTGATTCTAAATTCTCAGAGAAATGAATTTTTCGACGAATCACAGTAATTTTTTCAGATTCTCTTTGAACCTGTTCTAGATTTAATTTTACCTGAACAGTTCCAATTTCCCATTTCTTATTCTGAGCATACATACGAAGTGTTATAACAGTGCAACTTCCAAGAGAAGCAAGTAACATTTCATAAGGATTAGGACCTTTGTCCTGTCCCCCTTTGGATTCAGGCTCATCAGCGACTAATCGATGTTTGCCGATTGATACTTCAGAAAGATAATCTTCGTTTTTTATAGAAACGATAACATCACTATCCAATAATTGCGCCATAAAAATTCCCCTTTTTTATAAGAGATTCTAGTTTTTCCAAGGACTCACTAGAATGGAAACGGTTTTTAACTTTTCTAAAAAAATTTTATTCATTAAAAAGGCTTATTTACTCAGCATACGCAAAATTTAAAAAATTAGAAACAAGCGATGATTTTATAATATTAGAGAAGACGAATGAATTAACCAAATCATTCATATACAGTCTTTAAGAGCGAAAAAATGAGAGAGAGAAGCTCTCCTCTTTCGCTCTGCTTAAGACGATTGTCATTTTTCAATTAAAATAGAAACAAAACCTCGCTTGAATGATTGGTTCACCAAAACTCAATCCTTTTTTTGTTAAACAATGATGAGTCTTTTTTAAAATAGATTTTTCAGTTTCAATTATTAGAACCGTCCTCCAAAAATTTAAATCAATTTACTTTAAAGAATTTGATAATTAACAAATAAAATAAGAGGAACCAGAAAAGAATCATTTCAACTTTTTACCCTAAAGAAAATGTCCTATATAAAAAATATTGATTCTCGAAAAATCGATTCCTTTCAAAGCATAAAAATTGCAAAGGAAAATGGTTGACTCTAAAAGCGTCCTTACTAAAATTCAAAACATGGACATAAGAGAATATTTTGAGAAAAACATACCACACTTTAATGGAAATAATAAAGTAATAGGTGTTTTAAAAAATGGGGAAGAGTTGGTTGTAGCATTTGAAGTGACAGGTCTTGCTCCTGATCAGTTGCAAGATTTTTCTACTGGGATGATTTTTAATTTAAATCATTTCAAAGAATTTAAAAACTATTCTGAAAAATTTGTCTATAGTAAGACAAAAAACCATCACATTAAGAATAACGGTTCCTATGTGCATGGTGGTCAAAATATTAAAAGATGGCAGACTAAATAAAGTCTGCCTTTTTAAATACTGGAAACATTTTCACGCCTATCTCAGCTAACGCTTCTTTACCACCCTCTTCTCTATCTAAAATACAAATTCCAGATTCAACTTTAATTCCAGCACGACGAAGTGCTTCGACAGCCTTTATTGTTGAGCCACCTGTAGTTATAACATCATCAACAACTAGACAGGACTTGACTTTATCAATTTGACCTTCGATTTCCTTTTTTGTGCCATGGTCTTTTACTTCTTTTCGAACGATAAGAGGATAAACAATCTTACCCGCTCGATAGTATTGCAAAGCAAGAGAATAGCTAATTGGATCTGCTCCTAGTGTGAGACCTCCAACAGATTCAGGTTGAAATCCCAATACTTGCGGTATATGGATATTAACCACATACTCAGCAAACAGGGAAAGCCTGTCTGGGACTAAAATAATTTCTTTGCAATTAAAATAATGATGTGATTTTTTCCCAGAAGCCAGAGTAAATTCCTGCTCTGAATATCGATAGGCGTAAGTTTTGATTAATTTATGCAGTTCTTCTTTTTGATTCATAGAGGAAGCTTTTCAAAATAGCCTCCTCTGTCATTTAAAAAAAATATTTTGAACCTATTCGTATAAACAAGAATCAAAAGTGCTCGTATCAAAAACACAATTGGTGGCTACAGTGGATCCAGTTGTAAATGTCCAAGAATATTGGGATGACATTGTGTTTCCAGCGAGATCTTTGATCCCGGATTTAATAGTAACTGCAAGAGTTGTATTTACAGGTAAATTTGTGTTCGGTTTAAAAGAAATAGTTTGATCGGAAAGAACAACAGTTCCAGAAACACCACCCGAAACTATCATTGTTGAAGAATTAACTGTATTTGGATCAACTGTTTCACTTAATGTTGCGGATATCGTTATATTAATAGGCATATTTGTATCACCAGTAAGAGGGTTCGTGCTAGAAATAGAGGGAGGAGTTGTATCAGAAAGATTACCAGTGCTAAATGTAAAACTATAATCAGTAGATAAAGAAGAACCTGCCTTTAGGGTAACTTTATAGGTTGCATTCGAATTAAAATTTATAGATGGAGTAAAGGTCACAACCTTATCTGAAATAGAAACAGTTCCAGGATGATTGGTCGTGCCTCCATCAGAACTAACAGTAAAATTAGTAGTGTTAAATCCAGAAACAGTCTTATTAAAGACGACAAATAAGTTTGTATTAATGAAATTTCCAGTGGATTTATCTTTTGGTAAAACCGATGTAACCGTTGCAGGTGACCGATCGGAAAATAATACAGAAAGGAATTTTGAATAAGGAGTAACCCCTCGATCCGGATCTGTAAAAATACCACAATTGGCAAATAGAAGAAAATTAAAAAAAAGAAATATTTTAAAAGCGATTTTTCTCATGAAGAGTCTCCTTAAAATTGAAATTGCATTCCTATTGTGTAATAATTTTCTCTAAGACCATTGGAATAAGTGTATTTAGAGGGTAATATGAATATACCGCTAGTTGATTCTTTTCTAGAAAAGAAAGGCTTTCCTAAGAAGAAAGCATCAATGACATTATATAAATAAAATCCAATTAGAGCATAAGCAGATAGTTTTGTCGTATTAGATACATTTTGCCAGTTCGCAAAACTCTGATTATCCGCATTAAGAGCAATCAGTTCTAATCCTGATCCCGAAGGTGTAAGAAAAAAGAATCTATGATTTGAATCATAGGATTCCCGTGCCGAAGAAAGTTTTTGAACATGGTAAATAACGTTTATTAGAAGAACTGCAGTGACAGCACCAAATGCAAAACCTTTTTTTACACTAGAAGAGTCTTCTTTATCTTTCCCGTATTTCCATTGACCAAGCCCAGGTATAAGAGAAGAACGCCACACATATTGAAGATTTGCGTATGTCTCATTTTCTTTTGCAGTTAAAGCCTCATTCCAATCTTCCATCAAGCCCCCTGCTACTTTTTTTGCAAAGTATTCGGATGCTTCTTCTAATTTATCTTGTGAAGTAGCGGCAGCTTTCTCAGCAAAGACAACTTTATTTTCTTTACCATCTAAAACGGTTCCATTGATGAGATATTTATTCCCGAGTCGAGTGAGAGTTCCAGTGACAAGTTTATTTACTTTTACATTCTCAGGAAGCTTAGGAGCACAGTCTTTTTTATTGGGGGGACATTCCGACTGTTTCGCAGAGCTTTCTAATGATGTTGTATCAATGATGACAAATAATTTAGTTTTTACAAGACTTGTGCGAATTAAATTTGTGACACTTTCTACTTCAGCGAGACTCACTCCACTTCCCGGGAGAAGTTTAATAACGGCTACTGACTGTTTACTGTTAGACGTCATTTCCCAATCTGTGTTATTCTGTAGAGCTTCGGCAACGCGGATACGTTCCGCTTCATAGGCAAGTCTTTCCACTTCATTAGTGGGTGGTTTTAAAATTACAGGTCGTAGTCGTATCCTTTTGACATCCGATTTCTTGAATGTTAGAAGTTTTTCTTCAAAGGTAAACTGAATAACACTCCTAAGCAAGTTTGCTTTTACATTTTCGTAAACCTTTCCATTTTTTAAGACAACTTCATCGGCTAATAGGGATTTGCCTACGAACAGAAAAAGGACTATCAGTATTTTTAATTTCAAATGGTTTCTCCTTTAAGAAAATTCTTTTCGTTTTAAGTTAGAACTCATCGCCTTGCCCAGACTTCGATGCGGGATCCGGCACCAATTGCATTTGATGTTGGAGAATATATTGTTAAAGAAGTAATATTCGTTCCAGTATTTGTATACGTTGTCGAATAATCATAATTAAACCAATTGGCAGCAGCATCATGATGAAATCCTTTTCCAGCAGACATTCTTGCATATCCGGATTTCGCAAAAATTGTTATATTACCAAAACAAACACTACTAGTTGTTATAGTCATTGTGCTTCCGCATAAATTCATTCCAAGGTTATCAATGGATCCTGAATACGACTTTGTTGGAGTAGCCGCATTATCAATATAGGTAAATCTACTAAAATAACTAGAAGAAGAATCATTGTTTGGCCTAATATAATAAGCATATCCTCCACCAACAGCTGTTCCACTAACGAATCTTGCTCTAACATCATATGTTAAATCAGTATCTCCATCCAATCCGGTTACATTGACAGATGTTGTCGCGCTCGGAACATCATATTCATATATCAATCTCATCGCCTTCTGCGTCGGAATTCCTTCAATAGCCGTTTTTAGGGATGCAAAGTTTGCATTGATGTCAGCAGACTTCAAGAGAGAGCCGGTTGTAAATGTATTGAATGTTCCACTAACGGCTACTGCTAATATGCCGCTAGTGGTAATGCCCAACATAATTCCGACACCTTGCATGAATCCTTTAAATAAGTTCTCACCTAAGAATTTTTTAGATATTGTAAAAAAGTTTTTAATTATATAAAATGATGTTGGTTCCTTAAATGATTTGTTGGGCAAATCCATAGTATCCTCGCACACAGATTTTAGTTCTACTCAAATTCTGCGACCTGCTCTCATTGTCAATCTCTTTACCATAAGATTTCTTGAGGTAAATCAAAGTTATCGCATTTTTTTTTCAATTTCCGCGCACATAACAACGATTTCCTTCCTCTTATTCTATATGATACTGATTCAAAATTCTAATACCTTCCCCATTCAGAAAGAACGATTCCTATCGGAGAAGTCTGTCTCCACTCTACTTGTTCCAGCTCACCTAGTCCCCTTTCTAAAATCTAAATCTCTTTCTTTCGGAAGTCTTAACACATACTTCAAATTTCTACTCTCCCAATATCGCATCATCACTCATTCCGGTCTCATTCCCTATCCTGCTTCCATCAAAACCCAATTTCAAAAAAATAATTTGGGGCTAACACGTGTTAGCTTTCGTGTAGATAACGATGATTGGATAGAACTTGGTGAACTTAGTATCGCTTTTGGGAAATCTCGCTGTTGGTTGTTTACTTATTTGTTAGAGTTAGACTTTTTAGGTTTATGGGAAATTCTATCTAAAACCGACTTGATCAACGAAGTTCCTACGGTCGATAGGCTAGGACTGAGGGCTTCTTGGTCTTTCAGAAGGACTGACTACATCTACAAGCGCTCCTACTATGTGAGAATTTAGTATAGAAACTAAATAGCCAAGAAATAGAATCAAATCAATTCATACAAACAAATAAGAATGGGTAATCTATGCCCAGAGAATCTTTCAATTTTCTACTTGAAATAAATTCTACACAAAGCGATGAGTAGAATATGCAAAATATATTTTTATTTCTCCTTTTTTTAGTTATCCAGTGTAGTTCTGTTCAATATGTAAAAAAAAATCCAACTCTAAAGGATGATATCTCTAGCACAAAACGAATTGCAATAGTTTCCGCCAAAGACAGTAATATATCAAAAAATGAATACTTTATGTTACACGACATGCTACGTCAGGAAATTTCTCATCATACTTTATTTATAGTTTATAAAGCACCTACAAAATTCAAGAATATCTGTTCAAAGGAATTTCCAAAGGTTGAGGGGGTTTTGATCGCGGAGATGAAGGAATATTCAGAAGCCAGTAAGTCCAAATTTGAATTAAAGGCAGCGCTTAGAAAATGTTCTACTGATTCAACAATCTGGAGCGCAAAGGTTGCAGACAAATTCTCTCTTGAAGCAAATAAAGAGCTATCTCTTGTAAAGGGTTATGTTGGAAAGTATGGTGATTCAGTTGCAAACAAAGTCAATGCCTTCTTCCAACTTTCTAAAGATTTAGTTTCAGAACTACAAGGTCCTGAAAAATTAAGTGAAGAAGAAGAGTTAGAAAAAATCGAAGTAGAATCAGAATAAAGCGATAGGCGCATTTCGCAATTATATTTAACACAAATAATAAATGAAGGATAAACAAATGGCAACAAGAAAAGAAACAGATTCAATGGGAGAAATCCTAGTTGATGATTCAAAATATTGGGGAGCTCAAACAGAGCGTTCCTTACATCATTTTAAAATTGGCACAGACAAATTTCCTAGAGAAATGATTCGGGCACTTGGTGTTCTAAAAAAATCTGCTGCAATCGTAAATGCAGAACTTGGAATTTTGCCAGCAGACAAAAGAGACTTAATCGTAAAAGTGGCAGATGAAGTAATTTCCGGAGTATTAGACGAGCATTTTCCACTTAGTATCTGGCAAACAGGTTCAGGAACTCAGACTAATATGAATGCCAATGAAGTAATTTCCAACCGCGCAATTGAATTAGCGGGCGGAATAAAAGGATCCAAAAAACCAATTCATCCAAACGATGATGTAAACAAAGCTCAATCGTCTAACGATACCTTTCCTACGGCTATGCACATTGCAGCCGCAGAACAATTAAATAAGAGACTCATCCCAACACTTACTAAGCTACGGGACACACTAAAAAAGAAATCAGAAGACTTCAAAGATATTATTAAAATCGGAAGAACTCATTTACAGGATGCAACTCCATTAACATTAGGACAAGAATTTTCTGGTTATGTTCAACAACTTACATATGGAATTGAACGGGTTAAACATGTCTTACCTTCCGTCTATCGACTTGCAATTGGAGGAACAGCAGTAGGAACCGGTTTAAATACGCATCCAGAATTTGCCGAAAAAGTTGCAAAGCAAATTGCAAAAGAAACAGGTCTACCTTTTGTCAGTGCCGAAAACAAATTCGAGGCGCTAGCTGCTCATGATTCCCTCGTAGAAGCCAGTGGCGTTTTAAAAACGTTAGCCGCATCTCTTATGAAAATTGCAAATGATATTCGCTGGCTAGCATCAGGTCCTCGCTGTGGAATTGGAGAAATCATCATACCTGAAAACGAACCAGGCTCTTCTATCATGCCAGGAAAAGTAAATCCAACTCAATCAGAGGCTATGACAATGGTTGCTTCGCAAGTGATTGCAAATGATGTTGCAGTAAATATCGGTGGCGCATCTGGAAATTTTGAATTGAACGTCTTTAAGCCACTCATTATCTTCAATGTATTAAATAGCATTCGCCTTTTATCGGATGCTTGCACTATGTTTGAAGAACACTGTGCTGTAGGAATTGAACCAAATAAAGATAAGATTGAGTATAATCTTCACAATTCTCTCATGCTTGTTACAGCACTTAACCCTCATATTGGCTATGACAATGCAGCTAAAATTGCTAAGACAGCTCACCATGAGAACACAACACTTCTAGAAGCTGGAAAAAAATTAGGACTTCTAGATGAAGAAAAATTCAAAGCATGGGTAAAACCAGAAAGTATGATCAAACCTGGTTTATAAGAATTTACCACCGATGCGCACCGATATCTTAACGATAAAGAAACGAATGATAGTTAACTATCATTTTTTATCGGTGTTTCGGGTTATGGATTGAGACTGTTATTCCTAAAGATGTCACTCCCGAAATCTTTTATCGGGAGTCTGTATACCTTTTAGTCCTAGAAACCGCCGATAAAAGATTTCGAAGGTGACAGTCTTAAATGACATTGAGCGAAATTGGGTAGTCTTGACAGCAGCATCAGTTCATCTTCAACTCATAGGCATTTTCTCTAATCATGGAATTTACCTATAGACGATTTTTTATTCCTACCATAAACTATTCCTTAGAGCAAAAGGAACAATATGTGTGAATTTTTTAGAAGTAAAATAAAATTCAATAAACTAATTATCTTAAGACTAACAATAATATTTCTCATCTCTCAAATGCTATTTTGTGCAAGCGCCAAACGGTATGTAGCCAATAGAGGGAATGATTTAACTGATATAATAGATATTGGTCTAGAGAAAGATGTTTATGGTTTTAATATTATTACAATAGTTCCATTTTTTGGTGTCAGTTATAATGAAAGTGGGAAAGGCGTAGGGTTAAGGCATAGTCATATCGGATTTTATAAAACTGGGGATCCAGACAATGAGTTTGTGATAGAAGATTTGTATTCAAAGGAAAAATCGACTTTTTCATTTAATTTAGGTAATTCGTTCTTTGCCTCGACGGGTTTTCACGAATCTATCGATCCAAGAAATTTAAGAACTCAAAATAAAAATTATGTGGTTGTTACCTTGAATAAAGGTTGTTTAAAATCAAAAAAGAGTCACTATAAAGGTAAAACTCGATATTGTCATTGGAACGATAATGTAGCCATTACACCAATTGAAATTAGCTTAGGTTTATACTTTGGATTTAGGGCAGGCTTCAACGTGGGAAAGTTCGTTGATTTTTTTGGTGGAATTGTTGGTTATGATCTAATTAAAGATGACTATGACGAAAATGGAAATTTACCTCCAATAGTCAGCAAGGATTTAGAAGATAATATAATTATACCTCCCACCCCGACTCCAGAAAAAAAAGGTTGGGAATCCAAACTAGATGCGTTAGATGAAAATATCAACAAGAGGCAGACGAAGTGAAATTTCATCCTTGATAATTCATGTCCAAATGGACTATTATATAGACTACAACTATGCCAGCAAAAAAGAAAAAACCAAAAGCGCAAACTCCCATTCACCCCGGGGTGGCACTTGAAAAGTTATTGAATGAGAATCATCTCACGGTCTATCGACTTTCCAAAGAAATAAAAATCGATCCATCTCTTCTTAGTAAAATCATGAAAGGAGATAGACCGATTTCCCCATTAGTGTCTATTGCTCTTGGAAAATTCTTTGGAGTCGATGAGGCTTACTGGATTAGTCTGCAAGTTCAATATGATTTGGGAATTACAAAATTGGAGAAAGATGTTTTGATACATTCTATTCGCACGATAGATGAAATGCATGTCTGAGAAAAAAGTTCCCAATCCATATGGTAAAAAGGGTGGCGAGAGGCATCAGAATTTACAAACCAAAGTAGGCGAGGAAGTTGAGCAAAAGGGACTTGAACGCATTTTTGAACACTTCATTAAATTGTTTAATGGGAAGCGTAGATTTATTGACGTAGCAGGTCTAGATAAAGTAAATAGAAAAGAAATTGAATTTCACCAAATCGGATTACAAACAAAAAAGGCTTGCCTGTGAAACAAGAAAGAGATGTAATAGAGGGAGTAGAAAATTATAAAAATATTCAAGTTGAATTTCATGCTTACAACGTAGAGGAGGATATTGACAATGATGGGTCGTCAGATTAACTTTTATTTAATGAATGAAGATTTCGTAGAAATTGATGAATACATTTCTATGAAAGGTTTGATTGTTATTCCTAATTATACGAAGACAGAAGGTTTGGAGCTTGTGAATTCTATACTTGATAAAAATTACTATGCACAGAAATTCTTATCACTTACTACATTGTCAGATCAAATAATAAAAAGATTTATCGAGACTCAAAAATATTTTACTGTTGATATTCTAAATTCGCCTGTAATAGAATTTTCGCTTGGGTATCAAGAAGAGAATTTAAAAAGACGTGGTAGAGTTTATTACACCAAAAATAAAATAGGGAATGGTAGTCCGAAAAAGAATGAACTTTTTTTACAAATGGCGGATGATTTTTTTAAATGGATTCGTAAGAACTTCAAGAATGTTAAATTGAAAGGTTACGAAGAATTTCTTATTTCAGAAAGAACCATGCAATGGTTAAATGAATCAAACGATAGAAAGTTAGGTGACTTTCCAGAAGTTCTCAAGCAAGACATTGAAAATCGAAAACTTAGAGTAGCTTAACCAAAAATTCCTTCACTTGACACCATGACATTCTAAAATACATTTGTATGTAGGGATTTTCAGAAATGGAAATCTATGGAGGACGTTATGGCAAAAAACACCAATAAAACATTTACCAAAGAAGAAATGATTCAAGCTTGGACAGAAGCTCCATTCTCTTCTGATGTCAGAGCAGCGGCTAACGAAGTGTTGGCGCAATTTAAAAAAGGTGAGTCAAATTCCGAAATTGAAGCATTCACAATTCCACTCGAATTTGGAACAGGCGGGATCAGAGGAGTTATTGGTTCCGGTATTGGTAGAATGAATGAATATACAGTTGGTCGAGCAGCTCTAGGACTTTGTCGATTTCTAAAAGCAAAATATAAAAACAAAAAAACAACTCTTGTCATCGCGTATGACTCAAGAAGACGCTCCCGCGAATTTGCAGAAGTTACTGCGGGTATTGCTGCGAAACATAAAATCAATGTTCAAATCTTTCCCGTTGTTACTCCAACTCCAATGCTTTCTTTTGCTGTTCGACATTTAAAAGCACAATCGGGAGTAGTAGTTACTGCTTCCCACAATCCGCCAGAATACAATGGATTCAAAGCATACTTAGCTGATGGTGGTCAGCTTGTTGCGCCTGACGATGCAAAGATTATAGGAACTATCAATAAAATCTCTGATTGGAATGAAGTTCCAATTGTTAAAAAAACAGATCCAGATTATAAAAAATATGTTAAGAACGTTGATAAGAAAGTTTTTGCTGCTTACATTGCAAAAGTTCTTGCAACTCCTATTTACAATCAAAAATTAAAATCAAAAGATCGAGACTACAATATCGTTTATTCACCGTTACATGGAACAGGTGGTGAATACATGAAAACTCTTTTAAACAAAGCGGGCTACAAGAAAGTTCACCTTGTTCCCGAGCAAGCAAAACCAGATGGAGAATTTCCAACTGTCAAATTTCCAAATCCTGAAGAAAAAGAAGCCTTAGTTCTAGCAGAGGCTTATGCTCGTAAAATGAATGCCGAAGTTTTTGTGGCAACAGATCCTGATGCAGATCGTATGGGAGTTGGAATCAGAAGAAAGGATGGAGGCTATGAACTATTAAATGGAAATCAAATTGGTAGTATCATGTGTGCCTATCTCTGTGAAAAAGTAGCAGGGCAAAAGAAATTTGACTATCATATATTCAAGACGATAGTTACCACAGACTTACAAGAAAAGATCGCCATTCATAATAAAATCAAATTAAAGAATGTTCTTACCGGTTTCAAATTTATTGGCAATGAAATGACAAAGATAGAAAAGGATAAAAAGAAAAAATTCCTTTTTGGTGGAGAAGAGTCTTATGGTTATCTCCCTGTAGATTTGCTTCGAGATAAGGATTCTCTTTCTTCCACACTCCTTTTACTAGAGATCATCACAGAAAAGAAAGATATCCTTTCCTATCTAAATGAAATTTATATGAAATATGGTCTTTACATGGAGTCCCTAAAATCTATCACTCTAAAAGGTGAAGCTGGAAAGCAAAAGATCAAAGAAAGTTTAGAACGCTTACGAAATACAAATACAGAGTTAGTAGGAAGCACTATTGGAAAGCGAAAAATCATCGGATTTATTGATTATAAAAACAAAAAATCCAACGGACAAGTTCCAAAGAATATTTTTGCAGGACTTCCTTCCTCTGATGTAATTCAACTCGTTCTGTCTGGTAGTGGAAAGCTTACCATTCGTCCATCGGGAACAGAACCTAAGATCAAATTATATTCATCCTTTTTATCGATTGCTCAACCTCATTCTGTAAATGAAATTGAGAGAATGAAAAAAGAATTAGTAGATGAAATCAAAGAATCCGAAACGTTATTTGTAAAATTGGCAGGTTTAAATGAATGATCTAAGTTTAACTCAAGATAAATTATCTGAAATCAAAGATAGATATTCAAAGTATATCGTTGGGAATTATGCTCCTTACGATGTAGCTTTTAAATATGGAGTTGGTGAATTATTGTTCGATACAAACAACAAACAATACATTGATCTTCTTTGTGGTGTAGCAGTTACCAATTTAGGGCATAGTGATGCGGACATAATTGACGTTATCCGCAGACAAGCAGACATGCTCTTTCATACATCTAACTGGTTTTATTCAGAAGAGGCATCTCTCCTTGCAGAAGCTATCATAGTAAATAGTTTTGCTGGAAAGGTATTTTTTTGTAATTCTGGAACAGAGGCAAATGAAGCTGCCTTTAAATTAGCAAGACGTTATGCGTATTCCAAAGGAAAGCATAATCCCGTAATGATCAGCTTAAAGCAAAGCTTTCATGGAAGAACGGTTGCCTCCATGGCTATGACCGGTCAAAGTAAAGTTCGAGATGGGTTCGGCGAACTCCTTTCTGGCTTTGATTATGTTGAAGTAAATGATGAAGTGTCTCTAGAAGATGCATTTGAAAGAAATCAAGGAAACATTGCAGGTCTAATCCTAGAACTAGTAATCGGTGAAGGCGGAATCATTCCTCTCACCCAAAGCTTCGTGAACCTAGCTCGAAAACTTACCCAAGAAAATGATGCTCTTCTCATCTTTGATGAAATTCAAACTGGTATGGGAAGAACAGGAAAGTTATTTGCTTGCGAACACTATGGTATAGAGCCTGACGCAATGACTTTAGGAAAAGCATTAGGATCGGGATTCCCTATTGGCGCACTCGTTGTATCCACTCCATTCGAAACCGTTTTGAATCCGGGTTCTCATGGTTCTACCTTTGGAGGAAACCATTTGGCTACAGCTATCGCTTATGAAACAATGCGAATCCTCATTGGAAGAGAAATTATCCAAAATGTGCCAGCGCTTTCAGAATTTATTTTCACAAGACTTAGAATGCTCCAAGGAAAGTATCCAATTATCAAAGAAGTTCGAGGTCTTGGGCTTCATATCGGAGTTGATTTTACAATCCCTTCCAAAAGTATTGCAGTAGAATGTCTCAAAGAGGGCTTGATTGTAAATTCCACAGCAGAGACTGTCATTCGAATTATGCCGCCTCTCAATATTGGAATTGAAAGACTCGATGAAGCATTGCAAATTTTTGAAAGAGTTATAGCAAAACATATACAATAAAAATTAGGAAGTAAAAGCCGATCCAGAGATTCAAAACATTCTTCGAATCGGCATAGCAAAAAATTATGAAAAAAGTAGCAGTTCTAGCAGGTGATGGTATCGGTCCGGAGGTAATGAAAGTTGCTCTCTCGGTTTTAAAAAAAGCAATTTCTAAATCAGGCGTTGAGTTTTCATTTACAGAAGCACCTGTAGGTGGAGCGGCTATCGATCTTACAGGAAAGCCTCTTCCTGATGATACTCTGAAGCTCTGTGAAAATTCAGATGCAATTTTATTTGGATCTGTCGGTGGTCCGAAATGGGAAACACTTCCTCCAGACTTACAACCAGAAAGAGGAGCCCTTCTTCCTTTAAGAAAGCATTTTGATTTATTCGCAAATTTACGTCCTGCAATCATCTACACAGAATTAAGAAATGCATCTCCAATTAAATCTGAAATTATCGGAGATGGTTTAGATATTTTAATCCTTCGTGAATTGACAAGTGGTATTTATTTTGGTAAACCAAAAGGACGTGAAGGATCTGGCGCAGAAGAATTTGCGTATGATACAATGCGTTATTCAAGACGCGAGATTGAAAGAATTGCTCGAGTTGCATTTCAATCTGCTCGTAAAAGAAATAAAAAAGTTACAAGTATTGATAAAGCAAACGTTCTTACTACCTCTGTTTTTTGGCGCGAAGTAGTGGTTGCTCTTCATAAAAAAGAATTCTCCGATGTAGAATTGAATCACCTCTATGTGGACAACGCAGCTATGCAACTAATTGTAAAGCCGAAACAATTTGATGTTGTGATGTGTGAGAACATGTTTGGAGATATTTTATCAGATGAAGCTTCCATCATTACAGGATCTATTGGTATGCTCCCTTCTGCTTCTCTCTCAGAATCTGGCTTTGGTCTATATGAACCATCCGGAGGATCCGCTCCTGACATAGCTGGAAAAGGAATTGCAAATCCTATCGCACAGGTTCTCTCTGCCGCACTCATGTTACGATATTCTTTTTCAATGGAAAAAGAAGCATTGCAAATTGAGAATGCCGTGAGAGAAGTGATAAAACAAGGCTTTAGAACTGGAGATATCGCAGAAAAAGGCGCAAAAGTTCTCGGCACGGAAGAAATTGGTAAACAAATAGAATTGGTAATAGAAAAAGGATAATATGGCTCAATATCAACCTCAAGGAATTGCACCAAACGGAAGACCTTACAGCGTAATTATCGCTGAGCCTTCTAAGTTCCAATTAAAACAACTCCAACAAATTTTAGAATCCGAAGGATATAAAATTATCGGTATCGCAGAAACAGGTAGAGATCTAATCAATCTCTACAAAGAAAATCGACTTGTTGATTTAATTTTTATGGAAGTCAGCCTTCCGGTTATGGATGGATACGCCGCTTTCTGGGAAATGAAGGAACAAGGTGGAATCCTACCAAAAATTTTCTTTATCTCAGAAGAAAACTCTCCAGGTGTAATCAAAAGTCTTCTAGACAATGGTGCGATAGACTACATGGTAAAACCAATTAAACGAGAAAAGGTTTTAGAAAAAGCAAAGATTGCCATCGAAAAAGTAAACCCAACATTTAAGTAAACGGCTAACTCTAATTAGCCGTCTCTAACTCAAAACATATTTCCAGATTGGTAAAGTAATTGTTGATATTATTATACCAACCGCAACCATCATCGAAGCAAGTTCCGGCTCTAGATTATTTTCCATTGCCACAATTCCACCTGTTATCATTGGGGGCATTGCTGCCTCAAAAACAGATACTTTAGCAACTATCGACATATTTTTAACTAAACAAAGATAGAGAGTAAAAATAAAAAGTGGAGCAAGAATCATTTTTAAAAACAAACCTAAATACAACTCTCTTTGAATCGATCCAAAGTTTGCATTTTTGAATTGAATCCCTACACTAAATAAAGCAAGGGGTGCTAAAGTATCTCCTAATCTTTGTAAAACATTCTTTACCAAAAATGAAAACTCTAACTGAGAAGTAAAGATCGCTAATAGAAATCCAATAAAGGGTGGGAAGGTTACAATTCTCTTAATGCGACTTTGTCAAGTCGCCTAAAATAAGGATTGTACAAAAGAAAGAATAT
>DAORDH010000055.1:0-28352 GCA_035345875.1 Leptospiraceae bacterium | reverse complement strand
TTGATTTAACTTTTGGGTGCTCAACGCCTAATGGCATCAAAGATAATTTCATAAACTTTCGGTATTTTTTGGTGTTCCGTCTTTTATCGTGCTCAACGCCTAATGGCATCAAAGATAATTTCATAAAGTGCCGTTTACATAGGTGGAGCAGGTTTCAAGTGCTCAACGCCTAATGGCATCAAAGATAATTTCATATAATTCAATAAATACTGATGGGTAGCTTGACTTGTATGTGCTCAACGCCTAATGGCATCAAAGATAATTTCATCTTTTAGAGTGTGCTAGTTCTTTTATGATGCCCGAGTGCTCAACGCCTAATGGCATCAAAGATAATTTCATTTTTTCAACTTTAACTTTTCCGCTCTGGTCTTTATTGTGCTCAACGCCTAATGGCATCAAAGATAATTTCATCCATCTTTTGGCGCGAACGATTTAGAGAAGAGCTTGTGCTCAACGCCTAATGGCATCAAAGATAATTTCATTTTTGTGATTGGCGGCATTAAAGCGTCAAGCGATAGTGCTCAACGCCTAATGGCATCAAAGATAATTTCATAAGGAATTATAGAAATATCTTTTCCCAGATAGCAAGAGTGCTCAACGCCTAATGGCATCAAAGATAATTTCATAATATTGAGCCTTATTAAGAAAAAACTATAGAGAGTGCTCAACGCCTAATGGCATCAAAGATAATTTCATATTTTAGTTCTACAAATTCCCATCCACAAGAATCCTGTGCTCAACGCCTAATGGCATCAAAGATAATTTCATTAAAAACAGAATTAGTCAATTGGAAAACGTTAGTTCGTGCTCAACGCCTAATGGCATCAAAGATAATTTCATTCTCTACACGTATTTGAAACTTGCTCCTCATTATTTAAGTGCTCAACGCCTAATGGCATCAAAGATAATTTCATTGTTAATCAAAGTTTAGTGTTTCAAATCTCACACTAGTGCTCAACGCCTAATGGCATCAAAGATAATTTCATGTGGTCAACTTGGAAATGATATAGATTTTTCTCCCTATTGTGCTCAACGCCTAATGGCATCAAAGATAATTTCATTTGTAAGACCACCAGAGATTGTTATAATTTTTTGGTGCTCAACGCCTAATGGCATCAAAGATAATTTCATAAATTGCTAGTTGCGGTTACAGGTAAATCAGTATTTGGTGCTCAACGCCTAATGGCATCAAAGATAATTTCATCTTCAATTGTTTTTCCTCTGAAAATTAAATCATAATGTGCTCAACGCCTAATGGCATCAAAGATAATTTCATGATATTCAGTGGTCAACACTCACATCTATGTTTTGTGGGTGCTCAACGCCTAATGGCATCAAAGATAATTTCATCATTGCAGGCGCTTGCGACCGTAACAGATTTGCAGCGTGCTCAACGCCTAATGGCATCAAAGATAATTTCATAAGAAACTACTGAGGTCATAACGGATGTATTAGCCTGTGCTCAACGCCTAATGGCATCAAAGATAATTTCATAAAGAACTCTTACTGATTCTTGAGCTTTTTCTAAACTGTGCTCAACGCCTAATGGCATCAAAGATAATTTCATTTTACCAGGCAGTAGAAAAAAAAATATTTGGTTTAAAGTGCTCAACGCCTAATGGCATCAAAGATAATTTCATACAACAATGAAGGGTTCGAATTGATTGAGGCAGGAGTTGTGCTCAACGCCTAATGGCATCAAAGATAATTTCATAAAGTTCCTTTAGGTATTTCACTAAATTTCTTTTTGTGCTCAACGCCTAATGGCATCAAAGATAATTTCATAGCGGATTTTTTCGAAAGGATATAAACGAGTAAAACCCTGCTTCTGATTGGTTTTATTTTTCCATTTCATTTATCTATCTCCTTTTTAAAATTTTATTTATATAGGTTTGAATTCAAATCTTGTTTCTTAATATTCAATCAATGTTTTCAATCTAGATTCAGGTTCAAGCATATCGATTTATAAAAATCTAGAGATTATATTGAATTTACATCATTAAAATCTCTTTTCCTAAAATATGTCGCTAACTTTTATAGATGCTTGTTTAGACAATTCTAAATGTAACATCCTCTTTTTTCCAATCTAGTTTTGGATTTAGCTTATGAACTTTTTGTGCGCATAAATTACAGAATCGTAAATAAAAAACACTATCTTCCTCTGCGATTTTTTTAGTTAGCTCAAATTTGATTTTCTCAATATCTCTATCATTTGCTTGCACTCTAAAAAGACTATGTTGAATTCGTTCTCCATACCCTTCTAAAAATTTAGCAACTTTCCTTAATCGCTTCGGATCGCTTATATCATAGGAAATAATCCAATTGTCTCTCATTATCGAAGCCTCGCTCTTGCAAATAAACCGGCCTTATCTGTCCATTCTTTTTCTAATAATCGTACTTCTAGCTCAATCATCCTATAATAAGACATGGAATAATTTGTAACTGGGTGTTTCCACTTATCATCTAATCGTTCTTCATAAAGTTGTATTGCTTTTTTTCTTCCTAAATCAGATAACCAAACTTTTTCTTTTGTAACAAGAAAATCTTTTTCAATATCCCACATAAGTCTATTCACACTTCCAATTAAAACCATATCACATAACGTTACTCGAAACAATTCCATTAAATCTAATACTAATGGCTCCGCTGCCGATCGAGGAGTATGATAAAATCCTATAGTTGGATCTATTCCAACGGAAATGATTGCTTGATTTACCGATCGGAAAAGTAAAGAATATAAAAAACTTAAAACAGCATTGTATCTATCCTTAGGCGGACGTTTACTTCTACCTATCGGTATCATTTCTTTTGGAACAGAGTCGATTAAAAAGGAAGGAATGCTTCCATGATAAATTCGAGCAATAGAACCTTCATAACCTCGGAGCGAATCAATAGAATCAACACGATTCATTTCAGATAATAGATTTCGAATTTGTTGTTTCTTACCTTCCTCTTCATAACTATTCAATTTCTTTGTGCGGCTAACACGAAGTAAATACTTGAATTGAGTTTCACTTTTTGCAAGAGTTAGTTTTTTGGCTAGATAAAGCTTAAACTTTTCATCAATCAAGGCTTCATATTGTCTTAACTTTCTTTGCACGTTATTCGGATTAAAATTTAATCCTCCTACATAACTGCCTCCAGCAGTATACCAGTGAACTGGAATTTTTTGATACATTAGGTAATGTATGAGCTGTGAAGATATCTGCGCACTTCCATGTATATTTATTGATTCTATTTCATTCACTGCAAATTTAATTTTTTCAATGCTATCATAGTCATTTTTCTTTTCGACTACAATCGTATCCCCATCTTTAGATATAGAAGTCTTATAGCCTGTAATATGAATTGTTTCTTTCTCACGGCTAGGCGGGAAAAGTCTAATAGCTTCGTAATTGCTTTCGTCAATTACTCTATTTTCTTCTGGAAGGCAAACAGGAGCAAGGGAACATCGTATACAAAGATTTGAATTTTGCGCGACCGGCGGTCTTTCCACAGAAGACATTAACTCTTTTGCTCTATAAATTTTCTCCCTAGTTTTCTCCTTCAATTCTTCTGTGATAGGAATTTTTACTAATACGTTGTCTTTATGATATTTAATTCTGGCTTCTTCTATTTTTCTGCCTGTTGCCTCTTCGACTAATAAGGCGTAACCTGTAACTTGAATAATATCTGGCTCCCATGCATCTTTATTTTTACCATTGGATTTAGACCGTCCCTTTTTATGCTCGTAAGGAATCCAATTTCCATCTCTCTTTTGTAAACGATCTACTTTGCCAGTAAGACCTATCGTCTCACTAGTATATTCGAAAGTTTCAACTCGATTGATATCGGCATTATCAATTTGTATTTCTTCGTGAAGAGTTCTTCCCTCGTAGACTCTCTCATCTGCAATTAGAATTTTTTCGACTTCTTCTAAATAAAAAAGTCTTTCACAGTAGCTAATAGAGTGTAACCCCATTACGCGAATTGGTGGTTGAAAATCCGATTCCATATTTGAATGCCTAGCTTTTGGTCTCTATTTCTTTCTTTTTTTCTTCTTCTCCAGCAATTTTTAAGGACATACATAATTTTCTAAGTTGTGCCAGCCTTTTAATTCGCAAAGTAATTGCCGATGGTGACATATCAGGCTTATTCATCGCTTTCCTCCAATTTTAATATATCCTCTTGATCGATAGCACTATTGCGCATTCGTTTTAATTCAATTAGACCTTTTTTATCAACAACTTGAATCTCCATATCCAATGCTTGCACCTGTTTTCGACTCTGCCAAATATGACGGATAGAATCTGTAACTATCATTAAGTCAATTGGTAAATAATCTCCGCTTTCTTTATCTACCTTTGTTAAGCGTTCTATATGAATCTTTCCGGCAGATAGTTCCATTGGTGTTGCTTCTATTGAATATCCGATTTCACGGAGTGCTTTTTTTGATTCTTCCATATCTTCAGACAATACCAACATATCAATATCGACTGTCGCACGCACATACCCATAAAATGTCACAGCAAGCCCGCCACAGATTGCATATTCAATAGAATTCTCTTTGAATTTGTTAACTATTTGCTTGAACTCGTTATATAAGTCTAACATAGATTATCCGTAATAAGTTACTTTAATTTAGAATAAGTTTTCGAAAAAGGATTAATAAATTGAAGATTTAATTGATCAATAGAGACTTCGATATTTTCTACTAGGTCATCTATTAGAACAAACTCTCCTTCTTTGAATTTTGTTATGATAAATTCTTGAAACGAGTTTTGTTTTCCATGAGTCTGGATAAAAGTTTGAATATCTTTAACTTGCGCCTTTAAAATCGTATTTGCAATTTCTTGCACGGTAAAAACAAGACTCGTCTCTATCTTCAAATGAAACGAGTCTTCTATCTCTTGCTTCATTGAATGTAAAAAATAATTTCGATCTCTATCATCATAAATCGCAAAGGAATAAATCCCTATTAAATCAGGTCTAATGGATGTTAGCCGCTCTGTTACAATGACTTCATTGATTATTACGGGATCATCCCATGAATGAATGATTGTTTTTTCTAAATCTAAAAATACTGTTCTCATCGTATATCCTGATAAATTAAATCATCTTCTGTATTGTATCCATTGTACGGTAAATAAACTTGCTCGACTGGCACTGTTTTCATCTGCAATGCCATTGCGATTTTATGTCTATGATGCCCATTTACGATATATCGCAACCCATTGTATTCAACATACTTTATGGTTTCCAATATCCCCTCAGCTCTAATAGAAGTCAACAATTCCTCAAACCGCTTTTTCTCTTGAACTCCATGCGTGATTTCTAATTCCTCTGGATTCAAATATTCCAAATTTTATCCCTCTCTCGGTGTCCATACCCATGCGTTAGGGGGAGGAGTATTTGTCTTTTCCTTTGTGATTGCAAAAAGAGGAGACGTTGTATTACTATTGTCGTTTCTATCTATGCCTACAGTGAGTCGTGTTGTTTCGGTTTCTGGAATTTCATCTGGACTTACTGGATAATACCAATTAGCTGGATAGATAGCTTTTTCGTAAATTTGAATAAAGTCAAAGAGAAAGTTATTATCACCAGCGAAAGGTAAACCATAACGATAATTACTTTCCCCACTTAAACCCTGAAAGATTCTTTTTATGAAACCAGATGTATTCGATTTAACACCTATGATTGTATTTAAACCAAGTAAAAATTCTCGTCTTGTTGGAAGAATTCTAGGCTTTGTTCCTTGTGCCCTTTTTAGCTGAATTTCTTTTGCTTGCGGAGGATAATCATGTAGTTGTTGAAAAACTGAGCCTTTCTTTGATATATCTATATCTCCAATTGAAATTTTTAAAGAAGGTACTGAATTCTCATCTTGAAAAGAATATTCCCTAACCACATCTTTGATTAGTGTCGTCAATTCATTTAATCCTTTTCTCATTTCAATTCCAGCTAAGTTGAGGATAAGACCATACGCCGCGGAATGCGGCATAGTTGGCATAGTCACTCTGTAGTTACCTGCTTGAAAATAGCGATAAGCGGCAAACGGTGCTTTAACGTGAATGTAAAATTCTTCCATTGCATTAACCTAAAAAATCAGTTTTGATTTTTTCAATGAGTTTATCGGGATTATCAAAAAGATGGTCTGAATTAAGTCTTGCTTTGTCTTCTGGTTTCATAGTGCGTACAATCTCACCAGCAAAATAAAATTCATCTTTCGATAGATCATTTTCATTGATTCTATTTAATTCACTCCACGATCCATCTTCTTTAAAACCATAAGAATCATATCCTGCTACTAATTTAGGAGTTAGACGAACAACGATGCTTTTAGGAGTGAAGTCGTATAAGTTCCTTGCATGACCTCCCGCTACATTATTTAATTCTACAATAGAGTCTAACAACGATTTAACCCATTTAATTGTTTTTTCATTTTTTCTGCAATCGTGACCTAATAGAGCAAATGGGTATTGTACGGCAGTGTGTGAGATTTCTTTATGTAAAAGAACGGAGCTCTTTTGATTTTTAAAAGGGCTATCTTTTATATCTGGCGATTGATGAAAAGATGCTTCATATTTATACGGACTTAGAGCCACTGCATAATTAGTTCTTAACACGCTATCAAATTTTTTTGAAACAGTATCAGCAACTAAATAGCCAAATAGAAAATCATCGGCATAATTTTCTGCATCAGGAACCGCTTTAAATTTTACAGCCAATTGACCTTCATTATGAAGCCTAGTTCGATTAATTTCATCATTTGAGACTTTCTTGGCTATGGTCTCCCTAATTGCATTTCGAATTGACTCTGAACTAAATATTGCATAGTCCTTTCCATTTTTACTGATTTTTTGTAGCACTGTTCTGTTTTCTTCACTTTCTCCTCGGTAGTTGGACGATGGTGCTGCATATGTAAGAACTGTACAAAAAAGGTTTTTGT
Source organism: Leptospiraceae bacterium (assembly GCA_035345875.1). Lineage (GTDB taxonomy): Bacteria > Spirochaetota > Leptospiria > Leptospirales > Leptospiraceae > UBA2033. The sequence goes on along the minus strand of DAORDH010000055.1, from coordinate 21,424 downwards.
TGTTTTGTGTAGTCATAAATTTCTCCTTTTATTTTAACTGTTTGCAGATAACGCGAGCATTGATAGTGCACGTATTTTTTCCCAACCAAGAGCTTCGTTTTCATTATATAAAGATCCGGCCAATAATGTGTATCCTTCCTCGCCTAGATACTGAGAAACGGAACATATAGTAGAAGTAAAATAAGTAATGAAGTCATCTTTATCTTTTCTACTTCGTATAGCAAGAAAAGCATCCTTTGCAATTTTAGATTTATTTTCATAATCCTTATCATCAGCAGGTGCATTCTTTGCCTTTGACCATAGCAATTTTTTATCCTTATCCCAAACTAATTGATATTTAGATTCCATTTTACTATAGACATAAGTTCTTACAATTTGATGAACTAATGGTTCTATAGTTTTTGGAATTTTTCCGTCATCTGACATTTCTTGTTCTCCTTTAATTTTTTTTTCTTCGAAGTAAGTTTTCGCATCTGGTTTAAACTCTCCATCCCAGTATTTAAAAAAATATTCATATTCTCTCGTGCTGAACAAATTATAAAAATTATATAGTTCATCTCTCTGTTCAAAAAGATTTTGTAGCATTTGCTTTTGAAAAAAGAAATTCTTATATAATTTCTTTATACCTGCAGCTTTATTTTCAAATTCAATGTCTGGTTTTATGCGAGTATATCCTTTGAAAATAGAAGCTCGATTTTTCTTGGCTTTTCCACTTTTCCATTCAAAGTCATAATGAAATAAATCTACTCCATGGACTACATCAGAATAATTTGAATTTAGCTTTCTTTTTAAAATATCATGAATACTTTTGAGAAGTAGCAACCCAGCTAATCCGGGAAGATAAACAACTGCTTGCTCTGGTCTTTTAATTGGATATTCTTTAATTTCGTTGTCTTGACTTTGGATTAGATCATTGAAAATAAAAATAAAGGATTCTAATTTTGAAATATCAGGAACAGCAAAAATAAATCCATGCTCATCTGTTTTATATTTCTTTTTATCTTTTCTCTGTGTCCAGTAAGCATAGGGTTGTGCGACAAATACCCAGAAGTGAAGCAAAAATTTATTTTTGTTAATTTCTTTGAAATCTACTTTTTCAGCATTATTATTTTGCGCCGATAAAAATAAAACTTTAGACAAATCATTTTCTTTCTTGTCTTTGGTAAACTTCTCCCAAATTATCTCTACTTCTTTATAAGGATTTTCATAAATTAATCTTTGCCTATCTCCCTTTAGCAACCATTGTGCTTCTCGCCAAAGTTTTATCCAAGAGGAATCTGGTGTTTTATCGTACCCCTTTAATACGGAACCCTTCGGGAAGTTCATTTTATATTTATAGTATGTTATTGTATCCTCGAACTCTTCTTCCTTGATCGGCTCAATCTCCTCCTCCTCTTCATCCTGTTTTTTCTCTTGAAATTTATCAAGATATATATAGTATTTAACGTCTTTGATGTTCCCAGTTCTTTTGTCTTTTTCTTTTTTAATAATTTCTTTTGTTGGTTCTAAGATAACGTTAGTCTCTTTATCTTTTCTTTTTGATTTAGCTTCAGTTTCATAAAAATAAAATATTGTTTTTTCTATTTTTTCAAAAGTTTGAAAATCTCCTTTTTTCGGTTCAGATTTGCTAATTATCTCTACATCTTCGGACTTATAAATCTCATCAAACAAATCCTTTACATCATTTTTAGTAAGAGTTACCTTTAGCCCCGTTTCACTGATTTCTGTTTTTCCGAGTATATCCTTTCCTGACTCCCCTTGTTCGTTTAGCCATTTAATAACTAGATACAACCCTGCAAGTCCAGCTTTATGTTGAGATGATGGAAGGTCATGAAGTTTATACTCCAAAGTAATTTCTTTTACTTCCTCGATGGTCTCTTTTTTATTTTTAGATTTTTTAGACGGAGGCAATTTTTCATTATCCGTAGATTTTTGCTTTTTCATAAGGCAAATCCTCTTTTTTCGTTATAGTATTTTTTACTCACAACCCATAAATATTTGGGTAGGATAGAATGTTCCTCTTTTCTAAGATTGATCTCTTTATTCTTGCTTGGAACAGGGAGAATGTAACCATCGATTGGTTTTATTTTTTTATCCGTGAGTTTTTCTTTTCTAATTTTTTCATTTTCTTCTAGGATTTTTAAGACTTCAGGCAAGTCTTCATCTAAGACTGCCTGCACTGTAATTTCGTCTATGTCTCTGTAAGCCTCGGAAAGTGCATAGTATCCGCCATCTACAAAAGAAGCCGATGGAAGCGTTTTATATTCTTCAGCAGAAAATTCTTTTAATTCTAATTTAGTGGCTAAGAGAAATTGACTAATATCTTTTTCAGGAAGACTTTTTAAAAAAGTTTCGGCAATTTTTATTTGCTCTGGCTTGTAAGGTTTGTCACTTCCATTTACTTTATATAAATAAAGTTCCGCTCGAAAATCCTTTCCTTTTTTCAAATGTCGATTGGCTCGACCAAATCTTTGAACCAAAGAAGAAACTGGCGCATACTCAGAAATTAAAACATCTGCATCTAAATCTAGGCTCATTTCGCATACTTGTGTAGTAACCGCAATAGAGTTTTGATTCTCTCCTTGAAATGCACTGACTGTCTTTTCGTGTATATTTTTTCTATCTGATAATTTGAAACGACTATGATAACAATAGACCTCAGTCTGTAATTCTTTTGATAGCATCTCATACATTTCCTGACATCGAGCAACTGTATTTAAAACCCAAAGAACTCTTTTTCCTTCTTTAAAACTTCGAGTAGCAATTTCTTTTGCCTGTTCCGCATTATCTAAAATTGTTTTGTTATATCTAGGATGGGTTTCTAGTTCATTTAATTTTTCAATCTCTGGTTCTTTTCTATCTTCCTCGGTTGGATATAACTTCAAACCTCGATCCAATAGACTTTGCTTATTCTTGGGAGTGAGAGTTGCTGTCATACAAAGAATTGGAATATCAAAATGCTCCAAGAAACTAAGTAGTGAGGCAAACATTGCTTTATCAAAACTATGCACTTCATCAACAATCAAAGCGCATTCCGATAAGACGGGTAATAGACATATACCTTTATAATTATTTTGTAAAAAACTAAGCAATTGATCTGCTGTTGCACTAAAGAATTTTTTTGACCAAAAGGCAAGGGCAAATAATCTTTCTTGGTCTTCTGGAATCGAATAATCATTTTTTGCTTTTGGATCTTCTGGATTTGTGAACATAGAGTCTAGTTCATACTCGGATGTTCCGTGTATAAGTGCAGCGTCAGCCTCTGGAGCCCATGATGCATAATCTTTAAAGCCTTCGGTTGCAGTTCCGCGTGTTGGATAAAGAAAAATAACCTTACTAATTTTTTGTTTTTTTGAAACCTCATTTGCCCAATTCCAAGCGGCTAACGTCTTACCCATACCACAACCTGCCATGAGTAAAACTCTGTCACCTTTAGTCGCTACTTGCTTTTGGAATTCATGAAGTTCTGGAATTTTTTTATCATTCATTCTTTTCTGAATGATTTCTATAAATATTTCATTCTCTTTGATTGCATCTAAGTGGATCACATTAGGTATCCACTCTATAATTAAAAACTCTTCTCTAACAAGCCCAGAGGAAGCGCTGTCACAAACAATCAAAGCAGATTTTAATGCTAGATGGAATTGCTTTCTTTTATCATCCAGTTTGAAGCCAAGAATTCCTGATTCCTTACTTCCAGACTGTAATACTTTTTTCCAAATTGCATCGTTTATGTTGAATGATTTAAAATTCAATTCTGGTATCGGCAAATTTCCAGTAAGCAAAGAATTTACTTTCTTCAAAATATTTTTTACTTCATCATGGTGAAGATTTAGGATTACATAATCTCTGAGAGGTTTTACAAGCCATTTATACTCATGTTCATTTATGCCCGTTGCTTTCAGATGGTGACAAAGTACCGCTGACGTAATAATAGGAATATCTAATTCCCCATTCTGTCCAAGCCACACTCTTACTTCCGGCAAATGCAGAATTAGCGCACTTAAATGCTCATGTCGAATTCCTTGATGAGTAAGTTTACCATCAACTGCTTTTTGGAAATCATCATTTGCCTTTCCAATATCATGAAACAAACAAGCAACACGTAGATTCAAAAGAAATTTATCTTCTAACGAGGAATCTAACTTAAAGAATCGAAGCCAATTTTGAAAGAAGCGTGAATCTTTCTTGAAAATGAGTATGGCAGCCTCTTCCGTATCAAAGGAATGCTTTTCGAGAGTTAACGGCTCTCTTCCTTCTTTCTTGCTCTTTGCGAATAACTTACCCATTTTCCCTATCCCTTATCGCATCCTTAAGCAAACTCAAATCCTCAAGCAAATCAAGCATTGTATCAATGCCAACGTTTTCGAGTAAGAGACCAATCATGTTAAGACGTTGTTCATCAGACCAAAAGATTTTTCCTTGGAACATTTCAATTTTTTCCGGTGTTAATTCATATTTAGTCCAAGCTTCTTCTTTTTCCCAAGCCCTGCCTTTTCTTTGAATATTCCACTTCATACTCTAATCCCTACAAAATTTCCACATCCCATCTTACGACGTCCCCCTATTCCATTGATCTGAATTTTGATTGATTCGTCAGGATCTAGGTTGGTAAGTAAAACTGGATAGCCCACTATTTCTTTTCCATGAATCCTGGATGTTTTTCGTATATATTTTCCAGTAGATTGATTTTTAAATAAGATAGGCTCTTTATGAATTTCTAAATTTATAAGCTGCCGCTTAACGGCCTCTATAAAAGGCTCAGCTTCAGTAAAACCTTTGATAGTAACGAGTCTGCTATATAAATCTTTTCTTGGTTTTAATATGGATACGTTTGGAATGGCTAAATTAATTTTCGAATCGCCTATCGATAAAGATTTTCCAGCAAGTTTTAAAAAGATGGGAAGATTTTCATGCTCGATTCGGATTCTTAATTTGCTAGTCTTATCTAAATGTAAATTTCTCTTTTGATCTGGTATCCCACTAATGCCACAAATCGCAAGATTTTCTGTTTCATGATTATCTGATATTAATTTGGATATAGCAGAATAAAGTAAGTAACCATGATCTGCTGGAATTATCTTTCCTTGCACTGGAAATTTTAATTCAATATAAGGCATAAACGATTCTCCCTTAAAGCCAATGAGTCTTTCTAAAATATTATTTTCATAAAAGGATAGGACAAATTAGAACATACCCTAGATAAAATTTAAAAATTTTATTATTTTCAGTCAAGATTTTTTATAGGGAAAACAGATAATTTATATCTAGAACTTCTTAGGAACCAATAATAGAAACAATTTCAAATTTACCACTCACTGGAAGCTATTTGTTTGGTTCCCTTAAATAAGAATCTCTCACTATCGAAAAGATTAGAATTTTCTTAACGTGAATTCGATTTAGCAGACAATTTCAATTTGGATAACAATACACCAAACATCCCCTAAACATAGGACTAAACTTCCCCTAAAGATAGGTAGCAAGGGATATTTAGGATAAGTTTACCCAATCTTTACCTCTAAGTTTAGGGTAGCTTTGGGGATATGTAATCCAGAAGATTAGGAATTGTTTTTCTTCTTTTTCTGAATGTGAAACGAATTACTTGCGTTAGACTTTTTCTTTCGTTTCTTTTTCTTATTAGATTCTTGATTTTTCTTATGAGAGTGTTCTGAAGGCTTTTTAGGCTTATCAGAGACTTGTTTAGGTTGGTGATGCTCGATTGGTTTTTTATTCTCCTCTTTTGGAATATGAGTTCCATACGGGAAAGGATGATCAAGAACAGCAGGAATCGTTTTTTTAATGAGTCTCTCAATCGATCTTAAATAGTTTCTTTCATCTCGATCACAAAAAGAAATTGCTTTCCCAATAGAGCCCGCTCTTCCAGTTCGACCAATTCTATGAACATAAGCTTCTGGTTCATTCGGCAAATCATAATTAATGACATGAGTAACATCATCTATATCGATTCCACGGGAAGCAATATCAGTTGCGACTAATACGCGTAATCCACCAGATTTAAAATGATCTAAAGCTTTTTGTCTTGCACTCTGAGATTTATTACCATGAATTGCATCGGACTTAATATGATTTCGATTTAATTCCTTTACTACTTTATTTGCATTGTGTTTAGTTCTAGAAAAAACTAAGACTTTAGAAAAGGACTCTTCTTTTAAAAGGTGAATTAAGAGAGAGTTTTTATTGCCCCTATCGACTGGAAATATTTCTTGTGCAATATTTTCATTTGTAGATGAAACCCGCGCAACTTCTACTTTTACAGGATCTTTTAATATTTCATCCGCTAGTTTCTGAATTTCTTTTGGCATTGTAGCAGAGAAAAAGAGCGTCTGACGTTTCACGGGAATTTTACTAATAATTTTTCGAACATCATCAATAAAACCCATACTTAGCATTTTATCTGCTTCATCTAGAACAAGAGTATTTACAGAATGTAGCTTGATAATCTTTTGATTCATTAAATCTAATAATCTTCCTGGAGTTGCTACTATTATATCGATTTTTCCTCTTAATACATTTTCTTGATTTCTCTGGGAAACTCCTCCAAAAATAACTGCATACTTTTGAGAAGTATATTTACCATAAACTTTTATACTATCCCCTATTTGAACCGCTAACTCACGGGTAGGAGCTAAGACTAATGCTTGAACTCCAGTATGATGATTGGATTTAGGACGAGATTGTAATCTTTGTAGTATAGGAACTAAAAAAGCAGCAGTTTTTCCTGTTCCTGTTTGTGCTGCGCCTAAAATATCTTTTCCTTCTAAGGCAACTGGTATGGATTGAACTTGAATTGGAGTTGGATTTTTATATCCTTCTTCTTCTAATGCTTTGCAAATTGAACTAATAATATCTAAGTTTTCAAATGTCATACGTCATTTTTTCAAATAAGAGCCACAAAGATAGGATTATTTATTTTACCAGTGCAAAGATAAAATGATTCACTCAACAAACATTTTTATTCCTTAATAAAATAAAAGATAGAGTTTGTTTAGACCAAAAGTTCAAACTAGATTTGTTCCCATTGTCCTAGAAAAATGATAATACGCTTGATCAAATCAAAAGAAATAATAGGGAGGTTCGTTTCTAACTTTATAATTTTATGTAAGAAGAGTGATTAAAGAAAAAATATTCTCTCCTCTTAAGTAGAAAACTCTCAGCCGAAAAAAGGATTTTTATTATTAGATCTAAAATGAGATTCTAGCTTGTAATGAAAGGAATTAAAATCCTCTATTGAATAGATATTAAAACTATGTAATACAGCCAAATCATAAGAATAGAAATTAACGTCCGTTTCTAATTTATTGGAAAGAATGTTTGCAAGATATACAATCTCTACAATCCGTTTATATTTTTCTGGAGCAAGAAAAGGATCCTGATGAAATTCGATAAGAGCAGATAAGTCTTCAGGATAATTCCATTTTTTTGCGAGAAGAATTCCTAACTCTGAATGACTAATTCCTATAGTAGCCTCTTCTAAGGCTCTATTGCTTTCCATTTGTAAGTTTTTCGTTAACTCTTGAATCGACTGAAATAACTTCCCTTCTACAGCTAAAAGCAATATCTTTCCAATATCATGCAAAAGAGCACCAAGACTGATTGTTTCAATAGAATCAATCAATCCAAAGTCTTCTGCAATTTTAACAGCGAATATACTGGTTTTATTTGCATGCTCCCACTCTTTTTCCATTCTAGGAAATTTTTCCTTTAATAAGGTATAAGAACTAACGGCATAAAGCATTTTTAAAATATTATTGGAACCGACAATTTTAACCGCTTGCAGAATTGTATTAACAGGCATTCGGGTTACAAAACTAGAAGAATTGGAAAGCTTCAATAGATCAGCACTGAGTGCTGGATTCTTTTCAATCTCTAAAGCAAGTTCTGAAAATTCTAAATTTTCAGAGTTACACATTTCCATAATTTTTTGCAAAGACTTAGGAAGTGAAGGAAGCATATCTACTTCTTTTAAAATTTTCTCTCTTATCTCACTTGCTATTTCATGTGGAATGATCTGCGCTGGAATATGAATACTGGTAACTGTATTAGAATCAACACATTCAATCTTAAAATAGGATTTATCTAAACCAATACTTTTTAGCAAAAGAACGATCATAACAATTCCAAGACCGGCACTTTCTTGGGAATCCGATAAATCAGTGTAAGCATCTAAAATATTTTTATATTTATCTGCAGAAGATAAGCGCGAATCAATTCGCATTTTCTCATATTCCACTAAAGGTGAATTATTTATAATTTCAATGTCTATATTCTCTGAAAACTTAAAACGTAAAACGATAAAGAATTGCGAATAACGCAAATAACTTGCATGTGCAGACCAATTTAAAATAATTTCATTTTTGAAACGAACAATACCAGTTTTATAGTCATCATCTTTTTCTGGATCAAGACCATTTCTTGCAAAAAATTCTCTCTTTGCAGAAGCACGAATTGAATTTACTAAGACTTCCTTTAACATCATAAAAAGGTATTCGCATAGATATATCTTACTTTTTTTTTGAAGAATTCTCTGTAGCAAACTGTAAATCTGCTGTAAGTCTTCATCTGAAATATAGCGAAACGTCATTTCTATTTCATCCGTTTCTATTATCTTTTGTGTTAATTCCTCAAAATTTGTCATCATAGTTTTTGAATCTATCTATTTCACTTCCAAAGGAAAATAGATATACAAAGTTCTGAAAATACTTTGTTTAAATGAGTCGTATATGTCAAACTCTGTTTGCTCTGAGCAAACTAATTTATATCATATTCTGCAAAACTGTAATAAATGTATAGAAAAAGATTGTTTAGCGAATGGATTTTATTCAGCAATTTTTTATTTGAGGTAAGTAGAATGTTAAATGAGGTAAGAATCTGCAAACTGCAATCTTGAAAATTATGGTGAATTAAAATTCAAAAATATTTTAGTTGCTTTTTTAAACAATCAAGATCACAACATAAGTAGAAGAAAAAGAATATGATAAAAATTCTACCAGAAATCAGTAATGACTTTTTAAGTGATGATAATTTCGTTCCTCATTTTCAGCCAATCATTAATACTGTTACAAGAGATATTTTAGGTTATGAGGTATTAGGTAGAATCTATTCGACTAGTCACAATGATTTTGTTTCTCTAGGTGCATTCTTTCATGGAAAGACCACTAACCTCTCAGAAAAAGTCCAAGTAGACAGACTCATCCGAGAAAAAGCAATTCGTTATCTCAAGAGCACAGGAACAAACACAAAGCTCTTTTTTAACATGATGCCAAATATGCTTTCTACTATCCACCAAGAGGAATTATTAGATCCAAATCGATTCCATATGATCCAACTAGTGGAGAAGTATGGAATCAATAAAGATAATATCATCATCGAAATTACAGAAGATGAGTTTCAGGGAAAAATGGAACGTCTCTTAAAAATGGTGGAAATCTTTCGAAACTATGGATTCAAAATTGCCATCGATGATGTAGGAGTCGGCTTTTCGAACCTAGAAAGAATTGGATACATTCACCCTGACATTATAAAAGTAGATATTAAGATCATGAGAGAATCCTTAGGAAGTAATTCCTTTATGCAAGTCCTCACTGCTTTATCTGAAATGTCTGTTAAATTAGGTTCAGAATTATTATTTGAAGGTATTGAAACGGAACAGGAATTAACACTCGCATTTAAAATGGGTGCAAGCTTGCTACAAGGTTTCTATTTTTCAAAAGCGTTAAAGACATTTCAGTCTAAGCAATCCTATGCAAATGAACTAAAAGATGCTCTCGAGAAATTTAGTGGAATTCGGTTTATGGAAATTGTAGAGGATTTTCATAAATTACAATTTATAATTGATACACTTTCCTCTATTTTCGAAGAATTAGAAAGAAAAGTTTCTTCTGACTCAACCCTTCGACCTCAGGATGTTTTGGCTCATAGACTGAAAGATTTTCCTGACCATATCATTCATGTTTTACTAACTGATATGAATGGATATCAAATATCGCCTTCTTATTCTCGGATTTCACAAAATGAGTGGGAAGTTTCTGAAGTAGGTATACTCAATAATTATGCTTGGAAACCTTACTTTATAAAACATAAATCAGAAACATATTTCTTCAAGAAAAAATGGGGTGTTACAAAACCACTCTACGACATACAAACCCAATCACAGTATGTAATCTTTACATTCACTATCTCGAGTGATACGATTTTGATAGCACGAGTCAATTGGAATTACGAGTAATTCTAAAAATCTTTTCTATTGCACGAAGTCTAATCATTGTAATTATGGTTTTAACCTAACAAAAATACTATATTAACGTGAAATCGGTACGGGCACAGTTATTTGTATTCCATGAATCCATTTTGATTGTGAACAGTTACTGCTTTTGAATGAAACAAAAGAATCGAAAACACATTGTATTGTATAAAAAAATAGGATGCCATTTTATAATATTTAATATTTTTACATGAGTAGGTTTTAAAACTCATGAACATAGAAAGGGGGTTAAATTTTGTCGGAATTACTCAAGATCATTGATTTACATGCAAACATCCAAGGAAAGGAAATTTTAAAAGGTGTTAACCTAACGATCCAAGAAGGTGAAGTTCACGCTATCATGGGAAAAAATGGTTCTGGAAAGAGCACTCTTTCCAATATCATTATGGGTCATCCTAATTACGAAGTTACGAAAGGTGATATTCTTTTTAGAGGAGAATCAATTCTTTCTCTAAAGACGGATGAAAGGGCAAGAAAGGGAATTTTTCTTTGTTTTCAATATCCAACAGGTATACCGGGTGTTACGGTTGCAAACTTTTTAAGAACTGTATTAAAAAGTATAACTGGTAAAGACGTATCGATTAAAGAATTTAGAAAAGATCTAAAAGAAGCTATGACCTTCCTACAAATGGATGATTCGTTTGTAAGTAGATATGTAAATGATGGATTCTCAGGTGGCGAAAAAAAGAGAAATGAAATTCTACAAATGTCTCTTCTAAAACCCAAATTAGCAATCCTAGATGAAACAGATTCTGGATTAGATATTGATGCATTGAAAATTGTTTGCGATGGAATCAATAAATATAAATCAAAAGAAAATGGAATCTTACTCATCACACACTACCAAAGAATGCTAAACTATATCACTCCTGATTTTGTTCATGTATTCATTGATGGAAAAATTGTTCTAACAGGCGGAAAAGAACTAGCCTTAAAACTGGAAGAAAATGGTTATGATTGGGTAACTAGTGGAGCAGCAAAATAAAGTATGGAAGTAGCTACTGCTAATAAAACATTTCTATCTTCTCAGTTTGATTCCTTTCTATCCAATAGGAAAGAGCCAGATTGGCTAATTCAGCTCAGAAAAAAAGCATTTGCCATTTTAGAAAATACTCCATTGCCAAATTCGAAACAAGAATCTTGGAGAAAGATCAATCTTTCTAATTTCTCAATAGAGACACTTCTATCAGCCAATAAAAAATCTTCTAGCTTCTCAATCAATATGGACGAGATTCATTCCAATGATTTTTCAAAGCTAGAGGAAATGGATATTCAGTTTATCCAAGATAGCTTTCAAAAATTATTAGATCGATACAAAGCAAATTACTTTGCTCTTTTGAATTTCAGTTTTTTTGATATTGGGATTTTAATTAAGGTTCCAAAGAATAAAATAATAGAATCCTATATCGAAATGGATGTTCAATATCCACAAGGAGAAACATCGTTTCAACCTCTTTTATTTTGGAAAATAGAATCGAATACAAGTGTAAAAATTGTAGAAAAATTCAACTCTCCTATTACAGAAGATTTTAACTTAATCAATCCATTTAGTTATATAGAACTATCAGAAAATTCACAAACTAAATTTATAACCATTGAAGACTTCGAATCTTCTACATTTCATTTTAGAAATATTGAATCTAATCAGGGCAGAGCTTCAGCTCTAAATCTATTTCATTTTTACTTGGGTGGCTACAAGGGGAAAACACTCATTAACCACGATCTTTCTGGTGAGGGAGCAAATTTAATTTCTCATGGGGCAACAACACTCGCAAAAAAAGAATTTCAGGATATAGAGTTTAATATTTCCCACTTCAGTAGCAGAACAGATAGTGAGTTAAAGCTAAAAGCAGTTGTAAAAGATAAATCGCATCATGTATTTACAGGAAATCTGTTTATACCAAAGACTTCTCTTCATGTGACAGCAAGCCAAATCAATAATAATCTTACTATGGCTAGAACTGCTAGAGCGGAATCTATGCCCAAGCTAGAAGTATTCGCAGATGATGTAAAATGTTCCCATGGAGCAACCGTTGGGGAAGTGAACGAAGACCAACTTTTTTATCTCATGTCTAGAGGACTTACGGAAAATGAATCTAGATTTTTAATCATTGAAGGGTTTTTAAAAGAAATTTTAGATTTAGTAGACAAAGAAGAAATTCAATCTTATCTAGTCAGTCGTTTAACTAAAAAGCTATACAATTAAAAGGGATCTTATGTATAAAAAATTAATAAATGTTGCAGAAGTAAAAGAAGGTCTAATTAAAGTAGTAAAGACAAAGTATGCAAACATTGCGATTACAAAGTTGGGAGAGGATTTTATCGCATTTGAGGATGTCTGCACTCATGATGGGGAAGAAATTTCATCTGGAAAAATTGAATCCGGAGCCATTATCTGTCCAAGACATTTTGCAAAATTTGATTTAAAAAATGGCAAAGCTTTGTGTATGCCAGCAACAGAAGATTTGGTAACATTTCCTGTTCGAATTTCAGACAATATGATTGAAGTAGACATTGAGGATTAACATGAGCCTAAACCCTTATAGATTAAAAACAGATTTCCCCATTCTAAATACAACAATGAATGGAAAGCCTCTTGTATTTTTGGATAGTGCTGCCAGTTCTCAGAAACCCTTTCAGGTCATTGACGCAATTGATAAATACTACAAAGAAGAAAATGCAAACATTCATAGAGGGGTTTATTATCTTTCCCAGCATGCAACTGAATTATATGAAAAGACTCGAATCAAGGTAGCAGACTTCATCGGCGCTCGTTGCGCTAAAATCGCAATTTATACACGAAATGCAACAGAGAGTATCAACTTAGTTGCCCAGACTTGGGGAAGAGCAAATATTAATCGCGGTGATGAAATAGTTCTAAATGAATTAGAACATCACTCCAATATTGTTCCTTGGCAAATGCTAGCACTTGAAAAAGGAGCATCTTTAAAATACATTCCGCTAAATGAAGATTCAACGTTAGACTTAAGTGATATTGACTCTATCATCACATATAAAACTAAATTAGTCGTATGTTCACAGATGTCAAATGCAACAGGAACTATTCATGAAATTAAACCGTTAATCGAAAAGGCTCATTCGGTTGGAGCTTTGTTTTTACTAGATGGAGCACAAGGTGCTTCTCATATCAAAACAAATGTTAAAGAATTAGATGTAGACTTCTATGTTTTCTCTGCTCATAAGATGCTTGGTCCTACTGGTGTGGGAATTCTATATGGAAAAGAGGAAATCTTAGAAAGAATGCCTCCTTGGATGGGTGGTGGAGACATGATCTCTGAGGTCACAAAAGAATGGACAACCTATGCAGACCTTCCGGCAAGATTGGAAGCAGGCACTCCTCATATAGCAGGTGGGATCGCTTTTTCTCACGCAATGGATTACTTAAATTCTGTTGGAATGGAAAATATACACAACCACGAAGTGGAATTAGTAAAGTATGCGATCGTTCGCCTCGAAGACCTAGGTGGAATTACACTCTATGGAACGAAGGATATGAATCACAGAGGTGGAGTAGTATCCTTTAATGTAGAAGGAGTCCATGCGCATGATGTAGGATCGATTCTAGATGAGCAAGGGATTGCGATTCGTGTAGGGCATCATTGCTGCCAACCATATATGAAAAAGATGGGAATAGCAGGAACCTGTAGAGCTAGCTTTTATCTATACAACACTAAAGAAGATGTAGATGCATTAGTAGAAGGATTAAAAAAAGTTATGGAGATATTTGCCCGTGTCGTTAAGCGATGAACTATATAAAGAAGTGATTTTAGATCACTTTGAAAATCCCAGAAATTATTACGTTTTAGCAAATCCAAATGTCCGAGAGAGAGGAGTGAATCCTCTCTGCGGAGATGAATTTGAACTCTTTTTATCTTTTGATGGAGACAAAATTAAGGAAGCAAGCTTTCAAGGAAAAGGGTGTTCTATTTCGCAAGCCTCGGGATCTATGATGACAGAACTCATACAAGGAAAGACAAAAGAAGAAGCTTTTACACTGATTGAAAAATTCAAAGGAATGATATTAGAAGATAAAGATCCAAATTATTCGGATGAAGAAGCAGATTTAGAAGCTCTAAATGGAGTTAAAAAATATCCTGTCCGAGTAAAATGTGCGGTTCTTTGTTGGAATACGTTAGATAAAGCATTAAAGGGATAAAAATGGAAGAACTAAGAAATGACTTAGAAAAAGCAATTTACCAAGCTATTTTACCAATTGAAGATCCAGAATTATTTATCTCGATCATGGATCTAGGACTCGTTTACGATATAAAAGTAAATGAGGAAAATATTGCAAATATCAAAATGACTTTTACTAGCATGGCTTGTCCTGCTGGTCCTTCTATGAAATCACAGGTTCTTTCGGCAGCAGCACAAGTCGATGGAATTAAAGATGTAAATGTAGAGGTGGTTTGGAATCCGAAATGGGATCCAAGAATCATGGCATCAGAAGATGCAAAAATGCAGCTAGGGATTTACGACTAAAATTAAATCGTAATCCGCTTTGCATCTCCCCAAAGTTTATCTAGATCATAATACGCTCTTGTTTCTGCTGTCATGATATGAACTACAATTTCTCCTAGATCAAGCAGAGTCCAACCAGATTCAGTAGGTATGTTTTTCTTTTCTGTATTCCCTACTCCTAACTTGTAATGCTTCATTTTCTTTTCAAGATCTCTAGCTGCTGCTCTACCCTGTGTATGACTCGCCACCGTGCAAATTACAAATAGAGACAAATAGGTATTTACCTCTTCCAAATTCATCACAATAATATCTTCACATTTCTTTTCTTTTAAAATAGATATAATTTCTTTTAAAATCTTTTTTGTTTCAGTAGATAAAGATTTTTCTTTTGGTTTGGTAGTTGCCTTTTTTTCTTTGAGTGGTATCTCGGTTAGTTTAGATTCTAGGTTTGTTTTTTTGGATGTAGTTTTTTTAGGTCTAGAAGTTTTCTTCTCTTTTGTATTGATTGTATCTTGCGCATTTTTACTTGCTTTGTCTGAGTTTACAGATTTATTTTTTTCCGGGTTTAATTTCAAAATCTTCTCCTAAAATAATGGTAGTATCAAGACCAACTTCTTTGTCAATAATATGTTTAATTCCTTTCACTCCGAGAACATCTGCGATTTTATAAGAATATTCAGGATTGCCAGAACGGTCAATGATGATTGTATTTTCTTGGGTCAATGTCCATGCATTATCAGTAGAAAGAACTTTGATTCTTTTGTCATTTAACAATGATTTAACGCTTTTTGCAAGTCCATTGATTTCAGTTCCGTTTAATACTTCCGTGCGTGCAAATTCCCCATCTGCAAAATCTTCGGAACGTAGGTCTGAAACAAATTTACTAAAGGCTATACTTGCTACTTCTTCTTTGACTTTGAGTTGAACTTTTTTATTTTTTCCATCTGTAATCGTAATTGGCTCTGCTGGCATTTCTGATACATATAAAACCAAGTGAGATTCTTGAATATATGTAAGAAGCGAAATAAATTCTTCAGAGGATAAATCTGTATCGAAAAAAGTGGAAAAGAGCAAAACCCATTCCTTACGTATATTCTTTTGGATCACTCTTAGGTGATCATATAGAATTAGAGCAACGGTCTCTTGACACCAAAGTCTTTCTAGATAATCTGTGGGGTTGTCCTGATTTTTTAGCTTTAAAAAATCAGAGAGTTCTTCGCCTGAGAGATTGTATTCTCCTACTTTGCGTTCATAGCTATCAGAAGTCTTTCTCAAAAGCAATGGATCAAAATATACAGGCAGCCCCCCGATAACATCAATAATTCTATAAAAGTTTTTTTCTGGAATAGAAAGCTTATAATCGATTTTTCTATCTGTAATTTTTTCTAATTCTTTAACCAGAATATTCTCTGCCTCAGATCCTAACTTCTCTACTTTTTGTTCATCAAAACTAATAAGGGGGTTCAAGAAAAATAAGGCGACTTTCTTTTCTGTTGGATAAAGAGCTACAAAAAGAGAGAACACAATATCCTTTTGTTCGTTTGCAGAAACAACTAAAAAATGAATCGGATTGGACTTACCTAATTTCTTATCAATTTTCGTTCGATTGAAGTAGCGTTTTCCTAAAAGAATGCTTCCTGATAGAATTAAGGTCAATACAGCTGTTACTGTTAAAATAAATATAGATTTTTTACTAAAAACTGCGATGGCTAGACTCGGATATATAATTTTTTATAGTATTGGTTTCATTCAAAGTAATTTCGTCAAGACATTTTTAAAAGGAAATCCCTTATAATCCATTTCTAAATTCCCGCGACTTCCGATTCGAGAAGGTAAAAATAGCATTCGAACTAAATAAAACATTTTTAAAATTTTGCTTCAAATAAGCGTTATCCGCAAGAAATTAGATTTCTATTTCGAGACCTTCATATGCCATGATAATGTCTAGTTCATTGTTTTTATCAAACATTTCTTTGTAATTGAGTGCCCTTAGATAAACGGCATCCAATTTATCATCATCGTAAAGAGGGTCATGATGAAACATTACTAGTTGCTTCACACCAGCTTTCAATGCAATATCAGTGGCAATCGATGCGGAACTATGCCCCCAATCAATTTTCTTTAAGGATTCATCAAACGTATACTGTGTATCAAACACTAAAACATCTGCACCACGGAAGTATTCAATATATAGATCGATATTCTCCATTTCATCAATATTGAATTCAGCATCGGATGCAAAGATAAAAGTCTTATCCCCCTCTACCATCTTATAGGAGTAGCTTCCACCCGGATGACGAACTGATTTGGAGGTTAGGGTTATATTGTTAATGGTAACAGGGGATCCTTCTTGAACAAAGAAATAATTTTTAGTAGCTGATAGAGCTTCATACGGAACGGGAAAATGGGTGTTTCTATGCTGATAACGTATTCTCTCTTCGATTCCATCAATCGATGTATAGATATCAAAACGATTGCCTGGAATATACAAAGGCACAAAAAAAGGAACTCCTTGCAAATGATCCCAATGGGTGTGCGTAAAAATCCAATTTGCCTTACCTTTTCCCTCTAAAAAACCTTCCATTAGGATAGAATTGCCCAACTCGCGAAGACCGGTGCCTCCGTCTATAATATAAAGATTGTTGTTTGAGTCTCTAATTTCGAGGCAGGTAGTGTTCCCACCGTAAGTATTTAATATGGAAAAATTTAAAGTATCCAAGAAGTTTCGAATCGAATCTTCGCTTTGAATATCCGAAGGTGTCGCCATGGATAAAATCTTCTCTACTTTCGCTTTGATTGCTTTACCGGAAATTGGAGAGGCAATTGAGCCCCTTACGCCCCAAAATTTAATTTTCATGAGAGAATGAATATAAATTCATGAATAGATTGCAAGATAAATTATTTTTAAAAAAATGTTTTTTTACAAATAAATTCCTTGCAAGATAGGAACGATATAGTAAGAGTAATCACAGAGGAATTATGTTTAAATCAGAAGTCGAAGTAGTCAATGGAGTTTGCACGATCTCTTTAAATGGGAATATTAGCTTAAAAAATGCTATTCAGTTAAAAGAGTTAATCATGAAGCAAGTCGATAATGGTATTTTGGATATCGTTTTAGATTTTGGTGAGAATGTATATATAGATTCATCCGGCATCGGAGCCATTTTTAATTCACAGAAATATGTAAACGAGAAAAATGGTATTTTGAAGATTAAAAATATTGGTCATGAAACAATGACTATCCTCAAAATAGCGAATCTGGATAAGCATCTCAATATTATCTAATCTAAAATATTTACATATCAATCTTTCTTCTAAACGATTTGGTTCGTTGCCGTGTAGTATTAAACATACGATAGGCAACTTCCCAGCCGTGGTTTACTGTTTCTATTAACGATTTTTTATTAGTTGTAGTCAAACCAACATCGATATTCTCCTTTGGGTCTAGTATTTTTATTTTTATACCTTTTGGAGGGTTATTAATTATATGCTTTGCTTCATTGTACATCAAATGATGTTTTTCCCTTAAAAATTCTGCCACTTTAGGCAAAGTCGGAAAAGACAAAAAACTTACCAATTTCCCAACAGGTTCTGACAAATGGTCTCTAGATTTGTTCAAAACAACGGTGATATCTTTATATCCAGCGGCGATGACTGCTTTTATTGGAATGGGATCCATTACTCCACCATCCGAATATAGCTTTTGATCGAGCCATTCTTTACCTCTAGTTGCAATTGGAAGAGATGTAGCAGCCCTAAGGAGCTGCAGAACATTATCTTTACTAGCTCGAACATATTCAGGAAGTAATGTATGCAAATTCGAAACAACTACATAAAATGGAACTGTATCGTTTTTATGTAGATTCTCAGATTTCAGTCTGTATTTCTGAGCGAGCAGATAATCGATTAGATATTTATGATCCAAAGGTTTTTTGCCTTTAAAATAGTTTAATAAGGATATAAATTTAGATCCATTGAGCTCATGTTTCCAAATATCTAAAATTGTTTGTTTGGAAATCAACTCATTGGTCTCTTCCACTGTGTAATAAGCAAGAGAGCAAGAGCCAGCGGAAACTCCGACCACTAAATCATAGTTATCAACGGGGTAGTATTTACACATAGCAGAAAGGACGCCACCTGCAAAGGCACCTCTCATTCCCCCCCCTTCTACAATTAAGGCTCTGGAAGATTTGGTTTTATTTTTTGGTAAACTCATAAAGGATTCCTTTTCCATTTCTATAAAAACAGGTTTTTTGAAAATGGAAAAAGCTAAAAAACACCTATTTTCCCGCTTCCTTTTTTGAAGTTTTTATCAATGTAGAAATACACTCGATTCCGAAAACTAAAACCATCTGCGAAAGACAAAAAAAAGAGTCCTCTCCCAAGTTAAAATTCGAAAGACGTTATATTTAAATCCTTGCTCTAATTTAAGAATTCAGTAGGAGCGAGAGGGAATTCAACCTTCAAAAAAAGGATTGCATTTCAAATCGAATATCTTTTGTATTTCGTAATAAGGGATTCTTAAAAATCAAAAAGTTCAAATTGATAAAACCTCTTTATTTGATTTAACTGTTAGAATTTCTCATCATTGGAAAAACTAGATCGAGTTCCAACATCAGAAAAATAGAAATTGAAAAAAGAAAATCAATCTTAGATTTTACAAGCACTAAAGAAATCTTATTTTATTTCTAAGGAAACAAAAGCGACCTGAGTCCATCAGAAAGATGCTTTTTAGGAAACCTTCTTAGAGAAAATAGAAGATGTGTTTCGAAAAAAATAAATGAAAAATATGAATTCACTAGAACAGAATTAAAATTTATCAAAGTAAATTGTAATAAAAATATAGATTCGAAAGTTAATACAAGAGAGGTAAACATGAAATCAACAAAATCTATTTTTATACTTAGCATTTTATTTCTTTTTATAAGTTGCACTGCGTGGCCTGCACTGATCCCGCCACCGCCCGCTTCTAAAAAGACATCAATCTACCCGATCCCACTTCCAGGTCAAACAACATCTACAATTCCTGAAGTCAGAATCACTGACATTGGTAGCACAACTGCTTTAACATCTGTAAAATTAGCATTTACTAATACAAAAATTGTAAGAGCGATTGATAAAAATGGGACAGATATATCCTCAGCTATCACTTGGACAAGTAGCAATTCTACTGTCGCGACCGTTAGTGCAACAGGTCAGTGTACAATTACTGCGACTTCTACCGCAGGCTCAGTTACAATTACTGCAAGACATGCAAGCCTCGGTTCTGCAACGCTTCCTGTTGATGTAAGTGCAACGGGACAATCTGTATTGGCATTCGATGGAAAACAATTTTTGGAATTTAGTACGATTCCAAATAACAATTCAAACTAAAGGATCTAAAAGCATGAAAAAGATTATACTTATTTTATTTTTATTCTCTCTCGTAGCGTGTCACCACAACAGGGTAAAATTAGAAAAAGAGGGAGGAGGAACAAAAGGAGAAGTAAAAATGCTCTACCATAAATATTGGGTGGGAGGTATGTTTCCTAGAAAAATAGAAATTGATGGAACGCAACTCTGTCCTTCTGGAATAGCTGAAATAGACCAATACTATCGTTGGCAAGATGCAGTTTTAACACAGTTAACTTTTGGAATCTATGTGCCAAGAACAATGAAGATTACTTGCAATTAAACAGGGAGGGTTTTATGAAAAACAGTTTATATATTATTTTAATTTTATCGTTTTTTTCATTCCTACAATGTGGGAAAACAATTATAAAGGTCAACAATCCAACGAGAGTGATTGATCCAGTAGAAGAACCAGACTACAAAAAGCGTTATATCACAAACTTTGATGGATTCCAAGAATATTCAAGACCGGTTACTCCAAATAAACCACAGTCTTTTAGAAGCACTTGGTTTACAACAAAAGCAGAACTAGAAAAACACAAAACCCCTGTTTGCGAAAAAGATGTGGATGCAATCATTTTATATCATGATTTTGTAGATTCCATCATTCATTTCTGGGTTGGTGGTATCACCTCAAGTAGAAGTATATTAGTCTATTGCACTAAATAAATTTATTCATGTAGCAAATATCCATTGGTATTATCCGTAGTCATTCATTGATTCTGATGACTACGGATATTATTTTGAACCATTTTTACTTGTAAAACTGCCTCTTCTTCCAATTTAGAACAAACGAATAGCTTCTTTCCTTCATAAAATTATATCGCCTATCGGTCTATCATAACAAATGCTATTCCGATTTTCTGAAAAAGTCTTATGATTATACAGAATCTACAAACCTAACTTTGAAATTATTTATATATTTCCGTTATCGTTAGAGCAAAATATTTATTTAATAGATCTTGAATTAGAGGATTAAGTCCGGTTACTCTTTCTTTATCAGAGTAAAGTCCATTTACTACACTGTATTCTTTCTCGGACTCCATCGATTAAATCAATTGATATTCAATCACTGGATGACTATCGCCTACCCTGCTTTCAATCAGTTTTAGAAAGCCCCACCAGCCCAAAGATAAAAAGTAGGAACTGGATTGTTAAATTTTTTTGTTTCAGGATCATACTTAGTAAATGTATTTAAAAATAATAGTTTATCTAGTGAACTACTACATATTTAGTGGACACGATTTTAGGCAAATTGCTTCTCATATT
>DAORDH010000054.1:0-28654 GCA_035345875.1 Leptospiraceae bacterium | reverse complement strand
AATATGAGAAGCAATTTGCCTAAAATCGTGTCCACTAAATATGTAGTAGTTCAGTGGAAGCAAATGCAAGAAAAACAGAAGCAGGAAGCACTCCACCGAAAGCACCTAGCAAGCCAGATGTGACCCCAGAAGAACAAAGAATCTACATTGGATTTAAAACAAAAGAGTTGGAATCAAGAATTCAACTCATTGAATATTCCATTGATAATTCTGGAATCAGCGGAGATCAATTGACTGTAGCTAGAAAAGATATCGCTGGCTGGAAAAAAGAGTTAAGCGATCTACAAGATGTAGAAAAAAAGATTCCTAGCACCTAATAGACTCAAATGGATTGTGTAAAATCTTAAACATGGTTTGCAAACCCTAAGCACTGACTCCAAAAGTGCTTTGAAGTTTTTACACAGTCCTATTTTTATTATTTTTCATATCCAAATACTTAGGATACAGACACATTCATGTTAATTAAATTACTATTTCTATTTCTAATTTCACTCATCTCTTGTAAAGGTCCCGATAAACCAGATACACTTCCCACAATAAAAGAGTCGCCTATGAAAACAAAAGAGGAAATAAAAAGAGATTTAAAATCTACCAACTTCTATGAAAGATCACAAGCACTTGTTGAGATCGGCAAACTCAAAGAGAAAGAATTCATACCAGAGATTAAACAACTTCTTAAAAAAGATCCAAATCCTGCCGTTCGAGGTAGCGCAGCTCTTTGCCTTGCAGAATTAGAAGATAAATCCTCTACTTTAGACATTATAGATCTTTTCAAAGATAAAGATATTTCTACTGACGTCGTTCTTGATGCTCTCACAAGAATGAAAGATCCCCAAGCCATTCCCTCTATAATTCCAGTTCTAGATTCAAGTGATCATACTCATAGATTATTAGCAGTAGAAGCTCTTACCCAAATTGGATCCACAAATGGAACCGATAAAATCATCACAATGGCAAGTGCGAATAAAGATATTGAAAAAGCAAAAACTTATGCAATGGTAATTGGAAAATTAAAACTAGTAAAAGGTGAAAATATATTATTACAATTAGCAGATACCACAGAAGCTTCTCCTACCCTAGCTGCCACCTACCTAGCACTTGGTAGAATCAAAAGTAAAAAATCAGTTCCTATATTAGCGAAAGCAATTGGAAAAGATTTTGATAAAGGAAGAGAAAATTCCATCTTATCTCTAAAAGAAATTGGGGATACAGCGGCAAATCCTTTGCTAATAGATTATTTAAAAAATAAAAATAAAGAAATACAAATGGGTGCGGCAGACGTAATCTCAACACTCTATGATTTAAAAACAGCAGAAAATGTTGCAAAGTTATTAGAATCTAGCGATAAATCAGTGTTTGCCCCCAGTGCTTATATTTTAGGTAGATATAAATATGAACCTTCTAGAAAAAAAATTGAAGCTATAGCAACCGACAAATCAAATCCTGATAGAGAAATCATAACACAATCTCTAGGCTGGCTTCAGAACAAAGAAAGTATTCCTGTTCTAAAACAAATCCTGCAAGAAAAAGAAGGAGAAGGTAGATACGGTGCTGCTTGGTCTTTAGGGATGCTCGGAGCAGAAGATGCAATTGATCTTTTAGAGGAAGCTGCGAATAGTAGAGATAATAAATTAGCTCGTATTGCAATTGAAAGTCTAGGTCAAATACAGTCGCCTAAGAGTCTATCGTTTCTTTCCAAAAAAATAGAAACAAACAAAGAACTTTCTTCCAGTATATTAGCTTCCATTGCTTCTATTCCAGGACAAGAGGCAACAAAGGTTCTAGATAAATATGCTCTCTCTACAGACAGTGTCATCCAACGTTCTGCCTTACAAGCTATTTTACAAAGAAAAGACAAAGAAAATATTCCAGTATTGATTAAAATCTTAGAAGAGAATAAAGGTGCGGACACAGCTAGCTTTGCCCAGTTAGCACTTCGAGGGATTACTGGAGAAAATTTTTCGTCTAGAAATGAATGGATCAATTGGTTTTATAAAAAAAAATAGGAGGATAAAATGGATTTTGATAAAGCAATTGCAACACATGTAGAATGGAAGGCAAAACTAAGATCCTATTTAAAAAACCTAGATTCTAATGTAGATCCAAAGATCGTTGAAAAAGATACCGAATGTTCTCTCGGGAAATGGATCTACGGAGAAGGTGCAAAGTATAAAGATAATGAATACTATCTTCAATTGGTATCTGAACATGCCAGATTTCATATCTGTGCAGCAGCTGTAATCCGAGAAATAATTGCAGGCAATATTTCCAAAGCAGAATCCATGATTGGACTTACAAGCGAATACACTGAAGTTTCTGCTTCTATTGTAACTAAGATCAGAAAAATGCGAGACCAGATAGAAAAATAAAACTTTTCCTTGACTACTATTGATTCGAAAGCAAAGTTTAGACAAAGTATAGTCTTATGTTTAGAATCTTAATTTATTGCTTATTTTTTGTTTTTCCTGTGTTTTCCGATAACTTAAATGTTTCCTTAACACAAAAATGCGAGCAAATGGATTGTAAACCAAGAACTTGGTATGCAATAGATAGTTTTGATCCCTCCTTTTTAACTCTCTCAGAAATAGATAAATCTTGGAAAGAGATCACTCAATTTCCTATCTGGTTAAATAAATTTTTTACAAAAGATGGAAGTCTTGCTACCTATTCTTTAGCAACTAACTTTGATTTACCGCAAGAACTACTCAGTCACAAGGAACAAATAGGAATCCGTTTTGGAGAAATCGGGGAAGTATTTGAAATCTACATAAACGGAAATCTAATTGCGAAAGAAGGAATCATTGAGAATGACAAGGTTTCATTTCATAGAACTGTAAGAGGTAAGGTTTGGCAAGTTCCCAAGGAATATTTAAAAGAAACGAATAACATTGTTTTAGTAAAAATTTCTGGTCATCCCAAATTTGATCATACTGGTTTTTATCTTACAAAATACTATGATATCGGTTTGGCTGATGCTCTAAAATACGATGAACAAGATAGAATAAGTCTAGCTCTGATCGGTATTTACTTCGTCGTTGGACTTTACCATATCTTTTTATATTTCAGAAGAAGAGTAGAGAATTACAACTTCTATTATGGAGCCTTTGCGGTTATCGTAAGCCTCTATATGTATACACGAACATCAGCTATCTTTGAATTTGATTGGGACACTGCACTCATTCAAAGATTCGAATTTGCAATATTATTTCCTGGTGTTGCTTTTTTTGTAAAGTCACTGGATTCACTTTTATTAAATAACGTAAACAAGTGGTCGAGGTATTATGGCTACTTCTCCTACTCTTTGTGTGGGTTAACACTCGTTACCCCAGAAATGTATCTAGCCGAATATATTTTACGTTTATGGCAAGTTTCCGTTCTACTTTGTGTTCTTCCTCTATTAATTCGAATTTTCTATATTGCAATTAAAAATAAAGTAAGCAATGCAAAAAGGCTATTTATTGGAATGGTTGTTTTTGTATTGTCGGCAATCTATGATATCGTTGACTCTGCATTTTTAAATACAGGTCTAGCTTTTTCAAAATATACTTTTATGATGTATATTCTGGGTTTTGCCGCAGTGCTTGCAGATCGGTTTATATCAATTCATATTGAAATCGAAGAACTAAATGAAAACCTAGAAAAAAAAGTAGAGCTGAGAACACAAGAACTCTCGACGAGTTTAGATCAAATTAAAAATTTAAAAGATCAACAAGATGGAGATTATTTCCTAACGTCTCTGCTTTTACATCCCTTGGGAGCAAACCAAGCAAGATCACAGGAAGTGAAAGTAGAGTTTTTAGTAAAACAAAAGAAGAAGTTCCAGTTCAAAGAATGGAAATCCGAGATAGGTGGAGATTTGTGTCGGTCGCAAACTCTATATTTTAAAAATAGACCTGTTACAGTTTTTCTAAATGCAGATGCAATGGGTAAATCGATGCAAGGTGCGGGCGGTGCACTCGTTGCAGGTGCTGTATTTAATTCTATTCTGGAAAGAACCATGCTTAGCTCTACAGTTCAAAATCAATATCCAGAAAAATGGCTCAAAAATTCCTTTGTTGAAATGCACAAAGTTTTCGAAAGCTTTGATGGAAGTATGCTAATCTCAGTAGTTATGGGAGTCATCGACAATACCACAGGTCTACTTTATTTTATTAACGCAGAACACCCCTATACTGTTTTGTATAGAGATGGCGAGACCTCTTTTATTGGACATGAAAAATTGTATCGTAAGCTTGGATCTAGTATGGTGGATGATTTTATATCGATTCAAACTTTTCAATTAAAACATGGGGACGTTATTATAAATGGATCAGATGGTAGAGATGATCTCATGATAGAAGATAAGACAGAAAATAAAAAAATACTAAATTATGATGAAAAAATTTTTCTATCTGTTGTAAAAAAAGGAGAAGGTGAGATCAATAAAATCTATGATAAGCTTGTAGAGACAGGTGAGTTTACAGATGACTTATCTCTAGTTCGAATTGAATATAGAGGAAATAACTTAGCGATTGAATCTTTTGATGAAACAGAAATACCTGATGTGGAAGTATCCTTTAAAGCAAATACCAGGGAAGCTTTAGAGTCGATAGACGCACACTTAGCAGAGTTCAAAAATAGTGACTCCAAAAATTTACGAGCGCTCAAATATATAATTGTAGGTTATATCCGTCTGAAAAAATTTAAAACAGCTATCGATTTAGCATTTGAATATTTAGAAATAATTCCAGCGGATACGGAAGTGATATATTATTTGTCTTATTCTTTCCGTAAAGATAAGCAATTTCTTCAAGCAATAGAAGAAGGAGAGCGGGTAAGAATTCGTAACCCTCATCACTCTAAAAACCTTATCAACCTAGCAAGAAGTTATGCATCACTCGGTAACTTCTCTCGAGCAAAAGAAATCATATTACTTGCCATTCAAATCAATCCAGAAGATTTAAAATCGATTCGTCTACAAATGCAAATCGAAAAAGCAATCCGCGCACAAAGTTAAGAGAAACTTCCTAAGATTACCACCGATACGCACCGATTATCACCGAGGGACAATGCTCTCAACTTAAGAGAAATCAAAAAGAATTAACCACCAAGAAAAGAGAAGATTTATTATTTATTCACTTCGTGAGTCTTCGTGGTTAAATTTTTTTACATCGATCTCGCATTAACTAAATATTTTCTATACTCTAATCTAAAAAATTTCCAAAAAAAATAGAAGGTAATGGGAAGAATTGCTAAATAAACTAAAACCCAAAGATTCCACTCACTAGAATAGAAATGATAGTTTTCTAAATGAAGAAGCAGCAAATTGTGACTAACAATGATTACACTCCACACCGTAAATACTCTTGCAAAAAGATATCCACAAAAATTCAATATTACTTTTCGATTGTAAGGAACACGAAAATATATTTTGTAAAAAGAGTTTTTTTCATTGTATAAAAAGAAGGATATAAACTCCTTCAGTGTGTAATTTTTTTCTTTGGGATAATAAATATGAACAGAGTTGTTAAACGAATAATATAGAAGCAATAAAGTAAAAAAAACAACAAAAGCATTCACAGATAATAGAGTTGCCCAACCTTGATTTCCAACTGACACAAGGGGATTTAATTCAAATTTTAGATCTGGAGTAATCAAATAAGTCAAATAAGCATCTAGACTTCGAACAAATATCATAGAAACAACTAGAAACCAAAAATTCATCCCACCCTTCCTTACGGATTACAGTAGTTATACTCTATTACAAAAAGTAAATTTTTAATTTATTCAATTCAAAAATCGCTAGTGTGAAATTGAATTCAAAATAATTTGAAATCAATTTCATTAGATTCAATATAATTTTCATAGGAGTTATCTATGACACTGAGTAATCCATTTAATAAGTCTGAATTAAAATCGGCAATACAGGATTTAAAACAAAATCTTGCAAACTCCTTTCAAGCAATCGATGAGAAAACCTTCTTTCAAAAACCAGAGAAAGGCTGGTCACCGGCTGAAAATATTCAGCATATGAATCGTGTCACTAAGGTTCTAGGACTTACATATGTTACACCTAAATTCATAGCATCGTTTATTTTTGGAGAAACGAATCATAAATCTAAAACGATGAACGAAATGGCAACTATCTATCTGGATGCACTTAGACAAGGGAAAGATTCAGGATTTTTTGCCGCAAAAACGGAAAAAACAGATATAAATACTACAAAGCGAAAAGAAGAATTAATTCGAGATTGGAACTCTGAGTGGGAAAAATATAAAACAGCCATTGATGGTTGGAGTGAAGAAGATCTAGATAAAATTCTAATGCCCCATCCCTTCTTAGGAAAAATCACTGCGAGAGAAATGTATATGGTTGGGATCTTGCATCCAGTTCACCATGCAAGTATTGTTGCGAATAGATTAGGAGTTAATTGGAATTATTTTTAATTCTTATTTTTTATATATGAGTGAAATTGTAGTTTTATTATCACTTGCTGTTGTCCAGACATTCTTCTCTATTTTATTTATTATCAGTAAAAAAAACAAATCAACCCATTCTATCATCGCATCTCTTTGGATAATACTCATTTGCCTCGCAGCTTTAAGACGGGGACTTTCTATTTTATTTCCAGATGAATCTAATTTTTTCCAAAAAGTGATATTCTACCCACTTGCCTATGGTCCTTGTCTTTATCTTTATACCAGAATGCAAACTAAAAATGAAAAGACATTTTTCAAAAAAGACTTACTTCACTTTTTCCCCTTTCTTTTTTTTCTATTTCTAACTTTTATTTCTATGATTCGAATGCAAAATGGCTCTATTTATTTTGAACGGAGTAAAATATTTTCTGTCATTGAGGGCATTTTTGCAATCGCTGCTTGTATTTCCGTTTCAGTCTATAACATTCTATCCTATCGCATGATTAAAGAACATATACTTCAGATACAAGATAAATTCTCGTATCTATCGATTGATAATACACTTTCTTGGATTTCTAGGTTTTCAATCCTATTCTTAATTTTTTTGATTAATCAATTGGTCGTATTTTTGTATTCTACTTTCTATGGGAAAGTATTACTGAATCCTGTGGCTAATGTTTATTTGCTACTCGGTTTTTTATATACACTCAGTTTCTTTTTTATGAGACAAGATGATGTCTATAATCAAACCAAAAATTTCGAAGATATAATTAAAAAAGAAAAGTATAGCAAGTCTGGTCTATCTAAAACAAAAATGGAACAACTAGAAAATATACTTTTAGATTATATAGAAAAGGAAAAACCTTATTTAAATCCAGACCTAGTAATCTCTGACATTGCAAGTGGAATCGGTATTAGCACCAATCATTTAAGTCAAATCATCAATACTAAATTTGAAAAAAATTTTTTTATGTTTATCAATGATTTTCGCATTGCAGAGGTTATAAAAAAAATGAATGATTCGAATTACGATGAGTATCCGGTAATTCGAATTGCTTATGATTGTGGATTCAATTCAAAATCTTCTTTTAATTCCATTTTTAGAAAAGCAACGGGCATGACACCTGCTCAATTTAGATCAAAGAGAAACAGAGAATCAAATACTCTTTGATTTTCTTTGATCTGTTTGAACTAACTATTTTTTTTTGAAGGTTAGTTTGATGTAAGGAAAATCACTATACTTTTTTTAATAAAATCAAATCCTTTCAAAAGGAGTATTTGAATGGATGTTGCAAGTCTTGATTTATGGTTTCGTCGTGGGATAAGTGTAATCACACTTTTTTTTGGAATCGTTCAACTTTATTTATCAGAAAAAAATATTTGGATCGATGCAGGTTTCATTATATGTATGGCCGGGATCGTAGGATATTATACAAACTTTCTTGCAATTAAGATGCTCTTTCAACCTAAACAAGGAAAAGTTTTAGGATGGGAAGGACTCGTTCCCAAAAACAAAGCAAATATAGCAAAAAGTTTAGGTCAAAGTATTCAAACCAATCTACTCGCTCCTGAAATCATTTTAGAATATGTTTACGAAAGAAAACTCATCGAAACAGGAACCCAAAAAGTAGGAGAGTGGTTAGACGAACTTTTGAAAGACCAAGTATTTCGTGATAAAGTTACAGAAAAAATAATCTCTTTATTACAAGAAAAAGGTCCCGAATTACTCTCTCAAATTTTTAACTTCACAGAAGAAACGTTAAAGGACATAGCTCGAAATCCAGAAGAAATCAAAAAAGTTTGGGAACAGATTCGATTTAGAATCAATGAATATTTGCAATCGAGACAAAATAGAGAATATTTAGTAACACAAACAAGGAAAATTATTTTAGAAGAATTACCAAGATTGTCTGTGGTTTTAAACAATGCAATCGATGAATATTTAAAACAAAAAGATACGATAGGCAATATTGGATTTGGGATCAAAAAGATTATATCTTTTGACAATGCAGCATTACAAGACTTACTTCAAAAATTCATTGAAGATGAGGATACAACAAATCAATTGATGGGAGTCATGGATATACTCGTTTTAGATTTACAAAAGAAAATGGAAGCACAAGAGACTCAGGATTATATTATTACTCAAGTAAAAGACTGGTTTGATGTTGCGAGTGAGTATTCTAGAAAAACATTTTTGCCATCCGCAATCGAGAGATTGAAGAAATATTTAGATGATCCAGACAATTGGGATAAGGTAGGAAATTATTCTTTTAAAGTTCTAGATTATGCAAAAGATAAGTCACTTGAGTTTATGCAATCGCAAGAAGGCAGTGAATATTTAAAAACAAATATCGCAAAAATCATTCACCAAGTCAACGTTACAAATCTTGTAGAAGAGCAAGTAATGAAATTAGATACGGATGAATTAGAAAAAATGATTCTAGATAATACCGGTGGAAATTTAGTAATGATACAATTTTTAGGTGGAGTGCTTGGACTCATTGCTGGATTCATACAAGTCCATATTTATTTTTCCGTTCCTGTTCTAGGTCTTGTAGTTCTCACTTGGATTTCCTACTATCGTAATCAGAAAAAATATAATATTCAGACTAAGTGATTTCGATTTTTAAATTGCATTCATTTTCAAAACAAGAATGGTATTAAAACTTTTTTATACAGATTGACTCTTTTTTGCTATGAGTTGAATAGGTATTTTACAAGATACACTAGTTCAATAAATAGGATCGTGTTATTAAAAAAATTTTATACTTAGGGGGAAATAAATGAAAGGCAGAATCTATCCAATTTTTTTGATTCTTTTCTTTTTAGTTCACTGTGATGGAATTCGGAAATTTCTAATTCAAAAATTAGGAGCAGCAGATAAATATAAAGCAGAAGGAAATATAGCAAACCTATCACCTATATTTTCCGGTCAGGATGAAAAAAGGCGGAAAATCGATATTACCCTCCGCGAAGTGGCTTCCGGGTTTATTCAACCAACCGATATGCAATTCCCTCCAGGAGAGTCAGAGGAATTTTTTATTTTAGAAAAGCAGGGAAGAATTCTTTGGTCCAAGGTAAACGGGAAAGAGAATAAAGAAATTTTAAGTATAAAAGTAAAAGCGGAATCAGAAGAAGGACTACTCGGTCTCGCCTTTCATCCCGAATTTAGAAAAAATGGAAAAATATATGTAAACTATGTAGCTGGTGTAGGTAAAAAAGATATTAGCCGTATCTCTGAATTTACATCTACAAATCCGAAAGATTTACAAAACTCGAAACTAGAGTCAGAAAGAATTATCATGGAAGTAGAGCAACCTTATGAAAATCACAATGCAGGACAAATTCTTTTCGGTAAAGACAATATGCTTTATATAGGCTGGGGTGACGGTGGGTGGAAAGATGATCCAAGAAAACAAGGACAGAATCCAAAAACTTTTTTAGGCAGTATGCTTCGTATTGATGTAGATTCCACTCCTGACAAAGACAAAGCCTATAAAGTTCCAGAAGACAATCCTTTTTTTACGGATAAATGCTGTAAGCCGGAAACATTCGCGTATGGATTTAGAAATCCTTGGAGATTTAGCTTTGATCCCAAAGGTAGAATGATTTTAGCCGATGTTGGACAAGATCTCTGGGAAGAAGTGGATATAGTTGAAAAAGGAAAAAATTATGGGTGGAACATACGAGAAGGATCTCATTGTTTTGAACCAAAAGAAAATTGCAAAACAGAAAATCTTGCAGATCCAATTTATGATTATGGGAGAGATGATGGTCAATCCATTACAGGCGGTTATGTTTATACAGGAAAGAATATACCTAGCTTGAGCGGCAAATACGTGTTTGCCGATTTTGTATCAGGGAGAGTATGGGCATTAGATCTTCCGGAGAATCCAACAGAAAGAGTAAAAGAAGCTTATACACTTGGAAAATGGCCTGTTCTCATATCCTCATTTGCAAAAGACGGCAATGGAGATGTTTATCTCTTAGATTTAGGGAAAGGAAAAGTTTTTAAAATAGAACCAAAATGAAACAAGAATTATTTAAACAAGCAATTGTAGAATTTGATAAAGCAAATTCACTTGATCCAAATCTTATAACGATAGGCGATGAACAAAAGCCAAGAGAACTCGCCTATTCTGAATGGCTCTCCGACTGGGTGCAAAGATTAAACCCAAATGCCTCAGAACCTCTCCAGTTGGCAGCTCGCTGCCAACATTTAAAGCGATGGGAGATTCCGCGTTCTAAGTATCCTGATGGATTAAAAGGATATACAAAGTGGAAAAAAGAACTAGCAGAATTTCACGCACAGGAAGGAGAGAAAATTCTTAAAAAAATTGGGTATGATCCAGCTACTATAGAAAGAGTAAAAGAGATAAATCTAAAGAAGAATCTAAAGTCTGACTCTGAAGTGCAAACCATTGAAGATGCACTTTGCTTAGTCACACTTGCTTATCAAATAGAGGATTTCAGCAAAAAACACTCCGATGAAAAAATGATTGAGATCATTCGAAAGACTTGGGGAAAAATGAGCAACAAAGCAAGAGAGGAAGCATTAAAATTAAAGTATTCAGAAAGAGTGCTTTCCTTGATACAGAAAGCGATTTAGGCAAAAAAAAACCGAGGTGTCTCCACCTCGGATCAATAGTTTCTAAAAAGAAAGCCTGCTAAGCTTACGCTACAGCCTCAGCGGATTCTAACTCCTCCTCTAAAGCCATATTCCTGCGCGAACCCTTTTCAATTTTTTCAGAATGATTTCCTTTTCCGTTTGAAGTTTCTTTCTCACTTACTACACCAGCGGTTTTATTGCTGGGAAGATCATTTAGATCTCGAATCTGTGCTTCTAATTTATCTAGTATTTGTGGATTTTCGAGTAGGTAGTTTTTAACAGTTTCCTTACCTTGCCCAATCTTCTCACCATTATATGAATACCAAGATCCACCTTTTACTAAAATTTCATGTTTTACTGCAAGATCAATAATGGAACTTTCTCTGCTAATTCCAGAATTAAACATAATATCAAACTCAGCTTGTTTAAATGGAGGAGCGCATTTATTTTTCACAACTTTGACGCGGACTCTGTTTCCAATTGGATCTTCTTTGTCTTTGAGTGTTTCTATCTTACGAATGTCCATACGAACACTCGCATAAAACTTGAGAGCATTTCCGCCTGTTGTAGTTTCAGGAGAGCCAAACATTACACCAATCTTCATACGAATCTGGTTAATAAAAACAACGGTTGTTTTAGATTTAGATATAGTTCCAGTTAATTTTCGGAGAGCCTGAGACATTAGACGTGCTTGTAAACCCATGTGAGAATCTCCCATATCTCCTTCAATCTCTGCTTTAGGAACTAGGGCTGCAACAGAATCAATTACAATAATATCAATCGCATTGCTACGAACAAGAGATTCGCAAATTTCGAGCGCCTCTTCTCCATTGTCTGGTTGAGATACAAGTAAATCGTCTATATTTACACCGAGCTTCTTAGCATAGGATGGATCGAGTGCATGTTCTGCATCAATAAATGCAGCAATACCGCCTTTTTTCTGAGCTTGTGCGATTGTGGAAAGCATCAATGTAGTTTTTCCAGAAGATTCAGGACCGTAAATTTCTACAATTCTACCTACAGGTAGTCCCCCAATTCCAAGTGCTATATCTAGATCTAAAGATCCAGTTGATATAACAGGAATTGCAACATCGGATTGTGCACCTAGGCGCATGATAGAGCCTTTGCCAAATTGTTTTTCAATTTGACCCATAGCAGCATCAATTGCACGTTTTCTCTCTTCGTTTTTCTCAGAGAGTATTTCTTCTGATTTATCCTCTTTTCCTTTTTTCATGAATAACTCCTATTTGGTTTCTTATATAATTGGGTAAAAAAAGTTTAATTTGCGCGGTATTTTTGAATTTTTTTTTAAAAATTCTCAAAAAAACAATTTTTACCAGAATCTATTCTGATTATGCATCCCTGCATGGACAAAATAGAGGATAATTTGTAATTATTTCCACTTTTCCAATATTCTTAGAAATACTGAGCTATGTATAGATTTTTTTTTGAGAAAAAAGGTTTTTTTTTCGATTTTTAAGGCATTTTTTTAGCAATGGTTGGCACAGTTTATGAAAAATTCAAGATTTCAACCAGCTTTCAAAACTAGAGATATACAACTTTTATCTATTTTGAAATTTCATTTAGAGGAAGAAGAAATTCCATACTTCGTAACAGGTGAAAATTTTCTTTTTCTAGAAAATCTAGCAGTTCCTTCTCATGAATCGTATGCAGTTTTATATCTTCTTCCAGAAGATTTTGAAAAATTTGAGAAATTATTAGAAGATGGATTCGTTTAAATTTCTTTTGAGCGATTTCTTATCGAACACAGCGAACAGAAATAGATTTATTTTTCGCTAAGCTAAATTTTGCTCCGTTTAAAAGTGTAAAATAGTAGGCTCTGTCTGATGAGATTTCTGAAGCAGTCCAATAAGTATTCCCATCTTTTTTCCATGCAGACAATTCTTCTTTATCAAAACTAGTTTTTAATTCCTCAAGAGAAGGAAGTCGCATACCTAGACTAGAACATTTTTTTTTAGCTTCATTCCAATTGAGAGATCCTTGCAAAGAACTCCATTTTTTATCATCCGCATTTAAAAGGATTGTGAAAGAGAGAAAAAAAATAAAGAGAGTGATTTGATTCAGTTTCATAGTGCCTTTCTTAATTTTCATTTCATAAAAAGTCAACCCATAAAAAAAAGAGAAAGTGAGTAACGGATTTTTCATTGGAAAAATTATCTTTGTTCATTGCTCTATTTATTTTTTAAATAGAGCGTGCTTATCTTGTATTTATAAATGAATATAAAAAATCTCTCAGACTTCGATTTCTTTTGGTTTACTTTTTGGAGATCGTATTTACCCAATTCTCTCTTTAAATTTTTGAATCATTATCTCTGGAGTATCTGCAACAAAGAAGAGTTCCAATTGTTGTCTGTGCATAAAATTTTCGTCTGCTATGTGATGTAGAAAGTGAATCAAACGATTGTAGTAACCTTCTGTATTTAAAATACCGATTGGCTTTGTATGAAATTTTAATTGTGCCCATGTTAGAATTTCAAAGAACTCTTCGAGTGTTCCTATTCCACCGGGTAGCACAGCGAAACCATCTGAAAGCTCATACATCATCGCTTTTCGTTGATGCATATTTTTTAAAATTCGTAAATCTTTTAAACCTGTATGACCTTCGATCGGCATGAGATGTTCTGTAATCACCCCAATCACATCTCCCCCTTGTGCTAAAACAGAATTAGCAACCTCTCCCATGATCCCTATGTTTGCTCCCCCATAAACTAAACCGAAGTTTTCTTTTACTAAAAATTCTCCAAGGCATTTAGCATTTTCATAATATGCTCTATTCTCTCCAGGATGAGCCCCACAAAACACACAAATTCTCTTCATACTTTTCAACGATATGTATACTATCATTTTAAAGGAAAGTTTATTTTTTAAATTCATAGTTTTATTTAATAATTTGGAAACCTTGCAGGTAGAAGGGCTCTAAGAACTATGGAATTATGAAATTATTTTTTAGAGAATTTACGGGGAATGGAAGACCCTTAATTATTATTCACGGACTTTTTGGTTCTTCTAAAAATTGGATTACTAATGCAAAGGAGCTATCTAAACTAGCCCATGTCTATACGATTGATGTAAGAAACCATGGAGACTCTCCGCATACAAACACCCACACAATTCAAGATTTAGTTTCAGATTTAAAAGAATTTATAGAAGCGAATAACATCGATAAGCCTATCCTACTCGGGCATTCAATGGGAGGATTAAATTCTTTACTCTTTGCCCTCACCTATCCTGATTTAATTCATTCATTGATTGTTGTAGATATAGTCCCAAAATCTTATCCAATTAAATACGAAAAAGAATTTCAAGCTCTCACAATGGATGTTAGTAATTATGAATCTAGACAAGCTCTAGATGAAGACATGAGAGAAAAACTTCCAGATACATTTATCCGCCAATTTTTACAAATGAATCTAGAAAAAACTGAAACTGGTTATAGGTGGAAATTAAATGTAGAAACTCTAAAAAATTCTAGAGATGCATTAAAATTAAATTTATCAGAAAATAGGAAATATCCTAACAAAACACTCTTTATCTTGGGAGAGGAATCAGATTATATCAATGAGGAGGATAAAGATTTAATTCTAAAATACTTTCCAAATGTCAAAATAGAGACAATTCCAAAAGCAGGACATTATCTACATTATACTCATGCAAAAGAATTTTTAGAAATTGTGAAAAACTTTATTCTTTCACTTTAAAGAAATCAACACTTTTCTCCAGTGCATCTGTTTTACTTTTAAAGGAAAGGGAAAGTTCTCTTAGATTTGCAGATTCGGCTGAAACAGATTGAGCCGTTTCGGAAACGCTTACAATACTTTGATTGATTTCTCCAATTCCATTTTTTTGTTCTATGGAAGCGGTTTCAATTTCTTTGGCAAGATTAGTTACCTTTTCTGCGTTAGACGCTATCTTTCGAGCATTTTCTACTTGTTTATTAACCGCAGTAATCACACCGCTTACAGAGTTATTGATATTATTTACACTGGCAATGATGCCTTTTAAGATACCTGCAACTTCTCCTACTTTATTATAACCTTCCGAAATTGCTTTTTCTGTAGAATAAATCAGATTTTGGATTTGTTTTACACCTGAGACAGTTCTATCTGCAAGTTTTGTGATACTATCTGCCACAACGGCAAAGCCTTTACCAGCTTCTCCTGCCCTTGCTGCTTCAATGGCTGCATTGAGAGCAAGTAGATTTGTTTGAGAGGAAATTTCAGAGATCAGACCAATGATTTCTGTAATCTTGGAAGAACTTTCTTTGATTTTATCCATTGCAATGATAGTTCCATTTGCAATTGCTTCTCCACTGGTTGCCTTCTTTGCAGAATCACTTGAAATGTGAGAGAGTTTATCAGCAGCCATTTTAATTTCTAAAATAGCAGTGTTCATGGATTTTATATTCGCATCAATTTCATCCATATTGCGAGCTTGGATTCCAATACTATGGGCAACATTGTCTAGGGAGGAAGTTAACTCTTCAATAGCTGCGGAAGACTCTTCCGATGAAGAAGCCATATTTTGAGAAGAATCATTTAAGTTTGCGGAAACGGATCCTAGTTCTGCAGAAGATTTAGCAATCTCTCCCGATAATTTGCGAATTTGAAGAATCGAACCACTTAGATGTTCAACCATATCATGAATGCTAAAAAGCATTTTTCCTAATTCATCGTTTTTAGTAATATCAATCTCTACAGTAAAATCTCCTTTGGAAAGTTGTGTCACCACATCCATTGCAGTTCTCAGAGGATTTACAATATTACGAATCGTAGAAAAACTTAAGAATAGAATTATTCCAGTGATGATCAAAGTAGCAAAAGTTATAACTGAAATTGTAGAAGCGACTTGAACGTTACTAGACTCACTCGAATCCTTTGCGATTTTATTTGTGAGGTTATTTAATTTAGCTAGTGTTTCTTTTGCGAGGATAAATTTTTGAAGAGAAGATCCTTTAATTTTATCGTCTGATTCTTTCTCTAATCTTTTACGAGAAATAACTAATATTTCGGAGTTTTCCTTTAAATAGTCTTTCCATTCAGATTTAAATTCTCGGTAGATTTTTAAAGCTTCTTCTTCTTTTACAATTTCATCTATGACGGAAAAATTCTTTTCAATTTTTGTTTTGATGCTTTCCATTTTTGCTTCTTCCGCATTCATTTCTTTATCAGAGTCTGTTGCGATGTGAGCAAATTCAGTCAATCTAAAATCGTAAATGTTTCCAGTTAGAAGACTAATTTCTATCACAGCGGGTAATAGCTCATTAGCCGCTTTCACATTTTTATCGTGCATCCCGTTCATTTGATAGATTGTAAAACCGGCAAATAAGATTGTTAAAAGATTTATGATTATAAAAGAAATAATTAAAGTTCGTCGAATACTGGATTTATTATGCTGTAAAATATCTATCATCATACTGTTTAAAATATCGGTATATGCCTGTATTTTGAGGCTTTTTTTTGGATTTTAGATAGAGAAACCGTCTTTTAGAAAGGGTTTACCTATCGAAAAAGGAATCAGGATCTTTCTTTTGTAAACAGAGTGATTTAAAGATAAGCTTCCATATGAAATTATTTTAGAAATTTCGCTCAAGAAAAAAGAACTAAATAAAATTTAAATAGTTCAAAGCTGAATTTCTATCCTCAAAATAAATCGTCTGACGCATATTTAAAGGGAGTGCTTTCTGCATTGCATTGGCAACATTTTTATGAAAGCTGCAAAATGCAATTTTACCTTCCTTTTTAGTCAATTTGCCATAAAAACGAATTAGTATGCTAATTCCTGAGGAATCAATAAACGTTAGTCGGTCAAAATCAAATAAGAATTTATAAAATCCTTTCTCAAAGATTCGGTCTAAGGCTTGTCCCACATCGGGAGCATCCACTAAGGTTAACTCGCCAATCAGAGAAAAGAGGCATACCTCTCCCTCAAATCTAGAATCAACAATCACTTTGGATTCTTTTTCTCTCATAATCAAAGACCAGAATCCAGATTTAAAGTATATAAATTTCGTTCTGTTTTATAATACTCATTAAAAGGGATTTCGATTCGAGTCTTGGTTACTCCATCCTTGCTTCCAATGCGAAAGTTTGCAGGATCAACGCCCTCTCCTTTTAACATGAGAAGACTTAAAACTAAACCTAAACCCTCTCCCTCTGTTGGATCTGAATTATCATTATAGAAATCAAAAAGATTTTCATATTTTTGACCTCGGGAGAGTTTCGTTCTGATTCGCATCTCTTCTTCTTTTAAAATTTCTGCATTGTTTAAAATTTCAATTTTAAGACCATCTTGGCTGTGAGTATAGACAACTTTAATAAAGATCTTTTTGGAACGACCTTTTTCACAAAGTTCTCTCAGCCTTTTATTTCCAATTTGTTCTTTAAAATCACTAATTCCAGATTTGTAGTCTTCTAAATTCTTGATGTTTAGATTGCACTCTTCAAAAAAGATTCTTTTGGCATTTGCTTTGATACAATTCATAATGGATTCAAATAAAACACTATAAATAGAATCATGCATATCTGTTTTTTTATATTGGGATAGGATGGTAGATAGAATCAACCGATTGGTTTTTTCCATTTTGGGCTGAAAGGAATAGATCACTACAACGATTCGCCTTCCTCTTTCAATAGCCTGTTCTAGAGACGATTTCATGGATTCTTGATAGCCCTGCTTTTGAGAGTATATTTCAATCTCGTCAGGTCAATTAATTTTTCGATACCATTGCAGGTGTTTTCAACAGGTTTCAAACTTCGTATCCCGATTTGATTCCAATTTTTTTAGCAAAAAATCGAAACTTAGGATTTAACGATGATTTCTTCGATTAGAAGCGCAATCAAAGGTAGGCTGATTCGTATGATAATATGCTTGAATAAATTATTTCTGCTAGAAAAAGTGAATAATAAGGCTTACAACTGAATATATTTCAATCTATCAATCGGGGTGAGTCATTAGTTAAAAATAATTGGAGAATACAATTCGATGGGACAATTTTATAAGCAAATCATAAAAAGTATTTCTTTTTTAGTGATTCTAGGAATTTCAACAGGAAGCCTAGTCGCTCAAAAGTCTGGAAAAAAAGCAACTAAGACTTCAAAAACAGCGAAAACCACTACAACAACTACAACCTCTACCACCACCAAAACTACAAAAACAACGACTACTGTAGAGAAGAAGCCTCTAGAAACAAAAATCTCTGCGGAGGAGCAAAAAAAGCAAGATATCAATACTGGTAAGAAACTATCTTCCGGAATTAAAACAGATGCAATGAAAACACATAACGTCTTAGGGCTAAGCATAAAACGTTATATTTCCAATGAAGAAGGAAAGCTAGGTGCAGATGTATTAGAGGTTACAGGAGAATCTAAAGTAGAATTATCCTCTGTGGTAACAGTTTTAAACTCTTATATTGCTGATAATTTTGAATACACAAACGAAGAAGCAGAAACTCTTACAAATAGCGTCATTCTTTATAATACAAAAAATAGAAACAACCAAGACTATTTAATAAAAAATTATAGCACGAACGTTGTATTAGGAGTTAAGAAAGAAAAAATTGGTATACCTACTGTGGCGACAGCCGAAAGCATAAGTGGTCAATCTCAGATTCTAATCCCAACAGAAAAAAACATATTAAAGAAATTGTCTTTAGATGTTGCTTCTCTTGAATTATTAGATCAAACAAAAACAGATCTAACTCTCCAAAAAGATGGAGATGAGCAAAGAAAGAAATTTGATACATTCCTAACTAAAAAGAGCGCTGCAGAAAATGAAGAACTAAACAACAGAATGATGACTGCCAATCCAGCAGAAATCAAAGGAATTACAGATAGATTAGCTCTAAACAAAAGAAGAGAAGAAATGAGAAAAGCAAATATTACTTCTGAAAAAGAATACGTTGCTTTTCTAGATTCTAAAAATAAAAAAGAAACAACAACTAGCACAAAGACAACTACAACAAGCACAACCATTACAAATACAGTTGTAAACTCAGCTCTACCTGCAGGACCAGAAGTTCCAAAGGATAAGTTTACATCCTTTATTCAGGGTTCTACCAATTCTGGAATCAATGCGAGAGAATTGCTAATCATTCCTGGTTCTGGAATTCTTGCGATAGGATATGACGCATCTCTCGAGAAAAAAGAATTAAGACTTTTTATGACTTCAACTGGAGACTATGACGTTAAGCGATCTTCAGAAGGAATTAAACTTGCTCCAGAATCTCCTATGGTGTATTCAGATGGAAGAATTTACGTCATTGAGATTCTTAAAAATGAAGCATACATTGCTCAATTTAACACAGAATTAGAATTTGAATTGAGAAGTGAAGCAACCATTCATCCTAAGTCGCTGATTCAAGTAGTTGAAGATGAAGTAATAGTCACTGCAATTGAAAAAAAGGGAACCAAAGACGACGTAAAAGTCTTTAAAGTAAAAGATTTAAGCTTAGTAAGATAATTTAACTTAATATTGCCCTATCGAAAAAATCTCTCCCTAAAGGAGAGATTTTTTTTGCTCTAACCCTATTTTGTCCTTTGATGAGAGTAAAATAATCTAAATCACAGGGCAATAGGATAGATTCAATGATCTCAAAAAACTTTAACAATTTAGTAGTCACAACATTTTTCGAGGGATTTTGTATCTTGCGATCTCATGAAGGCAAAATAGGTAGAATCTCAGTAGAAAATAAATCCATAGAAAAATGGAAAGTTATAGATATCAATTCTAATCAAGTATTAGAAAGCTTTTCATCTATTCAGGATTTGCTGAAAGCTGGTTGGTCAGTTTGATTATTCCCAAATATAAAAATAGAGATATAAAACAATTCCACACAACCCTCTCAATTCCTTATCTAAACCTATTTTCTCTCTAGGGAAACGTTACGTATATACATAATGATTAAAATCATAAAAAATGATTCATATATACTGATTGATAAAGTAAAAGCCTTCTTATAAATACGATAGTATATTTTGAATAGACTGGGATCAATATGACTTCAGTTTATCGATTGATAAATAATTTATTAAATAAGAGGATTTTATGTTTCTTGCAGATATGGATATTATAAACTATATTACTAACGATTTAATTCACTACTTTGATATTGGTTACATACTTCTAGTAGTAGTCACGAATTTTGCTCTATTAAACAAAACATCATTAAAAACAAAACTCACTAATCCTAAGAAACAATTTTTTAAGCTAGGAGTTGCAATCGTATATGCGATTTTCTTTTTGTCTTTCAATTATTTTTCTCATGGAACCAAAAGAGCCTTGCCATACACAGAAACAATATTAGTTTCTCTCTTTGTTTCATTGATCATTTATGAAACAGTCGCAAGAATACTAAAAGATAAACTAAAAAAATAATTTTCTTCTATTCAAGGAGATTTGCTCGAATCAACTAATCAAGACGAAGAAATATTTTTTCTCTTTTATCTAAAGCTCATATGACTCCTTTCTTACATAAAATTTTGCGAAGAAAGGATAGTATCCTAATTCTCTAGCAGAGAACGGTATCCTTTGCCAATTATTTTCCAAATTTCATGTTTTACTAATAGGGAACAGTAAAAGTCTAAATGAATCCACTCATCCAATATTGAATTATTTACTTTAGTCACTCTGCACAGTTTAAAAAACTAAATCTTTGCAATTTTTGATAAAAGAATAGTTTTCTATTATACTCCACTTAATGGATTAATTTTGTATATAATAGCTAATACTACTATATATCCTAGTTTTTCTATTGATTTATTTTAAGACTATTATTCCTTAGTAATTTATCTTAAATTAAGGAGTAAAAATGTTAGATATTAAATTATTAGAAGGGGAACAAAAAGTATTCGAACTTGAAGCAGATTTTTGGAATAGAGGCAGTAATCCTATTCAAAAATTTTTTGGAAATGTATTAAGAGTTATCTCTAAAATCTTAGGACACAAAATACATGGTAAATTAATTGTTACTAATATGAGAGCATTAGAAGTGAAAGAAACTATTGACTGGTATTGCTTTTCAACAAAAAAAGAAGTGAAACTACTCACAAAAACAAGTATAAAAGAAATAGGATACGAAATGGAAAAAGTTTGTTTAGTATTTTGTCCAACCTATTCTTTATATTATGAGGGAACAACACAATCTACATCTATAGCAATTGAAAATGGATCCGATGATTTATTAATTGATCTAATTGGTAAGTTTTACAATGTAATAAAGTAATTTTATGCATTGTAACTTAAAAAAATAAAAAGATCAGAGAATCATCTAAAATCCTAGACTTTTTAAATTCGATAGTCACCCTATTAAACATTAGGGTGACATTTCTGTCAAAAAAATGATTACGTTTTTCGATAAGCTTAGATTAAACTTATTTCCAATTTTACTTTTATCTATATCCTTTCTATTTGTTATTGGAATATTTATAATGGAAAGTATTTATTTAAGAATTATTTTTCTAATGTTAATTTTTCAAAATATAAATATAGCATTCAAGTTGTTAAAAACATATAAATCTAAAATTAGATCTATTCTTATGTTAACTCATCGAAATAAAAATAGCTTTAAAGGCGAAACATTTAAAAAATATATGAAGGCGCCATGCGGTAGGCAAGTAGTAAAAATATCGCTCCAAAAAATTTCTAAACAAAGCAAGTATAAAGAATTAAAAAGACAGTATCCAATGAAAATAATTTCACTCAGGAATGAAAAAGCAAAAGTGATATATTACTCTGAAGGAAAAATATTGAATGCGGATAAAAATAATCGAATCGATTAAATTACCGATGAATGGATTCAGAATTTTTATAACAATCATACTTTTTCTATCACTGCTAAGAAATCCGATTGATTCGAAAGAAAATGAACGCATTTTAATAAAAGCAAGTGTAATAGAATTCGAGAAAAGGGAAGAGAGGGAATA
Organism: Leptospiraceae bacterium; assembly: GCA_035345875.1. Classification (GTDB taxonomy): domain Bacteria; phylum Spirochaetota; class Leptospiria; order Leptospirales; family Leptospiraceae; genus UBA2033. The sequence goes on along the minus strand of DAORDH010000054.1, from coordinate 6,703 downwards.
TAGTATGGATGGAGGTGGATGCGATCTTTTGCTCCATGTAAAGGCAATGGTTTTAATCCTAGAAACCAATCCAAGGAAAATTCTAAGAAAGAAAATGACAATTAAAAAGTCTTATGTATATGATTCGAAAGAAATCAGAATTCTATATAAAATGGAAAAAGGAAGTATCATTCAATTTTCAAGTTTTGATCCAGTCAATCCTGATGGAGAAATAGAAGTGCATGAATTCTTAAGTATTGAAAATCCTAAATAAATTCCCAAGTAATTTGTATTTCATGTGAGTTGTTCCTTTATTTAAAATCCTTTTTAGATGATTCTTTTAAGCAATGCAAAAAAAGAAAGAGCCACGCAATGCATTTCATTTTTAGAGAAATTTTGAATCGAATAGTTTGGTATACGAATCGAAATGAGAGATTGGAAATTTTTTAGAATTGTAGATAGATATAAGATATCAAATTATTTTATAGAAACAAAGCTTCAAAAGGAACTGTCACAAATTCTTGTATAAGGATATATACCGATTCCTTCCTCTCCTTAATACTGGAATTTATGATAAAAATCAGTATCAATAACATGTGAGTAGACAAAAAAAGACTTGACAATGAGAACAGGTCTCAATATCGTATTCACATATGGAAAAATGTCATTGCGCTCGTGTATCATTCGATCAAATCATTCAACTCGCTTCTCGCGATAATAGACCTTATAAACAAGTAGCAAAGGATTTAAATGCAGGGGAAACTTGCACTGCCTGTAGAGAAGATATGAAGGCTTATTGTGAGTCTGTTTGTGGTAAATCTAACACTCAATTACAATTACAGGTGGCGATTTAGGAAAACCCTCTAGATGGGGCAATATCTCCTTTAAAGTCCCTCTATACTGGATTTCATCCTCAGCTGTTAGATTGAGTCCCAAGAAGATTCTATAATTCTTTTTGGCGTATTTAGCAATTTCTCGAATCACCTTTTTGTATCGATACGGTGTCTCGTAGAGCACAAGGGTATGCCCATAACCTAGATATTTTATTATTTCCAATCTTCTCTTTTCGTCTTCTCGATTTAAAAAACCAATAAATGTAAAAGGAGAAATCCGAAATCCACAAAGAGCAAGTGCACAAGTAATCGCACTGGGTCCCGGGACGATCTTTACCTCCATACCATTTCGAACAGCTAAGTTGACAAGTCCAGAGCCTGGATCTTCAATGCCTGGAGTTCCTGCATCCGAAATGAGGCAGGTGAGATTTTTGGAAAGCATCAGATCGAGTAAGCGCTGCATTTCCACATCGTCTGAATGTTCGTTTAGAAGTTCAAATTCTCTATCGATTCCGTTTAACTTTAATAGCTTGGATGTTTCTTTGAATTCTTCCCCGATAATCAGATCGGCTTGTTGCAACTTCTCAATTGCATTCATAGCAATATCTCGATCATTTCCAATTGGAACAGAAATAATATAAAGAGTGCCCATTTATTTAAACATCGGCTGAATCAGACAGTGGATTTCCTCACATTTTTCTACTAATTCTTTTTTTCCTTTGTCGATGAGGAGAGCCAACCTCTTAGCAGTTTTTAAAAGTGGATAGTCGTTTTCAGAATCTCCAAAGGCAAGATCAGCCGTTAGTCCCTTTCTCTGGAATAATGCTCTTACTTTTCCCTCACCATAGGTGTAAGGTTCAATGATTCTAGGAGTTGAAAAACCATTTTCCTGTTCTAATCGCATTCCAATGACATTTTCTTTTGGAATTAAAAATTCCTGACTGACTTCTTGTATAACTTCTTCGGGAGAAGCCGTTACGATAAATACGTTCCAGTTGTTTTCCACTAGGCAGTGAGATAAATCTCTCATTTCTTCGTAAGGACTTACTCCTACCTTTACTTCTCTTTTAAGTTCTTCTTTCCATACAGATCTTGCATAGCTTCTAAACTCATCTTCTTTCCAACCAGAAAAAATAAAAGAAGACCATCGGTATCCCTTCTCTACCCCTTGGGACTGAATAATAGAAGAATACTCTTCCCAGACAAAGTCTTTAAACCGATTTGGATTTGTCTTTCTATCCGCCCAAATATCCTTTGCCTTTTCTTTGTCTTTAAAATAGATTTCAAACGGAACTTTTAGGTTTTCGAGACCATCTAGCAAAAGCTGATTCATCACAGCTTCGCCAAAGTCATTTTTAATGAGTGTATTATCAAAATCAAAGGCAGCAACTCCTGGATTTTTGATTTCTTCCAGAAGTCGCTTATGGTTGTCGGAACTCCAACCTCTCTTTGGAAATTCAGTTAGCTTGCTAATGTTAGATTTCCTTTTATAGATCTACTTCTTTTAGGGCAATCGATCTTTCCGTTTCATTTGGGAAGTAATGTTCTGGGTTTAAAATAACACTTTGGTATCTGACCTCAAAATGCAAATGAGGTCCTGTTGAATGACCAGTACTTCCAGAAAGGGCAATGATTTGACCTTTTGCAACTGTATCTCCCTCTTTGACTAGGAGCACAGAGTTGTGGGCATAGAGAGTTTGGATTTGGTTGATATTATGTTGAATCACAAGAGACAATCCATAGTTCCCTTGGTTTCGAGCGGAGAGAACCACTCCATCATTAGCGGCAAGAACGGGAGATCGGTTTGGACAAGCAATGTCAATCCCAGTATGCATTAAATTCCTTCTTTGTCCTAATTTAGAAGAGATTTTGGAATTAGAAGTTCCAACAGGCCAAATTAATTCTCGATAGTCAGACTGGATAATCTCTCTGCCTTTCCCTTGGATCAATAAATCTCTGCTGTATTTTTCACTGAACGGAAAAAATAGGGGACGGTTCGCAGGAATTGGCTCAGTAGCACTAAGTTGATTGATAGATCTAAATTCTTCTTCACTAGAACCGATCTCTTTTAAGTAGGCAGATACACTCACTGCCGATTCTCGAGGAATAATCCATCTTCCTTGTTTGTCCCCAAGACTATGAATGAACTCATTGTCTAGTTTTAGGGCTTTCTTATTTGAATTTGCTATTGTCGAAACCTTCGACCAAAGCAAGAGTCCCATTAGGAATATGATTATATATCTCTTTCGCATTTTTGCATCCCTCAATCAGGTTAATTTTCGCTAAATTTTTATCTTACGTATACGGTAATTTGTACAAGGCTCTCCTGTCAAGGTTTTTAGAGCCCTAAAAACTGCCTAATGAGACATAGAATTATAAGATAGAATCGATCTTAGGCAGATTCCAAAAAGAGAGCTTTCCTACTCAGGGAAGAAAACTCCGACTTTTCTAAAACGAATCTTATTTTTGGGAATTGGAAATCCTCAAACTCTTCCAAAATGGGAATTTAGTTTTGGTCTGAGGAAAAAAAAGCAACAAGGATTAAGTGGAAAGAATGAAGAGCTGTTCCAATTCAAGGTTTATTTCCAAACTATTCGTTTGACACTCGATTTCTTAGCCATACATCATTCCATGGAAGTTCTGGTATTTAGATTTGATCGAATCTGAAAAGCTATTTGCTTCTTCTCCAATGATTTCAAAATTTCCACCTACTGCATCTCTAACCAATTTTAGAATTCTATTGGGCGAATCGGTGGTATTCACAGAAAGAGGTCTTGATAAATCAAGACCCTACATTTTTTCACAACGCACCGACCGCGCTCTCCCTTCAACGCGGTTTTCGGTCGATCGCTTTCGCTAGAGTAGGGTAACTTTTGTTTGCCGGCGTTTGATTTTTTTTACAAACATCAATGGTTACATCCTGTATACCGTTGGCATTCCTCCTCCCAGTAAATCATTAATCAAAGAAGGTAACTACTGTTCACATCATTCGGATTTCGTTTGGCGAGCTACATCCATATATAATCAGGTAGGGTTTAGATCAAATTTCATTTGAGGCTTGCAAGACTTTTATGATAATTTCCTCTGATAAAAAAATTCCTGAATCTATGATTATATCAATTCGTGATTTAATTTCGGGAATTAAATTTTTCTTTTTAGCAAGCAGTAGTACTCCAACGCTTCCAATGATACTAATTTGGTTTAGTTCAGGAATTCGCCTTCCTTTCCTGTCATCTATCAAAAGAAAATCTGCATTTAGCTGCTTATATAAAATCATAGCGGATAATTCACCTTTATCTAATGAATCATCTGAAATAATTATACTTTCTTTTTTTATATCTAAAGTATTGTTTTTAAGATATTTGTTTAGAGAGTCACTTTGGGATTTACTACCATCCATGATCTCATAGTCAACGTCTGTGGGAACTTTAACCTCGCCAAAAGTTTATCCAAAAGAAAAAGTTCATCACAATAAGACAATGCAATGAGAGCAGAAGAATCTGCAACTAGAATCATACCAGACGATTCACTATAGCAAGCTCTTTCTCAAACTCCTCTTCGCTAAAATCAATTACTGGAATTTTGTTTTTTTTGCATTTATTCATAAATACGTAAATATTTTTATTGGCTAAGCGAGCAGCTTTCATTAAAGAAATTCTGACCTGCTTAAATAACAGTAAAGCATAACTCAATCTTATTTCATCTGCTAAAGCAATCTTGTCTTCTAAAAAGAAAAATTCATCAGGAATTTCTATATTTAAAATTATAATTTTATACTACAAAGCCAATTTAAAAATTACAGGAAAAAAAAGTCCTAAAACTGCACTTTATCTTTCTAACGCTATCGCTAATTCCCATCCATCTTTTTCAAATATTCTCTCCCGTTTCTATCTTACAATTGAATGTCTTAAGCAAAAAAGGATTGTGAGTCTTTTATAATGAGGTGTTTTGAAATAAACTAGGTAACATCCCCCTGCGCATTACCACCATTAGCCCCTGATGATGGAGAACTGGTTCCGCCTCCTGCTATGAGTCTTGCTCCATTTCTATCTACATTCATTCCTTGTCTCTTTCTTCTGGGCGTTACGCGGTTACTTTGTATTAGCTGTATATTTATTTCTTTGTTTATTTTTTACTACAATCGCGTCGGGCTCTCCCTCTTGTCATCTTTTTTCACACTTCGATACAATGCTAAGAAGCATCTACTCAGTGACCCAAAAAAAGATGACACCGCTCGATCCCTAACGCTAGAAGTTGGGAGACTTTGTTGATTGATTGGGTAATCATTGTTAGCCCCTGATTGAGTTTTGTTACGGCGAGGGACAACACTTAGGCTGCATTTTTTTTGAATTGAATTTTTGCATGAACACCAATAGACCCAAGAATTCTGAGCATCAAATCTATGGATATATCTTTCGACTGACGGTTCATAAGAGCAGTAATTCTTGTCCTTGACGTTTGAGCAAGTTTAGCAACTTGGGCATGAGTAAGACCCTGCTTTTTTACGATCTCGATGATTTTATCATTCAAGTCACTGCGAATTTCAAATTCTAAACCAACAGTTGAGCTAAATCCAAGAGCGACAGCAAGCTCCTTCGAATCTTTTGTTACAATAGGCTTAACTTTTTTCATTATATAACTCCTTAAATCTTTTACGACCCAATTCAATTTCATGCTTTGGCGTTTTCTGTGTTTTCTTTTGAAATGCATGAAAAATTAATACTCTATCAGAAAGTCTTGTAAAATAAAAAATCCGAAATGCACCGCTTGCATCTTTCACCCTTAATTCTTCTACTCCCGTATCGACAGTTGGCATAGGCTTAGCAAAGGGCATTGAGAGCTGATTACCCTTTTGTAATTCGAAAATCGCCTGACCCAATTCTCGACGCACTGCTTCCGGAAAATCTCTAAGTGTTGCAAGTGCTTTGGGATGGAATTCAACTTTCTTCACTATTTCAATGTCTCATATCTGAGACACTTTGACAAGAAAAAATTCTTTTCCTAAATGATTTCGTTCTTTCGCCGTGGCAGAATGGAGTTATCGAACGTTTTAAGGGAACTGTTCGAAGGGAGTTATTCGATCATGTTATTCCGTCGAAGCTCCGTTAGCCATTAGGCGGTAGGAGCTGAGGCCTGCTAGACATTTTCTGGGAAATGAAAATGGGGGCGGAATGCAGATCATCGTGATTCCCTTCTCAAAGATTACGTTCACTATTACAATAATAATCATACATATTTATTTAGAAATAAAGATTCTCCTCTTTGTAGAGTCTATGCATCTCTCCCTTGCAAACTTTACTCACCTGATTCAATTCCAGTGTTAGGAGGACTACGCCATGTATACTCATGGCATTCCATTGGCTTCTAAATACTTTGCCAATGCTTGTTCTTGCATTCTATCTATCATTCCTTGTTTCGATGTATCTACTTTCTGAGCTCCTGTCCAAGTTGCTCTCGGTGTAAATGGGGTTGCTGTGAGCTTATCGTAATTCTCTCCACTTCCTCCAAATGCGATCACTGCATTTCGAGTGATTCCATTGGCTATACCATTCACCATCTTCATCCCATTCGCTACTCCATTCGATACCACTGTGCCTATTTGCGAATTCTGTCGTTTCTGAACTTGTCTCTTTCGAAGTCCCCCTAGGATCTGTGATAGATTTCCGGCTGCATCCTCTCTGCCTATCGCACGTGCTATCACACTGCCGGTTGTATCTTGGATTAAAGCGTTCTCTTGTTGTTTCAAGGCATTCAATCGGTTGTTTTGACGAACAAGGGAATTTTGAGCGAGTGCTCGATTCACCATCGCTCCTCCAATCGGTCCACCTATCGCTGATCTGAACTACTACATATTTAGTGGACACGATTTTAGGCAAATTGCTTCTCATATT
>DAORDH010000053.1:0-28725 GCA_035345875.1 Leptospiraceae bacterium | reverse complement strand
GTCTCCTTTTGGAAGCCTAAAATCGTGTCCTTTTTTTATGTAGGGGTTCAATACCTCCTCATCCGTGCACACCCGTATTCATAATCCGTAATCATTAACGCTCTGCGGCTAATCCATATATACCGTTAGTCGAATTTCTTTTACTTTATGATTTTCTAATAGAAAGTTTACTGCATTTGGATAGCCGGTTGGACAGTCTTCGCTGTGAGGAAGGCAAGTTAGATAAGAAAATTCATCTTTAGAAATATAATAAGGAACTTCAAATTCCATTTCTAATTCTTGTCGTTCGGAACCAATTTGAATTGTTTTACTCTTTAGTTTTTCTGAAGTAAAAAAAGTAACATCATATAGAATCTGATCAATAAACTTAAATCTAAAATCAGGATAAACCACTTCTAAATACGAGTTAAATCCTCCGTGAGGATTTGAGCCTTTGTATTTTAGCTCGGAGGTAGGTTTACCATACTCTGCTATGACTTGCTTATAATTTTTTTGAATCATATTTGCATCAAAGTATTTTCTAAGCTTTTTATAATTTGTAGGATAACTCGGTGTCTTTGCAGAAGGCTGAACAATCTTGGTAATCGATACATCTTTTTCTTCAAATTCTAAATACTTTCCAAATAACCAACCTGTTTTGTTTTTAAACTTTGTCTTATACCAATAGTCTTCGTGTCCTGCAATATTTTCTTTCGTCTCTGTTCTTTCAATGGTGTAAACTACATAACCTTCTGGTATAGAATCCAATATTTTACTATTTCCATCCGGTAACTCTCGAAAATTCATCATCGGTTTTGCGGTTACACGGGCAGGGAGTGGGATGTAATCCGATTTAGGTTCAATTGCAATCTCTTTTGGGACTTCATCGATTTTCTTATTTGAGGCACTCAAACAATTACAGAATAGTAAGATAAGGGCAAATAGAAAAAGGCTAGGTCTCATACTTTTTAGTCTATATATGATTGATAGATTGTTTTGAAAAGCGAATTTATTTTCCTACTGAAAACTTATCTAGAAATAAAAAAAGCCAGCGAATGCTGGCTTTCTTCCCCTAAAGATTTGATTTGGATTAATCATCCTCGTCTTCATCTTCTTCATAGTAATCATTGTCTTTTCCATTTTTACTAGGATTAACAGGTTTTACGTTTTTCTTTGGCTCTGGATTGATGGTATTGTCTTTAACCATGTCCTTTTCATCTTCGTTGTCTTCTTCACCATATTCATCCTCCATCCCTTTCTTAGATGGATTCGCAATATTTACTACGTTGATCTTTGCTCCAAAAACCCAACCTTCTACGATTCCTTTTTTAGAACCCTCTTTATTTGTAATAGCTTGTAGTAGATAATAACGGTCTTCTACAACTTGATTGTTCATTTTTACTTTAAATCTTTTTTCTGTCACCTTTCTGATCTTCGCAACATCTGCATTTGCAAGAACTAGAACTTTTTCAGAACTTGCTTTTGGTTGCTTTCTAATTGTAGCAGAATTGGTTTTTACAATCGCATAACGACCATATGCCTTACGAAGATTTAATTCTCTCTGGATAATCGCTTGGTAGTTTTCATTTTTATTTGTCTGCATCATCTTCATTAATAGAAGGGTTGCATTCAAAGTTTTCTTTTTGCTAATCGCAAAGATAACTTCTGGTTCTAATCCAGGATTTTCAGTGATCGCTGTACTTAAAATATCTAAACTCTCAGGGATTTTTGAGTTTCCAAGACCTCTCACAGCTCCCGATTGGTGTTCTGCTACATCTGATTTCAAAAACTTTCTTAAAATCTCTAGATCATCTTTTCTTGAAAAGTTTCCGAGACCATCTAATGCAGAAGCGACTACATTCGGATCTCTAGAATTAAGACCTACTCTTAAAATAATATCTCTACCTAAACTGCTTTTTGTCTTACCAAGACCTTTAAAAGAAGCAATCTTGATATCTACATCAGAAGATTTAGTTCCTTTGATAAAATATTTGAGAGAACTTCTAGATCCAATTTTTTCAAGGGCTTTATAAGCATGTTGGCGTACTTCATAGGCATCGGTGTCAATCGCTCTGTGTAATGCTTTTGCTCCGCGTCCCATTCTTCCTAACGCACGTGCAGCTTCTGAGCGAACTTCAGGGATAGGATTCGTTAGAAGAATTCGTGCGATCTGTTTTACTGAGTTTTTGTTGTTTTTTGCTTCTGCAACTTCGATTGCTTTCAAGCCTTCTTTAGTAAGAAGCTTTTGTTTTTCAGGATCCATATCCTCGTAGGCAGGCATAGCAAACTGACTGTTATTAGATGGTGCAGATGGTTTATAAGTGCTGTTTGTTTTTTTTGGAAATTTAGGGTTGTTTTTGGGGTTGATAGCTGAATTCGCTGAGATGTCGTCGATATCTAAATCATCATCACCATTTTCCACATCTTCTAAACTTTTCGCTAATAAATTTTCAAATGTATCTGATAACTGCTCGATATCAGAACTTTGAACTGGTACCACCTTTTTTTCGTCCTCAGCGAAAAGAGAAAAAAAAGATAAACCTAAAATTAAAATGGTTGCCTTGACATTCATAGAAATACACCCCTGATATTATATATGTTCATATATTATACGGAATCAATTTTTTTCATAGTATAATTTTTTGGAAATTATTTTTTTTTGAGGAGTTTCTATCAATAAAATCAACGGTAATATAGGCGGCTTGAAAAGCAGCCAACTTCAAAAACTGAGAGCCTTAGGCGATAGACGTTTAAAAGACAATATATTGATTAGTATGGATATAGCCCGAATCATGGGTGAGATAGCAAGGGATATCAATCGTCAAATCGGCATTCTGATCGATAGAACGGGGTATATTAGCCATGTTATGGTGGGTGACTATAGCTCGATAGAAATCCCTTACCTAGATAGAACTCGCTCAACCGGAAACCGTTTACGAGGTCTTCGCCTCATTCATACTCACCTAAAAGACGAAAAGTTAAGCGAGGAGGACTTGGCTGACCTTGTTTTACTCCGACTCGATTATATTACAGCCATTATTCCGGATGAAGTCGGGAATCCAAAGTTCTTTTACTCCGCTCATGCCAATGCAGATCCTGAAAGCGACTCACTTTGGGTTGTATTAGATAAACAATACCCAGGCCAACTCAAAACTGGATTTGCAGATGAAATTCAAGACCTAGAATTCAATCTCAGTAAGTTCAAAAGTAATCTAAAAGAAGCATCTGGAAAAAACAGAGCCTTCTTAATCGGGGTTCAATTCCAAAATCAGAAATACCATAGAAGTATCGAAAGCTCCATTCATGAACTAAAAGAACTTTGTAGAACAGCAGACATTCACGTAGTTGAATCCTTCTATCAAAAGAAAAAGTCCCTCGATCCAGCCACAGTCATTGGAGTTGGTAAAATCAAAGAGATCCTCTTAAAGGCAGTCCAAAAGGAAGTAGAACTTCTCATTTTTGATCTAGACCTAAGCCCATCCCAAGCAAAGAAGATTTCCGACTTCTGCGATTTAAAAGTAATCGATCGAACACAACTTATCTTGGATATTTTTGCGCGCAATGCAAAGAGTAGAGATGGTAAATTACAAGTCGAACTAGCACAATTAAAATATCTCAAAGGTCGACTCTCAGAATTAGATGATAATATGTCAAGACTCACCGGAGGAATCGGCGGAAGAGGACCTGGAGAAACAAAACTTGAAATTGGCAAACGAAGAGTGGAAGAAAAAATTTCTAGATTAGAAAAGGAATTAAAATCTCTTCGCCAAAGAAGAGAGCTAAATCGAAAGCAAAGAAAACGAAACGAGATCCCTGTTGTTGCCATAGTGGGTTATACAAATGCAGGCAAGTCCACGCTACTGAATGTCTTAACCAATTCAGATGTAATTGCAGAAAATAAATTATTTGCAACACTCGATCCAACAACTAGACGCATTCGATTTCCGGAAGAAAGAGAAATTATCTTATCTGACACAGTTGGGTTTATTCATGATTTGCCGCCAGATCTTACAAATGCTTTTAAAGCAACGTTAGAGGAATTAGGAGATGCAGATCTATTGCTTCATGTAATTGATATTTCCAATCCAAACCACAATGAGCACATTCAATCCGTGGAGAATATACTTTCCTCTCTTGAATTACTGGATGTAAAAAGAATCAATGTCTATAATAAAATAGATCAAATGGAAGAAGATTTTAAAACTCCGAAAGATGGAATCGGAATCTCTACACTAAACCGAATCGGCTTAGAAAAATTATTAGAAACAATTGAGAAGGTCTTATGGGAATCATCCTAACAAATGACGATGGAATTGACGCACCAGGAATAAAAGCTCTAGCAGATGCTGTAAATGGAAACAAAAAAATCATTGCTCCCGCTACTCATCACTCAGGATGCGGTCACCAAGTAACAACACATAAACCTCTTGAAATCCAAGAAAGAAACGATTCAGAAATTGCAGTCTTTGGAACTCCAGCAGATTGCAGTAGGATTGGAATCACTCAAATTTTTACTAACGCAGAATGGGTTTTATCTGGAATTAACGCAGGAGGAAACTTAGGAGTTGATTTATATATTTCCGGAACAGCCGCCGCAGCAAGAGAAGCTTCTATTCTGGGTAAAAAAGCAATCGCTATATCTCACTGGATCAGAGAGGGAAAACCGATTGATTGGAAAAGAGCAACTGCCCTAACCAGTCTTGTTTTAAATACGTTATTTGCAAGAGAGCTTCCGAAGAAACACTTTTGGAATGTAAACCTTCCTCATATTTTTGAAGGCGAGAAAGATCCAGAGTTAATTGATTGTATTCCCTCCACAGATCCACTACCTGTTGAATTTAGAAGAGAAGGAGATCGATTTATTTACACAGGGGAATACCCAAATAGAAAAAGAGAAGCAAATACGGATGTAGCCGTTTGCTTCTCTGGTAATATTGCGATTAGTTTAGTGAAAGTCTAATTTTGACTCCCAGTTTGAAATCACTCTCACCACCTGATAACAAAACGATAATAAAAGAAAGGGTATTCAAGAATTATCATTTCTTTCATCAGTGTTAATAGCAGAGTCAAATCGATCCCTCCAATTGAGGGATCTTTTTTAAAATCAAACTGAGATGAATTTATTTCTTTCTACAACGGAAGATATACTCATCCTTATCTGCTTTACCTGATTCAATTCCTTCCCCATTACTCATATCAAATACCCATACCATGACTTTCTTTCCGGAAAAGATACTATTCGATTCAAATTCTTCGCCCGTCCAATAATTTATGTATTGCCAATCCTTAAAAACTCCTTGAGATCGATAGATTTCTAGTAGTTCTGCCTTGCTTGGAAGACGCATACCGAGAGAATCACATTTCTTTTTTGCTTCTACCCAAGTTGCTTTCTTTTGTTCGGGTCCCCAAGTTTTTGCATCTAAATTGATCTTGGATTTTTCATCTAACGCTTTTTGGTCTGGTTCATTTGTTTCAGTCTGCTTTTTTTCAACCACTGGAGGTTCTTCTACTTTTTTGGTTTCCACTTTTTGTTCTTCTACCTTAGCAGGAGGAGCCGGATTAACAGGTGCCTCTGTCTTTTTTTCTATCTTTGGTTCAGTTTTTTTAGTTGGTTCTGGCTTTGGTTTTTCTACTTCCTTTTCAGGCTCTTTTACTTCCGAGGAAGGTATTGCATTTTTGCTAACTGGTTTAAACTCATCATACTCTTTTAATTTTTTCTCCATTTCTTCCGGTGAGACTTGAACCACTTCTGGTTGTAAGTCCTTGTCAGAAATTTTAGCTGTCTTCTCTGAGAGTTTTTCAGGAGAAAGTTTTGTATCGATATCATCTGCTATTTTAGAAGGGTCAGCATTTTTTAATACATCACCGAGTCCTGTTTCTTTTAAGATTGTATCCGATTGTTTACGGCTAACGCTAGTTGCATTTCCAGTCTGTAAAACCATCTCTTTTTCTTTTAGAAAAGAATCCAATTTCTTGAGCGTTGCACTCTTCGCTCTTACCTCAGGAGGAAGATTTTCTACTTCAGGTATTACGACTCTAGTAGCGACTTTTCCATCTAAGACGGCAACATTTCCATTTGCATCTGAACCCATTTCTACTTCATATTTTGTTCCACGAACCGCCATCACTACAGTGGGAGTGATCGTCTCCAGGTTGTCTCTGCTATTTAACTTATCAGAATTCACCATTATTTTGCCAGAGACAATTTTCATTTGAACATTATTTGAATCTCTTTGTGTTGCGGTTGCGAGAGAGAATTCAGAATTTTCTTTTACTCGAATCGAAACATTACTTTCAATTCCAGTTAACTGAAGATCACAAACTGATTTAGGACCTGTCTTAATTGAATCTAGATTTTTAAGAACGTCACCCGACTTTATTTTTTTATCTCCCATTCTAACATCACCAATCACTGTAGTAACAAGAGCCTCCGGTGCTTGTTTCTTTTCATTGCAACTTAAAACAATAAACAGTATTAGTATAAACAATCGTTAGCTTTTCATTTTTATCCCCTTGGTTTTGTCTTACTTGAGTAAAACCCTGTTTCTAGACTTTGGATACCACGTGGTCTGTCAATCGATATCAATGGAATTCACTTACTTCTGAAAATAATTTATTTCGAAACGATTTTGGGAACCTCTGATAAAAAAAAACAAAAAGAAGAATTCCTTCTAGAGAAAGAAAAGCCAATCAAACCTGACAATCTAACTGGATGTTTTTTTCTGGCATCAATCGTCAGCTGATAAACAGGGAAGGAAGTTTTGATTCTAAAAATGAGCTTTAGGTTAAAATAGAACTAAGATTTGTTGAGAGAGAAATTACCTTCCTTTGAACACAATATAAACCACTTGCAAGGAAAGATTTTTGTATGAATCACAGGAAAAATACTTGACTATTGAATATTGCGCTATTATTATCCGATTCTCTTAATAGGTTGATATGATTTTTTACTTGTCAATTAAATGAGATAGATTCCCTTTTAAATACACTATGTCTACACAGGCTGAATTAGAATTCAAATACTCCTTCTTAAAAGATGTTCGAAAAGAGAAGGATGCTATTTTGATGGGGATTAATCCTACCAATAAATACCAGCACGAATTATTAAAATCAATTAAAACCTTAAATACGATTCAGCATGCTACCAAGGGAATGCTCTTTAATATCAATAATACGATATTAGAACAACTCCAAATTGATATGAAGACGGCAGTTACAAACCTTGCTTCCCTAGTGAACAATCAACTCGCCGCACAAGTTTGTTGCTTTGAATTTGATGCACACAATCGAGAACTAAAGGTAGGCTCTTTTTTTATTACCCATCCGTCCGAAGATAAATCCTATTCCATCTACAATCTTTTTGATGAACTTCTCAGTTATTCTTATAATGCAATCAAGTCCTATTTTGATACAAGAGAACAATTGTTAGGCGAAAACTTTCGAAAAGAACTTCTTTGGCAAATGAGTTCTAAGAATGCGGATCCAAATTCATTCAAAGGAATCAGTAGTCTTTTCAATCCTTACCGACGATTTATGGAATCAAAGAATGGAATTCCGATTTCGGATGATATGATTGAATATATCAATCGAGAATTGACCAAAAGACTTGTAGAGTCACAAATTGCGAAAGAGGTTCCTGGTCATGGTTTATTGATGCTAAAGACAAATGAAATCTTAGATCATTTCGAAGCAGCAGCCAATGCAATGATCGAAAAGTTCATACCTGCCAATGCAAATGATCCTACCCTAAAAAGCAGAATCGATCGAATCGTTTTAGAAGAAAAGGTTTACAATCAAGTAGAAAATTTTCCAATTAAGACCGCAAGATTTGCGGCGGATAAAGCGAAAGAAATTCATCAATACAAAACGATCGCTCCAGGAAAGGCAAATAGTATTTACCCTGGCTCACTTTGTATACAATCTATCATCAGCCTAGAGTCAGCAGCAGAAGAACGATATGCGATTGCATGGAGAGATGAATGCAATAAGATGAAACAAGAATTTAAGAAGAATATTACAGTTCCTTCCAATAAATGGAGTAAATTAATATTATTCGTAAACCACTCTGACTCTCTTGAAATTCATCCAGAAGTTTGGAAAGATCTAATCAACGATAAAGACTTATTCTATATTAAATGGCAGATGCCCAAGAATACAATCCATGTGTTTACTGGAAAAGATCCAAACTTTTTCAAAGTTCTAGTCACAGGTATGCTAAATCTTCCTGCAAACGATATGTGGAAGGCATCTGCCTTAAAAGCACTCATTGAGAAATATGAAAAACAACTCAGATCTCTCATGACAGATCAAAGTTTTTTTCAAGTATATCAAAATCTAGAAAAAAGAATCTATATGCAATACATGCCTTGGTATTATAGAATCTTTTTATACTTTCCATTTTCACTCTTTCAAGATGTAATCTTAGTAAACGCAAAGAAAAAAATTTCTGTAGAACAAGAAGTGTTCTCTAGTAAGAATGATGCCCACAATTTAAAATATATTTCAGAAATGCAATCTAAGAAAATGGAAAAGTCTATCAAGATTAAAGAGCAGGCACTTTTCGAATCTGTCATCGAAACACTCGACCTATTTTACTTAACGATGAAAAAAATCCCAACTGTGAATGATGTAAAAAATTATTTTCCTGACATGGAAGCATTTTCAAATATCATAAACACTCGTAGCTTTAGAATTCTAAATTTACCACTGAAAGGTTCTGAAGAAACAGAAGTATTACTCTATCCTGACAATAACGATTGGCAAGACAATAAAAAAGCGTTAATCGTAAAAGCTTTAGATTCCATTATAAATGATAGAAATCCTCACTTAGTAGTTGCAAATGCAGACAAAGCGAAGATTGAAAAAGCACAAAAGCTTTTAAATGCTATCGAAGGAAACAGTGCTCCTAAATTAAAAGCAGCTAGCTAAATCGATGCTCCACTTTTTCTGTATGGTGAAAGAGATGATAGATAGAAAATAAAACCATTTCTCGAACAGTAAGATTTCCTAAGAGTGGATGAGGCATTTTATATTTCTCTAAATCTTCTTCTTTCCAATTTTCTATTTGTTTTTTATATTTACCAAAAAGTTTTGTAAAATCTTGAATTAGCTTTTGTTGAATCACCATATCCGGAGTTGTATTCTCTCGAACAGGTGTAAAAATTCCAGCTCCACCGCCCGCATCAATCTTTGCGAGATAAGCAGATTTTATTTCACTCATTGTTCTAGATTTGTCTTTCCCTGAACCAAAAAGTAAGAGAGCAACTTTAGGAGAAGATAAACCCAGATAAATCGGCTGCGTAGATTTGATTAGATGGCGAATATTTTTCTCAGGAGACCAACCTCCATCTAAAGGAGATTGAAAAAAATAATCTACTGGCAGATCATTATAGAATGCTGCAATCGAATTAGAGATTGTTTCGATTTGATTTAGAATTTCCTCTTTTGAATATATAGTCTTTATATCTTCGTAATGTATCTTGAGCTTCATATCTAATTTCTCCTTGTGGCTAATCTTCGTAATCCTCATAAATCAATTGATTTGATCATACTAACAAATTAGCGGTTTCGTCAAGTAATACTATCTCCCTGCTTCTACTATTTTATCATCAATACAAAGGGCAATATTTTTCATTGTCTGGACTCCAATTACACAGTTTATATGTGAATGATAATTTGTAAAAACTTTTATGAGATAATGGTGGTAAGAATATTTTTTGTTTGACAGACGCACTACATTGTAGTATAATCTTAAAATGAAGAAATTCAAATCGAAATGGTTTCATAAATGGGCTAAAAAGAACCATCTTTCTTGCTGATTCAGTTTTAGTAGATTCCATTCAGGATTTAAAAGAAAATAAGAGTGTGAATAAGTTAGGTTTCAACTTATTTAAAATAAGAATATCTTCCGGTAATAAAGGAAAAAGGGGATCATTTCGAACGATTGTTGTTTATGTATCGAATATTCGTGCAATATATGTTTACGGCTTTTCCAAAAATGAGTTAGAGAATATTTCAAATAAAGAATTAGAAGATTTTAAAGAACTAGCTAAAACATACACGAACATGAATGAAATGGAAATTAAATTACTGTTAGAACAAAATTCAATTTTTGAATTAGAGGAATAATAATGACAAATAAAATAAAAGAAGCCATTGCCGATAATTTGCAAGATATTGTCAACGCAGGTATAGAGACTACATTTACAAAAAAGCGATTAAAAGAACTTGGTGTTAAAATTTCTAAAACAAGTATTAATCCAAATAAAATAAAGAGAGTCAGAAAAAATTTAAACGTTAGTCAATCTATATTTGCTCAATTACTAAATGTCAGCATTGCGTCAGTCAGACATTGGGAACAAGGATTAAGAGAGCCTACAGGCTCAACAATGGTTCTATTGGAATTGTTATCAAAAGAGCCACATATACTTGATTATAGGATTACAAAGTCAAAAAGAATTGCAGTTTAAATCTTAGTGCGAATCCTAAACGCTATGCTCAAATAATTCATTATACAATAGAGCAAGGTGTCGGAACAGTAAAAATTTCTCTGGGATATTAGCATATCTCAACCACAAAAAGTTTTATTCAGACAGTGCTCTAAATACTAATGTTATATTGAAGGCTAAGTGGACTAAGTTGAAAAACTATAATTTGCTAATCTGTAATAGACTTTTTCTTTGTTTGCCTCTGTTAAAAAAGATCCCATTCCATGAAGATAGGTGTTATAGAAGATGGATTTGGATTCTTTTTGGATTTCTGTTTTTGGAATAGGTATTAATGCAGCGTTATGATTTTGTTTTGCTCCATCCAAAAAACGTAAAGCATAGCCTTTGTAATCGGAAGGTTTATTTATTCGTTCTCCTTGTTGCCCTTTTTTTGGTAGTCTTCGCCAAGCCTCATCTAATTTATAATCGGTGAATAGTTTTTTTATATTTTCTAATGACTTACTATTCTGTTTTTCGATTTGCTCTTTTGTGATTATTTCATTCGCTTTTGGCATTATAGAAAATAGAATTTTTTCATAATCCAGAGTATCATTTATATCTAATTTAAAAAAACCACGAATCGCTAATATAAAAAAGAAAGCAATGTCTTGTTCATTTAAATTTTCTTTATCAAAAGTAAAATGAGCAAAACAATTTCTAATATTATTTAAAATCCAAAAGGAAGTTTCGTAAAAAGTTTTTTCATCTTCATCTGAGATATCTTTAAAGTGTTCCTTCTGCTCTGCATCTTTACTTTCACCTCTTTCCCATTCAGAGACTAAAGTCATTAAAAAAGTATATAACTTTTGTGTTTTTTCTTTCCCATCTAAATGAAATTCTTTTTGCTGTATACCTTGCAGTCTTATTAAAAATTCTTTTCCATATTCCTGTGAAAGCTCGTCTATTTTTTTACCTTCTCCATCTTTCTTTAAAGTTCTGTTCAGAAGAATTTCTTCGGGAGTATTTTTTAGTAAATACTCACATCCATCTAAGATTCCCCTTCTGAGTTGGATGTAAGGGTTGCTAGCCTTTAATTGGAGCCATTTGCGAAATGATATGTAGCCGCGTTTGAATTTCGGTGAATCTTCATTCTCTTCGGATTTTTCAAATACGTTTTCTGTTTTTAGCAAGGGAATATTTGCATCCCTACAGTGCTTTTCAAAATCAGAAACAGAGTTACCATTTCCAGTCATAAAAGCAATCTGGTCTTCAGGAACTCCCTTTCGTATAAGAAGGTTCCAAATGTAAAATCCAGATTTTTCTAAAAAATCTTTTCTATTAAATCCTGCTGGTATCAGAGAGTTATTTGGCTCAGCGTCAGTTAAATTTATATCAACGATAAAAATATCAAAGTTTAAATATTTTAGGTCATGAGTATTTATATATTCATGGTAACTCTTGCAAACTACTATTTCATGAATGGAATTTTTTATTTTAAAATAATTTGGCAACTCTTTACTTATATCATTTAGACTTTCATAATCCTCATCAAAACTTTCTAATCCTAAAACATCTTTAAACAAATTTGCTGCTAGAGAAGAAGGTTTATCCGATTCTTTTGGAAAATCTTCAATCCAAAGAATTCTCATAAAGATCTCCTTTTATATTTGTTAACTTCAATGTTACTTTAAATTCAGATTTTTTTGATTCTCTAGTAAATCGAATATCTTTCTGAATTTTATTGATTAGATATTCTATAAATTGCAAACCGCTTTTGCTATCAGAATATTTTACACTTTCTTTGGAAAATCGATTTTTACATTCAAAGAGGATAGTTGAATTTTCCCTTTTCCAAGAAATATGAATTAGTTCTTCGTTACTGGAATATTTCAAAGCATTGAACATGGATTCGCTGACAACAGAATAATTCAATAAAAAATGAACCCCTCTTTTATTGAATTTAGTTATCTCATCTGAAATTTCTATCTTGATAAAATCTAAATTTTCTTTCACCCAAGACAATACTAGATCAGGAGATAATTCTTCAAACTCTACAAAAAGGATTTTCTCTAAAAAGGATTTTCTCAAACTTCTTAATTTTTCTGAACTAAAATTCGGAATTAACTTTTCTCTTTCCTGAATCAAACCTTCGGAAAATAAGAATCGTGAAATATTCTGCTTAACGCTTAGTGAAAATAAATATTTAACAGACTTGTCTCCTCGTATTTCTTTATGCCATTCCTCCACAAACCTACCACTATCCTGAACGAACAATTGAAAAGTATCCAATATATTTTCTACCATAGCAAAAGTTGAATATAATCCTGCCAGATTGTTAAATGCTTTGTATGCCAGTTTATCTTCATAATCTTTTTCCAATGCTTTTTTTGCTAGGTTCAAGGTTTCTCGAATTGTCTCAGGTCCATTGGACAAAGAGTTTCTAAAAGAATGGGAAAGGTAAGAAAGAAGAGTTTGTTTGGTTTTAATTTCTATTTCCTCTTTTTCCTTTTCTGCTTGCCTGGCTTTTTCTTGTAGATCATAATTGTTTTGAAGTAAAGAAAATGCAAATAGCTCGCTTTTAAAATTTCCTTTATTAAATTTATTATACAACTCTGTGTATAAATTTCTAAAATCAAAATTTATTAATTTATTTTTGGATAATCTAACAATGTGAAATGAAACTAAATAATAAAAATTATCACTAAAATCTTTTTTTAAAATTTTTCTAAATAAATTAATTAATTCTGCGTGCATTTTATTTTTTTCGTAGATGCTTATTAAGAGATCAATTGTTTTTAATTCAACTTCTTCAAATACAGACCCTAGTTTAATATTATATTCATCTAGAAGATTATTTATTTCATTTTTAGTTAACTTTGGCCATATTTCTGGAACGTTATTTTGATATTCAAAAACTAAATTATAATGTTTTAAAGATAAGGTCTCTCTATTTTCAATTTGGTAAATTTGTCCTAGTATAAAATTAGCTAATTTGGATGGAAATTTTATATTTGATAACTCCAAATAGTTTATTCCCAAGTTATTTTGATGAGTATTGAACGCACAGAAACCATAAAAAAAGTTTAAAGTACTAGATATAAAATCTTTTAATTTTTCTTCTTTTAATGATGGTTCCTTTAATAGTCTATCATGGCTCTGTAAAGCGGTATCAAAATCATTTAATATAAATTTAAGAGAAGAGTAAACTAAAAGAATTGATTTATTGTTTGGAAATTTATTTAATAATGAATCTATTATTTTAAGAAATTCATTTTCTTTATTATTGATTATTACATAAATTACTATTTGATAAAATAAATGAACAACCTTTGATTCAGATTCGGTATTTAAAATAAACTGGCAAAGACCATGATAATTTAAATTAAATAAATTTTTAAATTTGTCCAAATCGATGCGATTTTCTCCTCGCGCTACTACTAAAGGAAAAATAAAATTAGACCAAAAAAATAAAAAATCATTGCCAGTAGAAATTTCTATACTCTCTGCTTTTTCATATTGTTCATTCTGGATATAATAATTAAAAATTTTAATACATATATCCTCATTCTCTTTATTTAATTTTAGATATTTTTGATAGTAGAGAATAGCTTTATTCATTTTATTTATATCTTCATAAGTTTCTCCAATCTTTTTCCAATTTTCGTAATTTTCAGGTTCAAAGAATAGCTTTATTCTAAGAAGTTCTATGGCTCTTGTTTCTCTTTTAGATTTTAATAAAAACTTAATTTTTATATTTAAATCTTTGATTATTAATCTTTTAATATATTTATTTATAACTAAAAAAATATTTATTTTGATGGGAATCTTAATTAGAAAATTTGAAATAGAATATGAAAATAGAAGAAAAAAATAATATAAAATCCATATCAAATCAATTGGAAATACAATAATCCTAATTAAAAATTCTACTTTCGAATTTTTCTCTTCCATCTTATTCCAACCTCAATCTATTTGAATTCTCTAATTTTCTTTGATTTGCTTTTTTACTGATTTCGATCAGTTCCAATTTTTTTTTGCTTGTGGACTTAGAAATACTTGCTTCGTATTCATCTAACACACCTGCATCTTTGGCGGCGCTGGCTTTTATGATTTCGATTAAGTCTCCTACTTCTTGGATACCAATGATCATTCCTCCAGTGACATTGGCAAGCCATGAAAAAAAATTAGGATGACTCAAGTTGGAGACCTTTTTTTGAAAGTCTCCAATTCGAATTGGGGCTAACGCTTGTAAACTCTGAGAGGAAAAACCCGGTCTACAATAGACTGAATTGATTGTAACTTGTTTTTCATATAATTCTTTTGTGATTTGAAAATAGCTATGTTGGTGAGGGCATTCATGTGGTTCTTTGCCACTTGCGTCACCAAATAGAACAATAGAGCGATTTACCTTTGGTCGCCAATTGATTTGGAAGGCATCGTATAACGCATCCTCTACTGCTTCTTTTGCATCTCCTCCATTTCCCGTTGGGGTTCTCTGAATAAATTCTTGAATCGTTTGAATATCATTCGTAATCTTGCAAACTTTTGTTGTATAGGGATCACCTTGTCCATGATCCAAATAGAAAATAATTCCAATTTGTAAATCAGGAATGAATTGAAATAATTCCCGACTGAGTTTTATAAATTCAGTTTTAAGTAATTGGTGATAGGTTGCCATTGATCCTGTCAAATCTCCCATCAATACTAAATCCAAACTACCTTTTTTCTTATCCGAAAATTGTTCTTTTAGATTTTCTGATTTCTTTTTCATTAATTGATTTATTCCCGATTTATTAGATAAATCTAATGTAACAATATTTGCTCTTTTAGTATTAAGGTTACTTATATCATTTTTTCTGATGGAAGGTAAATTTAAAGAATTATTACTCATATTTTTTCTCCTTTTTCTTTTTTAGAATCATATTCTCTTCTGCTAGACTCATCACTCAACACTTCATAGGCTTTTTGAATCTTGAAAAATTGTTTCCTGTTTTCTTCCTTTTCTTCTTCTGATAGATCAGGACTTTGAGTGTCGGGATGAAATTTTTTTGCTAAATCTCTGTATGCTTTTTTTATTTCTTCGAAAGTAGCGTCAAACGATACTCCGAGGTCTGCATAAAAATCACTTTCTTCTTCAGAGGTTTCTTCTTTTGGTTCCCCTGATGATTCACTCCATTCATTTAAGGATTTTAGGAAAGTTTCTAAACTTAAACAAAAGGTAATTGCTTCTATCACTGATTGAAACGCCATTGGAAAGTCCCAAAGATCTTTTGATTCATTTGCTTTTTTGAATCTAAGTTCTATTTCTTTGATAAATAAATTGAGCGGAATATGTGGATTATCCTTAGAATAAGAATAAATTTCTTCTAAATGATTTTTTAATTCTTCTATTTTGTTTTCAATTTCATCTAGAGGTAGTGCAAATCCTTTGAAGGTTCCTCCGCAATATTTTTCTTCTAATTCTTCTGAGCGTGAAAGCATATCCTTACTTAACTTTTGCATCTGGCGGATCGCTTCCTGAACTACTAACTTTACCTCTTTTCCTTCTTTGGATTTGTCTTTTTTAAATAAATCTATTGTTTCCTTTGTTTCCTTCAAACTTGCAAATTTCTCATCATACTCATCGATTTTCTCTGCTAATTTTTTATTTAATTCTTCTTTTTCCTTAAAAAGTTTTTCCAATCCTTCTTTTAATTCTATCTCTTTTTCGTTTATCAATTCCTGTTTTTCGGATAACTCTCTTTCATGAAAAGAAAATTCAATTTCCTTTTCGGCTAAAAATGCTTCTCGATCGGAGAGATTGGTTTCTTTCTCAAGAATTTCTGATTCTTTAAAATGAAGTCGTTCTGTTTCTTGAAGAATTGATTTTTCTCTTTCTTCTATCTCAAATTCTTTTTCTCGGATTTGTTTTAATTCTTTTTTTATATCTGTCTTTTTAGCAGTAATCCAAATTTCAGTTTGTCGAATTTCTTTTGATTTCTCTTTTAGCTCCATTTCTTTCTTTTCCAAAAATTCTTTCTGTTGGATAACAAGAAACTTCTCCTTCTCAATATTCTTAACAAGAGCACGAATTTCTTTTAGAAGTTCTATTTGCGTAGAATCAAAACTTTGATTGGATTTATGTATATTCTGTTCCAGTTGAAAAATCTTATCCTGAAAAGATAATGTATCTCTCATTAGAGTATGAGAATTAGACAACAACTCTCTAGCGTTTTTCTTTTCAGAGAAAAAGGGAATTAACGTTCTGAATCGAGAAAGAATGTATCGACCCGAAAGAATTATATTTGTATGGAAGAAAGAGGCGGGCTCTTTCTGTAATATGTTATTTTGGCTCATAACAAGGGGAGCCTTTTTCACTAAAATATTAATGCCTTCAGAAGATCAAGTATTTTTTCTATAAATACACATTTTAATTTGGTGACTCTACTAGCGTATTCTTCATCTTGCAAATATGAATTCAAATCGCAAACCAAACAGGCTCATTGAAGAAAAAAGTCCTTACCTATTACAACATGCTTACAATCCAGTAGATTGGTATCCCTGGTGCGAAGAAGCTTTTGAAAAAGCAAAAAGAGAGGATAAAATTGTAATCCTATCGATTGGGTATGCGACTTGTCACTGGTGCCATGTGATGGAAAAAGAATCTTTCGAAGACGAAAGAACCGCAGAGATTATGAATCGAGATTTCGTTGCGATCAAAGTAGATCGAGAAGAAAGACCTGATATAGATAAGATCTATATGGATGCGTTACATGCTATGGATCAACAGGGCGGTTGGCCTTTAAATATGTTTTTAACTCCTGATAAAAAACCAGTTGCAGGAGGAACCTATTTCCCACCTGTTCAAAAGTATGGCAGAAAAAGTTTCACAGAAATTCTTGCAATTATCAAAAATGTTTGGGACACAAGAAAACAAGAACTCATTGATTCCTCTGAAGCAATCGCAAGCTATCTACAAAAAGAAAACTTAGCGGATAATCCAGATTTAACTCTTCCTCCAGACACAGCATTTTCTTCTGCCTATCAAATGTATGATCGTTTTTTTGATGATACCTATTACGGATTCAAAACCAACATGGTAAATAAGTTTCCACCTAGCATGGGACTTTCTTTTTTACTTTTTCACTATCATATTACAAAAGAAACAAAAGCTCTCCACATGGTCGAGAAAACTTTAATGGCTATGAAGAGAGGGGGAATCTATGACCAGATTGGAGGGGGACTCTGTCGATATGCGACTGATGGAAGATGGCTTGTTCCTCATTTTGAAAAGATGCTCTATGACAATTCTTTATTTATAGAAGCTCTTAGGGAATGCTATCAAGTCACTCAAAATCCATTTTATAAAGAAGTGGTCTATGATATTGTAAAATACATTCGAAGAGATATGACTCTAAAAGAAGGAGTGATCGCTTCTGCAGAAGATGCAGACAGCGAAGGAGAAGAAGGTAAATTCTATCTTTGGAGTCTAGAAGAATTCAGATCCATTTGCAAAGAGGATTCTGAAGTTCTAGAAAAATTTTGGAATGTAACCGAAGAAGGAAACTTTGAGGAGAAAAATATCCTAAATGAAACTTTCGATATAGATTTTATAAAAGAAAATAATTTAAACAGAGAAGAGTTTCAATCCATCGTTCAACGAAATAAAGAAAAACTTTTAGATGTGAGAGCAAAAAGAATTCGTCCCCTCCGAGACGATAAAGTTCTTACCTCTTGGAATTGTTTATACCTAAAAGCGATTACAGGCGCTGCCATTGCCTTTGGAGACAAATCTTTATTAGCCGATGCAATCCAAATCTTTGATTTCATTCAGAAAAATCTTTTTAATGAAAATTGTAGACTTTTAAGAAGATATAGAACAGGGGAATCGAAAATTTTAGCCTATCTCACTGACTATGCAGAACTAACGCTTGCTTCTATTTATCTCTACAAAGCAACTTATGATCTAAAATACATTAAAACTGCTGCGGGACTTGCAGAAGAAACAATTCGACTCTTTCAATCAGAGAAAGGAGTCTTCTATGATACAGGAATCGATGGAGAAGCACTCATTCGAAGATCAATAGATGCGTATGATGGAGTCGAACCTTCAGGAAATAGTAGCATGGCACATGCATTTAACTTTTTAAGTTCAGTTGGAATTGAAACAGAACGTTATGAGAATATCGCCAACTCCATTTTCCGTTTCTTTTCTGAGAACTTGGTTAAAAATAGCATCAGCTATCCATCGATGCTTTCTGCTTATTATTATACGAAATCCTCACCGAAACAAATCATCGTTTTGGCAGAAAAAGAAAATAAAGAAGCACAAGAAATTCTAAACTTCTTAGAAAAAGAATACATTCCAAATTCAATCTTACTTTATGTAGAAAAAGAAAATCTCTCTGAGGCAGAAAAAGTTCTACCCATTCTAAAAGGGAAGAATTCAGACAAAGAAGTCGCAGTCTTTATTTGTAAAAATCAGACTTGCGATCTACCTATCTATTCACTTGAAGCTGTAAAAAAAGCGATAGGGGTTTTTACCACGGATAAACACGGATGAACACGGATGGCTTTTCTGGTTTATAAAGCAATTCGATAGGGGTTTGGGGACGATAGTCCCCAAGTTGCCACACAGTCTACCGAGCGCACGAAGTGCGCGAGGTAGATTACTTAGCTGTTGTTTTTGCTCGTTCGATTTTTTCGTAAAGCGCTTTCGCGGTTTCTGCAATAAGTTCTTCATAAGTGAATGTGGAAAGCATTTTGATTTCGTTAAAATCGAGACCAAGTGAGTCTACAACAGAATACGCAAGCTCTGTATCAGCTTTATAAAAATGCACACACTGACGAATTTGAATTCTAGTTGGGATATGACGCATACTTTCTACTAGGTTTTCAATCAGAATTTCTTTTTTCTCATCTGTCATGAGTCTGTATAGATTTCCTGCTTGTGTGTATTCATCTAGCGGATAAGTCTTATTAAACGCTAAAGAGTCATTTCCGTTCGCACTCGGTTGCAAGGTCCTTTCATTCATTTCTTCCAAACTATTTGGACTATAATTTACATGAGAGCCACCGTTTGAATCGATTCGCATCATCCCATCTCTATATCCATTTTCTACATAAGAGCGAGGGCGATTGATTGGAATGGTTTGGTAGTTTACTCCGAGTCTATGTCTTTGCGCATCTGGATAGGCAAAAATTCTAGCTTGTAAAAGTTTATCGGGAGAAAACCCAATCCCTGGAACGATATTTGCCGGAGAAAAGGCTGCCTGCTCTACTTCTGCAAAATAATTTTCTGGATTTCGATTTAATTCTAAAATCCCTACTTCTTTTTCAGGAGCGATAGAATGAGGCCACACTTTTGTAACATCAAAAGGATCAAATGTAAATTTCTCCAAATCTTTGTCTGTTAAAACTTGAATAAATAATTTCCACTTTGGAAAAATTCCTGATTCTATAGACTGAAATAAATCTTCTGTATAATAGTCTGGATTTTCTCCTGCGATTCGAATTGCTTCTTCCGAAGAGAGAGATTTATTTCCTTGCTCTGATTTAAAATGAAACTTCACCCAAACTTTCTCGTTCTTTGCATTGATAAAACTAAATGCATGGCAAGAAAATCCGTCCATATAACGATAGCTTTTCGGAATTCCTCTCTCTGAAAAATTCATTACTACACCGTGTAACGTTTCAGGAGAGAGAGACCAGAAATCCCACATACTCGTTGCAATATTTAAATTGGTTTGTGGATCTCTCTTTTGCGAGTGAATTAGATCTGGTAATTTTCGCGCATCGCGTATATAAAAAATAGGAATATTATTTCCCGCAAAATCCCAATTCCCCTCTTCTGTGTAAAACTTAATTGCAAATCCTCTTGGGTCTCTTACAGTATCGGCAGTTCCTTTCTCACCACGGTAATTAGAAAAGCGAACAAAGACAGGAGTATGTTTTCCCACTTCCGAAAAAATGCGCGCCTTCGTATAGCTCGTAATATCCGCTGTAACGGTAAACACTCCGTATGCCCCTGCTCCCTTTGCATGTGTAATCCGTTCTGGAATTTTTTCTCGGTTAAAATGTGCTAATTTTTCGTTTAATAAATGTGTTTCTAAAATACCATCCCTTGCATCCGATCCTATCGGCATTCCTGAAGAAGTTGTGTGTCGGTTCATTTTTTTATCTCCCCTTTGTATTTCGTGAGATGCGACTACTAAAAATTTCGATTTTGTCTAGATTACAAGCTGTTTTTGCTTCGAATAGGATTGGGATTGAGAGGGATTCTATCCACTTTTTCTATTATTAGGACTTATACCGAACGCCAAAATTAATTTCCCATTTTTCAATTACAAATAAGTGTTCGGGATTGTGTAAAAACAAGATTTTCACCACGAAGTGCACGAAGACCACGAAGAGAAATTGTAAATTTTCTTGGAAATTTTGACCTTCGCGATCTTCGTGCTCTTCGTGGTTAGATTTTTTTTAAGCTTTTACACAGTTCCTTTACCAAACGCTACTCCAATAAAATCCTTCTAGGAAGTTTCTTTTGGCGTTTGGTATATAAAATACAATCGTAAACTAAATAAAAAACACTTGCTCTCTTTAAGGTAAAAAAACATGAATGTGATGTATTGAATTCATTCTTTCAGATGAATTAAAAATCGCAATTGTGAGTATAAAACAAATTTAGAGAAAATAAAATTAGCCAATGCGGCAAACAAGGAGTAACCCATGCAATCCATTTATAAAACAATTTCTATTTTAAGTTTAATTTTCAGTCTTATTGCTTGTAATAGTAAAACAAATAACGACAAAACCATTTTAGCTGCTGGACTCCTTTTTTTACAAAATCAAAAAAGTAATTCTGGGATTGGAGGACCGACTGCAACTAGGGTCTATGCTCAATTAGGAAGTTTTACTACAAATACAACGAACAAGGGAGGAGTTTCTGCAAATAGTTTCTATGCACCAAATGGAATTGCATTAGATTCAAGTGGGAATCTTTATGTTGCAGATAGTAGTAATAATAGAGTGTTATATTACCCATCTAATAGCACTACAGCAACCAGAGTCTATGGGCCTATTATGAAACCTAACGTTTATTTTATCTAATAGCACTACAGCAACCAGAGTCTATGGGCAAGGGGGAAGTTTTACAACAAATAATTCGGAAACAGGAGCTGTCAGCGCTTCCAGTTTAGCTGCCCCTGGTGCAGTGATTGTAGATTCCAGTGGTGGTGTATATATTTCAAGTAGTGGGCGAGTTCTGTATTATTCATCCGGTAGCACAACTGCGACCAGAGTCTATGGGCAAGGGGGAAATTTTACTACAAGCACAATTAACTTAGGAGGGATAACAGCGAATAGTTTGTCTGGTCCAGCCGGTTTAGCTTTAGATTCCAATAATGGGCTCTATGTGGCAGATTACTCAACAAGTCGAGTCTTGTATTATCCATCTGGTAGCACAACTGCAACAAGAGTTTATGGGCAGTTAGGTAGCTTTACGAATAGTATAGTGGATCCAAGAAATGTTACTGCGGATACTCTTTATACACCGACAGGAGTAATTGTGGATAAAAGTGATAATCTTTATGTAGCAGATACTTCTAATAATAGGGTTTTATACTATCCATCTGGATCTATTGTTCCTACTAAGGTTTATGGTCAATCTGATTTCACTTCTAGCTCTACTCTAAATACTTCAAATAGTAGTCTTGGAGGACCTAATTTTTTGACATTAGATTCTAATGGAGGACTGTATGTCTCTACGGGTGAGAATCGGGTAGTTTATTTCCCATCTGGCAGCACTACAGCAACGAAAGTATATGGACAAGGAGGAAGTTTCACATCTAGAATCCAAAATAATGGTGGAGTTTCTGCGAATAGTTTAAGCAATCCAACAGGGATGGCTATCGATTCTATAGGTCGTTTATATATTGCTGATTTTGGTAATAGTAGAATACTTTATTATTAGATTAATTAGATGTTTAAATTTTTTCTTATCTTAATATTTTTCCTTTCAATCAATTCTATCTATTCATTAGAATTGATTCTAAAATCAGGTGATGCTTTTATCTGTGATCCAGTGGAAGAAAATGATCAATTTATTAAAGTTAAAAAAAAGTTAGAATCAAGATTTAGAAATCATCAAAGGTTTCTGCAGTCGTATAACGTTTAAAATTTCAATTTCTTTAAAAGTTTCCAATCGTTTGTGATACAGAAATTGAATTCATTTATTATGACAGAAACTAAATGGATTGAGTCTGGAGTTTTAAAACTATCAATTAAAACATAAGCATTTTGTATAATGCTGAATATTAAGAAAAGGAACACTTCAAAGAATGTTTTTTTAATACCAATTCGTCTTCGTGAAAAATATCCATAGTCAATACTATTTTATAGGATTGAATACTTTAATATCTTTGATAGCAGAAAAATCATCTTCATTTCTAGTTAGAACATCCAAACTAAGAATCAATGCTGTTGCCGCTATTATTGAATCGCCGATAGAAAGTTTCCTTTGTTGTTTTAGTTCAACGGCTTTATCAATTATATTTCGATTCAATGGAATAATAGTAAGAATAGTAAAAGCAGATTTGAAATATATTTTTTCTTCTTCCGTTATTTTATGATATCCTAATACTTCCAGAATAGATATTTCAGAAATAGAATTTTCGGATTGAATATATTCCTTCAGATAGGTAAATTCATCTAAAGAAGAATAGATTAAAATATTTGAATCAATTAGTTTCATTCAGTTCTTAGAGGTAAATTTCTATCTTTCCTAGTTTCTCTTTGCCAAAGCATAGGATCTCCGAAGGAACTTTTTTTAACCCCTTGTGAGATGATTTTTCTATGATATTCTAAATTGTCTTGGACTGAATTATCTTTATCCAATATTTTTATTCCAACCCTCTTTGCAAAACTGAGAATTAAAAATAAATCCTGTTCATTTTCAATATCTAATGTTAGTTTCATAGTTTCTAGTGCCTATCGGCGACTTGGGAAGTTCCCCAAACCCCTTTTCTTTTATATCCTTGTATAAATTAATTCTGTATTTCAAAACTTGGCAAGTCTTTTTTTAACTTCCATCTTTCTATCTAAATTTAGAAAGCATGCTAAGTATATAATCCTTTTAAAGCACTAAATAAAAATTTCTAACCAAGAATCCCTTCCTAATAAAAATTCTATAAAGAAAAGACTGCACCTATCCAATGAAACTCCATTGCCCAAATGCTATCATAACAAATAAAATTTTCAATGAATACAACCCAAAATATACGTTAGTTCTAAAATATAAATATTATAATTTAAATCCTTATCGTTCTTTTCTCGGTGTTCAATCGGTGGTAATCAGTTTTCTTTTACTTGTGTGTTTTCACATTTAAAACAACAAGTTTATAAAGTGAGTTAATAAAATTTTAATTCTTTGATCAGTTTAGAAATGTGTATAAAATCTTTATCATTGTGTAGTAAGTGTAATTTATTTTCAATGCATGTCTGAACAATCAAACAATCGATAGTGGAGCGAACTGTAATTCCAGACTTTCTACACTTATAATAAATCTCAGCAGCTTTTTTATAGGAATCCAAGTTTTTCAATTCATAAAATTTTTGAGTTTCTAAGTATTCGTATAAAGTTTTAAATTCTTTTTCGGAAGAGGCACCTTGTAATACTTCCATGTATATCATTGAATTGATTCCAAATGGGATTTTGCTTTTTAGAACTTCATCAAATTTTATGACGTGCGCTCCAATATTACCAGAAAAGTAATCTAGAAGCACTGAAGTATCCACTAATATCATTTTCCAGCTCTTAAACTTTTATAATCATAACCTTTCTTAATTTGAATTTTTCCTTTCAAATCTCTTAAATCCTTCTTTTTCCTATTTTCTACAAATTCAAGCAGAGCCTGATGAATGACTTCTTTTTTTGTTTTTAAACCAGAATAAAGAAATGCCACTTCCATCAATTCATCATCCAAAACAATATTCGTTCTCATTCATACACCTTCCTATACACATACCAAAGCACATTTTAAGCAATAGTCAATCGTTTTTCTATAAATAGAACACTCTGTAAGGTGAATTACTCAATTTCTTTTTCGATGTTTTTTCGGTAGAGAATTCGTTCATCCCAAGGAGTATAACGTCCAACTAGACCCGGACGACATAGGGCAATGTCATTTGCAAAATGACGGAATTCTACTTCATTGATTTCCCCATCTGGTTTTAGAATTTTTTTTACTTCTTCGTCAATGAGTCGAATATAAATATCATACCACATCACATGACTGATCATGAGCCATAGCACATAATACTGATTTACCTCATCAAAGTATAATTTATTGTATTCATCATCGTAAATTAGTTTCAGATTCTCCTTTTCCATCATTGTTTTGGTCGCTCCACACGCTTGAATTCAAATGGTTTAATCGTTTTCTTTGTGATTTCTTCCTTCATAGATTCTTTTGTAGGAGAGTGTCTTGGATCTACTTTGAATTCCTGTAGGTGAGGCAATACAACTGGATTTCTTGAGAGAGTTAAACTTCCCATATAACGATCATAAACTTCTACTGAAATTAAACTCATCAACTCATTTACATTGATGATAATTTGGTTTCCCCCACAAGCATGGGCAACTTCTGTAAAAATTTCATAGATTTCTGCTTTTCGATTTTTCCAATCGGTGTCGTTCAGGCGAATCGGTGTTATCCCCGGAGGAGGATTTACTAAAAATCCATCCATTATCTTCTCACTTCCCGATAAGCCTTTGTATTCAACTCTTCTATCTTCGTTTATATCGAAAATAATTTGCGTATAATCTATTTTTAATTTCTTCATTTTATTTCCAGTAAGAACAGCATCTGTTTTATCTGTTGGCTCACCATCCGTAAATAAAATGACTTTATTGATTGTATCCGGATTTCTATGATGCAAAACTTTCTTCATAAAACTTCCATAATGTGTTCCTTTTCTTTCAATCTCCTTTCCACTGAGTGGAAATTTTGCAGGGATACAGGTTTCGGAAAATACATAGAGTTGAAGTTTTACATTCAGCATACATTCAGAAATATGAGTGTAGAATAAATTCACAGCAGATATGACTTTATCTAGTTTAT
The DNA here is from genome assembly GCA_035345875.1 of Leptospiraceae bacterium. Classification (GTDB taxonomy): domain Bacteria; phylum Spirochaetota; class Leptospiria; order Leptospirales; family Leptospiraceae; genus UBA2033. The sequence continues at coordinate 3,221 of DAORDH010000053.1, read as the reverse complement.
CCATCGTATTCATACTATAGGAATAATCTACTACTAGATGAAGCATCACTTCTACATCTTCAGGAAGACGAAATTTATCTTTGAGTCTACCCGATAAAATATCAGCAAGAGTGATCTTTTCTTCTAGATGAGAAAACATAGAAGGAGGATTGGAACTTGCGATTTTTATTTCAAAAGAATTGTAAGTATCTTTAATCAGATGATCTTGGTTAACATAGGAAGTAGAGGTTAATAGAGTATTAGCCGGTAAAATCAGTCCCTGATTTTCTATTAAGTTTTTTTTAATTCTCTGAATTTCATCTCTAAAATCGTTAAATTGTTTGAGTCTTTTTTCTATGGTTCTAAAACCCATAGACATTCTAGAAGCGCTTTCCCCTTTTTGCACCTCAGCAACAATGACTTCTCTATTTGGTAAAAAGTGATATTTTGTCGTTAGTTCCCGAATGAGCGTAATATTTAAAGCTGGAAAATGTGCTAGTTCCAAAGGTAAACCGTTGTTAACCTTAACTCCCCCCACTACGATCATACCCGCTTCTAAATCTTTCCATAAAACTTTCCGCAGGTTTTTAAATCCGGGAATTTCTAGCATATTGTTGAATCCTTTTTCTTAGATAGATTTGACAAATCCCATTTCGTAAACTCGAAGAGTATAAAATAACAAAAAACAAAATAAAGCAAGTATTTTATTTGGTCTGTTATAAAGTCCGAATAGGACAAGATTCAAGGTGAGTTAGTTAATTTCTTCTTCTGTGGCGTAGATTGTAAAAAAACGATCCATCGATGCTAATTGTAATACAGACTTGATTTCATAAGATATAGAAAGAAGAGCAAATTTTCCTTCTCTCTCCAACATTCTCTTTCTTAGATTTGCAATGAGTGCAATTCCAGAAGAATCAAAGTAATTTACCTTACTCATATCAAAAATAAAAGATTTTACTTCTTCTTCTTCTATTTTTTCGAGGGCTTGTTTCTTAATAATTGGTGAGGTATAAATATCCAGATTTCCAGAAAATTGTAATATCTTATTATCTCCCTTATTTCTAAATGCTATTTCCATCTGTTAATCCGTAATTACATGTTTTTCCACACTATTTTTTAAAAGCAAGAGTAATTTTATTGAACTAGGATTCCGTTGAAGAAGAATTCAAAATGACATAATTTAAAATACTTCGATCTCGAAACGTTAGAGTAATCTATTCTAGTGAACAACATATAATTTTTTTATATCGACTGAAAAGAATTCTTATTTCTTTACTACTCTATTCATTCTCAACTTATTTAGTCAATGTATAGAAAACATAAGTTCAAACCCCCAGCTCCATTAATAAAACAATTAGGAATTATATTTTTTTATTTTTCATAAATAAAATTGAAATTGGAAAATTATAGAGAGTTTTTCAAAGTTGCAAATACCCCCATAAAATGAAAATAAGAGGATCAGAATGAATCTAAAATCTAGCAAACTAATCACCCTATTTTTGAGTCTTTGCTCTCTTTCACTTTCTGCACAAGTGACAGTTGGACAATTATTTCAAAAACCAGCAGTAATAGGTGACTCCCTAAGCCAAGGCTTCTATGGAGTAACCGTCGAAAGGAAAACACAAGACTGGGCTTATCCAGTTTTAGTGAGTAAACAAGCAGGATCTAGTGTTTCATATAACGTTTTAAAAGGACCTTATGCGAACCTAGAAGATATTTTAAAATTAAATTGCGGTCCTATCTGCCTAGCAAGTGCTATTATAGGTGGAAATGAAAGCACAGTCGCACTTCCAACACATGCAGGAATCACTGGTGCCGATTACACCAATGCACTTTACACAAGCGGTAGTTGTGAAGATATTAGAGCAACCAAACTGGTAAAAGAATGGTATTGGGAAACTTGGTATTGGTATACATACCGCTGGGTAACTGCTCCTGATTGTGTTACTCCAGATAAATTCCACCAATATGGATTAAGAGGTTCAGGAACACAAATTCAAATTATGGAAAAGGTTAAACCCACTTTTCTTTTTGGAACTGTTGCGGCTAACCACGTATTATGCACGGCTCTTGCAACAAACCTAGCATGTTTAGATTATCCTAGATTTGAAAAAGACATTCGTGAATCAATGAGAAGACTAGCAGCAATGGGAAGTTTGAAAGGGGGAGTCTTATTCACAGTGCCTAACGTTACTGCAATTGGATATTTAGAACAATATACTGATCCACAAAACAGACCAGGTTTTTCTGGACGTAAAGCATTTTACAGAAGTTCTGTCTCAAGTGCAGATCAAGTTTTAGATGAAACAGAAATAGCTACCATTACTTCTTTCTTAACAAAATTAAACAACGAAGTAAAAACACAAGCTACCTCTATGGGTTTTGCTTTAGCTGATGCAAAAGTTTTATTTGATGATATCAAAGAAAATGGACGGCCAATCAAAAGCCCAAGTGGATACAGCCCTGGTTCAGCAAAAGCAAATTGGCCTCTTCCAAATCAACCTGGTTTGTTTGGACTAGATGGAGTGCATCCAAATATGTATGGTCATGCTGTTATGGCAAACGAACTAATCAAAGCGATCAATTCAAAGTATGGAATATCCATTCCTCAAGTTTCTGAATACAATGCTTGGTATTATGATGAATTGAATAGAAACCCAGTTGATCTAAAGAATTTCTTAACCAATAATATTTTTGGTCAAGCAATCTCTTGGCTCATAGGCATATTTGCATAAAATTAGAGGTTAATACATATTTACCACAAGGAGTAATTTATGAATAAAAAATTTCTTATAATAGGTGGGATTGCACTAGCAATTCTCGCAATCGTTGTTTTATTTAAGCCAACTACTGGAAAAAAGAAAACAGCTCAAACCAATAACGTATCTGACTCAGATAACGTTTCCTCATCAAGCGGGTTTTCTAATTTTTCAGATGCTCCAAGTCCTTCTACTGAGAATCCATCTTTAGAGGCAGAAGCAGAAAAACTTTGGCCACATTTAGCAAAACAAGATAACTCTGCTAAGAAGAAAGAAAGAGTTAGAGAAGAATGGTCTGCATTTGCAAACAAATATCCAAAAAACTTTTATATTCCAGCTGAAATGAAAGCTCCTATGACAGAAGCAGAAATGGCTGAAAAAAGAAAAGAAGTGGATATTGTTTCCAAAATTGAATCCAAAATTGCTGTAGTGGAAGCAAATGCAAGAAAAACAGAAGCAGGAAGCACTCCACCGAAAGCACCT
>DAORDH010000052.1:0-29222 GCA_035345875.1 Leptospiraceae bacterium | reverse complement strand
GAAAATCCGAATATAGTAGTGTTAAATCTTAAAGATGATAGAATATCTGGTTTACTAAATATAGATTTACACTTGGGAGAATCTGAATCAATTGCCCTCGCTATAGAAAATCATGCAAAGATTTTACTGCTAGATGAAATGGAAGGAAGAAGAATTGCAGAATATCACAAATTGAAGATTATAGGAACGGTTGGCTGTTTAACATTGGCAAAGCAGAAAAAAATTATCCATGAAGTCAAGCCCATCCTTACAGAAATTATAAATAAGGGAAATTTCTGGCTGAGTGAAAAATTATACCAAAATGTTTTAAAAACAAATAACGAAGATTTCTAATTAAAAAAGGAATACAAACAGATATATTGATCTATTCAGAAAAAGAAGTAAATATTAAGAAAACTCTTCTTAGTTATATCATCATAAATGCAGATAGAGTTTGTTCGAGAAAGAATATCTGTTTGATATTCAGATAAAATATTAGTATCGCAGACTATCTTATCCAAAGACTTTTCTTGAATTCTGATACATTTAATTTTTTATTTTTCCATAATCCGTAAAATCTTTTTGGCTCTCGTTCCATTAATGCCACCGCAACCGATCAACTATAGCATCTGATGTTTATAGAGAGTTTGGAGCAATAGAGGCATTGAACCAAATCCTAAAAAAATCACCCCTTTGGGTGATTGACTGAATTTAGAAATGAAGATACACTGTAAGCATTGATAGGAGTAGTTTCCCAAAATATACCCATCCTAAACAGTCAAACTGTTTAGGATGGGCTTTGCATCAGTATCAGAATAGCTGGAAATAGCTTTATCTATTTACTAGATGAATTCTACTTATCGCATATCTTTACAATTGGGAAACGAATCAAGCTAGATGAATAGTCATGGGAAGAAAGAAGAATTAGAGAATTTACTTCATCAATATAAAGACGCAATCGACCAAAGCACTATACTTTCTAAAACAGATAAGTATGGAAAAATTACCTATGCAAATGACGAATTCTGTAAACTATCTAAATATAGTCGAGAGGAATTAGTCGGCAAACCGCATAATATAGTTCGTCATCCAGAATCCCCAAAATCACTATTCGCAGATTTATGGAGAACAATAAAAAAAGGAAAAACTTGGAAAGGCATAATCATGAACCGAGCAAAGGATGGAGAGCGTTATGTTACACAGGCTACAATCATTCCTATCATAGATATCAATGGCCAAATAGAGGAATTTATAAGTATACGAACTGATATAACAGAATTATTTACAATAAAGAGTCAGCTTCAATTGCTTGTTGAGCAAAAAACAGAAGAAATCAGTAAAACATTTGGAAAATTAAAAGAAGACTTATTGATTGCAAAAAAAATGCAGAGAAGTCTTTTGCCCAGCAATTTACAAACATGTAAAGACCTTACTATCGTTGCTGAATATCTACCACTCAATCAAGTTGGCGGTGATATATATTGCTTTGATGAAATATCAAATAGTAAATATAGAATTTTTATTGCAGATGCTTCTGGTCATGGAGTGCAGGCCGCTCTTGTTACGATGGCAATTAAAGGAATTTATGATAATCTAAAAAGATTAGAGACTAATCTTTCTGATATACTAAAAATATTTAACACTCAGTATATACGTCTCTATGGATCTCTTAAAACTTTTTTTACCTGTATTTTAATCGAAATTGATTGTCCTAATCAAAAACTAACATATGCTTCTGGTGGTCATCATTCTTCTGTTTTATTGAATGGTAAAAACATAACTCTTTTACCAAAAACTGGATCTCTTTTAGGGGTTAAGGATAATGCGGAGTATACGCAAATAGAAAGAACTTTTCAAAAAGACGATAGACTATTTTTATTTACGGATGGAATTTTTGAAGAATTTAGAAATTTGGATATGTTTGGGGAAGAAAAATTACATGACATTTTTGTGAATAATAGCGATTTGCCAATCTCTGACATTTTGCAAAAATCTCTTTCAGAGTTAAGTCAATTTATTGGGAAGAGTGAACCACAAGATGATATTACAATATTAGGGATTCATTTTTAGGATTCTACCTTCGCTCTTTAAAATAAAAGTAGAACTCCTCCCATTTGGTAAATATGGAGTAACTTCTGTTTTCATACAATGTTTCAAATTAAACGATAGCCGTAGGAATCAGACTGTCTGATTCTTACGGATTTTTTTTTACGACCTAGAGCAAAAAGATTACGAAGTGTAGGTATTTACTTTATTTATTTTCGATGCGGCTAATATTGTTTTTCCTATAATTATCTTAGTCGCAATTTATGTAAGTTAATTGTAAATATTATAAACGCGATGGACATATAAATACTAATTAAGGATACAGTAGTATTTTAATTAGATTCTTTTAGAAATATTTTCTACTTTAGTGAACTATCGATAGGTGTATAACAATGATTAGTCAAAACGATAGTAGTAAAAATCACACATTCGGGTGATTGATAAAATTAATACAATAAGATAGTCGAAAAAACTAACGTATTGTAAAAAATATTACTTTTTAAAAATAATCTTGTCGTTTTTTTTGTTCCAATTTTAGTTGGTTCCTTGATAAAGAAGGAGTTTCTTCTGCAGGAGGTTGACTTGATTCTAAAATGCAGTTTCTATGAGTCTTTTAGTGAAAATCCTGTAACGGAAAGTCCTTAATAAATAAACTTTTTATTAGATGGTCGGTATTGGTGAATTTAGTTTTGTTATCCTTTCTAAATCAAATTGTATTAATTCCTCATAGGTTTTAAATTTTAGAACTATACCTTTTTTCTTTTTATAGGGACGTAGTTTTTCTAATTCAGAAATAAGTTTATTCTGCGCTTGAATACATTCTAATGGAGTTCTTTTTTTTCTTGTGCCAATGATTTTCATTTGTTATAAATTTTCAGATTCTTTCGAATTTTACAAGTAGAAAAAGAGGCTTTTGAATCAATGACTGTTTGTTTTCTTCGCATGAAACATATACCAAACTTCCCTTAAAGATCCCTTAAACTTAGGGTAAAGATCCCTATTTGATTCGCAAAGGGAAGTTTACCTTAACTTTACCCTAAGATTAGGATATCTTTGGTGTGAAGGGAATGCGGTGATTTCGAAAGAAATTCATCCTTTATTTTCTATCAGATCAGAATTTCGTTTATTAGAAATAGAAATCTAGATACTGCTTTTACTTTTATGCGGCAAATGAGGAGTAACCGCATAAAAGAAGTAAAAAATTCATAAGTAAAACCAAACTAAATGAAAAATATTGTAAAGAGGGATATTGAATAAATGGATTGTTTTATCTATATCCTTGAAATCTTCTATATTGTAAGTAAATAAATCTGCCTGTATGATCTTAACGGTTGCTAATAGAATTGCGTCTGGAAGCTTTTTCCCATTCAGATCTCAATTTTCTTTGCCATTTAACAGGATCTGAAATTCTAGAGAATACTATATACCATCTAGGCTCTCAGAATTTTTCATAAATTGGCATTGATTTGATTTTGAATTCTATTCCTTCCATTGATCGGTGTTAATCGTCTTCATCGGTGGTAATCTTTTATTTTTTTATTGTTATATCGAACTGACGTTAACTACTTGGTTTATCTTTTGCCTATCGTCATTTAAAAATTCTTCTCCTAAGCCTTCTTTTCTACTTTCATAGTATTCATAATTTTGTGCTAAATCCTCAACAGCTTCTGATTCAAGTCTTAATTTTTTTTCCAAATCGGTTCTCCAAAATTTGGATAGATTCTTCCCAAGTATAACCTGGATGTGGTTCCTTTTGCATTCTTAAAAGACGAGAGTCTATTTCTTCTTTATAGAAGCTATCTGTTTCTGGTGAAAGAATTTCTTCTGAATCCAATGGCTCTTCGTAGATTACAATCACCAATTTGTGCCTTCCCGGTTTAATTTCGGGTGGCAACTCTAATGTAACCATTCTCGTTTCTGTTATATCCACAATTCTCTCTATAGCTCTTATTTTATAGACCTCAAAAATAAATTACGGTATTTGTATTACTCCTCAAGCGATTTAAAACCTCTCTCTCATTCCTACTTTTCCTAAAAACCTATTGTATAAAAATGACATTGAACTACCATGCAACGCAATATTCGAAATATAGGAATCTTTGCTCATGTCGATTCTGGAAAGACGACACTGACTGAGCGAATTTTATTTGAAGCAGGAGAGATCTATAGTCCTGGTTCAGTGCTGGAAGGAACAACAGAAAGTGATCGAATGCGAGAAGAGATTGAGCGTGGAATTTCGATTGTAGCAACTACCATACAGATTCGTTATAAATACAAAAATAAAAAGTATTCGATCAATCTAATTGATACACCCGGACATTTGGATTTTTATGCACAAGTTCGAAATTCTCTTTTGGCTGTCGATATAGCTGTTTTACTTTTGGATATTACGACAGGCATTCGCTCTCAAACAGAAATGCTTTTAGAAGAAATTACAGAGCTTGGAATTCCTCTCATTATTTTTATCAATAAAATTGATAAGGCAGAGAATTTAAAAAATTTTATTTTAGAATTAAATGAATCTTTGCCACGTAAACTAAATCCACTTTTTACCATTACAGATGGATTTACAAATCAGATTGAATATACTTTTTTAAAAAAAGAAATCCAAGAGGATATTGAACTTTCCTTTATTGAATGGAATGATTCTCTTGTAGAAAAGTATTTTAAGAAACCTTCTAAAAAAGTTTTACTCGAAGGTCTTTATTCAGGATTTAAAGAATCGAAACTCACTCCGCTTTTTGCTGGAAGTGCAAGCCATGGAGCTAGTGTAAAAGAACTTCTTGATTTTATTTGTGAAACTGATTTTCATAGACGTCATTCGCAAGATTTAGATTGTAGAGGTGTTTTATTTAAGCGGGAATTGCATCCGGATTTAGGAAAAATTTATTTTATCAAAGCCTATGAGCCGATGCGAATTGGAGATATTTATTTTTCCAAAGAAAAAAGTTTTAAGTTAGAATCTTTTTATGAAATCACTCCCAATGAAATCACAAAATTAGATATTATGGACGGCTATTCCATATTTGCCGCAACTATTTCTGAAACTTCTCATGTATCAACGGGGTCATTATTTCTCGAAAAAAAAGAAGAGGCAAATGTAGTTTCATCGCATAACAACGAGTATGTCCTTCTGTTGGAACCGAATAAGTCTGAAGAAAAAGAAACTCTTCGTTCAGGCTTAGAAAAATTGGTTTGGGAAGATTCCGGGCTTAGTTTCAAAGAGAAAGCGGATACCGGTCAATTTGAGCTGAGGGGAGCAGGGGAGTTGCATTTAGATGTTGCGATTCAAAGATTAAAAGAATTTATTTCAGAAATTTTTACTTTTGGGAATTTAAAAGTTGCCAGATATGAAAAATTTAAAAACATGGCAATAACGGTAATTTTCGAACACTCTGCTTTTAATCAAAAGTTGAAGAGTGGGACTCTAATTAGTTCCCTTGAGAAAAGTCCTGATTTTTCAAGTTCTGTCCTTTGGGAATGTGAACTTGAGGAGGATTATAAGTCCTCTGTAGAATCGGCGTTTTACGAAGTATTATCTAATGGAAGTCGAGGTTTTCCAGTTCTTGGAGTAAACCTAAGGGTTCTCTCTTTTGAGAGACCAGAAGTTGTAAACGACTTTACGTCCAACCTACTTAAGGTGGCCATCATTAGTGGTATTAAGTCTTACTTACCAGAATGCACAATCCAAATTGGTCCATTGTGTCAATTTGAAGTTGTCATTCCTGAATCGTATTACGGTTCAGTTTTAGCCGTTCTCGGTAAGAGAAATGCTAAAATAGTAAAGACAGATATTGTCCATGGCAATAAATCTTTACTGATTTGTGAAGCTGCTGCAGAAAACATGCTTGGCTTCACAAGTGCTTTAAGAAATATGACAAAAGGAAAAGGTTTTTTGTCTCAAAAAACTATATTCACCTCGTTGTCACATTTCGAATTTTGAATGTTATAATTTTTTGAGAAATATTTTTAGGAGTTTATTTAGAGATGGCTAAGGAAAAATTTGATAGAAGCAAACCACACTTAAACGTTGGAACAATCGGTCACGTTGACCACGGTAAAACTACCCTTACAGCGGCAATTACATCTACACTTGCTAAAGTGATCGGTGGAAAGAACAAAGCTGTTAAATATGACGAGATTGATAACGCACCTGAAGAAAGAGAAAGAGGTATTACAATTGCTACTTCTCACCAGGAATATGAAACAGTAAATCGTCACTATGCACATGTTGATTGTCCAGGTCACGCGGATTATGTTAAGAACATGATTACCGGTGCTGCGCAAATGGACGCTGCGATTTTAGTTGTGTCTGCAACTGACGGTGCAATGCCACAAACAAAAGAGCATATTCTTCTCGCTCGTCAAGTAGGCGTTCCTTACATCGTTGTTTTCTTAAACAAAGCAGATCAGTTAAAAGACGATGAAAGAGCTGAGATGATTGAAATGGTTGAAGAAGAAATTCGTGACCTTTTGAAAAAATACAACTTCCCTAAAGAAGGACAAGGTCCGATCCCAATCATCCATGGTTCTGCTTTAAAAGCACTTGAAGGTGAAGATTCTGAACTCGGAACAAAAGCTGTTCTTAAATTAATGGAAGCTCTTGATACATACGTTCCAAATCCAAAACGTGTTACTGACAAACCATTCTTAATGCCAGTAGAAGACGTATTCTCTATTACTGGTCGTGGAACTGTTGCAACTGGTAGAGTTGAAACTGGAGTTCTCAAAATCAACGAAGAAGTAGAAATCGTTGGTATCAAAGACACTGCTAAAACAGTTGTTACTGGTATTGAGATGTTCCGTAAATTACTCGATCAAGCAGAAGCAGGGGATAACATCGGTGCACTGCTCCGTGGAACTAAAAAAGAAGAAATCGAAAGAGGACAAGTTCTTGCTAAACCTGGAACAATTACTCCTCACAAAAAGTTTACTGCTGAGGTTTACGTATTAACCAAAGATGAAGGTGGTCGTCATAAACCATTCTTTAACAACTATCGTCCTCAGTTCTATTTCAGAACCACAGACATTACAGGGGTTTGTGTTTTACCGGCAGGAATGGAAATGGTTATGCCAGGAGACAACGTATCTGTGACTATCGAATTGATTCACCCAATCGCAATGGACAAAGGATTAAACTTTGCTATCCGTGAAGGTGGAAAGACTATAGGCTCAGGCGTTGTAGCTGAGATCATTGAGTAAGAGTATGACTGGACAAAGAATTAGAGTTAAACTTAGAGCGTTTGATCATAAATTAGTGGATCAGTCTACATATGAAATCGTTGCGACTGCAAAAAGAACAGGCGCAACTGTTTCAGGTCCTATTCCACTTCCAACAAAGGTTGAGAAGTTTACAATATTAAGATCACCTCACGTGAACAAAAAATCACGTGAGCAATTTGAAATGAGAACACATAAAAGACTGATTGATATCTTAAACACAAATGAAGATACAGTAGAAGCATTAATGAAACTTCAACTCCCTGCAGGTGTCTCGGTAGATATTAAGTCTTAAGGAATAATTATGACTAAGGGTTTAATTGGTAAAAAATTAGGCATGTCGCATATATATGCAGACAATGGGAACATGATTCCCGTGACTGTGATTGAGGTGGGTCCATGTTTTGTTTCACAGGTAAAAACTGTAGAATCAGATGGATACTCGGCAGTTCAGTTAGCCTTTGGCAATGCAAGAGAAACTCAGCTTTCTAAAGCAGAAGTAACTCACCTTGCCAAAAACAACATCGCTCCTAAGAGATATTTAAAAGAATTTGCTCTTACTGGAGATGCTCCCGCTGCTGGTTCTGAAATCAAAATCGCAGATATCTTTAAAGACAATGATCGAGTAAAGGTAACTGGCATCAGCAAAGGGAAAGGATATCAGGGTGTGGTAAAAAGACACGGTCACTCCGGTGGACCTGCTGCGCATGGATCTAGATTCCATCGTCATCCTGGTTCTATGGGTGCGAACTCTACACCTTCTAGAGTATTTAAAGGAGTAAAGCTCCCAGGTAGAACTGGAAGCATCAAAACTTCTATCAAAAATTTAAGAGTAGTGAAGGTTTATGAGGATAAGAACATACTATTAGTATCCGGTTCTGTTCCAGGTCCTGAAAAATCGATCATTACGATTGAAAAGTTGTAAAAGGAAAAAGGGATTTATATGAAAGCCAGGAAATATTCAAAAACCGGACAATCTCTTGCAGAAGTAGAATTACCAGGTGAAATCTTTACTAGCAAAGTTAGTAGCGGTGCCATCTATGATGCTATCAAAGCAGAGAATGCAAATCTAAGATCCGGAAATCATGCAACTAAAGATAGAGGAGAAGTGAGAGGGGGCGGTAAAAAGCCTTGGTCACAAAAAGGAACTGGTCGTGCAAGACAAGGTTCTTCTAGAGCTCCTCATTGGGTAGGGGGCGGTACTGTTCATGGACCAAAACCAAGAGATTATTCTATCCCTCTATCTCGTAACGTTAAGAGAGTGGCAGTAGTTTCAATTCTCAATAAAAAAGCTTCCGAAAGTAAAATCAATATTTTAGAAGATATTGCTATGACTAAATATAGCACAAAAGAAATTTTCAATATCTTCAAGACAATGGGTGTTACAAATGGGGCATTTAGCCTGGTAGTTTCTGGCGAAGATAAATTCCTAAAAGCATCCACAAAAAATATTCCAACTCTTAAATATGTAAATGCAAAGAGAATAGTATGTAGAGATATCCTCTATAATAATCAATTGATTATTACAGAAAGTGCTCTCAAAGAAATCGTAAGCCAGTATAAGGATGTAAGTAAATGAATATAGATAGTATAATCATTGCTCCTATCATCACTGAAAAATCTCAATCTGCGCAAGAGATTGGAAAGGATATCGGAAAAAGAACTGTAAAATACACTTTTAAAGTTCATCCAGATGCCAACAAAGTAATGATCAAAGAAGCGATCAAAAAAATATTTCAAGTAACACCTAGTTCTGTTAACGTAATCATGTATCATGGAAAAATGAAAAAATTCAGAAATTTTCCAGCTAGAAGACCACATTGGAAAAAAGCAGTCGTTACTTTTGACAACGGGGCAAACCTAGAGTTTGGTAAGGGAGTATAATTATGGGTATTAGAAAATTTAAACCTGTCACAGCGGCAACTCGCTATAAGTCAGTTTTAGACTTTGCTGAAATAACAGAAGAGAGACCACATAAACCTCTTACTACAACCGTTAAATACAATGCTGGTAGAGGAGATGGTGGTAAAATCTCCGTTAGACGCAAAGGTGGGAGAGTAAAACGTAAATATAGAATCATCGACTTTAGAAGAAATAAATATGGAATCCCTGCAGTTGTAAAAACAATTGAATATGATCCATACAGAACTTCTTTTATTGCACTTCTTTCTTATAAAGATGGAGAATTCTCTTATATCATTGCTCCAGAAGGTTTGAAAGTAGGTGATGTTTTAGTAGCAGGCGAATCTGCAGAAATCAAAGTTGGAAATTCTCTTCCACTTGAAAAGATTCCTCCTGGAACTGACGTTCACAATATCGAGCTACACCGCGGAAAAGGCGGACAAATGGCAAGAACAGCTGGATCTTTTGCAACCGTATCGGCGAAAGATGGAGATTATGTAACTCTCAAGTTACCTTCTTCTGAAGTTCGCAAAGTTAGAAAAGAATGCTATGCAACAATTGGAATCGTAGGAAATAAAGACCACAATTTAGTTTCGATCGGAAAAGCAGGTAGATCTAGATGGTTAGGTAGAAGACCTAAGGTGAGAGGGGTTGTAATGAACCCAGTAGATCACCCACATGGTGGTGGGGAAGGTAAAACTTCCGGAGGTAGACATCCTGTGAGCCCTTGGGGACAACCTACTAAAGGTTATAAAACAAGAAGAAAAGCAAGACCAAGCGATAAATTTATCGTCCAAGGCAGAAAAAGAAATAGGAATAGAGGAAACTAATTTATGTCTAGAAGTCTTAAAAAAGGTCCTTTTATCGATGACCACTTAATGCGCAAAATTACAAAAATGAATTCGGAAGGAAATAAAAAACCTTTCAAAACTTGGTCAAGAAGAAGCACAATATTTCCTGATATGATTGGACATACTGTGATGATTCACAATGGAAACAAATTTATCCCTGTATATATCAACGACAATATGGTCGGACATAAGTTAGGGGAATTTGCACCTACCAGAACATTCCGTGGTCATTCTGGTTCAGACAAGAAGGTTAAAAAATAGGAGTCTCAAATGGAATCTAAAGCTGTAGCAAAATATGTAAGAGTTTCTGCAAGAAAAGCAAGACTCGTAGCGAATGAAGTAAGAGGCTATGACTACACAGAAGCTGTAGATATTTTAAAATTTACCCAAAAAAGAGTCGCTGATGAAATCTTAAACGTTGTGAATTCTGCTGCGGCTAATGCAATGGTTGCTGATCCAAAGATAGATCTTTCGCAAGTCTACATCAAAAAAATCTATGTAGAAGATGGACCTATCATGAAGAGATTTAAAGCAAGAGCAAGAGGACGTGCTGCTCGAATCAGAAAGAGACTGAGCCACATCACAGTAGTATTATCAAATTAATAGGAAGATATTGAATGGGACAAAAAGTTAATCCAATCGGTTTAAGAGTCGGAATTACAAGAACTTGGGATTCTATCTGGTTTGCAAAAGAAGAATACACAAAAAATCTTCATGAAGATATTAAAATCAGAGAGTTTTTGCAAAACAAATTTAAAAACTCTTCTCTTGTAAAAGTTGTAATCGAAAGATTCCCAGAAAAAATCAATGTGAATCTTCATACAGCTAAGCCAGGAGTTGTGATCGGACAAAAAGGCCAAAACATTGAAAATGTAAAATCATTATTGAAGCCAATGTCCGATAAGCCAATCAATATCAATATTATTGAAGTGAAAAAACCTGAGACAGTAGCGCAAGCGATTGCGGAAACCATTGCTACTCAAATTGAGCAACGTATGCCTTTCAGAAGAGTAATGAAAGCAGAACTCAGAAGAGCTATGAGAGGGGGAGTAGAAGGAATTAAAATTTCTATCTCTGGACGTTTAAATGGAGCTGATATGGCAAGAACAGAAAGCTACAAAGATGGACGTATCCCACTTCACACTTTAAGAGCAAAGATAGACTTAGGAACAAAAGAAGCTTTAACAACTTTTGGACAAATTGGTATTAAAGTTTGGACTTATTCTGGAGATCATATCTCTACATCTAACGATGAAGTAGAAGATAAATATGCGGTAAAGCGCAGAACTAATTAATAGGATCTGGTAACAAAAATGTTAGCACCTAAAAGAGTAAAATATAGAAAATGGCACATAGGAAGACTTAAAGGCAAAGACGAAGTTGCTAATAAAGTATCCTTTGGAGAATACGGTTTAATGGCTGTTAGCTCCGGTAGAATCACTGCAAGACAAATTGAAGCTGCTAGGGTTTCTATCAACAGAAGAGTGAAAAGAGGTGGAAAATTATGGATTCGTATATTTCCACATGTTCCAGTAACTAAAAAGCCAGCGGAAACTAGAATGGGTAAAGGAAAAGGAAATCCAGAATTCTGGGTGTCTGAAGTTCGACCAGGAAGAGTATTATTTGAAATGAGTGGTATTGATGAAGCATCAGCAAAAAAAGCTCTTACACTTGCTTCTTACAAACTTCCAATCCACACAGAATTCGTTAAGAGGAATTTAATATGAAGCTGAAATTGAAAGACCTAAAAGATGCAGAAATCAAAACACAACTTGCTGATGCAAGAAAAGAATTGAGAACACAAAGATTTCAATACGTGGTTGCTCGTTCATTGGAAAACCCAATGATCATACGAAACCTAAGAAAAAAAGTTGCGAGACTTCTGACTGAACAAAGAGAAAGAGAGATCGAAGCAGCAAAAGCAGCTGCTAAGAAGAAATAAGGATTGTATTTATGGAAACTAAAGTAGAAGTAAAAAAGCGCAAAACAATTCAAGGCAAAGTAGTTAGCACTAAAATGGCTAAAACGATTGTAATGGAAGTTGAGGTGAGACAAAATCACCCAATGTTTAAAAAGATTACTCGCAAAACATCTCGTATTAAAGTTCATGATGAACAAGGCGAATGCAAAGAAGGCGATGTTATTCTAGCAATGGAAACAAGACCATTATCCAGAGAAAAAAGACACAAACTTTTAAAAATTGTAGAGAGAGCGAAATAAAATGATTCAAATGCAAACTTTTTTACAGGTAGCAGACAACTCTGGAGTGAAAAGAGTTCAATGCGTTAAGGTTCTAGGCGGATCCAAGAAACGTTATGCAACTATTGGGGATGAAATCATTGTAGCAGTTAAAGATTCTCAACCAGCTTATGGTTTAAGGGATTCAATCGGAAAGAAAGTGCATGCAAAAGCAGTTCAAAGAGCTGTTGTTGTAAGAACCAGAAAAGAGATCAGAAGACCAGATGGAAGTTATATTCGTTTTGATGACAATGCAGTAGCAATCATCGACGATAAAGGCAATCCAAAAGGAACTCGTATCTTTGGACCAGTTGCACGTGAGCTCAGAGATAAGAAATTTATGAAGATTATCTCTTTAGCACCGGAGGTATTATAATATGGCAACCAAATTACCTTATAGAGGTTCAGAACCTACTAAGTTTAAGAAAATTAAACTAAAAAAAGATGATGAAGTCATCTGTATTGCTGGTGCAGATAAAGGTAAAAAAGGAAAAGTTTTATCCTTTGATAAAAGAAAGGATAGAGTTTTTGTAAGTGGTATCAATAAGAGAAAAAAATACGTTCGACCAACACAGGAAAATCCGCAAGGAGGCATTATTGAAATAGAAAATTCAATTCATATTTCTAATGTAATGCTCTATGACTCCAAAAAGAAGAAGGGAGCTCGAGTTGGTTTTGAAGTAAAGAATGGTTCGAAAGAAAGAACTCTTAGAGCAAAAGGTTAATCATGGAACAATCAAGATTAAAGAAAAAATATAACCAAGAAATTAAGCCTGCACTGATGAAAAAGTTTAACTTTAAGTCAGTTTCTCAGGTTCCTAAGCTTGAAAAAATTGTATTAAATGTTGGAATGGGTGAAGGTCATTCCAACCCAAAAATGTTAGAATCTGCACTGGATACACTTGCAGCTATTACTGGACAAAAAGCAGTTAAGACAATAGCTAAGAAGTCTATCGCAGGTTTTAAACTAAGAGAAAACATGAATATAGGTTGTATGTTAACTCTTCGTGGTGAAAAAATGTTTGAATTTCTAGATAGGTTTATAAATGTGGCTTTACCGAGGGTTCGGGATTTCAAAGGCGTCAATCCAAAAGGTTTTGACGGTCGAGGCAACTATAACCTGAGTATTAAAGAGCAAATTATCTTTCCAGAGATTCAGTTTGATAAGGTTCATAGTGTGCATGGTATGAATATTACTGTTGTTACAAGCACAAAGTCCGACGAAGAAGCATATGAATTGCTTGCTGGCTTCGGAATGCCTTATAGAAAAAAGTAGGAGAATAAAAGAGATTTATGGCTAAAACATCTATCGTTGCTCGGCAAAACAAAAAGCCAAAGTTTAAAGTAAGAACTTATAATCGTTGTCCTCTTTGCGGCAGACCTCGTGCTTATATGAGAAGATTTGGAATGTGTAGAATTTGCTTTCGTGAACTAGCAAGCACTGCTCAAATTCCAGGTGTTACAAAATCATCTTGGTAGAAAGAAGGAAAGTTAATATATGAGTTTATCAGATCCAATCGCAGACATGCTTACTAGAATCAGAAATGCAGGAAGTGCAAAGCACCCAACTTGCAAAGTTGCTGGAAGCAAATTAAAAAATTCCATCCTCGCTATCATGAAAGATGAGGGATTTATTGCAGATTTTCAAGAATCCAAAGCAAATAATGTTCCGGAATATACAATCACATTGAAATATGATGATACAAGAAGACCTGTAATTAGAGAAATCGAAAGAGTTTCTAAACCAGGTAGACGGGTTTATATCAAATCAGAAGATGTAAAACCTGTTAAAAGCAATCTTGGTATTGATATACTTTCGACTTCAAAAGGTATCATGACAAATAAGAAGGCAATGAAACTTAAAATTGGAGGAGAGGTTATTTGTAGAGTTTCTTAATAACTCTTCAGAGATCTAAAATTTATGTCTAGAGTAGGTAAAAGTATCATAACTCTCCCAGCGAAAACAGAAGTGAAACAAGCGGGGGATAAAATTGAAATCAAAGGTCCACTTGGGACACTTTCTACACCATTGTATAAAGGTATTTCAATGAGCGTTGAGGGAAATGTTGTAAAGTTTACTCGTGCAAACGAAGAAAAGCAAACAATTGCTTTGCATGGTTTAGTAAGAGCCCTTTTTAATAATTGTGTTAAAGGTGTTACAACTGGTTGGGAGAAAAATTTAGAAATATTTGGGGTTGGATTTAGAGCTCAAAAGAAAGGTTCTAATCTAGTTATGAATCTAGGCTTTTCTCATGAAGTAATCTTCCCTGAACCACCTGGAATCAAAATTGATGTTGCAGATCAATTAAAAATCAAGATTTCCGGTGTGGATCGTCAGTTAGTAGGACAAGTTGCTGCAAATATTCGCGGATTAAAAGAACCAGAACCTTATAAAGGGAAAGGAATTAAGTATGCGAATGAGTATATTAAGCGTAAAGCTGGAAAGACTGGTAAGAAATAATGATTAACAAACAAAAGCACAGACCTGGTCAAGAAAGAAGAATCGAGAGAGCTCGTTTTAAATTAAAAACAAATGGAGATCGTCCAAGATTAGTTTTTAATAAAACGAATCGATACCTAATTGCACAAGTGATTGATGATAAAGTAGGTAGCACAATCGCTTACGCGGTTACATCCGAGAAAACCTTCCCGATCAAGGGTTATTCCAAAAAAAATAAGCAATCAGCAACCGAACTCGGAAGAATGATTGCAGAAAGAGCAAAGAGCAAAGGTGTTACAAAAGTAATGTTGGATAGATCTGGTATCATCTACCATGGAAATTTAGCAGCTTTTGCAGAGTCAGCAAGAAAAGAAGGATTGGAGTTTTAAATGGCATTTATGGATGAAGAAGTAAAAGAATTCAGCGAAAAGGTCGTAAAGATCGACCGAGTAGCAAAAGTTGTGAAAGGTGGACGTAGATTTTCCTTCAATGCTCTTACTGTTGTAGGCGATTCTAAAAATAGAATTGGTATTGGATTTGGAAAAGCAAATGAGGTTCCAGATGCAATTCGTAAATCTATCGAATCTGCAAAAAAGAACTTAATTAAGATCAATGTAATTGGTCATACAATTCCACACGAAGTAGTTGGTAAATTTAAGTCTGCAAGAGTGTATTTAAAACCTTCTTCACCTGGAACTGGTATCATCGCTGGGGAGTCTGTTCGTTCTGTAGTTGAAAAAGCAGGAGTGCAAGATATTCTTTCTAAATCGTATGGATCTGGAAATCCTTTGAATATCGTTAAGGCAACTTACGAAGCCTTGAAGAAATTAGAAACTCCTGTAATCGCTGCTAAGAAACGTGGTATCCCTCTTAAGAAGTTGTTTGGACAGGGAGAAATATAATGGATAAAATCAAAGTTACCCAAATTAAAAGCGCTATCGGTAGAATTCCTGCACACCGAAAAACCTTAAAAGCATTGGGGCTTAGAAAAATCGGTAGTTCTAGAGTTCATAACAAAACTCCAGAGATTTTAGGAATGGTAGATTCCGTAAAATATTTAGTGAATGTAGAAAAGGCTTAATATATGTCTAAGAGAAAAACTAGCAATCGTATTCAACCTTCTGCTGCTTTCGGAGCAGACAGAAAAAAGAACAAAAAAGCTGCAGATTCTTCTAACTTAATTCCAGTGCCAAAAGGTGCTAAAAAAGAAAGAAAGAGAATCGGGCAAGGTCCTGGTTCCGGAATGGGAAAAACCTCTACTCGTGGTCAAAAAGGACAAAAAGCTAGAGCATCTAGCATGAGAAGAGGATTCGAAGGTGGTCAAATGCCACTTCATAGAAGAATTCCAAAAAGAGGATTTAGAAATATTTTTCATGTTATCTATCAGCCTGTAAATTTAGGTGATTTAACTCGATACAATTTATCTGGAACTGTGACTCCTGAGATTTTAGCTGAAAAGGGCTTAATCAAAGATGCAGCTGGATTGATTAAAGTTCTCGGAACAGGTGATTTAAAAGGTGCAGTTGCTATCACAGCGGATGCATGTTCTAAATCTGCTTTGGAAAAAATCCAAAAGTCCGGTGGAAGTTTCAATGCAAGAGTGGTTGCTAAACCAGCAGAAAAATAATATATGTTGAACGTAATCACAAACATATTTAAAATTCCAGAGCTAAGATCTAAAATTCTATTTACGGTCTTTATGCTTCTACTTTTTAGAATGGGAACTCATGTTACGATTCCAGGCATCAATGGTCTGGTCGTTTCTGGGATCACTTCTGATTCTACAGGTGGTCTACTTGGAATGGTTGACTTATTTGCGGGCGGTGCCTTACTCAAATTTTCTATTTTTGCGTTAGGTATCATGCCATATATCTCTTCTTCTATCATCATGCAATTGGTTATGGTTTTAATTCCACAACTTCAAAAATTGCAAAAAGAGGGTGAAGAGGGAAGAAAGAAAATCAATCAATACACAAAATTTGGCACTATCATTCTCTGTATTGTGCAAAGTTTAGCAGTTATATACATGGCAAAAGGCTGGTCTACTGGTCAAGGTCTATCGCCTGCTAAATATCCTGGTTTAATCAACCCATACGTGCAAAGTTTCTTTGTTCCGCTGGGGATTTTGACTATCACAACTGGAACTATTTTACTTATGTGGATGGGTGAGCAAATCACTGAAAGAGGAATTGGAAATGGTATTTCCCTCATTATCTTTGCAGGGATTATCGGACGTATGCCAGAAGCTTTCTTGCAACTCTTTACAACAGATAAAGCAGATCCGCTTCCAATCTTGATTTTATTTATTATCTTTATATTCCTTATCTACTTTACTATTTACCTTACACAAGGAACTAGAAAGGTTCCTCTGCAGTATGGAAAGCAAATGGTAGGTAGAAGAATGGTGCAAGCTAAGAGCCAAAGCATTCCTTTTAAAGTGAATGGGGCAAACGTTATGCCAATTATCTTTGCTTCCAGCTTGATATTATTTCCACAGACAATCGTTCAGTGGTTATCCTCGAACGGTGGACAGTGGGCAGGTTGGGCAGTATTACTAGATTTCTTTAATCCATTTTCAACCATTTGGTATAGATCTCTGTTTTATTACTTTTGCTACACTGGACTGATTATTTTCTTTGCATACTTTTATACAGCAATTCAATTCAATCCACAAGAACTTGCTGAGAATTTAAAGAAATATGGTGGATTTGTTCCAGGGATTCGTCCAGGAACTGATACGAAAGTATACATCGAGAAAGTGTTAAATAGAATAACATTGCCTGGATCTATTTTTCTGGCTATGTTAGCATTGTCTCCATACATTATTATTCGTTTCCTAGACTTAGGAAATAATACGGGTGGTGGTGCACTTGTATATACATTCGGTGGAACCTCTCTCCTTATCATGGTGGGTGTTACTTTAGAAACACTCAAGCAAGTAGAAGCTCAGTTACTGATGAGAAACTACGATGGATTTATGAAAAAATCTAAGGTTAAAAGGTAGAAGACTATGAAACGGTTGATATTTATGGGACCTCCCGGAGCGGGAAAAGGAACACAAGCGAAGATTATTTGTAAGGAATATAATATCCCACAAATTTCAACTGGGGATATTCTAAGAGAGTCTATCAAAAATTCTACAGAAGCAGGACTCCGTGCAAAAAAATTCATGGATGCTGGAGATTTAGTTCCAGATGAAGTTGTAATCCAAATTATAAAAGATAGATTAAAAGACGCCGATTGTAAACATGGTTTTTTATTAGATGGTTTTCCGAGAACGATCGAGCAAGCAAAGGCTTTGGATGTTTTACTAAAAGACTTAGGAATTGCTCTTGATGCAGTTGTGAACTTGGCTGTTCCGGATTCAGAGTTATTGGCTCGTTTATTAGAGCGCGCAAAGATTGAAGGGCGTGCAGATGATAACGAAGAGACGATTAAAAATCGACTGACGAATTACAATAACAAAACATTTCCATTATTAGATTATTATAGGAATCACAAACTCCTAAAAGAAATCAATGGATCTGGTAAGTTAGATGAAATTACGCAGCTTATTAAGAAGGAATTGAGTTAAATTGCCAAAAGAAGAAGCAATAACTGTAGATGGAACTGTGATGGAGCCTCTTCCGAATGCTATGTTTCGGGTAGAACTTGAAAACGGGCATAAAATATTGGCTCATATTTCAGGAAAAATGAGAATGCATTATATTAGAATTCTACCTGGAGATAAGGTGACTGTAGAGCTTTCCCCTTATGATTTAACAAAAGGTAGAATAACATATAGAAAAAAGTAGGAAATTTATGAAAGTAAGAACATCAGTAAAAAAAATTTGTGAACATTGCAAGATTATTCGCAGAAAAAATGTGATCCGTGTAATATGCACAAACCCAAAACACAAACAGAGGCAGAGATAAAAAATGGCAAGATTTGCTGGGATTGATATTCCTAAAGATAAGAGAATTGTAGTTGGACTAACATATGTCTATGGTATAGGTCGTTCTTCTTCTAGAAAGATTTTAGCAAAAGCAAAAATCAGTGAAGATGTGCAAGTAAAAGACTTAAACGATGACCAAGAAAATGCAATTCGTAGAGTAATTGAAGAAGATGGATACCTAGTTGAAGGGGATCTAAGATCTGATATTAACTTAAACATAAAACGACTGATGGATATTGGTTGTTATCGTGGATTGCGTCATAGAAAGGGGCTTCCTGTTCGCGGACAAAGAACAAAGACCAATGCAAGAACTCGTAAGGGCGGTAAGAAAACCGTTGCGAACAAGAAAAAAGTAACTAAATAATAGTGGGGATAACTCGGAATAATTTTTATGGAAAAAGAAGTTAAAGACAGTAAGGACAAAAAAGATAAGAAGGAAAAGAAAGTTAAGAAAGTAAAGAAGAAAGAAAAGAAAAACGTTCCTAAAGGGAAAGTTTATATTCAAGCATCTTTCAACAATACTATCGTTACTATCACCGATATGGCTGGTAACGTTTTAGCTTGGTCTTCTTCAGGGCTGATGAGCTTCAGAGGCTCAAAGAAATCTACTCCATATGCTGCTCAAATCGCAGCTGGAAACGCAGCAGACAAAGCAATTGATGCTGCTGGCTTAAAAGAAGTAGATGTATTAGTATCTGGACCAGGAATTGGTCGTGAGTCTGCAATTCGATCTTTAGCATCAAAAGGTCTCGCTATCAAAATTATTAAAGATATTACACCGCTTCCACATAACGGTTGTAGACCTCGTAAAAGAAGAAGAGTTTGATAAGGATATTTTAAATGGCAAGATATACAGGACCAGTTTGTAAACTTTGTAGAAGAGAAGGGCTAAAGCTTTTTTTAAAAGGCTCTAGATGTTTAAATAAAGATAAATGTAGTTTTGAAGATAGAAAGAATCCTCCGGGACCTCCTCCTAAAAAGAAAGGAAAGATTTCAGAGTATTCTACACAGCTTCGTGAAAAGCAAAAAGTAAAGAGAATTTATGGCGTTTTAGAAAAGCAATTCCGTGACTATTATGAAAAAGCGAGTCATTTAGAAGGAATTACAGGCGAAACTTTATTACAACTCTTAGAAAGAAGATTAGATAACGTTCTTTACAGAATGGGATTTGCATCTTCTAGAGCACAGTCAAGAAACTTTATCGGACATGGCCATGTTTTAGTGAATGGTCATAAAGTAGATATCGCTTCTTATCAAGTGCAAATCGGAGATAAAGTTTCTTTCAAAGAAAAATTATCTAAAACAGATATGATGGATCAAAACATTAAACTTGCACAGTCTTTAAATAGACATCCAGGTTGGGTGACTCCTGACTATACAAAATTTGTTGGAGAGATTACAAGCCTCCCAGCAAGAGAGCATGTAGACATGCCAATTAAAGAGCAAGTCATTGTAGAGTTATACTCTAAATAAGAATGGAAGGT
Organism: Leptospiraceae bacterium; assembly: GCA_035345875.1. Lineage (GTDB taxonomy): Bacteria > Spirochaetota > Leptospiria > Leptospirales > Leptospiraceae > UBA2033. The sequence goes on along the minus strand of DAORDH010000052.1, from coordinate 9,127 downwards.
TACAGCTTTGTCTCATAAAAATTTATTAAAAGGCTTTAAAAGACCAAAGAAGATTGAGTATTACACAGAAGTAAATACTCCTAATTATGGTAAGTTTATTGCAGAACCTTTTGAAAGAGGTTTTGCTACTACTTTAGGAAATTCTTTGCGAAGAACTTTAATGTCTTCAATAGAAGGCTCTGCTATCTCTGCTATTAGAATAGAGGGAGTAACACATGAGTTTTCTTATCTTGAGGGAATTAGCGAAGACGTTTCTCGTATTATTCTAAACCTCAAGCAAGTCCGAATTAAATACGAACCAGAAGATAGAGATATGAATAAAATTATTCATATCGAGTTGAAAGGTGCAGGTTATTTTAAAGCGGGAGATTTGGCTGTTGATTCTTCTATTGAGATTATGAACCCAGATCTTTTAATTGCTACTTTGAACGAAGATGCAAACCTAGTAATGGACATTGAAATTCAAAGAGGAAAAGGATATTTTCCAGCAGAAGAAAAGAAAAAAGACATTGAAGTGCTTGGAACAATTCCAGTAGATTCTCTTTTTTCTCCAATTCAAAAAGTATTATTTGAAATTTCAGAAACACGCGTAGCGCAAAGATCTGACTATGAGAAATTAACCTTAGAAATTTGGACAGATGGTTCTGTTTCTCCAGAAGATGCTTTAGCACAAGCTGCAAAGATTTTGAAAGAACATCTCACTATCTTCATTAACTTCGAAGAAGAAGTAGAAGAAGAAGTGGATGAATTAGATGAAGCAGATCAGAAGATGAAGGTTGCTCTATCTAAGCATGTGGAAGAATTAGAATTATCAGTGCGCTCACTCAATATTCTCAGAAGCCTAGAGATCGATTTTGTGGGTGATTTAGTAAAGAGAAATGAAGACGAAATGACAAAGTCAAGACACTATAGTGATGAGTGTCTAAACGAATTAAAAGCGAAATTAGCTACGCTTGGCTTGTCGTTCGGTATGAGGGATTTTTAAATGAACAAAAGAAACAAAGTTAAACAATTAAATAGAACCCATGAACATAGACAAGCTATGTTAAACAACATGGTGACCAGTTTATTCAAGCATGAAAGAATTGAGTCTACTGTCGCAAAAATCAAAGTAGTTCGTTCTTTTGCTGAAAAATTGATCTCCAGAGCTAAGAAAAACATTGGCGAGGGAAAGCAAGAAGTAGCATTGCACAACAAACGAGAAGTGATGAAAAAAATCAAAGATCGTGATGTAGTGGTAAAACTTTTTGAAGATATCGCTCCAAGATTCTCTGGAAGAAATGGTGGATATACTAGAATCGTTCGTCTTGTAAATAGACCTTCTGATAATTCTGAAATGGGAATTTTAGAATTAGTAGATAGAAAATCAAAAGAAGAATTGAAAGAAGCAAAACTTGCTAAGAGCAAAGCACTTGCGGAGAAAAAAGCAGCTGCAAAAGCAGCAAGAAAATCAGGAACTGGCGTTAAAGATGCGACAGTTGCTACCAAAAAAGGAAAAGAGAAAAAGTAAAAGTCTCTAATCCCTTTTTGTAAGAAGCCCGGCGGATGTCGGGCTTTTTTTGTTTTTAGAGGAAACAATGACAAAGGGAAAAAACAAACCACAGACTCGAAAGCCAATTGCATCACTAGCGGCTAAATACAACCATTTTATAAAAAATAAAATTCCCACTCGAATTCATATGAGTTTGATTCTATTGAGTGTATCTTTAACAGGAATGCTTACTTCTAGAATTCTCTTAGAACTTGGTTTTTCTGTTTTGTGGATTCGATATTTAATCACCTCCATTCTTTGTTATTTGTTTTTCCTGCTTTATATAAAAATTTGGCTTCTCTATATCAATCCCGGTAAGAACCAAAGAAAAGATGGTAGTGTTGGCAATCTAGATTTGTCCGGTATTGATATAAATATTGAAAGCGGAGAATCCGTAAAGATTTCTGAAATGCTAGGGCAGGGGGGAAATTTTGGAGGAGGGGGAGCGAGTGCTAGTTTTGATGGAGGTTCTTCCTCCTCTATTTTGCCCGATATTGGTGGGGTTGATCTGGATATAGATGGAGATGCAGCAGCTCCCATTTTAATCGTAGTCGTTGTCGGTATTGCTGTGATTGTAATCTTTGGAGGGGCAGTCTTTATTGTATATCAGGCTCCAGCTATTTTATCTGAGGCTGCTTTTGAAGGATTACTCGCAACAGGTTTTTTTAAAAGCACGAGAGATATCAGTTCTGGAAATTGGGTAGGCAGTATTTTAAAAAGAACTTGGATTCCGTTTCTTTTGATATCCACTGTCGCAACAGGTTCTGGCTGGCTCATAGGATATCTCTGCCCGATTGCAACTAAAATCTTCGATATTAGTAAGTGCTTATGAGCTGAAAACCTAACTCTCAAGGCTGCTTTTCCAGAACTAGCCTTAGTTTTTTTATGAGCAGCCTTAACTTTTTTTATAACTAGCTGGGACTTTTGAAAAATGGATAGAATTTTTGCTTTTTGAGGTTAGGCGGAGTGAATTATACACATACCAAATGATTAGATTAAATTTGCATTCGGTTTAAACACTTCTTAGTGGGGCTATGTAAAAATTATCACCCGTAACTTGTAGAATCGCTTACTAAAAGTATGGATCCGAACTCTATGGTAAATTATTACCAATCTTTTCTCAAAAAGAGAGACTTGATAGAAACACAATTTAAGATAACATTTTGTCTATTTTTACATAACTCCAGATTTCGCGAATGATCTCCAGACAGTCATCGCAGGAAAAATCCCTTGTTTTTTGAAATATAAATATAGTTATTCTCTCCAACTGTATTCAAATAATTAATTTTTAAATTAAGATATGTAAACACAGTATCTATAATATTATTTATATTTATCTATCACGAAAAAAAGGAGACAATTTTAGGAAGAAGTTTTTCTTATAACTTATGAAAACTATAAAAATTCTCCTAATATTCTTTATCTCCTTAGAGTTAGTATCTAGTGAAGTTCACAATCTCCCTGTATATGATTTACAAGACGAACGCTATACGATTCATTCAACTCTAAGTAATTTTACGAAGGAAAAACTTTTGTTAATCAATTTTACGAATAGCAATTGCAAACCTTGTAAGATAGAAATTCCTAAATTACTTCAGCTTCATGAGAAGTTATCTTCTCAAGGTTTAGTGCTTTGGATTGTTTTTGTTGGAGATAATAACGATACTATTGAACCACTTGTTAAAGAATTTGGAATTGGTGATAACGTGAAAGTCATGAAAGATCCCTTAGAAATTTCTTATAAAAGAATGAAGTTTACCGGTGTTCCTGCTAATTTTATAGTTTCTAAAAATAAAGAAATCTCCTATACATCAATTGGTTATACTGATCAGAAACAAAAGGCTCTCGAAAAGAAAGTTGAGGAATTGATGAAATGATTTTTAAAAATAAAAAATTCTATTTGCTATGCTTCCTTTTCTTTTTTATATTCTCTACTTCTATTTTTTCTGAAGATAAAAAGAAATCTGTTTATATAGGTTCTGTCCAATCCTTAAATTTGCCTGTTGGGACAGACACAAGAGTTAGAAATGGAATTACTCTTTCTTTGATTAACAACTTCAAAAATAAAGTAGCTGTCCTTGATGATGAGGTTGTTAAAAAATTATTAGAGAGATTAAAACTACAACAATTGACTGGATGCTCCACTGAAAAATGTGAAAAACAATTAAATGATGCATTGAATGCGGATCAAAAAATTGAAGGCACTATTATAAACGAAGGAGGCAAATACTCATTAACCATTAAGTTATTTAATTTACAGGATGGAACTCCGAGTATCACAAACCAAGTAAAAAGAGAATTTACCTCATCTCAATTGGACTATTATATAAATGAATTAACTCGAAGTGCAATAGATTCAAATTATTCCATCAATGATAAAAATGCACCCCAGGATAACGATCCTGGAAAAATTAATTTAAGCAATGTAGTTTTAAAAGATGTAGTTGGATCAGATTTATCAGTTTTAAATTTTAAATCGGATGATACAACTGTGGATGATCTAATTAAATTTTCAAAGGAAACTCTCCAAGAGGGTGATGAAAGTTTTAAGAAGAAAAATTATGATCTTGCTCTAAAAGATTATGAATCAATTTTAAAAGGTATAGCAAGATTAGCACCGGAAAAACAAAATGCAGCAAAAAAATATAAAGATGAAATTGTAAAGAGGATTGATAACTGCTATATAAATATATATAATAAATCGTTAGGTGAAATTGATGTTAAAATAAAATCAGAAACATCGGCTACTCCAGCTAAAATAAAAGATTTTGCAGAAGCTTATGAAAAAATTTTACTTGATTATCAAGGTAGAATTAAATTACTGAATGTTCCAACCAATCCAAATATTGAATCTGCTATTGTGGATCGTTTAGAAAAACTAGATATTGCAAATGCAACTTATTCAGAGAAAAAGGCGGATCTGCAATATGAAAATTATAGATTTAGCCAAGCGATTCGAGAATATAAAAAGATTTATACAATTATTGCATCAAGACCACAAACAAAATCATATAAAGAATATTTAGCTAAGCTTCAAAAGAAAATCGAGGCTACTAAAGAAACAGGCGCCTCTTTCGTTGATAATAGAGTTAAAGCATATTGTAGTATGGCAGAGAAAAAGAATTTCCAAAGACAATTGGCTGTTGATAAGGGAAAAACATTTGAAGTGAATGATGCAGAGGATTCAATTAAAGATTCTCTTTTAGATGCTAGGAAAACTCTTCAAAAGTCAGAATTTGCTTCTGAACAACTTTTTGATTTTTATAATAAAACAGTAGAAAGAATTAATTCTGACAAAAGAGAATCCCTTGGAAAACGTATAGAAAAGACAGATGTAGATTTAGAGGAGAGTCAAGAAATAACGAAGGAGATAGCGATTCGTAGATCACTCTTATTTCCCGGCTATGGACAATACTCGGAGAGACCGGATAAGTTAAAGGGGAAAATTATGGTAGGTGCTGGATTTGTTTTAGTTGGGTCCATATTTTTGACAGGTGTAAATTATTATGTGCAGCAGAAAGCTTATAATAATTTAGAAGGAACGTCGCCTGCTTATTTTGCAGGTTTTTCACAATATAGTTCGATATTTGCATACAATGATTATCAAAAATCTCACTCGGCTCGTTCCAATGTAATAGGAGCCTATTCCTTTTTTACAACGAGTTTATTTTTATATGCTGCACTCTATGTGTATAACGTTCTGGATATTATCTTTTTTACAGACCGTAAAGAAGTATTGGGTTTAAATACGTTTCAGAAAACATTAATGGCAAGTATAAACCAAAGTGGTTTCAATTTTAATATAAGTCGAGTAAATACCGCATTAGGAAATTCAAATTCGAATCTAGAACAAAAGTATAATTTTTCTTATACTTATCAATGGTAGGAGAACCCAATGAGAAACACAGTAATCATTCTTTTTTTAATTTCTACTCTACATTGTCTAAAGTTAGACAATAAATATGATACTACCAATACAAGTTATTGGGTAAATACATATATTTATAGTGTTGTAGTTCCTCGGATACGAAGTTATGTTTCTCCTCCGTCATCTCTCAGTTATACGAATGGGAATAATATGATTTTTTATAAAGGATACAGTAATTCTTCTTTAAACACAAATAGTATAAAAGAAACTGTGTCCGGATTGACATTTACTGCAAGTCCTTCTCTGCCAACTGGAATATCCCTTAATACATCGACAGGCGCAATCAGTCAAAACTCTCCTCCCTCTACACAAGCATCTACAGCCTATACAATTACTGGTTGCAATTCAGGAGGATGCTCTTCTATTTCAATTACCATTCGCATTGTAAACACTACAGCGACTGCCGTTTATGGACAAGCTGGAAGTTTCACTACTAGCACAGTAAACAATGGTGGAGTGAGTGCTAATAGTCTGTACAATCCAGAAGGAATTGCGATAGATTCGAGTAATGGTTTATATGTAGCGGATACATTAAATAACCGCGTGCTTTATTATCCATCTGGAAGCACAACGGCAACTCGAGTTTACGGGCAATTAGGTAACTTCTCAAGTAGCACTTTAAATAATGGAGGAATTTCAGCCACTAGTTTAAGTCAGCCTAAAGGGGTCGCAGTAGATAGTTCTGGAAATTTATATGTAGCAGATTCTGGTAATAATAGGGTTTTATTTTTTTCGTCGCCAAGCACGACTGCTACCCGTGTTTATGGGCAAGGAGGAATTTTTACTACTAATTCAGCAGGAACTTCATCGACTAGTTTAAGTAATCCAATCGCTATTGCGACAGATAGCACAGGTGTTTATATTTCTGATTATACTAATAACAGAGTTTTTTATTTTTTGGGAACGAGTACGACTCCTTCTAAAGTCTATGGACAAAATAATAGCTTTACTTCAACCACTTCACCTTCTACAAATACTTTAAACTCTCTTGGAAATCCTGCTGAGCTTGTAGCTGATTCGTCCGGTGGTCTCTATGTGATTGATACATTTCGTTCCGGAGTGTTGTATTTTCCTTCGGGAATTACAACTCCTACTAAATTCATTGGAGGAGGAGAGACTCTATCCACCTCTTTCACCGTTAGTGGATCTGAGCTTTCAACGCCAAGAGGGATCGCACTTGCTTCAGATGGTTCCTTATTTGTTGGAGCGTTCGGCTCCTATCTTGTATTAAATTATGGAGCAGGCACAGCGACCAAAGCATATGGTTTTGGGATTGGAGGTAATCTGTCAGCTAGTGGTATTACTCAAACTTCAGCTGACTATTTTCTAGGTCCTACTTCTGTTGCACTCGATAGTTCCTCAACTGTTTATATTTGTGACAAATCAGGGAATCGCATTTTAAAATTTTAATTGTATGCATGACTGTTTTTTCATCAGCGGGTAATGGTCGTTATTTGTATTTGGAAGAATCATAGTTGTTTAGATCGTCCTAAAAGTGAAAGATGCGAAAATAAGCAACATAGGGAATCCTTTGATTCTGCATCTGCAATGAAACAGTGCTGAAAAATAGATATATCTCTACTAATGATTTAATATCCAAATCAAATGAACACAATTGGGGTAACGATGAATTTAATTGAGTAGATTGAAAGCAATAAGAAGTTATAATAATGATTCATAAATGTAATCTATAAATAAATTTATAACATGCAATATACGAAACATTCGATGACAAATAGTGTGAAGGGCTGGAGCGATTTTCTGTATGGCACTCAAATATGTGGAAGAAAGGCTCAATGATTATTTTGCAGGTCGCGCAAATCGCTATCTAGAACAAATGAATTCTCAGGATAAACAATCGAACCCTAAACAAAGAACTGCGGTATAATAACGATTAGCCGTATGATTTGAAGTGTCAGTTCTTTTTTTACAATGTTTAATTCAAAATTATCAATCGTTTCTGTATCTATGGTGAAAAAATTTACATCGAATTCACATTAAATAAGATAAGAACTTAGAATTTCTACAATTTGAGTTTTTAAATTAGGAATAAAATTATTAATCACATCCCAAACTATCTTGTAATCGATTCGAAAGTATTCATGCGTTATGATATTTCGCATTGCTTTCATTTGACTCCATGGAAAATTTTTATTTTCTTGCTTGAATTCTAAAGAAAGATTGTTTGACGCTTCAGCAATATTCTGGATACATTTTTCACAAGCAAATTTAGTTTTTAAATCCCTATCAAAAATTTCATACGACATACCAGCAGAGAAACTTTCTAAAGAGTGAATATTTTCGAGAATGGATTCAAGCCAGATTTTATCTGAATTAAATTTTTTCATAGATAAGGATTTTCTCTTTTTCTATATTCTCGGCGATGTATTTTGATATAGAATTGGTTGTTATTAAATCAACTTTTTTATGTAACAACAACTCTAACTCTTGTTTCATCATTCCAAAAATAAAAGCAATACCGGGTTCATAAATCAAATCAAGGAGTAGGTCTATATCGCTATTCTTTCCAGCTTCTTTCCGAGCATACGATCCGAATAGATACACTTTATTTACAGGTTTGGTTTGAAAATATCCTTTTACTACATCACGTATATTGGATATCTGATTGGGTTCTATGTTTACCGAAATCATGTATATATAACGATCTCTATTCTATAAAAAAGCAAGTATTTTTATAGGGCAGAGTGTTTCCTTAAAAATATAGTTTTTGTAAGTTCTCAATGAGCAGAAGTTGAAATGGAGTTTATGCGATGTATGTAAAAACTTTCATATCTAGAATTCCTTAGTATGATTTATAAAATTCTATTGCTTTTTTTAAATATTATTCTTTTTATGGTCATAAACGTTTGATGTATTATAAAGCAAGGTATTATGATCCTGTTTTAGGAAGATTCCTGCAAGCTGATAGTATTGTTATGCCGGAGTCTATGTTTGGGATGAATCGGTATATGTATGTGAGTGGTTCGCCAACTAATGTGCGTGACCCAAGCGGACATGCAGGAGTATCCGCAATGGCTGGAGCGATAGCGGGATATTTTTTTGCTTCACAATCTGGGTCACCATTCTCTGGTTCAGAAGGAGCGGCGATCGGGATGTATTTGGCAGGTGGCAAACACAGCACAGGAAGTGTAGCGAAGGATATTACAGGTGGAGCGAGATGGGCAGGAACTGGAATTGGAAATGGTGCACGCTGGGCAGGTAGCGGAATCGATCACACGGTAAGATGGATGAGCGGTGGACTAAAAGGTGCTGCGGATCAATTTAACAAAATGACTAATCAGGATTATGCAAAGCAATCAAGAGTAAATTACTCACATTGTGGCGTTGCTGGTCCTTATGGATATGCTGTTAGACTTGGAGCGGCACCATTGACAGGCTTATGCTTATTAGCCACTGGGATTTATGAATTTGGAGTAAGAGGTGGCTATGATAGGATACGTTCGGGTTACGAAGGATTAGGAGGTGGAGTCGGGGCGAGTGGTGGCTTTGCAAAACTCTGGTCAATGGCTTTTGGAGGTGATTTTGCAGCAGCTGCAGCTAGTGGCTTAGGAATTGCAGGAGTTGCTATTACAGGAATCGGTGTCATTATGAAATGAACTACTACATATTTAGTGGACACGATTTTAGGCAAATTGCTTCTCATATTG
>DAORDH010000051.1:0-30800 GCA_035345875.1 Leptospiraceae bacterium | reverse complement strand
CCCTTTGTTTCCTTCCTTTAATTTTTTATTTCATCACCCTGATAGGTTACGAATTCCCTAATATACTCAAATTCAAAATTTCTCTTTAGAAATCTCTAATTTTTATATGAACGACTACCTAAAATTGTATGCAAAAAAATAGAGATTATTTTGAAAACCAAATGGAAAACATGTAAAGAGACACAAGATTCAAAAATTTTTAAACTTGAGGATTTAGAGCATTTTGAAAACTTCGTTTATGAAAGTCTAATATATAAAAAGTTTTTAAGTGAGAGATATATATGCCAACCTATGATTATAAATGCAACACTTGCAATAAAGTTTTCGAACACTTTCAATCTATTAAAGAAGAACCTCTAACAAAATGTCTCTGCGATGATAAAGGAGATGTTACTAGAATGATCTCAAGTGGAAGTGGAATCATCTTTAAAGGTTCTGGCTTTTATGTAACTGACTACAAAAAATCAGGATCTGATACAAGTTCCACATCATCCTCTAGTTCAACCTCTTCTAGTTCTTCAGATAAAGCGTAATTCTTTTGGGAAGACTAGGCATCATTGCAGGAGCAGGTGACCTTCCGCATATCGCTATGCGGGAGGCGATTCGTCAAGGTGAAGATCCTATTTTCTTTTCCATTTTGGAATCTGACTTTCATCCGGGGGATTTTAAAGAAAGGTGTATGCCTGTTTATATTACCCAAATTGGTAAAATTTTTAAGCTTTGCAAAAAGAACAATGTAGATAGAATTTTACTTTTGGGAAAAGTCAAAAAAGAAATCATACTCAAAACATATCGCTTTGATTTAAAAACAATTACTATACTAGCCAAAATGCTAAATCAAAATGATTATACTTTTTTTGAAGTAGCCGCCAAAGAGTTTGATAAAGAAAAAATTCAAATCATTTCTCAAAAAACTTATCTAAAGCCATTGCTTCTACCTGAAGGGCGTTATACGAAATCGAAGCTTTCTAAATCTAAATTAGAAGATATTGAATATGGGATGAATATGGCTCATAATCTTGCTACTCTAGATATAGGACAGACGGTAGTTGTTACCCAAAAAATGATTTTAGCTGTGGAAGCAATCGAAGGCACAGATGAAACGATCAAGAGAGGCGGAGAACTTTCAAGAAAGAAAGGGGCTGTAGTTTGCAAAAGCACAAAAGCAAATCAAGATGAAAGATTTGATTTACCTACAATCGGAATTGATACATTACAAAATATGCATTCATCCGGATGTGATACAATTGCAATCCGTGCCAATGAAACAATTGTTGTAAACCCTAAAGAATTTATTCAAGAAGCAAATAAACTAAAAATTAACTTTATCAGTTATTCAGGTCCAGAGAGTCATAAATACAATGCAGAAAAAAAAATCCAAACCTACTAGTAAAAAAAAGATCATCCCTAAAAAAACTCCCACTAAGACAAAAATATCTACAAAGAAAAAAATTCTAGAACAGGACATATCTATTTCTGAACCAAGGAAACGAATTGAGGAGAAAATTTTAATTGTTTGCGGTGAACCATCGGGAGATCTATTAGGTGCAGACTTAATGGTAGAACTCAGAAATACAAAAGGTAATTTTTCTTTTACTGGTATCGGTGGTCTTGAAATGGGCAAATTAGGATTTACCTCTCTTTATGATATTGAAGATCTTAGTGTTATGGGTTTCACAGGGATTTTTAAAAGTTATTTTAAATTAAAGAAAATCGCTAAAAACCTAGTCGAAAAAGCAATTATAGAAAATGTTCATTATGCAGTTTTGATAGACTATCCTGGATTCAATTTATATCTTGCGGAGCGTCTTAGGGAAAAGGGAATTAAGGTTATTTTCTATGTTTCTCCACAAATTTGGGCTTGGAGATTTAAGAGAATTTTTAAAATCAAAAAATTTGTAAACTTAATGCTCGTATTGTTTCCTTTTGAAAAGAAGATATACGATGAGTATGGTGTTAAATGTGAATTTGTGGGTCATCCTCTTCGCAACCGTATGGAAGAGAAAATGAAATCAGAAAAACCTGTTCAGATTGACAAGGGGATAACAACGATTTGCCTAATGCCTGGTTCAAGAGGTGTTGAAATTGATAGACTACTTGATCCCATTCTAGATGGAGCTGTTTTAATTTGGGAAAGATATAAAAACCTAAATAAAAAGGTTCAGTTTATACTACCAAATATAAATCAGTCCAAAGAACTACTCATACAAGAAAAACTAAAAAGTCTAAAAGATGAAAAAGGAATCGATATTCAATATTTCTTTGATAGATCAGCGAAGAGTATCGAAGCATCCGATTTGGTTATTTTATCATCTGGAACTGCAACCTTGGAAGTAACTTTTTTTGAAAAGCCGATGATTATTTTATATAAAGTTGGGTTCTTTACCTATGAAATCGGTAGAAGAATTGTAAGTGCTAAATTTTTTGGGCTACCTAACGTTCTTTCCGAAAAGCTGATATGTAAAGAATATTTACAAAATGAGGTAACTGGAGAAACCATCTACCAAGAAGCGATCAATATTTTAGAAAAAGATTCTTATCGATCGGAAATGATTCAGAATATTAAAGCAGTGAAACAAAGTCTCAGCGATGGTCATGCAGGTAAAAATGCAGCAAATGCTATTCTAAAATTGATTCAGGAATCCGTTCTTCTCTAACAATTCTTACAATTTTATTATCGAGGACTCCACCCCAAATGCTTTTGGTTTTTTCTGTAAAAAGAAAATAGCCGAATGGATTGTCATCTTCCGGTTTAAATTGCAATCTTAAACCTCTTGCATCCTCTAATGCATAGATTTCAGTTTTTTGATTTGCATGTATTAAAAATGTTTTCTGATTTTTCTCAAATAATATCTTATCACTATACGAAGGAACAATCTTCCATGTTCCAATTAATTCTCTAGTATCATATAACTCAAACATTTGTTTTTTTTCTTCGCTCTTACTGCAAAAAGAAAAAGCTATTATACAAATTACGAATGCTGTTATTTTTTTAATTTTTGACATGATGCTCCTGTTTTAGTAAATGATAAGTTATAAGGTTTATTTTTTATCTGACCGTATAGAAAATAATTTACATCAGATCGAATCATATTGGCATTTCCACGTAAATCATTTTCCTTACTTTTAATTTCAATATTTCGATAAAAACCCTCTTGGGAATATGCGTTAAATCCCATACTAATATTCAAATTATTTTGACCTTGGAATATTTCTGATAAATTGATATTATCAGCAGGATTTGTTCGAATAAAACTATTTCCAATCAGACTTAATTCTCCATTTATACTTCTATTCGCGAGTAAATCTGAAAAATTATTGCCACTAGAAATAAATGCCATATTAAAATTTATAATATCTGAATAAACACTACTATCGCAGATTTGTAATGTCTCATCAAACCACAATAAAGATCCAAGCTTGACTCTAAAATCAAAAGAAGGCATTTTTCGATCGTAATAAAAATTCAGATTCATTTCATTTTCACTCTTTGAAAATGACCCACCTGATAGATTTAAATTGCCAGCACCAGCTTCAATTTTTAGATCTGCTATATACTTTCCAAGACTATGCGAGTATGCTCTATACTTCACATCTTCAAATTCTATATGCTTTTTTACATTTGCCTTTTCTAAAAATACTTTGTAAATAGTAGATTGGATAAAGAAAGATTCAGGTAGCATTTTTTCCTGTCTTTCTTTTATATCACCACTAATTTTTTTATCAATTGCATCATAGATAGATTGAAAACTTTTTAGGATTAACCTATCTACTTTTGTATTCCATTTTAAATTGGAAGCAAATCCTGTTGTTGGAGTCTCTTTCGATTGACGCAGAAATGAAATCACTCCGTTTAACTCAGATGTAAAACCTTGATCAAATAGTTTACCTAAAATTTCTGAGTGTAATTCATTTTGATTCCAATTAAATTTGAGCGTTGTATTTGTAAGACTAAACTCTGGATTTTTACTATATATCTCTAAATTCCCAATCGAGCCATTCCCATCAATCCAAATCCAATCATTTACCTTACCTGTTTCTTCCAGTCGCATATTGATCTTCATGTTTCCTTTCACTTGAAAATCATCTTCAAAGATTAAACGATCAAATAATTTATCTAAATTATTCACCTGAATCGCTACAGTAGTTTTTTTTAGATTGTTAGGTGGAGTATCAATCTGTTCTTCATAGAAAAACTCAGTTGTTGAAATTTTTCTTTTAAAATAAGACTGAGATGTTTTTTGATCTATAAATTCTTTTAAATAAGAAAATTTTGCGTTAATCGTTAGATCTTTAGCTCTTATATTTGATATTGTAAAAAAATCTCCAGAGAAATTTCTAAAATTCAAATTCCCATCTAAACTAAAATCCTCTTTTGTTTTATTTAGAGAAATAAAGCCTTCCGCATAACCAGACTCTGGAACTAAATTTATTAGAGTATTTGTAATTCCTTCCATCGCATCTAAATCATGTTTAGAAAAATCAATTCTTAATGTATTCTCTCCTGATTCTAAATTTATTTTCCCTGATCCTTTAACACTACCAGATACAAGTCCAAAAAATTGGGAATCATTGAAGGTTATATCAAGGAACTGTTCTCTCCTAGAGATAGAAACATTAATATTCTCAACACTTCGAAGCAAATCTTGATTTCCAGATTTAATCTGAATTTCCAGATTATCAAAATAAATATCAGGTAAGTTCAATTCATGAATGTATTTCAAAACATTTGTGTTGATTGGGTCATCTATATCTAGAATAATTTTTGCACTATAAACAAAGATTTTATTTGGAACTACAGCTTTTGAAAATAATGAAGTTAGCCTCACATCCACTCTTTTACTTGTGAATAATAATTTATTATTAGAAAAATCTTCTTCTTGTGAAATTTTTATATCTTCAAAAATAATTCCTTGCAGTGATGAAAAATCTGCTATTCCTATTTCAATTGCTTTTCCTAAATTTTTACGAATAAATGAAACGATAGTCGACTTTACTTGAAAAATATTTATATAATTTTTAGTCATATAATAGGCATAAAAATTATTTGCGACAAATAGACTCACAAATAAGATTAATAGCGAAATTAGAATTGTTACATTCCATTTAGATCTTAAATACCTAAAACGAAAGTAATCATACTGCTCTTTAAGCTTTTCTATTCTTCTTGCTATCTTTATTCTAAAGCGGTTAATCATAATTATGCGGATTTTAATTTTTCGAGTTCTGCTAAAAAATCTTCAGGACTTGTTTCTTCTCTCATTGTTTGAAAAACTATATAATCTCTCGCTATTTCATTTAAAAAGCGAGAAGGCTCTGCTGGCATTGGCTCTCCATATTTTTTTCTTTCGGATGCGCCCGTTAAAAATAATTTTCTTCTAGCTCGGGTCATGCCTACATAAAATAGCCTACGCTCTTCATCTACACTTTGATCTTCTTCTAAAACTCTAGAGTTTGGAATAATCCCTTCTTCTAGACCAACTAAAAAAACCACATCAAATTCTAATCCCTTGGAAAGATGCATTGTCATTAGCTGAATTCTATTATCTCTAGTTTCTTTTTCATTAGAATCATCATCATTAGTTAAAAGAGAAAGTCTAGCAATAAAATCAAATAATGTCGGTTTGTTTTCTGAATCCCACTCTTCTTCAAAATAAGACATCATATTGGTTAATTCGGATAGATTTAACATTCTTGCCTTAATCACTTTCTCTTCGGTTTCTTCCGATGAAATCTCTTTTTCAAATCCTACATCTTTAATCAGTTTCCTAAGTATTTCCGTCATTTTATTAGCAGTATAAAACTCGGATCTATACTTGTGTAATAATTCTAAAAATTCATAAATCAAAGCAGCTGATGCTCTTTTTATTTCAGGTATAAATTCAGGTTCCTCACAAATTTTATGCAGAACCTCCATAATAGGAATTCCTGCATCAATTGATTTTTGTTGAATCTTAGAAATTGAAGTTTGCCCTATTCCACGTTTTGGGTAATTTAGAATACGCATAAGAGACAACTCATCTTTTGGATTTGCAATTACACGTATATATGCTACTAAGTCTTTCACTTCCTTTCGATCAAAGAAATTATACGCGCCGATCAATTTATATGGCAGTCCTCGGAGTCGTAATTCTTCTTCAAAGGGTCTCGATTGATAATTAGTTCTAAATAAAATGGCAATCTCCGATCCTATCGTATGACTCTTTAGTAATTCATTTTGAATTTCATCTACAACAAAAATGGCTTCCTCTTTTTCATTTAGTCTTTCTACATAGGTAGGTCTTTCTAAATGATGAATTTCAGACCATAGTTTTTTTTCTCTTCTATTCACGTTATGTTTAATGAGGGAATTTGCAGCGTTTAAAATATTCATAGAAGAACGATAGTTTTGTAGTAAACGCACGACTTTGGTATCAGCAAAATCCTTTTCGAAATTTAAAATTAAATTTAGATTAGATCCTCTAAATCCATATATACTTTGATCATCATCTCCAACGACACATAGATTATTTTTCTCTGTCAATAAGAGCTTAATAAATTCATATTGAACTTGGTTTGTATCTTGAAATTCATCTATCATATAATATTTAAAATGTTTATGATAGTATTCCCTAACTTCCGGAAAATCCTTTAAAATTCTCATTGGAAGTAATATTAAATCATCAAAATCAACAGAATTTATATTTTTAAGTCCTTCTACATACTCAGGAAAAACGTCTAGCGCAATATGATCCACTTCTTTTTCTGAATATTCTAAACTCTTTTTATATTCCTCACCCATATTTTTAATACGACTTATATGAGATAAGATAAGTTTAGGAGGAAAAGTTTTTGTATCTATTTTTCTTTGTTTTAGAAGGTCTTGTATGATTCCTTCTAAATCACCTGGTGTTTGGAGTATAAATGGATTGTGGTAACCTAATTTATCTATGAATTTTTTGAGAATATTCAAACCAAGTGCATGGAATGTAGAAAGAGTCAACCCCCTACTTTCTTTTTTATTTAATAATTTTCGAACCCGATCTTTCATCTCCTTTGAACTTTTATTTGTAAAAGAGAGTGCTACTATTTGTTTTGGGTCTACTTTTTTCTTTTGAATGAGATAAACAATTCGATTTGTAATAACTCTAGTCTTGCCAGACCCAGCTCCCGCAAAGATTAATAGAGGTCCTTCAAAATGTCTTACAGCTGCTTCTTGCTCTGGATTTAACTTCAATGCCTTTGGGATTTAACTAGAAATGTTTATTAAACTCTTATGAGTTTTATGTCATATTCTAGAATTGCGTAAAAAAATAAATTTTAATTCAGAAAAGACTTAGAGAATTTTGATTCAAATTTTGAAAAAGGATCCTATTTAGCTTCGTGCTCCGGTTTTTAAGCGGAGACGAAGACTTTTTAGATAAGTAAAATCGGTTTTTATAGTACCAATCTTACATATATATTTTTTTGATTTGGTCTTTGTATTTTTCAGTGATCACATGACGTTTTAGCTTCATGAGATTTGTCATTTCATCACCAACTTCAAATGGTTTAGTAATTAAGAAAAATGGAGTTACTTGCTCGAAAGACTTAAATCCATTTTTAGCACTATTTAACTCTTTGATTTCTTTTTTATAAAGCTCAACTACCTTTGGATTTTCTATGAGTGCTTTTTCATCAGACTCAGAAATACCATTCTCTTTTGCCCATGCTTTTAATTTTTCAAAATCAGGAACGATAATTGCTCCCAAGTTCTTTTGATCTTGACCAACTACCATTACTTGGTTGATGTAAACTGATTCTGTTAATTTATTCTCAATTGGGACCGGTTCAACGTTTTCCCCACCAAGTAATACAACAGTATCCTTAGCACGACCAGTTAAGGTTAAGGTATCTTTATAGTTGATCATCCCTAAGTCACCGGTATCCATCCATCCGTCTTTTAATGCTTTCGCAGTTGCTTCTGGATTTTTGTAATATCCTTTCATAACTTGTGGTCCGCGAACGTGAACAATCCCTTTTGCTCCACGCTTACCTTCGATAGATCCATCGAGTTTCACGTGAGTTAACACAGCACCATTGAAGTCTCTAATTTGAAGTTCTGTTTTAGGAGCTACTTTTCCAACGGAACCCATTACCAAGTGTTTGAAACTTCTAGCAGAAATAACAGGAGAAGTTTCTGTCATACCATAACCTTCAATCACTTTAACACCTATATCATTAAAAAATGCATCTACGTGTCTTTGTAATGCTCCACCACCAGAACATGTTGCTCTGAGAGATCCACCAGTTGCCATACGAATTTTAGAAAGAACAACGGCATCTAAAAGTACATATGGAATAAAGGTTAAGATAGCAACGATTAAAGATTTTATTCCGGTAAGGAGGGATACGATTGGATTTCTACCTTCATAATCCACCTCATTTCCTTGAATAAATCGAACAGAAGCGTGAAAGTGCTTAGAAAAGAAATAAGCAAGATTGAAGATTGCTTTTCTAGCAGGAGGTGTTTGTTTAGGATCGTTTAATCGGTTGTAAATACCTAAATAAATACTTTCCCAAAGACGTGGTGCAGATCCCATAAATGTTGGTTTAGCTTTTGTAAAATCTTCTCTTAAATCTCTAACGTTTGTAAAGTAGGTAGATGCCCCTGCACTAATAGCAGCATACATAAATACTCTCTCAAAAATATGCCAAACAGGAAGAATGGATAAAACGCGATCTGATGAGTAAATTTCTAATGTTGGAACTACATCATTTACTTGGTGCATCATGTTCGAGTGCATGAGCATAACGCCTTTCGGTTGACCAGTAGTACCTGATGTATAGATAAGAGTAAATAGATCATCTGGCTTAATATCTGCTACTCTAGCTTCTACTTTCTTTGTTCCTCCGGATCTTAGTTGTTTTCCCTTCTCGATTAAGTCATAAAGTTTTAATACTCCTGACTCACCTTTTGCTTTAGGATCCATCATGATTACAGTTTTAACAGAGGTTTTAGATTTTACCTTTTTAAATTTTTCTAAAACTTTATCATTTTCAACGAAGAGAACTTTTGCTTCTGAGTGGTTTAAAATGTATTCTAATTCTGCCTCAGTAACGTCAGTTCCTCTTGGCACGTTAGCAGCACCAGTTAACAGAATCCCTGCATCTGTTACTGTCCATTCTAACCTATGGTCTGCAATAAAACCAACTTTGTCTCTAGCTTGAACTCCCAGTTCAATTAAAGCTTCCCCAAGATTAAGACCCATTTCATAGAGGTCTTTATAGTTTACTGGCTGGTATTGCTTCTTTTCGTCTTTAGAAAAGAAGGATGGCATTGAACCATATTTTTCAGCCGATTCCCTGTACAATTCTGCGAGATTATTCGCCATATTTCTATTTACTCCTGATTACTGTTTATTTATTCGAATCAAAAAAAGATTAACCCATGAAAATAATTTTTCATTAAAAGTTCAAGTTAATTTTTTTAAAAAAACATTGAAACTGGAAGAAAAATTTTTCCTGAATTTTTATTCACCCTTTTTTTTAATTAGACACCCATTTTACCAAAAGAGGTAATTTTTTGATAAGCTTTGGAAAAATCTTCAAAAAATTGAATCTCATTTCTTGCATACAACTCGACCCACTTTCTCGTTTCCTGCATATCCAAAAGAACGATATCTGAATTTAGTATCGCCAAGTTTTCATTTCTCGCACCATGACAAAATTCAAGGAGCTTTTTAAAATAGGAGTTTGTAAAACGAAATAAATCATCCGTCATAGGCTTGCCGTTTGCTTTTCCAATTGTGTGGGCACCAGAAAGAACGACTAGTTCTTTAGGTTCCAATCCTAATAGAGAAAATCGATACAATAATTCTTTTATATCAATATCAGGAGTTGTAATATGAATTTGATTTCCAGCTTCGGTTGCATCGATTCTACCCAAACTCATCTGAATTCTAGGACCACCTGTTTTATAAACAGCGACAGCCCCACCAATTGCAATGATATCAGCATAGGAAATATTAAATCCCTTTTCTTCCAAATCTTTTTTAATGATTTCCACTTTGGTAAAAACCGTTCTAAGATCTTGATTCTCTTCTCTTTCTAACTCAAAGCGTATGGATGCATTTGCCCCACCCGTTTTCGTTTCCACATTAAAATTACTAACGTCATGAAATACCAGTCTTAAAAATTTAGGGGCATCTTCTAGAGTCATAAATTTATAAAGACTAGACTGAAGTGCCTCTATTGGACTCAGTCTATGTTCTTTTACAGATAAGATCTCATACAAACGATAAACACCTGTTTTACCCTTTAATTTAGTTTCAAAGACTCTTCCTATGTTGATACAGGTCTTTAAAATGCTATAAACATCACTAGATACAAGAAACTCTGCATTTGCCTTTTTAGTTGTAGATTCAATCCTACTAGCAAGATTCACAGAATCACCAATCGCTGTAAATTGTCGCTTTCCTGGATGACCAATCTCCCCTAGAATTGCATTTCCAAAGTGGATTCCAATCCCAATTTTAAATTCTAAATCAAAATGATCTTTCAGATAACGATTTAGGTCATTTAACTCCTCAATCATAGAAAGGGCTGCTTTGATTGCCTTAAGACAAATCATATCTGGATCTTCTTCTTTTAATCCGAAGAGAGCCATTAGGCCATCCCCAATGTATTTATCTATATAACCATCGTTTTCTAAAACTGCTGCACCCATTCGATTGAAATAACGATTAAGGATATGAATGGCATCATACGGCAAAGCCTTTTCTGAAAATGCGGTAAATCCGCGTATGTCGCTAAATAAAATTGCAATCTTTTTCTCTTTTCCAGTTGTTTCACTTTTCTCAGAAATGGCGATTTCAATATCTTCTTTGTCTATGACTAGTCTTCTGAGTTTCACATTTCCAGTGATATGAGTTTGACAAGCCAGTCGAATGTTCTTTTCAAACCCTTTAATTTCAGCTAGTTTCTTTTCTTTTTCATTTCTAGGTTCTACGTTTTCCAGATTTTCTAGAATAATTACTCTACAAGTAGAACACCTTGCGTTTCCACCACAGGCATGAATATGTGGGATTTCATTTTTTAGAGATATTTCAAGGAGGGAGAGATTTAGGTTTTCTTCCGATACAATTTTGTCTTCGAGGAAATGAATTTCTGTCATGGTAGAATACGGGATTGTGTAAAAGCTAAAAATAATCTAACCACGAAGAACACGAAGATTGTGAAGGTCAAAATTTCCTAGGAAATTTACAATTTTTCTTCGTGTCCTTCGTGCACTTCGTGGTGAAAATCTTGCTTTTACATATTACTGCAAGGAGGGATTACGGTCTTTCTAAAAGAATAGAACCAGCAACTCCACCACCAGCACAAATACAGTTTACAGAACGTTTTGCACTTGGGTTTTGTTTGAAGAACATGATCTGGTTGAGTAATACTCTAAGACCAGTTGCTCCCAGTGGATGACCAAGAGCAAGAGTTCCTCCATTCGGATTGACTCTTCCACCTTCTTTGTCTACTGCTTCTAAATCAAAGCCCCACGATTTTTTGATTTCTCTCATGGTTCCCATTGCAGTTGCAGCAAATGCTTCGTGGATTTCAAAATTATCAATATCTTTGAAGTCAAGTCCAGCAGCTTTGATAGCCTTGTTCATAGACCAAGCCATACCAACTCCCATGATAGATGGATCTACACCATACATTCCCCAACCAGTAATCACAGCTTGCACATCTAGACCAAGTCTAGCTGCTTCTTTTTCAGTAGTTACAAAAATTGCTGCTGCTCCATCAGAACGTGGACAAGCATTGAATAGAGTAACAGCGGCTTCTGTTTCTCCCTCTACATAAGGCCTACCAATCCATTCTCCATATTTTTCGTAGAATTCTTTGATGCTCATAAATTTAGAATCAAAGATAGCTCCTGCTTTCGCAAAACGACCTGGATTTTCTACCATACCAGTTTTACTCATAATATATTCGTCATCTTCTAGTAGTGTCCCATCTGTCAGTTTAACTGGCATTTGGTATGGACGATAATTCCCTGCTTGAATAGAGTCATACGCCTTTTTATAAGAACGATAAGCATAGTCATCTAACTCCGCTTTTTTAAGACCATAGCGTTGTGCCACGACTTCGCCAGTCATCGCCATATTGATTTTACGAATTGGATCATTCAAACCTTCATCGATTGAATCAATCACTTTCACACCTAAAGCTTGTGCTTCGCCCCAGTTTTTCATTAACTTATCAACTGTGTCTAATTTCGTAACTGATTTTGCACCTTCTACTATGAAAGGACCCTGCGACATAGATTCAAGACCAAGAGCTAAATAAAATTTTCCTTCTCCAATCATAATACGTCTTGCTGCATCCAAAATAGCTTCTGAACCAGAAACACAATTATTGGCAACTGTGATTGCACTTGCTTCTAAAGGAATTCCTGCGCGAACAGAAATAACGCGAGCAACGTTAGGAGTATATACGCTTTGGCTGATCTCACCTGCTACTACACCATCTACTTCTGTTTTAGAAACTTTGCTACGAGCAAAAATTTCTTCTGTAACTCGGTAAGCGAGTTCTGCAGAAGGAATATCTGCGAGTGATTTCCCTGCTTGACCGATAGGAGTGCGAATACCGGAAGCAAGAACGATTCTTTGATTATCAAATGTTGTAAATTTCATGATATAACAATATCCTCTTTTAAATTAAAGACTGCGCAAGCGCAACTGATATGAGAATTCAAGGCAAGAATATTTCGTCCAGTGAAAAATTCCCTATTTTTGCCACTCGGACATTTTTTTTAATAGATCATGCGCATCCTCTGGATTTACCCCGTATTGGTGGTAGATATTCTGACCGGCTTTATCAAAAACAAACAGTCCAGGGAGGCCTTCTACATTCAATTGGCGGGCGAGTTCCAAGTCTGGATCGAGTAAAATCTGATATTTGATTCCAAATTGGTTTGCAACCTTACGAATCTCGATCTCGGTTAGATCGTTGTCTGTATTTACCGCAATAAAAACAAAGTCTTCAGAGCTTGCATTTTCCCGTAAAAGCTCAATCACAGGAACTGCTTTTTTGCAGGGTTCACACCAACTTGCCCAAAAATCTAAAATGAGAACTTTTCCTTTATAATCTATGATCTTATGTTTTTTTCCTTCTAAGTCTTTTAATTCCGTAGAAAGATAGGGAGCGTTAAAGTCTTTTTGGCAGTGAATCAATAAAAATAAAAATGGAATCAATAGAAAATTCTTCATTCTCAAAGATTTTTACACTATACCTCTCTGTAAATTTATTTCCGTTCTAGGACTTCGAGTTTTTTGATTCCTTCGTTCTTAAGATCCAAAACTTGCAAAAAAAGTTTTTCGCATTAAAAAAGATTTGTTTCCTTTGGTTGCAACTTTTCTATCCAGAGCAAGACGCAATTCCTAGAACAAAATCTTTTTTAACTGACACTCATTTTACTATTTATACTTTTAAAATTTAAACAGGATAACTATAAATCCAATCTTCTGCTTTTTTAATATCTGTAAAATAATGTTCATTCTCTCTTGAATAATTGTCTTCATACTTTTGAATTTTTGTTTCGTCTTGATGAACATGCACTGCTGCCACACATTGAATTCCGCGTTTATTCGAAAGCTGTAACTCTTTGGCTCTTTCAAACATATCTACGTAACCAACTTTCCATCCGTATTCACCAAGTGTTCTTGGAATAATCTCTCTATACTTTTTATGAACATCTAAATCAACTGCTTGAAAATCCATTAAATTTATAAAAATTTTAAAAACACCATTGTCCTCTATTTGGTCAAGTGCCTGATAGAGAGAGGAAATCCATTTCTCTACATCTTCTGAATTTACATTTCCTCTCAATTCAGTTATAATGAGTTTATGTTCTGGTAACCATCTCGTATCTGCTATTTTTATCATAAAGTCCTCTTGTTAGATTAGGCTCTTATTTTATAATTTCGAGCACCCACTCATTAGAGCGATCGCAAGAAAAGAATGTTTAATTTTATTTCATACTGTTTCTAGTAGATATTCTAGGTCTTAATAACCATTTGTATCCCATTTCCATAACTTTACATTGGATATAGTCCCACCAACACCAATATCAGAACAGTTATTAGTATTGAAAGTTGTAAGCGAGGCAGAAACTAAAGTGCCATGACCTTGGTAGGCTCCAATATTTGGAGTATAAAAACAATCTTCATTTGACTCACAAAGCCCATTGTCATTTCCAATTCCATCTCCAAATATTTCGACCGCATTTCGTAAGAATACTGTAGAGCAAACACCAGCAGAAAAAATAGAGCTTGGATAATTTGTATCACATAAAGACTGACTTCCATATCCTGTATTCCAAGCATGAGTCAATACGTTATTTCCCGAAGGACAAGAATTTACATTGCGAAGAACAGAATCTGTATTTTTTAAAGACCAATCCCAAATCTGGCAAGTGGAGGAACAATTTCCCCTAAGCACACTTGAAGGAAAACTGGCAACGTTTCCTATTCCCCAACTTCGATAAAGATTTTGAAAGCTATACCAATCTTTTCCTGAAATGCTTCCCAAATTTGCTGTTCCAGATGCTCCAATTGTATTTGAGGAATCTGATGTAACTTTTCCAACAAAAGAATTTGAAATGTTTGCATTTGTAACAGTAGCGGGTGACGTTTCGCTAGAACCAGCTTTTGCACAAGTGCCTGTAATTCCAGGAGACCCACCAGAAATACCACAGGAAGCGACCGCAGTTTTAAAAATTCCATTAAAAGTCATAGTAGAAGAAAAATCACTAATTTCTGTTCCGTTCGATGCAGCTACTGTATTAACAAATTCTGTATTATTAGAACCGTTAGTTGTTATACCATCCCCATTATTGCTAATCGTTGCAAGATTCACAATACGAGTCCTTAAGGCAGCACTTAAGTTGATACCAGTATTGCCACTATTTGCAAGTGTTGTATTATATAGAATGTTTGAATTATTCGATCCACCTAAGAGAACAGAAGTAGAACTATTTCCAGAAATAATTGAATTGAGAAAAATCATATCAGAACTACCAATACTAAATGATCCACCTGGTAGAAAATTATAGACATTCAAACCATTTATGATATTCGCAGGATTTGCCATATTAGCACCTAAATTAGAACCGTAGATAGATATATTATGAAAGTAATTGTATTTAGAGTTATTATTTGAGATAGCGAATAGACCAGAAAAGACAGAATTTCGGATTACATTAAAACTAGGAGTTCCTGCAAAGTTCAAACCATTCGATCCAGAACCAATAAAAGGACCTTCTATCCAATTAAATCTAGAACTTATAGTGAGTGCATCTCCTCCTCCACTTACTACAGAAGAACCACTTCTAACAACTATCGCTACTCTGTTTTGTGAAATTGTATACTGTGATGTGGAATTCGATGTTACAATGTAAATTGTTTTACTCACACCAGCGGCTAGACCTGAGTTAGCCACACTAATTGGATTTGTCCACCAAGTATTTGAGACGGATGTGAGTAACATAGATCCTTTGTAATTGACTACAATATAGATATTTTTCCACTTAACGTTTGTAAAATCAATTAAATCAGTAAGACCTTTATCAAACTTTAAGCCAGTGGAGACAACCTGCACTGTATTATTGGCAGCTTTACAAGTCCAATTAAAAACCCCTAGAGAATCGGTAGCTGTAATGTCTGTGCAAGAAGTAAAATTTGGAATTGTGATAGAGCGAATCTCTCCTACATGCACACAGGAATTATACCAACCAAGTTCCGTTCCAGTGCAGGCAGTTCCAGTCAAGGAAAGTGAATTGGAGGTAGGAGTATCGCGCTTAACGTAATCCATCCAATCAGGATACCCAGAATAGAAGGAAGTTATAGCTGCACTCACACAATTAATATCTAAATTTGTTAATGAGTCTGTTATAGTTGCAGTGTTGTTACTAACGCTACAAGAAAGTCCCGAAGGATGCTGGCTTACAAACACATTGTAATAATATCCAGAAGGAATTTTCTCACTAAAGAAATAATTCGATGTTGGTGCATTCAGCTTTATTGTAACCTGTGCCTGGGCATTCTGGCTTGTTGGTGCATAATTCAATGTAATATCCATGGTGCCACTTGTGAATCCAGTTATATTACCGCTAACTCTACAACAGTTTGTTAAAGCGAAATAGATAAGTGAAAGATTGGAAGCAGATGGACTTGATAAATCAAATAAGCTCTTTGTAGTCTTCAAACAACCCACTATCAATAAAATTAAAAGTAAAACAAAGAATAATCTATTTTTCATATACAATCCATTTCAAAAAGTGTTAATAAGAATCCCTTACCCAAAATTGACAATATTTTTTTATCAATTCTATTAATTCATTTTAACCTAGTGATAGGAATTTTACTTCAACCTGGCTCTTTTAAAAAAAGGGATTTTGAGATAGCAATGAATGGAAAATCCTCCACTCATAGGAAACTTTAGATGAGCATTGGGATTAATTTGTCTTAGCCGAAGTATTTTATGAGATTGGAATGTAGGGATAACATTTCTTTACCCCTACAATCGAGGATTCTATTTATAGATTTATTTTTTGCTTGTGTCTTTAATTTCGTCTTTTTTGAGTAAGACTTCTTTTTTATCTTCTTTTGATTCTTTATTTCCGTCTTTTTTTAGAAAACCACAAGCAATCGCATAATCTTTGCCTGTCATAGCATTTGGAACAGTAGGATTAAACTTCACAGTTTTCTTTTCAATTCTTTTAAATTGATTCGATTCTACTCCATAAGCCAAATCTGCAAACCGGAGCAAGTGGCAATTTTTTAGCATTTTATATTCATTGGAAACAGAGTCTTTTTTATAACGGCTTGTTTGTTTTTCTTGGGACTCATAACACATTGCGAGTAATTTATGAGGTTCTGCTTCTTTTTCATATTGCTCCCCAAGGGCAATGTACATCTCCAAGACTTCACTCGATTGATTGTAATTTTTTAATCTAAATTGATGCTTGATATATTCTCTGTAGATACTTGCCTTTAAATCGATAAAAACGGGAGAGGTAATCGCATCTGGATTCTCAATTTTATCCAGAGCATTCATGGCTTTAACTAGCTCTATTACTGCCTTTTTTCTACCTTCCAAAGACATACGCTTATATTCTTTATCGAGTGTGCTTTCTCTGGCTTTTTTCTGCCATTCAAACTTATCTTGTTGATTGCTTTCTTTCTCTTTTATATGGAGCTCTTTTTTTTCTTTAATTGCCTTTTCTGTTGCCTTATAAACAGCTAAAGAGGAATTGAAAAAATCCCTTGCTTCTTCTAACCTATGTTTTGTATTTTCTTCACTTAGATCATCGAAAATTTTAACATCTTGAAAGGCTTCTACCTCATCTGCCTCTTTTCCCCAAGATCCTTCTGCTTTTTTAGGATCGGAGATGATTAACTCTACTTTGTCTTCTTGCTTTGAATCGGCAAAAAGGTTGATTCCGAATGTGAGGAATAAAATTAAAATAACTAATGTATGTCTCATTTTACATTTTTCGGAAGAATCTTGATTTTACTTAACGGTTTCCTTATAAGCCATGTATTCACATTCAGGAAAGCGACTACAAATCCAGTATTCTCTACCCTTGGGATTTTTTCGAAGTGAAACTTTACTCTGACAAAGTGGACATTGTTGTTTCGGTTGATTTTTTTTGTCTAAAGGAACAAACTTTTGTTTTGAGATTTGTCCTGTTTTAATAGAAAATTCCTGATAGAATTTTTTTAGAAAATCAGTTCGATTCAAAGAACCTTCGGCTATCTTATCCAATTCATCTTCAATGTCTTTTGTGAAATGATCTGTAAATAGGTAGGCAAGTTCTTTCGTTAAGAATTCATTCACTTCCATTCCTAATTCAGTTGGGTAGATTGATTTTTGTTTTTGCGTTGTATATTTTCTCTTATACAAAACTTCGATGGTATTCGAATAAGTCGATGGTCTTCCTACTCCTTCTTTTTCCATTTTTTCTACTAACGTTGGTTCTGTGTAACGAGGAGGTGGTTCGGTAAATTTTTGTTCCGATTCTATTTGGATTAGGTCGAGATAGTCTCCTACTTTGAGTTCAGGAAGATAAGTCTCCACTTTTGAATCAGTGGATAATACTAAATAACCCTTTGTTAAAATCTTTTTTCCTGAACCAGTAAAAACGAATCCATTTAATTTTGCTTTCATACTTTCTTCTAGAATCTCAGCGGGAATCATGAGAGAGGCAATCGTTCTTTTCCAGATCAATTGATAAAGTTCCCAATCATCCTTATTTATTATTCCTTTCAAAGATTCAGGAGTAATTGAAATGTCAGTCGGACGAATCGCTTCATGAGCATCTTGAATCTCTTTTTTTTGTTTCCGAATAAAATCATTTCCTACAAACTCCTTTCCGAAACTCTTCTCTATGAAATTTTTCGCTTTCGTTTTAAAATCAGAATTGATTCGAGTTGAATCGGTTCTCATATAAGAGATAAGCCCCATAAAACCATTATCACTTCCTGCAAAAACTCCTTCATAAAGTTTTTGAGCAATCTGCATTGTTTTTTTAGTGGAGAATTTTAATTTACGACCTGCTTCTTTTTGTAGACTTGCAGTGATAAAAGGTGGCGGAGGATATTCTTTCTTAGCCTCTTTCTTAATTTCTATGACTTCCATTTCTTTTTTTAAGGATTTAAGATCTAGGATTCCCTCTTTAACTTCTGAATTTTTTTGATTGAGAAGTGATTCTAAAGTTTGTTTTAAGCTTTCTATGCTGTTTATCTTTTTCTCTTTATCCTCTAGAGTTAGAGTAAAAGATTCTCCTTTTTTTGTTTCTACAAACGCTTTTACTTTCCAATATTCTTTTTTTTCAAAGAGATCAATTTCCTTTTCTCTTTCACAAATCCATCTAAGAACTACTGATTGAACTCTTCCAGCGGATAACGTAGATTTACCCAAACACTTCCACAAAATAGGACTTACCTTATATCCTACAATTCGATCTAAAATACGTCTTGCATATTGAGATTCTACACGATTTTTATGAATTGGAACTGGATTTTCTATTGCATATAAAACAACTTTCTTCGTAATTTCAGGAAGTTCGACCCGATTTTTTAGATTTGGCTTTTGTTTTAATAGAAGGGATAGGTGATAGCAAATAGCTTCCCCTTCTCTATCTGGATCACCCGCAAGTAAGATTTTATTTGCTTTTTTCGCTTGTGCTAGAATTTCTTTTAGGTTTTTCCTAGCTTTTTTTGTGATCTCAAAATGGGGAGTAAAATCATTTTCAATCTCTACACCCAAATCCTCTTTGGGCAAATCCATCACATGACCAAAAGAGGCTAATACTTTGTATCCGCTTCCTAGATATTTTTGAATGGTTCTGGCTTTAGAGGGAGACTCTACAATCAGAAGGGTTTCATTCATGAAATAGAATCTACCTGAATTTGCGCATATCGATCTGTCATTCCGGATATATAATCACATACAGCTCTATATTTTCCATCTTCTTCCATTCTTCTGCGATAATTTTCTGGAATCTCTTCTGTATGCTTTATATAATAGTGAAATAATTTCTCAATAATACCTTGGCCTCTCCTAGACATTTGAATCACCATTTCATGATGATAAAGGTTATCTAGTAAGAATTTCTTTAATTCTCTCAGTCGAGGTTCTGTCTCTTTTGAAAAATCTGCAATTTCAAATTTGTTTCGCCATGCTAATTTTAAATCATTAAAATTTTTAATTTGATGCTTTTTTAGATTTTCTTCTGTTGTTGTGGTGAGATCTGTAACTAAAAAATTGAGTATTCCTCGAATCGTTGCTCTTGCAAGTAAGTCTTTTGTTGCATCTTTGTATTTTTCTTTGGAGATTAGATACATTTCTTTCCAGAGGCTAACATACATTAGACTCTCCATAGTAATATACTCCATTTCCAAACCATCTTCAATATCGTGACAAGTATAAGCTATTTCATCGGATATATCAGTAATCAGAGATTCTAAGCTAGGTCCTTCTTGTAAACGTAAAGAGTTCAACTCTGATTTTGCGTAATCTCCACCATGCTTCATGATTCCCGAAAGAGTTACTTTGCAAAGATTGATTCCTGGAAATTCAGGATACCTATTTTCTAGAACTTGCACAATTCTAAGAGATTGTTTGTTGTGTTCAAATCCTCCATTGCCTTTCATTAGATCAGATAAAATATCTTGACCCGCATGTCCGAAGGGTGCATGACCTAGATCGTGTGCGAGTGCAATGCATTCTGCTAAAAGAGAATTCAAACCTAGATTGGTTGCAATCGATCTTGCAATGCCTGAGACTTCTAACGTATGAGTAAGTCTTGTTCTAAAATTATCCCCTTCCGAATTTGTAAAGACTTGTGTTTTATATTGAAGTCTTTTAAAAAAACGAGAATGGTAGATCCTATCCCGATCTCTTTGTAGAGGCAGGCGAAAGGCATGTCCTTTTTCTTCATAGACTCTTTCTCTAGACTCATAGTGTTTTACTCCGTAGTCTGCGATCCTAGAATCTTCTGCAATGTATAACTCATCGATTGTTTTTATCATAAAATTTATTGCTTGTAGTATTGCCTTTATTGGCAACATAGTAATTCCTGTCATGGATTTCTTAAATCTACTAGTCAATTTTTTTTCTGACTACGGATACTTCGCAGTATTCGGAGTATTGATCTTATGTGGGTTTGGTTTACCTGTTCCGGAAGATGTTTCTCTTGTAGCAGGTGGAGTCATTTCTGCTTTGGGAAATACAAACGAACATATTATGTTTGGAGTTGGAATGGCTGGTGTATTAATTGGTGACTCAATTGTATTTACAGCAGGTCTAACATTTGGAGAAAAAATTATCAAACATCCATTTGTAGCAAGATTTCTTACAAGAGAGAGATACGAAACAGTGCAAAGACAGTTTGAGAAATACGGAAAGTGGGTTGTGTTCATGGCGCGTTTTATGCCAGGGCTTAGAACGCCTATCTTTTTAACCGCCGGCGTGACTAGAAGAGTTTCCTTCTTGCGTTTTTTTATTACGGATTTTTTAGCAGCAATCATCAGTGTGCCTGTTTGGGTATATTTAGGTTATTATGGTGCAAGCAATTTTGATCAGCTCATGACTTGGGTTCATCAAGGTCAGATTACCATTTTTGTTATTTTAGCAGTTGTTATCATTGGATTCATTTTAAAAAAATACTTAGCAAGAAGAAAACTGTAAATGGATATATTATCACAACCCGTTCTAATTCTAAATACTAGTTACTTGCCAATCTCAATCAAAAGTGTTCGAGATGCAATCTGTATGGTTCTTTTGGAAAAAGCCGAAGTAATCAAAGCAGCAGAGGATACCTTTATTCGATCGGAAAAATTAAAAATTCCAGTTCCCTATATTATACTTCTTGCCAACTATTACCAAGTTCCTCGTAAGAAAACCAAGGTTTCACGAAACAATATTTTAGAGCGAGACAATTTCACCTGTGTCTACTGTGGTAAACAACCTCCCCATAGCAAACTCACACTAGATCATATCGTTCCACGTAGTCGCTGGGAATCTATCCCAAAGGATAAAAAGCCTTCCGAATTTAATTCTTGGGAAAATATTGTAACAGCTTGTAGAGAATGTAATACTAAAAAAGGAAATCGCCTTTTATCAGAACTCAGGTGGAAAGTCCCTGAAATCAAAAAAATGGATTATAAACTAAATCATATTCCCCATATCAATCGAGTATCCGCTGAAAAATATGGCTGGAATGATTATTTAATTCCTGTTTAATTCTATTATTTGAAGATAAGCTATTACCATAAAAATCTTACAAACAAGTTTTGAATTTTTCTAGATGACAAGAATAGAATTTCAAGCGAAATGGTGGTAGACTCATGAAGTTATTTATTTTAACACCAGTTCAATGTAATAGAAAAATGAAAAGATTACCACCGATAGGGAAGATTATCACCGATAAAAGATACGATATTTCAAAATTATCTATCGTATCTTCATTGTTCAATTATCGGTATGCACACATTCGACAGGCTCAGTGCAAGTCGGTGGTGAAACAATTTTTACGTGGAATTCATGTTATTTTATTGTTTGGCTTAATTTCATTGTTTGGTTGCACAAACTATTCTGTGTCCAAATCTAAAACCGTTCCGCCGATTCTAGTTTCGATTGCAAATATTGTAGACTCCAATAATAATAAAATAACTGGCGCCTATCGTATTAAAGTTCGAGTCACAAACCAGGAACCGTTTCTAGCAGGATATAAACTGTATGTAGGGAATACGGAAAACGCTGCTCGCAATCCTGCTGATTTAAATTCTGGTCTAAGCTGCACAACCGGTCCGAGCGTGATTCCAAACCAACCATTGGAGTATATTTTAGATGTAGCAACGGATGTCACACAACTTCCTTCTGCTAGTAATCGAATCTGCACTTATCAAACGAGTCTAACAAGTGGACAATATATCTCTTTTCGCACTTTACTATTATCGATTCAACCTTCTAACCAAGGTGGCAATCGAATCAATCCATCGCTTCCTTCAAATACGTTAGTCGTGCCATAGGGGTTTCTCGATAAACTCAATGTTTCTCTATGGGTCGAAACAGAATGCTCGACAACCGAATTATATAAATTAACGCCAGTTCGATGTAACAGAAAAATTAAAAGATTAGCACCGATAAAAGATAGGAAAATTTAAATATCCATCGTAGCTTCATCGTTCAGTTATCGGTGTTCATCAGTGGTTAAAAAAAATCAAACTAACTCGAGGCACTATTTCAACCAAACATCAATACTATGAATGGAATCTTTGGAATCAGCTACCCAGATAGAGTTTGGATATTTTTGTAATAGTTGTAGGAATTTGGTTTTTGCAACTGCTAGATCTGATTTCAGCTGGATTTCAAAATCAGCATTAGGCGCTGTTTGGTTGTTGAATTTTTCGCGAGTCTTAAAGTATTTTAAAATAGAATCATTTTGCATTTGTTTGGCTTCTTTATAGAGAGAATAATCTGTATTTGCCTCTTTGAATGCCTCTATGTGTTCGTTTCTAGTTTCGAAAAATTTCTCTAGAGTAGCTTTGTGTTTCATCAGTTCTAGGAAAATTACATCAGAATTAAATTCTCCTTTATCTGGATGATATTTTTGGGCAAGTTCATGAAATCGATGTTTCATTTCCTTTTCGGTTGCATTTCGATCCAATCCAAAGAATTGAAATGCATCATCTGTTTCCATTGCGCTCATAAGAATATGTGAGAAGATATAAGTTTAGACTCAAGTATTTTTTTGTAAATGGCTTTTGAGTTGACGCTTGATCATGTGGGTATTTAACTCTTTTTTATATTCGAGTGAAATCGCAACAAGCATAGAATCACATTTTTCCTGAATGGAAATACAATCTAAAACAAGTGTGTTCAGTTCGTCATACTCGGAGTCTTTTTTTGCTTTTGGATGTTCTAAGAGATCTAGAATTCTTTCGTTTTGAAATGTAATTTTGACTGCAGACTCTCCATCTCCGTAAGATAGAAAAGTCTGCATTTTTTGAAGATTTGATTTTAAGATTTTAAGTAAGATATGTGAGTAATTCACTAACCTTTAATGGAAAAACCACCCGCAGGCCTTGCAGCAACTGGAGTTGCAGGAACAGTATTTTCTTTTTTAGCAATTTCTTCCCAAGAACCTTTTAATTCGGTCAGCATTCGAACGACTTCTTTTAAATATTTAGAATCTTTCTGAATGTTTCCTTCTAACATTCTTTTTTTCATATAAATATATAAACTGAGTAAATCCTCTGCAATCTTTCCACCCTCTTCCATATTCAGAGAAGTCATTAGTTCGGTAACAATATCTTGTGCTTTTATAACATTGCGATTTACAATCTCATATTTTCTGGGAGTCATATTCTCAATAGCGGTATTTAAAAACCGAATCGCTCCTTCATAGAGCATTACTACAAGCTTTCCTTGACTCATTGTAGAGATTTCATTTGATTTATAAGCATCATATCCGGAACTATATGCAGATTTTCTTGATAAAGACATTCATTACTCCTATTCAAAATAACCTTCGACCAAAATACCAAACTGCTTGAACTAAAGCTAGAAAGAAAATAACCCATTTTCTATAATTTTTCAAGAGAAAAAAAGAATTAAAAAAATATTTTTCTATTCTATGACAAAAATTCTTTTAAAAGTAGATGGAAATTCCGAAAGACAGTTTGAAAAAATTCATCAAAATCCTATTTTTCTTTCTTTCAAGTATCTGGCAAATTCTTGATTTTATCTCCCAAATAACTTCAGTTATAGATTAAATGTATGCCTTAATTACTCTGTGGTAATGTTTTTATATAGTTTATTTTCCAAGAAAGGCAAATTACTTTTTTTGCTGAAAAATCTCTTTAATCTGCTGTATAAAAAATAATAAAGGAGAATCTAGATTTGCACCGTCCGATTTGATTACTTGATAATTCATCCCATTCAAATTCTTAGCAAATGCTTCTGCTAGAACAGGAAGAGATTTTTCTAAAAATTCTTTTTCTAAACTTTGAGGACTTAAATTCGCTTCGACAGAAATTTTCTTTTGCAAATATTCTAGTTCTTCTTCGTGCGTTAATCGAATTGCATCTGCTTGGGATTTAGATTTTTCTAATTCAAACTCAGCTTCTTTCCTCTGTAATTCTAATTCCTGAATAAGTTTGTAATTTCGAATTTCTTCTTCTTTTTCGGCTCTTAATTTTTCTAATTCGAATTTTTTCTCTTCATTCTGTTTATCTAAAAGAAGAGCACTTTCTTTTATCTTTGCATCATTTTTTTGTTGCTCCAATTGTTGTTTTAATCTATATTCTGCCAGTAAACTTTCTTTTTCAATTTCCCTTACTTCAATTTCTTTTTGTGTCTCTAATTCAGCAAACCGAGACGATTTCAATTGAGAGGATTTAAATAAGCTTTGCATTGATTTAAATATTTCAGGATCTTGTATAAAAATATCCTGTATCTCGGTCGTTACAACTTCAAGTCCCCAGCCTGTTTCCGAATGCGAAACAATATTAGAAAGCTCTAATCCAAGTGCGTCTGCAATTTCTTCTTTTCTTTTTCTATAACAACTTTGTAAATCTAGTTTAGCAATAAACCGTTTGATTTGAGATCTACAAATGTCTGCTATCATCCTTGCTAATTTTTCTTCTCCTCTCTGTCGATTTGAAAAATTAATCAACTTGTAAATTCGCATTGGATCTACAATACGATACACTACCATACAATGAATTCGAATGTCTACATTATCAGACGTTAGTTGACTTGCATCAAATAAAATTTCTTTTAAACTTGTTGGAATAATAAAAACTGTATCTCTAGGCCATTTAAAACAAGTAGCGCCTTGTCCACTTGACTTTTCTTTGATCTTTCCCCCTTGGAAGTGAATTAAATATTCACTTGGAAGAGCTGTTATGTATCCCCAAGCTTTATGCATCCTTGGGTCATCGGGAGAATTAGATGTAAGTTCAAAGCCAGTCTGAGTCGTAGATTCATTTGCCATAATGATTAGAATTTTCTACTTAAAAGTAATTGTGTCAAGTGAGAATCAAACGTATTCACCGACTGATAAAAAAGATTAATTCCCTATCTGTAACTCTCTTCGAACATTTGTAAGTATGCTCCCCAAAAGATTTTCACCCTTCCATTTTTTGGGATCTAGTCGATCTGGATTCTCCATACTCAAAGCTATACCCCAGACTATATCCTTCGGATTTACTTCAACGAGTTGTTTATTGTCCGTTTGAAATAATACTTCTCTTAGATCTTTGTTCTGATAGAATTTTAAAAAATTTCCTAGGTAAACTATTTGGTATTTAACCTTATCCCAAAGATTAGAATCAAAATTTTTAATGAGACGACCAAGTCTTTGT
The DNA here is from genome assembly GCA_035345875.1 of Leptospiraceae bacterium. Taxonomy (GTDB): domain Bacteria; phylum Spirochaetota; class Leptospiria; order Leptospirales; family Leptospiraceae; genus UBA2033. The sequence goes on along the minus strand of DAORDH010000051.1, from coordinate 4,908 downwards.
TGCTCTTTAGGATCATCCGTCTCTAATATTTTTTTACCTGTCTCCTCATCTTGCATCAATACAGATTTTTGATACATCATAAATTGTTCCGCACAGTTAAAATCTTTTCCTGCAAAGCGAAACGAGCTATGCCACCATTGACTCAAATGCCCCTTTAGAAAAAAAATATACTCGCCTTGTATATCCCAATAGAATTCAGGTGGTTTATTAGATTGAATCATTGTAATCCTCATAAAGTTTATTTCTAAAATCTAATAATTCTTTCCTATCTTTAGAAAAGAAAGAATCTTTTTTGTGATTTAGAATTTCATCTAAGTTTTCCTGATAGTTATAATCATTTTTTTGAGATATTTTTATAAATTGAGAATATCTAATTTTTTAGCATTCTCTTTTAGTTCTCAATTTTGATTCTACCGATAAATACTCTTTTGAACTCATGTGGTTGAATACTAAATTCGATTGGAAGTAATTTTTGAATCAAACTTTCTGGAACAATCCAAAAGATTGTAATTCCCTTGGTTTCAAAATAACTCTCTTTCCAAGTATTTAGCATTGCCTCTGCTTCTTTAGGATAGAGACCTTCTGATTCGAGTGCTATTTTAAATTCAGTTATATCCTTCTCAGAAAATACGATAGGCTTAGTGTCATTTAATTTTAATTCTTTTTTTTCATTTGGATTCAAATTTCCTTTCCACAAAACAGTCTTCGTCTTAGGATTGTTCGTTGGATTCTTTAAGACAAACACAAAAGGTATTTTTTCAGAATACTTGTTCTTAAATTCTAGAAAATTTTCTGATTCAATTTTTTTAAACTGAGTCTGAATGGGAATTTCAAAACTTGCAATCCCACGATAAAAAATATATTTTTCTATTTCATTTCCTATTTTCACAAGATTTGAATCAGTCATTCTAGGAGATATCCATTCATTTGATTTTGTATTGATCGTGAATGGCGTATTCTCACTCGGTGATAATATTGTAGCCTTCCAAGAAATGGATCCTTGGTATTTTTTTAAATCTAGGGAGGTATAAGATGTTTCATCGGATTTAACTAAAAATCCTTTCTTATCCACATGATCAAAGGAAATTTTTTCTCCTGAATTCCTCTTGGGATACCATTCACCGATTGAGCCTTGCGGAAAAATCACATTTACATCTAACTCCAACTCTTTATCAGTGTAAAAATATAAAACAGGAGTTTCCATTCGCACTGTATCATTTAAGATTGAAATCCCATGAAAGGCTCTTTCTTCTGAACCATTCTCAACTGCATAACCACTCTCTGTTCTAAAACGTAAAGATTTTTTTTGTTTTGGATTCAGTGTTGTATCCACTAATGTATAAACTTCTTTGGGAAGTAACGTCCTTCCAGCGAATCTCTGTCCTGATTGCGGTTTTCCATTCGCACTATGAGTAGCAGTAAAGGTTCCCCACTCATGCACAATTAAATTCGTTTTACCAAAATTAAATCCAAAAAATGAAAAATGAAATAAGCTGATAAGACAAAGAGCTAGAATAAATTTAAGTGTTTTTTGAATGTTCATCCGATCCCTCATACTATACAATCATCTGATTGCTTTCATTTTTCACACTTTTCTAAATTTTTTAAAAAATGGGTGTATTGAATTAACTCTAGGATAAGGCTTTTAGAAAATCATTTTTAGAAATTCAATTTCTGAATTGCAAAGAGCCTACTCATTTAAAATAAGTAAAGCATGCAAAAGAAAATTGTATTTTTATGTTCTGGAAAAGGTTCTAATTTCAAAGCAGTTGTGCAACACATTCAAAATAAAAGTTTAGATGTGCAGATCGCTGGTCTCATTTCTGATAAAGAGGGTGCTGGTGCACTTACTCTTGCAAAGGAATTTGGAATTCCTACACACGTGATCCCATTTGATTCCTATCGAAATGAAAAAGATAGATATCATGAACTTTTAGAGGAATTATTATTAAAACTCTCCCCCGATCTCATTGTAACTGCTGGTTATATGAGAATCATTAAAGGTTCAACCATATCCCGTTTTGAAAACAAAATGATCAATATCCACCCTTCCCTTCTTCCTTCTTTTAAAGGACTCAAGGCAATTGAACAAGCCATGGAATATGGTGTGAGATTTACAGGCTGCACAACTCATTTTGTGGAGGAAGGAATCGATTCAGGTCCAATTATTTTGCAATCTATTGTAGAAATATTGCCGAATAGTACGATAAGTGATTTGACTCAAAATATACATGCAGAGGAACATAAGATTCTGCCCCTTTCCGTAGAGTATTTTATTCAAGATAAAATTCAAATTGAGGGTAGAAAGGTTTTTATTAGAGAGTAACATGATTAAAATTAAAAGAGCACTTATTTCGGTTAGTGATAAAACAGGACTTATTGATTTCGCAAAATATCTGAATAACAAGGGAGTCGAAATTCTCTCTACGGGTGGGACTTTAGCCGCCCTAAAACAAAATGGTATCACGGCAATTGCAGTTGAAGAATACACTGGCTCGCCGGAAATTCTCTCTGGAAGAGTCAAAACACTGCATCCTAAAATTCATGGAGGACTTCTTGGAAATCCAGACATGCCAGGACACAAAGAAGATCTAGAAAAAAATAACATTCCCTCCATTGATCTAATCATCGTAAACCTATACCCATTTGTAGAGACAATCAAAAAGCCTAACGTCACATTAGAAGATGCAATCGAAAATATCGATATAGGTGGACCTTCGATGCTTCGAAGTGGTTCTAAAAATTACAAACACACAGTTGTAGTAACAGAAATATCTGACTATACAATTGTCCAAGAAGAGATGGAAAAAAATCAAGGAAGTGTTTCTGAAGAAACATCCTTTAGCCTTGCGATTAAAGCGTTCTCTGTGACCGCAATGTATGATTCCACTATCTCGAATTACTTTGCCCGACTAAAAGGAGATCGTTTCCCTGAGAAACTAACGCTTGGTTTTAAGAAAAAGCAAAATTTAAGATATGGGGAAAATCCACATCAAAAAGCAGCCTTCTATGAACCAGTCTATGCTGCGAGTGAGTTTTCGGCTCTACAAGGTAAGGAACTATCGTTTAACAATATGCTCGACTTTGATGCAGCCTTTCACATTGCAGCCCTTCTTCCTAAAAACACAGTTTCTATTATCAAACATTTAAACCCTTGCGGGATTGCCTATGCAGACACAACTCTAGAATCTTTTAAACTCGCACATAGAACAGATCCCGTCTCTGCCTTTGGTGGAGTCATTGGAGTCAGTGGTGAGGTAAATGGAGATTTGGCGAAAAAGATCACTGAAAACTTTGTAGAAGGTGTGATTGCTGAAAGATTTACAGAGGAAGCAAGAGAAGTCTTTTCTAAAAAAGCAAACATACGCTTAATCGAAATTGAAAGTTTCAAAGAAGCGTTAGGGGAAATGGATCTTAGACCTGTTCACCATGGATTACTCTTACAAGATAGAGATTATGATTTAGTAACGGTAAAAGATTTAAAAGTGGTTACAAAAAAACAACCAACGAGTGAAGAGTTACAATCCCTACTCTTTGCTTGGAATGTTGTTAAATTTATCAAATCAAACGCGATCGTATTTACAGATAAGAATTCTACTCTTGGAATTGGGGCAGGACAGATGTCTCGAGTCGATTCAGTAGAACTTGCAGCAACCAAAGCTAAAAAATCAGGACTCTCTTTAGAAGGTTCATTTGTAGGAAGCGATGCATTTTTTCCATTTAGAGATGGTGTAGACCAAATCGCAAAGACAGGAGCAAAGGCTATCATTCAACCAGGTGGTAGCATTCGAGATGAGGAAGTCATCAAAGCAGCTGATGAACATGGACTTATTATGGTATTTACAGGAATGAGGCATTTTAGACACTGATGGAATTTATACTTTATTTACTTTTTTTTACCCTTTCGTTTATCGTTTTGTCACTGCTTAGGCATTATTTTATTTTGTTTGGTGATTTGGAAAGAGATCAATTTGATAGATCAGAGCTGATTGATTTTCAAAAGTTAATACCAAGGCAGATGCTAAGTATTTTAGAAGCAAATGGAAGTATGCAAGATGGACTTGTTGCATTTATTCTTTTTAGTTTGATCTCCTATGGCTGGTCACTTTTAGGCGGTCTCATTGGTAGCCCTCACTATACAAACGAATTTGGGAATTACTTTTTCCAATCTTGCTTTTTGTTTATAGGATTTTTTTTCGGATATTCCCCTGTTGTTGAAATAGTTCTAGGTAGTAAAAAGTATTCAGAACCAGATAGCTTTCTAGTTCGATTCCTTTCGCAAGAAACCTGTGTTTTAATTGGTGTTGGTCTCGCTTGTATCTCTTCCAATTTAGCAGTATATGGAATGTATCATCAAATGATTTTTCCATTTACAATTCTAAATATTTTAATTATTTCTGGATTGCTTATCTATAAATTAAAAACAACTCCAACTCCTAGAACGGAGGAAAAATATGGAGATGAGGAAGAATATAATTACGAAGAAGAATCAAATTAAAGAATGATTTGCATCTTAAATCATCTTCTTTCTACTCTATAAATATTTTTTATATTCAAAGCTACTAATCTTTTTGATTCAAAATGCAACGAATTTTAATAGATTAGTTTCTATTAAATTCTTGTATTTTTGAAATGCACTTTCTATGGTAGCTCTATTCTAAGAGGTTCTATGTTTAATCTAAAGAAATCCTTTCAATTCCTACTCACTCCTATAATCCTTTTACTCATAAGTATTTTTTTTCTAGAAGATTGCAATTTAGTAAAATGCGGAAACACTTCCTGCCAAGAAAATAATGATTTTGTAAAAGCTGTTTTGTGGAGACTTGCAACTAGACCAGGTCGTCCTGGTTTATATATTGAGGCAGTCAATTTATCAGGTGCAAGTGATGATCCCGCAAATTATAGAGG
>DAORDH010000050.1:0-33974 GCA_035345875.1 Leptospiraceae bacterium | reverse complement strand
CTTCTTAACCGCAGTTCAATTTTGCATTTTTGCAGTGGGTGCTAATTGACTGTAATTTTACCCCGTTTAGTTCAAAACATCTTTTTATGAAAGACTCGCAATCCTTTTTTACTTTAAGCCTTTAACATGTAAGATAGAAATGGGAGACAATTATGGGAGAAGTTCGATGCAAATTCCTAGAAAGAAAATTTAGAGAGGCGAATGGCAGTATCCGCTGTAATGCTTCTTTTGCCTTTTATGATCTGGCTAATACGAGTTTGTGGTATTGCCGTTTCCTTTGCTAAACGATATGCTGTAATTTCTAACGGAATTAAAAACTCTTCTTCTAAGATTTCTCCCGGATGTATGTTTGGAATTTGTTTAATGTTTTTTTCTTTAATAGAATCTAATTAGGATTAATGACTAAAATACTGATAAGTCTATATTTCTTTAACTTTTTCTAAATAGGAATTGACATCGAATAAACACTAGCATTCGTAAATACCATGAAAAATATACCCTATCTATTGCTTCTTTACTTTCTTCTAAACTGTGCTAGCAGCGGTTACAATTACAAATATAGCAAAAGTTTATCTAATATAGCAAATCCCAATGAAACTCAATTTAGAGTCCTTCCTGGAAGCCCTCTCTATCCAACTAAGGACTTGGCGTTATTGACATTGGATCCTTACATTGTGCTCCTTTCATTGGACGATGAAGAATCTTTCCCGTATGGTTTTGAATTTGTAGTTTTAAAACCAGGAAATCATAAAGCTCGTATCCGCTTTTCATCGCCGAACTTTCGCTCTAATTCAGCGGTTACGGTCAATTTCATATCGAAGCCTAATCAAACTATTTTTTTTTATGTGCTGAACAGACAAGAATTGGCTGGAACCCAGAAGCAAAGAGCCTTGATGGTTTTCTTCCAGAAACAAAATTTGCATCTCCATGCAATAGATTCATGTAATGAAACTTAATACTATTAATTTCATTTCCAAAAACCCTTCTAAATTTACTTATAGGATTGAAAAAAGTTAAAAGAAACGATTATAAAGGGTCATCAAATTATCGCCAAAGCCTTATTGCCCCGTAAAATCTTTACTTCCAATCCAAAGTAATCTTTTAATTTCAAAAAGGTAGTGAGGCTAACTTGCTCTTTGCCGTTCCTGAATTTTTGAATGATAGTAGGAGAAACATTTAATTCCTTAATTCAGCAGAATCTACAAGAAAAATAAAAGCTTGACAATGTAGAAATGTGACCATATTCTATAAAATGTAGTCACAGGGAGAGATTAGTATGATACTTGTTGGAGTAAGAGATTTAAAAGCAAAATTAAGCCATTTTATCCACCAAGCAAAGACTGGAAATGAGATAATTGTAACCGAACATGGAAAAGCCGTGGCTCGATTAATTAAAGAGCCTACTGGAAAAAATTCCCTGACCGAAAAACTCTATAGGCTTGCTGAAAAGGGTACGATCGAACTTCCTACAAGAAATAGGACAAAGAAAAAATTCGTTTCTTTAAAAACGAAAAGTAAAAAATCTGCTTCCGACCTACTACTGGAGAGCAGATAATGCTCGTTTATCTCGATTCCAGTGTATTAATTAAAAAATACTTCCAAGAAATTGGTTCGGGATATATAGATCAAATCTGGGACGAATCAGATTATATTGCGATTTCCCAAGTTGGATACTCTGAAATTCTTGGGACGATTCATAAAAAACAAAAAATGGAAAGATTTTCTGATAGAGTAAAGAACCAAATCAATAAAGCTTTTCTCGAAGATTGGGATTCTTTAATCAAAGTAAATGTAGATACAACGTTAAATTCGGAATTGATTCGGATTCATACAAAATATCTTCTCAGAGGTTTTGATGCAATTCACCTTGCGACTGGTATAATTCTCTCCAAGCAGTTTGAAAAAGACTTACAGTTCTTAACTGCTGACACAAATCTACAAAACTCAGCCGAAAAGGAAAAACTAGATATCGGGAAATATGTCTGGAAGTAATCCAATTCAAATTTCGAAACAAACACGTCCCGATCTAACCTTGCCCATTCGAACCTACCGACCTAAGTCTCCCTCCTCCAATTTAGCGACAGCGCATTTAATACAACAGAAATCGAACTAATAGCCATTGCCGCCCCGCTGATCCAAGGGGCTAATAAGCCTATGCCGGTGATGGGAATTCCGATTGTGTTATAACAAAGTGCCCAGAAAAAGTTTTGGCGAATGTTGCGAACGGTGGAACGACTTATTTGGATAACGTCGATTAGCCGTAATAAATCTCCTTTGACAAATTTTACCCTGTTTAGTTCAAAACATCTTATTCTAAAAGACTCACAAACCTTTTTTGATTTAAGCCTTTAACTTGTAAGATAGAAATGGGAGACAATTATGGGAGAAGTTCGATGCAAATTCCTAGATAAAAATTTTACCCTGTTAAGTTCCAAACATCTTATTCTAAAAGCCTCGCAATCCTTTTTTGATTTAAGCCATTCACTTGTAAGATAGAAATGGGAGACAATTATGGGAGAAGTTGAATGCAAATTCCTAGAAAGAAAGATATATCTCTGCAACCTGTTAATATGAAAGGTTAATTAAATGCTACTTAGAACTCGATTTCAAATTGTTGAAAGTCCTACTGAAATTTTAGAACCGGTTACTAAATTTGGAGGACAACCAGTATGGATTGGTCAACCCCTTTGGCCTCTTTCTCCTGAAACAAGTGAGCAAATGCTGTTTCTGGGGCAAATTGCTCTTGATGAAAAATTATTTCCTGACAGCAAGGGCACGATAGTATATATTTTCTTTAGTGCAGAATCAGAGCCAGTTTATAATGAAGCTTTTGCAGTAGTGATACAAACTCCTGAAACTGTCTACACGAATGGTAATGACATCGAGTTTATTTCAGAAGCTACTGGGCCAGCTATATATGAATTACAGCAATTAGAGGAAGATGAAGATGAGGAAGATAATCGAGCTGTTTATAGGGAGTATAGAGTTATATTAGAAGCAGAAGAAAATGAAGATTTGATTCCTCTTGAGGAACGATACACGTTCGATAACTTGGATTATGACACAGGATTTCAGTTTTCTCGACCTGAGCTTGCAGGAAATAAAATCGGTGGTCAACCATTATATATCGAAGGTCTAGATACTCCACCGGAAGCATTCAACTCGGAAGAATGGCTACTTCTTTTACAATTAGCTCCCACTGAAGGATATTGGAACAATTTACAACCTAATTTCTATCCTTTTCATTTAGAGTTAGGGGAATTTGGCATTCTCACAGTTTTTATTTCCAGAGATTATAAGCGGATTGAGTGGTATATTCAGCAGCCATAGAAGAAAAAATGTAGCAATTTTGACAAGCAATGGCGAAACCCTTAACGCAGGCGATCGCCGTTATATAATAATCATTTTTATAACTTATATTTTTTCATCAAAGGGATAGCCAAATTATTAACTAAAAATTCTAATATTTATGAAAGACTCGTAATCCTTTTTTGTTTTAAGATTATAACTTGAAGGATAGAAATGGGTGACAATTATGGGAGAAGTTGAATGTAAATTAGACGTTAGCCGCTAGAAAGAAAAAGCTATATTTAGTCTAACAAAATTTGCCTAAAAGAATCCTATGAATACAATGTTTCCAATTTACCGAATCCAGAAATTTACAAATCAAGATTCTGAAATTTGGGTGAGTAGATTTGAAGACATGCCGGAGATTGCTGAAATAGAATTTCCTCACAAACATAATTTCTATGAAATCCTTTGGATAACAAAGGGTAGAAGTAAACAATCGATTGATTTTCAGAATTATAAAATAAACCCAAATACTTTATTTTTTATCTCACCAAATCAGTTACATCATTTTGAAGATTATGATAATATTAGCGGGTATTGTATTATGTTTACGGAGGGCTTTCTTTTGGGTCCGATTGGGAATAAAAATTTTTTAAATGAATTATTATTTATGAATCATTTATATCGAAATCCTTATATGCATCTAACAAAAGAAAACTCTAAAGATTTAGCTCCCTTTTTTAATCTACTTTTAAATGAATTCAATTTAGCAAAAAACAGTGATATTGTTTCCAGTCTACTCTTTGTCATTCTAAAAAAAATTCAATACTACTTTCAAAAAAATATTTCTGTATTTGAAAATTTACAAATTCAGAAATATACAGAATTCGTAGAACTAGTTAGAAAAAACGTTAAACGCTACTTTACATCCAAAGATTTCTCAGAAAGATTATTTATCTCCCAACAACATTTAAATAGAATTGTAAATAAAATTACAGGCAAATCAACAGGTGAAATTATCCACGAAATTAAAATTATAGATATAAAGACTGAGCTTTTGTATTCAGAAAAATCAATTTCTGAGATTGCCTTTGAATTTGAATTTGAAGATCTTTCCTATTTTACTAAATTTTTTAAAAAAATAACCAAATTAACCCCTTCTGAATTTAGAAATCAGAAGTTCAAATAATACCAATCTTTCTATTTTTTGTTCTAACAAGATTTTTAAAGATCAGACTATAATTATATATAAATAGAGTATAGGAAAGATGGGAATGAACATAAAGATAATAAGTTTAATACTACTCACTCTTCTATTTTCAGGAGAAATTATGGCAGAGTATAAAATAGAAAATGTTTCCTTTTTGAGTAAAGGAAAGAAATTAGTTGGAAAGTTACTGATTCCTAGTGAAAAACCAAAAGGTGCATTTACCATTTTAGGACCTGTAGCATTTGCAAAAGAACAAAGTCCAATCCAATACGCGAGTCGATTAGCCAAAGAAGGATATATTGCGCTCATCTTTGATCCACGATCTTATGGAGAGAGTGAAGGGGAACCTAGAAGATTTGAAAATAGAAAATGGAAAGTAGAAGATGTTCAGTCTTCTGTTGATTACTTACTAACAAGAAAAGAAATTAGTCCTGATAAAATCTTTGCCTTAGGAATTTGCCAAGGAGTGAATTGGACACTAGAAGCCTCTACTTTAGATAAAAGAATCAAAAAAGTAGTTTTAGTTGCTTCTCATTTACTCACTCCCGAAACAGCTCACAGATATGTGGGTGGAGAAGAGGGAGTAAAAAATAAACTAAACCAGGCAAGGCTCTCTAAAGAGAAGTTTGAAGAAACAGGCAAAGTTGATTATATACCTATTGTTCGTGAGTTTGATTTAGATTCAACAGCCCTCCTTTTTCCTAAACCTATCGCTGAATGGTATCTACCGTGGAACAATCGAGCTCCCTATTTTGGTTTTAGAGGATCTTGGGAAAATAAAATTACACATATGTCAGAATTAGATATCTGGGGACATGATGTAACGCCTATCGTTAAGCAATTACAGTCTCCAATCCTAATGATTCATTCTGATAATGCAGCAACAGGACCGGATATACCCAAAAAAATATTTGAACTCATTCCATCTAAAGAAAAAAAATTGGTTTGGTTTGAAGAAAAACAATTTCAATTTCAATTCTATGAAGAATGCATCACGATCGATAAAGTAGTTTGGGAAATAGTGAATTGGTTAAAATAATTATTTTTTTACTTATGAGTTTCAATTTTTTACAGCCACAGGATTTAAAAAAGAAGGATGCATTGGATACAAAAATTCAAAATTATCTAGAAAATAAGAAAGGTTCTTGGAGTGATTTTAACGTTCCTTTTGAGGATGGAAGGGCGCTCGAAAAAATAATCCTAAAGAACCAATACAAGAATATTTTAGAAATAGGAACCTCATCCGGTCATAGTACAATATGGCTTGCAAAAGCAGCTTCTCAAACTGGTGGAAAAGTAATTACTATTGAAATAGATAAAGGAAGATTTGAAAAAGCAAAAAAGAATTTTGAAGATGCTGGAGTATCTCATCTGATTGAAATGCATTTAGGCGATGCAATGTTAATCATTCCTAGTATAAAAACAAATTTTGATTTTGTTTTTTCTGATGCAACTTGGAGCACACAACCAGCGGATGGTTATACAAAGTTTTTTAAACTTTGTGAACCAAAACTTAGAATAGGTGGAATGTTTACAATGCATAACGTTACTGATGGTTATGGAGATGATGGTAGATTAATGAAGTATATTGAAATATTAGAAAACTATGAAATGCATATCATCACTGTTTCTAATCATGGAATTTTAGTAAGTAAAAAATTAAAGGAAAGAGAATGAATAAAAAAGTAATCATTTTTGGAGCCGAGAGTTCTCGCAAACTACTGGGGCAAAGCCAGAAAAAAGGATTCGATAATTTACTACGACTGTCAGATAATGTAGTGATGATTTCAAATAATTCAAATCGCCTCGGTCAGAAATGCAAGCGTATCTGATTGAAGATACTTTCTTTTCCCCATCAAAATCTTATCCCTTTTAATTCAAAACATCTATTTCTAAAAGACTCGCAATCCTTATTTACTTTAAGCTTTCAACTTGTAAGATAGAAATGATAGAAGATTATGGAAAAGTTCGATTCAAATTAGGCGATAGCCGCTAGAAAGAAAAAAACATTATTACTCTTCAACTGGTCATCCAAATATGATATTGTTGCATAAGGATAATCACGATTTGCTGCCTAGAACAAGAAAATTAATGGGATGGTTCTATTCGGATTACAATACAGAAGTGAGAGATTTTTCAAAAGACTTTAGGATATATTTATTTACAGATGGAATATTTGAATAACTTAATATGAATTTGGAAGAGTTTGGAGAGGATAGATTACTGAAAGTTTTGTTGGATAAAAAAATATTCCGCTGTATCAAGTTGTAGCAGATATTGAGGAACAACTAAAAATAATCCTAGATAAAAGTTTCATACAAGAAGAAATTACCTTTATTGGAATAGAATTGAAAGAGTAATTTTTTCCTATTGTCTCGAGTTAAGTCCTACTTTGAGTGGAATAAAAAGATGAGTTGGTTTGGATACAGGTTCTTAATTTTTGTTTCCTTTTTTAAATTTCACTTTGACAAAAATTAATTTACTAAAAATTTATTTTTATGAATAAAAAAATAATTTTAAGAATTGCGGCTGGATTGGTTTTGTTTACTTGTTTAGGACATACCATCGGAATTTTTATGCCGTTGCCACCGGAAGAAGTTGAATTAATCAAAATCGAAGATGCTATGAAAACAGCTTTAGTTCCCATGCCAATAGGAAAGAAGCAAAGTTTCTTTGATTTATTACTGGGATCTAATATTGGTCTTAGTGTATATTTATTGGTTTCTGGAATCAGTTTGATTTTAATTTCATCTGAAGAGAAACTTCAATCTAGCAACAAACAAATCCTAAAACTTGAGAGTTTAGGATTATTAGCATTATCCGTTATAAGTATTTTTTATTTTTTTCCTATCCCCGCTATCTGCACTGGAATCGCAGGAATATTAGGACTCTATAGTTCGTTAGATTAAAAAAATACTAATGCTCCGAGTCGCAAAGATTTAATTTCATTTAGAATAGGATCTCGGTAAATGATGTAACTCGAAAGTATTTCTGCATAAGCAATTTCTGGTTTAGAGATTCCAGAAGCATTTGCAAAACGAAAGAAAGCGGGAGGCTGATAGCTATTATAATAAACATATAATCTATCATAATCTATTGTAAAAGAAATTGAAAAATTCTCGTAGACTGGATATTGGTAATCCATGAGTATCCGCACTCCGAAAATATTTGGCTTTTTATCTCCATAAAGATAATTCGTAACTAGTAATTCGCTCGATAAATTTCCGGTTGGTATATCCACTGGAAATCGAATTACACCTAATTGTTCAATCTTTCCTGCACTAGAAATACCTCCCTGATTTTTGGGACGAAAAGAAACCTCAGTTGTAATTTTTCCTTTTTCAAATAGTTTTGTAACACTGAAACCAGCAAATAGATTAGAAGTATAGTAATTGCTCTCTGCATTCACTCGACCTAAAAATCCTGGTGCATATAGTATTACAATTTTTTCATACTCAGATTGGAAATCGCGCTTCATAATTAAACCACTGATTATTATAGAATCAAATTTCCTACCAGCGGATAATCTAGTGTTTGCGTTTCTAGCCTTGGAATCAATACTTCCTTCCCCCATAAAAAAGCCCGTTGGTGAGTAATTAAAATTAGACTGCATCCGAGAGGTAGTCATTCCATTTAGACCTAAATATTCCGCTCCAAATAAAAATACATAATCACTCTTTGTAAGAAAAAACTTAAAGTCAAAGGGATTTAACAATGCAGCGAAATAACTCTGTGAATACTTTCGATTAATCGCTCCAAATCCCAATCCATCGCTTCCACCAGCAATCAAATCATCTAGATAATAACGTTTTTGAAATTCAGGTTGAAAATCGGAGAGGGAAATGCCTGCCTTCAGTTCTACCCTAGTTTCTGCTTTGATTGAAAATAAGACAGGAAAGAAAATGATTACTAAAATAATTAATTTTGCAAATCTCAAAAATTTTACCCAGTTTAGTTCAAAACATCTCTTTTTAAAAGCCTTGCAATCCTTTTTTACTTTAAGCTTTTAACTTGTAAGATAGAAATGATAGACGATTATGGAAAAAGTTCGATGCAAATTCCTAGAAAGAAAAGTCATTAATGAAATATTCAATAAAACAAATAATTGATGAACAAAAATCATTTCATTCTTATAGATATTTAATTTTAAGGAATGATAAACCTATAGCATTATTCACTCACAATCACCGAGGGGAATGTGAATCACTTGTTACTCTTTCAGATGGCAAAGAACATCATCTGCCTTTTGGACAATGCTCGGAATTTCTAATTGGCGGTGGATCGACACCTCTTGAATTGTCAGAGAATGCGCTTGTATTTATCCAATCATTAATTTAAAGAAATTAAATTTTTAGTTATTTTTTTAATCCCCCCATGACATTGCCTTTTGACTTCTTTGTTTGAGAAGCTCTCGCAATAAAGTCAATATTGCCACAATTTCCAAAAAAGACGCCTCCTTCATTTCTACCAGACAAAGATGAAACCTGAATAAATCCAACGATTAGTAAACTATGTTAAGTTCAACTCCCATAAAAAACGTCTTGTTTTTTCTTCGAGTTAAATGCATCAGCTTCCTCGATGATTACAATATAAATTATGAAGTCATAAGTAATCAATGCGGTTTCACAGAATAGAATTTGCATAATAATTTTAAATCAACAATAAATATTTTACCTTGTTTAGTTCAAAACAATTTATTATCAAAACACTCGCAATCCTTTTTTGCTTTAAGCCATTCACTTGTAAGATAGAAACGGGAGACAATTATGGGAGAAGTTCGATGCAAATTAGGCGTTAGCCGCTAGAAAGACAAGTATTTTCTTGAAGCGGATACTCCTAGATTACCAGTATCCAATTTATGAAACTATTTCCATTTCGTTAACGCTTGATTATGATAGGTTATATGTTTACTACGAAAATTATCTGCCTCCTGCCTTCTTTCGATTCACAAATGCTTCTGGAGTTTCTAAGCCAGAAATTGCATTCGATGAAATGCTATCTAGTAAAAACATCTATAGAGATCCACTCCTGAACAAAATTAAATCTTTGCGTCTCGGGGCAGTAGTAGTTTTTTAAATTGGCGAAAGATTTTTATTAAAAGACTCTGATCGATGATGCAAATAGTCGTAAACCGCAGAGTCAATTTTAAAGACTGTTGAATATTAAACTTAGAAAAAAATTGGGAATGAATCCTTTGTTAAAATTCAATGGGAACAAAGAGCGCTAAATGAAATGTTGTAAACTCAAACTTATAACCATTATCTTTAAATACAGGTCCGCCAAAAGCAAGTCGGAAACGAAAGTATCCAAATTTTGGAGTTTCATAGTAAGCCATAAAAGAAAATACATTTTGTCTCGCAAAATTGACATTAGACACTGCAAGACTTGCAAGAGCATAAGCTTCGATTGGAGAGTAAAGTCTGGGATTTCGAATATATGGTAAGAGAGATATCACATCAGGATTTCTGAGAAGCCCTTGGGAAGCATAATAGAGTCCTAATAATTCTAAATTATTTCCTTGTGAGAGATTGGAAAGTAAATAAGTTGCAACCGGGTCACCACTCACCGGATTAATGTTACCAGTTATAAATTGATATTTAGAAACTGTATCTAAAAAATTAACTTTGTTAGAACTATCGAGACCTAAGAAAGCATATGTATTTAAAGGGTTTTGAAAATCTGCTGAACCGTTCATTGAAACATTGGCTTGACCTGCTCCTATCCCTATTCGTCCTATTTTATCGTTTCCATAAAATAAAACAGGAATTGCCATTGTGTAATTTCCCCGAATGCGAGTGCCTATATTTTGTTTGGCTCTACCATCAGACGAAGGAGAACTGCCTGAAGAGGAAGAGCCAGAAGATTCCGAACTAGAAGGAGCATCAGCCTGAGCGACTTTTGGTAAAAATTGATTATTTAGAAGAAATTCGGAATTGTGTAAAAGTAAATAGACTCCAATGTTTTCAGTGAATTGGATGTTTCTTGATTTCACGTCAAACATCCAAGTTGATCTTCCAGGTCCACCCTGCGTCATAGTTGCATTATGACCTCTGCCGGTTATATCCACCGTTACGCTCTCAAGCGTTACACCTGGATTTAAAGAAAACCATTTTGGTCCTTTTGGCTCATCCTTTTTATCTTCCTCTTTCTTTTTAGTTGTTTCCTTTTCATCAGAAGCGATTTCTTTTTTTGAATCTTGCGCAAAAACTGGAAAGGTTAGAACAAGGAAGATAAAAGTAAATTTTTTGATCTTATTAAACATAGAAACTCCCTATTTATTTTACGGAATAAAATTTTAAGGGAATCGATTCAACATAAAAATACTCCACCGTTTAATTCAAAACATCTCTTTCTAAAAGCCTCACAATCCTTTTTTGATTTAAGTCATTCACTTGTAAGATAGAAATGGGAAATAATTGACGGATAAGTTTGGTGTGAATTAAGCGATAGCTGCTAGATAGATAGAAAAATCATCGAATCATATCTTTATTCAAAATATTAAGTGACTTGCCTTTTTTATTTTTGTAAAATAAAAAGTCGCTGTCTAGTGTGAGTATATCTTTTATTCCGTGAGATTCTGAAAGAACGATTAAAGAAGCATCCGCAAAATCCATCGGACGATCTGAATACTTTTCCATGAAATATTGAATTAAAATAAAATCTTTATTTTCTTGCGCTAGAATTGTAATGGCTCCATCTTTTATCCATTGCAGAAAGGAGTTTCTAGTTTTTTTACTATCAGATAATAGGTAACATACTTCTGTTGTTATCGCCAGGTTTGTATAAAAATGTCCTTTAAAATCTTTCAGGAAATTTCGAATATCCTGACAATAAGAATCGGATTCGTCAAAAAAAGCAACAATAGGACCAGTATCAATCAGGCTTTTTATCATTTAGTTTTTTTGTTTTTTGAGTATAGCGTCTTTGATATACTTTTGATGATTAACGGATTTGTCCTGTTTACCGCTCTTGTATTGACCGAAATATTTTTTCCCTAGATCATAAGCAGATGGTTTCTGGGAAAGATGGTTTATATAGTATAATAAAGATTCTTTTATTACTTCCGATTTGCTCTTATTTTCCATTGTAGCAACTTCGGATAATTTTCTTTCTAGTTCTTGCGGTAATCTAAGACTAATCATTTTCTCAATCCTTGTATCACATCTGTAATACAAAAATTCTTTTTGTCAATCAGTTAATTAGCTAAAATTTTACCCCGTTTCCTTCAAAACAACTCATTCTAAAAGACTCGCAAACCTTTTTCGCTTTATAGTATTCACTTGTAAGATAGAAATGGGAGACGATTATGCAGGAAGTTCGATGCAAACTAGTGATGGCGTTAGAAAGTAGAAAGAAAAATATCAAAAGAAACAAATGAATTTTCTTGGGATTTTACCAAAATATTCAATCTTGTAACGTTATATGTTATAGTAGGATGAAAATAGAAACATATAAGAAATTACCAATTTGGATATTCATCGTATCTGGATTTGTAAACTGATGAAAAAAATGCAAGTCTTTCCTAAAAATATTTTTTGAATAAGACGGGTGAAAATTTTTATGGGAGCAATTGCAAAACAGATGCCAAGACATTGTTTAAAAAGTCGTCTCTCTCTATCCCAGATTTCATTGTTCTGGCAATGCTTAGGGAGCCAACCATCGTAGAAAAAATAAATTGAACTGTCCTACTCTTATCTTTATAGTCGTTAGGTAATCCTTTTTCTAGAGCCGAATAGAATTTATCTAATCCAGCATGGAATACAGTCTTTATCCTCTGAGGTCCTTGTGCAACTTCTGATATAAGAGCGGCAAAGATACATCCATTTTCTAAATCTCGAACATGCTTCTCACTTAGATAATATTTAATAAAATTCTTCAACCCTTCCTTCCTATCATTCTCTATTAAAGTGCTAACAAAGTCAGTTAGTGAGTTGATCTGCTTTTCAATGCTTAGTGCCAATAGATCATCTTTCCCCGAGAAATGACTATATAAAGCGCCTGACGTTAAACCAAGGGACTCCATAATAGTATCTACACTGGCACCAGAAATACCTTTCTTTTTTATGACTTTGATAGATTGATCTATAATCTTTTCTCTAAGCTTTTCCTTCTCTCCAGACTTAGTTTTCATTCCGATTTCCCCTTTTACTAGAATTATATTTAAGCTTAGATTAAAAATTCAATTTTTCTTTCAGATACTTTGAAAAAAGATACCCTTTAAAACAGAAACCATCTTTCCTTACTCATTTCAAAAAAGATGGTCAATTGTTTTATTGATTTCCGGCTATTTTGAAGTATCCTCCAAAATTTACATTTACCTTTTTTGAATTGGGCGAACTTCTACGCTACCGTCTTCAATCAAAATCGGACACCCTTTTGAAATTTCTACTGCATCATTCATGTCATTTGCATTTACGATTAAGTAACCGCCAACCATTTCATTTCCTTTAGCATATAGACCATCTGAAACTACTTTTTTTGGACCTTTCACATGCTTGCCTGATACTTGAAGTGCATCGCCTCCCGCGAGAATTCCTTTTTCCGCAAGCCCTTGCATCCAATCATTCCATGTTTGAATCATGTCCATTGCGGCTTGTGAATTAGCTGTGGAAATATGAGTATCTCCACCTCTGAATATAAAAATAAATTTATCCATTTTAAAATCTCCTATTTATTGTGCTTATTTACTTAAGCATTATTCATAGTAATCGTTATCATAATTAAAGTCAATCTTTTAATTAATAACGATCGTTATTAATATCGAATTTTAGGAAGGCACAATTAATCGCTTGCCATGATGATAAACCTAGATAAATGTTTTTTTTGAAATCCTATTGAATATGAAATCCGTTCTGATTGTAATCATCTTATTTTTTTCTCTCTACTGCAACGAAATGAAACCTCCACTATTCCCAAAAGGAGTTTCTTCCGTGGAAACGGGATGGGAAGGCAAACGGAGCTTATCCTCTAAAGAGTGTCAAAGCTGTCATAACCAGACTCATTTAGAGTGGAAAGATGGAATGCACGCCAAAGCTTGGACTGATCCTCTTTTCCAAAATGCATTTAAAATAGAAAGACAGGAATGGTGTGTAAACTGTCACGCTCCCCTTTCGGAACAGAAAAAAGAATTCCTAGACAATAGCAATTCAGATAAATCCTTATTAGCCGAAGGAATTAATTGTGCTTCCTGTCATGTGAGAGAGGGGAAAGTATTGGGCTTCCAAAATTTTAAAAATGATTTTCACGAAGTTATAAAATTCGATTCTCTTTCTACTTCCGAATTTTGCGAAAATTGCCATCAGTTTAATTTTCCAAGATTTGAAAAAAATAAAATTCACTACTCAAACGAGCCGATGCAGAATACCTATTCAGAATGGAAAAATTCTAATTCTTCCCGCACCTGCCAGGACTGTCACTACGATGGACATAGACTACTTGGAAATCATAATCCGGAAAGATTAGAAAAAGATTTTTCAGAAATAGAGTATGAATTTTTTGAGAAAGGGTTACTTCATATTAGTCTACGACTAAAAAACAATCGTGCTCATATTCTTCCAACAGGTGATTTATTTCATTCCATTCAATTAGAAATTGCAACCGATCCAGAATACAAACATTTCCACTATCGCAAAAAATGGGCACGCATTTATGGCATTGGAAACATTGGCGGAAATACATTCTGGAATCGCAAACTGATTCGAAATACTGGGCTAACTCCCAATGAGGAATTGATTTCTCTCACAATCGACGCGCCTAATTCAAATAAGCCTCTCTACGCAAGGCTCGTCTATTATTTCCATGACGAAGAGCTAGGCGGACGAAATGATTTACCCTCAAAAGAGAAAATGTATGTTATCCGTGAAAAGATCCTAAGATTTTCAAAATAATAAAAGGAAGGAGTAAAAATGGACAATATAAAAATAGATCCAATGTGGTATGTATCTATCGTTGGATACATTATCATAAATTTTACAATTAAATACTTTCTTAAAAAATACAAAGAAGAAAGAGCAGGCGCAAATCCTCAGACCGTTAATCCCCCACAGGCAGGTGGTGATAAAAAACCAACGCAAGGTGGAGGAGATAAGAAGCCAGCACAAGCCAGCGGTGGAGACAAAAAAGGTGGAGGTCCACCTCCCAAGAAATGAATCCAGAAAATAGGAAATGAATTTTTACGCCTAATCTCGATTATCCTACTCCAACTTCAAATCATCCAGTGTCTTCGGAATAAAATTTGGATCACATTGTTTTGGTTCTGAATAGTTTTTGTTTAATTCGTAAACTGTATCCATATCTTTACTATCATTTGCTAGAATAGTCGAAACCTTATCTTTTGAAAACGTTACATCTGAATTACCGCTACTAATAGAATCTGAGCACTTTTTAAATTTAGGAGTTCCAGCTAATCCTTGGCAACCCATAGTCGAAGCGTCCCCTCTAGAAGATTGAATAATGTCTGGACTGCATTCTTTTTCGAATGTTATTTCTAAATCTCCATTTGTAAGTTTCCATCTTCCAATTTTATACATATATTGAGTATTTTCAAAAGCACTTCTGTCCCCACAGGCGCCACCAATTCCACTAAAAGGATCAATAGGAGTAATCGCAACTCCACTTGAACAAAGAATGAATTCATCACCTCCACGTGGTCTATAGGAAATTTTTAATTGTCCGGCTAAATCCTCATTATTATATTGTTTGGAATTTACCAGCTCTTGGATTTTACTCTCCCAACGAGAATCCTTTCTTAGATTTGCCATATCGGGATCTTTTTCTATATAACTAATAGCATTGTATCCTCTATCTATCGCTTTCGCCAAATAGCTATATGCCTCCTCTACTTGATTCAATCGACTGTGTGAGCAAGCTGTGTTGTATAAAACTAATTCAGGACGTGGAGCATTTAAATGTAAGGCAATTTTATAAGCTAAAATTGAATCCTCTAAACGATCTATATTTGAGAGGGAATTTCCATAGTTATAATAAGTTTCGCCTAACGGATAAGAGTCAATAGACTTTTCATATAACTCAACTGCTTCTTTGTCTTTTTTACTTTTGTATAAAGCAAAGGCTTTTGAGTTGAGTTTTTTAGCCTCAGCCAATCTTGCTTTTTGCTCTGGGGCATATTCCAATTTGGCGACCCAGAAGTTTACCCATTGTGTAGAAAAATAATTTTTAGTAGGCTCTTCTACTTTTACAGGCTCACTACTTTTCTTTTTACAAAAACCTAATACAAAAGTTAGAATTAAAAATAGAATCATTTTCTTTATCATTGCGCTCTCCTTTGCAATGTATAAATTTTACCGCCGATAATTTTATGTCAAACCCTATCCCCGCCTGCCCCACGCTTTGTATCCCAAAAGCGGCAAACAAACATTTGCGCTCTACTAAGTCCTTTGGTAACTTAAACGGAAGACGATATTGGAAAAAGTTGAATGCAATTTAGCGATAGCGCTAGAAAGAAAATCAAACGGGGGAAATTTATATCAATAAAAAAAGATTATACAAATTTTATTTGAAATTATCAAATGAACACAATGAATTTCAGCTAGATCTAAGTTTTGTAACAATATCATCAATGAGGTAGCTTAATGAACAATTTTTTTTATACTTTAGTCTTGTTTTTATTTTTATTAGATTTTACAAATTGTAAAAAAAGTAATGTGGAAAAATTTGATTCTCCCTTAATATTAAATTTTGTTTACCCAGTTGAATTTGATCTTGTTGACTCAGTAAAGTTAGATGCTAAGAAAATAGGAAAAATTCGTTTCAATGATATAATACAAGTCTCTGAAAGAGAAATCTTTCAAATAGAAAAAGATAATGTTAAATCTGAAAAATTTTTCCTTAAAGTTAATTGTTCTGAAAAGATAAATTGTATTTGGAATAACGTCTATATAGACTTAGGAAAATATACACTGATAAATAACAAAATAAAATCAGATCATTATTTAATTGGAGAACTTTTAACTAAAGAGGAATTTGATAAAGAAGTTTCTATTCGAAATTGGATACTTGATCCCAAGAAGGAATTTCCATCTGAGATAAACATTAAAAAAGTAGAAGATTATCTTAGTTTTATCGAAAATTTTCAAGATAGAATTATAACTGAAAATGAAATTAAATTGGTTTTACATGCATTAAAATTTCCTGAAAAAGTAAAAGATATTAATCGATTAAGAATTCTTGCAAATAAATATCCTATTATTCAAAATGTTTTTAAAAAATTTTTTGAAAATCCTGAAGAAAAAGATTCTTGGAATAAGACCATACTCAATAAGTTAAATATTGAAGGTGTCAAGCCAATGACTGCAATCGATATTATTACGGATACCTCTAAATTTAATGAACTTTTTTCAAATTCATGGTCAACTCTTTCTAATAAATTTAATTCGCAAAAGAAGGTTTTTTATTTCCAAGAATATTATTTAAAAGCAGTATTATATGGTAGTAATGAATTTGAAGTCATAAAATCTTCTGGAAATTTAATTACAAAAGAAATTCAATTAAGTATTGAGATTTTAGATAAAGTTAATTTAAAAATTAATGACACTATTTTTGAACTACAAGAAATTGAATCAATTCCAGAATCTAATGGAATAACTTTTAAATTGAAAACAAATGAAGAAGAAATTTTATTAAAATCAACAAATCGAATTCCTGAATATTTTATTAAGGAGACTATAATAGGAAAAAAAACTTTCGTTTCAACACTTCCAAGCATAGAAACAATCTTTGAACAAAATAATTACGCAAAAGCTTTGTTATTAGTTTTTATAAAAGAAGCAGATACATATAGCAACATGGAATTTACTAAACAGAAAAAGTTTAGTGTTATTTGGCAAATTCTTTTAAATCATCCTGAAAAAAAACGATTCAAATATGGATCAAAAAACATAACTGTACTCGACAATCATTATGGTTGTGGGGATATAGGGTGCGATTCGAAAGATATCACTTGCTTCTCCGAAAGTCATGGAAAGTTACATCTTAGTTATACTAGTAATGAAATTTATAATGATAATCCTCGGGTACATTTAACTTTTGGTGACCAATCTACCGAAGATGCAGTAATTTGTAATAGGTATATAAATTATAATTCAGAAAAATGATAATTTATAAAAACATTAGATATTTGGGTAAAGAATCATCTCCCGATATTAATTAAATCGTAGTAATGAAAGTCTGAGCGAAATTCATAAGCAACTTTTAGAAATTCAATTTGGTTAGGATAAAATTTTACCCGTTCTAGAGAGGCTACTACTAAATTGCCGCAACGACGGCGAAGAAAGACGGCAATATCTGATTTTGTTTAACTTTGGACGAGGAAAGGACTAATAGAATGCGATGGAAATTCCTTGAAAGAAAAACCCACCGTCTAAATTTATTTGACAAATATAAATATGACAGGAAAGAAGAATGTTATGAAAATTCATAAACTATATCTTTATTTAGGTGCCATTTTTTTTGTATTGTTTTTCGGTTCTTGTGTAGATAAATCTAAACCGAACATCCAGAGTGGTGAGGTTGCAAAAAAAGAAGAAATCCCGTCAAAGGATTATCTTTCTATTCCTTGGGTGAATTTTCAATTGAATCAATTGAAATCTGATTCTACAAAGTATACATTGCAAAGACAAGCCAAGGAATTGGATGAACAGGGATTTGCTCTCTACAAAAAGAAAAAGGACAAAGAGGCTGTTACACTATATGAAAAATCTATCGACTCTTATCCGTTAGGCGAAACCTATTACAATTATGGAAACTCTCTTTCCAACATTGATAGGCTTGAAGATTCCATTAAAGCTTATAAAATTGCACGGTATCTAAATGCACCCAAGCCAGAATTTGTGTTATACAATATAGCCTGTTCTTATAGCCGATTGAATCAGGTGGAAATGTCTTATAAATATTTAACAAAAGCTGTGGATAATGGATACAAGGCTTTTGATTATATCAAAAATGATTCTGATATGGCAAATACAAGAAAAGATCCAAACTGGAACAATAGATTCAAAGAAATTATCAGTCCCTCCCGAAAAAAGAGTAAGGAAGAAATCGTAGAAAAAGAAGATTGTGAATTTTTAGGAAAAGTTTGGAGTGAGAATAGTTGTAAAGAAAAGAAAATTACAATATCAAAAACAGAAAAAGAAAATTGTGAAATTTTGGGAAAAGTTTGGAGCGAAAGTAGTTGTAAAGAAAAGGAAATTACTGAAGTAAAAATAGAAAAAGAAAATTTTACAAATTCTATTGGAATGGAATTTGTTTTAATCCCGGCAGGAGAATTTATGATGGGCTGTTCAGAGGAAGAGAATAAATGTTTTGATTCTGAAAAACCAGCGCATAAAGTCAGAATTACAAAACCTTTTTACATGGGCAAATTTGAAGTAACCCAAGGACAGTGGAAGGCGGTAATGGGGACAAATCCTTCCAATTATAAAGACTGCGGAGATAATTGTCCAGTGGAGCAAGTAAGTTGGAATGATGTGCAGGAATTTATAAAAAAATTAAATTCCAAAGAAGGCAAGAAGTATCGCCTTCCGACAGAGGCAGAGTGGGAGTATGTGGCTCGTGCTGGAACAACTACTAAGTATTACTCAAATGATTTGGATTCCATTGCTTGGTATGATAAAAATAGTGGCAGAAAGACACATCCAGTGGGACAAAAAAAGCCGAATGCGTTTGGATTGTATGATATGTCTGGAAATGTATCGGAATGGTGTGAGGATTGGTATCATGGCGGATACTATGGGGAATCCCCAAGTAATGATCCCGCAGGACCTTCTTCCAGTTCGAATCGGGTACTTCGTGGTGGCTCGTGGTACTATAGTGTCGATCTCATGCGTTCCTCCTATCGCATCAAATATTCGCCCGATCTTCGCAGCTACGGCATTGGGTTTCGCCTCCTCTTTTCAGCGGATTAGCGTTGTTATGTGCGAGTCTGTGAATCTGAACTTCTGTCTTTTCTATGCCTATAGGCATAGAAAAGTCTGGTCTTTCTGGATGGGCGAAGCCCAAATTTTTTTTGAAAAATGAAACATGAACTAAATTTACAACAAAAGCTGTATGACCTTACAATTTGGAAAACGGGGCATGTTAAGAGAAATTCCCCAAGAGGCATCGATTTTCGTTTTCTGCTCGCATCGAAAACTTACTTTTGGAAACACTTGGATTGATTATGCTAGGTTTTCCCGTTCTTTTATTTTTATCAACAATTAACTAAGTGGAATATCTTTAATGGCTTCCGCTTAGCATTCGTCCCGAGTGAGGGGAATTGATCCGATCTTATCCTATGAGCAATGTCGGGATATTGGATTTGTTTTCTAGCTCAGATACGAGAGCAAAGGTGTAGAATTGCGAGTGTCTTTCGAAAGAAATGGTTTCAAATAGATGGATAATTTATCTAATTCCCATCACATTCTATTAGAACTTGCCTTGTCGGATATGTGACAAATGAAGAGTAGCCTCTATAAAAGATTTTCCATTTGTTTTTTCAAAGATGGGATTATATTTTCCACAACGTTCCAAACGCGCTCAAGGCTAACATCAAAATAACCATGAATTAATCGATCGCGCATACCAGCCATGTCCTTCCATGGAACTTGAGGATTACTTTCTCTGAAGTCTGCGGAAATATTTTTGACAGCTTCTCCAATTACTTCTAGAGAACGTATAATTGCTTTTTGAGTCATTTTATCCTGAAAAAACCAATTCTCTCCACCTTTTGAAAATTCTATAATGTCTGACATTTCATTTAGAATATGTCTTACATAAATCAAATCATCCTTCATATAAGAATTGCTTCCTTTAATATTTTTGATTTCAAGAGAGGAGAAAGCGAATCTTCACCAACCAAATCAATTTTATGATTTAAATGATTAGTTAGTTCATCAAAAAGTCTAACTTCATCAAAGAGACTTCGCCCTTTTTCAAAGGATACCAAAATATCGATATCACTCTTATCAGACTCTTCTCCTCGAGCAACCGAACCAAAGACTCTTAAGTCATAAGCCCCATGCTTTTTTGCAATTGCAATTAACTCTTTTCGCTGACTTCGGACATAGGCTAATAAGTTCATAGTTAATAAAATTCTTAAAACTTAAATTTTTGACAAGAATTAAAAATGCTCCTCTTTCCAGGAATTTGCACCGAACTTCCTCCATTATTCTCTCCCGTTTCTATCTTACAAGTTAAAGGCTTAATACAAAAAGGTTTGCAAGTCTTTCATAAAGAGATGTTTTGAACTAGACGGGGAAAATTTTCTTCTTTGCATTTAAGTAAAGCTCCGTTTAAAGTTACCAACGGACTTCGTATAGGACAAATTCTTGTTTGCCGCTCTTGGGATATGGAGTGGAATTTGGTCGAGACGATTTCTTTGGATACAAAGCGTGGAACAGTTGGGTTTGGATCGACTGGGAAAGGATAGAGCTTGACATAAAAATATCGGCAGTAAAATATACACCTTGCGAAGGAGGTTCCAATGATAAAGAAAATTATTCTATTTTTAATCCTAGCTTTTGTTTTAGGTCTTTGTAAAAAGAAAGACAATGATTTAGAAAAAGAACAACAGCTCTCTTCCACACCTGCTAAGTCTATCGAAGTCCAAAAAAATTTTAAATCGTCTAAATCAATGCAAGGAGAATGTGTGGGAACTTCTTTGATTGTAGAAGCGAAGGCTGGGCTAAGACTCAGAGAAGAACCAAGCTTATCCGCAAAGGTTATTACGACTATCCTCTATAAGAACTTAGTTGATTTTATCGAAGACTCAAAAGTTCCTGTAGAATCAGAAGGCAAGACCGGGACTTTTTTCAAAGTTTCTTATGAGTCTAATATTGGTTATGCGTTTTCTGAATTTTTAACATATTCAAAAAAGGACGAAACAATTTGTGGATTCGAAGTAAAAATAAATGAAGTCAATTCAGAAACAGGAAATTACTTCATTGGTCTTACCGATTCAAAAAATGGGTATGAGTGTAATGCAATGTACGCCACCCTTGATTGTTTTTATCTTGTTTTTAATTCTAAAAACCATCTAATCCTAGACACAAGAGATTTAAACGAGAAACCAGAACCTTGGAAATCCTGGCTAAATAAATATGAGATTGATATAGACGCAGGTTTTGCAGACGATGGATGTACTTTCACAAGACGTTATGCGTTTAATATTTATAACCATGTGAGGCGTACCATTGAAGAAAAAAAAGAATGTAGCCCTGTAAGATAAGTCCCCTTTCGCAAAACATATCCTTACCCACAATATTTTTTTAAAGATTACCACCAAGGAAATGCAAAGGCGTTAGTCGCGAATACTTGGAGCGATATGGGGGGTCTGAACACCGATAGGTTTTATTATTGTTATTTTACGATATTCGTTAGTTTAATCACGTTTTTATTTAAAAGGATTCAAGATATTCGTCTTCTAAATGCATACGATCGTAACAATTAGTACTAATTAAAATATTATCGGTGTTCATCATCTTCGCTTCTCGGATGGTGATATCGGTGGTAATCTTAAAAGATGTGGGTAACGATATGTTCGAAAAAGGGCAATTGCCAAGAGCATGTCATCTAGTTTAAAATTAGAATTTACTTTTGGCAATTGGTATAGGACTGTTAATAAGTGATGATTCATAGAATATTTTTTTCCATTACACTATTGTTTATTTTTTTTATTTTTTATTGTGCAACTCCCGAAAAAGTTGAGAAGAAAGAATTTTTAATTTTTGTTTAGATTTTAAGAATTTTATTCACTATGAATTTATTAGCCTATGTCGCGAAGTTAGCGAAAAGAGTTAATTGTAAAAAAGCACGGGGGCTTATGACTTAAGAGTTTTTGGTTCGGTTGCTCGAGGAGAAGTATCTGATAAGAGTGATATTTGGTATCCTTTGAAAAAGGACAATGTCTCTTTATGGAAATTAGCGATAGTCGCTAGAAAGATTAGATACCACTCCTAAGATTCTTAAAGCACCAAATTATAAAAATATCCAAGTAATATAATGGAAACTCCAACAACAAAAAAGAAAGTCAATAAGAGTCTAATTTGCATAACCTTCTTTAGAAGCATTGCTTCCGGTAGAGAAAGTCCGACCACTGCCATCATAAAAGCAAGGGCTGTTCCAAGAGGAATTCCTTTTGCGACTAACACTTGGATAATGGGAATTATCCCCGCGGCATTTGAATAGAGTGGTATGCCTACCAAAACAGCAACTGGAATTGCAAATAGATTTTCTTTTGTTATATACTGGATAAAAAAATCATTCGGAACATAACCGTGAATAGCCGCACCGAAAGCAATTCCAATGAATACATACAAAACAATGCCTTTTAAAATACCGAATGACTCCTTAGACGCTTCTAAAATTCGCTCCCGAAAACTTTTATTTTCTAAAATATAATTTGTCTGTCTTGCGACAGATTTGTTTAGGATTTCCTTTACCCATTCCGTGAGAAATTTTTCTTGCTGTAAGTTTCCTAATATAAAACCAGCAGTCATACCAATCAATATTCCACTCACAACATAAATCGCAGTTACCTTAAAACCAAATATTCCAAGAAACATGGCTACGGCAATTTCGTTCACAAGAGGAGATGTAATTAAAAAAGCAAAGGTTACACCAAGTGGAATTCCACCCTTTACAAACCCAATAAAAAGAGGAACGGACGAGCAGGAGCAAAACGGAGTAACCGCTCCAAAGAGGGATGCCAGAAAGTATTCAAATCCGAAGAGATTTTTATTTGTTAGAAAACTACGAATTTTCTCGATTGGAAAATATGTATTCACAAAATTCATGAGCATAGAAACCGAATACAAAAGAATTAAAATCTTAATTGAATCGTAGAAAAAGAAATCAATCGCTATAGTTAGCTGAGCCGAAGGATCGAGCCCAAACCAACTATAGAGAATAATATGAATTAACCTCTCGATCATTTTGAGTTGTATTGAAGTAGTAGTGTTTTAATTTCTTCTGTCTTCAGCACTTTTCCAGTAAAAATGACTTGCTCATCAATCACAAGTGCTGGAGTGGAGAGTATATCGTATTTCATAATCTCTTCCATATCCGTTACTTTTTCAATAGTGGCGTCTAGTTGCAATTGGTTCACCGCTGTTTGTGTTTGGTATTCAAGTGCTACACATTTTTGGCAACCTGTGCCTAGTATTTTAATTTTCATATTAACAACAAGATTGACCTGAGCTAGAGGATGTAGAGCAACACGCATTAGCCGTTCCACCGATGAATTTGAATTCAGGAAGATTATCTTCTAAGACTACAAAAACTTCCCATTCATTTCCATCTGGATCTTTAACCCAAGTTTTATCTTGAATCGCATAACAGCAAGATACACCTAATTCATCACGAGCGGTTAATCCAAGTTCTTCCCAATATTTTTTTACTTTCAAAACATCTTCGGTAGAACTAACTTGAATACCTAGGTGAGAGAGTGCACCATGTGGAACATTCTTTCCTGATTCGTTTAAAGTTAGATTTAGGGATGGAAATTCTAAATCAAACTTAGCGTATCCACTTCTTACTTTAGATGGTTTTTTTCCGAACATCTTTGTATAAAATGCTATGCTCTCCTCTACATTCTTTACGACAATCGCGATATGTGGTTTTAAAATCCCTACCTGTGGAAAAGATTTCTCTAATACGTTATTCATTTGCTATTCTCCTCAATAAATTTTCTACTTTATTCTTTTATTATTTAAAGCGTTATATGAAATAGATTTGCAATTTCATCTTCATTGCCTTGCTTTTTGCAAAGTGCCTAAGCTGACCCATCGCTATTTGACTTTTACAACTTTTTTCCAATTGGAAATTACAGGTTAACAACAGTTATCCTCATTTTTATGTTTTTTTAAATCTTGAAATAACTTTTCGATTTCTTTTTCAAACTCTTCTACCTTTTTCCAATTGATGCAATAGCAAGACTTGGTTCCTTCGACTTCGCCTTTAATGAATCCAACTTCTTTTAAATCCTTTAAATGTTGAGAAACGGTTGATTGTGCTAATGGCAATACCTCTACAATTTCACCACAAATACATTCCTGCTTTTGCGCGATTGTCTTTAGGATGGAAATTCGCGCTGGATGCGAAATTGCTTTTGCGAATTCAGAAAGATTTTGTATATTTTCCTTAAACTCTGTCTTTTTGTTTTGTGCCATGATTAATCGTATAATTACGATATATATTTTGTCAATCAATAAATATAAATAAATTTCGAGGGTAATAAACATAAACTCTTGTTGTGCCGAATTTATATTTAGTAAAAGAGTGAAAAAGGAGACCTTTTAAAAAAAATTCTAATTAAAATATTTTATCACATCTAGTTCCAAACACCTTATTCTAAAAGACCCACAATCTTTTTTTGCTTGAAGTCTTTCACTTGTAAGATGGAAATGGGAGAGTGTTATGGAAAAAATTGGATACAAATTAGCGATAAGCGCTAGAAAAAAAGTCAATGCTGAAATGATAGATATTCTTTAGGAATTTACAATGCAAGAAAAAGCAAAACAAAGAAACAGATTTTACCCTTTCTTTTTATCGATTTTTATTTTTGTTCAATGTGTGACAACAGCGAAAATTCCAGTAGTAGAATCAGCTCCACCCAATTTTTATGAGACAATGAAAGGGGCTCGCTCTTTGGGGATTTTTGTAGATGACATTCCCAATTCCTCCGAGGATGATTGGAAAAAAACGATTCATTCGGGAATAGAATCTGCGCTCAATGATTTTAAGTATTTTAAAATTGTAGATATTCACAATCGATCTCAAAGATTAAAGGAAATGAGTTTTGCTCAAAAAATGGGAGATGAAATTCGTTCCCTAGGATCAGAACTATCGGTGCAAGCTTTACTTTATGTTCAAATTCCCGAACCACCACAGTATGACTGTAAACTTTCCTCCAGTTCAAAAAAAGAAACATCTTGTGTGCTTCGGGACAAAGATGGAAAATGTTTGAAAAATATTAGTCGTAATATAATTACTTATGAAAAAACACTAAGGTATACTATTTTAGCAAATGCAAAGTTGATTCATATATCTAGCGGACAAATGTTAGTAGCCTCAAATTCAGAACCTGCCATATTAACCAATAGAGGAAAATCTATGAATATTTCCTGTCCTTCTAGATCAGAAGCTCACTTGCGAGCCATTCAAATCGCTTCAAACAATATCGCAAATACTATTTCTCCTCGTGTAAGACCATTTTCCATTCCACTTTTCACCTCTGCTGTCGGTGTTAAGGATGAGGATCGAATTAAGGAAGTTGAGTCTTATCTAAAAAGGGGAAATTCTTGGGTTAATAGTGATAACCCCAACTTTGAGTTTGCCAAAAAAGATTGGGAACTTGCTCTTAGTAAATCAAAAAACACATCGGCTAACGCATTTTGGAATTTGGCAATTTTTTACTGGCAAAATGGAGAAATTCCAAAAGCAGAAGAGTTTTTTCAGTATTCGATTGAAAATGGAGGAGCAGATTTTTTTGATTCCACTTGGGAAAATTTCAAACTTATTTTTAGAAACAAACGTCGCGATGTAATTAACAAATTCTATGAAGAGAAAAAAAGGTATGAATTAGAAAATTCCTAAATCCAGTGTCTAGGATATTGACTATGAATCATATCGTTATTTAAATAGGAAAAATTTTGGAAGGCATTGTATTATAACTCCAAGTGTGTAACTCTAAACCATTTGTATAGGAGTTCTTCCTTTTTTGCGATAAAACTTTCGCTTGTAAGAATGAAAGAGATACGATTATAGAAAGGGTTGGAATTAAAATTAACGATAGCCGCTAGAAAGACTTGCAGCCCTGCTTTTGATGAAAGGATCTATTCAAACAAATTGACTACACACACTTCACTAATCTAAGAAGATTTAAAAACTCAAAATTAATTTAACCTTTCGAACTTGTGTTGCTATGTAAAATTGCCAATTCCCATTGACAATTGGTAAATGGGAATTAGTATGGAGTCATTATGACAGTAGTAATTGATAAAGTAGGAAGACTCGTAGTCCCTAAAGAAATTAGAGATCAACTAGGTATTGGTCCAAATTCTGAATTGGAAATTTTAATCGATGGTCTCGAGATTCGAGTCAGAAAAATAGAAGAAAAATCAACTCTCAAAAAGAAAGGAAAATTCACTGTTGTCTCTACGGATTGGGTTGGCGAGACTGATCCTGTCAAACTAATCCAAAAAGCACGCAAAGAACGCGATAGTCAGCTATGATCAAAAGACTTTTCTTTGATACTTCAGTTTTAATACCTGCCTTTGCGGAAGCACATCCAAATCATAAGCAATGCTTTTCTTTTCTAGAGAAAATCAGCAATCAAAAAATAGAAGTGGTTACTTCCGCTCATGCGCTCCTAGAATTTTATTCTGTATTTTCAAAACTACCCCTAAAAACAAGAATATCTCCCTTAGAGATAAAAGAGATCATTGAGAAAAATATTTATCCAAACTTTAAAGTGATCGCCTTAGAAGAAAAGGATTATAAAGAAATTATCTTGCAAATAACTTCTTTAGGTCTTTCTGGCGGAATCGTTTACGATTTATTTCATGTTGTGGCGGCACGTAAAGTTAAATCAAATGCAATTATTACCTATAACGAAAAAGATTTTCAAAAAATAAACTTCGCAAAAATTCCAATTTTCCTTCCCCAAGACTTTAAGAATTAATAGATTATATATCATTCGAGAACTTCTACAATCTACATTTCGCCTAGCGTCCTTTTAGGATAGAAATTGAACCAAGTTTATTTCAAAACATCTTATCCCAAAAGACTCCTATTCCTTTTTTGCGATAAAAAATTCACTTGTAAGAATGAAAGAGATACGATTGTAGAAAAAGTTGGAATTAAAATTAACGATAGCCGCTAGAATATTCTATATGAAATTTAAAAGAACTGATTCATTCGATCTGCAATGCTTGTTTGCTTATTCTCAAATTCTTGATTTAGCGAGCAAACCTAATAATATATAAAGGAAATATTTTATCAGATATAGTTACAGTTTTGAAGGATAGAAGATTTATTATATTAAAATAAGTTTTGGTATTTCCCATGAATAATAAAAAGTATGGAGAGGAGTAGGTCAAGGAGAAAACGTATATTAAACGATGTTTTCTTCCTTTCTTATAAATGAATCTTGAGTAAGGTTAAATTAGAATAAGAAGTGATAAAGTAAAAATATTAGTTATTATAAGAAACTAACGCATATCTCATTCAAATCAAAATCCTTATTTATAAAACGCAATCTGAATTTATTATTATCTGAGATCTGTCTCTATTCTGAAACCTATTTTTCTATAGGTAAAATGAAAATTTAAAAAAAACGTAAGATTTCCTTTTGCGTAAAGTGAGTTACCATTTTATATGGTATTATTTGTATTTTTTCTGTTTCCATCTCAAAATAAAAAGGACTATTCATGCATTTAAAACAAGGAAAATTTCGGGGATTGACTTCTCTTCTTCCTTCAATTCTATTTCTAGGATTATTCAGCTTTCTATTTTATTGCAAGGGGAGTTCAAATTCAAAACAAAATCCACTTTTACAAGAGGGAGTTTTAAACCTGAGCGATGAGAATATTTCCTCACAAACCTTTATGCAAAATGGTTTTTTGAAACTAGATGGAGCCTGGCAGTTTTATTGGAAAGAATTTAAGTCTCCAGATGAAATTAAAAACAATACACAACCAAAATCTTTTATAAAAGTTCCGAGTTCTTGGAATGATTTTATTTTTGAAGGAAAGAAGGTAGGCGGATATGGTCATGCTACCTATGCGGCTAATCTTCGTTTGCCTTCTGAATGGATTGGGAAAATCCTAACATTAAAAATTCCACACATGGGAACTGCGTATAGACTTTATGTAAACAATGAGCTCATTTCTGAAAATGGAAAAGTTGGAGAAACAAAAGATGAAATGAAACCTCAATACATCAATCGAACGAAAAGTTTTGTAGTAACGGATCAATCGACACACATAATCATTCATGTTTCTAACTTTCACCATAGGAAAGGTGGGATGCGATTTGACTCCGTTTATTTAGGCTGGGAAGAGTCAATTCAATCTGTTCAAACTAGTAATTCTTTATATATTTTCTTTTTAATGGGAAGTCTTGCTATCATGGCAATTTATCATTTTGGTCTATTTTTCTTGAGAAAAGAAGATATTGCCGCTTTAGTATTCGGTGCGTTTTGTGTTTTAATTTCTATACGACTCTGTTTTGTCGGAGATGTGTGGATAACGTCTGTAATCCCCAATCTAGATTGGGCATGGATGTATCGTTTTGAATATATGTCTCTCTATTTATCCGCTCCTGTTTTTTCTATATTTACTTATTATGTTTTTCGCGAGGAATTTAATAGAAAAGTTCTTTTTGTATCAGTAGGTTTTTATTTACTTTTAACAACTGTAGTTTTATTTACCCAACCATATTTTTTCTCTCTAAGTTTAATTCTCTTTCAAGTAGTTTCTTTTATTAACACTTTATATGTAGCATTTGTAATCGGGTTAGCGATCTATAAAAAAAGAGAAGGTTCTATTGCTGCGATGATAGGCTTTTTATTTTTTACTTTAGCGATTATAAATGATTTGTTATATAATAACGAGATTATCTTAACAGGCAATGGCAATTTAATTCCATTCGGGGTCTTTCTTTTTATTTTTTCTCAGTCTTTTATTTTATCTCAGATTTTCTCCAATGCATTCAAATCAGTTAAAATTCTATCTAATAATTTGAGTAAAACAAACGAGGCTTACAGCCGTTTTGTGCCAGTTCAATTTCTAAATTATCTAAATAAAAACAGCATTGTTGATATTCAGTTAGGCGATCAAGTCCAAAAGGATATGGCGATTTTATTTTCTGACATTCGTTCCTTCACAGAACTGAGTGAAAAACTAACGCCTAAAGAAAATTTTAATTTTTTAAATTCTTACTTACAGCGTATGAGTCCAGTGATTCAAAAAAACAATGGATTCATAGATAAATACATTGGAGATGCAATCATGGCACTTTTTCCAGGTGAGATAGAAGATGCGATACACGCCGCTATTGATATGCAAAAAGAAATCCGTGTATACAATCAACAGAGATTAAAGATTGGATATGATCCGATCAAAATTGGTTGTGGAATTCATTCTGGAAATTTAATGTTAGGTATTATTGGAGCAGATGCTAGAATGGAGGGAACTGTAATTGCAGACTCTGTGAATGTAGCCTCTCGAATTGAAGGACTCACAAAAGTATATGATGCATCTATTCTAGTGAGCGACATTATTTTAAAAAAGATTAATAATCCATCTGATTACAACTATCGCTTTATCGATCGTGTCAAAGTAAAAGGAAAATCAGACTATACTGTAATTTATGAAATTTACGATGGTCAGCCTAATTTCATGATTGAGCTAAAAACACAAACAAAGAAGTTCTTTGAAGATGCAATTACATTTTACTATGATAAAAAGTTTCGGGAGTCTATCATAGCTTTCGAAAAGGTAATTGAAATCAATCCGAATGATACTGCTACTCTAATCTATTTAAAAAGGGCGAAGTATTATTTAGAGAATGAAATCACTGAATTTTTAGAGTGAGAGTTTAAATTTATTACTCGATTCTGATAACAGTAATATCATCTTATCTTCTCACCGAAGAAAGGGTCGACATCCGCAATCAATTTCGTAAAAACTTCATTCATCGGAAGTTTTTGACTATTCAATAAAAAATCATACAATCTTTCGTCCCCATATTCCTGCGATGAGTTATTGAATGGTTCAAAAATTCTGTCTGTAAATAATACAAGTGGATCGATAGGTTGAATACTCATTTCATTCTAATTCTATTTCTTCTCTTAGTTCAATCATGATTTCAGTTTTTGACCTGATTCTACTGAGTCAAAATCAAAGAGGAGTAGATGCATATTGAGTTCTATGTTTTTTTAAATTAAAGTTTAGTAGGATATAGATGTCAAAGCTATTAAACGATAGAATCCATTTCCTCATTTGATAAGCTAAATGAGTTTTATGAAAAGAAATATAAATAATTTTGATTGATTTATAATAACGATAGGCGCTATAACAGAAAATCTCATCTAAAAGAGAATGTATTATAAAAAATATTTTTTTAGAAGAAAAACATTCGGCTGACAATTGGAAGCGGTCCATAAAATAAGAGAAATGGCTCCTCTAATTCTTAAATATATTCGAATTTCTTTTTTATTTATCCTTGGTATATTTTACTCCTCCTGTGCGAGTATGTCTGTATACAACTTGGTCTATCCTTATTCGATTAAGCCGGATCCTGAAATAGTGAAAGAAGTATCAATGGACGAATCCAAAAGACTCCGTCTACGCTTGAAATCAGATATTTTCTTTGAGTCCCTAAGATGCTCCGAGGAAAATTTGGATGATCATTTTAGACAAATCCATGGAAAGGATATTTTTGACTGTAACGAAAAGACAGATAAATTTATAAAGCTCAATATCGATGATTCGATTCCAAAAACATGGCTACCAATCCTTGATAAAGGAAATAGTTTACTTGATCTATCGACTATCGATAGTGCATCCTATTTGCTGTATCCGAATGTAGAACTTTATAGCTTTGATTTAGAGAGTGCATATTACAATGAAAATAGGAATAGAATTATATTAATTGATAAGTCCGGACAATGTTTTCTTTTTGGAAGACATATATTTTCTGATCAGGGAGCTTTTTATTCTGCCGAAGATCCTTGGAAGAAACTCTATGAAAAAGAAGAATGTAAGAAATATCTAGCAAGCTCCATGTTAAAAGAAATTCCAATTCGAAAGATGAAAATGCCAATAATTATAATTGAATACAATGGTTTTACTAGATCTAGTTTTAAACTTGCCTCATCTATAAGAACTATCGATAGAAATCAATATATACAAATAAAATCTTTTAGTAAAGATCCAAACTATATCTATTCTCCACTCTTTCTAATGAGTGTTCCCTTTGATATAGTTACTTCTCCGATTCAGCTTATAATATTTGGTATTTTATATTATATTGCTCCCGGAACACTTCACAATTGATTCTAAAGAAAATGAGACAAATTTATTTTTTTCATTTAGTGGCTAATACTTATTTGTCGAAATTTCTCTGTATCTCTAATTTTTAATTTTACTTCTAAGAAATCAATTGACATTCATACTCGCGTTTGGATGTTAATGCCATGAAAATAAAAATTATTTATAAGTTTTGTTTCTTTTTATATCTGTTCCATTTTTCTGTATTAGCTTTACCTATATCACCAGATGGAATTGGCGCCATTGTGGAAGAAAAATTAAGAACAGAAGGATATTATTTTCCAAATAGGGAAATCCCTTTGTATGCGATAACCGACGAAGGAAAGTTTGTGCATGATTTTGAGTATTCAATTGTTTACGCTAAAGAGAATTTTGAAGATATTCAAAAAGGGGAATTATGTATTCAAGAATCAGGTCAGAAATATCTAAAAATTAAATTCTCCGATTTTATTAGTCTGAATTATGAAGGAAGATATTTTATTGTATATGAACAAAAAAAAGGATTCGTTCGCATATTAAGAGATACTGTGCGAAATATGACAGATAAGAATCCAAAAGATCTGAGTCTAGGATTCTTTGTAAAATTATCCGATTTAAAAAAAGCGAATTTTTATTCAGAAACATGGATAGGAATTATTCAAAAGAAAGAAACATTGTATAATTCTGTCAAAATAGGATTAAATTTGCGAAAAAGTCCAGATTCTAAAAGTGAAAAGTTGACAAAGATTTTGAAAACAAATTATGAAATCATTCCTTCAAGAGAAACAAAAGGGCAATGGTTAAAAGTAAAAGTTCTTCTTCATAGAGGTGAGTTTTGCGAAGCTGGGGATGATGTGATCGAAAAAGAGTGGGAAGGTTGGATAAAGGCTATCGATGATTCTGGAAAGCCTAACGTTTGGTTCTTTGCTTCTGGATGTTAGAGATACTAATATTTTTTTGCTGAAGTCTTGCTCAGCGTAAAAACATAGCCTATAGATTGAAATAAAGTGAATCTTTTTTCTGAACTAAGTTTTTTTATTTAACGAGAGCTTGATGCAATATTTTTTAAAATATGATGAACACAGATAAACATATTACATCAAGCTGACTATATTTCTTATCTTGCTTTCACTCCTTTTTCTTTTAGAACAACTTGAGCAGCTGCAAGTCTTGCAATTGGAATTCAGAAAGGGGAACAACTAACGTAATTTAACCCGATCGTATGACAGAAATGAACAGATGCAGGCTCTCCTCCATGTTCTCCGCAGATTCCTATTTCTAAATCCGGGCGTGTTTTTCTTCCCAGCTCCACTCCGATTTGCATGATTTTTCCTACACCTCTTTGGTCGATAGTCGCAAAAGGATTATCTTTTAGAATACCTTGCTCTAAGTATTCGATTAAAAATCCTTTCTCTGCATCATCTCTCGAAATTCCATAAGTAGTTTGAGTTAAATCATTTGTTCCAAAAGAGAAGAATTGAGCTTCTACGGCTAGTTCATCTGCTGTGAGTGCTGCTCTTGGAGTTTCAATCATTGTTCCAAATTTATAAGAAATTTTCATTCCTCGCTCAGATAGAACTTGCTTTGCTTCTTCTTCTAGAATTTCCTTTTGTTGCTTTAATTCATTTACATGACTTGTAAGTGGAATCATGATCTTTGGTATAACATGAATTCCTTCTTTTGTTACTGTGCAGGCTGCTTCTATAATCGCTCTGACTTGCATTCTAGTCAATGCACTCAAATGAATTCCCAGTCGAACACCTCTTAGGCCAAGCATAGGATTTTGTTCATGCATTTCTTCTACTCTTTCAAGTAGAGTTTTTTTCTCATTGATTGTGGCTAAGATAGCATCCACTTGCCCTAGATTGTTTGATTCTCTTAGCAATCTGATTTTTAAATCAGATAAATCGAGTAATAAGGAAGAAATGGTTGGTAGAAATTCATGTAGAGGAGGGTCTATTAAACGAATCACAACTGGAAGCCCGTTCATTACTCGAAATAAACCAATAAAATCATCTCTCTGCATAGGAAGTAAAGCATTTAACGCTTCTTGTCTAGTTGCTTCTTCCTTTGCTAAAATCATTTTTTGAACAGTAGGAAGTCTTTCCGTTTGAAAGAACATATGTTCTGTTCTACAAAGTCCGATTCCCTGTGCTCCATTATCTCTAGCTCTTTGAGCATCTACCGGATAATCAGCATTAGCCCATACTTCTAATTTACGAATTTCATCTGCCCAGTGTAATAATTTAATTAGATAAGGATCTTTAATATCAGGAACGACTGTATCGATTTTTCCGATAAATACCTCACCACTATTTCCATCAATTGAGATTACTTCCCCTTCCTCCACAACCACTTCTCCGACTCTCATTTTTCTATGAAGCAGATCTATTTCTAATGCGACTTTGTCAAGTCGCCTAAAATAAGGATTGTACAAAAGAAAGAAT
>DAORDH010000049.1:0-35552 GCA_035345875.1 Leptospiraceae bacterium | reverse complement strand
CAATATGAGAAGCAATTTGCCTAAAATCGTGTCCACTAAATATGTAGTAGTTCACCTTCTCTTTTCTTCGTGGTTACTTCTTTTTCATTTATCTTAAGTTGACAGCATTGATCGACAGGCTCTAGTAGTTACCTTTTAAAAAACAAAAAGACTTGTAAGCTATTTTAGCTTAGAGTTTTTATTCATTTATGATTATTGGAATTGATCTTGGCACGACAAATAGCTTGGTTTCTGTTTTTCAAGATGGTAAATCTGTTTTAATACCGAATTCACTTGGTTCTTTTCTAACTCCTTCTGTTGTGAGTATGACTGAAAAAGATGAAGTATTAGTTGGTTTATCTGCTAGGGAAAGACTTTCTACTCATTCCAATTTGACTGCTTCTGTGTTTAAACGTTATATGGGAACGAATAAAGAAATTTTCTTAGGACGAAAAAAATACAGGGCAGAGGAATTATCCTCTTTAGTATTGAGATCTCTCAAGCGAGATGCAGAAGTATTTTTAGGGGAAAAAATTGAGAAAGCAATCATAACAGTTCCCGCTTATTTCAGTGATGCCCAGAGAAAAGCCACTCGAATTGCGGGAGAATTAGCCGGTCTTTCGGTAGAAGGTCTTTTAAATGAACCAACCGCCGCAGCCCTCGCTTACGGCTTACACGAGTTAGCCGATGAAAGTAAATTTCTAGTCTTTGATTTGGGTGGAGGAACTTTTGATGTATCTATTTTAGATTTATTTGAAGGAGTGATGGAAGTAAGAGCTAGCACGGGAGATAATTTCCTAGGTGGAGAAGATTTTAGAAACTGTATTGTAGATCGGTTTGTAGAGAGAGTTGTTAGAAAAGAAAAATTACCAGAAGAAGATCAGAAGCTAATCGGAATTATCCGTAACCAAGCAGAAATTGCCAAAAGAGCATTAACAGAATCGAATCGTGTAGAGATGAAAGTAAATTGGAAGGACACTACCTATACCATGCCAATCACTTCAGATGAGTTTTCGGAATGGACAGAGCCACTCTTGGCAAGACTTAGAAAACCAGTCGAGAGAGCTCTTCGAGATTCAAAGATTAAAGCGAGTGATTTGAATCAAATTGTATTAGCAGGTGGCGCAACTCGTATGCCTTCGATAAAAAAACTTGTTGCGAAAATGTTCGGGATTCTTCCTGCCAGTAGTTTAAATCCAGATGAAATTGTAGCGTTAGGCGCTGGTGTTCAAGCTGGTCTTAAGATGAAAAACTCTGCTTTGAAAGAAATCGTTTTAACAGATGTTTGTCCCTATACTTTGGGAATTGAAGTGAGTGAAAGAGTAGGAAATGATTACAAGAGTGGGTTCTATATGCCTATTATTGAGAGAAATACAATCGTTCCAGTCAGTCGATCGGAAGTTGTGAATTGTGTGGAGGATAACCAGAAGGTAATGCGAGTCAGGATTTATCAAGGAGAGGCAAGGCTTGTAAAAGATAATATTTTCCTAGGGGAAGTAGCCGTTCGTTTCCCACCCCTTCCTGCAAGTGAAGCCTCCGCCGATGTGAGATTTACCTATGATATCAATGGAATTTTAGAAGTAGAAGTCCATGTTCATGCGTCAGGCGAGAAATATAGATCTGTGATTGAAGAAAATCCAGGAGTTTTAACACCAAAAGAGATTGAAGAAAAACTAAAAAGTCTCTCAAATTTAAAAATCCACCCGAGGGAGAAAGAAGAAAATCGAGCATTACTTTCTCGCGCAGAAAGACTTTATGAAGAATCTCTCGGGAATATCAGAAGATACATTGGAGAAGAAATGACTCTTTTTATTTCAGCGTTAGATTCACAAGACGAAGAAAAAATTGGAAAGGCGAAAGAAAGAATTGTATATGTTCTAAATGATTTAGAAGGAAACAATCTGTTCTAATGAATATCTGGTCTGTTTTAAAGATTGACCCAACCAAAGAGGAAAGGGCAATTAAAAAAGCCTATGCGGCTATTTTAAAAACGATTGATCGAGAAAAATCTCCCGAAGAATTTCAAACTCTTCGAAAAGCCTTTGAAGAAGCCCTTGCCTATACAAAACAAGATTGGGAATGGGAAGATCTAACTGAGGAGGAAGACAATTTAGAAGCAATATCCATTGAACACAAGGAAGAAATCGAAGATTTAAAGGATAACAGTGAATATCCGCAAGAAGAAAAATATTATTCGAAGCAGAAAAATGATACTTATCAAGAAGAAGAGGATGAGTTTGAACAGGATGTATTTCCCTCTTTAAAAAATAAAATCGATTATCAGAATACAATTGAGGCGAATCGAATTGTTAGAGAATTGATAAACCTATTAAAAGAAGAGGGTGAGGAGAAGGCAGTTATAAAATGGAATCATCTCGAGAATGAATTAAAAGAATATACATTTGGTTTTTTAGAAGAATTTAATTTAAGCCTTCGAAATGAATTAGAATTGCTCTATAGTGATGGAATGCCAAATGACGAAAAGTTTCCATTTCGATTCTTAGAAAAAGTTTTTTCCTATTTTGAATGGAATGATTATGAAGAGTATAAATATTATTCTCTCACAATTATAAAGAGAAAAATTTCAGCTAGAAGAGAAAGAATTAGACTAGAAAAAGAAATTCTTAAAAATAAAAGATTAGCTCCTTTGCTAGAGCCCATTCCATCAGATCCAAGTAATATCAGAACGAGTCGATTGCAGATTCTTAATATTCAAAAATATATCGAGCATACTCAGGCTAAATGTCCAGAATTATTTGATTATGAGATCGATTCAAATATTGTAGATTATTGGATGAATGCAAAAAAGGAAATGAGTAAAATATGGATTCTTGCATTCATTGGATTACCAATGTTAGCCGCAGGAGTTTATAAAAATGGAAGTGTGTTCTTGAATTTTACCGTGATTCCTGCTCTATTTTTCTTTTGGGGTAAATCGCTACGAGAAATTATCTATAGTTACATTTGTTTTTTTTATCGATTGTTTTTATCCATTGATTTTGATGGGAAAAAAAATCGCGGTTTAATCGGATTGGTATTTGCGATTTTGGGAACGATTGTTTTTTCAGAAGTTTTTGCTATTGCTTCTTTACAAAGTAGTGCTACTTCATTCTTTGAAATTCTATTGCGGTTTATAGGTGTTATCCTCTTTACAATCCTATTTGCTCCTATTTTTGATTTAATCATCCAACTATTTTATCATTTTTCTAATGCTATTTTTGTTCGAATTCCGTCTATCAGATTGGAATTATGGTTTGCTGGTGTTTTTCTTCTATTCCTGCTGCATATTTATCTAGGAGAAATCGATGGCTCGAGATTACAAAATGTAGCCTTACTCGTCCTTTTGATTGTTGGGTTTGATTTGTTTTTATCTCGTGATAAAAAAGAAATCTTTTTTCTAGAAATTTATACGACATTCCTCTTAGCTCCAACAACAGGTTATTATCTCTATTTACTCTTTGGTTG
Source organism: Leptospiraceae bacterium (assembly GCA_035345875.1). Taxonomy (GTDB): domain Bacteria; phylum Spirochaetota; class Leptospiria; order Leptospirales; family Leptospiraceae; genus UBA2033. The sequence continues at coordinate 32,108 of DAORDH010000049.1, read as the reverse complement.
GAAATCTTTTTCTGCAATTGGATTTTCAGTCGCTTCTCTTCTTGCCATTTCCAATTTTGAAGATGTATATTCTACATCGAAAATAAAAATTTCTGGAAGGAATATTGATCTTTATTTGGTATTCGCAGCGATTCTTGTTTCTATTGGAATTATTTTTTACCCTGAAATTCCTGCTTTAATCATTGCTTTTCTCTTATTTTTTATCTTACAGATTCGAGTTACTTTTCTTCCCTTTTGGCAGATTTATTGGAGTGTCTTTGTTACACTTGGACTTTTTCTTTCTCCATTTGTGAGAAAGTATATTCCAATTGATCCAAAAATATCACCTTTACTCTTGCAGTTAACGTTATTTTCTATTTCGATTTTACTTGGAAAAATTAAATGGCGGAAGAGATTTTACCACGGATAAACACGGATGGACACAGATGGAGGATTGCACTTTGATAGAACGTAAAAATATTTTTACCACCGATGACACCGATAACGAAACGATTATATACCAAACGTCAAAAGAAACTTCCCGCAAGGATTTTATTGGAGTAGCGTTTGCTATACCGCACATACTGAAGTGTGGGAACACTAGGAAGTGTTTAGACCGAACACTTATTTGTAATTGAAAAATGGGAAATTAATTTTAGCGTTCGGTATAAAAGAGAAAAAGATTACCACATTATGTTGCGACCCATAGTAAGCAACATTGAGTTTGAACACGGATGGGCACAGATGGAGGATTTCCATTATATCGATCCTTTCTATACGATAGCGCTTATCGAGTGGAGTCGAGATACGAATAAAATAAATGTTAAGCTCTTACCTTCGTGAAATTCGTGATCTTCGTGGTGAAAATATTTTAATTCAGATTGATTTTACTTTAAAATTCCAATCCAGATTTCTTCTAATGTTGCCACTTCCTTTCCGGATTCATCATAGGCAGTAGAGAGTAAAATAAATCTTCTTCTTACTTTTTCTTTGAGCCAAGTTTTGATTTTTATTTTCCCACCGGTGATAGGAGCTAAATAACGAATCGATGCAGTCCCTGTTGCCCCAAATTTATAAATATCATCTACGATATAGTGAAAGAATGCTCCTTGACAACTGTCCATTACAGAAAACAAGGCTCCGCCGTGTAACGTTCCATTCGGATTGAAATGATTCTTTGAAACTTCATATTCATAGATACATTCCTCTTCTGTGATGGATATAAATTTAGCACCAAAGACCTTACCTAAAGCATCATGAGATTCGAAAAAAATTTTATATTCTTCTTTGTCTTTCATTGATTTTTATAAGCGACACTTTCCCCTTGTTTGGTTAGAACAAGTTCATCTCCTACTTGCATAAGGAGTCCGTAGCCCATGAGTGCGTGCCATGCATTTCTGATTTCAACAACATCCAGTCCCCAGCTTTTAATTGTATCCATTACAATTCTTTTATGTAATTTTTCGTTGGCTTGAATGTTATTTTCTTTGAAGATATTTAAAATTTTCTCTGCTGTGTTCATACTAAAAACCTAACTTTCTAAAATACTTCTACTGCAAGTCATTTACTCCTCGATTCTAAAAAAATAAATACAAATCATAAGACTACCAAGAGAAGAGAAGTAAAAAACAGATTCTGCTCCAAATTGATACCAAAGAAATCCTGCAATCGAACTAGCAAATAATAAGGCAATACTAACAAGCCCAGAATAAATTCCTATTGCAGTGGCAGTATCTCTTGGACAAATGTTTGCAATCCATGCTTTTGCAATTCCTTCTGTGCTTGCGGCATACAGAGAGTAACCGGTAAATAAAAATAGATAGTAAATGATCGAACCTTTTTGGCTCATTCCAAAATAAACTAAACTAAAAATAAAAAGCCCAAATACAAAAGTCTTTTTGATTCCAAACCGATCTGCAATATATCCCATCGGATAAGCAAGAATTGCATAAATGAGGTTATAGAAAATATAAACTAAAATCATCTCTAAATCAGAAAGCCCACTTTCTTTGATTCGAAGGAGTAAGAATACATCTGAACTGTTAAATATTGCAAATAAAACTAGACCGATTAATATTTTTTTATAAAGGTTTGGACTTTCTCTTAAAAATGCAATCGAGTTTTGATACTTTGTATGGTTACTAAGTGTTTGCCTCTCTTTTAGAAAAAAGGTAAAAAAGATTGCAAGAATTCCAGGAATGAATGCATATAAAAATAGATTCTTATAATCTTCTGGATAAAGATAAAGATAGCAAAGACCAATTGCAGGACCAAGACAGGCTCCGAGTGTATCAGCCCCTCTATGAAATCCAAAAATCTTTGCTTTGTTTTCTTTTGAAGTTTCAGATGAAAGCATTGCATCTCTTGCACCGGTGCGAATTCCTTTTCCAAGTCTTTCGACAGAGCGAGAAAATAAAATCCAAATAGGATGAGAGATTAGAACTAACGCAGGCTTTGCGATTGCACTGAGGGCATAACCTAGTTGCACAAAAGGAAGTCTCTTTCCGATTTTGTCGGAAACCCTACCAAAATAGCCTTTACTGAGTCCAGCCATTGCCTCAGCAATCCCTTCCAAGACTCCAATCCATACAATGGAAAATCCAATACTTTTTAGATAGAGTGGTAGAATTGGATAAAGCATCTCTGAAGAGATATCAGTAAAAAAACTCACTAGAGATAAAATTAAAACAGTTCTTGAAATCATTGTTTATCCTTTATTTAAAAAAGAGAGGACTGTATATCCGAGGCTAACAGCGATTAGGCAAAGACTTAGATTTAAAAAAACATTTAAGATAGCAGACAGAAATTTTGTTTGTAAAAATAAATTCAATGTATCTAGACTAAAAGAAGAAAAAGTAGTGAAGCCTCCTAGAAATCCAATAAAGACAATCTGACGAAAGACTGGAATCGTGCTGAGTCTAGATTCATAAATTCCAAATAAAATACCAATGATAAAAGAGCCAATTACATTTACCATGAGAGTTCCATGCGGGAAATGGTTTCCTAATATTCGGTTGGTAAGTTCAGAAATAAAAAATCTGGTTACACTCCCAAGTCCACCCCCTATAAAAATAAATACATACTGCATGTTCTTAGGTTTTTGTTCTCTAGATATTGTTGCAAGATATTTTCCTTATTTTCTAATTGTGTAGTTAGGGGGAAGGAAAATGAAATTAATCAAATCATCTGGCGATTTGCGCCATTTTGTAGAGAAGATGCAAAAGGGAATTAATAAAACAAAATTAGCCGGAATTGTGAGTTTTCACGAGGAAGAGGGCGGGATGTATGTTCAATTTGAAAAACTAGGAACAAGTAAAATTCATTATACAGTTACGAATGATTCTTCTGGATTTGTCGCAAAGATTAAAAAAGAAAATGTAGCATTTACACATGGAATTTTTCGTAGAGATGTAGAGAAACAATTAGTCGAAATGATGCGAAGATTTGGAGCAGAAGTAGATTGAAATCCTCTTTTCTTTTACGACTCAAAGAAGTTGTAAATCAATATCCTGAGAATATTGCTTTATCTGATCAAAATCAAATTCTTTCATTTAAAAAACTAGAAATGAGGCTAATCAATATTAGCCATAAATTAGAAGAAATTGGAGTCAAAGAGGGAGATCGAATTGCTTTATGGATGAAAAAATCTTCAGACTACATTCTTTCTCTTTTGGCTTGCCTCCGCCTTGGTTGTATTTTTATACCAATAGACGAAAAGACTCCACTCAAAAGAGTAAGCTGGATTTTAAATGATGCAGAGGCTAGTTGGGTTCTAACAGACAATTTAGAATTCATCACACAGAATGAATCCTTATCAATCGAAAATCTAGCTACTAAGCTGATTCAAATTTCTGAGAAAGAAAAATCTAAAAATATGAAAGGAGCTTATATTATCTACACTTCTGGATCAACTGGAAATCCAAAAGGGGTCTTACTTCCGCAGGATGGGATTTTAAATTTTTTAGATACGCAGATGGACGTTTTTCGAGTAAAATCTTCTAGTAAGGTTTTGCAGTATTTATCGATCGGATTTGATGCTTCTCTTTCGGAGATTGGGATTTCACTCCTTTCCGGTGCCGAGCTTGCTATTAAAGAGGACAATCAAATTAAAAATCTAGAAAGCTTAGTTTCAATTCTAGCAAATGAAAGGATAACACATATTTGCCTCCCACCCGCACTCCTTCCCATTTTACCCATTGAAGAAATTCCAGAGAGTCTTGAAACTATTATCATTGGTGGAGAGGTTTGTCCTGTTGATACAGTTAGGCTTTGGGCAAGTAAATTTAGAATTGTAAATGTTTATGGTCCGACGGAAGCTACTGTCTGCTCAAGTCTTATAGTATGCGAGGATAATTGGAGTAAACCGCTAATAGGAATTCCAATTCCGAATCGAACTTTTTATATCTTAGATGCAGATTTAAAGCCAGTAGATAGAGGAGAGAAAGGAGAGCTTTACTTAGGTGGAGTGGGACTTGCTACTTGTTATATCAATCAAGAAAAACTTACAAATGAAAAATTTATAACCTACAACGGAGAGCGAATTTATAAAACAGGAGACTTGGTTTGCTATCATTCTGATGAGGAAATTGAATTTTTAGGAAGAATGGATCGACAGTTTAAATGGAAAGGAAATTTAATTGAACCAATTGAAATTGAAAAGATATTAACGCATCGCAAGGAAATCGTTTTTTCTTATGTTAGTGCAAAGGAAAAAAAATTATTAGCTTATTTAGTTTTACAGAAAGATTTTATACTTGATCAAAATTATTTTCTAGAATTAAAAAAAAGTCTATCTATTGAATTGCCTAAGTGGATGGTTCCGGATCAATTTATTTTATTAGATCAAATTCCACTAAATCAGAATGAGAAAATGGATTTTAATTCATTTTCTAAAATGATTGAGAGTAGACCTTTTTATCTAAAAGAAATATCTCCCCCTAAAAATGCGATAGAAATAAAACTAACTTCCATTCTAGAAGAACTTCTTTCTTGTAAACCAATTGGAGTGGAGGATGATTTCTTTCTATTAGGGGGAGATTCTCTTTCTTTGCTATCTTTTGTCACGGAGTGTAGTCTAATTGGAATTCATTTTCCAATTGATAAATGGATTTTAAATCCAACCATTCGAGAATTATTATCTATTTTAAAAGAACCTGTCATTGAAAGAAAAGTAGAGTTTTTAAAGAGGGAAGCAGAACTTCCAGATGACTTACTAGATTTAATCCAGACCAGAAAAAAAGATTCTAAAAATTGGAAAAATATTCTACTAACGGGTGCAACTGGTTATCTAGGTTCTAGAGTCTTATTTGAATTAGCCGCTGATTCAGAATTAAATCTCTACTGTATTGTTCGCAATAGAAAAAATGCTTACAATCAAATTGAGTTTTATCTTGGGAAGCAAGGACTTGAGATAGACTTAGATCAAATCTATTTGATAGAAGGGGATGTATCTCAGAAAAATTTTGGAATGAACCTTGATTTATATGAATCTTTAACCAATAAAATAGATACAGTCTTTCATTTGGCAGCCCAAGTAAATCTAATTCTACCATACCAAAAATTAAAAGATGTAAACGTGAAAGGAACCTTAGAAGTCTTATTTTTTTGTTTGAGAGGGATTAGAAAATATTTACACTATGCTTCCACTCTTTCTGTACTTGTTTCATCAAATGATCCACGAAAAGTTTTTTCAGAAGATAGAATCGATTATTCCTCAGAAGTTTATGGAGGGTACGCAGAGAGCAAGTGGGTAAGTGAAAAGATTCTTTTAAATGCAATCGAATCTGGATGTGATTTTATACGTATTTATCGTTTCGGTTTGATAACTGGAGATTCTAAGAGTGGATTTTCTAAGAAGGAAGATTTCTTTACTCAATTTTTAGAATTTATTTTAAAATATAGGATTTTACCAAAATTAGATGATTTAGATTTAAAAGTGGATATGACTCCTCTTGACTATGCCGCTTATCGATTTATATCGATTGCTAAGAGTCAAAGTAATTCTAGAATCTTTCACATTGCAAACCTAAAATCACTTACAATTTATGATTTATTAGAATATTTGAAGCGTTTAGAAATACCAATCAAGCAAATCTCTAAAAATGAATTTTTAGAATATATACTCAATTTAGATAAAGAAGAAAGTTATTTTTATTTATTGATTGCGAGAGTATTTATTTCAGATGATGCGTTTAATTCTATTTATCCGCTTGATTTATTTCAGAAAACAGATAGAGAATTTGATTTTAAAAATACAAATATATTTCCTACTTCTTATCCAATTTTGGCCAATGAGGAATTGATTGCACGTTATATCTCATTTCTAAAAAACTAAATCTGAATTCTATTTTTCATTTGACTATTCTTTCCTACCAGTAGGATTTACCTATGGCAATTACAAAAGATGATTTTAAAAAGGCTATGGGACATTGGGCATCTGGCGTTACTATAGTCACCTATTCAGACAATGGAATTTATTCCGGTCTGACTGCTTCTAGTTTTACTTCCCTCTCTATGGATCCTTTTTTAGTTTTATTTTCTGTAGCAAAGAATTCTGCAAGTCATGATAAACTGATTCAAATTCGAGAGTATGCGATTAACATTCTTTCTGCTGAACAAGAAACTCTTTCCAACCAATTTGCAAAACCAGATACGGATCGAAATAAAATCGTTCTTGAAAATGGTTTTTCTACACAGGTTACAAAGTCTCCTTTATTAAAGAACTCACTTTGTCATCTTGATTGTAAATTGGAAACAGTTTATGAAGGCGGAGATCATTCTATCTTTGTTGGTAAAGTAGAATATGCTTATACAGACGAATCTAAAAGACCATTACTATATTTTTATAGAAAGTATTATAGTATTTAATCCCTTCAATGACAAATCTCATTCTCACACTGATCGGAATTTTCTTAATTCTAAATTCTAGAGAATTTCTTTTTTTCTTTTTAGGAGTCTTTCTAGTTGTGCTTGCTATTAAGAGAATGTTGGATGAGTTTAGTGGACCAGCGATCATTGATAATAGAGAGTATGTAAATTCTCTTGTTTATAAAATTAGAAATGAGATCAGAAACTATTCTATTTTAAATCAATATGCAGCGATATTAGCTTCTGCTTGTATTCATATCGCCAAATCAGATGGTCGCATTTCAGAAAAAGAAATATCCGTTATACGACAAGCTATACATAGAGAATTCCAAAATAATGTAGAAGAAACTCTGATTGCACAAGTAGTTTCATACACAAAGCAACATATTCAAGAGTTTTCTAAAGAACAAATTTTTGATTCACTTGTAGACATTGTAAATCTTTACTTTCAACATTTGAGTATTGCCGGTTGGGAAGCACGCATTGAACTTACAACCATGCTTTTTCTAATGATTTATGAAGTAGCGCTTGCGGATGGGGAGGTAACGCAAACAGAAGAAGAATTATTTAACCGACTTTGTTTTCAATTTTCCTTGCCCGGCGCGTATGTTCAAAACATCAAGAGAACTGCTCGTTATAATGTGAATGCAAGAGCCAATAGAAGTTCGTCGAGTTATTCTTATTCGTACAATGAGAATGGAGATTCTGTTAAATTCAAAAATGCACTTACATTATTTAATCTAAATGAAAATTATACATTAGAAGAATTAGAGAAAGCTTGGAAGCAAATGGCAATCCTATATCATCCTGATAAGTTTCACAATGCTAAGCCAGAAATTTATGAACTCATGAATAAAAAATTCATAGAAGCAAAAGATGCTTATGAGTTTTTAAAAAAAAGAAAATAATTTCATCTAGTTTTTAATCAATCCAATTCGATAGAAATTGATTTAAGTAAATCGAAAACTGCTAAATCAAAAGAACGAATAATACTTTTTAGGTTTAGTTCAACTTCGATTTAAAAATTTTTTAGATTCTGAGAAAAGAAATGCTAAATGAATTGTTTACCTAGTAAAATTGACTGCTTACAGTTTCAAAAGATTAGATAAATATTATATTAACCTAATGAAGAATATGCTATGATTATCTAGTGAGATTATTTACTCTGGTTACAATGTGTATCGTTTTTAGATTAATAATTTATTTTTCAAAAGATATTTTGATACAAGATAGATAAAATCTTTCATTAAGGTTTGTTTAAAAAAAAAAATAATAGAGATTTTTCACATTATAAGATGAGATGTATCTTCCATCTATAAAATGGATATGAGCAAAAAGGCAATTAAATGAAGCGCAAAAAAACAAGTCTATTTTTCTTTTTTATTTCTATTTTCCTAGGAATCCAATTCGTCATCGAAGCAGATGGTTTCATTCTTACAACTGAGGAAGAAAAATGGGTCAAGGCAAACCCCAAACTACGAGTGGGTATTCATGAGTATCCGCCACTCGCCTTTAAAACAACCGATGGTGATGATGGATATGATGGAATTACAATTCAATATTTACAAAAGATTGAAAAAAAAATTGGAATCCAATTCGAATTCATTTATATAGATTCATGGGTTGAGGTTTTAAACCAGGCTAGAGAAAAGAAAATTGATTTAGTTTTTGCAGTGCAAGAAACAGATGATAGAAAGGAATTTTTAAAATTTACAGAGCCGTATATAACTCTCACAAATAAAATTGTGTCTAGAAAAGGGCGAGACTTCCCAAATCTAAAATCTTTAATTGGAAAGAAAATCGCTTTAGTGGAAAGCAGCGCTGTTTATAAATACATTCAAACGAACTATCCACAAATAAAAATAATTCCTGTAAAAGATGAAGTGAATGCACTCGCAAAAGTAGCAAGTGGAGAAGTAGATGCAACTGTCTCTGAAATATCTAGAATTTCTTATTTCTATGAAAGAGAACTTTTTTCAAATATTTTTATTTCTGGTGATGTAGACTTTAAATATGAATTTCGATTTGGTGTGATTCAAGACATTGCTATTTTTTCGAAGATATTAGATAAATCTTTATCTTCTTTAACAAAACCAGAGAAAGATAAAATCTTGGAGAAATGGATTAAAATAAAAGAGAAAAGTATATTTGAAAAAGAAATATTCTGGCAAGTTACTGTTAGCCTCATCCTATTCATTGCCTTTCTTAAGTTTCTAAACTGGTATCAAACAGTAAACAAATTTGTGAGTTTGCGAACTAAACAGCTAAGGGAGGCAATTGAAAAAGCCGAAATTGCGATTCACTCTAGAACAAGTTTTTTATCGAATATGAGTCATGAAATTCGCACTCCACTGAATGGAGTCATTGGTTTTGCAAATCTTTTAGAAGAAACCAAACTAGATACAAATCAGAGAAGCTATGTTCAAAATTTGATTTCTTCTGCAAATCATCTAATGAATCTAATCAATGATATTTTAGATTTTTCTAAACTACAAGCTGGGAAAATGGAGATTCAAATGATTGATTGCAATCTTCATACAATCATACAAGAAATTTTAAATGTTTTTTTTAATGAAGCAAAACAGAAAAAAATTTCAGTCCGCCTTGATTTTCCGGAAACTATACCTTATCAAGTTAAGACTGATGCTTATAGAGTGAGGCAAATCTTATTTAACCTCATAAGCAATGCGGTTAAGTTTACAGATACTGGATATGTAAATATTAGAGTTTCTACCCTGAACGATTACGATTTGAATAAATTAAAATATAAATTTGAAGTTGAGGATACAGGGATTGGCATTCCAAAAGAAAGGATAGGAGATTTATTTAAAGAGTTTACGCCTATTGATATGTCAACACAAAGGAAATACAATGGAACTGGACTTGGTTTAGTGATTAGTAAAAGTATTGCAGAATTACTTGGAGGGATGTTTATTATTTGCCTCGCACAGAAGGAAAAGGTTCAATTTTTGTTTTTGAAATATATTTAGAATATACTCTTAATTCCACGGAGATGAAAAACATAAATTCTATTTATGGATTAAAAACTCTAATTGTAGATGATACATTAATTGGAAGAAAAATTGTGCATTCCTTTGTAAATAGTTGGGAGATGAGGAATGGTCAGTTCGCATCTGGTCAGATGGCGATAGGCGCTTTATTAGAAGCAAAGGCTTCAGGTGATCCTTATCAAATGGCTATCATTGATTATAATATGCCTGAAATGAATGGAATTGAGCTAGCTAGGAATGTTAGAAAGTATAGAGAGTTAGATGATTTGTGTATGATTTTATTGTCTTCGGTAGATTATCCTGATTCTCTAAATGAAATTCAAAAAGCCGGTTTTTCTGCTTATCTTGTGAAACCAATATCAGGAAGTATTTTGCTTAATTCTTTACAAAACGCGTGGAATCTATTTTCAACAAAAGAAAATAGAATAGTCACTCAATACTTTAAAGGGGAGTCTGTAATTTCTTCTGATAATCAGCAAACAGAGGTATTAAATTCACCGAGTTCGTTGAAGTTTCTAATTGTTGATGATAATGAAGTCAATGTTATTTTGCTTAGCGCAATTTTGAAGAAACAAAATATTTTACCTGATGAAGCAAAAGATGGATATGAAGCATTAGAGAAAGCAAAGAAAAATAACTATGATGTAATCTTTATGGATATAGAAATGCCAGAGCTAGATGGAATTGAGTGTTTTAGTCAAATGAAAAAGATAGAAGCTTATAAAAATAGAAAGTTTTTTACCATAGCAACTACCGCACATGTTCTGGAAGGAAGTGAAGAAAAGTTTTTAAATCTAGGTTTTGATTTTTATCTGCCTAAACCTGTAAATTTAAATAGAGTCAAGGACCTCTTGGGAAAAATTGATCTTAAAAAAATGAATTAATTGATCTAATGTCAGTTTTTGTGAAATCAAAATAGAAAGGTTTAATACCGATAACGAAATGAGAAAAAACCTTGGATGCACATTTAGCGATAAATGCTAGAATTAAAAGATAAAAGAAAAAACATTCTATCGCTATTCTTTCCTGCAATTCTAAAAAGCAAAGTAAATAAAACTCTGTGCTTCACTTACTCCATAGCAAAGTAGCATAAACACATTTGCAAGGATAAACAGGGTAAACGCTCTTTTACTTTCTAGCATCTTCTTTAAATTGTATTTTTCAAATATATATCCTGTTACAAATAGAAGTGCGACTAAATTGAAGTAACCGTAATTACTAAAAGACGAAGTAATAGAATTCGAGTTCAGGAATAACATTGTTTTTAGCATCCCAAATGCATCGGTTAACGTCTTGGCTCGAAAGAGGGGAAGACCAATTCCTAGACAAATCATAGTAAAAATTCGACAGAATAAACTATAGACAAATCCTCCTTTTTCGTTTAGAAATTTACTCACTCTTGTCTGGGCATACTCTCGTTCTACCGATAGCATGGCGGAATGCCAAATTCCCCAGACTACAAAATGATACGCCGCTCCGTGCCAAATACCCGCAAATAAAAAGGTAATAAATACATTGATATGAGTTCTGAGTCTAGAAACCTTGGAACCACCGAGAGGTATAAAAATATAATCTCTTATCCAAGTAGAAAAAGAAAGATGCCATCTAGACCAGTGCTGGCTAATGCTTGTTACGTTGAATGGAAAGTGAAAGTTGATGTCAAATTGAAATCCAAAGAGTCTAGCAACTCCTATCGCAATATCCGTGTAACCCGCAAAGTCGAAATAGATTTGCCACATAAATGCGAAAACACCTGTCCAAATTTCAAACGCATTCATAGAAGCATAGTTCGTAAAAACTCTATCTACCGCGATAGCCAGATTATCTGCAAAGACCACTTTTTTTGTAAATCCAAGGAGGATTTGTGCAAATGAGTGGCGAATGACGTCTAGGTTTACAATGAGCCTTGCTTCTAAGTCTCTAAAAAATGTTCCCGCGCGCACAATCGGACCCGCTACCAATTGAGGGAAAAAGGATACGTAAAGAGCAAAGTCGATGAAAGATTTCTTTGCTTCCATGACTCCTCGGTAAACATCGATTGTATAACTCATAGACTGAAATGTATAAAAAGAAATCCCCACCGGCAAAATGATATTATACTCTACGAATCGAAAAGAGTTAATAAAATTAAGGTCATTTATAGCTCCTAGAAAAAAGTTTGTATATTTAAAATAACTTAAAAATCCTAAGTTCGTAACTAGAGATAAAATCAAATAATGCTTTCTTCTCTTGTCTGTCTTTTCTAATCTCGAAATGGAAATGGCAGCAAAATAATCGATAACGATTGAGAATAACAATAGCCAGATGAAATTTATATTCCAAGCCATATAAAAATAAAAGCTAGCTAGGAGTAAAAATATCTTTTGGTTTCTATCTTTTAAAATATTAGATAGAACTAAAACGATTGGAAGATAAATCAGGAAGTGTAAAGAATTAAATAGCATTAACGTAATTCCTTTTCCTTGAGATAGGCTAACAAGGATTCGCCGAGTCTATCTGTAAAAACTCTCATCCCTTTTTGATTTACATGAACGATATCATAAAAGTAATTTGCGTTATCTTCCTTCGGGATTATTTCTGTGAGATCAAAAATCTTTTCTCCTAAAACATCTTTGTATTTATCTTTCCAAAACAAAACACGCTTCCCATATTGAAAGTCTTCTAAGTAATTGGAAACAGGTGGAAAAACGTTAATCACTTGAATATTTCTATCTCGTAAAATTTTATAAAAATTCTTCAGTCGTCTCTGATAAAGCTCGGTCGAGCCATTTTCCTCCAAAGATAAAACGCTTTCCTCGGCAAGTTTGCAAGTTTTTGCAATAGCTTCTCTATGATATGGATTGGAACCTTGTGGTATATTGGTATTATCCTTAGTAATCGTAAGACATTCTTTTACATTTTTAAAATGATAGAGACTTAAACTTTCTTGGTAATTGTTTTCATAGCTATATAGATTATCTTTGAAGGCTTTTTTTGCTTTGCCCAAGTCTTTAATTCTTTTTTCAGGATTTAGAATAAATTCTCCAAGGTCTTTTCTGTATGCCCAAAGTCTTATCAAAATATATGCGATATCCGCATAACTGATATTATATTCATCTTCATAGAATTTTTCTATGGCACGTTTCCTATCTAATTCTCCTGCCATAGCTAATGTTGCTTGAGAGAAAACAATTCCAAGTGTCCAGGGCATTTCGATTTCATTCACGTGGATAATATACTTTACCCGCTTAAATTTATTAAGGACTTTTTCTAGTGCTAGACCTTGGACAATGAGCTCAGCACCCGGGATTGCGATACTTTGGGCTTTTAAGTTCAATGGTTTTAGTCTTTCATTTAAAGCTTGCATCGATAGACCTTCATAAGCAAGAGATGTCCCCACGATTAAAATATCTGGATCAAGCTCTGATTGTTTGCCAAGGGAATGGTCGGTAATTCTGTTTACATTCGAAGCATAGGAATTCTTTTTTAAAAAACTCTTATAAAAGCCAGCCTGTAGAAATAGTTCAAAGAGTATTAAAACAACTAACGCACTTAAAATGGATTTATCTTTTAGAAAAAGGATGTATTCTTTCATATCTAACCAAAATATTTTCGAACTCCAATCCATTCATAGAAAACATAAAACTTTGTCGCTTAAAATATTCTGTTTCCTTTTATATAATTCAATGAATAAGTTTCTATAAAGAAATTTGTTCCACCTACTTCAAAATCTCACTATCAAAGATTATTTTGTATTGACAAAAGGCACACATTGATTACATTATAATACCAAGTAAAAAAAAAATGGTCTTCAATTGGGATAATGGAAAGAATGATGAATTAAAGCAGAGTCGAGATATTTCGTTTGAGAAAATTGTAATAGCAATCGAAGGAAATAAAATAGTAGATGTTCTTGAACACACGAACAAAGAAAGATATCCGAATCAGGTTTTACTCCTTGTTAATTTGGATGATTACATATATGTAGTCCCAACGGTTGTAGATATGAAAAAGGAAGAATATTTTTTTAAAACGATTTACCCTAGTAGGAAATTTACAAATCAATATATAGGTGCGAAGAATGAAAAAAAATGAAAAAGAATTATTGGAATCGATTGAAGCCGGTGAATGGAAGTCTGTGAAAAATTTGAAAGAATGGAATTTAAAATTAAAAAAAGCAGCGAGCGCTACTCTTATAAAAGATGCAAGAATGAATATACGAATTCATAAAAGAGATTTACAATTACTCAAGGTGAAAGCCTTAGAAGAAGGCATGCCTTATCAAACTCTCGTTTCGAGTATCTTACACAAATACGTTACGGGAAAGCTAAAAGAAATTTAATGTATATCAAGAAAAGTTACCGCATCTAATTCAAAATCTTTCATGAAAGATTCACATTCTATTTTTATTAAAAAACATTTCACTCCTAAAATATAATCGGAGACGATTTTGGGAAAAGTTGGATGGAAATTACGCGTTAGCCGCTAGAAATTGAAATAAGATCCATCGGTGTCTAACGTCTCTATCGGTAGTAGTCCTTTCCTTCCTAACGAGCCATGATTGCTTTTCCTAAAAAGGAAATTAGTAAGCCAATTCCAAAGAAGAATCCCATAGGAATTGGTTTTCCGTCTAACTTCTCTCCTTTCTTTCTAGATAAAAAAGCCCAAAGCACTGCCAGTATATAAGATGAGTTTAAAAAGAGTATCCAATAAGGATGACCGGCAAGAAAAGCATAGACAGGTGCAAAGATTACATCTCCAAGCCCAATTCCTTTTTTATAAAAGACCCAAAGTAGAATATAGAATGCAACAAAGCCTGTGAAGACTGCATAATCAATGAAATCAGGAAATTGATTGTAAAAAAGAAAATTAGAAAGAACACCGAAAAAAAGAAGGAAAGGTAAGTTTTCATAATCGAGTGAAAATTTTTTATAATCTGTAATCATCGAGACTAAAACATGTCCGAATAAAAAAAGAACAGATAGAGAAAATAAAATATTATTTGTGAGACTTAAAAAAATACAAAATAGAATTCCGAATAGAAATTCTAGAATTGGATAATGCGAAGCGATTTTAATTTCGCAAGAGGGACATTTTCCCTTTGTGAATAAATATCCAAGAATAGGCGTTAGGTAGATTGCTTTGACTTGAGTTCCACAATTTTCACAGGCACTTGGTTTTGTAAAAATGATTTTCCATTTTTCAAAAAACGAGTATTTTTTTCTGAGAGGACTATAATAGTATTTTAAAATCCTCTCGCCTAACGTAGTATAAAAACTTGCGATTGAACTTGCAATCCAGAATCCGTAAAAATAGATAAAGAAAATACTAAGCAAGTTCTTTTAGTGCGTTGATCCCTCGAGTCAAATTTTCCTTTGTATTGGCAAAACTAATTCGAATATAGCTATGACTATTATTAAAAATAAATCCTGGAACAGTGATTAGCTTCTTTTCTAAAACTGCTTTTTTGACAAACTCTTCATCATTTCCTTTCACTTTTAAAAAGAAATAAAAAGCTCCCGCACTCTTATCAAGTTCGTAATAATCTTTGAGTGAATCGTATACATAGTCTCTGTTTTCTTTGTATTCTTTTATATAAGAACTCATATCAGTCTTTAATGCTTCGATTCCTGCGTATTGGGTCACAGAAGGAGCACACACAATCGTATATTGTTGGAGTGTTGTTAAAACTTTTGTAATTTCCTCAGAGGCGAGAATGGAGGCAAGACGAAGTCCAGTCATACTGTAGGTTTTCGAAAATCCAGAGAGCGTTATTGCTTTCTCATAGAAAGATCCTACAGATAGAAATTTTTTATCGTAATCAAATAGTTCATAAATCTCATCGGAGATTAAATAAGCATCATTCACTTCTGCCAAATCTGCCAGTGCTTCTAATTGCTCTTTGGTCATTACATAACCGGTTGGATTGGAAGGATTTGAGTAGATGATTAACTTTAAATTAGAAAATTTTAATTTCTTTGTATCTTCTTTCGTAAATTTTTCATCTAGAAGATGAATCTTTGCTCCATGAAATTTTAACATGGATGGATACATTAAAAAATAAGGAGAGATAATTAAACATTCGTCGCCAGGATTTACAAGTGCTGAAAAAAGCAAAAGTAAGGCGGAACTGATTCCTGATGTAACTAAAATACGAGAGGGTGTTGCATATTTGATCTTGTTTACTGTTTCATATTTTCTAACGAGAGCTTCTTTTAATTCAGGAATTCCTCCTGTTAAAGTATAAGCTGTCTTTCCGTCGTTAGCCGCTTTTGTAAGAGCTTCTATGATATTTTGTGGACAGGCAAAATGAGGTTGTCCAATCGATAAATTGATTGGATTCTCAAGTGTTGCCGCTAATTCAAATGCTTTGCGAATAGGGGAGGTGTCTAGCCCCTGAATGCTAGTGGATAGAGTTTTCATAATTTGCTACTTATTGATAATTCTTGCTGCGCTCTTTTGATTTTCGATTTGTTTTAGATCTCCATTTTCAAAACGATAGGTAACTGCTTCGTATGATAGAATTGAATTAAATGTAAATGTAACTTGTTCCCCGTTGTCATCTACTTCTGGTAGATCATTGCAATTTCCGATTTCAGGAAATGTTTTAAATTTTCCTTCTGAGTTTAATGTGATAACTAAAAACTTTGCAGGGCATTGAGTATTGTCGTCTAACGACTCAACTGTAAATAAAAACATATCCGATGTATTCAATTGAATAATTTGGTTGAGTTGAACCAATTGTAAGTTTTCAGATTGGTAAACATCATCTTCTTTATGTATAATTCTTTTTACAATCTTACCATCTAGCATTTGGTCATACATCTTGAATTCACCAAACCTAGATGAAATCAGTTCAAACTCCGCTGGTAGATTTTTTTTTCTGCATGCTTCTACAAAAAACACTGTCAGCAGAATCATTAAAAAACTAAGAATCAATTTATAATTGCGTTTCATATCATCCTCTTATGTCCCAATAGGAAGAGAGCCTCTCTCTACTTTCTCATGTTATTATTTAACATAAGTAAAAGCAAATCATTTTCTCTCCTATTATTTTCGACGAATAATATGCTAAAGTTGATTCCGTGAAGCATATCTATTTAAAGTTGAAGAGGACTAAAAAGATTTTATCTATTGAGAAGTCCAGCCACCATCTACTGGCATGGCAATTCCAGTAATAAATGAGGCTTCTTCTGAGCAAAGCCATATCGCAGCATTCGCAATTTCATTTGGCTTTGCAAGTCTACGCATCGAGTGAAGATTTGTCATATTCGATTTTGCTAAATCTGGTTTTCCTGTAGATTCAAAAATATTTTCTAGCATATCTGTTTCAATTCCACCAGGACAAATCGTATTGATTCGAATTCCCTTGTGTGAAAATTCTAGAGAAGCACTTTTAGTGAGACCAATGACTGCATGTTTACTTGCAGAATAGGCTGCATTAAAAGGAAAACCGATTAAACCTGAGACAGAGGAAATATTTACGATAGCACCTTTTCCGGTTTTTAGCATTTCTGGAATTTGATATTTCATAGAAAGCCAAACTCCTTTAACGTTAGTTTCATAGACTTTTTGAAACTCTTCTTCCTCGTATTTTGTAGAGATAGATGCTTTTCCTATGATCCCTGCATTATTGATTGCAATATCTAATTTACCAAACCGATTTATTACATTCTGTGTAAAATCTTCAATATCCTTTGCTTTGGTTATATCTACCTTTTGAAAGAATCCTGCACCACCTGATTTTTCTATAATTGAGAGTGTATCGTTTCCCTCTTGATCTCTTCTTCCACAAAAAGCAACTTTTGCTCCGCGTTTTGCTAGCTCAACTGCAATCGATCTTCCGAGTCCAGAAGTTCCTCCTGTGACAATGGCTACTTTTCCTTCAAATGAATTCATTGGCAAATCCTCATAATGCGCTAATTGTTTTTTTGTAATTTTCTCTAAGCTCTGTATTTAAGTCATCTAATTCTTTGATTAGATTCGATGCATTTAGATAATTTAAATCATTTGCTAAAATTAAATAATATCTTAGTTCTTCAATGAAGCCTCTCGTCTTTCCAAAGGATTTTACAATGTCTGACTTTTCTTTTCGATTTGTTACTTCTAAAATTGATAGGGGTAGGGAGGTTGCAGATTTGCGGATACGCGGGATTAAATGCTCCATCTCTTCTTTGGGAAATTGATTCGTGCTTTTATAAAGATTTAGGACAAATTGGTGTGCTTTATTCCAAAGTGGGGATTCATTTGTTTTTGGAATTGCCTTTTGTTGTGTAGGATCATTTTTGAGTGTAGCCAGACATTTTGCTTTGAACTCTTCCGGAACAAGTGCTACTTTTCGAATGGTATAGTCAAAGAATAACATTCGAATCTTTACATCAGCTACTGGAATTTTACCACCATCCTTTGTGAGATGAAAGAATAGATCACAACCTTTTTCTAGGAAATTATCTGCTCTCACTTCAATGCGAACGACGTCATCCGCCAGAAGTTCTCCTTTATAGAGGATAACTGCATTTGCGAAAATTAAACTACGTCCATATACATCCGTTACATCGTGCCCCATGAACTTAAAAAATCGCATATGACCTTCAAATACTATATCTAGGATTGTAGCAAAGGATACATGTATATCCAAGGTAACATCTGTTTTTCGAATTGGCATTTCAAACATAAACGGATAAAAAGTTGGCATTTGGATTTCAATCTTGTCTGACATAATAATTCCTCTAGGAGACATAAGATAGATGCTTAACTAAAAAAGCAAATTGTTTTTAGATTTATTTTTTGATTCGAAATAGAAATGAATAATAATTGGCTCAATTCTATTTTATGGCATTTTAAATTGATGGCAATGGATGGATTGGCTAGATAAGAAGAATACAGGCGTTATGAAATTTATTATCCTTGTTTTGTTAATCAATGCTTTTTCCTGCTCTATCAAGTCTACGGATCAAAATCCAATACCTGCAAAAAAGGAAGATCTTCAATTAAAAAAATCTACTGTTATTTTTGCAGGCAATGGGAAATGGAAACCTGAATTCAATGCTCCAGGCTGGAACTTTACTTTTTATAAAAAGGAAGAATATGAACAGTTTTTTGCTGGAGAAGGGAGTTGCCTTATTAAAGGAAAATATAAACAAATCAATAATACGATTCAACTATTTAGAAAAAAAACTGAAAATTGTAGCCCATTCTCGGAATCTGAATTCACAACCTGTAATATTGTAGAAACTCCAGAATCATTGTATTCTCTTTTTGCATTAAAATGCAACAGTAACCTTTATTACAGTATAGAACAAAAACGTAACACAGGAGATAGGGTAATTATTGGTAGAGTTCTTCATGAAATTATATATCCTAATGATTATGAGACAACAGACAATGTCTTTTTTAGACAAGGTCCGGGAGTAAACTTTGAGCCAATAAATTGCTACTATTCTGAAACAGAAACACAGATAGAAAGGCGAAATGTTTTACATAAGAATTATCGTCTTTATGTAATTGCAAAAACCGTTGATAAAACACAAGTGGGGAAGTTTACAAATCATTGGTATTATGTAAAACCAGAACAAGATTTTTACGGCAGAAAATATTGTAGCTTAGCAGAAGGCTGGGTTTTTGGTGAGTATATAAGAAAGCTAAAATAAAAAACCCAACTGCCAGTTTTTACTGACAATTGGGTTTTGAACCAACATAGAATGTTTGGTCGCTAATTTTACATTACTTCTTAGCTTCTTTGTCGTTAGCAACAACTGCAACAGTTACGCCTAAGCTTAAAATTAATGTAATGATTAGTTTTGAAATTTTCATTCTATTCTCCTTTATTTTCCTAATATATTAGGACATTATAATTTTTCTCCACAATTTCGCATCGATTTATCATAAGGGTTTGTTATCTCATCCCCTTTTGCAATCCATTTCTTTTTTACCATTGGGCAATAAAACAAATTGGCTCCAGACTTGTCATGATGTCCGACAGTAGGTGATAAAATTTCTACCAACTCAGCATATAGATTTAATTTTTCATCTAATGCTTTTGACTGTCCTAATTTTTCTAGAATCGGAATTGCCTTCTTAAAAGACTCTGTGTCTTTCTTTGAATCAGCTCCTTTTTCTAGTAATTTCTTTAAGCTAATTACATTAAAATTATTAGGTGATTCCTTTACAAGTAAATCATGAAATTACAATAAACTCCTAAGAGAAAATTACTATCAAATCTTCGTGGTATCATTTTCAAAAAATAGCCAGCCTCTATCAAAACTGACTAAATAATTTCCTATATTCAAAAAATCTAAGCTACCTTAATCACCAAAAGTAAAGCTCAATTTTAAAAGAGTAGTCATATACTTTTGGTGATTGGTTTATGAAAATATAAACCTTACTTCTTATCTAATTCAGCAGCAAGAGATTTATGAAAATCAGCCATCATTTGAAAATTCTTTTTCAATTGATTCGCTTCTTCTATAATCTTATCGCAATGTTTTTCCATTTCATTAATCGTAGATCTATTACTTAACTTTTCATTAATGAAATATTTTTTTACATACTCTTTTTTCATCTTTGAATGTTCTTCAGCAATCATTCCTTGCGCCTTTACTTGCTCTTCATACTTCGCAACCATTTTTAAATGTTCCGCTTTAATCTTTGGGACATCCTGAGAAAAAATTGCTATACTAGTTACGATATATAGCAATACACTTATTGTTATTTTTGAGTTTTTCATTACTCTTCTCCTTAATTTTTTTCCTAAATTATTAGGCAATTTACATCTAATGTTTGTGTTCTTTTTCAGAAGACTTTGTTTCTAACTCCTCTGAAGTTTTAGCTTTCGATTCAGTAGTTTTTTTTGCTGTTTCATGTTGTCCTTCCTTATGATCTTTAGAATCATGATTCATCATTGCTGTATGCATGAGAATCATACCACCCATCATTAATACCATAACGCCTATCATTAGTGTTCCCATTTTAAATCTCTCCATTCGGTTTATTTTGTTATTTCTATTTTTCACTTAGTATGTATTTATTATGCCATTTATTTATTTGTATGTTCATATATTCCTGACCAATTTTCCGGCGGATTTTTTAATAGAGTATTAATTCTTTCAATGTAAATTGCGGGGAGCAAATCATAATTATCATTATCAATAAGCGTAAGAAATAAATTTTTGGAGGAGATAAAATCACCACTTTTGTATAAAAGGATTGCTGATGAAAAAGTCTCCAAAGTTTTGATTTTGTGGTTAAAGGAATGAATATTTTTATTATGCAGGATTTCATAAAGTATACATGGCTTATTACGCCCCTTTACTTTCACTGTATCAATTTCTCTTGCAAAAATATTTGAAGAGCCTATCAATGATTTATACGTTGAGTCAGAAATAAGTATATCGCTTGAATAAGATTTATTTAAAGACTGTATTCTTGAAGCTAGATTGACTGTATCCCCGATTACGGTATAATCCATTCTTTCTTTTGAACCAAGATTCCCTGCTATAATATTACCAGTGTGAATTCCAATTGTCATGGCTAATTGGAATTCGCCAAAAGATTTACTTTCATTTAATTCCTTTAGTTTTTTTTGCATTTCAATTGCGACATTAACCGCGATTTCTGCATGTTTTTCTTCATTAAATGGAATACCGAAGACAGCCATTATTGCATCCCCAATGAATTTATCAAGAAAACCACCATTCCTTAAAATGATAGTCACCATCTCGGAAAAAAAATAGTTTAATAAATTTAATAAATCCTGAGGAGATAGCTTTTCGGATAACGTTGTAAATCCTTTTAAATCACAAAAGAGGATTGTAGCAACTTTTTCTTCTCCTGTTAATACTATTTCATTATTAATAATTTGTTCAGCAATATTTTGTGATACATACTTACCAAAAATTTCTTTAATTTTTTCCTGCTTTGCTCTCTGCATTTGTTCATGGTCGCGTAAAAATCCAATAAGGGCTGCAAATAATACAATGAAGGGAGTTTCAACTAAATGTTCTGTTAAAATTAAGTGGCTACCGTGTGTCGCATGACCAAAGTGTAACATGATTATTGAATGTAGGGACGCAACGATGAATCCGCTCAGTAAACCAGGAATCAATCCGCCTCGCATCCCCGCATAAAAAACCGGAATATAATTAAGCCTTACCGCTATCGCAATAAATAATTCATTCTGAAAATGTGATGCAAGGATATGCAAAGCGCTAGCTAAAAAAATTAAAAATAAAATAAAGTAAATTTTTTCATTTAATTTAAAATTCAAATGTGCACTACTATGTAATTTCCAAAATTCTTTTTGTGTCATAATTTCCTCTAACCAACGAGAACTGTGTAATCATATTCACTACGCAGTTCCTGTTGTTTTCATTTTCTATTTAATTTCTTTTCCTGATTCTGGCTTTTATCATTATTGTTTTTCGCCACAATCTCGCATGTCTTTCAGATATGGATTAATGATAGTATCTCCCTTTGCGATCCATTTCTTTTTTACCATAGGACAAAAGAAAACATTTGCGTTTGATTTATCGTGATGACCAACAACGGAAGATAGTATCTCGACTAATTCAGCATAAACATCTAATTTTTCTTTCATGCCTGCTAACTTTCCCAATTTCTCTGCGAGCGGAATTGCTTTTTTAAAAGCTTCTGCATCTTTCTCCCGATCAGCACCCTTGTTCAAAAGTTCGGTAAGCTTAGTAGTGTTTAATTTACCAGGTGTTTCTTTCACTAATGCATCATGAAATTTAATCATCTCTTCCATTACTTGTGTTGCCTTTCCATTGTGTGCCCAAGCGTTAATTCCAGATAGGAAACAGATTCCTATAAAAATTATTTTAAGTTTATTCATTGTTATTCTCCTTTAAAATGAATTCAAAAAACTGAATTAAGAAATTGGACTTAACTCAGTTCGATTTTCGATTGTTAATTCTTTTCGCTTCCAAAGATAATAAATCGCTGGATAGACTAATAATTCTAAAGCAAAACTAGTCACAAGCCCACCAACCATGGGTGCGGCAATTCGTTTCATCATGTCAGAGCCAGTAGCTGTTGACCACATAATCGGGAGTAACCCCATCATCGCACAGAGGACAGTCATGATCTTAGGACGAACCCGTTTGACTGCTCCATGTAGAATTGCGTCTTTAAGCTCTAAGTCATTTGTTAAGAGTCCCTTTCGCCTAGCGTCTTCATACGACAAATCTAAATAGAGTAACATAAATACTCCTGTCTCTGCATCGAGTCCCATGAGGGCAATCATTCCCACCCAAACTGCAATCGAAATTTGGTAATCTAAGATAAATAAAAATCCCACAGCACCGATGAGAGAAAAGGGCACAGCGCACATAACAATCATTGTCTTCATGTATGATTTTGTATTCATGTAGATTAAAAAGAAGATGATAAAAAGAGTGATAGGAATCACTAACTTCATTCGTTCTCTTACACGGATGATGTTTTCGTATTGTCCTGTCCAGAGTAGGGTGTAACCTGCGGGAAGTTTTACAAGTTCGGTTACTCTTGATTTGGCGCGATCAACAAACCCACCAATGTCAGACTCCGTTGTGTCCAAATAAACATAACCTGTAAGAAATCCATTCTCATCTCGAATCATCGCAGGTCCAGTTTTGTATTCTAAGTCTGCAATTTCTCCAATTGGAATATGAGAATCTGTGAGAGTCGGAATTAGAATTCGCTTGAGTTGGTCAACGTTTTCTCTAAGTGCTCTCGGATAACGAATATTAACCGTATATCTTTCTCTGCCTTCTATAGTCTGTGTGATTGGTTCCCCGCCGATTGCTGTTAATATAATGTCTTGTGCATTTGCAATCGTAATTCCATAGCGTGCAAGCTTTTCTCTTTTTAGGTTGATGTCTAAAAAATACCCGCCAGCTGTTCTTTCGGCAAAAACTGATCTTACACCTGGTAGATTTTTTAATACAGTTTCCATTTCAATTCCAAGTCTTTCGATTTCTTCTAAAGACCCTCCTTGTATTTTAATTCCGATTGGTGTTCTAAGACCAGTCGAGAGCATATCAATCCTTGTTTTAATTGGCATAGTCCATGCGTTAGACACACCCGGAAAAGAAAGTTCTTTGTCCATGATAGCAATTAATTCCGCTTTTGAAATTCTATCTGGTGCAAAACTTCGAAATAGGAAATGAGTAAGCTTAGGCAACTTAGAATAAAATCTTTCCTTTTGTCTCCATTCATTTTGTGGTTTGACTAATACAACTGTTTCCATCATGGAAAAAGGAGCACTGTCAGTAGATGTATCCGATCTTCCAGCTTTCCCGAAAACTCGAACAACTTCAGGAATTGCTTTTAGTTTTTTGTCCATGTTAATCATTAGCCGCTCTGCTTCTGCAACAGAAATTCCGGGAAGAGTCGTTGGCATATAAAGCAAGGTCTCTTCGTAGAGAGGAGGCATGAACTCAGAGCCAAGATGTAGATAGACAGGAATGGTAAGTAAAACTAAAAATACCGAGGTAGCTATTACCTTTTTGGGATGTCCTAATACCCAAGTACATGCAGGTTCATAGTATTTAAAAAGAATTTTACTGATGGGATGATTTTCTTCCTTATAGTATTTACCGACAAACAAGGTTGTAGCCGCTTTGCTTAAAAACTTATTCTTAAAGTTAAATGGATCCATTCGAGTAAATAACATTCGAAAGGCAGGATCAAGCGTCAAAGCAAGAATAGCCGCTATTGCCATGGCGAGATTTTTAGAGTAGGCGAGAGGACGAAAGAGTCTTCCCTCTTGATCGACCAAAGTGAATACAGGTAAGAAGGCAACGGCGATTACAAGAAGAGAAAAAAATACAGAAGGTCCAACTTCTAAAAGTGCTTCGAGACGAACCGCATGATAGTCGCCGATTCGACCGTTAGACTCCCATTCTTCTAATTTCTTGTAAGCGTTTTCTACTTCTACTATAGCTCCATCCACAAGAACTCCAATGGAAATTGCTATTCCGGAGAGAGACATGATATTGGAATGAATTCCAAGTGCATACATTGGAATAAACGAAATAATAATTGAAATCGGTATGGTAAGAATAGGGACAATCGCAGATGGGAAATGCCATAAGAAAATTAAAATCACAATCGAAACAATTATCATTTCTTCTAAAAGTTTTTCTTTTAAAGTATGAATTGCATTTAAAATTAGAGAAGAACGGTCATAAGTCGTTACAATCTCCAAACCTTCTGGCAAAGAAGGGCTAATTTCCATTATCTTCTTTTTTACTTTCTCAATTACCGACAATGCGTTTTCTCCATGTCGCATGACGATAATTCCTCCAACCGTATCACCCTCTCCATCTAAATCAGAAATTCCCCTTCTTAAATCAGGACCTAGGTCGACTTTCGCAACATTTTTAATTAAGATAGGAGTTCCCGTGACATCGGTGCCTAGGCTAATGGTTTCAATATCTGAAATGCTACGAATGTATCCTTTCCCGCGAATCATATATTCTGCACCACTTAGCTCCATGAGCCTTGCTCCCGTTTCTTGATTGGATTCCCTGATCTTTTGAACGACAGACTCCATAGAGATATTGTATGCTTGAAGAGCAATTGGATTTACTGTTACTTGATACTGTTTTTTAAATCCTCCGATTCCTGCCACCTCTGAAACACCTGGAATTGCGTTTAATAAATATCGAAGTTTGAAGTCTTGAAAAGAGCGAATGTCGGTTAATGAGTTTTTGCCGCTCTTGTCAACGAGTGCATATTGGTAAACCCAACCTACACCTGTTGCATCAGGACCTAACTCTGTTTGCACTCCTTCCGGAAGGCGAGATTGAATACGGGATAGATACTCTAAAACGCGCGACCTCGCCCAATAGATATCTGTCCCATCTTGGAAAATAACGTATACGAACGAATAGCCGAAGTCAGAAAAACCGCGAATCACTTTTACTTTAGGTGCTCCGAGTAATCCAGTGATAATTGGATAAGTTACTTGATCTTCAATGATATCAGGACTTCGATCCCAGCGAGAATAAACAATCACTTGTGTGTCCGATAAATCAGGAATCGCATCAAGTGGAATATTGGTCATTGAATAATAAGAAGCAATCAATACAACAAAAGTCAAAACTAGCACCAAAAACTTATTATGCGCTGAAAATCGAATGATTTTAGAGGTAAACGAATTGGGATCAGTGGTTGTGTTCATTGGAAGATCCTCCTAGTTTAATTTTACTTTCTGAGTCTAGGAGAAAATTGGACTCTACTACGATTTCATTTCCTTCTTCTAAACCTTCTAGAACCTCATAGTAATCATCTGTCTCCATTCCAGTCTTAACCATCACAGGAGTAAATTCTTCAATGGAAACTCGTTTGTAGGCTAATTTGTGTTTGCCGGTATTTAAAAGTGCAGATTTTGGAATAGATAGAGCTTTCTTTAAGGGAATCGAAATTTCTATATTGCCAAACATCTGCGGTTTCAGGATATTATCCCTATCAGAAACATATGAGCGAAAACGAAGAGTACGATTTTGTTCATCTAATATGGAGTCGATACTTTGGATTGTGCCGGTAAAAATTTTATCTGGAAAGGAATCTATTTTGAGTGATACTTTTAAACCTTTCTTCACATAGCCAATATCTGTTTCATAAATGGAAGAATAAATATACGCTCTTCCATTTTTGCTTCCTAGAATTAATTCATCTGGATTGCGATTAGAATTTCCCCATTCAGAAATTTGAGAGTCAGAAAGTCCCAATTGTTTTAAACGCACAATGCTTGCATTTGCTAAGCTACTCGAATTAGGTAAAGAATCATCGGTTAGAATTTGACTAGCTTTTTTTGCTTCTCTGTATTCTAGAATGGCAGTGTACAACTCCGGATCATAGGCTACTCTAGAGTAGGCGACGATTTTTTTACTAAGAGGAATTAATTCTACGCGAGCTGTTTTAATTCCGATGAGTCTTTGTTTCTCTTCTGGTAAATGGATAGTATTCTCTTCTTTTTTATCACCAGTTGAAGCAGGCATATTCTCGTGATCGTGTTCACTATGAGACGTAGACTTCGCGGGAAGAATTTCTTTTTTCACTAAAGTCATATTGCAAATAGGGCATTGACCGGCTCTGTCCGATGTATACGTTGGATGCATTGGGCAATACCAAATTTCTTTTTCTTTTTTACAACTTTCGAAAAATCCAATCAAAGTAAAAGAGAGAACAATGTAGAGTAATAGGGTTTTCATATTAGTTTCCTTCTTTGGGTTTTAATAAATGATCTGTTAGTTCTAATAGGAGTAGGGTAGTGATTTTCTTTTTCTCCTGTAGCTCTTCTTCTGTTATAAATGCTCTTTGTAATTCTATTTTAGAATTTAGAACTTCGATTAAATCTACTTTTCCAGTTCCATATTGAGAAGATAGTGCTGATAAACTTTTATTTAACTCTGGGATAATCCTTTTTTCATAAAGATCAATTTGGAGATCGATTGAATCTAAAGTCACAAGTAGTTTTTCAAAATTAGATTCCAGAAAAAGTTTGTTTCTCTCTAGTTCAAATGCCTTTGATTGAACATTCTCTTCTGATCTTTGTTTTAAATCGTGGCTGGAAAAAAAAGACCAAACGGGGACGCGGACATTTACTCCGAAGGAAAATAAGTCTCCCCGATATTCTGTATTATCCATAATTTGATAATTGAGAGGTCCATTATCCAAGGTGATTATTTGATTTCTTCTTTTCATATAAGCAAAGAAAACCTCTGTATCAGGTGCATGTAAAAGAGAAGAAAGTTTACTTTCATTCTTTGCTCTTTCGATTGCAACCGAGGAAAGTTTGTAGTTTGGATTTTCTATTAAGTTTTCTTTTAAGATATTTTTTTCTGATTTGATTTGAATTGCTTTTTCCTTTAAATATTTACTTGGATCTAATTTTATAAGTAAGTCCTTACTAGACGTATCTACCTTGAAGTATTCAAGAGCGGCTATCGCATTTTTTTTGTCTTTGGTATATTCAATTTCTCTTTCCTGGGAAAGACTTGCTTCTACTTGTAGTTTTAAGGATTTAGAAAGATTTGACCCTCCTACTGCAAGTGTAGAGGTTGAAATGGTTTTTTGACTTTCAAGTGTTTTACGGATTAATTCATTTAAGACTATTTTCTTCTCTGCACTTTTTAGTCTGACCAGTTGTGTAAGGTATTCTAGTAAAAATTGGTTTTTACGGGATTTAGATAGATGCAAGAATTCTAATTCACCTAATTTGCTTACCTTTCCTTGTAGAGTGAGTCTTCCCGGAAATGGAATTTCTTGTGAAATGCTATATTCAATTCCAGTCATACTGGGAGTATCATAGGCTTTATCATTCAAAGAGTATGATCTCGCCGGATAATTTCGAAATGCGATTCCTATCTTTGGATCTGGATAAGTCGTTTCGTGTCCAGCGTTTGCTTTTTTAGATTTTAGCTCTGCTTCTAGAGATTTGATTTCTGGATGGAGTGAAATCAGATTTTCTAGTTGAATTTCAATGTCTTCTGAGTATAAACCTAACGTTAGTAAAAAGATTAGTATAATGTATAAAGTTCGTTTCATTGTTCCCTCCTTGGGTATTAAACTTTTTTATTGAAAGAAAATGATTTAGATCAAAACAAGAAAAGTTTTAGAAAGCTATCGGATCAACTTAAATCGTTCCGTTATCGGTGTCCTCGGTGGTAGTCCCTTTTTTACAAAACAAAATTCTTGTGGATTCCCGATAGAAAATTTCGGGAATGAATTTCTAAATCAACAGATTGTAGGGGGAAATCTCAAATGAGTAGATGTGTGGTTTCTGTAGGATGAAAAAATGTGTAGAAATAAGATAAGTTCAGAAGATAGGCAGAATCGGTTTTCGTTAAAATGGAGATAGGATGAACTAAATTGATAGGTGATGTAAAGAGGAGTTCTAATTTAACAACTTTTCTAGACTCTTTTAAGCTAGTATCTTGTAATTGTGTCGCTTTAGTCTCAGGACATTTACAGCTGTTTTTGGTTTTTTCTTTGTTTCCATGACAGTCCGCTTTAGATGTCTTTGCTTTCTGAACAGATAAATGACAAATATTCTTTTTAGTCATAAGTTCTCTACAATCTGCACTGAATACAAGAGAGAGAGCTAGTAATAAAAGAAATATTTTCTTCATAACACTCTTTTAGACACCAATAAATAAAAAAGCAAGAACTTTTTTAAGAAAAAGGTTTGACCTATGAAAGATGTTAAATAATTTGGAATATACCTCGAGGAGTTGTAGCTCAGTTGGTTAGAGTGCCTGCCTGTCACGCAGGATGTCGCGGGTTCGAGTCCCGTCAGCTCCGAGTCTCCTTTTTCTTTCCCCTTAAAAAAAATAATTTTTTTATAAAAAAAGTGTCTCATTGAATTTTTGAGGCTGGTCGATCTATTACATGAAGAGTCAAGGATGATTCTTCAAAATATCATTACTTTCAAACGAAAGTCGGATTCATGGAGGAAACCGAATGATTATTAACCATAACGTATCTGCGATTAACTCGCACAGAGTATTAAAATTCAACAACGAAGCTTTGAATAAAGATGTAGAAAAACTTTCTTCAGGCATGAGAATCAACAGAGCTGGTGACGATGCTTCTGGACTGGCAGTATCTGAAAAAATGAGAAGCCAAGTGAACGGACTCAGACGTGCAGAAATGAACGCTGAAGATGGCATTTCCCTCATTCAAACAACTGAGGGCTGGTTACAAGAAACTCAAGAAATCGTTCAAAGAATTAGAGTACTAGCTGTCCAAGCGGCTAACGGTATTTATACCGAAGAAGACAGACAGCAAATCCAAGTTGAGGTTTCTCAATTGATTGATGAAATCGATAGAATTGCATCTCAAGCTGAATTCAACAAAATGAAGCTTATGACTGGTGCGTTTTCTAGATTAAACCCAACTGCTAGTATGTGGTTCCATATCGGAGCAAACATGCACCAAAGAGAAAGAGTTTACATTGAAACAATGACAACTGCAGCTTTAGGCTTAAGAAACCCAACTGTATTGACATTTATCTCTCTTTCCACACTTAGCAAAGCAAACTCTGTTATCGGTCTAGCTGATGACGCTCTTAAAATGATTTCTAAACAAAGAGCTGACCTCGGTGCTTACCAAAACAGATTAGAGCACGCTGCTAAAGGCTTAATGAATGGTTATGAAAACATTCAAGCTGCTGAATCTAGAATTAGAGACACTGATATGGCTGAACAAATGACAAGCCTAACAAGATATCAAATTCTAACTCAAGCTGGTACAGCGATGTTAGCTCAGGCTAACCAAAAACCACAAAATGTTTTGCAACTTCTAAGATAGAAAATCTGGGTTTATCTCGTAATAAATCTCCGTGATGTTTCTTGCCGAGCCCTAAAAAGCTCGGTTTTTTTCTTTTTATGGACTTGAAAAGTCGTTCAAACTTTATTTTAATGCGACTAGGTCTAGTCGCGCAGACTTCTACAAATACTAAAAAAGATTTTTCTTATTTCCGCTTCCCAGCGGGGGGATCATACTTTTTTCTTTTCTTTTTGTAAAGAAAAGAAAAAAGTATGCAAAAAAGAAAAGAAACCCGAAGCTGCGGGCACTATCGCATTAATACGCAGAATTCTCCCTTCTGGCTTTTTCACATACCGGCATTGCAGTGAATAACATAAGAGATTTTTGTTACAGGATTCATTTTGAATATAAGAAATCTCAATCCGTATCAATCTTTTGGGCTCTTACGATAAATGCATCTCTTCCACCAGGAACTTGAGCGTAGACAAGACATTCGCAATCTTTCCATTTGCTGAGTGGGATTTCGGGATCAGGAACTGCGAGCGGCTTACAGTCTTTTACCTCTACAACTTTGATAATTTTTTTATATTCTTTTATGAGTAATTTTTCCAATTCCCATATTTCAAGAGCGATTATATTTCGGAGGTTGAAGGGATCTATTCTAACATTAAAATAAAAGTTATCATTATTACAGTGTAAATACTTCAGTGACGAGTCAATTGGAAGCTGACCGCCGGGAGAACTTTGCGAGAAAATAGTATTTCCAATCAATATAGGAATTAAGTTGGTTTTTGCCTGACTTTTATTTGCCTCTATACAGGTTGATCGAATCAAATCTCCATTTTTACTCTTAATAGACTTTTGACTAGCCGTACTAGCATGTTTCATATAATAATACTCAAATGGTTTTTTATTTGGATCATCTGGATGACCTGCCCAGCCATCTATCGTTCTTTCTGGAATTGGTTTTTCTGTTTTAGATGAGCAGAAAGAGAATGAAAGGAGTAATAATAGTAAAATGATTATTTTCATAGCGAATTCATTTTTCTTATTTCCTAGAAGACGGAAAGATTTATTTTATAAATCAAGAATTTTTAGAATCAAATAGAGTCTATCTTGTCTCATTTATATTGTATTTTATTCTAGACAAATCTATGAGCAATGACAAGAATATCCCTAACCCTTATGGAAGAAAAGGTGGAATCGAGCATCAAGCAAAAGTAAAAGAAGTCGCAACCGATATTAAAGAAAGAGGATTCTTAGCGGTTTTTGAAAAGTTTCTTCGTTTGTTTAATGGTAAGGGAAAATTTATGGATGTAGTTGCAATCGAAGAAGAAAATAATCAGATCGTAGAAATACATCAAGTTGGAAAACAAAATCAGGATGGAAGACCGGTTAAGAGAGAGCGGGATACAATAGAAGAAGTTACTCAGAATTATGGAATTAAACCTATGTTTCATAGTTATAATAAGAAGGATTAGAATTCATGAAAAGTAAACAAATAAATTTTTATTTAATGCCGGAGGACATTTCTGAGATAGATAAATATCTACAAGAGAAAGATTTGTCGGTTTACAATAATTATTCGACAAATTCTAATCTTCAAAAATTGGATTCTTTATTGCAAACTAAAATACTTGGTAAAATAAGTTCTATCAAATATGTTACGTCAGGCGATTTCATAGAGCAAATTAACAATCAATTCATTGAAAGACAAAATTATTATTCGATTGATGCAATCTCTTCTCCCGTTATAGAATTTTTAATTCCTAAGAACATTATTAGTGGAAATATTATTCATAGTGGAAGAATTTATTATATCCACAGTTATTATAATTCCCAAAATCTCCTTGTTTCAAAGCCGGATGCATTTTTAAAAATGTCTTCTGAACTTTTTAAATGGATAAAAAAGAATTTTAAAAACGTTAAACTTCCTGGGTTTGAATCTTATTTAATTTCAGAAAGAACAGAAGTCTGGATGAAAACGACAGGCGGTAA
>DAORDH010000048.1:0-35880 GCA_035345875.1 Leptospiraceae bacterium | reverse complement strand
GTCTCCTTTTGGAAGCCTAAAATCGTGTCCTTTTTTTATGTAGGGGTTCAATACCAAAACTAATACGATAAAGTTTCAGTTCTGCCCAGTCTTCTGGTTTAGGGCGAAAAGCTATCCTTTGAAGATTTTGGCCCTTTTCTTGATACTTAGTAGTAACATTTGAATAACCAGGAACAAGTCCATTTGCAATAAAAAGTTGGTATCTAGAAAGTAGATAGCTGATATACTCTCGAACTCCGCCATGATATTTGCATTTAGCATAGAATATTTCAGAATATCGATCTGGAAGTAAAAGAGTCGAACTAAATTCAGAATAAATAAAATCTTTTCTTGGGAAAGAGATTTTCTGTGTCGAAAGAGTTATGGAGTCTTGATTCATAGATTTACCTCTATTAATAATAGAGGTTAAATCTTTGAATTTGAGCGCGATTTTTGAATTAATTTTAAGACTTGTATTTATTTTTTCCTAGTTTAAAGGTTATGTAATTAGATAAACATATCCAATTTTTGATCTTTTAGAAATCCAAGGGTCTTAGCTTTCTCGTATAACGCATACACTGCATCTTTACCTTCATCTCCAATATCTTTAGTGAACTCATTTACATAAAGATCTATATGGCTTTGTACAACTTTTTCATCTTTCACTTGTGAGTTTGTCAAAATATATTTTTTAGTTTTTTCAGGAAATTGATAGGCAAGTTCTAAACTTTTTCGGAGAGATTGATCAAATTCTCTTTTCAGATCTATTGGGATAGAGCGTTTAATTGCAATTGCTCCAAGTGGGATAGGTTTGCCTGTTAAACTCTCCCAATAATCTCCAAGATCTACAATTTTTTCTAATCCTCTTTCTTCGTAGGTAAATCTCTCTTCATGAATGATTACGCCTAAATTAAACTCTTCTTCTAAAATTTTATTCATTATCCAATCATATCGAATAGGGTAGGGTTCAAAATCTCTATTTAGATAAATATTGGTAAGTAGATTTGCTGTCGTTTTGATTCCAGGAACTAATATTTTTTCTCCCTTGATTTTATTTAAATCTTTTCCCTTTTTCTTTACTAACAATGGACCACAACCTCTACCCAAAGCAGAACCAGAGTTTAACAACGTGTAACCGCTTATTACATGAAAAAAAGCGAAGAAAGAAAGTTTGGTTACATCGAATGTATTTTTTTCAGAATATTCATTTAATTTTTCAACATCATGCAATTCTTCTTTAACAGAAAATTTATTTGATAAATCCTCATGAATCAGATGATAAAATAAAAATGTATCATTAGGACAGGGTGAATAGGCTAATGTGAGTTGCTCTTTCATATCTAATCATATTATCATTTGTTTTAAATTTGTAAATGAAAAAGATTTTACTGTCCATCTAATATTCTCTATGACACTAAATACAGTTGAGCCAGGGTGCCTGTCGGCACTCTGTAATCCTTTCGTTTCAACTGAGTTTTTATTCTCTATAAAAGCTAAATATCAGTTTTACATTCAAAGATTCTTACTGAGTTCGTTTTCCCTTTTACAACTACAGAATCAACTTCACGTAAATTAAACTCTTGTAAATTTGAAAGTTTTGAAACAGAAAACTCAGAAATCAAAATAGGTGTCTTATATTCCTTGGTTAAAGTTTCTAATCGAGCAGCTAGATTAACGGTATCACCAATTACTGTTGTATTAAGTCTATCCTCATGTCCTATAGTTCCCATCATAAGCATACCTGTATTTAATCCGATTCCTATTTGTAAAGGACGATAGCCGGAAGATGCTCTATATTTGTTTAATGTATTCAATTCGCTATGCATAGATATTGCAGCGTTTAATGCCTCTTCAGGAAAATGAAAGATTGCCATGATTGCATCTCCAATAAATTTATCTATAAATCCATTGTTTCTCTCAATTACCGGACTCATTCTTTTTAAGTAGGAATTTATGAATCGAAAATTTTCTTCTGGTGACATAGACTCGGAGAGGGAAGTGAAATCACGAATATCTGCAAAGAGAATCGTCATCTCTTGTAATTTGCATTCACCCAGAGATATATCAGTTGCAGATTTTTTACCTAGTAAATCTAAGAATTGAATTGGAACAAATTTAGAAAAGGAATCTCTCTGTTCTGTTAACTCAATATTTAATCTTCTCGTTTCCCAATTGATTTCGATGAAACGATTTGCAAGTATAAATACCATAGAGATAATAAAACCGAAGTATGCAAATTGCAGCAATTTAATACCAGTCTGAAATACGATAGTATCCAGAATTTCCCATATAACAACCAGTAATATAATTAAGATACTAGATGCCATAGGAATTGCATCTTTAAAACCTTTACGAGTTGCATTGACAATAAAGTAAAAGATATAAAATATCTGAGAAACAATTAATACATACCATAAGTATAAAAAACTAAGATAAAAATTAATTCTCAGAATTGAGAAAGCCAATATTATAAAAACGTTAGATACTATTGTATATTTAATAAAAAGAGAGAATTTCTTAGATGGATTGAAATAATCAAACAAGAATAATATAAAAGATAGTAGGGCAATGGGTTGCGATACATAAGCTAGATAAAATAAAATTCTAGTATCTGATACATAATCAAAGGCAATATTTGAAAAAGCTAAAAAATAGGTTGATATAGATATGGAAAAAATGCCAAAATATAGATTATATTTCTTTTCAGTCCATCTTATAAAAAAGAACAAATGATACAGTCCAAAGAAAATATAAACTGCATTAAAAAGTAACAGGGATGTTTGTTCGATACTTTCTTCAATATTCTTTCTATAATCAACCAGATAACCTTCTTTAAATCGCATGCCCAATAAAATATTCGGAGATAAAAAGGAAGTAGGAGCAAAACCAGCTAAATGCACAACCAAGCGGTTTTCTTCCCGCAATAATCCATAAGGAATTAGAACTACTGCATTTCTCATGGTTCTATATTTTTTTATATTATTCTGATCAATTTGAAACTCATCCTTAATTTTTTCCCCATTTAAATATACTTCCCATGTTTCTCCAATCCCTGAAAATAAAATAGCGACTTCTTTTCCTTTATCTAAACGATCTAGATTCACTTGAAATGAACAAAAAAGAGTAAATTCATTTAACTCTTGAAAAGAGATAGGAATTTTAAATAGAGAATTTAAAATAATTGGAAATTTATTTAATTCACTATATTGTTCGGAATTTATAGTCGTAATGTCGTTAGTCGAAAAACCTTTTTTAACATACCATTTTAGGGAGGATAAATCGATAGGCAGTATTTTTAGATCTTGTGATCCAATCTGTGTATTTATAAAAAAAATTAAGACCAAAAAATGTGTCAAAATACTTTTCATCTTTTTTAGAACTGCCATAAAGAGTATTCCTTTAGATTTATATACATCATTTCTTCACAAAAAATATTCTTGAAAAAGAATTGTTTGCTTTTACGCAAAAATGAAGTTTAACAGAGACAATAATTTATTAAAAGATGGATTTTTGTAGAGTAAAAAATTTTCTAAAACAAAATAAATTCAACACATAATTACCTATAAGAATTCGATAAATATAATTATTAAACGATAGGTTTTATTTAACAGCTTCAAATATATTAGTATCTTCTAATTTTCTTTTCACAATAATAGCTGCTTGTGTTATAAGCTGTTTTCGTCTAGAATACTTATTTTTCAGATTAATATCATAACTAACAACGAAAGCAATGATGATCAAGGAAAATGGATAGGCAGAACCCAGAATTATGATTGGTATGCCTACTTGATAAATAGAATAAGACTGAAAAATAAATACGACCTCGTGGATGAGAAAAGAAAGTGCGATATTGACAATCAAACCACCAACCAAAAATATTACAGAAATAATCAGTAAACTAAAAGTCTTGAAGGTTTTGCCACTTGTTAAAAGAAAAGATGCCTTCATGGCTTGCCTCGCCGTATAATCTGCATCAATAACAAAAAAGGGAGCAAAGATCAAACGAGCTACAGTCCAAAAAAAAGCAGCAACGCCTAACAAAATCCGAATTTGCATAACTCTGTCATAGTCTTTCATATAAAATGCAATCTTAAATAGCAATATATAAAGAGAGTAGTAGGCTGCTAATAGAATCATTATATGCAAATACCCTCTATGACCTGCAAATAGTATTTTTAAATTTACAGGAAGACCTCTTACTAATCGTAAATAAAAGCGAATAAACCCACACACAAAGTATGATACTATCGGCAGGGATAAATATCCTAGTAGCATATTCTGGGTTTCTCGTTCATATGCAATAGCAAAGACCAAGAAAATCATACTAAGATAAGTCAAAGTCAAAAGTACTGTAAAAATAAGACTAGCAGATGCTGATAACAAAAACCTTTTATGAGCAATTGCCATACTTTCCTTTACATAATTAATAACAATTTGCGGAGGAGTAAATAGTTTAATTAATACATTTGGACTCATGTATCTTTAGCGTCTTATTGAGTGGCATTGAAAAGCAAGAAAAAAATTTTAATCATCCAGTGTAATTGGATTAAACTTGGGACTTGATATTTTTGGATTAGAAACCTTTTTAGATCCAGAATTTGTATTCGAAGGAATAGCTTCTAACGATTCAGTATTCACCTTAGTTAAATTTGAAACGGGAATCTTCCCTTTTGAATCTTCATTCAAAACTTCTTTTTGTATTACATCATTAATACGTTTCACTAGAAATGTCTGACTAGGATCCACAGGCAATTGGCTACTCCCAATTCCTTTTTCCTTTTCTAACTCCATTTCTTCATCTAATAAATCTTCAAGATCTTGAATAGGCGGAGGGAACGTTAAATCTATCTTCGCTTTTGTATCCACAATATCTAAATCAATAGTGGAATTCCCTGAAGGAATTATATTATGATTATCCCCTTCGTCAAAAAGATTTATGGAATGATCTGGCTCTTCAAAAAAAGATTGAGCATACAACTCTGCTTCTTCTTGCTCTATCTCTTCATTTATAATTGCATCAAAATCTAGATATTCTTTTGACTTATAATCAATCGTTGGATTCAAAGGTTTCGATACATCTTCTTGATCAGAAGGAACGGTTTCAATATCTACTATTGATATTTTTTGCAGAGTAGGGTTAGAAGGGAGACTTTCCAATGAACTAATATATTCGATCTCCTCAGCTAGGTCTACATCCAAAGATAAGCTATCATCAATCTCTTGAGGCATCGTTGTTGTTTTCAAATTCTCATAATGCTCTTCAGGAGATTCTTCCTTTCTAAAGTCAGTCTCAACTAAAGACTCTAAATTGAATTGAATTCTTGAAGTCTCGCTTAAAAGAGGTGCGTCATCCGACAAGTTAGTGTTTAAAGAGCTTAAGTTTAAAGTAAAAGCAGTAGTTGCATTTGCTTCCTCTGCGGATAAGGCAGACTTGGTCTCAATCTTTTCAAAAATTGGAGGTGTCAATCTTTTAAATTCGGCTCTATCTGGCTTTGTTAAAATATAAGGGTCAGTTTCTAAAAAATCCTGAAACTTCTTTAATTCCTCTAAAGTCAATTCAGCAGGTTCTTCATCAGTTAGGTATTGATAAACTTCTGAAGCAGAAGTATTTTTGTCTGCATAAATGGAAATCTTTACGATTAACTCAATTAGAGAAGGAGAACTTCCCAAAAATAAAACACCAATATTCCCTTTTAAATCTTTATCTAATAAAGTCTCAAAAATTTGAACTTGTGTTTTTAAATCTTGACTAGGAGAGTATAGGATGGATGAAAAACCGTTAGTTGACAACCTGTTTGTAACTGAGTCATAATCAATCTTCTTTGTTAATGATTTAAGAAGAATCATTCTTTGAATTTTTCTGTTTTTCCAATCACTGATAAGTGACTGTAACTGATCCATTTCCTTTCCTTCAAAATCCTTCAAATTATCAAACAGGTAGCAAATACTTCCTGTATCACCTATAGGTATAAATTTTACAAAATTTTGAGTCATGATCATTTTCAATGTTTAAAGCGACATAGCCTTAATGGATTCTCTATCTATGTGTTAAAATTTGATATATTTTGCAAGCATAAACTATTATTTGTTTGCATTGACTTTCTGAACCCTAATCATTCAGGCAAGCTTTTGCTGGTTCAATTAACTTCTAAATACAGCTCTATCAAACAATACAATCAAAACTATTTTGGAATCTCCTGACTGAAATCGATATTAAACTCATAATCCTGAAATCGAGCATCTACTTCAACCTCAGTAATTCGACTCCCAACCTGATAAACGGCTCGAAGAATCGTTCTAGATGGCATCTGAAACCGATAATCCTTATCGAAATTTACTTCTATCATATACTGCATCATTTCTTTTTTCTTAATGATAGGTTCTTTAATAATTTTTAGAATCCTTCCGGAATCTGGTTGTATCCAGATTTGTCCACGAAAAAAGCCAGTCAGGATTTTCTTTGGACTCACAAGATATTTGACTGCATTCGATTCAATAGATAAAATTTGAAATGAATGTAACGAAATTCCTTCCTTAGACAACCAATCCCATTCTGTTTTACTTGTTCTCTCTATGAGTGGTTTGTTTAAAAATTGTTTCATTCCATTGATTTCTAATTCCCTACAAATAAATATGAATTCATCAGGACTTCTAAAATATCCTATTTGAAATCTCTTTTCTATTACGGATCCAGAGGTTTCTTTTATCTTAGAGGCTACTTCCTGTTTAACTCTATAATTTTTTAATTCTACTTTTTCTTTCTGAAAACGATCAGCAGCTCTATTTAAAAAAGTATAATTCTCTTGTGCAAATACTTCAAAACTCACTCCAATTAGAGAGGAAACGATAACTAATAAAGCATATCTATATTTATCACTCATTCGGAAGATTGATTATTTTTTTTGATACAACTTTAAATCTAATCTTTTCTGATCGATTTCATTTAGTTTGCTAAAATGACTATTGGGACAAATAATCCCATCCGTATCTTTTAGATCAAGTTCTGGGTAAGAAATTAGCTCCAGTGTAGAAGCAGTTGCACTCGTAGTTGCCGTTCTAGAGCCAACGTTATCTCCATTGAATATAACGAACTCTGTATTCGCGCCACTAGAACCATTACTAACAATAACTATATCTGACGAGTTAGATGTCACGCCTGTCGTGCTCTTTATAACTCTACTTACTTGGGAAGGAGATAAATTAAAAGAAGATGTATTTATTCCAGAGAATGGGTTGGGACTTGAAAGCAAAGTTAAAGTAGAAGAAAACGGATATGTAGTTCTTACACTATCTATATTAACTGGGGTTGTGTTTCCAAAATAAACATTATTCAAATTTGAATACCCTACCGCCTGCCCAAGAAATGAAGCCATTAGCATTTTAAATGTAGTTTTATTATCCGAGTTCAAAACATTTGCATTGAAATTACTAGATCCCATAAACAAGGAGATAAGATTATAAGCAGTATTTCCCCTAACGCCATTATTTCCTTGCACTGTTTGTCTAAAAAAAGTATTTCTACTTGTTGAGTTTGAGCCAGAACTTTCATAAATATATTTCATAAATGTATACGCATACGCATAATTCTTTAAAGTTCCACTCCAATTAAAAAGAGATGGACTCCCCAAACTTGTGCTTCCAATCCCACCCAAACAAGCAGAAGAACTATTGGCATCACCCTTAAAACAACTAAAGCGAGCGCTTTGCGGACCATATCCAGTCAGATCACTTGTTACCTCACTTGTGCCTTCATCAATCCAAGTGTCATCAGTTCCTCTAGAATATTGAAAGCGAATTAGATGCTGAAACTCGTGAGCTAAAGTTGATAAAAAAGTATCTGGCTTTCCATTTGCCAAATCTCTATCGCGTAACGCAACTAATTCGACTCCATCCATAAATAAAATTTCTCTTTGATTCGATCGAAGACCACTCCCAGGACTATCAATATAAAAATTAATTGGATCAACATATCCTGCAATAAAACCAGTGTTTGCGCTTGACCCATCTTTTATATCCAAAATGAGAACTGTTACTTTCTTATCCCCATTAATGTCAGAGGGGGAGCCATATGCATCTCTTTCTATAGGAAAAATATTTGTTTCAAATGCATTAGTTATATTTGAATAGTTTAAGTTAGTTGTGAGATTATTGTCCAAATATAAATCCATGTTTGTGGTAGAAGAGACAAGTTTAGCATTTACACAATAACTTGCCTGTGTGCTTGAAAGTAAATTTCTAACCCAGAAGCCTCCATTACACCCTGAATTTTGAGCATCGATTACAAGCTTCAAGGATAGAATACTCATAATATTTTTTGAGTCCCTAGATTTGGATTGAGTATAACAACCATTAAACTGAATTATAAAAATTAATAAGAAAAAAGTTTGGAAGAGAAGAGTCAGAGTGGAGCGCATATTTTATCTAGGTATCCTATTTCTGTATTGTCAAATAATTTATATGAAACAGTTTTTGTTTGACTATTAAATATAGACAGATCAATTGAAAAGAATTATCAAATGAAACTGAATAAAACAATTTTTCTAATTCTTATTTTTCCGATCTGTTTATCTGCCAGTGACTTCATACCAGCAAAAATCTGGTTCTCAAATAAGTTAGAATTCACAAATGGTTTTGAGTTTATACAACTATTCATTCAGCAGGATCGGTTTATTCTTGCAAAATTAAATTATAACAAGATAAGGAAATGGGAAGAACTTAGAATCATTGGAACCATTAAAACAAATTCAGAAAATGAAATTGATTTTTATCCCGAAATGTGTTCAGTCTTCGCAACCAAAAAACTGGGACTGAGATGGATTTTGATTCAGGGTTTCGATTGTGATCACCTAAATATTAAATTCACCAAAAATAGGCAGGAGATTTCTATTTGCCCTTCTATTGGCATTTTGGAAAATTATACAATAAAGTCAGATTCAAAACCAAGTGAGAATTCCATTTCTGCAATCGTTGTCTCAAAAGAAGAAAATATATCGCAAGCTTGGAGCCTCCAAATGAGATATATAAAAAAAGGCTCCAATGGGCTCTACAAAAACATTCCCTTTCAAGTCCTAGAGACGGTTGATTCAACGGGTAGCTTTGTTTCCTCGGAATTTATTCCTATTGGTGAGTTGATTCAAATCTCAAATCCAAAACAAACAGGCTTTTTTGACTAAAAGCCTCTCTGAACTACCTTTAAATAAGGCAATACCTTTCTAAGATCCAATACATCTTTCTCCGCTATTGAAGTTGAATCAACTTCTAAATAGACCAAATCTTTTAGTCCATACAAAGGTTTCAAGTTTTGAATTTTAGTTCCTCCAATATACAAATCTATTAGCTTCTCAGACTTCATAATTGGTTTTAAATCCTCTACGAGTGTGTTTCTAATATCTAGACGCCTAAGTTCTGGAAAATACTCACAGAACTCAATATTCTTAATTTTAGTATTCGCAAGAGAAAGTCTTGTTATTTTTTTTAATTTCGAAATGGAGGACAAATCACTTACCAATGTTTGATTTAAAATCAATGAATGTAAATTTGAGAGTTCAGAAATGGGCATTAAGTTCTCTACTGACGTCCCACTTAAATTCAAATACTGAATCGTTTTTAAACTCCCCAATTGTGATAGGTCTTTCAGCTCCGGAGAGGAAATTTCAAGTGATTCTAGATTTGAAAATTGTCTGAATTGGTTGAGGTCTGGATTAAAATTTTCCTTAAAACCAAGATACTTTGCGTTCTCAGGAAAATATTCAGTCTTAGTCTTTGACCTATCTTTCAAACCAATAAAGCCTGGAGAATCTTTATAAATTTGAGGAACACATTGAGTGAGTATACTGAATAAAATCGATAGTTCCAAAACCCTAATTACAAACAGTTTGTTTAAAAATCTTTCTTGGATCCAAAAAAGCAAAAATATTTTTCGTTCAAAATATTTCATTTAGAACTAAACAGAGAAGGTTGGTTTAATTCTTCTTTCTCTTGATTGGAAATTTTTATTCTTGGATTTAGAGGCAAATTATCTTTATCCGTATTTTTAACTGCTTTCATTTTACTTGCATTATATGGGACAATCAAATCCTTCAATACAGAAAAATCTATATTTGGATCTAGCCATTTGTCATATAAATCTCTCTCTAAAATTACAGGCATTCGATTTTTCTCGTGTATGGGTGCAACGATTTCATTCCCAATGGTAGTGATCATCGTGCAAGAATAAATTTTTTCTTTTGTCTTAGGATTCGTCCAAAGGTCCCAGAGTCCCGCAACAGCAAATCTAGATTCTGGGTTCAGGGAAAATGCATATTGCTCCTTCACCTCCCCATCCGTTTTATATTCATAGAAAAGATCAACAGGGATTAAACACCGATTTCGATTCAATAAACTTTTAAAACTTTGCTTTTCTTCTAAGCTTTCAGATCTTGCATTGTAAAGAGAATACTTTTTAATCTGATCAAAATCCTTAATAAAATTTGGAATCAAACCCCAACGCATTTTTATCATTTCATTTTTACCTAATTCTTCGTTTCGGTAAATCACTAGTATCCGGTCTGTTGGTAAATACATTTTTTTAAAATCCATTCCATCTAAAACGTTGTGAGTATTAAATTGTTCCTGAATTTCTAATAATTGATTAAAAACTAAACTAAAACGAGTGCACATTATAAAATCCCTTTCTGAGGCAGGACATAGCTTTCATCTAAATTTATTGTCTTTGGTAAAGTTATAAAACTAGCAAGATATTCAGCAAAGTCTTCCGGCGCTATCATATCATTTTGATCAAAACCCTCTCTTCCCTCCCAAATAGATGTGCTTATCGCTCCAGGATAAACAGTCATTACCCTTATGTTATCTTTTTTCCATTCCTCTCGCAAAGACTTGGCTAACCCTGCCACTGCATGCTTAGATGCGCAATACGCAGTGGATTCAGGGAAACCAACTTTACCAGCTGTAGAAGATAAAAAACAAACAAAAGGATGATCAGAAATACGAAGCAATGGATAAGCAAATTGTAAGATTGAAAATTGAGAAAATAAATTCAATTGAAAATGTTTTTCTAGAGAAAGTCTATCTATTTTTTCTATCTCCCCAAAGAGTCCATCTCCTTGACAAAGAAATAAAGCATCCAATGTTTTATTTGATTCCTGATACTTATAAAAAAAATTGTGAATATCTCCTTCGTTTGTCACATCGCAACGATAGTTGAGTCCTGATTGAAATTTATTCGAAAAACTTTCTCCTCTTCGGGATAAGCCGTATACATCAGAATCATTTGTTTTTCGAACTCTTTCAAATAACGCTTTTCCGATACCAGATCCAGCCCCAACAACTATGATCTTTTTTTTATGCATCGGGACTTACATTCCCCAAATTGTATAGCTTTGAGTCTTTTGGATCAATACTACCTTTACTAAAAATAAAAGCAGAATTAAAATAGTAAGTAAAAAGTATAAACCCGTTTTAGTATCTTCCTCATCATTCTTCAAAAGAATAAAAAGCGGAATACTTAGAGTAAACATTCTGGAAACATTTTCATAAACTGACCAAAAATGATAATAGCTTGCAGTAGATACCATAAAGAATACAAGCCCGATACCAAGTCTAAACTCAATTCCTCGCTTGATGTTGCCTGTAAATAACGTTATAAGTCCAACCATTAGTAAGACTAGTAAAGGGAAACGAGAAAGAAGACGTGCCAACTCTTTGTAATCGGTTGTATTCGAAACAGAATTTAAAATTGATTTAGTATAAGTAATGATTCCCTCTAGTGGCAAAATAAAATCTGTTAATCTAGTTGCCCTCCAATTTGGAAATGTTACCTTCAGATAAAGATGCCATAAAATTGGAATTACTAAAATTGATAAGACAAGTAATGCTTTTGGAATACGTTTATCTATTAATGCCTTTACGCCTAGAGGAAAGAATAAAAATAAAGCTGGTTCTTTGCATAGTATTGCAAGACTCGCAACTAAAACAAAATACAAGCTTTCTTCTTCCTGATAAAAATAATATGCGATAATAACCAAAGATACCATTACAGAATCACTCACAAGAACAGCATAGCTCCCAAGTGAAAAAGGTGAAAGTAAATAAAAAATAGAATAGATTTTCTTATCTTCATCTAAAATTCTTCTTAGCAATATATACGATAGGAGGAAGAGAGAAATATTTACAATATACATTCCATAGACTGCTCCCATCTTGCCAAAGAATCCAATGATACCAACTAACAATGGATAACCGATACGAGGTGCTCTATAGCTTTCATCAAAACCAAGAGGCCAATTCATATTCAACTCACTAATGGTTCTTGAGTAAAAATAAAATATCTGCCCATCATATCCAGCGCCTAAATCATCTTTATTTCCAAGTATCACTACCGCGCCATCTGGCATTTTTTCCTTGTTTTGAACAGCAAATTCCATTCCGAAATTAATCATGGAAGTAGGATTGTAATTATATTTCTGCCAAAGTGAAATTGTAACTATAGAGTATACAATGAGAAAAAGAGAATAT
Organism: Leptospiraceae bacterium; assembly: GCA_035345875.1. Classification (GTDB taxonomy): domain Bacteria; phylum Spirochaetota; class Leptospiria; order Leptospirales; family Leptospiraceae; genus UBA2033. The sequence goes on along the minus strand of DAORDH010000048.1, from coordinate 23,388 downwards.
CTAATATAAGATTTTTCAAGAAAGTTAATAACTGTATTCATAGGCTAACGTATATTATCCTTAATAATTTCTGAATAAATTTTGGTCATCTTTTTAGATCCTCCATAGGTTAAATGATGAGAATCTACAAAGTCTTGGATACTTAGATTCGATTCTTTATGATCATAAAATTTGATAGAATAATTCTGAGACATCTCTTGGAAAAAATTTAGATAATCTTTATACCAAATACTATCTTTATAAAGATTCAACTCCAATGGATTTTCTGGATTATTTATAATTACAAATTTAATCTTAGCATCCTGCATTTTTTTGGCAGCTCTTTCAAGCATTGAAAATTCTGACCAACGATATGCTCCCTTTTGGTTCAAATATTTTTTCACATTATGTAGATGATAGAGCCTTTGAACTTCTGGACGAACGGGAATTTTCTTTTCTAGATCATGATATTGATCCGCATCTTTATACATCCTAGTAAAATAATCTGTTTCATAATCAACATTTGACATATCTTTTAAAATTTCATCTTCTTGACTATTGGATCGATTATAAGCGATATTTTGCTCTAACTCATTTTTGCAGAAATTTTGCGATAGACGGATTCCATAAAAATACTCTTTCCCATAAAGTTTATTGTCGATTAACTTGGAACTAACAACCTTTGAAACTTCAAAATGAAACTTATTCTGCCCGCTTGAAAAATTAAATTCCAGTATATGCCAACCAGCTTTTGTATAGGAAACATTTGCAAGCAAATCACCATTAGCCGCAAATACCTTTACTGTAGTGTCTTTTTCCGGTATAAAAATAGTATCAGAAAAGAAATTATCTTTTTTAGTTTCACATTCTACTTCAAATTTTTGCGAAGTCCAGCCTTTCCGCCATTGTATAGGATTCAAGGTAACACCTGTGTAATTATGATAGCTAGTCTTCCTTCGGGTATGTCTTTCTAGGTAAGCATCTATCGGATCAAAAGCAAAACTACGATATCGATTGACATATAAAATTGATTTGGTTAGTAGATGTAAAATTTCTATTTTTCTTAAGGAAGAAAGATTTTCCATTAGAAAGTTTAGCGGATAATAAAACTTAACCGGATGCCTTTCAGCGTAAGCATGAAGCCTCCCCTCTTCAGAGTAATCCAGAAATCCCTGCCCATCTTTAGCCTTTGGGAAATGATCCATCTGTAGATCACCTGGGTTTATAAGATATAAAACTAAATCAGGCTTTTTCGCAATTATGGAATCCGCATAATAATAAAAATCCGTGGGAGACATTGCAACATGGCTATAAAAGTCAGACTGAATGCTGGCATTTACTAAATCTAAATTTACGTCCTGAGGCAAATAGGAATATAGCGCAACGGAACTTCCTGTTACTAAGACCTTTTTTTTGTTTTCTGGAAATGAGATCGTTTCTTTTTTCTGTAAAAAATTATACCATGGAGATGTATCCCATTCGAGTTCATTTGGAATTTTTAAAAATAAATAAGAAAAGAAAAACCAATCTAAAAAAAGGATAGAGATGATAAAGAGACCCACCCTCCAAAGAATCTGAATTTTTAAATTGTTTTGGCTCACGACTATCCACGGTATCTAATTCATTGCAAAATTTTGCAAATTGTTTTTAACAAATAAAGTCTTCTTTTCGAATCAATTCTAAAAACATTCAACCCACTAAAAAACTAAACAAAACCAGAATTCAATCTAATACACTAGAAGTAGTAAAATTTTTCAAAAGCATTGCATTTTTCAATAAATAGGACTTGACCAAGTAAATACATCTAATTAATAATAAAATTTAACTAGTAAATATACCTGATACCAAGGAGGACTACAATGAATAGAGATGAGAAAGTAATCGAAATAGAATCCGAACTTTGCCAATTAAAACTCTGTGTAGATAGTGAGGACTTAGAGAGTATGAAAAGAAAAGAATTGGCGAACTCTCTATTGCACAAAATCGATAGTGATCTTCTGACAATTCAAATGGACTCTTTTCAACATTCCAAATTCAATATTGGGGTTTTTCATTTGTACATTGAACTTGAGATTCTTAGAAATTCTCTAAAAAAAACAGGCATCCTATAATGTATTTATATTTTGCACTGCAAAAAGAATTAACGCTCTACAAGTAAGATTTCTTAGTTTTTTTATGAAATAAAAGTTTTTTAAAATTTTAGCTTGCCATTTTTCTAAAATCAATATGATCATCCAAGTCTACAAAAAGACCAAAATTCAAGGAGATTCGAATGAAAAAAAAGTTTTTAGCAGTTGCTGCATTCGTAGCAATATTCTTTGCAGGAAGTCTTTCCGCAAATGATAAGATTTTAGGAAAATGGTTAACAGAAGGTGGAAAATCCCATGTGGAACTATCTAAGTGTGGGGATGCTGTTTGCGGAAAAATCGTTTGGTTAAAATTTCCAACATATGCTGAATCAGACGCTGCAGTAAAAGACGGAAAAGCAAAAGCAGGCGATGCAAAAGTTGACACAGAAAATCCAGATGCATCTAAAAGAACTCAACCTATCGTTGGCCTCGTTTTTTTAAAAGGTTTTAAATATGATGCAGGCGATGATGAGTGGACAAATGGCGAAATCTATGATCCAGAATCCGGCAAACTCTATGTTGGAGAATTAAAAATGGACGGCGCAAACAGCCTAAAATTAAACGGTCACTTGAAAATTAGTAAATGGCTCGGCAAGAAGCAAACTTGGACTAGAGTTCAATAATCTTTCCACCTATAAACGATCCAAAAAATCGCCAAATACTATCGAGAAACATAATACATGTTTCTCGATACCCCAAACATAACAGCAATTATCCCATAAACTAAAATGATTCATCATCTAGCGATAGCCACCACAAACGTTTTAAAAATGGCTGAATTCTATAAGACCTTGCCAGGCTTAAATTGGAAAGAGGATAAGTTTACAGTGGACGGAAGTTTGAGGTCAGTTTGGTTTGATACGGCAAATGGCTGTTTGCTCATGCTAGAAAAATTCCCATATTCTAAAGCTCCTGAAGCACTTATCTTCCAATTTGAACCGCATTTTAACTTCACCGATATTGGTCTAACGATTATCAAAAGAACGGATTATACATTCTACTTCAACGATCCTGATGGCAACCAATTAGGATATAGTTCCTATCCAAATAAATTAAAATTCTAATTAATCATGTACTACTTTTTCATTCTAGTATATATTTAATAATTTTTTTATTTACAAAAAATATTCTGAGTATTATACTAGTTTTAGGATTTTATAATTCTTTAGCAATAAGTAATCTTAAGTTATGCAGATAAGTATTTTAGTAACAATTCTCCCGCAAGAAGTTTTTACTCTACCTCTCTCACCTTATTTCACTTAGGCTAATGGATAAATAAACTTCCATAAGGAGATAAAGCAGTGGCACAAGGAACAGTCAAATGGTTTAATAAAGTGAAAGGCTATGGTTTCATTTCTATTGATGGCGGGGAAGATATTTTTGTCCATTATTCAGAAATTCTGAAGGATGGATTTAAACAATTAAAAGATGGTGAGAGAGTAGAATTTGAGATCATCAATGGTAAAAAAGGACCAGCAGCAGCACAAGTAAAAGCTATCTAGTGGCTAACGATATTTCTGGATGATAAATCCAGAAATATCACCTATTCACAAGCTAAACTTCCCTTAAAAATGCTTTAATCAAAAGGAATCTGGTTTGGCTCCAAAAAAAAAATTACCATTAAAAACAAACAAAACTCAATTACATTACAAAGTAATTATTACTGAGCCTCATTTAAATTACTTTCATGTAGAAATTTCATTCAAAAGCAAAAATGACAAAGTTATTTTTCATATGCCAACTTGGTCTCCTGGATCCTATTTAATCCGAGACTATTCAAGTCATTTGCATAACTTTTCAGTGGTGGCTAATAAGGGTAATCCGTTAAAATGGAAACAGATTGGATTATCAAGTTGGGAAATAATATCCGACTCAAAGCCATTTACAATTAAATACAGAGTCTATGCTTTTGAGAATTCAGTGAGAACAAATTTCTTAGATTCAGAGTATGGATTTATAAATCCCCCTTCTCTATTTTTATATCCTGAAGGCTTTCTAAATAATAAGATCGAAATTTCAATTGATACGAATTCATATTTTAAATACATTTATTCGAGTTTAGAAAAAAAGGAAAATCATTATATTGCGTCTAACTTTGACCAACTTTATGATTCTCCAATACATATCTCTAATCATGAATCAATTTCTTTTGAAACAGGAGATTGTCATCATGAGTTAATAATTGAAGGAAATATTTCCAAACAGATTAAAGCAAATCTCATCTCTGATTTAAAGAAAATCACGGACTACGAAACAAAATTATTTGGTATTAATCCCAATAAATACTACTTATTTATATTAAATTTATCAGATGATGTTTATGGCGGATTGGAACATGCCTCATCAAGTGTAAATGCATTTGACCCATCAAAGTTGCATGAAAGAAATGAATACAATCGGCTACTGGGACTTCTCGCTCATGAGTATTTCCATCTCTGGAACGTTAAACGAATTAGACCAATAGAGCTATTACCTTATAACTATTTAGAACCAAATTTAACAAGAGAGCTTTGGATTGCAGAAGGGATAACCAGTTTTTATGATAACTACATTTTACACCAATGCGGATTTTATTCTAATGAAGACTACCTAGCTGAATTACTTTCAGATATTTCTAGATTAGAGGATTCTATTGGCGATGAAAATATGAGTCTAGAAGATTCCTCCTTTACTGCTTGGACAAAATTTTACAAACAACAGCCAAACTCACACAACACAGGAATCTCCTACTATATTAAAGGTTCGATCTTAGTCTTGTGTATGAATATTTATATTTTAAAAAACACAGATTGTAAATATTCTTTTATTGATATACTAAAAGCTTTATACCATAAATTTTATATTAAAAAAAATAGAGGCTTTTCCAAAGAAGAATTCTTTCAGACATCTGAAGAAGTTTTAGGATTTAATTTACAAGATAAATTCGAAAAGTATTTATCAGATACAATTCGAATTCCAGTTTTCGATTTTTTAGAAGAAGTTGGAATTAAAAGAGAAGAAGTTAATTCTAAAATTAGTTTTGGCTTTGATACAAAAGAACGTGATGGGAAAATTCTTATTTCAAAAATCTATCAACATAAAACAGCAGGGAAAACAGATATTAACCTCAATGACGAATTGATCGCTATAAATGGACAGAGAGCGAGCAGAGAAATGATTGAATCAACTAAAGCGAGTTTAGAAACTGGTGATGAGATTACCCTACTCCTTTCTCGAAAAAATAAAATCATCGAAAGAAAATTAAAGTGTGAAACATCTAGAACCTATCGGTTAGTTTTTGACAATGTGCCTTCTGAAAAAATACTCAAACTACGAAAAGCATTTCTAGGTAACAGATAATTATTGGATTTCTCAATGTTTTTAAGTAACTGGATATTAACAAACAAAGAAAAAAAAGAAATTAAAGACACTAATATTCCACTTGCAATTCCTAAAACTAAAACGTGGATACATCTGACTCCAAAAAATGAAGAAGAACTAACAAGACTACTTCAAAAATTTGAAATACATTCCCTTACGATTGAAGATATAATGAATTTCCATAGCCGTGTAAAATTGGAAGAATTTCCTAATTATACTTTTTTAGTTTTTAGAGGATTGCATTTAGAGAACAATCGCATAACGGCAAAAAATTTCAATTTTGTCGTAACAAAAAATAGTTTAATAACAATTGTTTTGGATCATAGAAACACAATACGCGATTTAATTGTGGATTGGAATAAAAATAAAATTCTCTTAGAAAAAGGAATAGAATTCATTATCCATAAAATCATTGATGTGGAAACAGATCATATAATTCCAATTGTATATCGAATTGAAGATCAAGCAGAAGAATTAGAATCTCAAGTTTTTGCTGCGAATACAGAACTTGATATCAACTCCATCTTTATGATGCGCGGGAATCTACAGCAAATAAAAAAAGTAATCAATCTACACATTGAAATTTTAAAAGAGTTAGAGACTCGTAATACTGATTTTATATCTGTTGAGTCTGACGCTTTTTTTAGAGATGTTCGCGACCATTCTATTCGAATTTTAGAGATTGCAGAAACAGTAAAAGAAATGATCTCATCTGCATTAGAAGTTCATCTAACTATTTCCACTCGCAAGTCAAATAATATAATGAAAATTCTCACAATCATGACTGCTATCATGCTTCCAATGTCACTCATAGCTGGATTATATGGAATGAACTTTAAATATATGCCATTTTTAGAAATGGAAATCGGTTTTTATATGACATTAATAATTATGTTTTTAACTGGAACAATGATGGCTTTATACTTTAAATTAAAAAATTGGTTTTAAATTGCAGTAATTCCACCATCCACAACAATATTTGCTCCATTTATATATCCCGACTCTTCCGAAATTAAAAATTTAACAATCCTCGAAATTTCTTCGGGTTTTGCAATTTTCTTAGAAGGAGTTTTATCTAAAATTTTCTTCAAATGATCAGAGACTTCATTTTCTTGAACACCCATTGCTGTATCAACATAGCCTGGGCTAATTGCATTTGCGGTTATTCCGTATTCGCCCCACTCATCTGCAATAGACTTAACAAATCCTATTAACGCATGTTTAGAAGATGAATAGGCAACAGAGTGCTTTGCACCTACAATACTTTGCGAAGATGCGATTACCACAATTCGACCAAATCGATTCTGTTGAAAATAAGATAGAAATTCCTTTACCAATATAAAAGCCCCTCTTATATTTATAGAAAATACTTTATCCCACAAATCCTCTGTGACCTTTGTTATATCAACAAACGGTCCTCCATATCCAGCAGAATAAACAATTCCACAAAGTTGTTCTTTTTTAATCGAGTAAAGTGCAGATTGTATACTATCAGAAGAGGTCAGATCTGTCCGAATAAAAATTTCTCCTTTTAGTTTTGCATCAGGAGCTTTTTGATCTAAATTATAAACTAAGTAGTTTTCTGCTAAGTCTTTAACAATCGCTCTTCCTATTCCACCTGATCCCCCTGTGACCAAATAAGACTTAACGTTACTCTCCTTATTTAACATATTACCTCTTTGATTGAATTAGATTTTTGCATCGATCAATATGCATTTGGATTATTGGATCATCGACAGATATCAATTGAGCTTTCTGAAAATTTTCTAATGCCTCTTCATATTCACCTAAATGAAATTTAATTAAACCATTCATTAATAGTGATGCAGAGTTTGTTTTATTTTCGATCTCTTTCGAATCTGCTGTTGCAAAGCATTCATAAATAGATACAGGTTTGGATTTGCCCTTCACCTGAACAACATCAATCTCACGTAAATAATACTGATCTAATGAAGGAATTTTTGCAACAGAATGCTCTGATACTATAATAGGAACTCGATATTCCTTTGTTAATGATTCAAGTCTAGAAGATAAATTAACTGTATCTCCAATTACAGTAGTATCCATTCGATTCTTATCGCCTACCGTTCCCATCATTAATAGACCTGTATTGATTCCAATCCCAATTTCAACCGGACGATAGCCATTATTTCTTCTATGCTCATTATAAACCTTCATCTCGTTTTGAATTTCAATAGCAGCTTTTACTCCATCTTCAGCTGAGTGTGGAAATATTGCCATCACTGCATCGCCAATGAACTTATCTATAAAACCATTATTTTTACGGATAATTGGATTTATCCGCTTTAAATATGAATTTATAAAATTAAAATTTTCGAATGGTGTCATACTTTCAGAAAGAGTTGTGAAGGAGCGAATATCCGCAAATAAAATAGTCATCTGTTCTTGGATCTGATCACCCAGTTGAACATCCTGAATTTTGTCCTTTTTAAGAAATTTCAAAAACTCTACCGGTATAAAGCGACTATAAGCTTTGTTTGTTTTTGATAATTCAGTAGTTAATCTCTCAACAGATAAAAATGCATTGGAAAATCGAATCGCCAGCACTAAACCCTGTGATAATACAAATAAAAAAAGAGCATAGCCTGACATATAAAAGCTTTGTATCATCCCACTCGAATACAAAGAATCATTAATAGCGGCTAATATGAAGTAGACGATAAACCCAATAAATAAAATTTTTGCGCCCGCCCTACTGTGTTTTATAGCTTTAATAAAAATATAAGAGGCATACAAGCCAACGAGAATAAGATAAATCTGATGAGGTATCGCAAGAATGGAATAAAAACGAGCATTCGTAAATAAAACAATTAAAACCAAAATAAAACTAATAAATTGAATGATACGAATTACAATTTTCTGAAATTCAGCATTAAATAGGCTATAAAGAAAACTTCCGAAAATGGCAGGCGCAGAAAATGTTACTAAATAAGAAATTTTTAAATCCAATTCCCAAGGGAAATCAGGATATAGATGAACTAAAAATCTCTCTCCTTCTAATAATGATTTTAAGGAATACATTAAAGCATAAACTGCAAAAAAAAGAGCTGATGATTCTTTTCTTCTAAGTAAGTAAATTCCAATATAATAAAGTCCTATAATAAATAAACTACCTGATACAAAGAGATCTAAAGCAATGCTTCTTTCTCTAGAAGCTTTGATATTCTCAGAACTCCCAAATTCTATCGAAGTCCTAATTCCGCCAAAACGATTATGAAAATTTGATACATTGAGTATAATTGTAATTTGCCTTTTGTCTGTATAATACTCAACAGTTCTCGGTAAATACTTCGGAATCATAGATTCTTTCGTCATTCCAAACTTTCCAGTCTCTACAATCAGATCATTTTCTATCCAGAGCTTATAAGCTGTGTTCTGAATGGAAAGTCGGAATGCTTTTACTTTATTAGATTCAGGGAGAATGATAGTTAAACGATAGGTCGCATATCCATCTGCAGGTAAATAATCATTTCCTATCTTATGTTGATTCCACCGATGGGGGACAGTTATGTAATCTTTTTCCAGACTTGCACTTTGAAAGTCATTCGGTTCTAAATATTTCCCCCAATAAAACTCCCACTCTCCATCCAACCGAACTGAACCGTTCTCATCACAACTCCAATTAGATAAATCTAATACGCCCTTCTCTGCTAGTTTAATAGTTGAACTTGTTTTGGAGCAAGCCCCTAATATTAAAACAAATACCAAAGCGCAAAACGTTAATCGCCTTTTTACAGAACAATTGAAGGATAAAAATAAAACCTGCCTTGGATAGAAAAAACTAAACACAGAATAAATCCTAAAGAAACATTTTAATAAAGCAATTTTTATGGCTACAATAAATAAGGTGTTTATAAAATTAATATTAGAGAATTAATAATTTAGATGATATTCAAGTAAATTGAAAGAATTCTCCAGAACCTTTTAATTCTTTCATTATTTAAACATACAGATTTATTATAAATACTACTTGCATATATCAAGATATCTTGATATATGGTTATATAGATATGGAAACCATTTCAAAAATAAAAAACTCGAATCAAGGAAAAATGATTTTAAGTGCCTTAAAATCAGCTTCTGATGAAACTAGGATTCGAATTTTAAATATTCTTTCTTTCGGTTCATTCAATGTAAATGAAATCACGGAAGTATTAGGAATGGGACAATCTAGAATTTCCAGACATTTAAAAATTCTTCATGATGCAGGTCTATTGCAATCACAAAGAGAAGGCACTTGGGTTTATTACAAGCTCCCTGAAGACACAACTGCGAATCCTTCCTTTGCTGTGGATATGAACCGCTTAATTCTTGCTTATAAAGAAGATTTACCACACAGAGAAACAGATCAACAAAAGGTTGCAATTTTATTAAGAAATCGAGAAGAAAAAAGCACCCGTTATTTCAACAAAGTAGGTAAAAACTGGGATCGAATTCAAGAAGAAGTTTTAAATCCAGACCTTTATAGAAATCAAATTTTATCTTATCTTCCTGATAAATCAGAAACTATTTTAGATTTAGGTTGTGGTCCAGGAGGATTATTCCCCTACCTACTAAAAAAATCAAAACAAGTAATTGGAATTGATTCATCAGAAAAAATGTTAGAGGAAGCTAGAAAAACTTACTCCAATCAAAAGAAAATTAAAATTGTAGAAGCCCCTTTAGAAAATTTACCATTTAAGACAGGAACAGCCGATGCGGTAGTCGCCTCGATGGTTTTACATCATATTTCAAATCCCCCACTCGTTTTAAATGAAGCGAGTCGTGTTCTGAAGAACAAAGGGGTTCTATGTATCGTTGACTTAAAGAAACACGATAAGGAATTTATGCGGGATGCTTATGCAGATTTATGGTTAGGATTTGATCCAAATTTATTAACTGACTGGCTACGCGCAGCAAACTTTGAGTTAAAAGAAATAATAGAACAAGAAACGCATTCATATTTTAAAATTATAGCAATCAAAGCAATCAAAAAAGGAGGACAAAATGTCCGCAACAACTAAAACAGAAGATTTCAAAGTAAAAGATTTATCTCTTGCTACATGGGGAAGAGAAGAGATCATTTTAGCAGAAAAAGAAATGCCAGGTCTCATGGCAATTCGTAAAGAATATAGCAGCAAAAAGCCATTAGCCGGAGCAAGAATAGCCGGTTCTTTGCACATGACAATTCAGACAGCAGTATTGATTGAAACGTTAACCGAATTAGGTGCAGAAGTAAGATGGGCATCTTGCAATATTTTCTCTACTCAAGATCACGCAGCCGCAGCTATTGCAAAAGCTGGCATTCCAGTATTTGCATGGAAAGGCGAAACTGAAGAAGAATACTGGTGGTGCACAGAGCAAACAATTAAGTTTGCAAACGGAAAAGGTCCAAATATGATCTTAGATGATGGTGGCGATTTAACCTACCATATTCATACCAAGCACCCACACCTACTTGCTGAGATCAAAGGTGTTTCTGAAGAAACAACTACAGGAGTTGTTCAACTCATGAAAATGATGGCTAAAGGTGAATTAAAAATCCCTGCTATCAATGTAAATGACTCTGTTACAAAATCTAAATTTGACAATCTTTACGGATGTCGTGAATCTCTCGCAGATGGAATCAAAAGAGCAACTGACGTTATGTTAGCTGGAAAACTTTGTATCGTTGCAGGTTTTGGTGATGTAGGAAAAGGTTCTGCGGCTTCTCTTCGTAATTTTGGAGCAAGAGTAATCATCACTGAGATCGATCCAATTTGTGCTCTTCAAGCTGCTATGGAAGGATACCAAGTTCTTAGAATGGAAGACATCGTTGATAAAGCGGATATCGTTGTTACTGCAACTGGAAATAACGACATTGTTACTCTTGAACATATGAAATCCATGAAAGACGGAGCAATCCTTTGTAACATTGGACACTTCGATACTGAAATTCAAATGGCTCGTCTTAACTCAATGCCAGGAATTCAAAAGAAAGAAATTAAACCTCAGGTGGATAAATATACTTTCCCAGACGGAAAATCAATTATCATACTTGCAGAGGGTCGCTTAGTAAACCTTGGTTGTGCTACAGGTCACCCATCTTTTGTAATGTCTAATTCTTTCTCTAACCAAGTTCTTGCTCAAATTGAACTCTATACCAACCCAGGAAAATATCCGGTTGGCGTATATCGTTTACCAAAGCACTTAGATGAGAAAGTTGCTGCATTCCATTTGGAGCAAATCGGTGTTAGACTCACTAAACTCACAAAAGAACAAGCTGAGTATTTAGGTGTATCACCAGAAGGTCCATTTAAACCAGAACATTACAGATACTAAAAATTAAGGATTGCCACCGATGCACACCGATAACTGAACGATGGTTAGCTTTAAATGATCGCATCTTTTATTGGTGAGATGCGGTGTGGATTCGACAAGCTCACCAACTAAGTCTAGTCGAACCGTTCATCGCCTGAATCGGCGACAATCTTTAAGTATTCTACTTGCAAACTGATGCATATTCATATATACTGTTTATATGCATCAATTTGAGGTGTCAGAACATGAGAACGACTATTATACTTTCTGAAACATTAATAAACAAAGCAATGGAAGAAACAGGAATTAGTGAAAAAACAAAGCTCATACACATGGGTCTTGAGTTGTTAATCCAACAAAAGGCAATGGAAAAGCTCTCTAACCTTTATGGCTCTGCTCCGAAAACAAAACATATCACACGAGGAAGAAAAACAAACTAGCAGTGAGAATCATTGTAGATACAAATATCTGGATTGATTTTTTAGCTGGTAAGCCTGAAACATTGGGACTCAAATCTCTTGTCTCAGAATTAAAAGTATTACGACATATCTGGATAGAATCAGAATTACGTGTAGGAAATATTCCTAAATCAGAAATATTTTTTAGCTACTACAAACAAATTCCAGAAACAATTTTTGTGAACTATGAAATTCTTTTCCAATTCATCCAAAAAGAAAAACTAGCCGGAAAAGGTTTGAGCTTTATTGACATAGGACTCTACGCCTCTGCGAAAATGGGAAATCATAAAATTTGGACAAATGACAAGAATCTAAAAAAACTATGCGAATCAAAAAAGATTCTATTTAAAGGCTAGCATCCATGAAATTTCTATCAAATACAAAAGGAATATAGATATGGCACATGTCGTATTAGAAAATTGTTTAGATTGTAAATATACAAATTGCGCTGCAGTTTGTCCTGCGGAAGCATTTAGAGAAGGACCCGATATGCTCTATATCGATCCAGATTCCTGCATTGATTGTGGAGCCTGTATTCCAGAGTGTCCAGTGGAAGCAATTTTACCTGATTATGAAATTCCAAATAGATCTAGCAGTTACATTCAGTTAAACGCAGAAGAATCCAAAAAATATCCATTAATTATAAATAATAAAAGACCACTCAAAGGAGATCGCTGCATAGAAAATAAAAAATAATGCGGCAAACATTCAGATGACTACTACAAAACCAAATATAGAAGACTTACTAAAAGAAAGAATTTTAGTTCTAGATGGAGCTATGGGAACAATGATACAAAGGTATTCATTGACCGAAGAAGACTTTAGAGGAGAAAGATTCAAAGACCATCCTCATCCATTAAAAGGAAACAACGACCTACTCTGTATCACTAGACCAGATATTATCGAAAGCATTCATCTACAGTTTTTAGAAGCTGGAGCGAATATAATTGAAACTTGCACTTTTAGTTCCTCTAGAATTTCACAAGCTGATTATAAAATGGAGCATATCGTTCGAGAGTTAAATATTGCTGGTGTAAAAGTAGCAAGATCTGCTATTGATAAATTTCAGAAAACAAATCCAGACCATCCTTGCTTTTTAGCAGGCGCTTTTGGACCTACTACAAAGACCGCATCTCTCTCGCCTGACGTCAATAATCCAGCTTATCGAGCTGTTTCCTTTGATGAATTAGTAGATGTTTTTTATGAGCAAGTAGATGCTCTCTTAGAAGCAGGAGTTGATTTACTCTTACCAGAAACAAATATTGATACTTTAAACTTAAAAGCAGCAATTTTTGCTATAGAGAAGTGTTTTAAAAACAGAGGATTTCGAGTTCCTGTTTCCCTCTCTGTTACAATCACAGATAAATCAGGAAGAACTCTTTCTGGGCAAACAGTAGAAGCGTTTTGGAATTCGGTTGCCCATGCAAAGCCACTCAGTGTTGGTATTAACTGTGCGTTAGGCGCAGAAGATATGAGACCATATATCGAAGAACTAGCACACGTTGCAGGAACTCATATTAGTTGTTATCCAAATGCAGGTCTTCCAAATGCTTTTGGTGGATACGATCAAACGCCTGAAGATTTTGGCCATCATTTACATGACTTTGCAGTGCAAGGATGGTTGAATATTGCAGGAGGTTGTTGTGGAACTACTCCGGATCATATTCGCGCCGTAGCAGAAGCAGTTAAGAATGTTAAACCGCATAAACCTGTTCATCCGGCAGAAGTCACCAGACTTTCAGGCTTAGAGCCATTAAATATCACAGAAGATAAAGGATTCCTAATGGTTGGAGAGAGAACTAACGTCACAGGCTCTCCAAAATTTAAAAACCTAATTCTTGCAGGAGATATGGAAGGAGCACTTGCAGTAGCCTTACAACAAGTGCAAAATGGAGCAAATATTATCGATGTAAATTTTGATGAAGCCTTACTCGATGGAGAGAAGTTGATGACTGAGTTTTTAAATCTTGTGGCATCAGAGCCTGAGATTTCGAAAGTTCCCATCATGATCGATAGTTCTAAATGGTCAGTCATTGAAGCAGGTTTGAAGTGTGTGCAAGGAAAAGCAATCGTTAACTCAATTTCTCTCAAAGAAGGCGAAGATAAATTTATCGAACAAGCAAAACTAGTTCGTCTCTATGGGGCAAGTGTAATTGTAATGGCATTTGACGAACAAGGTCAGGCAGCAACCAAAGCAGACAAAGTCAGAATTTGTCAGAGAGCCTATAAACTATTGACTGAAAAAGTAGGCTTTCCACCTAGTGATATAATTTTTGATCCAAATATTTTAACTGTGGCAACTGGTATCGAAGAACATAATAATTATGCGTTAGACTTCATCGAAGCAACTAGAGAAATAAAGGCAACTTGTCCTTATGCAAAAGTAAGTGGTGGAGTAAGCAATATTTCTTTTTCTTTTAGAGGAAATAATCCTGTGAGAGAAGCAATGCACTCTGTCTTTTTATATCATGCAATCAAAGCTGGTATGGACATGGGAATTGTTAATGCGGGAATGCTCACAGTTTATGAAGAAATTCCAAAAGATTTATTGGAACTTGTAGAAGCTGTAATCCTAAACCGTAGACCGGATGCCACAGAAAGATTAATCAGTTTTGCCGAGTCAGTCAAAGCGAGTGGAGAGAAAGCACAAGTAAAAGACGATGCTTGGAGAAAAGAACCGGTAGCCGCAAGACTTTCTCACGCTCTTGTGAAAGGAATTGTAGAATACATCGATGAGGATGCAGAAGAGGCAAGAAAGAATTACAAAAAAACTCTTGAAGTAATCGAAGGTCCTTTGATGGATGGGATGAAAGTAGTCGGAGAACTTTTCGGTGCTGGTAAAATGTTTTTACCACAAGTTGTAAAAAGTGCACGTGTAATGAAAAAAGCCGTTGCCTACCTACTCCCATTTATGGAAGCAGAAAAAGCATCCAGTGAATCCAATGTCAAAAAAGATAAAATTCTAATGGCAACTGTTAAAGGCGATGTGCACGATATTGGAAAAAATATTGTAGGTGTCGTGCTTGCTTGCAATAATTATGAAGTAATCGATTTGGGCGTTATGGTTCCAGCAGATAGAATATTAAAAGAGGCTAGAGAGCATAACGTTAGTGCTATTGGACTTTCTGGATTAATCACCCCTTCTCTTGATGAAATGGTCTATGTTGCAAAAGAAATGGAACGGGAAGGATTTAAAATTCCACTTTTGATTGGTGGCGCAACCACAAGCCCTGCACATACTGCTGTGAAAATTGCAGAGCAATACTCAGAACCTGTCGTTCACGTTTTAGATGCTTCTCGAGTTGTAAATGTAATGAATGAGCTACTAAATGCAGAAGCAAAAACAAAGTATGCAGAAAACGTAAGAAAGGAACAAGCTAGACTTAGAGAACAATATTTAAACAGAAATGCAGAGAGAAATAATTTAAGTCTAGAAGATGCAAGAAAAAATAAACCAAAATACAATTGGTCAACAGACGAAATAGCCAAGCCATCTTTTATAGGCAAACGCGTATTTGCCGACTTCCCACTTTCTGATTTGGTTCCTTACATCGACTGGTCTCCTTTCTTTCACACATGGGAACTTAGAGGTCGATTCCCACAGATACTGGAAGATGAAGTTGTAGGAAAACAAGCTACCGATCTTTACAATGATGCTCAAAAATTATTAAAAGACATCGTAGACAATAAACGATTCACTGCAAAAGCAATAGTAGGAATGTTTCCTGCTAATAGTGTAGGCGATGATATTGAAGTCTATTCGGATGAATCCAGATCTAAGATCCTAACTACATTCCATACACTTCGCCAGCAAATGACTAAACCTGATGGACAGTTCAATTATGCGTTAGCCGACTACATTGCTCCAAAAGACTCAGGACGTATTGATTATATTGGAGGTTTTGCCGTAACATCTGGACATGGTGCAGATGAGTTTGAAAAATTATTCGAAGAAAAGCATGATGATTATAACTCAATCATGGCAAAGGCGTTAGCAGACAGATTGGCAGAAGCATTTGCTGAGTATATGCATAAGTATATACGCGAAGAATGGGGTTTTGGAAAAGATGAAAACCTTTCCAATTCAGATTTAATCAAAGAAAAATACAGAGGCATTAGACCTGCTGCTGGATATCCTGCAAGCCCTGATCACACCGAAAAAGGAATCCTTTGGGACTTATTAGAAGTGGAAAAAAATACTGGCATTAAACTCACCGAAAGTTATGCAATGTGGCCTGGAAGTTCAGTCAGTGGACTTTATTTTTCTCATCCAGATTCTAAATATTTTTCTGTGGGAAAAATAGGTAAAGATCAAATCAGTGATTATGCAAAACGAAAAAATATGGAAATTCAGATTGTAGAAAAGTGGCTCTCTCCTTATTTAGATTATTAAGTCTCTCTAAAGGAGTGATACGTGAACTACTTCAGAAATTTTATATTCCTATCCATTCTACTCTCCCTTGTTAGCTGCAAGAAAAACTTAGAGTTAGAATGGATTAAACGCTCTGCCACTAAAGACATTGATTTATTTTTAACTCCAAATAAATTCAATGTTTTAGAGCAAGATTGGATAAAAATTAAACATACCGTTCGTTATGATAAATCCGATTTGATACGTCATCTCAAGACCTATGGTAGAACGATAGACGACTTAAAAAACAATCCTGAGTTACAATACACCGAATCTGACAATAAAGTAACAATTTTAGCAGGAAGAACAGCTCATTCTACTCACTATGAATATGATTCAAGTATTCCAGTCATCTTTTATGGTCCAAATTGGATTCAAAAAGGGGAATATTCAGAACCGATTCATCAACAACACATAGTTCCTACTCTCGCAAAAATTCTAAAAATTAGAAATCCAAATGGAGTAGAAACATCCTCACTCAATCAAATTTTAAAAACAGGAACAAATGCAAATTTACCTGAAATCATTGTAACTGTTGTCTTAGATCAAGCAGGACAGCAGTATTACAAAGCACATCCTGAGATTCCGATTCAGATTTCTAAACTCAAAAGAGAATCCGCTTATTTTCCAAATGCTCATGTCGCGCATATCGATGCAGAAACCGCTGTAGGTCATGCCGCCATTGGAACAGGAGCTTATCCTAGAAAAAATGGAATCATTGCAAATGGTTACTTACGATTTTCCAACGGAAAGTTTGAAAAAGATGAAATCTATACACTAACAGAAGACACAGTGAACCCGGAAGAACTTTGGACTGAAACGTTAGCAGATGTTCTAGACAATGAATATCACGGAGAATCAGAAGTAGTTAGTCAATGCTATGCACTTCGTGCTTCCATTGGAATGGCTGGTCATGGAGCGGCAAAGATTAAATCTGTAGACTATATTGGGGACAAAGATTTAGTCTATTGGCTCGCGACTTCTCAGTCCAAATGGGTAACGGATAATAGATATTATTCGCTTCCATCGGAGACAGCAGAATACAATCCACTCAAAACTTTCAATGAAGAATATCCAGATGGATGGGAAGGATTTTCAGTAAAAGGCTTAGAAGAAATTGGAAAGTATTGGGGAGTATTAATGGGAAATCCTGCGGAAACAAGATCACAAGCAGAGTTATTTCGCAAGGTTTTAAAAAACCATATTATAGAAAAAGGCAAACATAAAGACGGAATTCCTGACCTAGCTTATCTCACGATTAAAGCGACAGACGCTGTAGCCCATCAATTTGGATCTGAGTCATTAGAAGCAAAGGAAACTTTTAGAGAGGCAGATAAACAAGTTGGTCTCCTCTTTGATTTTTTACAAAAAGAGTATGGAGATAAATTTATTATGGTTGTTACCGCAGATCACGGAGGGATACCAATGCCTGAAATCTCTGGTGGAGAACGTTATACGATCAAAGAGTTGATTCATGAAGTAAATTCATTACTACCAGAATCTTCCCAGAAGACTGAAAGCTTAATTAAATTTATGGCAATTGCACAAATTTCTTTAGATCATGATGTAATGACAAAGCATTCTATCACAGAAGAAATGATCATTCGAAAGATCTTAAGTATCCAAGTAAATGGAAAGCCTTTTTTCAAAAATGTGCATAGAAAATCAGAACTAAATTAATTGTTTGAATGAAGCTTTATTTTAAGATTTTTTTATTTTTTATATTTATAATAACGAATGAGTCTTTTGCTCAAATCAAACTAGACAATATTTTCACATATGAAGATGGAATTTCTTATTCAACCGTTTTACCGGTAAATTATAATAAGAACAAAAAGTATATTTTAGCGATAGGATTGCACGGATTATTCAGCGATGGTAGTAGAATGGTAAACCCATTTAGCTACTATTCGCGGTATATGAACATTATCCTCGTATGCCCTGATGGAAATTTTACTGACAATGGAAGAAATGGAGTGAAATGGGGATACGATAAAAGTGATAAATACATTCTAAACTTAGTAGAACTCATCAAAACAAAATACAAAGTGTATGATGATGTATTTCTCTTTGGATTTTCGCAAGGCGGAAATCAAGGTCTACAAACAGCATTAACAAATCCTGATATATTTAGATATTTTGCAGGATTATCTGGGGGTTACACATCGTTAACCGATAAACAAATTTCTACTGCTGGAAAAATAAATATTCTATTTATTTCTGGAGATACAGGAGAAGGAGAAGCATTCACCAAAAGAGAAATGGATAATCGCTTCCAGGTTTTGAAACGTTACAATCCATATGCAATTCGAAAAGTCTATCCTGGAATGCGACATGAGGTAACACCCGAAGAAGCTTTTTATATGTTTGACTGGCTGATGAATGTAAATCAAAAAGATCGATCAACACATATCATCAAAGAAGATTATTATAAATTTTATTTAGATAGTGCGAATGCTCTAACAAATGCAAAGTATCAGGAAAGTATTCAATATGCATACAATAGCATTGAGAAAAATAAAATCTTTGCTCCGTCCTATTTTAATCTAATCTCTGCATTTTTTGGAATGCAAACTATTCCAAATTTTAAGAAATATTTTTTCCAAACTTTAGAACTCTATTCCGCTTATGATTTTTTTGATGTGGTTCCTCTTTTAAACTTAATCGAAAATATAAAACTATCAGATGTCGACTTTTTATTAAAAGAAAAGTTTCTAGAATTTTTCCAAACCAAGATGAATGAACACGAAGCAAAACTCTCTCCCCTCTTCAAAGGAGAAGTCTATTTATTAATTGCAGAACTTTATATCATCAGCCATAATCCAGATCTAGCAAGAGCCTCCTTCAAAAAAGCTCTCTCCTTCTATTCTCAAATTCCATCTAAAAATCTAATCTACCTAGATGGACAGGTAAAAAAGAAAATCCTTTATATCACGGAATACATTAAAGAATTAGAAGTGAGTGGGAAGTAGGAGTTTTTATAAATGATTGCCTCCGATTTCCGCAATCAAACAGCAATGGATTTTGGAAGGGAGGACGATAGGCACAGAAACGCAATGAGACCATACTAATACCACTCATTTTATCATCATTCTGCTATGGGCATCTTGGGGAATGTTTTATAAATAAAAGCAACGTTATGTGACGTCGCCTTCATTTAACGATGACTTTTGGGGTTTCCCATGAATATACATTTCCGAATAATCTTCATTATTCGCTAAATTAAATTTTTTACTATAAATTATATGCATCAACAATGTTTAAGTGAGAAATATTTTTAAAATCAGAAGTATTTCGAGTAATTAAAATAAAATCGTTTACCAATGCAGTAGCTGCAATCAAAGCATCTGGCTACTTCGTCTTGTAATTTTTACGAATTTTAATGATAGCAGCAACAACTTCATCATCGAGAGCGTAAACATTTAAATTAGATACTTGCGTTGTTCCATTCATTCCTACCATTTTGAACAAATTTTTGAAACTCATCTATAATAGTTGAATCTAATTTACCTGCATATTTTTGGGAAAGCTTTTTGGGTATAGTATCCATTTGTTTTAAGATTTTTAATAAATTTAAATCTTCTAAATCAGCTAGTATCTTGTATGCTTTTTCATTCGTAACCTGAATCAATATTGTTTGCATAAAAAGCCTCCGCCCTTCCTTTTAACCTTGCTTAATTTTAAAATCAAGCAAGGTTTAATTGCGAGTTTAGCTTCTTACGTTGAAACGTAGTCGTTAATTTTTTACATAACAATATTTATTTTCAGGATTTTGTATCCATTGTTTAGCGGAATCGTTTACAGTGCCTGATAGAATTTCCTCTTTCACTCCATTCGGAATAATAAAATTTTCAGAAGGTGAGTAATTTTTCTCAATAAGTTCTATCTTGGATAAATAAAGAATAGGCGATGTATTTGAAATAAAATTAGGCATGCAGGAATTTTTACTCTTCTAAAATTTCTTCTGCTGTATATTGAAAGGTAGAAATATTATATTCTTTGAGCCTATATAAAAAATCAACTCGGTTCATACCAACCAAATTAGCTGCTTTTCCAGATGAAATTTTACCCATCTCATACCATTTCATTGCAGCTGCAAGCAATAGTTCTTTGGCAAAAGATTCTTTATCTGAGCGGGTGATAGAAAATGCAGTCTCTGGAATTTGTATAATTAAATCAGTCCTATCTATAATATAAGTTCTATGCAACAAGAATCAATCTTTTTTTGGAGTTCGTTTTATTTAGAACGCTAAGCATTCTGCTAGTATTTTCTTTTAGTTTCCGCTTATCTAATTTGACTTGCTTTTTTCCTTCAATTGTCAACATACTAATTATTACGATGGACGTTAAAGAATATATTACAAGAGACCCTAAAATTATGTTTGGCAAGCCAGTTATAAAGGGAACGCGAATTCCAGTAGACTTAATTCTTGAAAAACTGGCACTTGGTGAAACGATCGAACAATTACTATTAGCCTACCCCAAAATTAATCAAGTCTCAATTAATGCCTGTTTGCTTTACGCTTCGCTTCTGATAAAAAATGAAGTAGTTTATTCGGCGGCATAATGCACTTTGTCGCTGATGAAAGTGTTGACGCATCCTAATTCGCCTAAGCGGTTTACCAAGTGAAACCAAAGCATCCATTGTGTTAAATACAATCCAAGATAATCTAGAGCAAATGCGTTTTTCATTCAGCGTAATTGAATATAATTTTGTGAGGATTAGAAAACCGTTCTAGTGCGGGTAATTTTTATTTTGCGCTTAAAATTGAATGCGCGGTCACGTGACCTCACTTTCAATCATACTTCTTTTGAATAATCCTCATTATTCACTAAATAAATTTTACTTGCAAATTTCTTTCCAAACTTCTAGTATATTCTTTGCCAGGGAAATATATTTTCAGCTTTCATCCTTATCAACAATGATTTTACTAGCCCTTTCTTCAACAGCATCCGTTAATCTACTCTTATGCCAGACTGCAATAATTAACACTATTGGCGATTTGAAAAGATAATAGATAAAATAAGGGAAAGATTTCAAACCGGTCTTGCGTAGACCTTTATCATCGGAAGAATATGCATCTGGTTTTGCTTCTAACTTACGAACATTATCTATAACCTCATTGGCTAAATTTTTTCCAACACCCTTCTACTGATTTTCAAACCAAAGTATTGCTTCCCGCAATTCCTGATTAGCCTCTGCTGTAAAAATTGCCTGATGCATGGACTAACTTAATTTTTCTCCTAAATCTTTTTCTAGTCTACTGATAACTTGACTAAGAGAAAAACCTGTTTCGGGGTTTTGAAAATATTTTTTAACTCTTTTGTCTAATTCATTTTTATCTAATTCCGATAACCCGTCCACAGCAGGACTATGTCTTTCCCAAAGAAAATCAATATACTCTAATAATTGTCGAGTCGTCTCTTCTGGAAAAGAAGAAATTTTAAAAAGTAATTCTTTATAGTTAATTTGTAATTTAGAGGCTTCCATACGGTTACTATAGCTAGAAGAAATAAGAAGGCAAGCAATTTATTGAATTCTTTTTATCCTCTTAATCTTGTAACCCAATATTGCAAGGTTTTTTAATTTTTGGGTAAAATGTAAATCCAACAAGAAAGTCTCACAAAATAAATCACTTTGAATATATATTCGTTTTTGAGAATTTCGGTGCGGTTGAATGATTGAAGGCGACGTCACGCGACGTCGCCTTCATTTAATGATGAAATTCGCGGTTTCTCATACATCCGAATAATCCGCATTATTCGCTAAATTAAATTTTAAACAAATACACTTTCGCATAACGTAAATATTTCGATTAAAAATCAAACTAAAAGAAAATAACCAAATGACCCAATAACCAAGTCACGGTCCCGACACACAACGCACATAATAGATATCAGTCTTAAAGTTGCTGAGCACATTGCCAACAGAGAAATAGACGTACCACGCAAAGCTAGTAAAAGGCGCGTAGGTAGTAGAACTCCAATAAGAGGACTGAGTAGAAGGAAAGGCTGTTGCATCAATCATTGGCGCTGAGGTTTTTGTATAATCAACGATACTTTGCAATTCATTTCGATTTGGCAGTCTCCAAGTTTTACTTGCAAGGCTTAGAGAATTACACGCAGTAATTGCAGTTGCCCATGTTAGAGCCGTCGCCGTTCCAGAGCAGGTAGTCGCATTTTGCCCACTGCTACACTTCTGCCATACAAGCCCTGAAGCACTATCCTTAATCGTCCCATCTCCATTATCTGTAAAGGGAGTAGCGGCTATTTGCTTTGCAAGTAGAAGTAATAGTAGCGTAAACGAAACATTGCTAATTATTTTTTTTTTAAACATTTTTGTTTCTCCTATATTTATAAAATTTTTGCGAATTATTAAATAATTCCAGTTGTATGGGGTGGATTAATTGTTGCTGATACCGAGGCATTCGAATTTTTACAGATTCCGCTTGCTCATCCGATTGAGTTAAAATTAGATATGTTATATATTTTCGTTTACATATTTTTAAAATATCTTTCAAATAATTTTTTGCATATTTGCTTTTCTTTATTGGTATTCCAAACGTTTTCATTTGTCCTCTATAACGGGGTTTAAAAGGCAAATAGGGAATAACCTCTTCTAAGCCAGCTCCATACAATTCAAAAAATTTTCCCACTTGGACTATCAAAAGATGTTTAGAAAATTCTTTCATATAGTATCGAATCTGGAATCGAAATCTAGAAAAACGAGATAAAACTCTTGGAATTCTTA
>DAORDH010000047.1:0-38885 GCA_035345875.1 Leptospiraceae bacterium | reverse complement strand
TTTAGTCTCCTTTTGGAAGCCTAAAATCGTGTCCTTTTTTTATGTAGGGGTTCAAAACTGGGCGACGTTAGATATCAAAAAATTCAAGAACATCGCGCCTATATTAAGGCTCTTGGCTGTACTTATGCATCAAGAGTAGCTTTTTCTGGAGATCAAGATTTACAAACGTTTGGTTTTGTTCATTGTCTTAACGAATACATAAAGGATAGGGATTAATTATGAGAAAAAAATTTATCTATCCAATGATTTTTTATTTGTTTTCTTGTCTCAATCGGACGGAAGAACTTCGTAAAGCACAAAAAGAGGCTAATTTGTGCGCTTTAATTTCAAGAAGCATTGCTAATGGAAATCAGGAAAATCAATTCATTGGTAATGTATTCTGCTTAACTGAATTAGATAAGAAAGTCCGAGCTATCGATAAGAAGGACTATTTTAAGTCTGATGATCATTAATGCAGTTTGAAAGAGAACGGGTAATATAAGTGATGCATCAAAAAATTAATGAGCAGAATTTAAAAAGGATAAAAGCAACGGAACACAAATGAATAACGCAAACCAACACCAAAGCCCCGCGTTAAGGATGGAAGCGTGGTCAATAAATTGCATATTCGTTTACATTTCCATGTATGCGGCTAATGGCAATTTATTGACCGTAGCTGACAGCCTGCCGGCGCATTACGTTGAGTATCTCTTCTTAATGCGTTTAATTCTGCTTATCCACATAGTCCGCCGAACGCCCAATGTATTAAACCCAGACGG
Source organism: Leptospiraceae bacterium (assembly GCA_035345875.1). Classification (GTDB taxonomy): domain Bacteria; phylum Spirochaetota; class Leptospiria; order Leptospirales; family Leptospiraceae; genus UBA2033. The sequence continues at coordinate 38,127 of DAORDH010000047.1, read as the reverse complement.
AGGAGAAACAACAGCAAGTGAATACTATGACTTATTAGGAAGAAGCATAAGAAAAGAATCACCTGGTGTGCAAAATCTTTCAATCGTAGAGACAACAGAGTATGATGCGAAAGGTCAAGTTTATAGAAAGTCCAATCCGTATCTAGAAACCTTAGAAACACCTGTGTATACAACTTACACATACAATCCATATGAAGGTTATGTAAACCGAATCGATCATCCAGATAGCAGGTATACAACAATCTCTTATAATGGGTTTAATGAATCTTCCCAGACCTATGCGAGTGATGCAAGCCTAATCCAATCACAAGATTTAGTAAAAAATGCGAAAGGGCAAACTCTATCAAGAACGATAGACGGATTGACAATTAGTTATCAATATGATGCAGCTTCGCGTGTGACAAAAGTATTAGATGCAATGAGTGGAGCGACTACAACTGTATATGATGATGCAGGTAGAAGAAAATCTGTGACTGATGAAAATTCTGGAACAACAAGTTATACTTATGACCTAGTTGGAAATATCAAGACACAAACAGATGCAAGAAATATCACAACTACATTTACTTATGACAACTTGAATAGACCGACGGGTGTAAGTTACAGTAACGGAGAGGGTAATACAGTATTAACCTACGATGAGGGGGGACAAGCGAAGTATGCGCTAGGTCGATTGACGACTGTAGTAGATGCTGCTGGTAAATTAGAATTAGCCTATGACATCAAGGGAAATCGAATTTACCAGAAGAGAAAGATAGATGATCTAGAAATTATCTTTAGAAGAGAGTATGATTTGCAGAATAGACTTGCGTCTACTACTTATCCAGATGGAACAAAGGTATATCAGAAGTATGCGACGACTGGACATTTCAGTGGAATCACTATGGATACTGCGGATGGTAGCTCGAAAGGTTACACTGTAGGTTCTTACCGAGGACCTGTGATAGAGGACGGGCAATTTAAGATTATCCGCGAGACTGGTAATGGCGTAAAGATGGAAATTCAATACGATCCAATTAAACGCAGACCAATCGGACTTGTGACAAAGCTAGCGAGTGGACATATTGAAAATGCGGAGTCGTATACATACGACCAGAAGAATAATATTACAAAGATTGCAGACACAATCGTGAATGGACGAACACAGGATTTTGTTTACGATGCGCAGAATCGTTTGACTAAAGCAACCGGAAAGTATGGAGTTGAGAATTATACTTATTCTGATAATGGGAATCTAACCCAGAGAGGTAACTTCACATTAGCCTATGGAGATGCAAATCATAAACATGCAGTTACTGCTGTAACTAGCCCATCAACAGGAACATTTAATTATTCTTATGATGAAGCGGGTAATATGATTAGTCGAAATGGTGATGCGATGAGTTATAACTCGCAGGGTAAGCTAAAGCAAATAGATACTGCTGGAGGAGATAAATTAGTTTATCTTTATGATTCAACTGGAAATAGAATTAAGAAGACAAGTAAGACAAGTAAGACAAGTGGAGTCGTTGCATATAGCTTTGACACATTCGACGGGCTCAGTGCAGGCTCATTATACGAAATAACCCGCACACCAGGAGAAGGGGATAAACATACGTTATACTTCAAAGGCTTGTATGGTGATACATTCAGTCAGATGACAAGGAATGATGCGGCTTTAATAACAGATGCTTCTAATGGTAGTAAATCCTCTAATCTTTTCGATGTTGCTTTATCTACAGGAATACTCTCCTTTGCGAAAGGAGATGATTCCCCCCCCAATCTTTCTCTAAAAAGTTTCTTATGTTCTAATGTCGCAGGTTCTTGTTTTGATTATTACAAGAATACAGCTAAGTTTTATTATTTAAAAGGTGCGGTGAAAGTAGCAAGTGTAATATACACTGTCGAGTATGACGTGTTTGTTTGGATACTATTGGTTGTGGTGTTGTATTTGGTTTATTTATTCAGTAATAAAAAAACGGTCATTGAGTTTATCGAAATGACAACTAGTGGAATTGGTCAGAGTATTGTCACTTCGACAAGCTCAGCGACCGATTCTTGGTTCGCCAAACGCACATTATCCGTAACACCGTTATTAACAATAGCAATTTTATTTACCTTCACACAGTGCGGGTTTGTAGGAGGAAAGACGAAAGGAAATGCGCCGTGGTTACTACTTGCAAGTGGAATCAATGGAAATACACAGAGTGTAGATGACCCTTCGAATGGATCAGGTTCCTCTGGTGGTGGCGGTGGATCGTCAATAGTTCCAGTAATTGGAATGTTCTTTTTACATCCAGATCATTTGGGTAGTATAACGATGATAACTGACGGTCGTGGTAACTTAATAGCTGGAGGGAATAACGGTGGTAAGTCCCATATATCTTACAAACCGTATGGTGAGATAGATAGAACTGACTCCTCTGGTCCTGATATATCTAAGTTTAAATTCACTGGTCAGGAAGAAGATAAAGAGTCTGGGTTAATGTATTACAAAGCGAGATACTATGATAGGATGATTGGTAGATTCTTACAAGCAGATAGTATGGTATTTACAGATCGAACAATGGGTATGAATCGGTATATGTATGTGGAAGGGAATCCGGTGAGATTTGGAGACGATAGTGGGCATAAACGTCAGAATGGAGATCAAGAGAGGCAATTGAATTATTTAACTGTTGCCGCAGTTGGTTTTGATAGTGGGGGACTTGAAGGTGCAGCACTTGCGGTGGCAGGTATGCAAAATGCTAAAAACAGAACGGAAAGACTGGGAGACCTTCAGATAACCTATCCTAGGCACCATCGATATTCGCAACGAGATGCTTTAGCAGATGTCGCACATGCGTTTCAAAGAGCAGCCCATGACATTAATCATTTTAATAACCATGCAATACCGGGTGGTTTTAAATGGGCAAGTCACGGAGCAGAAAATGCAGCACATACTTATAGCAATTTATTATTTGGAAAATACCATCATAGAAATTCGCCTTTAGATCAATTCTATAGAACTGGTATAGGTAGGATTCAAAAGAAATACAATAATTACTTAAAGACAGCCTTTACTAGAAATAGGTATTGCATTCGAGCTGGAGTTGAGACCGCTTTTTTTATTTGGGCGGCATATGATGTTGCAGCGTTCTTAATTTTTGATCAGGGGGCAGGATTGGCATCACCAAGTCTTGCAGGCAGGATCGCTGCATTAATAGCAAGTGAAACAGGTTTAGCAGGTCCAGCATCTACCGTTGCAGTGGCTGGAATAAATGTTATTGCTAATACTAACACATTGATTGGACCGGGTGCTCAGGGAATGCTTAATGATATACAACATTGTTCGATAAAAAGTTTATGAAAAAGATAATCATCATATTTTTTTATTTTTTAATATTTCTTAACTGTACAAGCCAAAATACAATAAATGAAATAAATAATTCTAACATTGGATTTAGTGATCAGTTTGTTGGTAGCGGACGACTGATAGTAAAATTTATTTCCAAAGAATCTGTTTTTTATGAAAATGTAGATATTAAAATTACTAGAAGATTTCCTGAAACAAAATATCAAATGTCTTGGGAAAGTTATGCTCCATTACCGCTTTTGTTACCAACTGGAAAAGAGACAGCAGAACCAACAATTCATGAACCAGAAGTGCAAAAGACACTTGAGTATATGGAAGGTAACAGAGAGTATAATTTCTATATAAAAGAGGGAGAATATTATTTAGCACTTGAATCCGAAAGAAAAGAATATAAATTAATTGACCAAGAAGAAAAATCTTTCCTATTTCAATTTGGTTTTACAAATATAGTAAAAAGGATGCCAAAAGAGAGAGTTGTAACTCCATATAATTCGCTTTGTGAAAGTGAAACGCAGAATTATTTATATAAAAATTTTGCCAGTTGTCCTAAAGTGAAGATTATAAAGAATCGCACAACATTGATTCAAATTGGTGTTTCAGAAGCCATACCAATACCAATACGTACTAGAATTGCCATGGTCTTTGGTGGGATATTTTTTTTTCCACTTCGGAAGCGTCCTTTTCAAATGTATTTCTATCGAAATATGAAAGTTGAATTGCTAAATCCTAAGGTTGAAGAAAATGCAGAATGAAGTAAGAATTATGGCAAATTATTTATACTTTCAAAGATTTCTTTGCTTTCTAGGTAAGAAAAAATTAATAAAGGATTTTCTAGCACAACCAAGCCCCGCGTTAAGGATTGAGGCGGTATCAATAAATTGCATAGCACTAGAAGTCTATTGCTATGCAGTAAGTCGCAATTTATTGATAGTAGCCGAAAGCCTGACGGCAGAATAGTATTATGCGCTGCTTAGGATAGCTAATTTCCTTTACACGCGAGAGGACCGGGACGCCCGAAAAAAAGCAAAGAGTAGAGGAAAGAAGCTATTCAGAAATAATTTATTATTTAATTCTTTTACTGGATTCATAATTTTTTCTGCTTTTTCTCAGAATCTACTAAAAAATAATGTGGATAATCGCTGTAAACGAACACCTAAAATTGCAAAAGAGTGTGTTTTCGTTTGTTTATTAAGGTTGAACTATTATGAAACTAAATTATAAAAATATATTTTATATATGCCTAATTCTTTTCTTTTCTCTAAACTGTTTGAAAGCTAAGAAATCTAACTTTGATATGAGGGGAAACGGATTATATATTTTTTCTATGCTCTCTGGGAATTTGTCTAATTCAAGTTCTAATTCTTCTACTTTGAATGCCTCAACGCCCCCTTCTAATTTTACCTACAATGGAACAAGTAATGGACTTGTGTCTGGATCAACAGGAACTTCTCTTTTGTTCAGAAGAACAATCGCAGCTTCTGTAATGCCTACCATGACTGGAACGGCTACTTCTATCACAGTTTCTCCTTCTCTTCCTTCTGGTCTTAGCATCAATGCAACAAATGGAACCATTTCTGGGACTCCGACCGTATCACAAGTAGCTACCAATTATACAGTCACAGTTGCGAATTCTTCAGGTTCAATCAATGTAGTGATCTCTATCACTGTGTTGCCTATCGTCTACGCGGCAACCTTTGGAGGAGGTCTTGCCATCTCGTCCGATGGTGGTGCGAGTTTTACAATGAAAACAACTACAGATGGACTTGGGTGTAATACTCAAAATGGAGTGTCTGTCGATTCTTCTGGAATTATCTATGCAGCAAATAATTCGAATAGTTGCACAGGAGGAATTTCTGTATCAACGAACAATGGAGTTTCTTTTTCTTTTTTAAATGCATCGCTTAATGGCTTACAAAATTTTTCTGTATTTAGTAATACTCCTGGATTAGTTTACGTTGGAGTTTATAATACAGGCGGTGGACTTTATTATTCAACGAATGGTGGTTCTAGTTTTACACAAAGATTTGGGACTACCTATTTAGATTCAGATTATGTAAATGATATTTATGTAACTAGTTCGAATGTTTACATAGCGAATGGATTTTCTTCCTCGTATGGAGTTTCTATTTCGACTGACGGTGGTGCAAATTTTACAAAGAGAAATAGTGGAAATAGTTCTCTTCCTGCTGCTGTAGTCAGTGGAATTTATGCGGTTGGATCAAATGTCTATGCGGCGACTGCAAGTGGTTTGTATATCTCTACCAATAGTGGCACATCCTTTTCTCTTTCCGGAACTGGTGCTGTTGCAGCGAACAAAGTCCAAGTTGTATCCAATGTGATCTATGTAGCATCTACAAGTGGACTTATGATATCAACCAATGCAGGTTCTAGTTTTTCTACAAGAACTACAGCCAATGGTCTTCCTAGTAACTCTGTCAGTTCTGTGTTTGTTTATGCGGACGGAACTATCTATGTGGGAACCAATTCGGGAATTGGTATATCGACTGACGGTGGTTCTACATTTTCTATAAGAAATGCCTCTCACGGTTTGACTAATTTAAATATTCAACAAGTCACAGTTAGATGAAATGTAAAAGTGGCAAACGGGCGGAACGCACGAAAGATCGCGAAGTTTGTAAACCCTCTGTGCTCTTCGTGGTGAAGAAGAATTATAAATGCATAACGTATAATTGTTTATAGAATCCTAAAAAGAATATCTATTAAATTCGGACACCAAAACATACTTGAAAGAATAAATAGAAAAAATAGATTTAATTAATGAATTTTATAGTAGAACCAAAAATAAAAACAGAAGAATTCAAGAAAGTGATTTAGATTGGAGAAATTCTGGTAAATCTTTTGAGGAAGCATTGGCAGAAGCATTTCGAAGAACTGGTGTTGATAAGACTAGTTTTGAACCAAAGGAATGGGCAAAAGATATAAATGGTAAGTCGGGGGTAGTTTATTGGAAGGGTCCGAAAGGAGCGGAAGTAAGTATCGATGCTCCACATACAAGAAGAGGACCGGATGTTTTTCATATTGGCTATAAAACGCAAGGTAAAGGCAATCAACTACGGGGCATATTTTTTTAGAATGTGTTCCCTTTTTTAGGAAAGTAGAATGAGAAATTTTGTAAAAGAAAGCATCGCTGAAACATTACAAACAACAGGTTTCAAGCTGGATGAAATGACTCCGCTTGAATCTATTCTATTTAGAAAAAATATTCTGGGAAAATTTACTGGTGGTCAGGATTTTAGAACGCTTTGGGAAGTTACTGTTGGTTCTGATTTTTCTGTATGTGATAGAAATGCATGGCAATGGCTCGATGAATTTTTATTATTAGATGAGTTCTATCTTTTTTTTGATACAGTTGATGACCCAACTATCAATATTTTTCATGAAAATCAATCCTTCACAAAGTTTCTTTCAGAATTTGATGGATATGTATTCTATCTCACAAATAAAAATCTTGATTTTCTTATTTCTTTTAACGATAGTCACTATCTAACGGCGCATGGCACAGCCGAGCCTTGGCTTCGCAATAAAGTAAAAGAACTTTCTAAAACAGGTTGGACAGATGCATCTGGAAAGAGTTATCTGTAATTCTTTTTTGGCTTTCAATACAAAACAATATCAGAGCATTTTTAATTATCCTTTCTACTCTTCGTTTGAATCCGAATGGAAGTGTCGAAGTTCGGGAAGAAAAATAGGAATGGAAATAAATAACGTAATTTCGATGTGACAGAAAATTTAAAAGATTGCCACGGATAAAATAATAATTATTAAAACCATCCGCATTTATCTGTGTTCATCCGTGTCTATCCGTGGTTAAATATATATGTTTAACTGTAAAAATGATTTGTAAGTGGTTAAATTAGCTGTGAATTTGACCACTTGAGTAGCAGGGGGCTGAAGGCTGAAATCCCAAAAAAAGAATAGAAGTCGATCCTTTTGCTCTTTATCCACCGCATCCTCCAAATGCTTTCAAACTCCTTGACGCGAAGCCCGACCGTTTTAGTCTGGTATAAATTCAAAAGCTTCTACCCTTACTGTCTCAATTTTTCGCAAAAATTGAATTAGAACAGAACTAAGGGTTAACCCAAAGGAGAAAATTATGCGAGCGTATGAAATTACGTCTATCATAGTTGAGGGATCTCAATCTATTATAGATGAAACTAAAAAAGCGATTAAGGATATTTTAACTAAATATTCTGCTGAAGTCACTTCCGAAGAAGACTGGGGAATCAAAAAACTCTGGTATTCCATTTCTGGTCATGAATCTGGTTTTTACAGCCACATCAAATGTAAAGCCGATGCAAAAACAATCGAAAAGATTGAGCGCGAATTCATGCTCAACCAAAACATATTAAAATCACTCGTCATTCGTTCCTAGTATGGCAAATGACCTGAATCGAGTCACCCTCATTGGTAGACTCACCCGTGATCCAGAGATTAAAACTCTTTCCAATACTTCTGTTTGCAACTTTAGTATAGCAAATAACAGAGTGTATACCGCAAACGGAGAAAAAAGAGAAGAAACTCATTTCTTTGATTGTGAAGTATGGGGCAAATTAGCAGAAGTTCTAAAGCAATATGCTACAAAAGGCAAACAGATTGCGATTGAAGGACGTTTGCAACAACAAGTTTGGGATGCACCAGACGGAAAGAAAAATAGCAAGATCAAAATTCGGGTGGAGAATTTCCAATTATTAGGTGGTGCTGGTTCGAGTTCTTCGGCTAATCAATCTTATCCGCAAGAAATGCCAGTTGAAAGCTATGATCCAGGTTATACATCCGATATCAACGAAGATGATTCAATTTTTTAAAAACTAAACTATTAAAAGGACTATTACTATGTCAGAACAAGAAATGAAAGACATTCAACCAGATTATCAAATGAAAGAAAAGATTTACAGCAAACGCGATGAAGACGATGAAGATGATGATAAAAACTTCAGAGGAAAAGATGGCGAGAAGTTTCCTAAGAAAAATGCTAAATACAAACGTAAAGTTTGTAAATTCTGCGCAGACAAAACAATCGCAGCAAGTTTAGATTATAAACGAGTAGATATCTTAGAAAGATTCATTACAAACCGTGGTAAAATTCTTCCAAGAAGAATCACAGGAACTTGTGCAAAGCACCAAAGACAATTAGTTCGTGAAATCAAAAAAGCAAGATCTATTTCTCTCTTACCATTTAGAGTAATATAAGGAGTCATTCGATGAAAGTTATTTTACAAAAAGATGTTACAAATTTAGGCGAAGCAGGTGATCAAAAAGAAGTAGCAGATGGATATGCAAGAAACTATCTACTTCCAAATCGATTAGCAATTCGTGCAAATGAAGGATCTGCAAAGGTAATCGAACACCAAAGAAAACTCGCTGCTATCAAAAAAGAGAAGCGTGTTAAATCTATGCAAGAAATTGCAAAGTCTATCGAAGGAAAAGAAGTGCAAATTCTTGTTAAAGTTGGAGAGAACGATAAACTATTTGGATCTGTTACTGCAATTGATATCGCAAATGCTCTCAAAAAAGATGGAATTGATATCGATAAGCGCAAGATTGAAGTTGCTGAGCATATCAAAGCACTTGGTAGTTATGAAGCAAAAGTCAAACTTGCTGAAGGTATTAACCCAAAACTAAAAATTAAGGTAGAAAAATCAGAATAATTTTCTATGAATCCAGATCCACTTTATGAGTTAGAATCTGAGAAAGCTTTTTTAGCTTCTATACTTTTAAAGGGATCTCCCGGTTCTTTGGAATTATACATTGAACCGGAGGATTTCTATCACGATCTCCACAAAAGAATGTATGCATCTATGCAGGAACTCATTGATGCATCGATCACTGTAGATCCTATCTCACTGACAAACCAATTAAAAGAAATGTCTCGTTTCAGAGACGAAGCCAAAGATCAGGAATATATTTTTAATCTCTACCGAGATACCGTTGTTGTGCAACCGATTTCCTATTATGCAAAGCGTATCAAAAAATACTCGGACCGAAGAAAATATATAAAAGTTCTCCGTGATTCTATTGAAGAAGTTCATGCAGAAAAAGAAGACAATGAAGGGCTTTTTACTCGAATCGAAAGTGATCTTGCCAAGATCTCTAGGCAGGTGCAAGCGAGAGGTTTAAAATTAGTAAAAGATGATAAGTCAGACTTAATTGATTACGTTCAAAAAATGTATGAGACCAAAGGTGCAACGAGTGGACTTAGAACTCACTTTGATGGACTCGATGAAGTAACTACTGGTCTGAAACCTCACGAATTAATCATCATTGCAGCAAGACCTGGTCTTGGGAAAACAACATTTGCCTTAAACATAGCATCTAACGTTGCTCTAAAAGAAAAAAAGATAGTAGCTATCTTTTCTCTTGAGATGGGGCGCATGGAATTACTCATTAAGATGATTTGTGCAGAGGCTAGAATTAATTCGAATAGTTTAAAGACAGGTGCAATTCATCCAAGCGACCAAAAAAAACTTTTAGAATCTATTATCAAAGTAACCTCCGCTCCGATTTGGATTGATGATTCGGGTGCTCTTACCATCTGGGAGTTTAAAAGTAGGGTAAGACAATTGCTTATTACTACGCCGCTTTCTTTAATTGTAGTAGATTACTTGCAGCTCATGAATGATCCAGCGGTCAAAGAAGGAAGACAACAAGAGGTTGCTTCTATTTCTAGAAATTTAAAACAGATGGCAAGAGAAGCCAACTGTCCTATCATTGCACTTTCCCAAATGTCTCGAGCGGTAGAGCAAAGATCCAAAGAACAAAAGCCCCAACTTTCTGACTTAAGGGAATCTGGAGCGATTGAACAGGATGCTGATATTGTTGCCTTTATTTATCGAGAAGATAAAGTAAAAGACCCAGATGAAATTCCTGAAGACCAAAAGAACAAAGCAGAAATTATAATCGCAAAAAACAGAGCTGGACAAACAAAGAACTTTCCTCTAGCTTTCACTCCCGAATACAGTCGTTTTGATAATCTAAGCAGTACTTAAAAAACAATTGAAAAAAACGATACCTTCTCTATAACATAATTCTATGAAAATTTCTAGATTTGGATATAAATTTTTTCTATGTTTTCTCTTAGTTAATTTTTTATCTCTTCTAGTTCCTGCTCCTGAATCTATTAATCGTATTCTTGCTATTGTAGGGAAGACATCTATTTCCCAACTTGACTTTGAAAGAGGAGAGGAAATTTTTAAAGCACTTCAAAAACAAAAAAAGCCTGGGAGTAAACCACCGAAAGGATCTCTCAGAACACAGGTTTTAGACTTTTTAATTGCAAGAGCCATCATTGATATAACAGCAGATGAAGAATCGATTCAAGCCAATGAGAAAAATGTAGAAGCCGAAATCGATCGGATGATGAAAGGAAGTGGTGTAAATGATCGAGCTCAATTTGAAAAATTAATTTCAGAGAGAACTGGTTTACCTTTTGATATTTGGCTCAATGACTTGCCCTATCAAATTAAAAGAGGGCAACTCTTACAAGTTAGAGTTACCATTAAACCTCCTTCTGATCAAGAAGTCCAAGCATGGTACAATGCGAATAAACCAAAAGTTGGTTTTGAAATTAAATTCCGTGAAATTTGTCTTACACCTAAAAATGGCTCTGTAGAAGAAGAACAACGCATCTCAAGTGAAATCAATAGTATCAAAAAAGAAGCACGTAAAGATAGAGATGCATTCACGCTCATCGCAAGTGGACCTAGAAACCAAGCAGCTGGAAAAGGTATCAATGATTGGGTTCCTACTTTTGAAATTTTTAATAAGAGTCCTTATTTAGTAAATGTTCTTGGACGCTTAGATGACGGAAAGATTTCGGATGCATACATTGATGATCGTAGACGTTATTGTATTGTTCGTTTGGAGGGAAAGCGTCCAACGCCTCTCGAAACAATTCGCAGAAATATCCAAGAGATTATTCAGAGAGAACGAATTGACTCCTCCTTTGATGATTGGATTTTAACTAGAAGAAAAGAAGTTTTAATTACCGTTTATGACAAAGAATACATAGCAGAAAACAAACTAGAAGCTCCAGATGAATCGTTTAATTTTAATAAAATTGATGCGGGTTCACCATGAAACCATTTGATTTTTCTGTATCTTCTGTTGCGATTTTCCTAACGTCAGAACAAAAACATATCTTAGAAATCTCGGATTCTTCTTTTTTTATAGATACTTTTTTTCGAAAGTTAGATCTACTCTTTCCGAATCTACCCATATATTCTAATTTCCGATTTTCAAATCGATCCAATATAATTTTGATCGAAGTAAACACAGAAAGCGATTTTTTATTTGCAGTTACTGAGAAATTACCAGAATCTATTTCGGGTGATGCAGATTTTGATGAAACATTCTTTGCTTATTTTATAGGAATTTCTCCTCTGATAAGCATTGAATTAACACAGACGTTAGTCCAAAGACATATTCGGTATTTAGCTCAATACTCCTATAGCGAAAATCTACCCAAAGGAATTGTTCCTTTTTTTGTATCTAGAGAATTTGTATCTACTCTTCCAGAGAAAATTCCGGCAACTGTGCATGACTATCTAGTGAAAAATTTAAATAATTACGATGTAGAAATATTTTTTCAAGAACCAGATCTAAGACAATACCGACTAGATTTTTCTCTTTCCGATCCTAGATCCCTAAAAACTTCCGATTTTTTTCTAAAAAAGAATCCAGACTTAGAATACAAAGAACTTCTTACTATGATCTTAGAAAATCCAAATGGATTTAGATTGTTTCCTTCTTATATCGAGATGGAAATATACAGAGGATGTGACTATAAATGTAGTTTTTGCCCTCGGCAATTTATTTCGAATGAAAGAGATGGAGAGCTAATGAGTCTTGTGTTTGTGGAAAAATTTTTAAAAGACTTAGAATCAAGTTTTCCTTATCCTCTTACATTTTGTTTCGGTGGAATGGGAGAGCCTCTTTTGCATCCTGATTTTAGTTCTATTCTAGCGGCTATTTTAAATTATCCGCACACCAAAGAATTGATTTTAGAAACTGCTCTTTATTCAAATCTAGATTCACTCAAAGAAGGATTAAAGTTAGCAGGGGAAAACCAAAAGAAATTAAATCTAATCATAAATTTAACAACCCTTGATTCCAATCAGTATAAATCTATTTATCAATCGGAATTAAACCCAAATGATATTTTGGAGAAAATTTCTCATCTATCGAGTGTAATGAGTCCTAGTAATTTACACGTCCAAATGATTAAGATGAAAGAAGTAGAAGAAGAAATTGAAAATTATTTTAATCATTTTGAGAAAAAGGGAATAAATGTAATTTTACAGAAGTACAATCGTTATGCAGGACTGATGCCCGAAAAGAGGGTGAGTGATCTGACCCCAATTCATCGCGAATTTTGTTGGCATCTAAATCGAGATGTTTATATCAATTCAGATGGTAATGTTGCCATTTGTAGACAAGACTTCAATCATCCAATAGGAAACCTAAACACCGAGTCGATCTTTACGATTTGGGAAAAAGGAATGCGAATTTTTACAGAATCTCTTAAAGGAAATCACGACAAGACAATGGCTCCTTGTCTCAATTGTGATGAATGGTATACTTTCAATGCATGAATTTTTTGCCTTTATACAAGCTAGAAGCACATCGACTCGTTTCCCTAAAAAGGTCTTAAAGACGATTCCACCCGAATCTAATGACACTATTTTGAATCATATTATTCAAAGACTTAAAAAAGTAATTCCAAGTGAGAATATTGTATTACTTGTTCCAAAGGGTGACGTGGAAGTCATAGACTATGCTCAAAAGAATTCTATTCAATACTTCGAAGGATCAGAAGACGATGTGCGAGATCGTTTTATTCAAGCATCTAAAAAATACAAGGCAGAATACGTTATACGACTAACCGCAGATAATCCATTTATTGACTTGGAATATTTAGAATTGCTTATGGAAGCTTTCGAAGTTCCTGATTTAGAGATTGCTTCTTTTCAGGGACTTCCGATTGGAATGGGTGTTGAGATTTTTAAAATGAGTTCTATCGAGAAAGAATTACCTACTGGACTAGAACCAAAGCATCGAGAGCATGTAAGTTTACATTTAAAAGAGTCAGGCAGTTTTCGTTTTGAAAAATTTCATACACTTCTATCCACAAAAGAAATTGAAATTTGTAGTAAGATTCGTCTTACAATTGATGAAGAGTCGGATTATAAACTCTGCACAGAGGTTTACAATAAGTTAGCTCCTAAAAATCCTTTTTTTGGAGTCAAGGATGTTATTAAGCTCTATCAAAAAGAAAAAGAACTTTTTCAAATCAATCAAAATGTAAATCAAGTTACATTTAAGGTAACTCACAATGATCAGAAGAAAAATAGAATCTTTATTTTATTTGCAGAACCTAAGGAATATGGTTCTGGACATTATGAGAGGTGTAAGACTTTGTCCGTTAGTCTTCAAAGTTCCGGCTACAATGTATCTTGTGCGTATGTTCTTCCGGAAAATAAAGACTATGATTTATTTATTATCGATCATAGAGATATGGAAATCCCAGTTGAGATTCAACATAAGACAATCATTTTAATTGATCATTTTGGTCAGGAGAGGTATAATTATTTTCCACATGATTTACTTCCCCATATGTTTAATGAATTTGAAGACGTTGTGCGTAACTCTTTATTCCCAATTGGCATTGAGTCTTATAAGGAAATTCCAGAAAAGAAACAAGTTTTAGTTTACGCGGGAAGTTTGAACTTTAGATCTTCTTTTTTACTTGATCGTTTTGCTTTTAAACACTTCGCGGATGCTGGCTATGAAATCATTCGAGTAGGTGGAGTTCCAAGAAAAAAAGCAAATTTTGGAATCAAAACAATTCCTCGCACAAATAAAAGAGACTTTTTACGAATGCTCGCTGAATCTGAATTTTTTATCTCTTATTATGGTCAGAGTGTGATGGACGCAAGTTTCTTAAATAAAAAGATAATGATCTACGCTATCTCCGATTATCATGAAAGACTTGCACTTCATTTTTCAAAAAACTCAGAAGCAGTTTACGTTGGTAATATTTATGTAAAAAATATGAATATGACAGCTGCCTACCAAAAGTTCTTACGAAAAGTAGATTTGAATCTACAAAATGAAGGACTGACAATCTTAAAAAATACAATAGCAGATTTATTAAAAAAGAATTCTTAATATGAAACAATCTATACTATTTTTATTAATTTTATCCTTATTCTTTTCTGTTCAAGCAGATCCTTATGAAGACTATGAAAATGAAGATGACAAAACTGTAACGGCAGATCCTGACCGTGAAAAAATGATCTCGGATGCAAAAGTCAAATTGGAAATATCTAAACTAACGCATACAGCCCTTGGGCATATCAAGGCAAAAGAGTGGAAGAATGCGGAAGCAGTCACAAAGCAAATTTTTGAACTTTCAGAAGTATCGGTGGATTATTTCTATCTAAAAGGAAATTTAAGCTATTGTTATGGTGAATACTATGCAGCCATTGGTTTTTTAAATACTGCACTCAAATACAATCCGAACCATGAGCCAAGTCATTTTCTTATGGGAATGATTCATTCTAAGAGAAATGAATGGGATAAAGCTATTTATTCTTTTGATAAGGCGGCTCAGTATGGTTCTTATAATCCATATTATCGAATGAATCTTGCCATTTCTTATTTCCAAGTGGATAATTTTGATAAGGCGGCAGCGGAAGCAAGAAAGACTCTGGAGTTAAAGGAAAATTATCTATTTGCGAAGATTTTGCTAATTAAGTCCCTTATGAAAGTAAATAAGAAAGAAGCTTGGTTTTATACACAAGGCTTGATGGAAAAAAATTCAGACAAGCCAAATGTATATTCTCTCTATATTCAACTTTTGTTTGAGTATAAAAATAATTATCCTGAAATTATAAAAGAGTTAGGCAAAAAAAATAATTTAAGCCTAAATGAAAAGCGTTATTTGGCACATTCCTATTTTAGAGAAAATGATCTAAATAGATCTTTAAATCTTTTTAAACAAATTATTGCCTCCGAACGAGAAACAGAAGACGACCAAGTCATTTATATGAAAATATTATTACAACAAGGAAAAGATGCAGAGGCTGAAAGATATTTAATTAGTATGATTCGATCTAATCCTTCACGCAAAAAGCATTTTACCGATATTTATCAAGGTCTTTTAGATAAGCGCGACATGGTTAAGGGAATGTATCTGCCGATTATCGTTCGGTAATATTTAAAAGTTCTAAAAGTTTTTCCGCACTGTAGCAAGGAGAACCTTGTTTTTTCTCCTCTGCTTCTTTGATTAGATTGGCAATTTTATTTTGAATCGGAGCACCGATTTGATTTTTCTTTGCTAGAGCCAAAATCTCTCCGTTGATAAAATCGAATTCTACTTTTCTTTTTTTATTTAAATCTTCCCACATAGAAGATCTTGCTTCTGGATCAATTTTTATCATACTCGATGCGACTCTAAAAAATAAAAAGTTAGGTAGACCTAAAATGATCGGAGCGAGCCAAGGAATCATTTTCCCGAGGCTTACTGGTTTTATTTTGGACTCTTTCAAAATAGAAAGAGCTTCTTTCATTGTCCTAGCCAATATTTTTCTAAACATAGGATCGGACAATTCTTCTTTGAGTGGAACTCCTGCCAGTGCGTTGATTGCATTGTTTAAGTTAAAAATTAATTTTCCCCAGAGAACTCCTTCTAGATTCGGATGTTCTTTTATTTCTAGATCGGCTTTTTGAAAGATAGAAACTATTTCTTTTGAAATAGTGGAAGTTTCTTGAATCATTAATTTTCCAGAGGTTCCCGAATGAAAGATTCCAGATCCTTTAGATATAACGTTATACGGAACCATTCCAGCAATTACTTTTGATTCTTTTAGAATACTTTCGATTCTAGATGCATTGGTTACTCCATTTTGGAAGCTAATCAGTGTTTTGGTTGAATCATCTTTGAAAATATTTTTTAATTCTTGTGCAGTGCTTTCTGAATCCTGACTTTTGACTGTTATTAAAATTAAGTCACAGTTTTTTAGTTCTTCTATTGATGTTTTGTATTTTATTTTACTTGGTTCTATAAAAACTTTCTTCCCTGAAAAATGGGAAAGAGTCATTCCATTTTCTAAGATTTCTTTCTGCAGTCTTTCTCTTCCTATAAAGACTACATCACATCCACTATAAAGTAGATGTCCACCGATATAGCATCCTATACTTCCTGCGCCTAATACTCCAATCTTTTTGATCATTCTATGGCTCCATAGCTTTTTAACAGTTCAATGACTTTTGTGTGATTCTTTTCTGTTGCATACATAAGAGCTGTTTTTCCATCAAAATCCCGAATTCCAAAATCTGCACCAGCTCCATTTAAAATAAGTAGCATTACAATATCAGGATTTCCAAACATTGCAGCAAACATAAGAGGAGTTCTTCCAAAAGAGTCTCTTACATTGACAAAGGCTCCCATCTTCAAAGCTTTTTTTGTATGTTCTAGATGTCCTTTTTCTGTGCTGAACAATAAATAATCATCAGCGCGGCTAATCGCTGTTAATGTCTGTGAGAAAAATAAAACAAGAATACAGATAAATATTTTCATACATTCCATTCTTCTAAGATTCACTTTCAGAGTCATTTCAAAAATAGGAATCAACTGAAACTGGATTTAGGATTCTTCGCTAAAATGAATCCTCGATTGGATTGTAAGGGTATTGTTTTAATCTTGGTTTATACTTATATGCATTGAGCCTAGCGTGGTTTCCTATATAAAAATAAACACCAAGCGCTGATTCTAGAATTTTATCCTTACAATTAGGGCAGAAAACATTTGGAGTTGTATAATAGGAATTCCAATGGAAGTTGTGACCACACTTCGCACAAGTAATCTTTTTATAACTATCTTCAGCCATTTGAATTTGCTTTTTTTCTGATTCACTTGCATGGTTATAATAACAAGAGAGATAATACAAAGCTAATTCAGACTTGTCTTCTACGTATAATTCTTTTGACCCTGGAGGAAATAACGGTAAGGCAAGTTTTAAAATGGCAGGATTGTTCTCTTGGATTGGAAAGTCTTTGATTAGACCTAAAATTCTATGCCTATCCGAGTGAGTTAGTTCTAAGCCTTCAATTATATTTGCTAAATCATTTACCCAACGTTCTTTTGAAAATGCTATTACTAGTTCTTGATTTTCTTTTACTAAAACGCATATCGCTTCTAACCAACTGTAAACATGGGATGTATTTCTAAGGAATTCTTTCCATTCACTGGAACTTAATTTATATTGAGCTAGAGTTTTAACTGCTTGTTTGGAACCTTTCGCTTTACTGATTTCGATAAAATCCTTTCGCCCATTCTTTAATAAAATAAGACTTGCAAGTGTGACCACAGAGTCATGGGAATCTTCTAGCCAAATTCTTGCTCGATTTAAGACATCTGAATCGTTTTCTAAAAAAAACTTTGCAACTTTTTCCAAGTCTTCTTGCTTCAATTTTTCTCCGTGTCTTCTCACACTTGCCCAGATTGCTTCGTATCCGTCTTTCTCCTTAGATAAAAGATCTAACGCTTTTTTTTGAATTGGTTTTCTTTTACTGAAGGAAAGGAATGCAATTATATCTAGATTCTTAGAATAAAGCCAGTTTTTTAGAATTGAATTATTTTTATAAAGGAGTAAAAACCAATCCTCTAACCAATTTTTACAATAGTAGTGGTTTGGTTTATTTGCAATGACTGCAAATCCTAACCAAAATGAGGGTGGGGGAGGACTTGCATCTTTTGGATTAGATTGAGCAAGGAGTGATTTTACTATTTCTAATTCTTGTGGAACAGAAGCTCGTCTTAATGACAGATACGCTTCACTTTCCGCCTGACGCCAATTTTCTAGTTTTAAAATATCTTGATTTAAAACTCTTTGCCATTCTTCTTTTATCATCTTCTCGATTCTTAATCCATAGGTTGTCCACCTTGCATAGATAGAAAAACGAATTCTATCTTCTCTTAAATTTGATGTGAGAAGTGGAAGAACCTGTTCTTTTATTAGAATTGCAAATTGTTCTTCTCCCCACTCGACCCATGTTTTTGAGAGATTTTCTTTTTGATTAACAGTGATTTGCCACTGATTTTCTTTTTCCATTTTATAAGCAGAGTAAACATTGCCCTCTTTATCTTCTGCCAATGGATATAAATCTAACCTTTTAAATTCTCTTTGTTTTTCTAGGCATTGGATTAGGCTATACCAATAAAGCCCTGTTTTCCAAAAAGGATTTGGTCTTATTTGACCATTTGCCTCTTTGAACCAGTAGATTACTTCTTTTGCGAGAGAAACCTTATATTCTTTTTCAATTGTTTCAATTTCTAATTCATTTAAACCCTTCTGGATTGAGTTTTTTTGCTCTGGTATAAATTCGTTTGTAATGTAGTTTATTTCTTTCCAGATAAATGTGAATTGATACATGCTTTAAGTCCAGTGTTTAGAATAGGTCTATTTTTTTTACTTTTCAAGTCCACCGGTTTATTAAAAAAAAATAACTATCCTTGTCACAAATGGTTTTAGAGTCTTGTCCTACTAGGTATTAAAAAGGAGTTTCAAATGAAATTAGCGGCAAATATATTTACAGGGATTGTGATGTTAGAACATGTTTATATCCTAGTTCTAGAGATGTTTTTATGGAATACACCAATCGGAATGAAAGCATTCGGCTTTACACAAGAGTTTGCGGACATGACAAAGGTGCTCGGTGCAAATCAGGGTTTATACAATGGGTTTTTGGCAGCAGGTCTGTTGTGGGGATTTTTAACCAAGGATCTAGATCAGAGTCACTCGATTAAACTTTTCTTTGTAAGTTGTGTAGCGGTTGCTGCAATCTATGGCGGGTATAGTGCAAATATTTCCATTTTATTTAAACAGGGAGTTCCGGCGTTTATCGCATTGACTCTACTCTTAATCTCCGGAAGGAAGTAATTTATTTTTTATGCCTAAGGCAATAGATGAAAATAAAATCCACCAGTTACTAGAAAAAGCAGTAAAGGGAAACCAACCTGCACTGGAATCTATTTTAAAGGAAGTGCAGGATTTTATTTATAAACTTTCTCTTCGAATGCTTTGGAACCCTGTGGATGCGGAAGATGCAACACAGGAAATCCTAATTCGAATTTTACAGAATCTAAAAACGTTTAAATATGAGAGTAAATTTTCTACTTGGGTATACCGAGTGACGGTAAATTTTCTAATCAATCAAAAAAAGAAAACGTATGCACTCGAGGAAAATTACAAAGGTATGATTCGAAAATTAGAAAAAGCAAATTCACAAATTGAACTAGAAAAAAAACAGGATACAGAAGGTTTAAAGCTTGGATGCACCTATGCAATGCTTTTATCATTGGATCGAAATTATCGCATCGCGTTTATACTACACTACGTTTTTGAACTAAAGGGAGAAGAGGCTGCAGAGATATTACAAATTTCCGAAGTAAATTATAGAAAAAGAGTCTCCCGTGCTAAAGAAAAATTACTCTCTTTTATGACTAGCCGGTGCAATTTTATCAATGATTCATTAACTTGTAAATGTCCTAACGTTCTCACTCATTTAGTATCGCAAAATTTTATCACTTCACAGGATACTAAAAAATTAAAATCCACATATGGGAGTAAAATTACAGATAAGGAAATTCTTCGAAACTATGATTCGATGGAAAGACTTGCTATACTCTACAAAGAAAACTCGAACTGGAGATCTTCTTCTATTTTAAATCGAAAATTAAAAAAGCTAGTTTTAGCAGAATAGCTATTTTCCCCAGTCGACTCTCCGAATGATTCCACAATTTCCAAAACTACAAAGCCCAGAATTGATATCTGGATTTCCTTGGTTTGTTTTATTGATTGCATTCAATTGAATTGGTGCAAATCCATGGACTAATTCTACAACGGATCCATTTGGATTTTCAGTAGACATTTCAATTTCAATCAAATAAAAATTTGCAGTGTCTTGAATTTCTCTTAGGAAAATCTTTTCAGTCACTGTGAATTTTTCGATTAATTCTTTTGAGGAGTAATCTTTTAGATCAAAGAGTTCATAAACAGAAAGTCGATAGCCTTTGTTTTTATCATCTGAAGCAGCGCCTATTCCTGTCGAAAACATACGCCCCTGTTTAACTAAAATAAATTGAACTGTCTGTTTATTTAAAAGTTGAAAATGATACTTCTTTGGTTGGAGTAAATATTTCCTTTTTTGCATTTCTTTTTTTACGATCAATACATTTTCATTTAAAGTGCTTTCTTGCTCTTGGGCGTTGACTTCAAACAGAAATATAAAGAGAAATGAAATTAGTATTTGTAGGATCATGGTTTTACAGTCTCGCCGTTAGACTCTATAAGTGTTTTAATTTGAATAGAAATTTCATAGAGCTCTTTTACTTTCTCAATCGGGAAAGATTCTTTATGAGAATGATTTGCTATCTTTGCCGCTTGTTCTAAATGGGATGAAATTGATTTTAAAAGTTTTTTCTCTTTTTCTGTTTTTGCATGATGAATCAGAGCTTCCATTATATCTAAATAGATTTGCGCAATATGAGGCTGTCTTAGAATTTCTGCATACATAGGTTTATAATTATTAATAATCCCTTTGCTCGCTATATGAAGTCCTTCTAGCCATGCTCCTAGTTCCATAAGAACTGCTAAATGATCTTTCTTTTTATCGTGTAACGCTTTTTCTATTTCATATTCTAAATGAATAATTCTTTCATCTAAAACGGATTGGTCGGCATGAACAATAAGTGCTGTATCCAAATCAAAGAGTCTATCTTTTATTTGTTCTGTTATCTCTAGTGAATCAGCAAGTTTTAAAAAGATTCCTCGTGCTTCAATTGCTTTTATTTTTTCATCTGCGAAGACTAAAACCGTTCCATCGGCAGATCTACCACCTAGATTTAAAGCTCTCTGTGTTTCATTGTCGTAGTCATGAGTCGGGTTACTTTCTGTTAGCCCTTGCCATGGGAAACCCATCGAATTTAAAAAATGAAAGGAGTGAACAACAGATGGCATGATATAATTTTTGCCATCAATGGTAAAATTGAATTGCACATCTTCTTCTGGTGGTCTCACCTTTAGCTTTTGGTTGTAGTAAAAAAATCCTACAAGTCCAAGGCTAAATATAAGAACTAACGTTAATATAATATATTTATACTGGAAAACAGTTTCTTTTAAATTTCTTTTAAATTTTATCATAATTACCTCACGCAAGTGCGACCATAATCTATTGCAGAGCAAGGAATTCTACCGGTGTCTGATTTTCGATAACCAGCTTGTTTTGCTCGAATTGGATCGCTATAATATTCAATTTCTCCTGTATGTTCGTAGTAAAAGTCTTTTACATCTTCTTTTGTTGCAAGCTGCATAGGCGCATAGGCAACTAAAACATCAACAGAGGAATAACCTTGGTCTAGTTTTGTATCTAGGAGTGTGACTTCGACTATGTAATGATAGGACTTATCTGTGATTTCTTTTATATAATTGGAAGATTCTATATCCTCTCCTTCGATTGCACGTTCCTTTCCTTCAGATGAAATTTGGGAAAAAATTACCACTCTGACTTTATTTACATTTTCGTCTGTCGCAATACCGATGGCTGTTTTGGATAGGAAGACTGGCACTGTAATCACATATCGGACGGATTCATTTTTCTTTAGACCAATGTGAAATCTTCTTCCACCTTCAATTGTATAATTCTTTTCTTTTAATCGGTTTACCACTTTACTCACATTTGCACTTAAACTTCTTCCTGGAAGAATTGCCATTGAGCAAATAGGACTAAGGACGATTAATAGAATGGCAATAGATTTATTCATATATGGTTCAATCATTTGAAAGGCTTAGTTTTTTTCGTCTCTTTTTTTTGAGAAGGAAGGAATAAATATGATAGACTCTAGCATTTAAGATTCTGCAAAGAAGTTGAATTTTAGAAATGTCATATAGGATTAAATATCTAAAATCTTTTTGGTTTAAAAAATACTTTGCGAATCAAATTAAGTATGTATACTTGTAGAAATAAAAACTGGCTCAAAGCAGATATGGGGAATTTTCATTCCTTTTTAGATGAATAAAGTTTTCAGAGATAAGCCTTTTTTATAATTTTAGGAGATAGGATAAGATGCTAGGCTTTGGTATTTTTAAAAAAATACAGATTAGTTTTGCTTTAAATAGAATAGATTTAGATTACAAGAGTTTTATTCTCTTCTCTCTATTTTTAGGCTTCTGTAATCCAGCTGAATTTGAAAATCC
Source organism: Leptospiraceae bacterium (assembly GCA_035345875.1). Lineage (GTDB taxonomy): Bacteria > Spirochaetota > Leptospiria > Leptospirales > Leptospiraceae > UBA2033. Next base: position 15,516 of record DAORDH010000047.1, on the reverse strand, counting down.
ATGTGATCCTAAATCAGAAACCTTTCGAAAAAATTATTTAATAATATCAGACTTAGGAATAAAGAGCGGTTACTGTGGAATATCCTCAACTCCGTTTTCTAATGGATCGAATTCCAATACAGGCACAAATCAAACTCCTACCATTCCTACTAAGGTTGCGAAATTTTTAATGGTATCAAATGCTGGATCTAACAATGTGAATGTATATACGATTAATTCTACAACTGGAGCGCTTACCCAAATTTCTGGTTCTCCCTTTGCTGCAGGAGGTGGAGCTAGATTTGTAACTGCTCATCCGAGTGGCTTATTTGCATATGTTGCAAATGGTTCTGGTTCTAGTATATCTGCTTATTTAATCAATACGACGACTGGTTTTTTAACTCCGATTTCTGGTTCTCCGTTTGCTATACCTGTTAACCCCTATGCACTCACGATTAATGCGGCAGGCACTTTACTCTATGTAGCTCCCTATTCTGGAACATTAATTTATATGTATTCTATCAATCTTACAACAGGTGCTTTAACTTTTGTGAATTCATTTTCAAATACGGGTGTTTATGCTGCATCCCTTGCAATCGATCCAACAGGTAAATACATGTACGCTGGTGATACAACGAATCCCGGTCGGATTGATGCGTTTCAAATCGATAGTTCCAATGGCTTTCTAACTCCTATAGCCGGTTCACCGTATATCAATGGAGGCAATGATACAATAGGCGTAACAGTTGACCCGACAGGAAAATATGTTTATGCTACGAATTATTTTACAAATGATATTTATGGTTATGTTTTAAATCCTACCACTGGGCAGTTATCGGGTATTCCAGGTTCTCCCTTTGCGACTGGGAGTTCTGCCCCAACGTTTATAATTGTAGAGGCAACCGGTAAATTCTTATATGTTCCAAACAGTGGCACAAATAATATTTCTGGATTCACTGTTAATCAAACAACAGGAGCATTGACTTCTATTTCAGGATCTCCCTTCCTATGTGGGGCATCTCCGAGCGTTGTTTATGCAGATCCTTCGAGCACCTTTCTTTATTCTGCAAATACATCAGGAAATAACGTTTCTGGATTTACGATTAATTCTACAACAGGTGCGCTGACTCCTATAGCAGGCTCACCTTTTGCGGCAGGAACTTCTCCATTTGGTTTTGGTTTTGTAAGTTATTAATTCTATTATTTAAATTTTAAGGAGTAACTGATGTTACGAATTTTACTGATTGGCTTATTCGTATTAGCCGTTAACACGTTTGCAGAAGATTCTGCTAAAAAAAGCTGGACTCAAAAAAAGAGAGTAGCACTGATCGTTGGAGTCAATGAATACAAAGATACGACCTCTTTAAAATATCCAGTCAGTGATTCCAAAAAGATGAAAACTATTTTTGAGAAAGTTGGCTACTTTGATCATATCGAAATATTAAATGATGAGCAGGGAAAAGCAGATAATACAAAGTTGCCTACAAAAGAAAATATTGAAAATACTTTTAAAGCACTCATTGCCCTAAAGCCAGATACGATTTTGTTTTATTTCTCGGGTCATGGTTTAATTGATGGAGAAAAAAACAATGCCATCGCTCCTTCTGATTTAAAAGTTTCTAAGGATTTTAAGAAGATAGAAAATACAATCAATCTAGATGAACTTGCAAAACAAGTTGATACATCGATTGAACAGGGAATTTTTTTAATAGATGCTTGCAGAAGCCCGCTTCCCAAAGGTGAAAGAATTTCTTTGGATAAAGCAAATGTCAGTGAAACAAATTTAAAAGAAAAACAAATCTTAAAACCATTTTCCTGGAAAAAGAAACTAACGTTTTCAACGGAGACGATAAGAGAAGATGTAGAAAATGCGCGGGGTGTTACAGTTTTAATTGGAACTTCGCCTGACAATTCTTCCTTAGAAGATGATAGTATAAAAAGCGGAATCTTTACGTATTATATGATCAAAGGTCTAGAAGGTGGGATTTTAGATGAGAATATAGAAGAATATGTTACGATGTCTTCCCTTCGTTCTTATATAGATAAAAAATTCATCGCACATAAACAAGAAAATCTACAAATTTTAGAAGAGAATTTAAAAAAAACAAAAAAGGATTCGGAGAACTATCAAATTTTACAAGAAAAAGTGCTAGAGACTAAGAAGAGTTTGCCGCAGAAAACTTATTTAATTGCTCCAGCTAGAGGTGTGACTGGAGATGTAATGATTTCTTTTGGTAGACCAAACCTAGACAATCTAATTGAGAGAGTAAAGTATTTTGATGATGATGGAATTTTGATTCACGCGAAGGTTCATTTGGAAAACGGAAGTAGAAAGTCCTACATGAATTTTTTTTCAAAACAGGAGTCCACGGGGAAGTTTTATCCAGATGATTTAGATGGTGTAGGTAAAATGAAATTTACCTATGATGAAAATTATTTCGAAGCAAGACAGTTTGATAAAGAAGGGAGAGAAACTTTTACTCATAAGCTAGAATATGATCCTGATAAAAAAAATTGGATCTATGCGGGAGTTGTTTCCAAATCAGACATTGGAGCAAAGTTTGAAAAAGTAACGTTTGATACAAAAGGAAAAATTTTAAAGAAGGGCTATTTCGATTGGAATAGCGAAAATGGATTTATTTCTTATATAGGAGGAATAACGTATACATATGATTCTTTGGGAAAAATAAAAGAAGAGTTAAATGCTGTTAAAGGAAGGGATTATACAGTAAAATATTTTTATAACAGCAAAGGATTGCTGATTTCTAAAAAAATATACCGATTTGATAATGCAAAGAATAAAGACATTCTATACGAGGATGAAAATAATACCCATGAATACAAATATTCTTACGATTCATCGGGAAACTTAATTTTGGAAGAATATTTTAATTTAAAAGGGAAACTACAAGATGATCTAAATAATATCGCTTATAAAAAATATTCTTACGATAAATCTGGAAATAAAATAGAAGAAGAAGCATTTCGTTCAACGCACAATCCACTTAGTAAAGAAGGAGTTACAAGCACAGTTTTTAAGTATGATTCTAAAAAAAGAGTGATTGAAAAATCTTTTTTCGCAGAAGCAGAAGTTGATTCAAATAAAAAGAAAATCAAACAGATAGATGATTTTGGAGTCCATGCCTATCGTTATACCTATGATGAGGAATGCCTTCGAGATCGAAGCATTGCTATTCGTAGAAGAAGAGATTTTTACCAAGAAGGAGTGGATTGGCAGGCAAATGCCAAGACATCTGAAAACTGTTATAAATCTGTTGAAATGCTAGATCGATCTGGAAGTCCCACACCAAATCGTTTAGGTGCTACCAAAATTGAATTTATAAATGATGGAGGAAGGGAATTATTTAAACGCTATCTAAATAGTAGCGGCAAATTCTTGTATGCCGACATTCCACACCAAGTCTATTATGCAAACCGATTTGATGATAAAGGAAATCATATTGAAAGAGATCTACGACTTGTATCAGGAGAACTTTTAGAGAATCAAGATGGTTTTGCTGGAATTCATTTTAAATACGATCAAGATAGACGAGAAATCGAGAGAATTTATATCGGTGCCAATGGAAAACCAGTCACAGGAATCAGAGGAGTTGCTAGGTACGTAAATACATACAATAAAAATGGAAAATTGATTTCTGTAGAAATGTTTGATCCCAAAGGAAAGTTAGTCGCCGAGGATGAATCAAAAGTAGCAAAAGAAATCTATAAATACAATGAGAAAGATCAACTGGTACTGACCGAATATTATGGAGTGGATGGGAAATTGTTTTCTGACGGTGGACTTGCTCGGGAAAAAAGAGATTACGATCCAAATGGAAATGTAATTTTAATAGAAGAATATTCCTCAGCAAATAAACTTATTACAAAAGAAAAAAATCAATACAATCCAAAGAATCAAATCACTCGAAAAGAAATTTGGAATGAAAAAGAATTGGTTTTAAACAAAGAGTATTTTTATGACAAAGAAAATCGTTTAATTGAAGAAAATAGCGGAAGTGAAAAAACGAAATATACATATCTAGATCCAACTCATTTTAAAGAAGAAAAAGAATTAAATGGGCAAAAAGTCCCAGTATTCGGAAATGCATTTTCCGTCCTTTATGAATTAAACAGTTCTGGGAAAATTATTTCTAAAACTTATTTAGATGAGTCAGGGAAAAATCCTATCAATCAAAAAAGGATGCCTTCCGTATATCGTTATGAATATGATGGCGATGGAAATTTAATATTAGAAGAGTGTTTAGATTTTTATGGAAATCTAGTTGATCCAAATAGTAATTTAGAACCTGCACGAAAAATTTTTAGATATGATGCAAATAGAAATAAAATCTTTGAAACATATTTTAGAGAAGATGGGTGGCTATTTAATATTATCCGCAATGGATTGAGTTATTCCAGACATACAATAGAATACGATTTAGAATGTGCAAGAGATTTTATTAATAGAAATAAAAGTAAAAATCAATCTGAAATAGAAGTTATGCTCAGAGAGTTTTCAGGATGCGAAATCTTTAGATCCTATCACAAAAGTAATGGGGAGTTATTGCAAAGATATACTAGAGACAAACAAAACAATGAATATCTATCAATGGAAAAAGTTGATGCAAAAGGATATATCAGTGTAGGGGGAGAAAGAGGAATTCAAAAAGATACTTATATCCAACTCTTTGAAAACCCGGAGGGAAATTCCAATTCAAAGCGAATCAGGCTTACACTCGATCGCTTTCATCGTCCGATTGGAATTTCCTTCGAAGCAGGGAAACGGTAGAAATCCATTGTAGGGATTGTGTAAAAGCAAGATTTTTACCACGAAGTGTACGAAGGCCACGAAGAAAAATGGTAAATTTCTTAGGAAATTTTGACCTTCGCGATCTTCGTGCTCTTCGTGGTTAGATTTTTCTTTAAACTTTTATACAGTTCCTACTATGGCTCGTTTACAAGCGGCTATTTATTGTTAAGCGCTGCAACTCCTGGTAGGACTTTTCCTTCTACTAGTTCCATAGAAGCCCCACCACCTGTAGAGATGTGCGACATTTTATCGGAAACGCCTGCTTTGTTTACGGCAGAAACCGAATCACCACCACCTATTACAGTGATCGCATTTGAGAGAGATGCAAGTGAATTTGCAATTTCTACTGTTCCTTTCGCATAACTTTCCATTTCAAAGACTCCAACAGGTCCATTCCAGAAAACTGTCTTTGCATTGGAAAGAGCAGATTTAAAAAGATCAATTGATTTCGGTCCAATATCGAGTCCCATCATATCAGCAGGAATTTGATCGATATCGACTGTCTTTTTATTTGCATCATTTGCAAAAGCGCTCGCAACGATTGCATCTGTTTGAAGGATAAATTCAATATTCTTTTCTTTTGCTTTTGCCATTGTATGCTTTGCTACTTCTAGTTGATCGAGCTCAACAAGAGAAGTTCCCACTTCTTTTCCCATTGCCTTGAAAAATGTAAAAGCCATTCCACCACCGATGATGATTTTATCTACTTTGTCCATTAGCTTTTCAATCACTGTGATTTTAGAAGAAACCTTTGCTCCCCCAACGATTGCAACAAAAGGCTTAGCTGGATTTTTTACTACTTTCTCTTCTAGAAATTCTAATTCTTTTTCCATTAAAAATCCGGCAACTGCAGGAAGATATTTTGCAAGTGTCTCAGTCGATGCATGTGCTCTATGGGCGGTTCCAAATGCATCATTTACATAAATATCACCGTATTTAGCTAATTCTTTTGCTAATTTTTCTCTGTCTTCTGCTGATTCAGAAGTTTCTTCTTTGTGGAAACGAGTGTTTTCTAAAAGAACGACTTGTCCATTGGAGAGAGCATTTACTGTGGATAATACAGATTCGCCGATACAACTATCTGTTACTTTTACTTCTCTTCCTAAAAGTTTTGCAAGATGTGCTCCGATAGGTGCCATCTTATGTTGCCCATTGATGTAATCTTCTTCATTAAAAGGCTTTCCCGCTTTTTCAGCTTTTTCTTTTGCCTTTTTCATATCCTTTTTGGGATCACCTAGATGAGACATTAATACTAAGGACTTTGCTCCTTTGTCTAGAATGTATTTGATAGAAGGGAGTGCAGCAGTGATTCTAGTATCATCTTGAATCGCTCCATTTTTGATTGGAACATTGAAGTCGACTCGCATTACAACTCTTTTGCCATTTAGTTCCATGTCTCTGATTGTTTTTTTTGAAATTCCCATAAGTTCCTCTTTTGTTTAATTTTGTGGTTAATTCTAATTAGCCGTTTCTTTTTCCCAAAGTCTCATCTTTATAAAAAAGATAACAGATACTAAAATAAATGCGATCGATATATATTGAGATTGGGAAAATCCATGCCAGTAATATCCAGTTAAGAAGGTTGGATTTCCACTTGCATCTGGAATGTTTACCATCTTTGGCGGTTCGATAAAAGGGAAGACCGCTTTGTTTACACGTAAGAATTCTATACATAAACGGGCGAGGCCATGGAGTGCAATGTATTGAAAAAAGATACTCCACTTTTTGAAATTTTGAAAACGTGCCCAGTAATGAAAATAAAGAAAATAAAGAAAAGAGATGATTGCTTCTATCACGGGAGTATTCCAAACAGGAACTCCAGAAGGATGTGCTCCATGGAAATTAAAAACTAGAATCGGAATGTTTACATCTGTGTGAAATCCATAACACCCGTCACCGGAAACAAAGCAACCGAGTCTACCTATCGCATATCCGATCGCCATTGTAGAAGCCATTCCATCGTAGTATTTTCCTAGGTCGTATTCATTCCATTTTAAATAGAAATAGATAAAAAGAGTTCCAAATAAAAAACCACCGTAAAAAACAAGACCACCACCATTAAAAAGAGAACTCCAAAGACCCATACTCGTTCTACATACTTCACAACTTGGGTCATTTAATTCTTGAAAGCCGTTCCAATGTGTCCAGGGATAAGAAAACATTCCGGGAACCACAAAGATTTGATCCCAAATTTCAAAGATGTAAAATATTTTTGCTCCAACGAGAGTGCCAAGAACTCCTAAAAAAACGATTGTGTCAGCTGCTTCAGGAACGAGTCCTTTTCTTTTGTATTCGAGGGGGAGAAGTTTAGATCCAGTTAAAAATGCGATCAGCATTAAAATGGAGAAGGTAGAAGGACCTCCCCAGATTCCTTCTAAAAACGGAATTGAAATTCTATCTATCATATTATAACCAGAGAAGTTGGTTTTATTTAAGAGGCAAGATGAAAAACTAATCGATGTTTATAAATTCTTGTGGGTTGATTGGCGGATCGAGTCCAATGTGTACTTCATAGTGTAAGTGAGATCCGGTTGCTTTTCCAGTGGATCCAACGAGTGCAATGATATCGCCTTGCTTTACAACGTCTCCTTCTGCTACGAGTAATTTGGAACAGTGACCATACATGGTAAAAAATCCATTTTCATGGTTGATTCGAACATGAAGACCAAGACCTCCGTCCGAGCCAGAAGCATCCGCTACGATTCCAGGCGCTGTTGCATAGATTGGGGTTCCATTTGCAGAAGCAAAATCAATTCCATTGTGAAACTCACCAACATCCACATAAAACGGATCTTCCCTATGTCCATAGGTGGATGTAATCAGTCCAACTCCCGGACCAAGAGGTCTACCTCTCGGCATAGATTCAAAAATACTTTCTCTTGTCTCTAAATAGTCCATTGAGTTTTGAAAGTTTGCTTTGAGTGTAGATAAACTCTCGTATACATTTGCAAATTTTTCTACAGTGTAGATAAAAATTTTCATATTAGAGTCTAGCTCTGTTTCCGGATTGATATTTGCTTTTTCCGCCGTTTCTTGCATCAAACCCAATTCTTCTTTTGCTTTAGAGTCTCTCAAAGATCTCTCCCAGGTCACCTTATTTAAATCTTCTGTTTCAGATGCTAGGTCCTCAATTGTGTCTTCTAGTATGTCTCCCATTAGGTCATGGTGTAAAAAGAAAACCTTTTCTGTATTTCCACGGGAATATAGATCCACATGATCATTTCGAGTATAGATATAGTAGCCAAGAAAGGAAATTCCCATGATAAAAAGACTGGTTATAAGCAAAGCTAGAAATCCAAGGGAATAGTGGGAAATTTCCACTTTGACAATATTTTCATTGCTATGAGGAATCAGCAGAAGGGAAACTTTGGTTTTACCAAAAATATGTAGCTTTTGGAAACTTTTTTGTAATCTGTAATACTTGAGAGTCATTCTCTCAAGCAAAGTTAGCTTATTTTCCGATAATTCCATTAGAGCGTTAATCTATTAAAGTTCCAAGTTTTAGCTACCCAGTCTTCGCGTCAATTTGTAGTTGATTTTAATAGATAAAATCCTAGCTTAGACAATATACACATGATAAAATTTATAGCAAATCTTTTTAAAAAAAAGCCACAGACTGTTGACAATATTCTAATCTACCCTGAAGGCAAACGCTATTACAAAGACTCCCATGTGATTCGAAAAAATTTAATCGATGAAGATGCACTTAAAATTATGCATAGATTGAGCAAGTTCAATCATAAAGCTTTTTTAGTGGGAGGTGGGGTAAGAGATATTTTACTCGGGAAGAAACCAAAAGATTTTGATATAGCGACGAGTGCTACTCCAAATCAAATCAAAAATATTTTCAATAATTGCCGTATCATTGGCAAACGATTCAAAATAGTTCACGTTATGTTCAAAGGCAAAATTATTGAAGTCTCAACATTTCGTTCCCTACCTGATCATAGACTTGGGAAACAAACAGAGGACAAGGATTATCTCCTAAGAAGAGATAATAATTATGGGACAGCAAAAGAAGATGCCGCAAGACGTGATTTTACAATCAACTCTCTTTACTATGATCCAAGAAATGATTCTATCATAGACTTTGTGGGTGGATTTGATGATATCAAAAATAAAGTTCTTCGAGTCATTGGAGATCCTGACGTTTCCTTCAAAGAGGATCCGGTTAGAATGCTCCGTGCTGTTAAGTTTCAGGTTCTACATGGACTAACGTTAGAAAAAGAAACAAAAGCGGGAATCAAAAAAAATCGACTAGAATTAGAGAAAGCATCTTCTTCTAGAATGTTAGAAGAATACAATAAAATCTTTCGCACATGGAGAACTTCTGAAATCTTTCAAGGACTAGCAGAAAATTTTCTATTAGATGTTTTGTTTAAAGATGCATTTGATATTGCAAAAAAGAATTCGAATTGGCAAAAAGAATTTTTAGAGACAGACATTGGAAAACGTTTAGTGATTGCAGATCGAATGTTGCAAGAGCGAGAGGAACTAACGTCTATCATTTTCTTTGCACTTATCTTTTCTGATTTAGTAAAAGACGCTTTGGATAAAGACAAGAACAAGCAGAATATGGTTCATGCCATAAAAGTAGCCCTAGATCCAATCTGTGCTAGAATGGAAATTCCAAAGAAAGACAAAGAGAGATTGATAAAAATCTTTGCGAGCCAAAAAAGATTTTTCAAGACGGAAGAAACAAATCCAAGTCACAATGAAGTATTCCGTAAGAAAGACTTTTTCTATGAAGCTTTTATGGTTTATAAAATCAATGCGTTAGCAGAGAAACACGAACAAGCAATTCAATCGGCTTTTTTCTGGGAAATTTCAACACGAAATCGTCCAAAACCATCTCAAAGAATCATCCACAACGAATCCGCAGGTGGTGAAAGAGAAAGATTTAGAAACTTTAGAAATGACCGAAAGCCCAAGCGTTTTAACAAACAGAATAGTTATTCAAAAGATCACGTAAAAGAAAGTCATTCGAAAGAGAATCACCATAAAGATCTCCATCCAAAGGCTGTTTCGGAAGAAGAAGTAGTAAAGAATCATCATGCTGAGCCCCAAGAATTGGATAGAAATGTTCCTGAGGAAATTAGAGAAGTAGAAATCGAGGAAACAGTTGTAGTAGAGTCGTCTACAGAGGCTAATAATACGAATCCGCAACCACAAAAAGAAAGAAAACCATTCAGAAGAAATCGATATAGAAATCGTTTTAGAAGATATGGAAATAAAAACAAAAAAACACAAGGGGAGAATTCTCCTAACAACAATTCACAAGAAAAACCTGAATAACAATGAGCCAAGATAGACATTCTTTCAAAAGTCTACTTGGCTTTGTTTTAATAGCCTATCTTTTTTTAGTATCCTTCTGTCTTTTGGCAGAAGAAAAAATAGACTCTATGATTTTGCATGAACCTAAAGATGAGACGCAATACGGGTCAAATATTCGGCGTGCAGAACAGACTTTGAATCAAACGATTTCAAAATTATATCTAGAAATTTCTTCTTATTCTAATCTCTTAAATTTAAAAATTAAATCACTTCCCCATCGGACTCTTGTGAAAAAGGGAACAGCAAAAGGGGAAGATTGTATTATTTCTACTACAGAAAAAGATGTAGATTGTATCAGCATTGAGCAATTTGATTTTATAGAAGGTTCATTTGGAGAAGCGAAAGGAACAAAAAGTAAATTGATTGTTTTATTTTTCGATCAAAAAGCATCTGCGGATAACAAAGATTTGTCTCCAAAACTAAAAAAAGTAAAGAGTAGAATCTATTCCCATAATTATTATTCCCAAGATAAAACATGGATGGAAGTGGTTGACAATGATCCGTTAGGAAATCCAGATCATGATGATAAAATTATCATTCGTTCTGAATCCAATCCTTATTTTTCTTCTACACCAGTCAAGACCGAGGAAGTTGGAAATCGAGAAAGTTATTCTCTAAAGTCTATTGAAAATACAAAATCCCATCCAATTCGCAATCATTTCAAACGAGAAGCCTATTCCAAGCATCTTCAGCTTTTTGAAAAATTATTAGCTCGAATCTTAAATTTTAATTTGAAGACAGAAAATAACAAGAACTGAATTTTATAAAAAAAGTTTCTTAGTTTCCTCATCCACTGGAAATAATAGTTCTAACCTGAGTTCTTGGGAAGTAACGTCTGTGGGAGTTCCTAAGGTAGATAGAATTGTGAAAAAGCTAGCCTTCTTATTTTCTTTTTGGAGTGTAAATTTCAGAACGGGTAAATTCATTTCTTCCTGCGTTGAAAATACTTCTTTGGCTCTTGGGTGTCTCGAGATTTTATGATACAGATTAAATAGTTTTTTGCTTTGGGAAAAATTCATTTCCTCTTTCAATCGATTCAAAATAAAACTCTCTAGTTGTGATAGATTCTGTAGATAATTTCGAAATCCATCTGGTGATAGAAACAATTCGATTGAATTCTCAAATTGATGAAATGCATTTATGCCAGCGAAAGTTTTTACAATTTGTTCATATCCTTTATTTTTCATTAATATTTGATAACTAGTATCGACAACGAGTGCAGGGTAGCGTTCATGTTTATCAAGTATCTGCAGAAAAGCATCTCGAATGATTTTTAACTTGTCTGAATAGAATGACTCTTCACTGTATTCAGGTGAATAACCAGCTGAGATTAAAAAAAGATTCTTTTGGCGAAAAGGCATTTTAAAATAATCCGCAATTTTCAAAACGAGAGATCTACTTGGGTTTGATTTACCAGTTTCTAAAAAACTTAAATGCTTAGAGGAAATTTCTAAATCTAGAGAAAGGCTTAATTGACTTATTCGTTTTTGTTTTCTCCAAAAGCGAAGCAATTTTCGAAAGGAATCTTTTTTAATTTTTGTGGGCATTTTTACCTCTGAGGTAATTGATACCAATCTCTTATGTGCTATACTTTTTCAAAGTAAAGAAATTTTTAAAGGACAAGGTTTATGCAAATCACTCAAATTTTACCATATCTAGCAGGAGGTTTTTTAGCCATTTATCTAATTTTTACAATCATTTCGAAAGAGAAAAGTAAGATAGGTTGGATTTTTCCGGCATTTCTATCTCTTCTTTTTTTTAGCTATTCTGTATTTACTGTATCACAAGAAGGTCCCATAGGTTTTTGGGTAGAGCATACTCGAAACTTTTGGGGAAATCAAATTTGGTTTGATCTATTACTTGCCGCCTCTATTGGTTGGTATTTTATTTTACCAAAAGCAAGAGAACTTAAAATGAATCTACCCTTTTGGGCATTCGCCATTGTTGCGACTGGTTCTATTGGATTTACCGCAATGGTATCGCGCCTATTGTATCTAGAAGAGAAAAGAGAGAAGCAGTAAGAGAATTGAAGTAAACTTTCCTTGCTTAGAACTAAATGAGAGAGGATAGATGCGAATACTCTTACTTGAAAAAACTTTCTTAAAAGTAAGAGTATTTAAATTGTGACCATATTAAAATATATCATCAGCTGGGATTTCATCGATATCCGATGGGAATGGATCTGGATGTGAAGTCATTTTATTTGTATCAGTAGAAGAGCTAGCTCCTGAGTCCGATCTTCCACCTAGAAGTTGGAAATTTTCGACTCTAATTTTTACCTTACTCATTTTCTTTCCATCTGGTGCATCCCAAGTAGATTGTTCGAGTCTACCTTCTACCATCAGTTGCTTTCCTTTCCCGCCGTATTGTTTCAAGACTTCGGCTAACTTTCCCCAAACAGTACACTCAAAGTAGTTTACTAAATCCTTTCGAGTTCCTGTATTATCTACATACGTTCGGTTGTTTGCGATGCTAAAATTTGCAAGGGATGTTTGTCCTACCGTTTTATATTCTGCATCTTTGGTCATTCTACCAATTAAAACCACATTGTTTAAATCATTTGCCATAAATTCCTCACTTAAAAATAAATAATTACAATTACTAACAATCTAAAGCCATTAAGTTAAATATTTAAAGACTACCACCGATAGGGACGATGAACACCGATGAAAAATCCGATTATATAAAAGTAATCATCGGTTTTATCGTTTTGTTATCGGTGTCCTCGGTGGTTATTCCCTTTTCTTATATAACATTGGTTATCTGCCGTATGAATTTATTTTGTTTCTAAAATAAGATTATAACAACATACGGACAAGATAGGATCAGATTAGAAATACTTTGCTTTTAGAAATAAAAAAAAGTCAATCTGTATATGTGACTTAATTCTGAATTTACAAAGCAATTTTATGTGCATAAACTGATTTGTATGAAGATAATTGCAATTTCTCTCTACATTCTCAGTGGATTATTGTTTTTTTATTCCCTGACACAACCAGTTTTTCTATTTTCAGATCATGAACCTATCGAGGGCTTGCATGTTTTATTTTGGGGTTGGTGGGGAATGATTTTAGGACATCCAGGCTGGCTAGCCAATTGGCTTTATTCAGCCACGATTACAATGAATTTACTTGGTAAGCGCAAAATTGCTATTATCCTCGGCCTCATTGCGGTCGCTTTTTCTTTGGATGGATTTAGAGTTACAGAATGGTACTTTAATGAAGGAAATTCTACTCCTATTAAAGATCTAGGAGTAGGGTATTCCTATTGGCTTGCGGCGATTGGGGTCGGTGCTTTTTCGACTCTTTTTTCTACAAATCAGTTTATCGATTAATTTTTTCTTTGTAAGAATCATTAAAGCCTTTCCCTTCTAGAATCAGAGGTCTGTATTTTTTAATTCTATCTATTCTTGTTTTGGATTGCTTGGGTTGGGAAAAATAGATGAGATATCCCTTTTGTCTTCCTGGTGTTAATGCTTGGAATGCCTTTTTAAAAACCGAATCTTTTTTAAAAATCGATTCCAACTCCTCTGGAACGTTATACTCCGATACATCCTTTGTTTTTACTTTTTTTCCTGATTCTTCTATTTTAATAGCCTCTTGGATGTATTCTTTCAGAGAAGATTCAAGTGTTTTTACATCTTTTAAATTGGTAAATCGAATGAGTCTTCCTGATTGACTGTTATCTCCGGCTGTTTCTAAAATCATTTTTGGATCTTTTAGAAGAGATCCTTTAAAAAAATTAACAGAGCAATATTCTTTAAATGCTGCTAGAATGAGAATATTCTTTTTGTTGTGAGTATAACAGGGCATACTCCACTTTATTTCTTCTACTAATTCTGTTTCTAATAAAATTTTTCTCAGGGCTTTTAATTCCTGTTCCCAATTGTGAACTTTACAATCTGGTGTATCATAAAGTTTACATCTTCCACAACCTCTCACTAGATACTCATTTACTTTTATATTTGCTTCGTTCATTTACACACACCTTTTATATTCGTAAAATAGAATCCCAAAATTTCATAGAGCTATTTTACAATCCAATCAAAAATAAAAGTTTGAATCAATTATTTAATATTGATTCCATTTGATGAAAAAATCATTCTTGGTTTACATGGTTATTATAGGGATTTATAGAATGAAAGATGTAGAAAAACTAAAAATAGATTCAGAATTCGGTGCTCACACTTATTCTTTAAACTACGCAAGAGTGCAGCTTTTTAATAAGGTATTTTTTATTTGTAATCTCATTGTTATTTTGCTGAATATTGTAAATTATTCCAAGGGAATTGGAAATAAAAACCCTTATTCCCAATTGTATATTCCTGCTTATTTTTTTTATTTAGTCTATTTTTTTATTATGAGTCTAATCACGTTTTACCTCAAGTGGCAACCTGCGGATAAGATAAGATGGTTTCACAAAGTAAATGTTTATTTATTCGCAGCTATGATGTTAGTATGGATCAATGTGATTACTTTTATAGACCTGCGAGTAAATGGAGGAATCACAGTTTATGCCCTCGGCTTATTAGGCATGGCTTCCATACTATTTTTAAATCCAATTCGAGCGGTTATTTTTTATATAATCAGTGCAATTGCTTTTTATACTCTTTTAAAAACACATAATATGCCGGAAGACAAGATCATTGCAGATTCAGTAAACGGGACAATTATGATAGTGGTTAGCTTTATTATTTCTCAAATCATTTTTATGGAAAAGAAAAAACAATTTATAAAAGATATTCAAATTCAAAAACAGCAATCTGATTTGGAGAAAATAAATTCAGATTTACAGTCACAGAATTTAAAAAATGAAACTCTCCAAATGATTATTAAAAATTATATTCCTTGGACTACATGGAAAAAAGCAGATTTAAATTCGACTCTTTCTCTTCCTAAGATCCCAGAAGAAGAAATCGAAATAACTTGCTTATTTTTAGATATAGTAAACTTCACTGTTTTTTCGGAAAAGAATTCTCCAAAGGTTGTGATTGAAAAATTAAATAAAGTTTTTAGACCGATAGTCGCTACCATTTATCGAAATAATGGTGATATAGATAAATTTATAGGTGATGCAGTATTTGCCGTTTTTGAGGATCCAAAGCAAGCCTTGAAGAGTGGATTTGAAATTTTTCATCTTTTGAGAGAAGCTGATTTAGAATCTATGGACGATATACGAATTGGGATTCATACAGGTAGAGTTATTCGAGGGGATGTAGGAGGGGAATTTAGAAGAGACAATACTTTGATAGGGGATACTGTGAATATTGCTTCTAGATTGCAGACATCTTGCCTTCCAAATGAATTAATTATTTCGGAGACTTCAGCCAATCTTTGTCAAAATCAGTCTGTTGCGAAATAAGAAAAAGGGTTTACAGAATAGATTTTAATAAA
>DAORDH010000046.1:0-41318 GCA_035345875.1 Leptospiraceae bacterium | reverse complement strand
CTACAATCTTACGATAGTCGCCTTGGTGTTTCGTTGCATCTGCTCTTGTTGCAAGTTTTCCTTCTACGGCTGCCTTGGATAATCCAGCCATATCAGCAATCAATGTTTTTAGCGTTGTTTGTAAATTCACACAACTCTTTGCCATTTCATCGTCTTCTGACATAACCTTCACTTCAAAGTTAAAATCTCCTTTTGCCATTTTCACAACGTTTCCTGTATCATGCTTATTATTCTCGATGACTTTGATTAAATTTTCGATCATCGTATCGTCAGGAGAGCGTTTAGTCAAAGAGACCTTTGTATTTCCAACGGACAATTTATAGGCAACATCTGCGATCATATTGGTTGCCTCTATCAGAGAGTTTATATTATTTTTAATCTCATTAAAATCTCCGTTGTAATTATCTGTAATCTTCTTAGGAATTGTTCCCTTTGAGATTTTATCAACATAATCAGCTGCAACATTCAATGGTCCAATCACTGCATCGAGTGTTTTATTTACCCCTTCAATTATATTTCTAAAATCTCCAATGTATCCACTTAGATCTGCTCTCGTATTCAATTTACCTTCTATTGCTGCACGAGAGAGTAGATTTGTTTCTCTCTGAATTCCCTGAAACATATTCATCAAACGATTTAGAGCTTCTGACGTTTTTCCCATTTCGTCCTTATGAGCAATTTTCAGTCGAAATGCAAAATCTCCTTTGGACTCTAGCTCTTTCACAAAAATATTTATATCAGAAATAAATTCATCCATCCTAGAAGTGGTAGAATTAATTTTTTGCGTTGCAACAAAGGTAACAAGAATAGTAATCAAAGTTCCTAAAATAGAAATAATAAAAAATAAAAAATAGATTTGGGAAACATTTTCCTCGGTCTTTTTTCCTTCTGTCGTAACAATGTCTTTTTGATAATCAGTCAGCATTTTCAGAGACCTTGCGAATTCATGTTGTCTTGGTCTTAACTCTGTTAAAAGTAATTTCTTAGCATCTTCCTTTTGGAAAGAATCATACATTCCTAAGAATCGGTTTAAAGATTCAATGTAACTATCTCTCGCTCTAGTTGCCTCGGATAATAGCTCTTTGCCTCTCTCTCTTCGAATCACTGTTTTTAAATAATCAAATACTTTTGGAAACTTTTCATCGCGAACATTAAGAATAGCATCTCTTTCTTTTTGAATTTCTCTTGGATCTTCGAGCAATAGCATACTTCTAGTAGAACGTGCGGTTTGATTGAGATCATTATTCATTTCATGCAAAATTAAAATTTTAGGGATTCTATCATTTACAACTCCAGTAACAGAGGTTTGAATTTCATTCAGCGCAAATAGATTGTAAATAGACATTCCCAAAAATAATAAAAGCACGCCAGAAAAGCTAAGAACTAGCATTGATTTAATTGATAAATTTTTAAACATATATCACCCTCCTGAATTTTTTATTTTTTCGCTTTTCTATTTTTTAATGAATCCAACAGGAGTTTGATGGGAATAGAATTGATTGCTCTCACCCAACAAAGAGTATTGTTCTTTGCAAAAAAAGGGTGAAAGAATTAGATCATTCACTAAAATCCTTGTATTGTGTTCATATTTATCCTAAACTTTTTTCGATTTTAAAGTAGTGTTTACACTAACGTCATTCTGTTACCGTTTCTGAAATAGAATTAAAAGATTTCAATCCTAAGCTTTAAAAACACCACATCCGATATAACTAGAAAAGTTTCAGAAACTATTTATATTATTATTAGAAGAAAAAAATTATCAAATGCTTTTTAAAAAAATCATCTAGAGAGAAAAGTAGATACCAGCCCCTTAGATTTCGAGAATGATTCTTAGAAGAAAACTAATTTTTCATCATCACTTCTTTTCCTTGTATCTAATTTGATTCACTTAGATTATTTAAACAGAAGGTTTCTTATAGAATCAGCTCTCAAATTTTATTTTTTAAAAACAATGATCCAACTTCTAGAATCCCTATGGAATCTCGCATATAAAAAGGTTCCGCGTATTCGGTTTGAATTCGCATTCCAAAATAACGATTGGATTCTATTGCCTCTCGAATCATGAGTCCCTGTCCCTTTTTTATGAATTGAGATTCATAACATTCTAAAATTTGTTTTTTCTTTTCAATAAAAGGAGAAACATCTACACAAAAAGAAGGTTCTAAATTTAACTTAATATGATTTGGAAAGTAATAAATTACTTTTTTAGGAAAAAAAGGTTCTCCCTTTATACTACACTTAGTTAACTTGGAATAGAAGCGAGCTGAATCCGTCAGCCTATTGACTGCTATATGATCTGGATGAACGTCATATTCATAATGAGTAAAAATATAATCTGGTTTTACTTCTCTAAAAACTTCCGCTAACTTAATTCTATTTTCGATTGTCTCTTCTATAAATCGATTTTTGATATCCAAAGTAATTCTTTTAACTTCTAAGAGTTCGGCTGCTTTCGTGCTTTCTTCCGCTCTTATTTCTATACTGCCATGAGGAGTTGGTTCTCCGTCTGTTACATCTAAAAGAACTACTGAATGACCTGCTTCTTTTAATCTAAAAATGGAACCTCCCATAGAAAGTTCTACATCATCTGGATGAGCTCCAATACAAAGAATATTACTCATAATCTGAATTTAAAAAAGAAAAAATCTTTTCTTTTTGTTCCTCCGCATCCTTTTTTCCAATTTCATATGCTTCTCTAGCACCTATCGCATTTGTATAATCAAAAGTATGAATAGGAAGTTTATCTTTTGGTTTTATCAAAAAAGTATTTTTCAAAGTGTCTTCCGTTTTTCCATAGAGAGTTGTATTCTCATAATAAATTCCAATCTTTTTTAGATTTGGCGAAAACGGTTCTAATAGTAAATTATTTGTAAGTCCCCCATCCAAATAATACTCTTCATTAATTCTTTGAAAACTTAGAACAGGAGGAATCGAAGAAGAATTCATTATAATTTGCTCTGTAATCGATGGATATTGAAAATCCTTATTTGTAAATATCACTTCTTTTAAATTCCACTCTTCAACGATTCTATCCACACGACTACAAGGTATTCCTCTTTCCTTATCTTTATCATCTAATAATACAGCTCTCATAGTTTTTGGAATCAAAAGAAGTTTTTTCCAATAATTGTGCAACTTGCCTTTTCTAGGAAACGCTTTTATCGCAAGTATAAAAATTTTCACTCTAGACTTACTAATTTTTTCAAAGTCAATCGCATAGCGTAAGGTTCTACGATACATATTCTCATGCGGAAAAGGTCGCTTACCCATAAGTAAATGATGGGGCCAAAAATTACTTTTATTTCGCTTTAATAATTGTTCAAAGTATTCAATTCCAGCTTCTTCTCTTCTCGAAAGTATCATCAGACCTATTGCAGATCCAGCACTCACTCCTGAAATTTCTTTGATCTTTAGTCCCCAACTTCTCAATTTATATCCAACGCCCAAACCGTAAAGAGCCTTACAGCCACCGCCAGCAATTGCAAGAGCAATCTCTTTTTTATTTAAAGTATTTTGAGATTTATTCTGATTCTTTTTTTTTGAAGGCATAAAAATAGTAGTTTTACTCTATTTTTTTATCGCAATAAAAAAAAGTTTTAAAAAAATAAATAGCCTGTAAAATAGTAGAATGATTCAAACAAACAAATTTCTATACATCGTAACATTTACACTTTTAAGTGGGCTTTTTTTTTCCCAGTCTGCACATGATTCAGATAAAAAATCTAAATCAAAGGATGTTCCAAAAGAAAACACAGACATGACTCTTCATGATTTTATGGAAGATTATGTAGAAGCAGCAGAGAAAAAATTTAAAAAAGGAAACAAAGAACCATTAAAAAAAATCTTAGAATTTCTACCAGAAACAGCTATACCTGAAGACAAGGAAGAATGGCAAAAAATAACTGAGAAATATCTAGCCTCTGAAGAATATCTAGCCTCTTGTAAAGCTTGTCATTCTAAGTTTAAAAAATCCTATAAGAAATCTTATAAGAAAAGACTCGTCACAATACCTAAGGAAATTTTGAACCTCAAGTAATGAAAGAAGATATTTTATCTAAACTTTCAAGCCTCATCCAAGACAAAAATGTTTTGGATGAGGTAAAAAAAATTATTCTAAACGAAGAGGATACAAATACAGGAAAGTTTGCACAAAAAGAATACCTTCTATCTCATGCAAAAAGAATTGGAAACATTGCAACATTCGACATGAATGTAGAAACACGCAAGGTTCATTGGTCCCCAGAAATTTACAATATCCTAGAACGCCCTAAGGAAGATATTAAAGGTGATGCAAATGAATATATTAATTGCATACACCCAGAAGATGTGGATGCGGTTAATGCTGCATTAGCCACGCTTCTAGAAGATGGAAAACCATTTTATATTGAATATAGACTGATAATGCCTGATGGCAGAATTAAATATGTATCCAGTGAGGGAGTTCTTGAGGTTGCTGATGACTCTTCTAAAAGATTTGTGGGTCTAACACAAGATATTACTGAACGTATACGAAGAGAAGAAGAGTTAAAAATATATAGACATATTTTAAAAAACAATTGGGAAGCAGTCGTTTTTGCTGATATTAATGGAATCGTGCGTTATGCGAATTATTCAGCCTACGAATTATATGGCTATAATGAGCCAGAGTTAATTGGTCAAAGTGTTGATATCTTTAATTCTCATGCTACATTTAAAACAGAGCAAATCATTGATTCCGTCTTAAAAAATGGCGGCTGGTCAGGAGAGCTTACTCAGAAAAAAAAAGATGGAACCTTTATAGATACACTTTTAACAATATCTTTAGTAACTAACGATCAAGGACAGCCAATTGGTTATTCATCCAACAGCAAAGATATTGCAGAAAAAAAATACTATGAAAGAAAACTCTTAGAAGTTAGAAATTTCTTAGATAGTATTATCAATTCTATTCCAACACCTGTATTTGTAAAGGATGCTCTGCACAATTGGATTTTGTTAAATGATGCATTTTGTGGTTTCATAGGATTAAAAAGAGAAGAACTATTAGGTAAATCTGATTACGATTTTTTCTCAAGAGAAGAAGCTGATAGTTTTTGGTATAATGATAATAAAGTTCTAATAGATGGGGACGAAATCATAACAGAAGAATCCATTACAGATACAAGGAATATAAAGAAAACAATTCTTACTCACAAAAGATTATATGTAGATGATAGTGGAGACAAATATATTGTAGGTGTGATAACAGATATTACCCGCAATAAAGAATTTGAAAACGAGCTAATCAAAGCAAAAGAATATGCGGAAGTAGCAACCCTTGCAAAAAGTGAATTCTTGGCAAATATGACCCATGAAATCAGAACACCTATGAATGCGATTCTTGGTTTTTCTGAACTACTAAAAAATGAAATCAAAGAAGGCAAAGCACGCAGATACCTAGAAGCGATCATGAGTAGCGGAAAGAATCTATTAAATCTAATCAATGATATATTAGATCTTTCTAAAATAGAAGCAGGCAAGATGGAATTAAAAAACTCTCCTGCAATGATACACAGCATCCTAAGCGAATTAAAAGAAATTTTTAGTTTAAAATCCGCAGAGAAAAACATTGAACTTAACTTTATCATCTCAGGAAGTTTTCCAAAAATTATTTTAATTGATGAACTCAGATTTAGACAAATTTTAACCAACTTGATCGGCAATGCGATTAAATTCACAGAATCTGGTTCCGTAACGGTTAAAATCAATTCTGTATTCAATCGAAATTTTCCAAACAAAATGGATTTACTTGCGATTGTAGAAGATACTGGAATTGGGATTACCGAAAAAGAGCAAGACAAGATATTTGAAGCATTCTATCAACAACTAGATCAGAATATCAGTAAATTCGGTGGAACTGGTCTTGGGTTGACTATTTCCTCAAAGTTAGCCGAAATGATGAAAGGAAGAATTGACCTAAAAAGTAAAGTTGGTGAAGGCACAACGTTTACAGTTTATATACCAGACATTCAAATTTTAAATGAAGATTTAAAAGAACAAGGGAATCATCCAAATTTAGGATTCTCCAAATTTTCACTTCTGATTGCGGATGACGTTGAATACAATAGAAAACTAATCAAAGACTTTCTAAGTGAATATGAAATTGATTTTTATGAAGCAGCAGACGGTCTTAGAGCTGTGGAACTAGCACGAGAACTAAAACCAGATATTATCTTCATGGATATACGAATGCCATTTTTAGATGGAATCGATGCAAGTAGAATTATAAAAGAATCAGAAGAATTAAAGCATATACCTATTATTGCTCTAACTGCTTTTGTTATGAAAGGAGCCGAAGATCAAATTAAGAAATATTGTGAGGGTTTCTTGCGTAAACCAATTAGCAAAAGAGATTTACTCTCTGAATTAATGACTTTCCTACCAACGAGAATTCTATAGTTGCAAATTGCATATTTTAAAAAACAGAAAATATAGAATCATGAGAAAGAAAGTATTTACTCTTTTTTTATTTATATACCCTTCCCATTATAGAAAGAGTTGGGTATTCCAAATTGCAAAAAAAGGCTCTTTTCAAATATGAATTGGATTTTTCTTTTGTTAATTGGTATAATAACTAATTGGATCTAAGATGACTAGGTTTTTGATTTGGTATTTTTAGTTTTAGATTGGGTTAATTTAAAAATTTTGGTTTATTCTAAAAATATAGAGAAGATAATTTAAAAACTACAAATAATCATTGAGTGGCAAAACGAAATTAGCCTCTGCTTGCCCGAAGAGGGATAATATGGAATTTGACGAACACTTTAAGCATATATTGCAATTATACCAAGACTCACCCGATATTCGGATCTTGAAATTAGAATATCCAATTCCAAATAAATATGAAACTGCACAAGAAGAGTTTTTAGAAAAGTTTTTCCAAAACAATCCTTTTGAAATTTTTCCAAATGATTTGGAAACCTTTACAATACAAAATGCAAAGATTAAAAGACTCAAATTTGATAGAAGACCTTCAACATTTATTGGAATTTTACGTTTTATCGAGCTTTATAGGCAACAGTTCAACTCAATCAAGAAAAATCTGAGCCTATTAGCAAGACGTTATAAAACATTTGAGAAAAATGATTTACTTGATCCAGAAAATTCTGTTTTAAAAAATGAAATATTTACTCAGATACTTGCAGCAGGAAGAGTCTTAAAAAAATGGACTCCACAAGTAGAACTTCTTTATAAAAATACGTTAGTCAACATAAATACAAACCTAGCTGAATCAGAACTAGTCAATGGAAAAGGAAAAGGATTTGTCAACCTGAGAAAAATCCACAATGAAGGATATCTGAACCAAACCTTTCATCCCTATTACCAAAATCTTTTAAATTTTTGTATTATGTGTATTGCCTTTGCAACCAAATTAGAAGAGAATACCAAGAAGTGGAAAATAGCTGATTAATCACTTTTTCATTTATCAACACAATTCTAAATTTACTTTTCTAAACCGAATCCCAAAATTACTTTTTGTCCCATTGCTATAATCATTTTATTTTTCTTAGAATGATTTATTTTGATTTTAAAAGAATATTTTTATAATACTTTTTATCTAACTAAAGTAGATACATGATATTCAATTTGAGTAAAATTCAAAATAAAAATTCTAGATACTAAGAGGTATTCCACAATAGGAAATGAGTCGAAATTCGGAAAAAAAACTAATTAGGAATCTCGGGATTTATTTTGGATATTTGATATTTAGAAAAGTCATTCTATTGCAAACAAAAACAGCTCGCGGAAATAACGCTTACATCTTAATTTTCTTTTCTGAAATATTCTCATTTGCCTCCTTATTGATTCATTCTATTAAAAACTTTATGATTGCATTTCATAATTTTAGAAACCATAAAAAAGAATCTGGAGGTTTAGGTTCTAGATAAACAACTTTTAAAACAAGAATTCTTTGATGAAAAAAAAAAGAAAACAGGCATCCCTTTTTACCAAATAAAACTAATTTAAAGAGAAGCCCGATTTCCCTTGAATTGATATAAACCTCATTGACTAAACAAATAATAAACAATTTGTAGTATATAGCCCGAATTTCATGACATAATGATTGTATTTGTTTGTAAATTCGGGACAGAAAATACTAATTTTATAGGAAATTAACCAATGTCGTTAAATGATTTTATCTTCACCTCTGAATCTGTTTCGGAAGGTCACCCTGATAAAGTATGTGATCAAATTTCGGATGCTATTCTAGATGCTTTTCTAGCTCAAGATCCAAAATCCAGAGTTGCCTGCGAAACCCTAGTAACAACTAATCTTGTTGTGGTCGCGGGAGAAATAACAAGCCTCGGAAAAATAGACGCACAAGAAATTGCAAGAGGCGTTATAAACAAAATAGGCTATAATGATATCAGTATGGGTTTTGATGCAGAGTTTGCAGTAGTGCAGGCGCATATTCATAAACAAAGTCCTGATATCTCGCAAGGCGTAACAGAAGGACAAGGTCTATTTAAAGAACAAGGGGCAGGAGACCAAGGATTAATGTTTGGGTTCGCAATCGATGAAACCAAAGAATTAATGCCAATGCCTATCCAATATTCCCATGCTCTTATGAAAAAACTCGCTGACCTACGACATGGTAAAAAATTAAAATTCTTAAGACCGGATGCAAAATCACAAGTTACAGTGATTTACCAAAATGGAAAACCCGTTGCTATTGATACAGTCGTAATCTCAACACAGCATACACCAGACGTTAAGCACAAACAAATTAAAGAAGCTGTAATTGAGGAGTGTATCAAAAAAGTAATTCCTGCAAATTTACTCAAAAAAACCAAATACTTTATCAACCCTACTGGAAACTTTGTAATCGGTGGACCACATGGAGATACTGGATTAACAGGAAGAAAAATTATTGTAGATACATACGGTGGCTATGGAAGACATGGGGGTGGCGCTTTCTCCGGAAAAGATCCTTCCAAAGTAGATAGATCAGCAGCTTATATGGGAAGATATATAGCTAAAAACGTGGTAGCAGCAGGACTTGCTTCTAAATGCGAAGTTCAATTAGCTTATGCGATAGGCGTTGCAGAACCTGTTTCCGTTTTAGTGGATACATTTGGAACTTCAAAAATTCCTGATGCAGAAATTGTAAAAAGAGTAAAAGCTAATTTTAAATTAACTCCTAGAGGTATCATTGAAACTCTTGGTTTATTAGAGAAAGGTAGAAAGTATTCTGACACTGCAAGTTACGGACATTTCGGAAGAACTGGCGAAACTTTTACTTGGGAAAGAACAGACAAAGCAGAGGCACTAAAAGGCTAATGGGTGCGGTTACAACAAATACAAGTTCAGAATTAAAAGCAACTAGAGATGCATATGGTGATGCGCTCGCAGAGCTGGGATCAGAAAATCCCAGCATTGTTGTGCTAGATGCAGATTTATCAGGATCTACTAAGACCAATGTTTTCAAAAAGAAGTTTCCTGATCGTTTTTTCAACCTAGGTGTTGCAGAACAGAATCTAGTAGGTCACGCTGCTGGAATGGCACTGACAGGACTTATTCCATTTGCATCCTCCTTTGCGATGTTTCTCGCAGGTCGCGCCTGGGAAATCGTTCGAAATAGTGTCGTTTATCCAAATTTGAACGTTAAGCTAGTCGCATCCCATGGTGGAATCACACTGGGAGAAGATGGAGCATCCCACCAAATCGTAGAAGACTTTGCAATTATGAGAGTTATTCCGGGGCTAACAGTCATTTGCCCTTCTGATTATAATGAGACAAAACTAGTCATAAAAAAAATCGCAGAATACAAAGGACCGGTCTATGTAAGAGTTGGCCGCCCTCCAATTCCATTGATTCACCGCGAAAATTACCAATTTGAAATCGGAAAAGGTGAACTCCTATCTGAGGGAAAAGATGTATTAATTGTTGCCTGCGGTCTTTTAGTGGGCGAATCTTTAAAAGCCATTGAGACTTTAAAAGAGAAAGGAATTTCTGTCTCTTTAATCAATATGGCGACCATCAAACCAATAGATAAAGAGTTGATTTTAAAGCATGCAAAAATATGCAAAGCGGTAGTTACTTGCGAAGAACATAGTGTAATCGGTGGATTAGGCTCTGCTGTTAGCGAACTTCTTGGGGAAGAATTTCCTGTCCCTGTATTGAAGTTAGGTATGAACGATGTCTTTGGAAAATCTGGAACTTGGAGTGAGCTATTAGATTACTTCGGGATGAGAGCAAAAAACATTGTATCTCTTGCAGAAAAAGTAATCCAGATGAAAGGAAAAAACTAAAGCTTTTTTTATAACATACAAGTTTATTTACTTCCCTGTACTAAGTTTTAAACTTGTATTTCCGATAAGAATAGAGATACATTTTAAAAATCTATTTATAACAATGAGAAATCATTTACTGAGTAGATTTTAAGTAATTGAAAATCTGTTTTTATTCAGTTATAAAATAAATATTTCTTTCTAAATTTTTTTGGTTTCTTACCATTGATTTAGATATGGATATATGAATGTATCAATTTGGGAGAAAAAGAAACAAATGATAGATCCTGAGATTCAAACAGAAAAGATTGTAACCCAAAACAAAACTTTTCTTGTTGATTTAAAAAAGAATCAAGCAGGGTATTATCTTAAAGTTTCCGAATGGTCAAATAGTAAAAAATCTTCCATCTTTGTTCCTGCTGAAGGAATTGATAAATTGATTGAAATTCTTTCTAGATTTAAGACCTTGATAGCAAATGACAAAGAATGAGATAACT
The DNA here is from genome assembly GCA_035345875.1 of Leptospiraceae bacterium. Lineage (GTDB taxonomy): Bacteria > Spirochaetota > Leptospiria > Leptospirales > Leptospiraceae > UBA2033. Next base: position 30,571 of record DAORDH010000046.1, on the reverse strand, counting down.
ATGGACTTTATAAAGCACTAAATTATTCCATACAAATGAGGAAGGAGAGTTTCGAATGAAGTTTAAAAATATTATTATGGTGGTGTTAATGGCAATGCTCGGATTACCGTCGCTTTCTGCACAAGAGGCAAAAGCAGCTAAGTCCACTGAAAGTAGCGGAGGCGGAGCAGCAATTGAACCTTTGGAAAGAGTTACTTTAGAAGACTTTGAAGAGTCCGAAGACTGGAGAGCAAAATCAACTACTCCGCTGGGACAGACAAAAGTTCTAAAGATGATTCAAAGAGGAATTATCAAAGATGTTTTTGATGAAAAATCAGTTCCAGATAAAAAGAATGAAAAAGGTGAATATGTTCCTGTAGCAGAAGACCAAAAAGACAGAATCGGAACAAATCATATCCTCGGTGTAAAAACATATTTTGCAGAAAAAGGCTTTGATAGAGTTGAACTCTCTCCACCTCATGAATTTATCATAAAAGGGAAAGCACGCCAGATATCTGTATGGGTTTTAGGAAGAAAATTCAACCATACAATGTATGCAAAATTTAGAGATTACAAAGGCAATACTCATAATATCAGACTTGGTAGACTCGACTTCTTTGGTTGGAGAAAATTAACTGCTCCAATTCCTGGATATGTTCCACAAAGCACAAGATATTCTTTGCTTGATAAAAACATCCATTTTGTATCGTTATTTGTTACAAGCGATGTTCATGAAGCAGCTGGAGATTTTTACTTTTATGTAGATGACTTAGAAGTAAGATCTGACAAATATGATATGATCTATCCTGGATTTGAAATTAAGGATAATTGGTAGAATTTATTCGGAAAGAGGGAATATTATGAACAATAAGATTAAATATTTAAGTATTACATCAGCAGTCCTAGCAGCAGTAGTTGCTTTTTCCGGAATTGCTTTTGCAGAAAACAAAGGGCTCAAAACAACTAATGGAAATGACTTAGGATCAAATGAGCTGAAATCAATTACACTAGAAACATGGGATAAAACAGAATGGGAAGTATTCACAGATAAGGATTCTGAAATTCCAGATAGTTATGGAAAAAAACCCTACAAAAAAGATTTACCTCCATCTTCTCAAGCAATGAGACAAGTAAAACTTTTAAAAGGTTATCCTAGAGACGTTAAATACATTGATTTAAGTAAAGATAAAGAAAACTCACAAGTCTTAGCAATTAAATTTCATTTTACCTTTCCAGGCAATAATGAGGTTACAATTCGTCCACCTAGAACTGCAGATTTCTTAATCAACCGTCCAAGAATGTTTATCAACGAAAATGCTTTTTCAAGCGAAGAAGCAAAGAAAAACCCAGAGAAAAGAGATACAAACAATGTAAACGTTCAACCAATCTATGGAGTTGAATTACCAGGTGTTACTAAATCTATGTCTGTATGGGTTCTTGGTCGCGGTATTGACTATAACTTAGAAGGATGGTTTGAAGACTACAAAGGAGATACACACATTATCAAATTTGGATCTGTAAACTTTGTTGGTTGGAGACCAATGACAGCTGTAATTCCTGCAAATATACCACAATTTGTGGAAGCATACCCTGCAACCAAAAGCTTAGTTTTCAAACAATTTAAATTAAGATCTACCCCAAAAACAGGTGGAGATGTAACTTATTTATTCTTTGATGAATTAAAGATTTTAACAGATACATTTGATGTTCACTTTGATGGAGCAAATCTTGACTTTGATCCAGAAGATTGTTCAAACAAACAAAGAGTAGAAGAAGTAGAAGCTAAAGCTAAAGGTATTAAGCCAGTTAAGGATTGTGGAAATCCAGGAAGCAAACAGGCTGAAAATCCTGCTAAAAAATAATTAGAAATTTTACTACCTCTAGTAATGGGAAAATCCTCGCAAGTATTTGCGGGGATTTTTTTTATTCTCACCAAATCGACTTAAATCTAAATCAACTCCTCTCAACCAGCAAACCTTTCTAAAATAAAACGATATAATTCAAATCTTACTCATTTTTCATTTGAATTAAAGTGCAATCAATGAGGATCCAGGATATAAATGTTTTTATCCGAGTATCTTACCGAATACATTCCTGAATTGAAGGTTCAGTCCTAAAACACCATCTTAAAAGTGATGCTTTGGTTTTTAATCTAAGCTGTTGAGGAGTAGACTTTTTCAGTTCTTCAGAATCCATAAAATGTTTTTCATTTTTAAGTTCGTTGCTCCCTTAGTTCAACAAAGGAAATTGGTTCTTTGAATAAATCAAAATGTATCTTTCTTATTATCCTAGCTTTTCACATGTGCAAGGATCAAATGGATTCGCATTTCATTCAAATCACCTCTCAATTTCTACCAAATGTTTCTTTAATAAGCATTTTCTAACATAGATACATTGCAGAATACAAAGAATCAGCTTATAAACAAGCGGTTGGCAATTAATTTATAGTTTACTTATTTCCTTAGCTTAAAATATTAGAATAAACGTCTTCTTTTATATATAAATATCAAAAAAAAATAAATCTTTAATTGCTTTTGGAGTGGTTTCATGTCTCAAGAAACAGTCATTACTAATGAAAAATCAAGCAGTGAATTAGATAAACTGACAAGTCTTTTTAATGAAGAAATATATGTCAGGGTAGATGCTTCTTCTGTTCCTGTTACAAAGTTTAAAATCCTAGATGATTTAATCGCGCATTACAAATCTATCGGTAAGATAGAAGAAGCGAATCAGAAAGTAGAGGAGCACTTAAAAGACCACCCAGAAAGTATTTCTGCTCGTTATTTAATTGGTTTCATCTCTCTCATTCAAAACAAAATTGAGGATTCTAATCACTTAAAATCTCTTTTAGAACAATTTAAAATCCACGGGAAATGGACTATTATTGAATATATATCTGATCATATCTTACAATTTGGAGAGCAAAGATTAGCTCTTAAATTCAAAGCAGAAGCTCTAGAAAAATTAAACAAAAACAAAGAATTAAAACTAGTTCTAGAGAAATTAGCGAAGCATGATCGAAAAAATCCCGAAATCGCTAAAAAATATGCTCTCTCAATTTTAGATGAAGATAGAGATAAAGCGATTATTTTCCTAAAACAAGCAGCAGAATCTTTTGCTAGATCAAAAGAATATGGCCAATTAGAAGAAATTTGGCCTATCCTAATCCAACATAATTTTGAAGACATACCTTTCTTTGAAAAAATTGAGCGAATCTTACTCTCTGCTCGTGAAAAATCTAGAATTGTAATTTTATTCTATCCTCTAATGGAAACTTACAAGCAATTAGAAGATCATGATAAAACAATTTTACTTCTCAAGAAAATCTTAGATCACGAACCTCTCTCGCAAAAGGCAAGAAATGATTTAATTAGAGCATATAAGTCAAAATATGCAAACCATTCCCTATTAGAAGAGTTCTTAAAAATGTCCGAAATCGGGAATAGCAAAAAATCAATCAAGGCTTGTATCACAAACTTTGAGAGAAATATTGTTTTTGATACCAACAATTATGTAATGCATAGAAATTGGGGAGTTGGACAGATTAAATCAATTAGTAGTTCTAGCGACTCGATTGTAGTAGATTTCCTTGGCAAAAAAGATCATAAACTTTCGATTCAAATGGCTATCACAAGTCTTAAGCCATTAAAACAAGATCATATTTGGGTAAAACTCTACGAGAACAAACAACAAATTGTAGATTTATTTAATAATGATATTCCAAACTTCTTTGTAGAACTCTTAACATCTCATGAGAATATTATGACCTTAGGAGATATTAAAGCAGAAATTACAACGAAGTTTCTTTCTAAATCGGATGAATGGTCTAAATGGTGGAACAAAGCAAAAGTTTTACTCAAAAAAGATCCAAGAATCGGTTTTAACCCTAAGAAAAAAGATGAAATTATCTACAGACAAAAACCAATTTCCCTTACAGAAGAACTTTCTGATAAATTCGCAGCTTTAACAGATCCAAATAAAAAACTAGATATTGCTCTAGAAGCATTGGAAGTATACGAAGAAGCAGAAGGTGCTGTTGAATCTTTCAATCACTTCTATTATGAAGAAGAAGAAAGCAAAGACATTTTCCGTAAATTAGTAGCTTATCTTTATCTAGAAATGGCTTCTGATATCATTCATTCAGATGACTTACCACGTCATCAAAAACCAGATGATATGAAAAGATTAATTCAAGATCTTTCTAAGGAAGAATTATTAAATTTCTCTAAGCAGCTAACTAACGTTGAAATAAAGAAAAACTATTTAAATCTCATCCGAAATTATCACCCAGATTATACAAATATATTCATGGGAATTCTTTTTGAGGTTCCTGTTAAAGTAAATAAATATGCTTTTGGAATTTTAGTCGGAGAAAATAAACACTCTGAGTTAAATCTATTTATCGAAACAGCAATCAACAAGTCCAAGGAAAATCCAGAAGTCTTCCTTTGGGTAGCAAAATCGATTATATCCGGGTCTTGGGAATATCCTTGGTTAAATATTTCCAATCAAGATTTAATCCTTAGAACATTCCGCCTATTGAAGCCTCTTGCAAAGATCGAAGAAAAAGGAACTAAACTGAAAAATGCTGCAATGGACATCCTCTTTGGAAATGACAATGAGGCTATTTCTGCAATTATTAAATCTAGCGATTCTGATTTCATCCGAAAAATCTATGCGCTCTTTAAAGAAGTGCCATATATAACGGATGCAGAGAAAGATAAACTCTTCAATCTGATTAACAAGCTCATTCCAGGATTCTCTTGGGAAGATAAATTTACAAGCTCAGAGGAAGAAACATCAGATGACAGTTACTTCATTCCTGCAAATGTTATATTAGTGACTAGAATGGGATTCAATGCAAAGAAAGAAGAATTTGAGCATTTAGTAAACGTTGAGATGGCGGAGAACTCTAGAGATATCGGGGAAGCTCAAGAAAAAGGGGACCTTAGAGAAAATGCTGAGTATAAAGCAGCAATGGAAAGACAAGTTCAATTGCAAGCTCAGATTAAGAAATTAGAAGGTGAACTAAAGAGTGCTCGAATTCTAGATATTACGGATGTAAAAACTGATAAAATTAACATTGGTTGCACTGTTAAATTAAAAAATGAAACAACTTCGGAAGAAATTGTTTATTCTATCCTTGGTGCATGGGATGCTGATACTGAGAAAAATATCATAAGCTACCAATCCCCAATGGGTAAAGCCTTATTAGGCAAAAAAATCGGAGATACAGCGGTTGTCGACTTCGAAGGAAGCCATATGAATTTCCAAGTTTTGGAAATTAACAGATATACAGCTTCTATCTAAACCAAGATAAACAAGGGATTGTGTAGAGTCAGAAAGTCAACTTCATTGAACATTGACTTTTTTACACAATCCCTACTCTCTCCTCTTTTCAAATCATTTAAATAAGTTTACAAAGCTCCAAAATAGAAACATCTCAAAGAATCAATAGGTTTACTCTGCATGGATCAATAGATTCAGACCAAAATCGAAAAGGATTGCCTAGAAGCTTTTGATCCTACTTGCTCTTTGAATCAGTCCAGCTTATACCAAATGAGAAAAGAAACTTCCACAAGGATTTTCTTTCAGTTGCATTTAAAATACCGCTCAGCGAGACATGGGAACACTAAGAAGTGTTTAGAGTGAATACTTATTTGTGTTTCAAAAATGGGAATTTAATTTTGACGTTCCTTAGAATACACAAACCAAGATCAGTATCCGTAAAATAAAATAGGTAAAACAGGGTTTCAAAATAGGAAATATTTCACTTCTTTTATCACAACAGAGTATAAAAAAATCTAAAACGAATAATCTCTTGCCATTTTATCCTTGGATTTTATGATATCAAACTATGATTCTTCTAATCGATGGATTTAATTTGATTTACAAATTTCCAGAATTAGAAGGACTCATGTATGAAAGCAAATTAAATCAAGCAAGAGAAGGTTTACTTAAAATATTACATCAATACAAAGTAAAACGGGGCAATACAGTATTACACGTTTTCTTTGATGGTAAAAAAGACTCAGGAAGTGAAGTCAGAGTTGATGAATATGGAGGAATAAAAATTTATTATAGTCATGATGTAACAGCAGATTTTTTAATAAAAGAATATATAAAAAGAGATCCAAATCCCTCTAACTTATATATAGTAACATCAGACAATGATATATTATTTTACTGTAAACGCTTTAATTGTAGAAGCCAAAAATCAGAAGACTTTGCAAAATGGGTCGAGAAGTTTTTATTCGCTCCAGTGGATAATGAGGATAAGCCAGAGAATATCAAATTGAGTAACAAAGAATTAGAATACTGGCAAGATTTATTTAAAAAAAGATAAAGAGAGAAATGGTTTGGGAAGTAAAAAAAGTATAGATAGAAAAGATGATTTTCAAAGACTTTTAAATGTTTTTAAGAATGGAAATGATTTTATATTAACAACTCATAAAAGCTGTGATCCTGATGGAATTGGATCAGAACTAGGTTTATCTTTTTTATTAACAAAATTAGGTAAGAATCATTCTATTTTAAATCCAGATAAGATTCCTGAAAAATACAAATTTATAGATCCACAGCTTAAGGTAAGACATATAGATCCAAATATTTTACAAAATTTCTCAACAGATAAGACAGTTGTTGTTGTAGATAATTCGGATTTGCCTCGAATTGGGGATGTCAATCAATATCTAAAACCAGATAAATCGAATTTAATTTTAGTCGATCACCATGATAATATAGAACCTTTTCCTGGTTTATTTTCATTCCCAGAAATTGGTTCAACATCCGAAATTATTTTTGAAATAATTGAGTTAGCTGGTTTTCAATTGGACTATAATACGGCTATCGCATTGTATTTAGGAATCGTCATGGACACAGGTCAGTTTAAATACAGTAAAACTCGACCTAGAACTCATGAAATTGCAGCAAAGCTTGTTCAACATAACTTCCCAATAGAAGAATTGCTCAGAAAAATGTATGAGGATTTTCCTACCTCTGTTCTTTTATTAAAGAAAGATATCTACTCTAGTATAGAAATTCATCCTGACCTACATTTAATTACTGTTGAGATTACAAAACAAATGCTTGGAAAATATAATTTCCATTCAAATCCGATTGAAGGAATTACAAGTGAGCTATTAGGTCCAAGTGATATTTTCGTATCTGTTGGATTCACGGAAGGCGAAGATGATTTTATAAAAATTAGTTTTCGTTCCAAAGGGAATTATGATGTTTGTAGTGTTGCAAAGGATTTTAACGGTGGCGGACACAAGAACGCAAGTGGTGCGATGGTAAAAGGATCTATGAAAAAAGTAAAAGAAGATGTGATGCACCGTTTATTATCTCTTTTAAAAACTTAGTGAAGAAACATGTTATTTAATACGATCCCTTTTTTTATATTTTTTACAATTGTCTATTTAATCTATTGGAATATAGGAAAGAAATTTAGGATAGAATTCTTAATTCTATCTGGTTCCATTTTTTACTATTACTATTCTCCATTATTCCTAATTCACTTTCTAGCTGTCATCTGTATAAATTATCTTTTATATTATAAAATTTATTCAGGAAATAAAAATTTATACGTTAAGCTTGCAGTGATATTTAATTTACTCAATTTAGGATTCTTTAAATATTTTTATTTTTTTACAGGTGTACTAAGTGATATAACCGGGAATGAGTTTTTGAAATCAGCATCGGAAGATAGATGGATTCATATCACATTGCCTCTAGCTGTTAGTTTTTATTCGTTTCAAATGATTGCGTGCGCAGTGGATACCTATCGTGCAACGGAAGAGGAGGAACTTCTAAGTTTTAAAAAGTATCTTCTATTTATCTTATTTTTTCCTGTTTTAATCGCAGGACCTATCATGAGAAAAAAAGATTTCTTCCCAAACTTAGAAAGGGAAGTTCCCAAACAAGATGACATCTACAGAGCTTGCTATCTAATGATGTCTGGTCTTATAAAGAAAATTTTAATGGCGGATCCAATTGCTACGATAGTCAATCCAATCTTTGCGAACCCAAGTGAATACAATGCATTCTCTTTGTTTATGGTTGGAATTTTATCTGTGATTCAGATCTATGCAGACTTTTCAGGCTTAACAGATTTAGCTAGATCGGTTGCCTATTTCTTAGGATTTGAGATACCGGAAAACTTTTTTGCTCCATTCTTTTCTAAAAGTGGTAGAGAGTTTTGGAAGAGATGGCACGTAACGCTCTCAAGCTGGTTAATGGATTACATTTACATTCCACTCGGAGGCAGTAGAGCTGGCGAAGCAAGGACGTATTTAAATCTAATCATTACAATGACGTTAGGTGGAATTTGGCATGGAGCAGACTATACATTTCTAGTTTGGGGTTTTTATTGGGGCGTATTGCTCGCAATAGAGCGTTATCTGGAAAAGGTAAAAGGAATCAATCTGACCCCTGAGAAAAATCCGTTCCTGATTGTTTTAAAAGTAACTATCATATATATTCTTGTATCAATAAGCCTACTCATGTTTAGATCTATCAATACAACTTCTATGATAGCTTTATTTCAAGGACTTATTACTAATTCACCAGATTATCTAAGTAGCCTCTTAAGAACAAACAATGGAGAGTGGTTGATTGACGGAATGGAATTAGTCCAAAGTGAAAAACCTTTTTTATTAAACTCAATCAAAAGTTATGAAAGTGTGTTCTATACATATGTAGCATTTTTATTTTTTCATTTTATTCAATATAAACCGGAATCCCTGGATCGATTTAAAAAATATAATCCATGGTTAGTTATACTTCTTGGAGTAATAACAATATTTTTACTAACGACTCTATCCCATGATGGTGATAGTTTTATTTATACAACCTTTTAACTATGATTAAGAATAAATTTTTACTTATACCAGTTATCATTTTTATATTAGCATTGGCAATTGATAGAATTCTAATGCTTGAAAAAATCCAAACCTATTTTACAAAAACAGTTTCTGAAATAAATTACTTTCATAAACCAATTTTGTTTGATGAATTGCAAGAGTATCTAAAGAAGCCAGATAGAAAAAAAGTTTTAGTTTACTTTGGAAATTCACGAGGTCTACTTTTTGATAATAAGTATATAGAAACACATTATCCTGATTGGATTCTTTTTAATTTTTCTGTTCCAGGGGGAACTCCTGATTATTTTACATTTTGGTTAGAGCAGTTCCAAGAAAAAAATGTGAAACCTGATTTTATTTTAGTGGATGATGCCGTGGAAGCTTTTAACTTCACAGCTCGAATTAAAATAGATGAAGTCCTAGTAAATGGATTAGATTTTCCATTCATAATTAAATATCGAAATCGTTATACCTCAAAAGAAATAACAAATTTTATTGCTAAGAAATTATTTAAAACATATCAGTATAGACCTAAACTTGAAACAGTTCTTCAAAGAATGAAAAATGATGCGGTTATTGTAAAAGCTTACAGAGACTGGCGTGAAAAAATTGCAAAAAAATTAAAAGAGGAAAGAGGAAGTGCATCTTCTGATATATCAGCTAACGCAACTTCCAATGCAGATTTAGTGCAGAAATATTCAGAGGGAGATTTCCACTCCTATATTGAACCTTTTACATTTAATGAAAACATGTTAAAATTCCAGAAAGATAATTTCCAGATTCTACAAAAAATGAATGTAAAGCATGCGGCTATATGGGTCAGAGTCGCTCGCCCCTACTTCAGCTTTATTCAAAATAGAAATGCAATTTTGCCGGCTAAAGACGAACCGATCACAGCCTATTCCATTTGGTATCAAAAACTATCAGATGCTCATAAAGAATACAATGTTCCATTATTTAATATGAATGAAGATCCCAAATACAATTGTGACTTTTTCACAGATGCAAGTCATATGTCAACCCAGTGTTTTCCTGATTACACTGATTATATTTTTCAGAATATTATTGGAATCAAAAAGAAATCGAATTAGTATTCGAGCAATCTTATCGAATAGAATAAAGAACTTTGCGTTTACCAATACGCTCTCGATTTAATTCTATCCTGTTATTGTAGTAATAAGCTTTTTCTGGTTTTAACTGCCCCAAGAGTGCAAATAAATCCATCTCAAAAGAGAGCATCACTTCAGCTACATCGGTTAAATTCTTCTCAATTACATCATTTACACTTACAATGACATGACGAGAGTTGATTTGCTCTGGCTTTGCCATTTCAGCTATCATAAAAAAATTTGCTTTCGTGATAGTGCCGCCTACAGAAGTTTTCTTCCCTCTATCTTTTGCAATTTTAACAATTTGTGTGGTCACTCTCATAACCTCAGGATCATCAGGACTTAAATCCATAGATGCAGAAAGATCTGATCTTGCTGCAGTAACATTGTTTAATTCTTCAAAAGATTTTGAATCAGCAATTTCTAGAATATTGCGATATCCTGTAATCGTTTCTAAATTCATAGATTTATGAACAGATTCATATTGTGCAGGTGGAATTAAATTTTTTAATGTGCTAATAAAATTTTTAAGTGCATATTGAGACTCGATCATTGGTGCTGAGATACCATCAATCCCATTTGCTTTACAAAAACGAATATCCGTTCTTGCTTCAGGTCCACCTATTTTTACAATGACAGGAACCAAGTCTCTACCAAGTAAGGACAATAACTTTAATTCATCATAGTCCATGTCTTCTGTTTCAGTTCCTCCTTTCAAACCAGTAAAACAATAATCTTTTACATACATTCCAAGATCTTTCTTTAGATTAAAAAGGGAGGTTTCTACAGATTTATTCATATTTTACCTATCGACATAATTCTAAAATACTTTTCTACTATTTGTCATTTACTTTCTAGCATATTTGAAAAATAAAATTTCGAAAATATTAGAATTTGCTAATGTTGTCTAGAATGAAAGAAACCTAAACTAAGGTGCTTTTATTTATATAACAATGAGCAATATTTTTTCTTACTTTTAGAGAAGCTTTTGATTATTTCAGAGTTGCATTTAGTCTAAATTTCCAGAAATTATTGAATGAGAATAAATGTTTTGAAATAAATATTGACGAAGAAACATTTTTTTAAATTCAGTTTAGAAACTTAGTAAATGGAAGAAACTTATGCTATACGAAGATGAATTTGATGACGAATACGATGCAGAAGATGATGAATATGATGATACTACAGTTACAATGGCTTGTGACGATTGTGATTATCGATGGAAAATTTCTTTAGAAGTAGACGATGAAGAAGAGTCTTATGATGAAGATTTGATTTGCCCTATGTGCGGTTCTTCAAATGTTGCAGAGATTTAAAGTATCGATGCCTTCATACACTGCCATTGCATACATTTAGGATATCAATGAAAGTACTGCTGTTTTTCAAAAAAATATATGAACAACAGCAGTACTTATAAAAAATAAATTGATTATAAAAATATTCAATAGAATCAGATAAAATTTACAACCTCTTTAAAAAAATTTATTTATAGAACGTTAAACTTAAAGCTTGTCAAAATAAAACCAGAAAGAAATCTTAGTCTTTGTATCTTTGCACACAACTGTTAACTTTAATTCAATTAAACTTTCTTATATATTTTTTCTCAGAGAAATTTATAATTAGTTTTAAAAGTTAAATTGAAAACAGTTCGAGATTTGAAACCCAAATAAATTAGGAAAAAACTGGAACAAATGAAATTAATAATTATCTTCATTCTTCAAATTTTAGTTTTATTTATACAGCCAATATTTTCAGAAACAGAGGAAAATCCTACATTAAAAAGAATCTTAGAGTTATATAAACAAAAAGATTTCAAAGAAATTAGCAAGGTGGCGAGTGAATACATTCGAACAAAAGAGGATATATCCCAGGATGATAAAGTAATTAAATTTTATTTTCATACAGAGAATGACTTAAAGAAATTAGATATCCTTCTAGATAAAATTTATAAAGATACAGAAGAATTAAATAGTAAATTTCATTCTTTAGTTTATATGCTAATGGATAAAGCATTGTTAGCAGAAGAATATGAGATTGGCGTTAAATGGGGTGACGTCTATCGCAAGGAAGCAAAATCAAAAAAAGCAAAATACTTTCGAGGACTCTACCTATACTCTTGCTTACTATATAAAGCAAATAAAAGTAATCTTTCCTTATCAATTATTGATTCTGCTCTAAAGGATAAACCAAATACAAAAATTGTAAGTAAGTTAAAACTTTTAAGGATAGCACAGTTAAAAAATGACTTTCAAATCATCGTTGAATCTCAAAATTATTTAAAGAATAACCAAGAAACAATATATGCCGACTTCATTTTTGCTCATATGGTGCAGGCATACAGAAATGCAGGTAAGAAGAAGAGAGTCGAGCAACTAAAAGAGGAATTCAAAAAAGACTTCGGGAATTCCATATTAGTAGATACTGTTATGGGAATATAAATAATTTTATAAAATCTTCCTTTTCATTTATAGTTATTCTGATCTAGAATGTTTTCTATCAGAAAATAATTCCGCACCAGAAAAACAATCTGCAATCCAGAATTTTCGAATTGTTTTTTCATAAGAGAATCCAATTAATTCAACGCTCTTAATTATACACAAATCTTCCTGTGAAACATAGATTAAGTTGATTTGCTAAATTTTTGATTGTAAAAAGAAGGGTTTTAAAAAAAGTAAAAATATCCGAATGGGGAATTAGCTCAGTTGGCTAGAGCGCTTCCTTGACATGGAAGAGGCCACTGGTTCAAATCCAGTATTTCCCATTCAGAATAAACCTCCCGAGAAATACTGTTTTCTATATCTAAGCCTTTAATTTTCTATTGCTATAAAATTAAGGAGCAGCACTTTGCTTGTTTCTATCTCTCTCATCGCTTGAAGTATTGTAAGTTGAAGATGGAGCGTTTGGTATTTGATAACCAGTAATGTATCCAATGTCTTTTTTCATTTGATTTCTAACTAACAAATCATCTTCAATCATCATAGCTTGTCTTAAATATGTTTCTGAACTAGCAATTGCAAGTTCTCCTAACATACTAGACGTTTTAATTCTAACCAATGGAGATGGATTTTTTAACATATCTAAAAGTTGAAAAAAATGCTTTGAATTTGTTTTTTTGATTCCAACAACAGATGCTAACATGACGGTTCTAGCATAATCATCTTTCTCTTTGCCAATAGCGCCATCAATCGCAGCTATCGCAGCTTCTCTTCTTGTATTGCGTAGTGCTTCTGCAGCACAAGCACGAACAAAAAAATGTTCATGGTCTAATGCTTTTACAATTACATCAAAGGATTCTTTATCTTCAAAAGGATCTAATAAATATCCAAGAGACATTAAGATTTCACCTGCAGCAACAACCGCTGGCATTTTTTCAGTATCAGCATAGAAAATTTTCTGATCTTTGTCTTTTGTGACTTGCTCTGCAAGAATTTTATACTGATCAGCTAAAGGCTTTATAGCTAACTCATTTCCTATTTCAGCCAATGCTTGTGCAGCTAAAAATTTAATAACTGGTCTGTTATTGTCAGGAATCACGAAGTTGATTGGTGCATAATTGTCTTTCTCACTAATCGCCTGTGTCTGAGACTTAGTTGGCTCTGCATTTTGTGTCACTCCTTTCAAGGCAAGGATAAGGGGACGCAATGCTCTTTTGGTTTTGGATTTTTTTAGGGTTTCGATCGCAGCAATCTTTTCTTGTAAAGTTCCATTGTTGATGAGCCTAACTTGCTCTACGAAGAACTTATCGCTACTACCTTCATGGTAAACAAAGGATTCGATAGCGAAGAGGCTGGATGATACTACTAGTGCAATAATTAAAAATATGTTTTTTAACATTCTTTACTCCTATCTCTATATATCGTATATAAAAAAATCTGTCTTAAATTTCTATCTCTTTTTCATTTTATAGAAATCCCAAAGATTTATTTAATTTGCGCACAATCTAAGTTTTTACTGAACTTTAAAGATAAATTCTATTTCTGGGATATGTATTTGGGATTAGTTCATTCAGAGGCTTTTTATTTTTTATATAAATATTTTTTATAAACATTTTCTTAGATCAAAATCAAGTTCTTATAACCTATCAATGATAGCATCGATGTTATTTAGTTTTTTTAAACTCAACCTGTTGTTTTAGAAACTGAATCAAAGCATAACCTGTTTCAGGCTGAAAAAAAAGACCTTTATTTTTCTTATAAAAAAGTCGTTCTTCAGAAGTCGCTTGGTGCGTTAGATAATACTCAAAAATAGGGTCATTTTTTTTTCGCCAATTTTCATCCAATTTTGCATCTCTTTTAATACTTTGAATTGCCTTTTTGGCTCTCATACCTAAATAAATCTCTTCATTTAGTCCGAAATAACGGTGTAATTCAAAGTCATCCGCACTTTCTAAGAATTTTTCTAACTTTCGAATTTCTCTGATATTCCATTTGTTTTTCTCTCTAAGAGCAGTTCCTCTTAGAATGATATCGATTTGATAAAAACGATCATCCGATGGTTTAACGGATTGTTTGTCAATAAAGCGACGACGTGGAAGGTAATAAGCCTTTTCCGGCTCACTCATGTTCTTTTTGAACTCTTCCACTCTTTTTAAATTCTTTTGATACCGTAATCTTTTTGATTTTGGCTCCGAGGATATGCTTAAATTTATAGCAAGTTGTAGAACTATAATAATAAGTCCAAGCAGGAATTGTCTATTTTTTTTAAAATAAAATGTATATTTTACAGGCAATTTAATCATACTCCCACTCAAACCAATAAAAAGTCGCCGAAATTGAATTATTTTTACTATTTTTTAATATCGGTCAGTAGTTTCGAATCTGGTACCGAATTTGCATCCTTATAGATATAAGATTCCAAAAGGAGCTACTACCATGAAAAAAATCCTAGCAATCCTCGCAATAAGCCTTACAAGTACCTTAACAGCTGACTCAGAAATTAATTCTGTTGAAAACATTTTAAAAAATAGTAGACCTGCGGATCTTCCTGCAATAGCCGGAAATTACAGTGCACTTGGAAGCACCCATCAAATCAAGGGAGATTATTCCAGCGCAATGAGTAATTATAAAAAATCCCTTCAAATCAGACAAGCAATAGGCTTAGATAGAACACAAGGATATGCAACTGTCTTATTTTTACTTTCTATTGTAGAACACAAGATGGGTGAATCCTGCAAAGCAGCAGAGAACATTAAAAAAGTAATTAAAATATATAACTACCTAGGTATGGTAGATGATGCAAACGTAGCAGAAAAAGAAGGTTTAAAAGAATTTAAATCTGCTTGCTCTGAATTGGTATCTCAAAACTAAAAAAGACTTTTTCTCCTATCCTTTAGAAATGGATATTTCTCTCTAAATTCCTTCAGCACCCTTGAGGAAATTCGGTATTTTAGAATTTCCTCTTTCTTTGATTCTAGAATCTCCCCTACTCCAAATGGATCAAACATTGCAGTGTGTCCCGTATGATAGAGTTGATTTTTTCGACCCGCATAACCAACCCGATTCACTCCTAATACATAAGAGAGATTTTCAATGGCTCTAGCTTTCAGTAAACTGAGCCAATGATCAATTCTTGCTTCTGGCCAATTTCCGATTACTAAATATAAATCAGTGGAGCCCGCTGTTTTTCGAAACACTTCCGGGAACCGTAGATCATAGCAAATCAGTAAGCTAATATGAAAGCCATTTAACTCGAAGGTCTCGGTTTTCTCTCCTGCGGTAAAAAACTTATCTTCCTCTGCAAAGGAAAATGGATGAATTTTGTGGTATCGATTGGTAATGATTCCTGAGGGTCTTGCAATAGAAAAAGTATTAAATGGCATCCCATCCTTGTTTTCCTCCATCCAACTTCCGCCGACAACGGAACCAGTTTTTTTTGCCATTTCAATTAAAAACTTTTCTGTAGGACCTAATTGTGCCTCAGCAAAATCTAAACTTCTCATTGTAAATCCAGTTGCAAAGGTTTCAGGAAATACAATAAGATCAGGTTTGGAATCTAATCGAGAGAGTATATCTCGAATCTTTTGGAAATTCGCCTCTTTATCTTCCCAGACTATATCCAGCTGAACTCCGACAACGTTCAAAAATTGATTCATTTTCTATATACAAATAAAAAGGAGAGACTAAAGAAAATGCCAAGGAACCCAATCACTGCAAATACGGATTTATCCCAAGTAGTAAAAATACTTCCATTTCGAACTTTTGGCGAATTTGTCCTGGGTTCCTCTGGCTCAAAGTTTCCTCCAGCAACAGAAATTTCTACAGAATTCGTTTCTGAATAAATTGCTCGAATCGCACCTAAACCTTCCGGAATATTTTCTTTTATTTCTTCAGTGGACATACTTCCTTTTAGTTCCACTTTCATATCTTTCGGTTTATAAAATATAATTCGAGGGGACTTGGGATCTTCAAAATTAAGCTCATCTTTAAAAGAAATATCTCCAAGAGACTTAGCCGATAGCACAAATGTAATCTGGAGTTCCGACGAACCAGGTAGGATAGAACGGTCTATCATCTTTCCTTTTTTTCCATCTACTAAATTCAGGGGGATTCCCATTTTTGAATCCCCTTGTGTCAATTGACCAAAGACTTCAGTTGCCTCTGCAGGCACAAAAACTTCCAAAGGATTATTTTTATCCTGAAAAGATCTTGGTGGATTCGATTTGTTTTCTATTAGAAAAATTTTATAAAGACGAACTAGATTTTCCTCTCTAACAATTTGCAAAAGACTTCGAACTTCAATATTCTTCCGATCTGATGTAGTTTCGTAGACAGAAATTTCCTGCACTTTGTTTCTAAAATTTGGAGCGGGTGGAACCATCTTATTATAATTTGCACCTTTGTAAGAAACTTGGATTAAAATGGGAGAACCGTCTGGAACATTTACTTTTTCCAGAACAAAATTTCCAGACTTATTACTAAATTCACCGACAGGAACCATCCCTCCCTGTAGTGCAATTAACTTTATACTGTCTGCTTGTCCAACTCCACCCGTGGTTCCATTTTTTAAGCTGATCTTTAGATTCAGCTCTTCTGCGTTGAGTCCCGTAATAAAAAGAAATAGAAATAAAAATACCAATCGATTGTGCATAGATTCATATTTTTTAATGGAATGATTTGTTAAAGGAAAATATATACTAATTTGTCAGAACAAATTAAAAACTCTTTTAAATGGCACTTTCTTCTTTTTTATTTAGAATAAAAATGTAGCGATTTACTAAAACCTTCCTTTTGATTCCAACGAGTACCAAGAAAAACTCCAGACAAATCACTTAGAATCAAATAAAAAAATTCGGTATTTTTTATTGATCACATCTATGAAAACAATTAATACAAAGACAATCAATTATGAATCTCTTTCATTCCTCTTATTTTAGTAAGACTTCCTTTTTTTTGTTAGATAATGATTTAACTTGCGGCTAACAAAAAGTAGCCACAAAATTATAAAAAAATATTTTTTTCTAAAAAAAAGATTTGCTATTTTAAAAAAATAAGTTATATTATAGACAATCGAAGAGAAAGGTCTGAGGGTTCAAGTCGAAGAGGTAAATGAAATACTCAAGAACGACAAAGCCATAAGGCAATATCCGGTATAAGACATCAATCTTTGGTTGAAAGTTATAACATGAAAGGAGTGTAGTTTGATCAAGTATTTCCTCACAAGTTTTCTCATTGCCCTTTCAATAGCAAGTGTAAGTCTATCTGCCTGCGATGGAAAAGGCAAATTAGTAGAAGATAAGCCAATAGAGGCAACTACTAAATAGTTTCACTTGAATAATCATAGAGGTGCAATGCTTCTATGATTATTCCAAGAAATATCTCTCTCGCACATCGTCCTGATTTATCTCAAAATAATATTTATAAAAATGTTTATAGTCTTTTTGAATTTGCGCCGGTGAATTCCTATCTATTTCACTAATGTAGCGATCTAAATACGATTCAAAATTGACAAACTCAAACTTTCCTGTTTTCTTCAACTCCGAAAAAAGAATCGCATCATAACGAAGGATTCTGAATTCACCTGGAACATTTTTTAAACGAATCCAATTGTAATCTGTTTTTGGTATTTCATTCGTTGGAAAAAAATGAATGTTTATATTTCTTTTTAGTAAATAGTCTATTGGTGCTGCTTTTTCATGACCAACTTTGCCTCTCTCATAAATTGTTTGATGTGCTATAAACTCGTCCGTCAAACCAGTAACCGATTCAATGGCAATTCTAGGATTTAAATAAAAAGCAATCATTGCTTGAGATCCACCAAAGGCAATACTTACTTCTAGTTCTTCAAAGATTTTAGTAAAAGGTAAGAGTGATAATTTTAATTCATAGACACTTTTCAATTTATAAACATCACTCTCATTTGTGATATTATCAACAATTGGATATTGAGATCCCTTATAAGGATTGTTGTAAAACAGTGTGCAGATAACAACCATTAGACTCAAAACATTTCGAACTCTTGGAAATTTCATTCTAAATAAAAAGAGTTCTGTTGTAAGATAAAGCAATGGAGTAATTGGAATGAGAAGTCTTGCAAACATAAAATCTCCTCCAATTTTTGTAAGATACAATATATACAAAAAAGAAGGAAGGAAAAGCAAAAGAAAAACTCGAATATAAAAATGATCTATTCGACTCTGCCCTGAGATCATTCTCTTCAAAGAAAATGATGGTTTAATTCGATAGAGATTTCTCTTTCTTAATCTTAATTTTCTACGTCTCATTTTATAGCGACGAGAGAAAAGAACGAGAGCCAAATAACGCAATTTAGAGCTAACTCTTGTTATACGCAAAAACCAAAAAAGAACTAACAAAAAAGGTAAGACCAAGATATAGTAAGAAGAGAAATACAAATAGGTATACTTGATTCCTTGCTCTAAATAAGATTCCATTCCAGATTTAGCATAGAATGTATTTGGAAAAAACCAACCGTAATAAGTATACCTCCAAAACCAATAGGGTAAGAAAATAAAAAGAAACGGTAGTTGTAATACAAATTGATTGATAAAGTAAGTTCTATATTCCAAATTTCGATACTTAAAAAGTAAAACATAAAGAGTTGCAAATATATAAAAAAGAGCCCCATCGGGACGAGTCATAATAGATAAAACCAACAGAAAAAGACCTATTAACACATGTAAACCACGATCACTTAAAAGAATAAAGACACTTCCTGCTAGTAACAAAAAACCAAAAAAAGTCGTTTCAAGTCCTCCAGTTGCAAAAATTTGTCCATGGGAATGCAAGGCATATCCAATAAAAGCGACTGGAAAGTAAAAGGATTTAAAATGTTCCCCTGCACGAATTTTAAAAATAGTGTTTCCTGTTTTATACAAAAAGAAAAGACTAAGGAGATAGAAAAATAAACCCAAGCCAGTTGATACATGAATTGGATCTAGTTGAAAAAACATTCCAACAGAAATAAATAAAGTCCACAGAAAGTTTGTAAATCCTTCTACAAATTCACCAGCGTTGTAAACTAAACCCAATCCATCATTTAAATTTTTTGCATATCGAAAGGAGATAAATGCATCATCACATACCCAATGCAAAATATATGCTTTATATAATGCATATATCCCTATCGCTAGGCTAATATAAATAGATACAATCTTTCGGTTAAGGCTGACTGAATATTTTTTAGAATACAAAAATCGACTCCGATATTTATCTTTATTTTAAAATGAATCTGGTCAATCTTGATTTAGCATGAAGAAAAAGATAGCTCTTATATCACCCATTTTTTCGCCCAATATATCCGGTGGTGCGGAAAGGCATGCGATTAGCTTTGCGGAACTGTTATCAGAAGACTACGATCTAGAAATACTTACAACAAAAGCACTCGATTATATTACCTGGAAAAATGTAATAAAAGAGGATACGGAAACATTTCATGCAAGCCTTGTGAGAAGATTCAAGGTAAAAGAAACTAGAAATATTAAATCTTTCAATCGTTACCATGCAAGGCTAATTCATAAACTTCCAAATATCTCTGAGAAAGAAATGGAAAAATGGATTCAAAAGCAGGGTCCTTATTGTCCTGATCTAATTCATTTCATACGAGAAAACCAACATAAATATGATGTGTTTATTTTTATGACTTATCTCTATTATACAACGATATACGGTATGTCTGAAATTAAAAATAAATCTATTTGTGTCACAACATTGCATGACGAGCCTCCTGCTTACTTTCCTATCTACAAAAAAATTCTCACAAATGAAATCAGTTACTCATTTAATACTCCAGAAGAGAGAGATTTATTTGTTAAAATTTTCTCTTACAAACCAAAGCATTACTCCATAATCGGTTTACATGTAGATCAACCTGCTATTGTTCATTTGCCCAAGCCCAAAGGAAATTATGTAGTTTATATTGGAAGAATTGATGCAGGCAAAGGAATATACACGTTAATTGAAAAGTTTTTGGAATGGAGAAATAAATACAATGAAGAGATAGACTTAGTTTTAATTGGAGGGGGTGAACAAGTATTAGCCTCTGAACATGTAAGATTTACAGGCTATATCTCGGAAGAAGAAAAAATCAATTATTTAAAGAATGCATTGTTTTTAATCAACCCATCTCATTTAGAAAGTTTCTCCATTGTAGTTATGGAAGCATGGCTTCTTGAAATTCCAGTATTGGTAAATGCGGAATCGGAAATTTTAAAAGCCCACTGTATTCGAAGCAATGCAGGTTTATACTACTCAGACCAAGAAAACTTTGAGGCTACTTTTAATTACCTACTCGATCACCCCGAAACCCGAAAAAAAATGGGCAGGAATGGCAGACTCTATGTGGAAATGAATTATACCAGAGATAAAGTAAAACAAAAATTACTTAGCTTAGTAGAGAGTATTAAAAAAAGGGACAGTGCAAAAACTTAGCATTTTTGAAAAAGTATATAAATAACTCACATTTCGCAAAATTTATTATTTGAGAAGTAAATGATGATTTTAAGATATTAGAGAATGCTAATGAATTAATAAAACCAATAGCCTGCGATAGCTCGGCTGATGGAGAGCTTATAAAGCGATGGATGGACAAACCCTCCGTTCCCTCTCTCTCGCACAGCTCAAGCCTATTGTCATTTTTCAATGACAATGGGAGCAAACCTCATTTGAACGCTTGGTTCACCCGAACTCAATCATTGCTTTTATGAAGCAATGATAATAGCTATAGCGTAAGGTGAGTAAATAAATCAAATTTCTCTATAAATCTATAAATCTCTCTCTTTAACTAAGATTTTGCACAGATCTACTGAAATTCTAATGCATGAGGTATATTTCAAAAATGATTCTGAGCAATTCTTCTGACTGCATCTACCAATCTATCAATCTCTTCCTTGGTATTATAAAAAGAAAGGGAAGGACGAACAGTAGACTCTACACCATATCGTCGAAGAGAAGGTTGTGCGCAATGATGACCAGCACGCACAGCAATTCCCTCTAAATCTAAAAGTCTTCCAACTTCAGATGTTTGTTTATTTTGCAATACAAAGGAAAGAACCCCTACTTTATTGGGAGCGGTTCCTATCAAACGTAAACCTTTTATTTGAGTCAAACCAGCTGTAGCATACTCCAAAAGAGAATGTTCATATTTAGCTATGTTCTCTAGACCTATGCTATTCACATAATCCAAAGCAGCACCCAAACCTACTGCATCTGCTATATTCGGAGTTCCTGCCTCAAATTTAGCTGGTAAATCACTATAAGTTGTTTCCTCAAAGGTTACATTTTTTATCATATTCCCACCACCCTGCCAAGGAGGCATTAACTCTAAAATTTCTTTTCTTCCATAAACAACACCGATCCCAGTAGGACCAAAGATTTTATGTCCAGAGAAAACAAAGAAATCAGCTTCCAAATCTTGAACGTTAACTGGAATATGTGCGACCGACTGCGCCCCATCGATTAACACTTTTGCTCCATGCCTTTTCGCAAGTCCTATCATTTCTTTTACAGGTAGAATTGTTCCAAGACTATTTGATGCTTGCGTCAAAGATACAAATTTAGTCCTCGGACCAAGGAGTCTCTCATAATCTTCTAGAATTACTTCTCCTCTCTCATTCAGTGGAATAACACGAATGATGGCACCCTTCTCCTTTGCTACAATTTGCCAAGGGACAATATTTGCGTGATGCTCTGCTTGAGATAGAATGATCTCATCCCCTGCTTGAAAATACTTTCTTCCGTATGTTTGAGCGACTAAATTGATCGCCTCCGTTGTTCCTCTAACAAATATAATTTCTGATGTGGATGAAGCCTTAATAAAATTCTTTACTTTCTCTCTTGCATCCTCGAATGCATCTGTAGATCGAGCAGCTAACGTGTGCGCTCCTCTATGTATATTTGAATTATCATTTGAGTAGTAATGACTGATTGCATCAATCACAATTTTCGGTTTTTGCGTTGTTGCAGCATTGTCAAACCAAGCTAGTGGCTTTCCATGCACTTTCTGATTTAACACTGGAAAATCTTTCCGAATCTGATTCACATCAAATGGTTGATTGGAATAAATATCTTTTACAAATCTAGAATCACTCTGTTTTTGAAAAAAAACACAATTATCCAATCCATTCCAATTTAAATTATGATTCGAGTTTTTACCTTGAATACTTTCGACAAATGATTTCAGGTTATCATACTTTCTTTCACCAACAATTTCTGATTGCTGTTTCTTTAAAGTCCCAACGGATTCAGAAATCGTTTTTTGATCCAAATTCAACTTTTCAGAAACAGACTCATTTCTATCTGTAATTTCCGAAGTATTTTTTCCAAATACTATCTCTTGGATTTTCTCAAAATCTAAATCTTTTTCTTTTCCAGAAAAAGATTTTTCAGGCATATATTTATTAGCCGCTACTTTAAAAGAACTCCCCGAAATACTATTTGCTTTCGGAAGTTCATTATAAAGCTTTGAAGCTATTTGCGCAATAAAACTTGTATCGAATGGTTCCATAGTATCTCCTAGTCTACTTTGGTAGAGAATTTCTATTCTGATAATCGTGATAATATCCGACTTCAACATTCTCTAAAACAGCTAACGCATCATCCGTTAAGACAACAGCGGATGAGTAGAGTGTTAATAGGTAAGAAGCTACTCCAAGATTATCTAATCCCATGAGTCGTGCGGAGAGACTTGGAGAAATTTCACCAGGTATTCCAATCTGATGAAGACCAACAACACCCTGCTCTTCCTCTCCCACACGGAGTAATAATATACTTGTAGTTCCAAACCACTGGTTCGATAAATTCGTATTTTTAACTTCTAGTTTATCACATGGGATAATTGGTATACCACGCCATGTGATAACCGGACTTCCAAATATTTGAGTTGTAACTGGTGGAACTCCCCTCCAAGTGCATTCTCTTTCAAACGCAGCAATCGCTTTGGGATGCGCTAGAAAAAAAGCTGGTTTTTTCCAAACCAACGCAAGTAGTTCATCTAAATCGTCAGGCGTTGGAGCTCCATATCGTGTGCTAATTCTCATAGATGGATCAACAGAATGGAGTAATCCAAATTTTTTACTGTTTATTAGTTCCCATTCTTGTCTTTCTTTGATTCCTTCAATCGTTAGCCGCATTTGCTCTTCTAATTGATTGTAGGGATTATTATACAAATCAGAAACTCGTGTGTGAACTCTAACTACGGTTTGAATTGCATTTAAAGAATATTCTCGGGGTTTATCTGAATAATCAATAAATGTCTCTGGAATTTCAACATTTTCAGCAAAACCAGATACTAAATCAATATTCCTTTCACCATATTTATTTACGGTCGATCTCAATTCAATGTGTTTATCAATCGCCTTTTTAAAATCTTCTTTTAAATTTGGAAACTCACTTAAAATATCATCTAAATCTTTTCCTGAAAGGGTAAGCAATTTACAAGGAGTGATCGTTCTAACAGTAACGTCAGACGGAATATCAGACACTAATTCGATTTCTCCGAAATATTCTCCTTCAGTTAGTAGTGCAATTCTCAAATCACTGCCGTGCACTCCTTTACTTAGAACCTCGACTTGCCCTTGTGCTATGATAAAAAATTTATTTTTATCAACCCCTTCTACTACTAATTTATTTCCTAATGTAACCTCTTCTGTCTTAAAACGATTTGCCATCCGATTTATAATATCATCTTGGAATTTTGCAAACAGTGGCACTGATCGAAGAGACTGCGGATTGAAAGATACTGCGCCATCCTTGAAATTCAATTCTACTCTTTCTGCCTTTTTTAATTCTACTTTTGTTCTGTTCACTCTATACGTTCCACCTTCAACATGAACCCATGGAAGAAGACTTAATAGATATCTCGGGGTAATAGACATCATCTGTGGACGAGTCTTTGTAGTATTCGCAAGGTTTCTTGCTACTGACGTTGTTACGCTTCTTTGTAATATGTTATCTGACATTCTATTCTCCTTTTATTTAAATGCCTAATCCATCACTAAAATAGTTTGAATTTTTATTTTGATAGCTATGATAATATCCCACCTCCACATTTTCTAAAACAGCAATAGCATCGTCGGTTAAGACGGCTGCGGCAGAATATAACGTTAATAGATAGGATGCTACCCCCAAAGGATCTAAACCCATTAATCTAGCAGATAGGCTTGGTAAGATTTCTCCCGGGATTCCAGCTTGGTGTAATCCAATGACTCCTTGATTTTCTTCCCCAACTCGGACTAATAGAATATTTGTTGTTCCAAGCCAAGGTCTAGAGTAGTAATTACTTTTTACTTCCAATTTGTCTGAAGGAATAATTGGAATTCCTCGCCATAGTATCAGAGGTGCACCGAAAGAATTCTCTGTCACAGGAGGGACTCCTCTCCAAGTGCATTCCCTTTCAAATGCAGCAATCGCTTTAGGATGAGCCAAAAAGAATGAGGGTCTTTTCCAAACCAAGGCAAGTAACTCATCTAAATCATCAGGAGTTGGAGCTCCATAACGTGTGCTAATTCTAAAAGCTGGTGATACCGAATGGAGTAATCCAAATTTTTTATTATTTATCAATTCCCACTCTTGTCTTTCTTTGATTCCTTCAATCGTTAGCCGCATTTGCTCTTCTAATTGATTATAGGGGTTATTGTATAAATCAGAAACTCGTGTGTGAACTCGAACTACTGTCTGGATTGCATTTAAAGAATATTCTCTCGGAGATTCTGAGTAATCAATGAAAGTCTCTGGAATTTCAACATTTTCAGCAAAACCAGACACAAAATCGATATTTCTTTCGCCGTATTTATTCACAGTGGAGAGCAATTCAATATAATCATCAATAGCTTTTCTAAAATCATTTCTCAAATTTGGAAACTCATTTAGAATTTGCTCTAAGTCTGCTCCGTATAACGTCAATAATTTACAAGGAGTTGTTGTCTTTACTGTGACATCTGAGGGCTTATCCGAAAGCAGACCCTGTTCTCCAAAATATTCACCTTCTGTGAGAAGTGCGATTCTCAGATCACTCCCATGAACACCCTTGCTAAATACTTCAACCTGACCTTGGGCTATAATAAAGAATTTATTCTTATCCTCACCTTCAACAACAAGAGTCGTTCCTAAACTAACTTCCTCCGTTTTAAATTGATTCGAAATTCGCGTGAGTATATCTAATGGAAGTTTCGAAAAAACAGGAACCGTTCGAAGCGCTTCTGGATTAAATGATAAAAAAACAAATCCATCTACAATATTTAATTCAATTCGTTCTGCTCTTTTTAACTCAACCCTGGTCCTATTGACTCGGTAAGTTCCACCTTCTACTTGCACCCAAGGGATAACACTAAGTAACCACCTTGGGGTTATTGACATCATCTGTGGATGTGTCTTTGTTGTATTGGTCAAATTTTTAGCCACTGATGTTGTCACACTACGCTGCAAAATATTATCTGACATATTCTAAACTCCTTACTATCATATTCTATTATTCTATATACCTGATCCAAAATAAAAATGCTCTTGTATTACTTTCGCCTGCGTAATTTTAGAGTTAGGCGGAATATCTGTAGTAATCCAAACATTTCCTCCAATGGTTGAATTCTTACCAATAGTGATCCGCCCCAAAATATTTGCGTTAGAATAGATAACTACATTATCTTCAATAATTGGATGCCTTGGCTCATTTTTTATTGGATTTCCAGATTCATCTAATGAAAACTTTTTTGCTCCGAGCGTAACTCCCTGATAAAGCCGAACGTTATTTCCTATAATCGCAGTTTCTCCAATTACAACGCCGGTTCCATGATCAATACAAAAATTTTCTCCTATAACCGCACCTGGATGAATGTCAATGCCAGTCTCTGAATGCGCAAGTTCAGAAATAATTCTAGGCAATAAGGGGATATTTAATTTTAAAAGTTCATGAGCAATTCGATGATTCATCATTGCTCTTATCGTAGGGTAACAAAAAATTATTTCAGCAATGTTCTTCGCGGCCGGGTCAGCATCATACATTGCTTTTGCATCTGTAAATAATAACCGACGAATTCTTGGTAGTGATTCAATAAATTTTAACGTCAGTCGTTCGCTCTTTTCCCGTATATTATCATCTAAAGCGTGAAAATCAAACCAAAGGCCATTGTGTATTTGCTGAGAAAGCATTTCATATAATTTCTCTAGATTACCAACTGTTGAATACGCAACCATTGCAGAGTTGGTATTATTCTTCCCAAAGTATCCGGGAAATATTATGGTTCTAAGTAATTCGATGATTTCCTTTAAGTTTTCTATCGATGGGAGAGTTTTATTCTTTGGTATAAAATTTATCGCAGCATCTTCAGCCTTCAATAAATCACTCGTCGTCTTTTCCAAAGCAGAGCCAATATCAATTTGCCGCATAAATTCCTCCCTATTTTATTCAATATAATGAAGTATATTAAATATATTAAAGCATTTAAGATAATATAACAGATGTATAATATAATATACTAGATATATATTCAATATATTAGTCAATTAAAAAAATAAAAATAAATGAGATCCTAGAGCAGCAAGCAAAGCTTCTTCCATTTTGAAATGGAAATGCATTATTCGGAAATAGCTAAGATTTTTAAAATCATAGGAAGATTAGTCTGCAATTTGTGGATTAAAATCAAAGGAATGAGATTAAGAAATTATCTAAAACACTATGAAAAAAATCTTATACAAAAAGCCCTTTCTTTTCGTTGGATTGTTAAACGAATTTCTAATTGATAATATTTGAATCAAATAAATACTAACTAGCGATGATTGACTTTCATTTCAAAACTTTAGATGATGAAATACTAGTTACCTTAAAAACAGATGTCACTGAAATTGGAACCTTTCATAGAATGGCTTCCGTTATTTTTTTTCTAGGCTGGGATATTTTATCCGGAGAAATCTTAACTATCAATGAGAACGGAACTGATTTTGCAATCGACACCCTAAGATTAAAAGCAGATGGAAATCCAGGCTCCAAAAAAGCAGTGGAGATCGGGATCATGATGGATGCCATTTTTTCTAAAAGAAAAGGCCTAGATGAACTCTTTCAAAACTATGAAGCGAGAACTCCCAATATTCGAAATTTTTTTAGAGAAAGAGCAGAGCTTATTTTTCAAGATGAAATAGAAAAACAACAAACTTGTTTTTATATAGAAGCAGATTCAGGTAGAGGTCTGCTTTATCATGTCACAAAGGTCTTACTAGAAAACAAAATCAACATTCTATCAGGTCTCATAGAAACAGACGAAATTACGCAAAGAGCAAAAGATACATTTTATTTAGTTGATCATGAAGGAAAAATGTTTGGAGGAACTCAGAAAGCAGAGGAAATACGCAGCCAAATATTAAAACCTCTCTTTAATCAGTAAAAAGAAAAGGGGTTCCAAAGAATCATCTTTAAAACCCCTTGCAACTATCGGCAAAACCCGATAGTTCTTATGTCTCTTAGTTTACCTATTAAATAAACTTATCAGAGTTTAGTGCAGTCTCAATTATTTCTGCGATATCTGCATAGCCGGATCTTTTAGCAAGATCTAAGGCAGTGTTTCCATCCTCATCTTCTAGGTGCAACGCTGCTCCTTTTTCGATTAAGATTTTAGCTGCATCAAATCTACCATGTGTAGCTGCATAATGAAGAGGTGTAAATCCAAAAGTATTTTGTTTGTTTAAAGTAGCTCCATTTTCAACAAGAAGCTTTACCACTTCTGTTTTACCGTGATGGGCAGCATAATGGAGCGGAGTGTATTCAAAATCGCTTTGAGCATTCACTTCTGCCCCACTCTCAATTAAGACTTTCGCAATATCCACCCCACTTTGATTGGCAGCATAGTGAAGCGGTGTATATCCGAAATTGCTTTTAGAATTTAGTTCAGCACCCCTTTCGATAAGCGATATGACTAATTCAACATGACCCCGACTCGCTGCCATATGAAGAGGAGTTTGACCATCTTCATTCTTTCCGTGTACGTTTAATATGCTCTCAAAATCTACTTTTTCTTTTTGTTCTAGTAACTCTCTATTCATCGTCGTTTTCCATCCTGTTTAATATGTTTTGGGGTCCTTCTGGCTATCGCGCCTATCTCTGCTTCTAAAAAGACTCTTTTTCTATTATTTTAGAAGGAATAAAAACAAAAAAGTCAAAGCTTATTTTATTTTTTATAATCATTATAGATTATGATATTTCTCATAATCTTTTGCAACGTTAGTTTTTTAAAGAACGTTAGATTTTGAGAGAAATCTGATAGAACCCAATTTTTTTTTGTTTTGATCACGTTAAAAATTCTTCTTTAAATGTAAACTCATTAAATTCTTTGAGGCTGAGTTTCTGACCCATTAAGCTGCCGAAATAACCTCAAAGATGTCTCAAAACTCATTGCACTTTCACAGTATAAGAAGATGAGCTATATCCATACACTCCAATTGTTAACACATCTCCGGATGATAAGACTATCGGATAACTTTCAGACCCTGAAACGGTCGATGAATAGCTACTTGTTGAAGCCGTCGGACAGCCAGAGCCGTTTTTAGTCATATATAAATCAGGGTCTCCTGTGTTCGCCGTTACAACTACCGTATAAGAGGAGCTAATTGAAGCAGTAAATGTATAATAAACATAACTTCCTGTTGAAACTGAGCCTGTTCGGGAAACATTGTATGTAAGTGCAGTCGCAGAACTACAAGTTGCGCCTCCTGAAACAGTTGTTGAATTTGTCGGTAGAGTGATGTTATCAATCCAACATGCATCTGATCCACTTGTCCCACCGCTATCTTTCAAATAAGTCCAAGAGAATACATGTGTGCCTGATGAAATAGAATATCTATATTTTGTCCAATTGATAGAACCACTATCGCCTGACCCATCCTGACTCACTCCATCGATTGAAAATTTACAATAATCATAGGACATTTCAGAAGAAACTTTTCTATAAAAACTAATCGAGCCAGATGAAGTGGTTGCATACAAGGATGTAATAGTTGACGCACTATTTCCGATTGATCCGGATTTTAAACAACTATTGCTATAACAGTTTATAGAACTTGAATCGATCGTCCAAGTTCCAGACCACCCCGATGGTAGACCTGTATCAAACGAATAGGTTGGAATTTCATTGTCTATACCAGGTGGAGTATAAGGAAAAGCGGTTAAAATAAGTAAGCAATCTTGGTTTGTATATTTTTTCGTATCTACCGATGCACTCATTTGTAAATAGGAACTCACAAAGCCTGTAGATGTTGTTCTTCCAGTAAAATAATTCAACTTCAGATAATCACAGAATGGTTTTGATCCATTTTTCTCATTCTCTGCATCAATGGAATCCTTAGCAGAATCATATGCAACTGCTGTGCAGTTTGTTATTATTGTAATGATAAGTATTAATAATTTTTTATTCATTGTATTTGCCCTTGCAAAGATATGTCTTCGCAGCTTTTTATATTTTCTGTTTTCATACTCCAATCGTTCTAATACGAAAGGAGTTGATTTGTCAGAATATTTAGTTTGGTTTAATTACAGATAGCAGTAACAACATCCGAGGACGTGCATGCACTTCTATTTATATACCCAAGATCCATTGAAATACCATTTCCTCTTTTTAAAGTACAGTGACATCTATCAGGAGCAGAACTTGTTGGATTGCTTGGAGCTGAATATGTAGATCCTGAATTACTAGAACTCTTCAATGTTTGAATAGAATTATTCAAATTGCCTATCGCATTTGCCATATCTACAAAATCTCCTTCACCAGCCATTACACAACCTATGCTTATGGCATTCTTCAATGTCTCAGCAACGTTAGCCCCTGCGTCAAAAGCGTTTGCAGTATTGTTCCAAGCATTTGCAGCATCACCCGTTGCAAAACTACCCATACCTCTTGAAAAATTAGCTGCTTGTCTCATATTTGCCTCTGCTTGTGCGTATTCTGCCTTAGCTTGTTGGCACTTGCTAGGAGTTTTCAACCCAGTGCTTTTCATTTGATAATATTCATTTTCCATTTGCCTTTTTTGGTTTTCTAGATCAGCAAGTCTTTGCTGTCTTTGCTGTTCTTCTCTTGCAATTCTCTCTTGTCTTTCTCGCTCGATTCGTTCCTCTTCCATTTTTCTTTGCTCAATCGCATCACTTTTTACACCTTGCTCTATTTTCGCGAGAAACCCACTTCCAGTATAA
>DAORDH010000045.1:0-45455 GCA_035345875.1 Leptospiraceae bacterium | reverse complement strand
TTTTGCAATCGAAACAACATTTTTTTGAGAGGTTGAATCATCCACGGATGCCATACCTCCTCCAATGGAAGTCCCCTCTTCTTTTTTACAATCACTCACTAGCATCGTACTGATAAGAATTGTTAAAATGATTAAAATTTTTTTCATCGAAATTCTCCCCTTTCTAATTTATAAAACGAATCAATCATATCTGATTTCAAAATTTGAAATTAGACATAAAATCATTAAAACCTATCATAAAGTTAATTTGTTTCAAAAACCTTGATCTAAATCAATTTAGGTAAGAATTTTTAAGATGAATAATATGACATTTGTAAGTAATTCAGTGACCTTATATTTTAATTAGTTTTACAACTTAGATTATCATCGTTTGTTTTTGAAATTACCAATTTTGAGCAATGGGATTTAGTAAAAATACCAGTTTTTTAAAAAATGTTTTATTTTACAAAAGACTAAAAGCCATTTAAAATGTCTCTAATGCCATTAGTTAAAAACTTTCTCTCTTCTCTTCTGATATAAAACTAGAAAATGTCTATCTAATAGTGCTTCGATTTTTCAATTGGCAAGAAATTCAGTTTAGAAAGAATGTTGTTACTATGAAAAAAACTTTTCCATTGATACCTCTTCTACTCTTATCAGTTTTATCTATATTTCAATACTTTGATCTTACTGCTATGGCTACAAAAAAGAAAGATAAAATGACCGAACTTGCCATGTCTACTAACGGTTGGGGAGGATCTCCGGATCTTTTAAAAAATGGAACGAATCCAAATGAAAGTAAATCAAAGGAATATTTTTATTTAAAAGTAAATGCAAAGGCATCCGCTAAATCGATTGAGAAAAATTCAGAATTAGGTATGAAGACATCTTGTATGGATGCAGCGGGGCTTGTGGGAACCTATGATATACTCTCTTCCTTTATGGATGCACTCATCAAAGAGAAATCTCCAAATAATGAAACTGGAATAGTAACTTTAGAATTAGAAAATAACAAATCCTATACCTGTAAATACTTTGAATCGGAAGATAAAAAATATAAAACAAAGGAATGCTCAGGAGTTTTGCAAAATAGAGGTATAGCACACTGTTGGTCAAGTCCAGGTGACTCATGGGAAACTTGTGGTTGCTTAGTTTATCTTTACTTTCCAGGCGGAAAAGAATCTGTTCTTAAAAAACTAGAATTAAAAGAATAAATTTTTATTTACATATAGGCTTTTTCCAAGAGTCCTACTTTAAGAGGAAAGAAATGAGTGATTATGTTAGAATTTTTGATACTACTTTAAGAGATGGAGAGCAGTGCCCAGGTGCTGCAATGAGTGAAGATGAAAAATTAGAAATTGCTCATCATCTTGCTAAAATGAATGTAGATATAATCGAGGCAGGCTTCCCTGTATCCT
The DNA here is from genome assembly GCA_035345875.1 of Leptospiraceae bacterium. Classification (GTDB taxonomy): domain Bacteria; phylum Spirochaetota; class Leptospiria; order Leptospirales; family Leptospiraceae; genus UBA2033. The sequence goes on along the minus strand of DAORDH010000045.1, from coordinate 44,058 downwards.
CACCAGTTCAATTCAAAGCAGTCGAAAGAATTGCTCGAGAAGTAGAAGGACCAATTATTACTGGTCTTGCAAGATCTCTCAGACAAGACATTGAAGCAGCAGCTAACGCATTAAAACCAGCACGTAAAAAACGAATTCATACATTCATTGCATCTTCTCCGATTCACATGAAGCATAAATTAGGTAAATCCCCATCTGAAGTTTTACAAATGGCAATTGAAGCTGTAAAAATTGCACGAAACTTTGTTGAGGATGTAGAATTTTCCCCTGAGGATGGAACAAGATCCGATTGGGAGTTCCTACGAGAAATCTGTGAAGCAGTTATTGAAGCGGGAGCTAGCACAATTAACGTTCCTGATACAGTCGGATATACAACTCCCGAAAAATATGGAGAATTATTTAACTTCTTAATAAAAAACGTAAAGGGAGCGGATAAAGTCATTTTTTCTGCCCATTGCCACAACGATTTAGGTTTAGCCACAGCCAATTCTCTCTCCGCTATTGTAAATGGAGTTAGACAAGTGGAATGCACAATTAACGGGATTGGTGAGCGTGCAGGAAATACAGCCATGGAAGAAGTTGTAATGGCACTTAGAACAAGAAAAGATTTTTATGGAATCACAACGAATATAGATACAACTCAAATCGCAAAGGCTTCTTACCTCGTAAAAAATATTACTGGTATGACTGTCCAGCCAAATAAGGCAATAGTAGGAGCTAACGCATTTGCTCATGAGTCAGGAATTCATCAAGATGGAGTTATAAAACACCGCGAAACCTATGAGATTATGACTCCGCAATCAATAGGATTAGAATCCAACCGTATGGTATTGGGTAGACACTCTGGTAGAGCGGGCTTTAGAGATAGAATCATTCGTTTAGGTTTTCAGCCAAAGGCAGAAGAATTAGATTTAGCATATACTCGGTTTTTAGAAATAGCCGATAAGAAGAAAGAAATTTTTGATGAAGATATTATCTCTCTTTTCACTGACCAACATCGTAAGACTGGCGTTAGTCGATTTACTTTAGATTATTTTCATATTTCAACTGGATCAAAAACTTTGCCTACAGCAACCATCAAACTAAAAGTCGATGATGTAGTCATTGAAGAATCTGCAACAGGAGATGGACCAGTGGATGCAGTTTTTAAAGCAATTGAAAAGGCATCTAAACTAGAACCAGAGTTATCTAGACTTGTTATATCACCAGTCACAGAAGGAAAGGATGCGTTAGCAGAAGCATCGGTTACTTTAAACTTAAACGGGAAAAGAGTGGTAGGGAAAGGGAGTTCTACCGACATCATTGAAGCATCTGCTTTGTCTTTCATTGATGCATTGAATAGACTTTGAAAAACTATTTTCAATCGGAATTATACAATGTGGCTCCTTATGTGCCAGGAGAACAACCAAAAGCTTCCAAGAAGATTATTAAACTAAATACCAATGAGAACCCATATCCTCCGAGCCCTAAGATTAAAAAAGTAGTGCAGGGAATTCTTTCAAAAGGTCTTCTACGAAAGTATTCAAATCCAATTTCTAGCCCTGTAGTTAAGGAACTTGCAAAACTTCACAAAGTTCCTGAGTCCTCTATTATGGTTACTAACGGTTCTGATGAAGGACTATCGATATTATTCAGAGCTACCTTAGGATCAGGAGATATTGCTTTAATGCCGTATCCAACCTACTCTCTCTATCCAGTATTAACAAACTTACAATTAAATGGAGCTAAAATTAATCAGATAGAATTAAGACCAGACTTTCATTTTGATTTTGAGAAATTAAAAAAATCAATCAATCCCAAAACAAAATTAATTGCATTTGCAAATCCAAATGCACCTACAGGAATTTTAGAATCAAAGCAAGACTTAATCGATTTAATTCGTAGCTTTAACGGCATTGTTCTTTGTGATGAAGCCTATATTGACTTTGCACCAAATAACTCCAGCATGATTTCTGAAATAAATAATTTAGATAATCTAATCATATCCAGAACTCTTTCTAAATCCTATGGTCTAGCTGGACTCAGAGTTGGTTATCTGATTAGTAAGCCTGAAAATATTTCAGAACTAATGAAATTAAAAGATTCCTATAATCTAGGTATGCTAGAGCAAGAAATTGCAACAGCTGCAATTCAAGACCAAAAGTATTTTAAAACCACAATTAAGAAAATTATTGCTTCTAGAAAAAAACTATCCTCAGATTTAAAAAAGTTAAAATTTGAGATTTTAGAAAGCAACACAAACTTCTTGTTTATAAAGCCTCCTAAAACTCATAAAGCTGAGGATCTTTTTAATTACTTAAAAACCAAAGAAGTATTTGTTCGCTATTTTAAAGACGATTATTGTAAAGATTTTTTACGAATTACAGTCGGAACAGATAGTGAAAATAAAAATTTAATCTCCCACTTAAAAATTGCTCTAAAAGAAAAATCATAATTCTCTTTCTTAAAAATGATCTATGATGAATATGAATTTCTAAAAGTAAATCCAGAATCTATGGATGTTTTATGGATGGCTGGGTTTAGGCATTTTGGAACTAAGTTTTTTAGATATAGTATTGGTGTTTTAGAGGATGACTATGTCCAAGTATTACCGCTGCGAATAGTATTAGATAAATTTACTCCTTCTAAAAGTCAAAAGAAGATATTAAAAAAGAATAAAGACCTAACAGTCATTACCCGCGACTGTTTTATTGATGAATCTAAGATAGAATTGTTTTCTATACATGCTTCCCGTTTTAAAGATAATATTCCAGAATCAATTTATACTTTCATATCAGAGAAAGATCCAGCAAATACTCCTTGTGAACTCAAAGAAATTTGTGTCTATGATAAAGAAAGATTAGCCGCAGTTAGTTTTTTAGATATTGGATTAGAATCTTCCTCGAGTGTTTATGCGATGTTTCATCCCGATTATTCTAAAAGAAGTCTCGGAAATTATACCTTACTGCTTGAAATTGAATATTCTAGGACTCGAAATTTAAAATATCTCTACCCTGGGTATGCGTATCGAGAACCTTCTTTTTATGATTATAAAAAAAAATTTCATCCAATGGAATATTTTGACTGGAATGGAAATTGGCTTCCATTTGATAATACAGAACTAGGAGATGAATTTAATTTATGACTCTTACAGAAAAACTTAAGTTGCAAGTAGAACAACATTCTGTTTTAAAAAGTAAATGGTTTTTAGAAAAAAAAGAAAAACTATCCAGAAATGCTTTAAACCTTTGGCTCAGTCAAGAATACTTCGTCTCTATTGATTTTGTAAATTGGTTTTTATGGACAGCAACCTTGACATCTGATGTTCAATCCAAAATATTACTAGTCCATAATATTTGGGAGGAATTGGGGGAAGGAGATTTTAGAAAATCTCATATTAAAATTTTAGTTCAATTTCTATCCGACATTGGCATAGAGGAGTCGAGCTTAAAAATTTTACCACACACAAAAAATTACCTCAATGCAATGAAAGAAATTACAAATTCTAATTTCTACTCTGCATTAGGGGCTTTAGGACCGGCAAATGAATATTTACTAAAACTAGAATATGGACAGATGTATAAATCTTACCAAGAATTAAGAAAAGAAGAGAATCTACCTAATGCCTATTTTTTTGAAGTAAATCTTGAGGCAGATGAGTCACATTCGGATCAACTCTTTCGTTTGATTGAAACGAGTTGTGATACAGAAAAAAAGATTGAACAAGTAATCAATGGAAACCAAGAAGCGTTAGATGCTAGACTTATTTTCTATGAAGGCTTACAAGCATTTGAAGAGAATTAATCCCATATCGTTGGGATCTTTCCTGAATATCCGATGGTGAAATCTATTAATTCTCTGAGTAAAAAATCTTCGTTATTGGTTGAAGCATCCTGTAGGAGTTCATACAATTGCATATGTGCATCCTCTTTCGTCCCTCCCTCTTCTTTATAGTGTATCAGAATCGATTTGAGTTCAGATAAAGGTGCACTTAGGTCTATCGCATTTTTTATTGTTTTATGAAGATCCATTGTCTTTCCTTGTCTTTAAGTAATTCATTACCATTATACCTATAAATGGAATCAGTGGTAGATAGAGAACCCAAAAAAAATATCGGTAAAATCGTAGATGAATAGATAATTTTCGAATAGCAAAAAATCCCGGGTATCTTGATCCATCTTGAATCAATTGGACATTTGCAAATAATACCTCTTCGGTTAGGGTTGGATGAATTGTTTTTAAAGATTTTGTAGGTATTTCTCTGAAGGAGCGAAATTCAATTTCTTTAGATAAACAGATTGATTTTAATTTATTTGCTAATTTACTACAAAATTTACAATTTCCATCATATAAAAACAAGTTCATTCCACAAAATCCTTTGGTTGTGATCTTAAAAATTTACATACAGCTGGTATTTTATCTATCTCTAATTGAATCCAATACACGTTCCACTCCTGCCCCTTATCCATGCCTTGGCATTCTTTGGCATACCATTTATTGATTTGATTTTCAGATTTTGCTCTCCAAAAGATAGTTTTATGTTTTTTTTTCATTTCATTCCAAATATCTCTACCGATGCCTTCTCCTCGAGCTATTTCGTCTACCGCAAATTTTGAAAGTAAAAATCCATATTCAGTTTCTTTTAATAGAGCAGCACCTCTAAAGTTTATTTCTAGAAAAATAGAATCTATTTTGGAATTTAAAAAATCAGATTCTATTTTTTTTCGAAACGCAGATTCTAATAGGATTTTTAATTTTTCACTATCTGTTTCCTGGATTGATTTTAAATGGCGTATTTCACTTCCTAATTTAATAAAAGTTCCACTACCACCAACAGTAAATAACTCTTTCAATAAGGTGACAGGAGAAGTAATTGCGATATTCATTGAATGATTGATTTTATTTTCTAATAGATCTTTTAATTCATTTAATAAAATCAAATCCTCATCTTTTAATAGATTTTCCTCTAAAATTGAATTATAATCACTACGTATATTGATCATTGAAATTTTTTTATTTGTAGAAAACTGCTTTAGAGCCCCATTGGCAGATAGCAAGATTAGTTTATTCGATTTCAAGGATTTCACAATATTCGCAATCGAGCCAAACAAATTATCTTCGGATTCTAAAACTAGGAATGGAATATGCTCTTTTGAAATTGAGTTTTTTACATTCTCTAAAAATTTCTCTGTAATCAATAATTTATCGCATTTTGGTTGAGCTTCTGAATTGATTCCACTTGATTGAAAGGTAAAATGATAAAATAATTCAATGTAAGAAATTGAATCCTGTGTTAAAAGGATAATCGGTATTAACCCCAAGGAATGAAGCATCTTTATATCATAAAAAAATGTTGAAAATGATTCAATTACAACCTGTGGATTTAAATAAATAAGTAGAAATTTTTCAGGATCAATAGAACGAAAACTTTTTAAGAAAATTAAACTATCAGTTTCGTTTCCAGTTAATTCAAAAAACTTTTGTAATTTATCTGAAGTATTTTTCATTTTAAATTATAAGAAACAAATTTACCTTTCATTTTAGCTATTGATACATTCATACTTTTATCTTCTTTTAATTTAAAATATCCGAGTAGGGATTTATCTCCACAGACTAGAGAAAATCTAAATCCAGGAAATTCTTCTTTCAATCTTTTTGCTATTTTTCCATATAATTCTTTCATCTCATCCTTGGTTCCAATTCTCTCACCATAAGGGGGATTTGTGATTATATGACCAGATTTCCATTTTGCCAAATTGGATAATTGTAAAATATCAGATTTTTCAAATCGAATTAAATGATCAACTCCAGCTCTTTTTGCATTCTCTTTTGCAATTTGAATTGCTCTTGGATTTACATCGTAACCAAATAAATGAAGTGATTCTGTTTCTGATTGGTTCTGAGAAATGAAAGTATCAAATAGCATTCTATATGCTTTTGATTCATTTAATATTTTTTCATTGATATTTTTATTTTTTATCAATAAGGCTGCTTCGATTAGAATTGTTCCTGAACCACACATAGGATCAATTAAAATATCAGATTGATTCCATTGCGAGAATTGAATTAAGGCTTGCGCCATATTTTCTCTGATGGGAGCTTCTAAGAACTCTAGACGATAGCCGCGTTTATTTAACGGATCTGCTGAAAGGGAAAGTTCAATGTTTACAAAATCTCGATTCGATCTCAATTGAAATACTAAATCTGGATTATCCCGATCAATATCTAGCTCGATCCCTTTTTTTTCTCTAACTCTATCTTTTATAGCATCTTTAAATTTATAGAGGGCATATCTAGAATTATTCAGATTGTCTTTTGTGTTGGAATCAATTTTAAATGAATCCCCTTCAGAAAGAATTTCTTCCCAAGGAAGTCTTTTAGACTGGATATATAAATCATCCGCATCTAAAACAGTAAATTGATTTAAACTAAAAGAGACACGAGAAGAAAACCGAGTAGATAGTAAAAACTTTTGCAAGGAGGACTTATTTCCTCTAAAAAAAACGCCTCCTCTGTTACTAGATAAGATTCGTAAACCAAAGGAATTAATCTCTGTTAGTAAAAATTCGTGCAAGCCTTCTGCACACGAGGCATGAAATTCTAATGCTTCTGGATTAAATATTGTTTTCATAATTTATTCTTTCTATTAACTCACCTAACGCTTTCATTCTATTTTAAACTAGGAGTGTGAAATCTTTCTTTATCAAAAAGGATTTAACAGTCATTTCTAATTTTTTTAAAAATCACTTTTATTTACCGCCTCTCAATCCCTATCATTTCTTTTCTAATTTCCTAAGAATCAATCCTCTTCTGGAAGCAATGGAGAAATAAAAAATGCAATAAATTCTAATTTGCCAGTGGTTCCTGATTTTTGATAAATTGAAAAAGCTTGGTTTTCAATTGTCTTTAAACTTTTTCCACGAATCGCCGCGATTTGTTGATTGGACAAGCCTCGTAATAATAATGTCGCGATATCTTTTTCTGCTTGGGTTAATCCCCATGTATTGTATTGATCTTGGATCGATTTCCAAAAATCTAAATTAAGGTCATTTAGTTTTTGATTTTTAGATTGTAGACTCTCAATTACTTTCTCTGCTTTCTCTATATCCGTTTTATTATCTTTTAATTCTTTAAATAAAAAATAAATTCCTGTTATGGAAAAAAAAGCAATGACTGCCTCCATAAATGTAAAATAGGTTTGAGAATAATGAAGCCAATGTGCATTTAAATACAAAGATAAAATATCTTCTAAAATCCAAAATGTCATAAAGAAAACGAATAACGCAAAAAAATAGAATCGTTTCTCTTGTTGAAATAAAATCTTTAAAGTTAATTTTCTGTTTTTCATACTCTATCATGCGAATTGCTATTTCTGAAGTGAATATCTGATTCCTCCAAAGAATAGGTAATTTCATTCAATACATATATTACCTATATACAGATTCCAATTTATTTGCGAGAATTAATTTGCTGGAGAGAAGAATATGAAAAAGTATTTAATCGGATTTTTAATTTGCCTTTGTTTATTATTTTTATCTAATTGCACAAGCTCAGGAAAAACCTGCGATAAAAAATGCCGAGAAAAAGGCAATCTATGCCTACTAGGAATCAATTCATCCAATCAAGCATCTGTTCAAAACATGATTGTATGTGAGTTGTATTATCTAGACTGTTCCTCTGGATGTGGTTCTAGTTCTAGTAAAAGTTCTAGTAGTAGGAGTCGAAGTAGTAGCAGCGGTGGTGGAGGTAGCAGTAGAAGCAGTGGAGGCAGCAGTTCCTCGGGTGGTGGTGGCGGAGGATCCAGTGGGGGAAGCAGTGGATCCAGTCACGACATCTTTGTAGATTTTCACTAACTATATTTTGTATTTCTTCCTTTTGCGCCAAAGGGTAGCTGCATCGATTCCTAAAATTTTTGCGGCTACTTTATAATCAGTTGTTCGATTTAAAATCTTTTTAATGTGAATTAACTCTACTTCCTCTAGGGAAATCAAATCCATATCATCTTTTCTATTTCTAAATTGTATCTCATCCGGTAAATGGATAGGCTCAATTACATCATTTTTAGTAAGTAATGCCGCTCTATGAATTATATTTTTAAACTCTAAAACATTTCCGGGCCATCTATAGAGCTTTAATAAATGAAATGCATCTCCTGACATTCTCATTGGTTTGTTTTTTTGAAAGCCAGCTACAAAATGGCTGAATAAAAACTCAATGTCTTCTGGTCTTTCTCTGAGTGGAATGATACGAATGCTTGCTCCATTTAATAAATAAAACAAGTCTTCTCTAAATAGTCTTTCTTTTAAAGTTTCTTCAATGTTTACTGTTGTAGTGGATATAAAACGAATATCCTTTTTAGATTCATTTGATTGAATCACAGAGAGAAGTCTAGCTTGTATAGAATGAGAAAGCTCACCAATTTCATCTAGAACCAAAGTTCCACCAAGCGCTTCCTCTAATTTTCCAGTCAAAGCTCCGGAAGCAGAACCTGCCCCTTCTCTCACTCCAAATAATTCTTGCTCTAAAAGATTTTCAGGAACATTGCAATTCACTACAATAAATGGTTTTTTAGCTCTAGGGCTTTTTTGGTGAACAAGTTCTGCTAATAATTTTTTCCCAGTTCCACTTTCTCCATGAATTAAAAGATTCATACCGCTATCCGCAAAACTTAAAGCAGTTTCTATGCTTTTGATCATTGTGGCATTTTGTGTTATAAAATTTTCTCTTTTATTTGAAAAAGCAGCTTCTTTTAATTCTCTTAACTCGGATTTAATCGCATGATATTCCCAGGCTTTCTTCGCAAAAAATTGTAGCTCTTTTATTTGCACTGGCTTTTGTAAGATGTGATATGCTCCTAAATCAACTGCTTTTAGTGCGTCATCTAAACCACTATTTCCTGATATAATTATAACTGTAGTATTCGGTTTTTGTCTTTTTACTTCTTCTAGAATTTGCATGCCGTCTATCGGTTGCATTTTTAAGTCAAGAAAAATTAAATCATAATCTTTTTCAGAGACCAAAGATAAGGCTTTTTCCGAATCTGATATTGCATCAATTTCAAAATCTAAAACTTCTAGCGAAATTTTAAAAACTTCTAATAGGTATTTATCATCATCAACAACAAGAACTCTAGGATTTCGGGTCTTCATATTCGAATTACTACTCTTTCTATAAAACGTTGAATCGAAATTATTTTATAACCAATTTTTATCAAGCTTTCAAACCAAGTGGTTCGAAAATTTTTGTGATTTTTTTCTTTCCCTTAATTTGAATCGTATCAATCTCTCTAAAAAAAACCTGATTCTGTAATTTAGTTTGAATTCTCTCTGTTACCAATATAGAAACTTGATAAAACTTTGTTAAGCTCTCTAGTCTTGATGCAATATTCACAGTGTCGCCAATTACAGTGTAATCCATTTTATTGATAGATCCAATATTTCCCACAACTACTTTACCAGAAGCTAGTCCTATTCCATGATTGACAGCCCCACTCGACATTTTCCTACGTGCTCTATTGTAAGGCAGAAGAGCATGGATCATTTCTAAAGAGCATTTAATTGCTTCATATTCTTTTCCAGAATCAAAACGAGCCATGATACAATCTCCAATTAGTTTATCTATGATTCCACCATTCTCAATGATGATTCGATTAAAAGTTTTAAAATAGGAATTTAAGAAATTAACAGTCTGACTAGGATTTAATTTTTCTGATAAATCAGTGAAATTTCTAATATCACAAAATAAAATGGTTTTCTCTTCTAGCTCTCCTAAATTGAGTAATTCTTCATTTGCATCATAATTACTCAGTATCTTTTCTATATCTCGTGGTGGCACATAGAGTTGAAATGTTTTTCGAAGCATCTCTTCTTTGTGCATAGTCTTATCTAATTTTTTCTGAATAGAATAATAATGATAAGATGTGTAGAAAGTCATTGATATAACTAAAACAAGTATGGAATCTCCACTCACCTGAATATTGGCAAGTATTGGAAAGAATTGATATTTTTTATTTAATAAATCAAAAAACGTTAATGTGAATGGAATAAAACAAGAAATAAAAACTAAAATTGCTCTTTTATTCTTTTTAATTAATTCGCGAGTCGTTGCAACAAATAGTATAACGCATACAATTATGAGAAAAGGAACATGATAGGTATAATTTAAAGTCTCTACATAAAATATATTCGGAGAAAAGAAAAACAATAAAAAGAAAACTATTCCACCTAAAACAATCGACATTGGAATGATATGAAATTTATTTTTATAGAGGATAGAATACAAGAACAAGGAAAAGATTGGTAATAACAAGGTGAGTGTTAAATACTCCAAATACTTCAGTGATTCAAGTCGGATTCCTAAGTCTTCTTTTAACTCTAGTCTGCAAAATTCGTAGATAGTAATTGCAAATAAAAATATTGCAAACCATAAATATTCTTTATTATTAGTTCTAGAAAGAAACAAAACAAAAAACAATAATGAGGTAGAAAAAAATAAAACATTTTTTGCAAGCCCATACGATTTAGAGATTTGATTTGCTGTTTTTAGCTTTTCATATTCATCTATTCTAAGAATTCCAGCATAGATTCCCCCACCATCTTCCGAGTTTAGATTAAATTTTCTCCCTTTTACAATTAGAACGTTATCCGGTAAAAGATTCGCAGTATCAAAAGGAATAATGAGAGCGTTCTCATAAAATAGAGTATGACCCATTTCTTCTTTTTTTTCTGTGGATGAGATCAATCTACCATTTAAATAAATCCTATGGTTGTTATCAATATAACCTAAAAATATTCCCCAATCTTTTCTTTGGGTTAGATCAATCGAAAAAGGAATACAATATGCATAGTATTGATAGCTTTTAAATTTTGGATAAAGAGAGGTTGAGGCGGGCACTCTTATTTTTTCAGGAAAGTCTTCACAATTTGTAGGTGTTTCAGTTGATAGGGATTGCAACTGCATAAATCGATGTTCCCCATTTAAAATCAAAGACTCTGATAAATTCATAGGCTTACAATAAAGAGCGACCAAAAAAATCATAAACGGAAATATTTTATTTTTTAACAGATTGATTTTCTTTGATTTACTAAAATTTATCACCCAATTTTTAAACATCCTTTCCCCTTTTCTAAAAACATACCTGAATTGATGATTTTGAATCCACTGATTGAACGAGAAAATACAATCCAAATTGAATCCGAGTCATGGTTAGAATCATAAGCATTCAAAATCGTTTTCCCATTTCTTTCTTTTTAGGAGTCACAAACCTTATTTACATAGAATACATTGAATTGTTTTCATGTAAAACAATAAAGATTTTTAGGAGTCATTATGTTATTAATTCTTGCAAATGCAATTTTACTTTATCTAGTTCCAGATCCTTGTGAAAAAATAAATACTCCAAATAAACAAGAAATTTGGAAACTAGACCAAGTGTGGCATGTTTCTCCTCTAAACCTCCAAAAAAAATTTTATTGTAAAGAGGATAAACTGGAATACTTTTATATCAAGCAAAGAGATAGATCTAGTTTAGTAGCAATCCAAAAAGTTAAAATTACAAAAGAAAGCAGTTGCAGAAACAATGCTTTATTTTCCGGTAAAAGGAAATTGTTTCAAGGGATGATCCAATCTGTGAAAGCAGCTAACAACCATAATCCGCTTAGATCAGAGCAAACCTTACTCTCAAAGATTCTATCATTCAATGAATCAACCGACCATGCAGGAACCTATGAATGTAGACCTCTCAATACTAAAAATGTGAGAGATGCAGATGATATATGGGAAGAATGTGAATGCATTCTTTATGGTTTTTATCCAAACGGTTTGACAGGCTTATCTCAGGAAGAATTTCCAAACAATAACAATTAGAATCAAACCGAATGAGAGAGAAAAATTTAAGAATGACAAAATAACGAGTCTTCTAAATAGTTTCGTTATAAATTTGCAGGATAATCCATTGTTAAAAAAATTTTCAGTATTAAAACCAGATCAAAGCATTTTAAATGAATTAGCAGAAGAAATAAATAATAAAACAAAGCCACCGGGGTCGCTCGGTAGATTAGAAGACATTGCCACTCAAATCGGACTCATCCAAGGCACTACTACTCCTAAATTAAAAAAGCCTACCATTGTGATCTTTGCCGCAGACCATGGACTAGCAAAAGAAGGAGTGAGCCCTTATCCACAGGAAGTAACCTATCAAATGGTGATGAATTTTTTGCATGGGGGTGCAGCCATTAACGCATTCTGTGAAGAAAATCAACTCGATTTGAAAATAGTAGACTCGGGTGTAAACTACGATTTTGAAGGCGCTGAAGGAATGATTCATGCCAAAGTTGGTTTTGGAACTAAAAATATTCTGCAAGAAGAAGCGATGACGGATCAAGAATTAGAAAGTGCAATAGAACATGGAGCCTCGATTGTTTCAAATTTATCTGAGCAAGGATGCAATGTGATTGGTTTTGGGGAAATGGGAATTGGAAATACAGCAGTATCTTCTCTTTTAATTAGCAAGTTACTCAATCTACCAATTGAAAATTGTGTTGGGAGAGGGGCAAGTGGAAATGATGACCATGTAAAAAAGAAAAAAGATCTTTTAAAAAAGGCGAGTCAAGTGCATAATACGTCAGACGCTGTATCGATTCTAAAGGCTTATGGCGGTTTTGAAATCGCAATGATGATTGGAGCAATTTTGCAAGCAGCAGAGAATAAAATGCTTATACTCATTGACGGATTTATTGTGACTACATCCCTTCTCTTTGCCAAAACTCTTTATAAAGAAGTAATAAATTATTGTATATTCAGTCATTTATCAGGAGAGAAAGCACATGAAATGATTGTAAATTATTTAGGCGGCAAACCAATTCTTTCTCTTGGAATGAGACTGGGTGAGGGAACCGGTGCAGCACTTGCTTATCCAATCGTCTCTGCATCTGTGAAATTTTTAAACGATATGGCTTCTTTTGAAGAAGCAGGAGTAAAAAATAAATCATGAAAAGAGAATTAGAACTTTTTTTTACAGCATTAATGTTTTTTACAAGGCTTCCTGTTCCGGAAATCAATTATTCTCAGGAAAAATTAAATGCTTCCTCTCGTTATTTTCCACTTGTGGGAATTCTTGTAGGAACACTGACGGCTATCGCATTTATGTTTTCTAGTATTGTATTTCCTTTTAAAATAGCGATTCTACTTTCGATGACAGCTTCTATACTAATCACAGGGGCTTTTCATGAAGACGGCTTTGCAGATACCTGTGATGGATTTGGGGGAGGTTATACAAAGGAAAAAATTCTAGAGATCATGCAAGACTCTAGAATTGGAACCTTTGGAACTATTGGTTTAGTGTTAATACTCGGAACAAAATTTATTTTGTTATCTGAAATTCCTGCTATGATTGTTCCGATTGCAATAGTAAGTGGACACGCAATCAGTCGCCTAATCTCGATTAGCCTACTCTATTCAATGGTTTATGTAAAAGCTGAAGGAAAAGCAAAGCCTCTCTCTACTGCACTTCCTCTTGGCTCTCTCATTGTAGCGAGTCTATTTGGCTTACTTCCACTCCTTCTTTTTAAAAAGTTTTTTATCTTTTTAGTGATTCTTCCTTTGTTACTGACTCGAAGTTTTTTGTCTTATTATTTTAGAAAACATATTGGAGGATACACTGGTGATTGTTTAGGCGCCGCACAACAAGTATCCGAGATCATTTTTTATATCACCGTCTATTTATTTGCTCAGTGGAAATTTATCTAATTCGTCATACAAAAGTTGCAGTCCCATCTAACATCTGTTACGGGCAAACAGATGTTAGCCTCGCTAATTCCTACCAAAAAGAAATCAAACAGGTTCTATCTAACCTAGGCTCAACCGAAAACTTTACCTGTTATTCTAGCCCACTCGAAAGATGTAGAGTCCTAGCCAATTCGATTTCTACTTCTCCCATCTTAGAGAAACGACTCATGGAAATGAACTTTGGAGATTGGGAAAATAAATCCTGGGATGAAATCGGAAAAACAGAATTTGATCAATGGCATTCTGATTTTGTAAAGAACCATGTCCCAAACGGGGAATCCTATTTTGAACTGTATACTAGATCTATCTCTTTTCTAAATGAAATTCTTTTAGAAAATAAAAACTCAATTCTTGTCACCCATGGTGGTGTCATTCGAGCCATCCTTGCGCATACTCTCGGTTTGCCCCTAGAAAATTCCTTTCGTCTAAAAATTGAGTATGGAAGTATTAGCAAGATTCAAGTTACAAATCAAATCAGTCAGGTGGAGTTTGTGAATATTTCAGCAGATTACCACCGATGACACCGATAAAAGAACGATAAAAACGATAGATTCATACATCAGTTTAATTACTTCGGTTAAATGCCTTTATAAGACGAATATTTGAATCCTTAGATGCTTAATCGTGATTAAATCGAAAAATAATGTAAAATGGCAAAACCGATTATCTATACGAACCATCGGTGCTCATCGTCTTTATAGGTGGTAGTCAGTTTTAACATAATTGTGGGTAACGTTATGTTTGTGAAAGCGGCTAGTGGTATGGGGTGTTTTTTTGTTTTTTTTGATTTTTTTACTTTTTCCGAAATTAGTATTATTCTATAGCTAACGTCTTCTTACGATAGGATTCTCTTAGCGGAACGGGGATTGTGTAAAAACAAGATTTTCACCACGAAGTGCACGAAGGCCACGAAGAGAAATTTAAAATTTCCTTGGAAATTTTGACCTTCGCGATCTTCGTGCTCTTCGTGGTTAGATTTTTTTAAGCTTTTACACAGTTCCTGAAGGGGGATTCGTGATAGAGAAAAGTAAATTCTTTCTGTTTTTAAATTTTAATTTTGAAATACTACTTTGTGTAAAGCTTCTCTCGAAAAGAAACTTTACACAAACAATTCTTATTTAACTCTTTTTCTCTGGGTCCCATCTAGAATCTTTTTACGTAATCTGAGTGATAGAGGTGTTACTTCTAATAACTCATCATCATCTAAAAATTCGATCGATTGTTCGAGGCTTAGTTTTCTTGGAGGAACCAGACGAATTGCTTCATCAGAACCACTCGCACGAACGTTAGTTAATTTTTTACCCTTACAAGGATTTACTTCTAGGTCATTCTCTCTAGAATGTTCTCCAATAATCATACCAGGATAAACTGGAATGACTGGATCTATAAATAAAACTCCTCTCTCTTGGATTTTCCAAAGAGAATACGCAGTTGTATCTCCTGAGTCCATAGAGATTAACGCTCCATTTTTTCTACCAGGAATTTCGCCTTTATATGGTCCATAATGTAAGAAGCGAGAAGTAGAAACTCCCTCACCTCTTGTTTCTGAAATGAAATAACTTCTAAAACCAATCAGTCCTCTAGTTGGAATGATATATTCCACACGAGTGATTCCGGACTCATGGGCGTCCATGTGAGTCATTTCGCCTTTACGACGATTTAATTCAGAGATGATTTGACCTGTATATTGGTCTGGTAAATCCATAACTAACGTTTCGTATGGTTCTAACTTACTTCCATCTTCTGCTTGTTTATAAATTACTTCTGGTCTAGAAACTTGTAATTCATATCCTTCTCTTCTCATATTTTCAATGAGGATAGAAAGATGAAGTTCCCCTCTTCCTAGAATTTTAAAACGATCTTTGTCATCTGTTTCTTCTAAACGCATTGCCACGTTTACTTGTAATTCTCTATCTAATCTTTCTCGTATGTTTCTAGTCGTAACTAATTTTCCTTCCTTTCCTACGAATGGAGAATTGTTTACCATAAAAAACATAGATACAGTTGGCTCATCTACAGTAATTGGAGGAAGTGCTATTGGTTGACCTAAGTCACAAACTGTATCTCCAATAAAAAGTTCAGGAACACCCGCTAGAGCTACAATATCTCCTGCTTCTGCAGATTCTATCTCATGCCTTTTTAGTCCTTCAAATCCATACAGTTTAGAAATCTTATGGTTTGAAGTTTTACCATCTTTCATGGTAACTAACGTTATATCTTGACCTCTGCGAATCGTTCCTTGGTAAATTTTACCAATTGCAATTCTTCCTACATAGTCATTGTAGTCTAGACTTGTAACTTGGAATTGAAGAGGAGCTGTTACATCCCCTTTTGAAAGCTGCACATGTTTTAATACTAAATCTAATAGTGGTTCTAGGTTTTTACCTGGAACTTCAGAAATATCATTGACTGCCCAACCGAGTTTTGCTGAAGCAAAGATAATTGGAAAATCCATTTGCTCATCTGTTGCATTCAAATCATGAAATAGATCAAATACCATATCTACGACTTTATTGGGTCTAGCTCCATCTCGATCCACTTTGTTGACTACAAGGATTGGTCTATGACCTAACTGCAATGCTTTCCCTAATACGAATCGAGTTTGTGGCATTGGTCCGTCAAATGCATCCACGAGCAAAAGGGAACAATTTGCCATATTTAACACACGTTCCACCTCTCCTCCGAAATCGGAGTGCCCCGGTGTGTCAATGATATTGATACGAGTACCTTTATAATGAACTGCAGTGTTTTTTGCTATAATTGTGATTCCACGTTCTTGTTCTAGATCGTTTGAATCCATCATTCTTTCTCTATTTTCTTTTGAAGTAATAGCGCCTGTTTCTTTTAAGATTCCATCGAGCAAAGTTGTCTTTCCATGGTCAACGTGTGCGATGATACAAATATTTCTAATTTCCATGACTACCATAAATTTCAAGAAAGGTTTGTTGTCGATACATTTCGGTTGACTCCTAACAAGGCTGATAAATTATGGAATTTACTATTAAAATAACGGATAAAATTATGTACGCGGTTATCTCACTTAGCAACCAACAATTTAAAGTTCAAAAGGATCAGGTTTTTCTTGCGCAAAAATCTGATAAGCCAGTTGGAACAGAATTTGATGCACAGATTCTTTTAACAGCGCAAGAAAACAAAGTGAATATTGGTTCCCCAGTTGTAAGTGGAGCAAAAGTTACTCTGAAAGTCCTAGAAGACGTAAGAGGAGAAAAAATCCACGGTTTCAAATACAAAAGAAGAAAAAACAATCACAGAAGATGGGGTCATAGACAAGATCTACAAAAGTTTCAAGTAACTAATTTAGTTCTTTGATTCTTATAGAAATTCGAAAAGACCAAGAAGGAAATTATACAGGATTAAAGAGCGAGGGGCATGCACCAGATACTTTTGGATCAAAAGGAAATAACATTCTTTGTGCAGCCATCTCTACTTTAGTTCAAACTTTACACTTATTTTTAAAAATTATGTCTAACGTTTCTCATGAAACCAGCCGAACAGGATTTTTAAATTTTGATGTAAATAATACCGGCAAGGATACAAATCTTGCCTTTGAATTAGTTTTAACAGGAATACATAATTTATCGAAACAATACCCTGAGGAAGTTCAGGTTCTGATTAGGAGTTAAAAATGGCACATAAGAAAGGTGGCGGTTCATCTAAAAACGGAAGAGATTCAAGATCACAAAGACTCGGTCTAAAAAAATCAGGTGGTCAGTTAGTTAAAGCGGGAAATATTCTCATGAGACAAAGAGGAACTGTTTTTCGTGCAGGAACAAACGTAGGCATTGGTCGTGACCATACTTTATTTGCACTTGTAGACGGAATCGTAACATTCGGATATTTCGACAAGAAAAGAAAGCAAATATCCATCGTTCCAAAAGCAGTAGCTTAATCCAATTTTCATACAGAGTGTGATCTTCACACTCTGTTGCCTACCTTCAATATTAAATAACCTTATCCAAACAGGTTAGTATTTTCACCACTGATGAAAACCGATTTACACCGATGGTTTTGCTCTTCTTTCTATTCCTATCATTTTATTCTACTTACTTCTTAACTCATCTTATCCCTTAAAAGAATAGAAAATATTCATCGGTTAGACAAAGAAAATCATACCCATCTGCATTCCTTTGAATTCTATCTGTGTCCTCAGTGTTTATCGGTGGTAATCTTTATTTTTTGATTTCATTTTCTATTTCGTATACTAGACAAAAAAAGCATAATTGAGATTTTAGTTTTATGAGTTCACCAATTGTTTTAGATGGAAAGAAATTATCTGAGAAAATAAAAGCAAACATCCAACTTGAAATTCAAAAATTAAAAGAGTCCCATAACTTTGTTCCTACCCTTGCAACTATCTTAGTAGGAAATGACCCTTCTTCTAAAGTTTATGTTAAGATGAAAATGAATGCCTGTGAAAAATTAGGTATGAAATCAAAGCTTATTGAATTACCCGAAACGACAACAACAGAAGAACTACTTTCTGTCATTGACTCGCTAAATGCCGATATTTCGGTAACTGGAATTTTATTACAGCATCCAGTTCCAAGTCAAATTGACGAAAGATTGGCATTTGACAGAATTTCAGAGAAAAAAGATGTAGATGGAGTCAATTCTCTTTCTTTTGGAAAACTTTCCATGGGAGAAAAGACATTTTATCCCTGCACACCCTACGGAATCATTTTACTTCTAGAAGAATATGGAATTAACCCTACTGGAAAGCATGCAGTCATTGTAGGTCGTTCTCCGATTCTGGGAAAACCAATGGCGATGCTACTTTTGGAAAAAAATGCAACCGTTACTATCTGCCATTCTAAAACAAAGAACCTACCTGACTTTGTAAGACAAGCAGACATTGTAGTTGGGGCTGTCGGAAAACCAGAATTTATCAAAGCAGATTGGTTAAAAGAGGGAGTTGTTTTGATAGACGCAGGCTACAATCCAGGAAACATAGGAGACATTGATCTAAAAAATTCCATCTCAAAGTCTACCTACTATACTCCTGTTCCAGGCGGGGTTGGTCCAATGACCATTTCAGTTTTACTTTTGCAAACAATGCTTGCAGCAAAGGAAAAATTCTCTAATTAACTTGCGTTCGATGTAAAAATATTTAACCACATGCGAAGGCGTTGGTCGTTGGAGCGAAGGGCAGAATAGACACGGCTGAACACCGATGGATTTAGATTTCTTCATTATTGGTGTCCTCGGTGTTTATCCGTGGTAATCTTTTAATTTTTTTGTTATATCGAAATTACATTAATTATTAAAATAGAAAATCTTTCCCTATCTATAAGTCTGGTAAAAAGTTGAGAGATGCATGTTAGAAGTAAAACTATACAATTCCTATACAAATAAAAAAGAAGTATTCAAACCCGAAAATCCAAACTCAGTTAAAATTTATTCCTGTGGTCCTACTGTTTATAATTTTAATCATATTGGAAATTTCAGGTCTTATATTTTTACAGATGTCTTAAGAAGATCTTTAAAACTACTTGGCTATCAATTAGACCAAACCATGAATATCACAGATATAGATGATAAAATTATCAATGAATCTATAAAGTTAGGCGTCACAGTAGAAGAGTTTACAAAAAAATGGATTCAGATTTTTTTTGAAGACCTTGCTACTTTAAACATTGAAAAACTAGAACACTACCCTAAGGCAACAGAATCTGTTCCTGAAATGATCGACCTAATTGATAGTTTAAAAGAAAAAAAATTAATCTATGAAAAAGAAGGTAGCATCTACTATTCCCTAGCCGGTTTCAAAAATTATGGAAAGTTAAGTAAGATTGATATTGATGGAATGAAAACGGGCGCTCGCTATGATGCAGATGAATATACAAAAGATGATGTCAGAGATTTTGTTTTATGGAAATCTCCAAAACTAGAAGGAGAAAAGTTCTGGGAAACAAAATACGGAAATGGTAGACCGGGTTGGCATTTAGAATGCTCTGCGATGATTCGAAAGATCTACTCCTCAGGAATCGATATACACACTGGTGGAATTGATCTACTCTTTCCCCATCATGAAAATGAAATCGCACAAAGCATGGGAGCTTATCCAGATGAACATTTTGTAAATCTTTGGATGCACTGCGAACATCTACTCGTTGACAATCAAAAAATGTCCAAGAGTTTAGGAAACTATTATACCCTGAGAGATTTAATCTCTAAAGGTTACGATCCCAAAGCAATTCGTTATTTGCTCCTTTCTGCTCATTATAGAACTAAACTTAATTTTTCCTTAAAATCTCTAGAAGAAGCCAGTAAGGCAATTGCTAAAATTCAAAATACACTCACTCGTATTTTAGAAAAGTTAAACTATGATCTTAGTCTCTCTAAACAAACAGGCTATTCAAAAAAACAATTAGAGGAATTTCTAGAATCAATTGCAGACGATCTAAATACTTCAAAAGCAGTTGGAACGATCTTCGATTTTATAAAAACAATCAATGCTAGTTTAGATAGCAATTCTCTTTCAAAAGAAGATGCAGGCGATACCCTCTTCTATTTCCAAAAAATTAATGATCTTTTGGGAATTTTAAATTTTGAAAAACCAAAAGAAGAGAATCTAGACTCAGAAATTCAAGCGTTAATCGATAAGCGTCAAGAAGCTAAGAAAAATAAAGACTTTGCACTTGCTGATTCCATTCGTAAAGAACTTTTGGACAAAGGTATCATTTTAGAAGACAGTCCTACTGGTGTAAAATGGAAAAGAAAGTAAATAGAGGAGCTATCTACGGCAAAAGAAACGTAGCCGAACTCATTCATAAATGCCATGAAGAAAATCTTCCTGCTGCAAAATGGGGTTTTAGAGAAGTCTTTGTAAAAAAGCAACCGTCACGCGAAATAATTGAAGATATTCTAAACTTCATACCAAAAGGGATAAAGATTACTTATTTAAATGGAGCAGAATTGGACGCCATGTTCAAAGGAGTCAATCACCAAGGAATTATACTTATCAAAGAGGATAGCAGAAAATCCAATTATTCGGGCGATTTTAGCGGCTTACAAGAGTTAGTTGCGGAAGAAAGAGGTCCTATCCTAATTCTAGATAGAATCCAAGACACAGGAAACCTAGGAAATATTTTAAGAACAGCTGAATGCTTTGGAATCACTAGGATAGTTCTCTCAGAAAGAGAAAGCGCGCCTGTAAATGATACAGTAGAGCGGATTTCGTCTGGAGCGATTCATCATCTAAAAATATTTAGAGTTGTAAACCTAAGACAAGTTCTAGACTTTCTAAAAGAAAACGGATACTGGATCGTTGCGACAAGCGACAGAGGACTAGACAGTTGGGATAAGCTTCCAGAATTAGATGAAACTGCGATTATTATGGGAAATGAAGAAGCAGGTGTAAAAAGAATTCTACTTGAAAATGCAGATTTTGTATTTCAAATCCCAATGCATGGAAAAGTTTCCTCTCTCAATGTAGTCGTTGCAACTGGAATTGTATTGGATAGAATCGTAAATCGAAATCTATAAGATATCTATTACAATAAACGTCACATCATCGCTAAAATTTCCGGATGATTTTGAATAATCCTGTAATGTCTCGATAAGACTATTTGCAAACTCCTCCGCCTTCAAATTCTCTTTTTCTGCAGTAAATCTTTGCAAAGCAGTTTCTCCAAACGGTATTCCTTTTTCATTTTCGCATTCCCATAAACCATCTGTATAAAATAAAATTCGATCGCCCTCTTCTAGCTTTAAAATGCTATCAAATAAAACGATCTCACGAGAAATTCCAATCAATCGACCTTTTGGTTTTAGCTCAATAAACTCTTTGTCTTCTTTTTTCCAGATAAGCAAAGGCGGATGACCACAGCTTGCATACGTTATACGACGACTTATTTGGTCAATATACAAATATCCTGCAGAGAGAAGATTGTTTCCAATTTTTTCGAACAAGGAGGTATTCATATTCGAGAGTAATCTAGAAGGCTCCTTCATATTTTCCCATTCTCTCGAAAATGCAAATTTTACGATAGATGAGAATAAAGCAGCTGGAACTCCATGTCCAGTTACATCCGCAATAAATACTCCTAAATGCTTACCTTCTAAGGAATGGAAGTCATAAAAATCTCCACTGATTTCACTAGAGGAGATATACTTTGCAGATAATCTTAAATTTAATATTTCAGATACAACAGATGGAAGAAGAGATTCGTGAATTTTCTTTGCGATTTCTAATTCATTTTCGATTCTATTTAACCTAGTATTAATCTGGAAAGCTTTCGATTCCAATTCTAATTTTTGTTGTCTCAGCACATAGTATCTATTTGATAATCCAAGCGATAGTATACAGATAGCAAAGCAAGATGCTCCTTGTAATAAATCGGGAGATGCATAACTAGAGCGAATCCCCAAATTATTTAAAGCTACTAAAAAGGCACTAACAATCAGACTTATATACCCAGTCAGAAAAAACTTCGCCATAGGATTTTTTCTTAAATAACTGATAATTGCTGCTATAAAAATCGATACGGCAACAGGAGTTATCATAATATAAAGATAATATAAAACATATTTATAAGGGAAAATAAATACTAAGAGTGTATTGAGTAGAGTTAAATATGCTAATGCATCCATCACAATACGAGCTCTAGGACTATAATGAACAATATCAAGAAAATGAATCGATGTTTTCGCAGCTCCAAATATCGCAAGTGTCATAAAGAATGGATTAGAAAGGTCATTCCAATTCATTTGATTTGGCCAAAAATATTGAAATGCAAAGCCATTAAACACCCAAAAATACATCCCTATCCCAAAAACGAACAATACATAATAGGAGTAAATTTTTTCTCTGAGTATTATAAATAGAAAAATATTTTTTATGAATAAGATTATAAGGATGCCATAAAAAAAACCATAAAAGAAATTATATTCTTCTGTTCTAGTATGAAAGGCTTCGGTAGAATACAGTATCAAACGGAAAACAGAAACACTTTTTGTTTTCATTTTAAAATAGAATGTTTTTTTTGTATGCGTTGGTATTTCTACTGGAATGATGAAATTTCGATGAGTATAAATTCTATGATAGAATGGAAAACTGTCTCCTAGCTGTATATTTTTCCAGTCCGAATTTTCTTGATAGTAAATTTCAAAAAAATCGATAGGTGGAAAGGCTTGTTCTATAAAAAAATCTTTTTGTGGGAGTCCCTTATTTTCAATTTCAATTTTAGCCCAATAGCTGCTATCTTTGAATCCAAAATTTGGACTTTCACTCCTGCTTTTTTCGAAATTAGCCTCATACTTTCCCGCTAATACATCTGAAAAGGAAATTTCATTTGATTTATCTTCAAAATAATAGATAAATTTGCCCAGCGGATAAGATGTTTCATTTATAACTTCTATTGGCTCAGAAAGAAGGGATAGGTGAAAGAATAAAAAAAACACAAGCCCCCAACAATGGTGGAGATATTTAGTTATCGTAAATCCCTTCATTTCCTTTAATAATCACTCTTGGTTGCTATTACATATTTATAAAAAAGGCTTTTGAGTGTAAAGCAGTTTGATGTTTCCATTGCGAAATTCAATTTTTAGGTTGAAATAATTCTGTAATTTGAATTCAATGCGATTATGCTAAAAGATGTCGGTTCCATATCGATAAAATATCAGCTTCTAACATTTATCAACACAACCTGAATATCTGATATGCTTTTAGTTTTCTTTTCATTTAATTATTAGAAACGTCTAATAAAAATCGAAATAGATTTTAAAACAGGAGAATTATAAGAATGGGTAATTTCAAAACTCTGAACGAAATGTTCTTTTCTATCAACTCAAACACCGGAAACGTTCCGACTTTTTTTTCAAAGGATACAAATAAAAAGTTTCAGGGAATGACTTTTCGAGATGCTTACACACACGGTGAAAACGTTGGTCTTTATTTAATGTCCTTAGGTTTAAATCCAGGGGATAAAGTGGGACTCATGGCTGACAATCGAGTTGAATGGGCAATTGCAGATATGGGAGTTTTATTAAATGGTGCAGCAAATGTTCCTAGAGGTTCAGACTCTACACCGCAAGAGATTCAATACATATTAGAACACAGTGAAAGCAAATTCTGCTTTATTGAACATGAAAAATTACTAGAAAGTGTTCTACCTATCATTCCAAAAACTTCTGTATCAAAAATCATTGTCCTCGATAAAGATTACAAATCAAAATATGATAACGTAATCAATATTTATGAAGCCATTGAAAAGGGAAAAGAACTCAGAGCTACAAAGCTTACAGAACTTTTAAAAAGAGCAAGAGATACTAAAGAGGATGATCTCTTTACAATCATCTATACATCTGGAACAACAGGACTTCCAAAGGGTGTAATGCTTACTCATAAAAATATGATTTACAATGTTAAATCAATTCCACCGTTAGTCGGCTTAAAAAAAGGAGATAGAGTATTATCTATTCTACCTGTATGGCATATTTTTGAAAGAGCAAATGACTATTCGATGATTTCCTCTGGAGCAGCTATCTACTACACTAACGTTCGAGACTTGAGAGACGACTTTTTAAAAGTGAAACCAACTTTTATGGCTTCAGCTCCAAGACTTTGGGAAAATCTCTATGCCGGTATTAAAGCTAAAGTTGAAAAATCAGAACCTATCCGTCAGTTGCTTTTTAATACTGCTTATGAAGTTGGTAAAAACTTCAAAAAAGGTTTAGATTATATACAAGGCAATGAACTCCAAACCAAAGAAGAAGATGGAATGGAAAAACTTGGCAAAACAGTTCAGTCGTTAGTTACAACAGCTAATCTTGCAATTCCTTCTATAGCTTTAGATAAAATCGTATTTGAAAAAATCAGAGAAGCACTTGGTGGAGAACTCAGAGGAACAATCTCAGGTGGAGGAGCTCTTCCTGCTCACGTAGATGAGTTTTTCAATGTAATTGGTATACCTGTTTATGAAGGTTATGGTATGACTGAATGCGCTCCAGTAATCTCTGTCCGATGTCTAGGTAAAGTGATTCAAGGTAGCGTTGGTTTTACTCCAGAAGGAACTGATGTAAAGGTTTTGAATGATAAAGGACAAGAAGTAAAAACGGGAGAACTTGGAGTCATTCATGTAAGAGGACCACAAGTTATGAAAGGGTATTATAAAAATCCAGAAGCAACTGCTAAAACAATTGTGAATGGTTGGTTGAATACCGGTGACTTAGGTTTTAAAAGCTTCAATGGAACGTTGTCTGTAAGAGGTAGAGTAAAAGATACTGTAGTATTACTTGGTGGAGAAAACGTTGAGCCTGTCCCTATCGAAAACTTATTACTTGAACATCCTCATATCAATCAGGTAATTGTTGTAGGACAAGATCAAAAATCTTTATCTTGCCTCATCTGGCCTGATGTTGAAAAATTAAAAGAAGCAGGTTGGAATATTAGCTTTGGTGAAGATTTAAATAAAAATGAAAAGCTTCGCGCTCACTATATGACAGCTATCAAAGATATCATTTCAGGACAAAACGGATTTAAGAGCTTTGAAAGAATCAGTGATTTCAGATTCCTTCCAAAAGCTATGGAAGTTGGTGATGAATTGACAAACCTATACAAAATGAAACGAAATGTTATTTCTGACAAATATGCTAAATTAATTAAAAGCATGTATGAATAAATCATTATAAATCTCAAAGAGGTTTCATTCTGAGGATAAGCCGAGTTAGCCGCTCGGCTTTTTTTATATCTTTTTCCTCTTGCATTTTTTATTTCTATCCTAGATGATAGATTTATGAGTTTATTAAAAAAAATCCTTCCCATAGCCTACTTCGTTTCTGTTTTAGAAAATTTATACTATATAAAAAAAAATTTATCTTACTCCTACAAAGCGCTCTTACTCTTACTTGTATATCTCAATTCTTCAAAGATTTATTCAGAAGAAAGCAAACAAATCATCCAAAAAATCGGTTTCGGCTCTTGCCTAGAACAATGGAATCCACAAGATATTTGGAAGCCAATGATTGAATCAAAACCAGATTTATTTATCTGGCTGGGAGATAATATTTATTTTGACTCCTATATTGCAGAAGAAAAAAAATACTATTACAACCTACTCACAAATCGCAAAGAGTATAAGGAATTGAAAAAAACTTCTAGAATGCTCTACACTTGGGATGATCATGATTATGGGATCAATGATTCTGGCGCCGAATATGAAGACAAAGTGAATTCGCAGAGAATATTTCTAGAAGCTTTTGAAGAAAAAAAAGACTCCCCAAGATGGACAAGACCAGGTGTTTATGACTCTTACTATTTTGGTTCAAAGGGAAAAAGACTTCAAGTGATCGTACTTGACACTAGATATTTTCGCTCTGAATTAAAAAGAGATTGGAGAAAAATCTTTGGAATAAAAAGAAATATAGCAAATAACGATCCTGGAGCAACCATCTTAGGAGAATCACAATGGAAATGGTTGGAAAAAGAATTAGAAAAAGAAGCTGATTTAAGGATTATTGTATCAAGTATTCAAATAGTGAATAATTATCACCCTTTCGAAAAATGGGGAAATTTTCCAGCTGAGAGAAAAAGATTCTTTGATCTAATCAAAGAAAAAAAGGCGAAGAGATTGATTGTTCTAAGCGGAGACCGTCATATGTCAGAGCTAAGTGTAGAAAAAGAAAACCTTCCCTACCCGATTTATGATTTTACATCTAGCTCTTTTAATAAACCCTTTAAATTCATCAAACCAGAAGAATCCCCTGTAAGAATTGGGGATGCAATCGTAGAGGAAAATTTTGGAACACTCGATATTCACTGGGATGCAAAGGATCCATTTATTGAAATGAAAATCATCAGCCCTAGCGGCAAACAAGAATTTTACCACAAAATAGGATTTAAAGAAATTGAATAGAAATTCAGTTGCATTAATACTCTACATTATTTTATATAAATTAAAGCCAGTTCGACGTAACAGAAAAATTAAAAGATTACCACCGATAAAAGATACGATGATTCAAAATTATCCATCGCGCCTTTATCGTTCAGTTATCGGTGTTCATCGGTGGTGAAAAATGTTTACATCGAACTAACGTTTAATATAGGAGACTTAGAATGAAAAAAATTTTATTAGTATTCGTATGTTTCTTCTTTGCTGCGAATGTGTATTCAGAAAAATCTGAATGCCGCCAAAAAGCAGAAGAAACTTTCAAAACAGAAAGAGAAGCTTGCAAAGACAAAAAAGGCGATGAAAAAGAAAAATGTTTAACAGATGCAAAAACAAAAAAGAAATCTAGCATTGAGGAATGTCAAGCTACTCACAAAGCTTGTATGGAAAAAGCTCGTTCCGAAAAACAAACTGCTATGGACGGATGTAAAGAGAAAAAAGGAGAAGAGAAAAAAGAATGTCGCTCTGCGGCAGACAAGAAGTTTGAAGAAGCAAGAGACGCTTGTAAAAAATAAACTCCTAAAAAGAGCGGTTAATTTTTATTATCCGCTCTTTTTTATTCCAAATTATTATTATCACTCGATAAAACAATTTCGGCTTGTTCTTTTAATGTGTTCGCAAAAGAGGAATAAGTTTCCTTTAGTTCTTTAGTATGTTCCATAATCGTAGCAATCGACTCAGGAACTTCATCCCTTGTAATTTTCAGTACATCTAAGAAGTATTTTTTTGCAGAGGATGGATCATGTTTTACATTTAACAGAAAATAGGCAAGCTCTAGCTTGGCATCTTTATTATTGGGTTCTAGCTCAACCGATTTCTTAAGAGAAGACTCTGCATCTTGAATATCAAAGCCAAGAGGATTCGCAACTTGTAAGCATATACCTCTTAATAGATAATATTCACTATTCCTGTTCTCGGATGGGGTCTGGTCCATCATTTGTATGGCAAGTTCATAGTTTTTATTTCGAATCTCAGATTTAATACTTTCAATATTCATATATATCTCGGGATAGCAATCTTATGAATTAAATTTAAAAAAGCAAGCACGAAAAGATTATTTAGATATCTTAGGGTCTTTCACAATCACCTTTTCTAATAATTTTACTGGATCTTGTAAAAAAGAATCTGTTGCGATAGTTCCAAATCCTGACTCTAAAGAAATAGATTTATTTCCATTGGAGATATTTAGAATCCCCCTAGAACAGGTATAACGGTCTAAATTCTCTTCTGATTTCACAGTGAAATCGCTTCCCGAAAAAGTAATAGTGGAAATCGGTGTTAGAATCTTTAGGTCTTTTAAACTATCTCTATCTCTTGGTATATAACTCAAGATTATTTCCCCAGAACTTAACTCTAATACTTCTAAATTAGATTTTAATTTAAAACTACTTTTCTCTCTCGCTTGAATTACAAGTCCTGGAATGGAAATGGATTCGATTTCTAAAGCACCCTTCTCTCGGATCACAATCAATTGTCCTGAGCTCATTTCATCGTTAACTTTCAAGTCTTTCCATTCCCCAGTTTTTTCATTCTTTAGTTTAACTACGCCATCTATTGCGATAACTTTAACTAAACTAGTTTTCTTTTTCAGTAGGTGGCTTGGAATTTTTATCACAGTCCCTGGTTTTATTTTTTTCTTTGGATCTAGTTTGTTTAAATTTAAAATATCCGGCCACTTTTTTACATCTTCTAGTTGCTCTCTAGAAATTTTATCAGAATTGTCATCGTCTTTGACTGTATAATTATAAAAGTCTTCTGAATAAATGCTAGAAACTCCCAAGAATCCAAACAGTAGAACTTGTAACCAAGTATTCATATATTTATCCAAAGTATTCCTTCCATTTTTTATCTGCTTCACTTCCAAATAAAATCTTACATGCTTCTTTCAATCCAGTGGATTTCTTTAATTCTTCTTTTCTTACAACTAGAGAAATTTTAGCTCTTCTTCTAAGAAAATCTTCTAATTTAGTGATCATTTCTCTTCTTGCAGCTTCTTC
Organism: Leptospiraceae bacterium; assembly: GCA_035345875.1. Lineage (GTDB taxonomy): Bacteria > Spirochaetota > Leptospiria > Leptospirales > Leptospiraceae > UBA2033. The sequence continues at coordinate 15,389 of DAORDH010000045.1, read as the reverse complement.
CAATTCGGCTCGAATGTATTCCGTTCCTTCAATTAATATTTCGGCTCTATCTGGTTTCTCTCTTATATCATCTAAGATTCCAAGAGCCTGTGCCCCATAACGTCTCCAAAGTCTTTTGGATAATGGTTCACTCGAACTTGGATTCGTCATAGCATCCAGTCCCATTAATTTGGCTTGATGTAAAAATTCATTTTTAATTTCCTCAGATGGCTCACCATACCATTTCTGATCGAAAAAAGGTAGATCAATTCCTAAATCTTTTACAAAGGCTGCTACTTCATCTCCTACATTGATACAGTCTGTTAGTTTACCACCGAAGATACTAATATGCCTATCAGATTTATTTACTTCAACTTCATGCTTTCTTGAAAGCTTTACCCAATCTGCAGTCTGATCGCCTGTATTTGTTACCACTAACGGTCTTACTCCACATCTTTCTGCAATTATATCCTTTTCTGTTAAAGGCTTTGTTAATTTTACTCTCTTGTTGATATTCGCCAACACAAATTCTCTATCTTCTTTTGTTACTTCTGCATAAGGGGAAGTTACTTGTGTATCCGTTGTTCCAATGCAAGTTCTATTTCCCATTGGGATAACAAAAAATAGCCGCCCATCATCTGCAAAAAAAGTTAAAATATGTTTTGTTTCTGTAAGTCGATCTACAATTAAATGAATGCCTTTACTAAATACATGTCTATGATTTGTCTTTTGATTTGTTAGCTGGTTGTGCTCATCTACAAAAGGTCCACAGGAATTAATTAGAACTTTCCCACGAAGCGTAAATGTTTTTCCAGAAATGTTATCCTTTGCTTTCACATTCCAAAAATCTCCGACTTTAGATGCACCAGTTGATTCAACATAATTAGCCGCAATACATCCATAGTTCAAAGCAGAGCGAATAAAAAGAAATACGAATCTAGCATCATTATCATGTAAATATGCATCTGAATATTCAAATCCACCTACTGCATTCTCTAAATTAATAATATCTTCCTCTTGGTTGATTCTACCTTTGGATAGATAGCGAGGTGGCTTTGTGAAGAAATTTCCCATTAACCAATAGAATAAGGTCCCTGCATATAATTTCAAAACACTATGTCGAAATCCTTTTGTAATTGTAGTAAAAAAACGGATTTCTTCAACGGTGGATGGATAATTACGCATCAATTTATTTCTTGACATGCAAAGTTTGCGAACAAGCCCAAATTCAAAAGTCTCCATATACTTGATTCCACCCCAAGCTAGGTTGGAAGAATTTTGACTTGTAAATCCAGCAAAGTCACCCTTATCAATTAACGCAACTTTCGCTCCTTTAGCAGCTAACGCAGCCGCTGAAACTGCTCCATTAATTCCACCGCCTAAAATAATAACATCGAAATTTTCTTTCTGTAACTTTGCAATATTACTCTCTCTTAATTTCATACAACTTTTTCCTCTTTATAATTTGCCCACCAATCCATTGCTGTGATCGCATCTTTAATGATTCCATATTTTTTCTTTGCAAGACCTAGTTGAGATAATTCTGGATCGGATATATAAGAATTGATTTCCTCTAGATCAATATAGATTTCATCGATTAAATTGTTTTTATAAGCTTGTTTGATTTCCTTTAGAAATGATTTATTAAAAAGTAAAACAGAACATTGTGCAAGAACCGACCAAGGAAATATAGGTTCCTTTTCCAAATTTTTGAATAGATCTTTGAAATAATGATACAAGTCTTCCCGATCCATTTCATTTAACTCAGTCATAACAACTAACGCTTCTAAAAAAGCCGCTCTGCAGTATTCATTCAAACTAGTATCTAAAACTAATTTCTTAAGCTCATCATTTTCCCCATTCGCAACAGATGCGATAATTTGCCCCAAATTGGTTAAAACAATATCTCCAGTCAATGGATTCAAAAAATTTCCTTTTCTTGAGAATAATTTTAATATAGGGGAAAGTGCTTCTTTTTCTCTAAACTCCGCTAACAAATACATAGAGTAAATCCAGTCATTCTGTTCAAATTTCGAAATTGGATCTTGCGGCTTTTTGGCTTCTTTCGAGAGTATTTTGATTAATTCTTTTTTGTATTTTTTTGAATTGTCTCGAATTTCAAATAAAACATCTTTTGATAATTGCCTACCCGATTTTTGAAAAGCTTCTAAAACTTGATCCTTATTCATTTTACAAACTTCAATACCATATCGGTGTTTAGATATTTTTTCATTTTATCATATGGAATCATTACTTCCACAGATTGCATTGCATGTATATCAAATAGATTTATAAATACGATAGCATTTTGAGTTAAATAAAAATCATACTTTTCTTTTTTTAAGGCGATAAATTCATCTTTCTCACTAATCACTTTTTCTTTTAGCATAGCTTCCGCCATAAACTTATGCAAAGGAATTAAATACTTGGAATCCTTTTTAAAAAGATCTTCAAATGCGATCTCTTTTCCTGAATTTAGTTCAAAGTTATATGTTTTAAATACATTGTTTGGATAAGGATTACCTTCAACATAAGAAGAAAAACTAGAATGTATACTTAGAATGGAATCTGTTTTGAGTTTAACAGTGAAATCTCCATTTAAAGTAAATGGACTTGCATTTTTATCTTTCTTATTACATTCAAACTCGTTTTCATATTTTTCAATGTTTGTAAATTCATCTATGAAAACTTTTCCAATATTACGTACGACGCTTACATCGTATTTAGAATCTTTTCCTAATTTTAAGATTGGATATTTAATCTTATAGGAACAGTTTTTCTCTTTTTTATCTAAAACTTTCCCATCTATAGATAAAGGCTCTTTCGATTGAGAGCAAAGATTAAAAGATATTAAAAAGCAAATGAATAGTTGGACTTTCTTTGCATAATTTCTCATATAAAGAATACAATTTTTTAGTTTTTAAAAATGTAAATCATAATCTAGCCTATTTTTACTTTTGATTTATCCCCGAAAAAATGCTATTGAACTTAAGTTAAAAAAAAAGTATGTTCTAAGTATGAGAATCTCTTTTTCAATCTTACTAATTTTATTGGTATTCAATTGTGCAAGCAGTGTCGATTTTCAGCCCGATTCTGATTTTACAGAAGAAAATCCCATTTATTCTAAGCAAAAACCTGAAGAGGTTGAAATAGTAGCAGAAAGACCAGTACGAGATTTCAAAATGGTGGGAACAGTCATATTTAGAAACTTCGTAGATCCAATTGACATGAAATCAGAGCTTTATACACTTCAAATGGAAATGTTTCGTAGAAAAATTGACGGAGTATGGATTTACAAAAAAACATTAGAAACAATACCTCCTCTGATTATAAACACTCAAAATGGAGAAGGAATGACTGTTGCTTATACAGAAGCAAATCGAGAAATGGGAAAGCTTGTTGGCTACCCATATAGATATAGGAAAATAAATGACAATAATCCCAAGAAAGTTCGATAGCGAAATTAAAATAACAGAAACTGGTCGTTGGCTTTTTAGAGGTCAAGAAATAACCCAGGAAAATGTTCTCTCTTTTTTTAAGAAGAATATCTGCGAGGATGATAAAGGAATCTATATCACAAATTCTTACGCAGACAAAGTGGAGCATGGATATTTAGAAGCAAACTGTATTTTTTTAAAAATTGAAAATGCAATCGAAACATCAGAAGGTATTTTCTTACAAGCAGAAGATGAATCCATTACTCCTTTGAAAGATTTTGATTTCTATTCGGATAAAGAAGAGAAACTTTTTTGTATGCGAAAAAAGGATCAGTTTATCAAATTTAAATTAAACAGAAAATCGCATGATTTTATTTCGAATCTTTTAGAAGAGGAGAACGGGCGTTATTTCCTGAAAACAAAAGAATATGAAATTCCAGTTACAGAGTTTAGTGGAAAAATAGAAGTGAGAGTTCCAGCCTTTTAATTTCTTGCCTATTTGAACGAGAATAGAGTTTATGAATAACTCACCTTACACATTCGCGCGTAAGATGAGAGACAGGGAGACTGTCGCTTAATGCTTTCAAGTTAAGAGAAATCAAAAAGAATTCACCACGAAAAGCACAGAGAACACGATGAAAAGAGAAGATTTATTATTTATTCACTTCGTGGGTCTTCGTGCGCTTCGTGGTTATTAAAAATTCACGCCAGTTCAATGTAACAAAAAATTCAAAAGATTACCACAGATCAAATATACGATAATTCAAAAGTATCCATCGTTTCCGTATCGTTCAGTCATCGGTGTACACACATTCGACACGGCTCAGTGCAAGTCGGTGGTGAAAATATTTTTACATCGAACTGATGTTAATTATGCATCGAATTTTAGTTCTCTAATTTCCATTTGTATTTTTCTGCTTTCAGTAAATAATCCCAAAAAATCACAACAGGAGAAGAAATAAACAATGCCCAAATATACGGATTCGTTTTAAAAAAAACAAATGCCCAAATATAGGAAAACATTGCGACTAGAAATGCATGCAGGATTCGACCGATTTTATGATCGGGAATCGTCTTAGGATCTGTAATCATAAAAAAAGCAAATAGAATCAGCGCTCCATTTTGAAATTGATGGAGTAGCACATCCCACTGGTATCCAAAACGAAAAATACGATAGGCGAGAAAAAGAAAATGAAATAATAAAAAGGCATAGCTGATATCCGAAATACCAGCTCTTCCGGAAACTATGAGCCCAAACACAAGAAGCCAAATTCCAATTGTTAACTCAAATCCCCACTGCCCAGGAGAAACCCATGTTCTAGGAAACAAACTAATTCCTAGAATGACTCCAAACATGGCTGGGTTAAATAAGTGTTTGCCGCGGATTCGAATGATAAACTTTGAGGATATAGCTAGAAACACAATCGCAGGATGAATCCAGAACAAATCACTTCTAAGCAAAAGAGATAAACCAAAACAAGTTATCACAGTGCTTAGAATGGCTACTTTGATCTTTAAAATTCGATTCCATAAAAAATGAGTGGCTAAACCAGAGCAAAAAGTTAGAAAAATTTGCATTGGATGAATTGAAAAGTCTCTGAAATACACACCAATACTTAAAAGAGTTCCCATAAGAAGAATCTGTACAATCCGAACATCGCTTTGTAAAACAGAGATTATTTTATCTTTAAAATTCGTTTTTTTGAATTCCAGGTTTGCAATCATTCTTTTTTCTCTTCTATTCTCTCTTCCCCATCTTCGAGAACAATTTCATCAAATATATTTACTTGTTTAATCACAGATTGATTCAGTATATATACATTCCTAAACTTATCTTCTGTCGTCATAATCTTTTGAAAATCTTTTGCTTGGTCTTCTGGATTTACTTTTTTAAATTCTACAATATAAGTAGCCGTTGGCTCCCCTTTTAAATCTTCTTTATTCTTTATGCCTATCCCCAATTTAACATCAGGCCATTTGGGTTCATTGTCTTTTCCTGATAAACTATCTTCTCGTAAAAATTTATACTCATTTGCTGTATAAGTTACTTTTGTTCCGTAAATGGGAAATTTTTTATACACAGGAACTTCTCTCGTTTTTGTAACGGTTCTACTTGAATAGGTTGGAACGCTATCACAACTAGTAACCTTTTTAGAGGCTCCTGATCCTGTTGATTCATAACTAGTACGACATTCTCTACGAGAACCAGATTGGTATTGTTCCGTTTCCGTGTATCGCTCTGTTTTAGTTCCTACTTGCCTGTCTTCGTACGATCGAACTTCTTGTGCAGAAGAAATTTTTACAATATCATCACCAGATAATTGGTCATCCCAATCGCTTTTCTGAACATTGGTATATCTTAAGACGGGAACTTTTCTTTCCCAAGAAACGTCTACGATTTGAAATGTTACGTTATGTGTTCTACTTAAAAAATAAATAGAGGCAATACAGCCCCCAAGTAAAGTCAATGCCCAAACACTAAACTTTTTCCAATTAAAAGGCTTTTTGGTAGGTTGCTCTTGTGGTTTTTGATTTGGTTTATTTTTTTCTTTCTTTTTTTCTTTTTCCTTTTGGACTTCAAAATAATTTTTCTTACTCGCCTCTTGAGAAGCACCGCAAGAAAGACATTGTTTGTCTGTAACAGAATTTAAGGTTTCACAAAAAGAACAAAGCCAATCTGCACCTGCTTTAAATTTATCTGCCTGTGCTTTATCTGTTACCTTCTCTTCTTTCCCTTCGATTCGATAGAATTTTATATTTTCATTTCTTGCATTTCCGCAATTAGGACAGGTTCTTATATCGCCCCTAATTTCTTTTTGCCCACATTTATCGCAATCCCAATACTCATAAATCAGCTCTTCTGTTACAGTTGCCATAGCTATATCCTCAAATAATTCTAATTTTTAAATTGTAAACTCACCTTACAGTATCATTGCTTAACAAAAGCAATGATTGAGTTTTGGTGAACCATGCGTTTGCTCCTATTGTCATTGAAAAATGACAATAGGCTTGAGCTGTGCGAAAGAGAGGGAACGAAAGGCTTTCCTCCCATCACTTTTTCGCTCTCATTCAGCCGAGCTTTGCCGCAGGTTATTGATTTTATTAATTCATTAGTATTCTCTAATTTTTTAAAAATCATCATTTATTCCTCAAATTTTAAATTTTGCGTAAGATGAGTTATAGAATCGGTTTTCTTTTGCTTTATTTAAAATTTCGGGAAATACTATTAGAGAGCAATAAATTTGCAATTCAAATTTGCTGAATATTAGAAGTATCTAATATTCAGTTTCAAATTTTATGGATCACAGAAAATTTTATCTTTTTGGTTTTATATTCCAAGTAAACCCAAGAAATAAAATGGATAAAATGGTGCAAATTAGGATTGAGTATAAAACATAATTCCAACCATATTCAGAATGATTGGCTAGCCAACCCAAACCCTTTGCCTGAGCAGTTCTTCCAATATAACCAAAGAGTCCTACAAATCCAGCAGCCGTTCCAACAGCTTTTTTTGAAGTTACATCTAAAGAGGCAACACCAAGTAACATGACAGGAGGATAAACAAAAAATCCAATGATACCAAGCATAGTAAAATCAATCCAGAGATTTCCCGGCGGATTATAGTAAATAGCCGCAAAAGCAAAAAAGATTGGAATCATACAAAGAAGACTCACCATTCCTCTTCTTCCACCAAGTCGATCCGATACCCAACCCATTAAAATTGTGCTACCAATGCCTGCAAATTCTAAAATTAGAACACTCATTCCCCCACTCGTAAGACTTGCACCCTTCATTTCCTTTAAATAGGTAGGACCCCAATCTAACATACTATAGCGAACAACGTAAACAAAAAAGTTAGCAATTGCAAATAGCCAAAGGAATTTATTATTAAAAATATACTTTGTTAAAAGTTCCTTAGTTTCTAATTCTCTTTCAGAATCCTCGGTCAATTGTTTAGATGGATTGTCTTTTTTATATTCTTCAATAGGAGGAAGACCTTCTGATTGTGGAGTATCTCTGAGTCGAATAAAAATATAAACAGAAGAGATAACAGCGAGTATCCCCGGAACATAGAAAGCAGAGCGCCATCCCCAATGACTCGCAGAAAATGCTGCAACCACTCCAACCATCCCTCCACCTACGTTGTGCGCAACGTTCCAAATAGCAAACACGCTTCCTCTTTCTTTTAAACTAAACCAATGCCCTATTGATCTCCCACAAGGAGGCCAGCCCATTCCTTGCACAAAACCATTTAGTCCCCATAAAAATAAATGGAAAAAATAATTTTCTACTGTTCCAAAAATAAAATTAATACCAGCAGTTATTAAAAGCCCCACAGCCATGAATTTACGAGAATCACTTCTATCTGAGAGAGCACCCATAACAAATTTGCCTATACCATAGGTAATTGCGGTGACTGCCAGTATGTCACCAATTTGGGATTTATCATACTGTAGCGCCTCTCCCATTTCCTTTGAAACAACAGATAGATTGTTTCGAACGAAATAATAAGCGGCATATCCAAGAAAAGTGGACTCTAAAACTTGCCATCTAAGCTTTGGATATTTGTATTCAATCTCCTTTTCGGGAAGCCTTTCTTTAGGAGGTGCTGGTTTAAAGAATTCGGTTAGAATCATTTTATATTCCTATAAAGTAGTTTATTTTGAAATGAATTATTCATTTGTTTTATTTTTTTTGATATTAAAATCTTTAGAGGAAATATAACTAAAGTCGTTAGCCGGCACGTCTCTTACTTTTGCAATGACCCAATTATTCTTTCTAGCATATTCGGCAATACTTTCTGTTTGATCTTCTGCTACGTATTCATCTGGATTAATGATAAGTTTCAAGTTGGAGCTATATTCAATCATTTCTTTGTCACCCCTGCTATTTCCGCCAACGAGTAAAGGTCTCTCTTGCACAAAAGTCTCGATTGCCTCTTTCTTTCCATGATCTTGTGGAATAGGTAAAATCATTTCACCTGTAATTTTTCCTTCTCTAACAATGGATTTTACTCCAACAATATTTGTAATTGGAATTTGCAATTCCTCACTAAGTATTTTTTGATACATTGCTTCTGGACTTGCCGTTATGATCCATACCTCAAAACCATTCTGTTTTAAAGCTTGAATCAATGATTTCATTGGAGAAAATACCTTTCCATTATAATGAGCTTTGTAGCAATTCACACCAAGGTCCCGAAGAGATTCTACTGTATCTCCTTCAAAAAATTTCACTCTTAGTTGCACATATTCGATGGAGACATTGGAAAGAGTTACCATTTTTTTTATTACATCTGGTTTCTTTTCTGGCTTTTGTTTCGCCACTTCATAAAGACATTCATCCGCCATATAATGAGGAGCTTGACCTAAAACTGTTCCATCTCCGTCGAATACAGCAACTTTTCTCTTTGGGTAATCTTTCGTTTCTTTAAAAAAAGATTCCAGTCGAGCATTTGTCTCTGCATTGAATTCTGGAATTGGATGAAAGCCAGCTTTATCAATCTTGCAAGTAATTAAAAATAACAAAATTCCAATTTGTAACAAAGATTTATATTTCATAGATGGTTCCATTCCTAACATATTGTATTTTGGATACGATTTATTTTCCAATTGAACCTGTAAAGAAATTGATTCATTTCCTTTGCTGGAAAGACTAAATTAACGTCAGCATCCACTCGACAGGGCATATCATTTTCCTCTTTTTGTAAAATGAATTTGAGTGGGTCTTTTTAAATCGAAGTCGCTTTTATTTGAATGATCAATTTAAACATTAAAAAATAGGATTCAAAAAATAAAAAAATCCATTTGCATACTTTTAAGTCTAATAAACTATAGACAAATGTAACTAAAATTGTTTCATTTGAAAATTTTTTAAATACAATAATTTCACATTTTTGAAATTATTTCTTGCTAATTTTCTTATGCAACATATCTTAAATTGTAGATGTCTGTAAAAAAAAGCTTATTTAGCATCAATGGATTGAGTCTGATTAAGCAATCTTCTAAAAAGGATTAAATATGGTAGAATTCACAAAGAGGGCAAAAAGAGTAATCAATGAAATGGCTGGCGAAGAAGCCAAACGTTTGGGTCATGATTTTGTAGGTCCCGAGCATATTTTTCTCGGACTACTGAGAGAAGAAGATTCCGTAGCTGTAAAAATTCTTATCAATCTTAATATTAATTTAAATGAACTAAAACGAGAAGTAGAAAAAAAATCTAGAGAAGACAACCTCTTACTGGATTTACCAGCTAGTCAAGATCGCTATCAAAGAATCGTAGAATCATCAAAAGAAGAAGCAAAGAGAATGAAGCACAATTATGTAGGAACCGAGCATATTTTACTCGCACTCCTCCGAGACAATAGCAATATTGCAGCTGCAGTTCTTTCTACTTTTGGCGTAAATTACAATGTAATCAAAAGTGAGATCTTAAGACTTCTCGGGGTTCCACCCGTTGGAACTGTAGGGGTTAGCTCCGGACAACAGTCAGCACAGCAGTCTTCCACTCAGCAAAGAGGGGAAAAGAGCAAAACTCCAATTTTAGATGAATTTGCTCGTGACCTCACTCAACTCGCTCGAGACAAAAAATTAGATCCGGTTATTGGACGTGCAAAAGAAATTGAGCGAGTCATTCAAATCTTATCTCGTAAAACTAAAAACAATCCAGTTCTTATCGGTGAATCTGGTGTAGGAAAAACAGCAATCGTAGAAGGACTTGCGATCGCGATAGTAGAAAAAACAGTTCCTGAACTTCTTTATGAGAAACGTGTTCTTTCACTCGATTTAGCAGGTCTCATCGCTGGAACAAAATACAGAGGTGAATTCGAAGAACGTCTCAAAAAAATCATGAAAGAGATCACTTCCTCCACAAGTATCATCATCTTTATAGATGAGTTACACACTCTCATTGGAGCGGGAGCGGCAGAAGGAGCTGTAGATGCAGCCAATATTCTTAAACCAGCACTCGCAAGAGGGGAACTACAATGCATTGGGGCAACTACTAATACCGAATACCGAAAATATATCGAGAAAGATTCTGCACTCGAAAGAAGATTTCAAACTGTTAAAGTAGCAGAGCCTTCTGTTGATGACGCAATCAAGATTTTAGACGGACTCAAAAAAGCCTATGAATCGCACCACAAAGTTCGTTATACTCCAAAAGCATTAGAACAAGCTGTCAAGTTATCTCATAGATACATAAATGATCGCTATTTACCAGACAAAGCGATTGATATCATCGATGAAGCAGGTTCTAAGGCTAGACTTGCAAATTGTGGCAGACCAGAAAATATCAAAGAAGCAGAAGAAGAAATCAGAGTATTATCTGTTAAAAAAGAAGAACTCGTTCGCTCTCAAGAATATGAAAAAGCTGCTGCGATTCGAGATGAAGTAAACCGCAAAAAGCTTGTTGTAGAAGATATGATCCGTGCTTGGCAAGAGAGACTTGAAACACAAGCAGTTACGATTGATGAAGATCAAATTCTTTCCGTCATTTCTATGTGGACAGGAATTCCACTCGAAAAAATGGAAGAATCGGAAAATGAAAAACTCATCAGTATGGAAAAAATACTACGAGAGAGAGTGGTTGGACAAAACACTGCAATTGAAACCATCGCTAGAGCCGTTAGACGCTCACGAACTGGTTTTAAAAATGAACGCAGACCAACTGGTTCTTTTATTTTCCTTGGACCTACTGGAGTGGGAAAAACAGAATTAGCAAAAGCATTAGCAACCTTCTTATTTGGAAAAGAAGATCATCTTCTCCGAATTGATATGTCTGAATATATGGAGCCACATGCTGTTTCAAGACTCATTGGAGCACCTCCAGGATATGTGGGATATGATGATGGTGGACAACTCACTGAGTTTGTTCGCAGAAAACCCTACTCTGTGATTCTTTTAGATGAAATCGAAAAAGCGCATCATGATCTTTTTAATATACTTCTTCAAATCATGGAAGAAGGAAATTTAACAGATACAAAAGGTCGCAAAGTAAATTTCAGAGATACAATTCTTATCATGACATCAAATATCGGTGCAAAAGAAATTCAAAAAGGTGGTCGTGTAGGTTTTGAAGATCTAGAGGGAGAAAAAGACAAGGCTAAATCGGAACTAGCTAGAGATGAGTTGAAAAAATATTTCAATCCAGAATTTCTCAATCGTGTAGATGAAGTCATCTATTTCCAACCATTAACAAAGGAAGAAATTGTTGCGATTGTAGATATCATGCTAAAAGACTTCAATGCTAGACTTTTAGAAAAGAAAATTATGGTTTCGATGACACTAGAGGCAAAAGAATATATGTCCGAAATAGGATATGATTCTGCTTTTGGAGCAAGACCACTCCGTAGAATATTCCAGAAAGAATTGGAAGACTATATGGCTACCCAACTTCTCACTGGTGCTTACAAAATGCCAACGATCATCAAAGTAGATGCAAAAGAGAAGAAGTTTAACTTTGAAGAACAGCCTTGGGAAGACTATGGAATTGATACAGTTGGTTCTGACTCTGACACAAAGGAAGTGGTTAAAACAAATTGATCCATATAGTAATACCAGTCTTAGTTGTGCTTTCCTATTTTTTATTTAGGAACCTATGGTTCGAACTTCGAAAGAATCGAATCCTAGCCTCAATAGAGAAAATATCATTAGGCATAATTGAGCCTGGTATTATATTACCTGAAGTATCCATTCGCTACAAGTATTATTATGAAGAAGGAGTCTACTATGGGACTGGATACTTACTTCTCCAAGATTTTTTATACCCCTATGAATACAGGGCAGGATTTACACAAGAAGGTGTTCCCTATATAGCCATTGGAGATAAATCCTTTCTTTCCGAGGAACACATTGAAACTTTCCTAATAAACCAATGTGAACTTGTTTCCATATTCATAGATCCAGTAGAGCCATTCCATTCTGAATTAGAATCGATTTACACTGAATCAATAGGTGTAGAAGAGTTAAAATAAAAATTCGTTCCCTATTTCGGGCTCATTCAAAAAATGTCAGTAAAGGCATATTCGATATGAGAATTTTACTAACATTATTATTCATTTCCATTGCAGGATTATCTGCGCAGTCCATGACTTATGAAAAGGCATTGGCAGAATACAAAGCAGCATCTTACCAAGAATCTCTTCAAACAATTCGCGAAATTTTAAAAGTAGAAAAGCCAAGGTATGAATTACACTATTTAGCTGCATTTGACTATTGGAATTTAAAAGAATACAAATCTGCAATCAATCATTTTCAAGCTGCCATTCGATTAAAACCAGATGATACAAAAGCATATATTGACATCGTGAAAGTTTATACTTCCGCTCAATCTTACAAACAAGCTTTAGAACTTTGTGAAGATGCGATTAAGCGTTTTCCGCAAGAACCAAAGTTACGTTTTCAACAAGTTACACTTCTTTTAAAATATGGGAGAGTTGATGTTGCATTAGAGATAATCGAAAAATTAAAATTAACGTTACCTGAAGACTATCGTCCCTTAGCTCTTGAATCTAATATCTATTACATGAAACGTGATTTTGAAAAAGCAGAAATCAGTTTAAAATGGGCTTCCGCACTCTCACCTAGTAATGCAAATTTAAAAAACAACTTAGCACTCATCTATGAGCAAATGGCGATTATAAATTTAAAAACAAATGAAAAAGAAAAGGCAAAGGTAAATCTAGACTTAGCTAAATCTCAATTAGAATCCGCAATAAGCACAAATTCTAATCCTGTTTTTTTAGAAAATCAAAAAAGGATAGTTTCTTTATCAAATAGTTTATGAAAGAATCAACAGTAGCTTTTCATACGTTAGGATGTAGACTCAACATCTTTGAATCGGATGGTTTAGCGAACACTTTTTCAAATCTTGGGATAAAAACAGTTTCTGAATCAGAAAATCCAGAAATTGTAGTCATCAATACTTGCACCGTTACAAATAAAGCAGATTCAAAAAATAGAAATATCATTCGAAATGCTATAAAAAACAATCCAGGATCACAGATCTGGGTTACAGGATGTTATGCGGAAACAGACAAAGAAACAATCGAAAAAATTCCTGGTGTAACAGGAGTTATTGGAAATACCGAAAAGTCAAATCTTCCTTATATTATTCTTAAAAATAAAGGTGAAAGATTAGATATAGATACAAATGGAAATCGATTTTCTTACTCAGATGTATTGCCAACAAATCACACTAGGGCATATTTAAAGATTCAGGATGGTTGTAACCGTTCTTGTGCTTATTGTAAAATTCCACAGGCTAGAGGAAAAGGCGTTAGTAGAAATATAAAAGATGTATTAGATCAAGTTCGCTTTTTACAGGATAATGGAGTCGGTGAAATTATTTTAACTGGTGTAAACCTAGGTTGGTTTAGAGATGAATCCAATACAAAAAATTTTAATGCACTTTTAAAAAACATTTTAGATATTCTAGAATATTCTAGGCTAAGACTCTCCTCAATTGAACCGTCTGATGTTGGGCATGAATTGGCAGAACTAACACTTCATCCTCGTTTTTGTAATTACCTTCATGTTCCATTGCAAAGTGGTAGTTCAAATATTTTAAAAAAAATGAAAAGAAGTTATACAGCTGAGACTTTCTATAAAAGAATTAGTTTAGTAAAACAAAAGAATCCCTCTATCTTTATTGGAACAGATATTATAACAGGATTTCCGAATGAATCAGAAGAGGACTTTCAAGAGTCTGTGAAAATAGTGAAAGATTTGGAAATCTCTAAAATACATGCATTTCCTTATTCACAACGAAGAGGAACATTGGCAGAAACATTTCCAGATAACATTTCAAAAGATATTAAAAAGGAAAGAGTCAAAATTCTTAACCTACTCTCTCAAGACCAATATAAAAACTTTGGATTAAAACTGATTGATAAAAAGAGAGAAGCCATTTTAGAATCAGATGGAACTTGCATGACCGATGATTATTTAAAAGTTAGACTAGAAAGCGGCAAATTAGGATTAACCACAGGACAATTTTTAAATGTTAAAATAAAAGAATACAAGGAACCAACCGCTGAATTAAAAGAAGGACATTTCTTAGGGGAAGTTTGTTAATCCCCTGACTTTTCAGAAATTGCTTAGCATAATACTGATAATCGCCTTTGCGAAAGGGGATGGATTTTTTGTTTTTGGAGAATCCATTGTTAAGACTGTGACTTTTTTGAGGGATTTAGGTGCTTTGCTTGCTAACCGTAAGTTGAAGCCCTGCGCACAAATTTAGGTTTCCAAAACGAGACTAAAATGAGAGAATATCCCAAAGAATACAAAATAGAATCAGTAAAACTATATCTAGCAAATGGTAGACAGAAAAATAAGACAGCAAGGGATCTAGGAGTCCCATTAACGACACTGAGAGGATGGATCAAAAAGTATATGAGTGAAGCAATAGATAAATCAAAAGAAAAACCGAAGAAACGCGATTACGAAAAAGAACTAAAAGAGAAACAGAAAATAATAGAACAACAGCAAGAGGAGATATTAATTTTAAAAAAGTCAATAGGCATTTTTACAAGAGACTCGCAAAAAAAATAAATTAATTTAATTTCTTAAAAGAAAATAAAGATAATTTTAATGTGGCAAAAATGTGTGAGGTCAGAGCGTTTCAAAGAGTGGTTATTATAGCTGGTTACATACAAATGAAATGTAGTTCCAATAGCAAAAAATATCTAGTCCACCCTGCTCCTTGGTCGGAGCACCAACGCCTTCGCCCTTCCTACTCTCCCACAGCAAACTGGAATGCTAAACGTCACACCAGCACAAAAACAAAAAAGCCCGACATCTAACGATATCAGGCTTTTGATATGATAGCAAAAAATATCTAGTCCACCCTGCTCCTTGGTCGGAGCACCAACGCCTTCGCCCTTCCTACTCTCCCACAGCAAACTGGAATGCTAAACGTCACACCAGCACAAAAACAAAAAAGCCCGACATCTAACGATATCAGGCTTTTGAT
>DAORDH010000044.1:0-46115 GCA_035345875.1 Leptospiraceae bacterium | reverse complement strand
ATGGAACGATTAAGTTTACATCACATTCTTCACAAGAATATCTTTGAAATCCATTCAGAAAATCTCCACAACCTAAAAGTTTTTCTACCTCTTCTATCTTCCCTTCCGAAAGCTCTCCATACTTCGATAGAAATTTCATATCGTAGATTCTTAGAAACTCTTCCCAATGCTTCTTCCAAATAGATTTGTATTGACTCGCTCTCTCTAGACTGGGAATATAATTTGGCTTTTTTGCTTTGTCTGTATTGCACACATACATTATAGAAAACCTCTACAATAGATGGATAAAAAATTCGTATGTATGTGCGGGCTTTTGGGAAAAAAATTCTACACTGACGTGGTGGAGAGTGTTTTACCTATCGTATCACCAAACTTCCCTTAAACTTAGGGGTAAACATTGGTTAAACTTATCCTAAATATATATCACTACCTATCTTTAAGATAAGTTTAGTCCTATCTTTAGGGGAGCTTTACTGTAAAAGGATTCCATCGTTTCTATCGTTCTGTTATCGGTGGTAATCTGTTAAAATTGTGGGTAAGGATGCCAATATAAAAAGGGACTTACTATACACCAAACGCTTTCTGTAATTTTTAATATGGAATTTTTAGGAATTGTGTTTGGTGGAACCGAACGAGACTACTAGAGAAGAATAAACTTTCTTTCTATTCGCGTTCAGTTTAGTAGTTCGTATAGTCCTGCTATAGTGGTTGCTATATTAAAAATTGATTTTAAATATACCAAAGAATAAAGAAGCTCAACATCAATCCAATAGAGAATGTGTTTTATCCCTTATCAAGCATTCTTGTAGCAAACAATATCCCAATCTGCAAACCCAATCCTCGATCGGTCAATGCTGTCAACTTAAGAATTACCACCGAGGACACCGATAACGGAACGAGACAGAAACGATTGGCAATTGAATTATCGAATCTTTTATCGGTGTCCTCGGTGCAATCGGTGGTAATCTTTTAAATTTCTATCACATCGAACTGGTGTTATTTAGAATCTAAATCTTTTATGGGACATATTGTTCGGACAAAGTTCTATTTCCCTTTAAAATAATTTAAAAAAGCCTAATTTTATGTTGAGATGCGCCGATTTAGATTAAAAGGGTATCTCCTGTGAAGACGAACTTAGAACTTTTAGAAAAGACATTTAAAGAAGAAATTGGTATCTATAAGAATCTGCTAATTTTAGAGACAAGTAAGAAAGAAGCAATCCTTCGTTCCAATGGAAAGCATCTGGAAAACTTTACAAAGCAAACTTCTACCATCATGGAAAATCTTGCAACTGTGGAAGCAAAGAGAATGAAACTCGTTGCTGATTTTTTCTCCGATGAAAAAAATGGAGCAGTTGTTCCAACTGTCACAGAATTTCTAAATCGTCTAGATAAAGTTACCCTAGCAAAATTTAAACCAATCACAAATGAATTAAAATTTGTAGTAACCGATTTGAAAGAAAAACTAACAGTCAATGAAGAGTTACTCAAATCAAAACTCGATATATTTGCTCTCTCTATCGATGCATTAAAGAATGCAGGAGAGGCTCAAGTATCTGATTTATACGGCGATAATAGTAAATCGAAAGTTCGCACAAATGTCATGTTAAACATGAGAGCATAAGGAGTATTTATGGGATCAACATTTTCAGGATTAGAAGTAGGAAAAAAAGGATTATCTGTTCACCAACAGGCACTCCATACAACAGGCCATAATATTTCCAATGCGGATAATAAGCAGTATTCACGCCAAAGGGTGCAAATTACATCTGCTGAACCACTCTATGATCCAGCTTACAATCGTGCGTTAGTAGCTGGTCAAATCGGTCAAGGTTCTAAAGTTCCTGAAATCGAAAGAATTCGTGATAGCTTCATCGACGATAGAATCCAAGAAACAAGTTCTATTAAAGACTACTGGTCTGCTAAAAATGATTATTTATACAGAATTGAAATGATTATGAATGAACCAGGTGGAATGAGTCTTCGTTCCCAAATGGATCAATTCTGGGCGGCTTGGCAAGAGCTTGCAAACTATCCAGATGAAAGCGCGCATCGATCTGTTGTAAAAGAAAAAGCTGTAGGACTCGGAAGTAGAATCGAAGACACATACCGCAAATTAACCCAATTACAAGAACAAGCAAACCGAGAAGTTGAATCAAAAACAAACCAATTAAATGTTTTGGGAGAAGGTATTCGTGCGTTAAACGAAAGAATCACCAAAGCAGAAGCTCTCGGTGATAGACCAAACGATTTATATGATAGAAGAGATGGAATGCTACAAGAACTATCTGAACTTGTAGACATCAGCATAGGAAGAAGCGATAAAGATGAATTCATGGTTTTTATTGGACAACAAATCTTCGTGCAAGGAATCAAGAAAGAATCTGTTGAATTAGTAGGCAATCCTGAAAATGACGGAAAGTTCAAACTGATTTGGGCAAGAGATGGAAAAGATGTATTGCTTCGCTCTGGTCACTTACAAGGTCTCATCGAAGTTCGTGATTTTGTATTACATGAAAAAATCGACAATGTAGATACATTTGCCATTAACCTCACTGACACAGTCAATGAAATCCACAAAGATGGATTTGGTCTCAATGGAAAAACAAATATCAACTTTTTCCAACCTAGAGATTTATCTCTCAACTCCAATGCAGAATATGATTCAGATGGAGATGGTATCAACGATAAAACAGCGATCTACAGAGTAACAGGTAAAATGACTCTAGATCCAGCAAGACCTATTTCTATTTCTGGAAATATCACTCTTCACAAAAACGATGAAAAATCAACACCCGTAATTATTCCGTATAACGTAGATGATACTTTAAATGATGTTATCAAAAGAATCAATCGCTCTGAATCCGGTGTAGTTGCTTTTATGAATCATGACAATCAACTTGTAATCAAAGCAGTCACTGCAAGTAATTCACGAGAAAATTTCATGATTCGTCACTTAGAAGATTCTGGAAATCTACTCGTTGGTATGACTGGAATTCTAAATGGTAGCGGGGTTGCTGGATCTTTTGATTACAACCGATTGGGTGAAATCAATAAATTCCAATCCAATCCAAGTGACATCACACTCACTCCACAATTTCATCCTGCTTCTTTCGTTCGTGTTTCGGATGAGATTGCAAATAACGTCAATAGCATTGCCGCTGGACGTGGTAAAGATGTGGGTGGAACGGGTGACTACAACAAAGCAAATGGTCAAAAAGATGGAAATAACGCTCTTTTAATTGCAAGCTTCTTAAAAGACAAACCAATGATGGTAAATTACGATCAGAATTTTACTGAATTCTACAACGGAATGATTTCCAAAATTGGAACAGAAGCAAGAGAAGCAAAACAAGAACTAGGAACGCAAACTGCACTTCTCAGGGAATTTGAAAAATTACGCCAATCTGTAATGGGTGTCAACTTAGATGAAGAAATGGCGAACATGGTTCAGTTTCAACATTCTTACAATGCAGCAGCAAAGATGATTAACGTTCAAAATGAAATGTTAGATGTTATAATCAATAGACTCGGAGTATAAAAATGAGAATTACAAATCAAATTTCTAATAATACATTAATAAATACATTAGCGAGACATCAATCTCAATTAGATGAAACACAAAACCAACTCGGAACTGGTTTAAAACTAAGCCGTCCTTCTGATGAGCCTTCTGCTGTTGCAAACAATATGTATTTTAGAACTAGAGTCAACGAATTAGACCAGTTTATGAAAAATGCAGGAGAAGGAAAAGCACGTCTCCAGCTCATCGATGGTCAATTAGAAAGAGTTACAGAAATTTTACAAAGAGTAAGAGAACTCACTGTCCAAGCATCCAACGGAATTTACCAAGGTGACAAAGGCTTCGAATTGGAAGTTGCGATTGGAAAAGAAGTAAATGAACTTCTAAAAGCGACAGTTGATATAGCAAATACTAGAGATGCTACAGGACGTTATCTATTTGGCGGACATACAATTGATAGACCTCCTTTTGAATCTGTAGAAGCAAAGATGAAAGGCTTGAAAGGAATCGAAGTACAAGACCAAATCATCGGAGTAGAATACAGAGGAGATATAGGAGATCAACTTAGAGAAATTGAACGTGGGGAATATGTTGGTGTGAATGTTGCTGGAAACAAAGCTTTCTGGGGAACAAACATGAGCATCACTGCAAATAGAGATTCTTCCTCCTACTCTGCAACTTCTGATCAAAAATTTAAAATCGATGGAACAGAAATTTCTGTTTCCGTTGGTGACACGTTAGATGATATCATAGATAAAATAAACAGCGCATCGATTGATGTAAAAGCAAGTAAACTTGGTAGCGACAATATTACATTATCATCAACTGCTCCTCATCAAATCTGGTTAGAAGATGTGGATTCTGGAACTGTTCTTCGCGACATCGGACTTATTGAAGTAAATTATGCAGAGCCGCCTAGCAATTATTCCAAAGAAGCTACTGTAGTTGGAAATTCTATCTTTGATGTTATGATTCAACTCAGAAACGATCTAACTGCAAAAGACCAAGAGAGAATTTCTGGTAGAGATCTTGCGGATATCGACATGGCACTCGAAAATATTTTGCGTCACAGATCCATCGTAGGTGCTAAGATGAATCGTTTAGAAGAGCATGAAAAGAGAATTGATTTTGATAAAACATTTATGGCTGAACTCTTAGCTAAAAATGAAGGCATTGATTTCCCTGAAACAATCATGAATCTCAAATGGCTCGAAACAATTCACCAATCAGCTTTAAGTGTTGGCTCAAAAGTCATTAAACCAACCCTGATGGATTTTTTACGTTAATATGACTAAAGAAATTCAAACAAAGCCTTTCGGTGCTATGAAAATAGACGAAAGGCAAATACTTAGCTTCCCAGAAGGGATTTTAGGCTTTGAAAAATACAATGAGTTTGCCCTGATTGAAGAAAATGAAGAAAGTCCATTTAAATGGCTTCAATCTTTATCAGAACTAGATCTAGCATTCATTGTAATCCAACCAGATTTGTTTGCCCCTGATTATAAACCAGTAATCGGACAAGAGGATTTAGAAACAATTCAACTCTCTCAAATAGAAGAGGGAGTTGTAATGACGATAGTCACCATACCAAACGATAATCCAAGAATGATGACTGCAAATCTGCAAGGTCCAGTGATTATAAACCCAAAAAACAGAATGGCGAAACAGTGCATTTCCAAAAATGAAAATCATCCGCTTCGAAAATTGATTTTGGAAAATGTTCCAATGGAGAGTGTCTAGTGTTAGTTCTAGCAAGACGTCTCAATCAATCCATCATTATCGGTAATGATATCGAAGTAGTTATCGTCGATATCAAAGGCGATCAAGTAAAGATTGGAATCAAAGCTCCTAAAAATGTTTCTGTTCACAGAGCAGAAGTTCACCAAGAAATCCAAGCAGAAAATATCCAAGCTGTAAATGTTTCTATCAAACCAGAAGAACTTGGCAAACTCAGTAATATTTTAAAAAAGAAAAAATAAATTAATCCTACATTTTTTTTTCAGAATAAGCGCACAAAACTTTAAAAATTTTTCTCTATTATAATAATACTCTATTTGTTCGTCACTCAAAGCTAATTCCTCAATTTCAGGAGTAATTCAAAAATCTAATCTATACCTAAGGAGTCCAAATGCAATCTAAGCAATACAATGGAAAAACTATTTCCAAACCTAAAATTTGCTATCCTAATGCAAACCTCAAACTTTCTGATTTCAGTTCCACTCTTCTGATTCCTAATAAATACCTCACTCTTTTTCAAACAAAACTCATGCAACACAAAGGTGTTGCAAGGTATATCGCCTATCTTTTGTCTAAATACCAAATCTTTATTGCAAATGGTATGATACCTGGTTACTCAAATGTAACTACCAAATACCAAGAGAAGGGTCAAAATCTACAAAAGGTCTCATTTCGTCCCAGACCTGAAGATTGGGCAGAACTGAAACTCTATCGAGTTAGTTTTGGTATGTCAATCTCTGCCTTTTTAGTTTACTTACTGATAGCAGACTCAGTCGAATTAGCAGCGACCGTCTCGAACTACTTAGAGACTGTCGGAATTTCGGCGATCCCTAATTTTCACTTGAGCGCAAAAGTATACCTTTGGAATCAAAAGACATACTATTCAACTGTTTTTCAATATCGAAAAAGCCATTATCACTAAAAAGACCACAACTAACGTTTATAAATGACTTACTAAAAAATAAATCTTAGCAAAACACTTTTCTCAACTCCCAACTCATTTAAAATTTCTTTTTGAATGTTTGGGTTTTTGAGAAGGTGCAGAAATTGATTTATTTGTTTTTGATTTATTTTTAAAGAAAGAGGCTTTGTTTTGTAAATGGAGGAATCTTTTAAATAGGGAAGATGAGTATCCAATTTTAAGATAGGAACTTTCGTTGTATCGGTTAGATGGTAAAGTGCTTTTTGGTTTTTTGAGCTTATATCTTTTTGATAAGAGTGAGGAATATAGGATTCCATCGGATAATAACGATTTACCTTTGGAACATGAAAGGATTCGTAACCTGTTCCTCTAGAATGGGTTTTTCCATTTTCTTTTTTAAAGCTAATTCCTGAGAGGGATAAAGATTTCGCTAGAAATTTTTCTGCTAATGCTTTTGCGAGTCCAGCGACATTTAGAGAGGGATTTTGAATTATTTCATTAGAACTAGTAAATACTACAGAATGTAAAACTTGGTCCAGTGGATAAGAAGTAAGACAGAGAAGAATAGGATTTTTAAGGCTAAAAATATAACGATTACCACCTAACCAAGATATAATAGGAATATCTTCTGGAATATTTCTAAAATGGTAGATAGTTCCACGACCAGAGTCGATCGATAAAATATAATCAGGTCGAATACCGTTCTGCAGAAGTAGATAACAAGCAGTATCCGCTGCCAATAAAAAGAAATCGTCTTGGTTTTTCTTAATCCATTCCAGTTGATCTTCCAAATTGGGAGCCGCGCCAATATACAATACTGGTTTATTCTGAATAGGAAGACTATCTTTAAATATAAGACCAGTATTATCTCTATCAGAACAAAGCTGTAAGTTTATAAAATAATTTCTGAGCCAAGTTCGTGCAAAATAAGAAATAGTTGAAGCGTTCACCCCTAGCTTTGCGGTTATCTTATCCCGAAAGGAACTGTATTCTTCTGAATACATTCTAGAATAATAAGGAAAAGCAAAAATAAACTTTTTCAGTTTTAAGTAGTCTTTATAGGGAAATTCAATTAGAGGTAAAACAGATAATTCCCCACCGAGTTCTTGGAACTTTGAACTTAGATCTAGAATTTTTTTTTTACTTCTGGAATTTGGAGAACGGAAGGATCTGGTTCGACTGAAGTTAGATTTATTTTTCCGCGTGTTAGATTTAAAATTGCTTCAATCTGATAACCCAATCCAAATCCAAAGCAAATCATTGTATCAGGAGAGTAGGATAGGGAACTGTATTCATTTAAGACTGTTTCAGCAAAGCGATTGCTTTCTTTGATAGGATCATGCTTAGAATAAATAAGGCTACCATTCTGAATATTTTTCAGATTTGGTAGCCCATTTGAATTTATATGAAGATTGTGAGAAATGTTTAGCTCCTAGAATGAATTAGTCATCCTCATCATCTAGATCATCATCATCGTCGTCTAGATCATCGTCATCCTCATCGTCTAAATCATCATCGTCATTGTCATCCTCATCGTCCGAAGCAGAATCTAGTTCATCAGAATCGCCTTCTGCAACAAAGTCATGTTTAGCTTCTTCTTCTTGCGGGATATAATCCTCTTCAATGTCCTCTTCCACAACAGGTGCTGCTGAATTAGAAAATAGACCTTTAAAGCCCTTGTACGGAGCATCAGACATATTTGCCTCTGCTTGTAATTTCTTGCGCTGTTCAGCTGTGAAATAGTCATATTTCACAAGACCATCAGATAGAGCATAGAGGGCTTGCACTGCAATTTTTCTAGTCTTAAGTTTTTTTGGAACTGGAACTCTATCAATTTTATCCAAAGCAGCGAATCCAGCCACTGCCAATTCATATTTTTTAGTTCTTGCTAGTTCAATTAGTTTGTGAATTTCAAATTCTTGCGTGCTCATTTATACTCCTATAGGAAATTTAGGTATTTAGTACAAGATTTAGGTATAATTGCAAAAAAAAATCATAGTACGAGGCAATACGCCATGATTTCAAGGAAAAAAAACCAGTCAATGATTTTAATAATTAAAATTTATTCTTACTTGCCTTACCCCCCCTATACCTAGATATAGTTAAAAAATACATACAAATGAAACAATTCATACCTTTTTTGTTTATACTATTTTTACTTTCCTGTTATTCCCAGAAACAGTCGAACTTTGATGTATCCTTATATGAAGGGCTTGATTTATCCGGAAAACAAATTGTCTTAAAAGATCTATCTTATAAGAGACTTGCTATCAATGTCTATGCACCTACCTGTGTTCCTTGTGTAAAAGAAATTCCCGCTCTAAATGCAATCTATAAAGACATAAGTAAAGATAAGTCCCTAGGACTCTTTATGGTTGTAGATCCATATGACATTGTACCAGATGCAGAACCATCCAATACTTTTGAACAATTATACCCAAAAGCAAAAGAAATTATGGAAAAAGAAGTAATCGAAAAAAAAATAGAGTTACCCATATTAATTATGAAACGACCGTTCAAAGTCTCCCAAGGGGATGGACTCATAACGGGTCGACCAGAAACTTTATTATTTAAAACGAATCCTTTGATTTTGTATTACAATTTCATTGGACCATTGAGTGAAGAAAAAGATATTTCAATCATTCAAAATCAAAATAAGATCAAATTTTTTAAATTAATGTTAGGAGGAGTTTAATGAGAAGCTTAATTGTGCGATTTCTTGATTGTGAAGGACCTGGGATTCTAGAATCCTCTCTTCGTAATGCCAATTATAAAATTACATATCATGATGCATATAAAAAAGGAATTCAACTTGTTCCTGAATCACAACAGATTTTTGATATTATTGTCTTAATGGGTGGACCTCAAGCCGTTTATGATCCTAAGCTTGAATCTTTTTTCTACCCTTATCTTAAGTTAGTCGAAAATGCGTTATCTATTCCCGGGAAAAAAGTTTTAGGAATCTGTCTAGGTTCCCAAATCATTGCAAAGGCATTAGGTAGCAAAGTAGAAAAGGGTAAAAACGGACCAGAAGTTGGTTTTTCAAATGTATCTGTATCCAATTCAAGCCATCCTATTTTTTCAGGGATCTCATCTAAGCAGTTAACAACATTTCACCTACATGGGGATACTTTTGATTTACCGCAAGGGTCAGAAAGACTTTTAGCGAGCGAGAAATATGAAAATCAAATGTTTTCCTATAAAGACAAGGCAATCGGAATCCAATGTCATTTTGAAGTAACTTATCCAATGTTAGAAGTATGGTGGAATATTCACAAAGAAATTCCATCTACACTTGGCAAGATATCACCAGAAATAAAAACGAAACAACAAGAAATGGAAGCAAATGCCCGCATCCTTTTCGACAATATTCTAAAATTAAAGGCAAATTAATCAAAAGGAAAAAATAAATCACAATGTTTCAAAAAGTATTACAATTTATTTTCGGAAGTAAGTATGAAAGAGATCTAAAGCGTCTAACGCCGATAGTCGCCCAAATCAACGCTTTAGAACCCGAAATCCAAAAACTGTCAAATGATGAATTAAAAAACCAAACGCAAAAATTTAAAAACTTATTAGCTTCCGGCAAAACTTTAGATGATATTTTACCAGAAGCATTTGCAACCATTAGAGAAGTATCTGTTCGCACAATGGGACTTAGACACTATGATGTCCAGATGATGGGAGGAATTGCACTCCATTGGGGAAATATCGCAGAGATGAAGACTGGAGAGGGAAAAACACTTACCTCCACTCTTGCAGTTTATCTTAATTCTTTGGCTGGCAAAGGAGTGCATGTTGTAACGGTTAACGACTATTTGGCACGCAGAGACGCGCTCTGGATGAAACCTATTTATGACTTCTTAGGAGTTACTGTTGGTATTATCCAGCATGATATGGAACACGAAGAAAGACAATTGGCTTATGGTTCTGATATTACTTACGGAACAAATAATGAATACGGATTTGATTACTTACGCGATAATATGGTTCCTAGAAAAGAACACAAAGTGCAAAGAGAACATTTCTTTGCAATCGTGGATGAGGTAGATTCTATCTTAATAGATGAAGCTAGAACTCCATTGATTATTTCTGGAGCTGCTGATGAATCTACAGATAATTACATAAAAATTGATACAATCATTCCAAAGCTAGTTGAAAAAGATGATTATGAAGTCGATGAAAAAGCGCGTAACGTTCTCTTGACAGAAGCAGGGGTTAAGAAAGTCGAACAAATAATCGGTGTAGATAATCTTTACTCTCCTGACAATGTTGAATTAGTTCATCATGTTCACCAAGCATTAAAGGCACATAAAATTTTCCAGAGAGATGTAGATTATGTAGTTCAAAACGGAGAAGTTTTAATCGTAGATGAATTTACTGGAAGGCTAATGCCGGGTAGGCGCTATTCCGATGGATTACACCAAGCACTAGAAGCGAAAGAAAAAGTAACCATTGCTAGAGAATCTCAAACACTTGCTTCTATCACTTTTCAAAACTATTTTAGAATCTATGAAAAGCTTTCCGGTATGACAGGAACAGCAGATACCGAAGCAGAAGAGTTTGCAAAGATTTACAAATTAGATGTGATTGTAATTCCTCCAAATATCAAGATGAAAAGAATCGACCATCCCGATAGAGTTTACAGAACAGAAAGAGAAAAGTTCAATGCAATCATCAATGAAATCAAAGAACTTCATGCAAAAAAACAACCTGTTCTTGTTGGAACCATTTCGATTGAAAAATCAGAACTTCTCTCTAATCGACTCAGAATGGCAGGTCTACCACATAACGTCTTAAATGCAAAGTTTCATGAAAAAGAAGCTGAGATCATTGCGAATGCAGGCAAGCCTGGAGCGATCACGATTGCGACTAACATGGCAGGTCGTGGAACGGATATTGTTTTAGGTGGTGCTCAAAAATTTAAAGACTTAATGGAAAAATGGACAGAAGTTGATCCACAAATTGATGAATTTAAATTAGCAATCAAGAAAAAAGATTACGATACAGCTAAACAAATTGCAGAATCTTTTTCACAACACGGTAAGAAAAAGAAAGCAAAGGAAATTATAGACGAAGTATTAATCTGGGAAAAAGCTCATGAAGAAGTTCTAAATAATGGTGGCTTACACATATTAGGCACAGAACGTCATGAAGCTCGTCGAATTGACAATCAGCTTAGAGGTCGTTCAGGAAGACAGGGAGATCCGGGTTCTAGTCGCTTTTATTTATCTCTAGAAGATGATTTAATGCGTATCTTTGGATCGGATAGAATTTCTTCCATTATGCAAAGACTTGGAATGGAGGAAGGGCAAGAGATTGAACATAAAATGGTTAGCAATGCGATTGCTCGATCTCAAAAGCGAGTGGAAGGGCACAACTTCGATATTCGTAAACATTTATTAGAATACGATGATGTTATGAATGCACAAAGGATTTTCATCTATAATCTTCGAAATGACGTTCTAAACGAAAAAGCAAATATGGAGGAACTCATACAAGACTGGGTCAAAGAAGTTGTAGACCTCCAAATAGAAGCACATTGCCAGGGAAAAAATCCAGCCGCATGGGATTATATTTCTATGAATGAGTGGCTCACTACTATGAATGTATCCGTCCGAATTCAAGATGGAGAATTTTCTAGATCGTCTGAAGTTCAAGAAAGACTTCGCGAGAAACTAGTTACTGAGTTTGTAAATGTATACAAAGGAAAAATATCTAAGGTCGGTAAAGAGGTTTGGCAGTATTTAGAAAGAAGCATACTACTAGACATATTAGATCATAGATGGAAAGAGCATTTATATGTAATGGATCATTTACGAGATGGAATCTGGACCGTTGGTTATGGTGAGAAAAATCCTTTAGTCGAATATAAAATTCAAGGTTTTAAAATTTTTGCTACAATGGTTGACAATCTAAAAGCAGAAGTAATTGGCTTTTTGATGAAAGTAGAAGTAGCGGAAGACACTAAGATTGAAGAAAAAGAAATTGAATATAGAAAAGTAGGCGAAGAAAGCACTGACATAGATTTATTCAATATGAATGGAAATCGAAATGATCTCATTCAAACTACCAATAAACGTAAAATAGACACAAATGTAACCTCAGGAAGTTCTGGGGGCTCGTCATCTAGAAAGAGCAGTAGACGAAAGCGTTAGATGCTATTAAATGAGATTCTAATCAATACAAAGACAGGAGTATCCTCCTGTCCTTATTGCAAAGGTGTGGGAATTGTTTTAGATGAGGTTATACCTGGTTCTCGCACTGGTTCATTAAGTCTATGCTCCTGCGTTACAGACCACTGTATCCCCTGCCCTGCTAAAGCTAAAGCACCTTATCGGATCTATGAAGAGTCCATGGATAAAATGATTCCTTGTTTTTGTCAGGAAGCACGACTCACAAGGAATAGACTCCATTACTTGATCGAATCATCAAACATTCCTCCGAGATACAGATATCGATTTTTAAATTCTATGGATGTGTCTGGGAATAATATGATCTCTCTTTTCGTTGCACATGATTGGGCAAATGAATTGATCCTGAATTGGAATAATCCAACTCATTGGAAAGACAAACCAAAGCAAGGAATGTATTTATCAGGAGGGACAGGTTCCGGCAAAACTTTATTAGCCTGTATCATATTAAATGAGCTCATTTTTCGTTATGGAGTAAAATGCCGCTATGCGAAAATTAGTAAAGATTTTCTAAACGCACTCAAAGACACTTACCAAAAAGACAGTGAATACCATGGTCAAGAAAGAACTATAGAAATGGAATTTGCAGAAATAGATGTTCTAGTAATCGATGACTTTGGAGTTCAAAAAGACTCTGACTGGGTGAATGCAAAATTATACGATTTAATTGATTCTAGATATGAAAAAGAAAAAATAACTCTACTCACTTCAAATTTACCTCTTTATGATTGGAAGGAAAAAGGAGAAGGTAGAGTATACTCAAGACTCTGTGAAATGACTCATGAAATTAAGTTAGAATGCCCCGACTATCGTCTCAAATTCCAAATGAGCACTTAGTCTACTTTGTCAAACAATCTAAAACATACTGCTTTTATATCACTTGGGTCTAATTTAGGAGATCGAAATCTTTTTTTACGAAAAGCAATTCAGGCAATAGAAGAGATTCCTTGTAAAATAATTCAGCACTCAAAAATAATAGAGACTAAAGCTTTAGATTTTATAGATCAGCCAGACTTTTTGAATTGTATTCTTGTAATTAAAATAGATCTGTCGCCTATCGAATTATTAGATGCCTTACAAAGTATTGAAAACAAATTAGGAAGAATAAAACGTTTTGACAAGGGACCAAGAGAAATTGACTTAGATATTCTTACCTATGATAATCTAATTTTTAAAAATGAAAGACTTGTTTTACCACATCATTCCATCAAAACAAGACCATTTATTAAAGAACTATTAGAGGACTTAAAATAAATTGATTTAGAATTTTGCTCTAACTAAATTCAATTCGATCTGATTCATCCAAATCAACGGATTGAAGAATTATAGAAAAAAATCTCGCTTGATTTATTGCTTTTTAAAGTCTTGGGACTTCAAAGTGCAGCTCATCAATTATATACAACAAAATACAAAAATTCTATTCAGACTTTTTAGTTATAAATCTTTTTCAGAAGAAAATACTCTAGGTAGTGATATTTTTAAAATTCTATTCTATAAAAAAATAAAAAGTGGAACCAACTCCTATCTCACTTTCTGCCCAAACTTTCCCATTGTGTTTTTCAATGATATGATTTACTATGGTGAGTCCCATGCCGATTCCTTCACTAGGTTCTAGTTTCTGAAATGGTCTAAATATAATTCTCTCACTCTCAGAATGAAAGCCGACACCATTGTCTTTCACAAAGAATATATTTTTTCCCTCTTTCTGAATAGAACCGACTTCTATTTTCACGATAGGTTTATTTTTTGAAAATTTAATTGCATTATCTAATAAATTATAAAGCACAATACGTATTAGTTTTCTATTTCCAAATAATTGAAGATTGCCTTGAATGCTAAATTCTAAATTTTGTTCCGAATAGAGTTTTTCTATTTCGTTCATTAAATTTCTGCAAATAGATGTAATATCAATCGTTTCCATATCTAAATTTGCATCAGTGATATTTGTCAGTATTAATAAACTTTCTATTAAATAGGATGCGTTAGCAGTTTGCTTTTGAATATTCTCTAAATGTTTAAATTCATTTGAATCTATTTTATCTACTAATTTTTCCTTCAAATACTCTGTTGAATCATGAATAGATTTAAGGGGAGCATTGTCGTCACTCGCTATAATAGATTGAAGCGAATCCAATTCTAAATGCATCAGATCTAATTCTTTTGTTTTTTGAGAAAAGGATCTTTGCAATTCGCTATTTAATTTATAAACATTTTCTTCTGACTTTTTTCTCTCTGTAATGTCAATAACGACTAGTTGGATTGCAACCTTGCCCATATAATCAAATCGAATACCGGAAACTTCTACATCAATCACTACCCCATCTAAGCGAATAAATTTCTCTTCTATCGGAAGTAAATGTTTATCTCCAGTTAAAATAGAACCAATTCTATCAACAACAAGATCTCTATAATCAGGATGAACAAAGCGCATAACGCTTTGACCAATGATATCTTCTGGATTTTTGCCTCCTAAAAGTTCAATGCCTGCAGTATTTGCAAATACACAGACTCCATCTAGATGAACATATATTCCAAAAGGTGATAATTCAACGAGACTTCTATAACGTTCTTCTTCTACGCGTAGTCTCTCCATCATATTTCTTCTTTCTGTCACATCACGAAGAGAAATTAAAAAGACCGGTTCATTTTCCCATATGGTTTCAACTACTCTCATCTCTGCAATAGAATCTGGTTGATTTTTAGCATGTATAACAATCTCGGCAACTTCTCCCTGTAAAATCGGGTAGCCGAATGGCATATTGATTAGCCTTTCTTTCATCTTATGAAATAAATACTCTGCTGCAGGGTTAGCAAAACGTATCATCCCATCATGACCAACTATTAAGATAGGAATTGAATTATGTGTAATTATTTTTTGAAATCTTATTTCGCTAGAAACAAGCTCTTTTCTAAGTGCTTTTATGATTTCTTCTTTGTGGTTTTCAGATTGTTTATCCATACACTTTTTCTAACTCGAAAGATTCTAACAACTTTCGTCTATTATTAAAATTTCCTACAACACGTATGGACTTTTCTGAATTTTCTTTAATGAGTGTAGGTGTGACTAAAATCTTTGCAGCTTCAGCTAGGTAAGGATCTTCTGATATATCAAAGATAAATAAGTCACAATCGGATCCGACTTCTTCTGCAATGAAACTTTTCACTGTCTGAATTGCAATTTCTGAAGACTGAGCTTTTCCTGACACATAGAGGTAAAAAGCGAGTTTTTCCATGTTCTATATTACATGAATTTTCATTCCGTGCATTCAGCAAGATTTTTTTAAGTTCAGGATTTAAGGTTTAAACTCAAAGTCTTTCATTCTTTGTTCTGATATACCAATCAAATCATGTTTAATTGTAAAACTATCGCCTCTAAACTCTTTATCAATATTAAGTCTCACAACTCTATACCAGAACTCTTTCGGTTTTACAGTAAATGCATGATTAATACATAAACATTTAAATTTAAATCCAAGAGAATATTGTGGAGGATCCACACTGTGAGGAGCTGCAAAAAAATGAATTGGTTTATCTGTCTGATTTTGCATTCCCAAAATAAACTCTTTGTATCTACCGGATTGAATTACAATGGTAGAATTTGGAATTTCTATCGAAGCGGGAGAGGAATCCTTAGATGGAACCGACCTTGTCTCCCACAACTCATAGGATTGTTGTGATTTGATTTCATAGATTTTCATTTCAAGAGGCAAATCAATATATGCCCATGAAATTTGAGCTTTTATAAATTCAGATTTTTTTTCTTCTGTCGTTAAATTAGGATTCGAATTCCCAATGTTTCCATTCTTTTCCTTACATCCAACTAGGAGAAAAACAGCAAAACCAATTATGCATAAAAACCTAAACATAAAAGGCTATTTGGTAGTTACTACTTCTGGATCACTAATCGATTCAATGGATTCTACATGGTTTACATTTGCCATAGGTTTAGGCACAGGATTCAATAAATTTAAAAGACCATCACTTGCAATTTGTAAGATTTGGATCTTTTCCTTTAATTGGCTTGTGTCAAAGTTATTTTCTGAAAGCGAGTAGTATTCGCTCATCAAATCGTTATAAGCACTTTGCACATGAAAAATAGACTTTTCCATAGATACGGGAGATGCTATTTTTCTTTTCCTATAAACACCTGTGAAATATTTGTATATTAAAGTTAAAAAATAAAAAGAATAAACAGGAATCAAAAGAAATAAAGCGGATATAAAAGTTCTATCCATTGTATCACTAAATCTCTTCTTATTTAAAACGCCTACCTTCGCGATGATAAAGTAGACTCCAACAGAAGCGAGGACAGCAAAGAGAAAATTGATTTTAGAAGTAGATGGGGACACACTATTAATAAGAATGAGTATGATAAGAGAAAAAAATAACAGAACAAAAACTTCTAGAGGGATAATTTGAATCACCCGCTCTATAAAATCAAACACACGGGAGTAGTTTTTTAATAACGATTTAAAATACTTTTCAAAGTTGTTATAATCATTTTGGAGAATAGATAAAAAATCTTTTGCTGGCGACATTATGAAAACCCCTGTTTTTCTTATTAATATATTCGGTAGAGTCTCGAAAAAGTATAATTCATTAAGTTTTCTAACGAAAATTATTTCCATTTATACTCTATTAGCTATCCCATTCCTATACGCACATGAGAGTCATTTACCATGGTTCGTGATTCTAATCCTAATTTTAACAACCCTTTTTGTGTCTTTGTCGACTCTCTTCTTGAGTATTCTGATCCTAAAAAAGTTATTTCAGAAGGACTTTATCCTTTGGCAAGAAGCACTCTATACTGTATCTGTTATACTCATAGTCTATTCTTTTGGCTTCTTTGAAAACCAAGCTGGAGTCATTTTCTTGCTTTTTGTTTTACTCTTCTTTCTATTTTATAGAGCAGTCAGAGTGGTTGTTTATTATCGAATTATTTTAGTCGGAATGGCTATTTTTGTAAATGGACTTCTAACTTTTAAATATTTACAGTTTTCAGAAATATATTTATTCAATCGTTCCATTCAAACAAAATACAATGAACATGAAATGGATCTATCTCAATGGTCATTCTCAGAAGAAACTCGTATACTTAAAAATGAAACACTAAGATTGACTTTAAAACTTCCCAAAGATTTTTTCTTCCATAATCCAAAAGACTTAAAGATGAAAGAAAAAACTGGAACAGGACAAATAGCTGGTATTCTCTCTTCCTCACAAGTCGATCCAAACCGTTATCCGCTCGTTAGGATCTTTTTTGTCCCAGAGTTTATAAAGGTAGATTCAACTACAATCAGAGAGGAATATTCCTCCATTTTAGATTTTGAGAAACACCAAGGAAATATGGAAGAAATTAAAAATCTAGGTGAGAGACTTCATCCTGAAAGAAAATGGCAGGGTAACTTTTGGACTTTTTATGATATTATACGACCTAGATATTCAAAAACTGGTTTTTACATTTACCCTTTGAAAGAAGGAAGCTATTTAATTTTAGATATCACAGAAAACTT
The DNA here is from genome assembly GCA_035345875.1 of Leptospiraceae bacterium. Classification (GTDB taxonomy): domain Bacteria; phylum Spirochaetota; class Leptospiria; order Leptospirales; family Leptospiraceae; genus UBA2033. The sequence continues at coordinate 28,227 of DAORDH010000044.1, read as the reverse complement.
AGTAGATAAACAATTTCACGAAAATGAAATTGAAGAAATTATTACAAGTATTCAGCAAAACTAAAATTGATATTCAAGCTTAACGGATAACGTATCAGTAAATGCAGAAGCTCGTAGAGATAAATTATCTTTAGGTCTAAAAATCACTACATCAAATAAATTTAATAAATAAACACCTGCTAAAATTCCTGCCGAAATTTCTAAACGATGTAAGCTCCTATCTAAAACTGCTTTTTGAGCAGTCATATCTGCTCTTGCTAAATTTTGAGTAAACGAATCTCTATAATATAAAGCAAACATGTAATTCTTTGCTTTATAATTATAGTCATCACTCTCTGATTTATATTCTTTATACTGATAACCTGTAATCCCTAATCCACCAAGAAAAAGAATAAAATAGGCAGTTGCAGCGATTTGTCTATTTTGATACATCTGTCCCCAGCCAGGCAATACCAGTGATCGAAGAAACGCCTTTCCTAGAGTGATACTTCTTCTTCCTCCAACTGGATCTAATACGGGAGTTCCAGGAGAAACATCAACCATTTCTGCTCCACCATTTTCCTTCAGAATCTGATTGATTTCTTGTTGAGTTAAGTCTTTATAGGAAACTTTTAGAACTTCTTTTTTGGAGAAAACTTCTGGGTCTTTAGCATCTTTCTCCTCAAAAACAATCGAAAGTTTATCCTGACTTACAATTCGACCTTTCTTTACATTTCCATTTCGCATTATAATTGTTTCTGAAAAAACTGCACTTGAGAGAAGAAGAATAAATAGATATAAGAAGATTTTTAATTTCATGACGCAACCAAAGATTTAGTTTAGTCGATTATTATTTGGATTGAATTGGATTTGTCAATGAATTATTAGAAGTTCTTTTGGTGGAACAAATGCAATCTGCCATAGTTCAAACTTTTGTTCGAACCATGACAGTAAAGTATATACTATTTTTGGATGTATTCTTTTATGAAATGCCTAGTTTGTTCTAGGATTTCAGCAAATTATGATTAAACCTCTGTGCTAATGCTTCCAGATTGTTTAATAGCAAACCATGCTACTCCAGCCCCAACAGCTCCTGCGAGGATAACAACCATTATACCCTCACCAGATGCGATGGAAACATGTTGACCAGCGTGTCTTCCGTATCCCATAAAAAACAACATTGGAACGGAGAGGAATGTATTGATTCTAGAAAATAATAGAGCTTTCTTAGGAATAGATGGATCAGCCGGGTTACCACTTTTCACTCCATTAATAATTTTTCTTTGATTTGGCCAAATAACAAACCATACATTGAACCACATAATAGAACCTAAGAGCATTCCAAGTAGAATCCAGACTGACCAATTTGGAGTTGCAGCTCTTACTCCACCCATTTCAAAAAAGAGAACGTAATAGGTTAATCCTGATAAAAATGTAAACATTGCCGCCCATCTAAACCAAAAGAGAACACGTGGCATTAATTCAGGAACAAGAACTTTTTTTACTCCTGCATCTAATTTTCCTTGTAAAGGAACGTTGACTAAATTTAAAAAATAGAGAAGTCCAATCCAACAAACGCCGGAAACGTAGTGAATCCAGCGAACCGCATAAAGTAATAAACCATTATTATCTTCCATTTCTTACTCCAATTATATATCTATTATTTGGACTAATTCAGATAAACAGTATAGAATCCAGATTAGTCTCTAATTTAACTAAATTAGAATGATTCTAGATTTGACAAGTTTTTTAAAGAATGCTTTCAATTCTTTTCAGAATCTTTTCGCTATTTGGTTCCACAGATGACTCAAATCGATCTACTATTTTTCCATTTTTATCAATTAAGAACTTTTCGAAGTTCCAACCAATCTCCCCTTTCTTGTCAGAATTTTCAGTTAAGTATTTATATAGAATATGTTTATCTTCTCCTTTTACAGAAATTTTTCCCATCATATCAAAGCTTACATCAAACTTTAACTTACAGAACTTTGCGATCTCATCATTACTTCCAGGTTCTTGCGCACCGAAATTATTTGCAGGAAATCCGATTATTTTAAAACCTCGATCCTTATATTTTTTATAGATTTTTTCTAAGCCTTCATATTGATAGGTGTAACCACATTTTGATGCGACATTCACAATCAAAACTGGAGATCCTTTGTAGCTGGAAAGATTCACCTCATTTCCTTTGATATCTTTTACTTTGAAATCATAAATGCTAACCGCATAAATATTTCCAATAAAACCTAAGAATAAAATGATTAATATTTTTTTCATACACTTTTCCTCTCTTCATTAGTCTGATTCCATTTGTTCCAATTTTATATTTTTTAGGATTACAAATGTTAAATGATAAATTCTAAAAATTAAATTTCTAATATCAGGAATAACTTTGGGCAAACAAAAAATTTTAAACTTCAAAGAAGTGAAAGTTTAGGAATACTAAATTCAATTTGAAAAATATTTCAAATAATGAAAAGAATGTATACGATTCTCCTTTTAAAAAATTCTAAAGAGATAAAAATCGAATCACAAAAGAAAAGGAAAGAATTAACTTTTATTGACTCTATCAAAAAGGAAATAACTTTAGATATATGAAACATTTTAGTATGTTTTTATTTGCATTCATTATATTTACCCAATGTATGCCTTCACCAGATTTAGCAGTCTATCAATCCTTAAAAGATCCTAAGATTTCAACTAAGTCTTCTATAAAAGTATTAACAATTACACTCACCGGTGATCCAAGTCAAACCTCAGGAGAAGCATTCGGAAAATTATATAAATTAAAATATAAATTAAAAAATGATTCTCTAAAAGAGGCTTGGCCTAGAGCAAGATGGCCTAAACCTTTTGAAACACCGCGCAATGAATATGTTGGAATCTTTGCATTACCAGTATCTAACGAAGTCGATTCCATTCCCGAGAATATTGAAAATCCTGAACCCAAAGTTCAGTTAGAAACCTGGAATTACGGAAGCGTTGCCGAAATTTTACATATAGGATCTTATCAAAATGAAAATCCTACAGTTGAAAAATTAAAAAAATTTATTTCAGAAAATGACTATGAAATTATTGGATTCCATGAAGAAGAATATTTAAAAGGACCTGGTATGTTTTTCAAAGGAAATCCGGACGAATATCAAACAATCATACGTTATCCGGTAAAGAAATTAGAAAAAAAATAGATTTGGTTTTATATAAATTGTTTTCGTATCCCTTTATACTTAGCCTTTTCTTATTTCTTCTTGTCTTTAATGCCTCTCTATTTTCTCAAGCAACGGAAACAAAGGAAAAGCCAGCTAAGAAAGATTTATTCACAGAAGAAGATGAAAACTCTCCAGCAGTAGAAAGATTTAGAAAAAGGGAATTTGAACTAGGTGTTCGTTTCGGATTAGGATATCATGCAGAAGATAGATTTGAATCCCAACTCAGAAATTATAAATCGGAGTCTTCTCCCTATATACTCACTTCAGTTTATTTGTCTCCAATTCGATCAACAACAAACACCGAGATTTTGGCACGTATTCGCTTCTTTGATAATGGAAAAGCTGGCTTTGTGTATGGAAATACTCAATTCAAGCCATTCCATTTATCCGAAGTTACAAGTCTGAATTTTACAAACTTTTACACAGCAAGTAGACTAAACTTCAATCTAAAAGTAGAGTATTTCTTTCTAACCTATACACATGAATTTAAATTTAGAAATTTTTATTTAGAAGGTGGAATGGGTTTAGGTATCAATACTATTAGTTGGAAAACAAATGGTGATACAATCTCGCGTTTTGAATACACTCCACAATCAGGCTTTATGGTTGGAAATGGACTAGGATATAAATTAGAAGGTTCATTTAATAAGAAGGTTACTGATAATTGGATTCTACAAATAGGTTCCTTTTATAATTACTATACTGTTCCTTCTTTTAGCGGACAATTCAATGATGAAACCAGTTCCTTTTACTTACGATCAGATGGAAGTATAGCTCCTCTTTCTACAGCTCAGTTCAGAGACTCTATTGTAGATACCAATTATGCATCTAGACAATTGGATATGAGGGCTGGAAATTTAGTTCTTTTTCTATCATTGATTTTTCGTTTCTCTTTATAATCTTCCTTCAAATCATTTCCCCCACGAGCATTCCTTAAAATACATTGAGGGAATACACGTTATCAAGGCTCTCTTAAATTGCTTGGACAGAGAGAGTTTCTACCTCTCTCAATCTATCACTTCTTATCGAGAATAATTAAAGTTACAATTAACTGATCCGATTTAATTTATTTTTTTGTAAGATGGAGTCTATCGGCAGTAATTCAGATTCTTTATCTCAAAATATAAATTATGAAAGAAAATTTGCATACTTAAATTTAGGTATAGGTGAACAGGGATAGAGAAAAGAGAGATAAAGACAAAACCCTATCTATGACTAACCGAAGATAATTTTCCATTGAAAGAATCCTGAAAATTCTTTTTCAAAAAGAATAGAAACCTAAACTCTTTGATTCAAGTAAAATAAATTCCATAAACCATCCAGTTTAGTAATAAATTTATTCCAGTTCAATGTAATTTGAAGTTGTTTTTTCACTGCAAATATATCCTAATTTAAATTGTAATAAATAGGTTCTAAGAAAATTTAGTAAACATCTCTTGTTATATTGTATATCAAATGATAACAATAAGAACAGATAAAAACGGATAAGGATTCTATAAATATTGATTCTTAAACGGTTTAGAAACAAGTCAGAATATAAAGTATGAGTCGACAAAAGTTGAACTAAGCAATTACAATTCAAGCATTGAAAAGAATAGTAGTAGAGACGTTAGGATCATCTAAAATCGAACAAATGAAGTGTCAGCTGTTCATCTTAAGATGATTTAAGTTAGTAAAGAGAATTTTATATTTTGAATTTGTAAAAATGATCACGAAATGGGTAAATACTTTTGGCATTTAGATTATTAAAAAAAACGAAGAATTTTGCTGCTAAAATGATTTATTGGTTATCAATCATTCTTTCTTTAATTTTCCATTTCAATTGCAGTGGTGAAGGAAAATCAGAAAAAATAAAACCTAATTATCTAACACTCTCATATGCAAATTCTAAATCTGGTTATGAAACTGCAAATCTCAGTATAGCCGATCATAATAAACTTCAAAACCAAATTAGTATCTACAGAGAAATTTACAATGAGGCTCTCGGTCTATACAAGAGTAAAAAATACTTAGATGCTGTCGGCAAATTCGAAGAGGCAATGGATATATATGTAGAAGCCGAAACATATTACAGCTATGGTAAAAGCCTTATGAATATTGGAAAATTTTCGGAATCAATTAAAGCCTATGAAATTTCTGAAGCTCTAGATTATGAAAACAAAACAAATCTTTATTATAACCTCGCTTGTGCCTATAGTCTTTCCAATGAATTAGAGTCTTCCATTTATAATTTAAAATTGTCCATTCAGAAAGGATTTAAACATTTTAGTATATTAGAACAGGATTCAAATTTAGTTTTTGTCCGAAAAAACAATAGATGGAAGCACATACTAATGCAAATCCAAACAGATAAACTTTTAACAAAAAATGTTAAGGATTTTCTTAATAACCCAAGTAAAAAAATAAAATTAATAAGTCAGTCCAAAACAATAAATAGTATAAATGGAGAAGAGATTAAAACAACGGAGATAGAACTATTCGAAGGAATTGTTTTTTTCAAAGAGGATTCTATTGATAAAAATAATCAACATATTACACTCTATCAAGAAGGTTCTTATGCAATTCAAAAGGATAAAATTCAGATTGAACTAAAAAAAGGCAAAAAAGAAATTAGCCAATATATTGATAATACAAAAAAAGTTTTAGATTTATTGCAGACGCCGCCACTAACGTTTGAATTGCTTTATAAGGAAAATTTAAATGGCTTTATGAAAAATGACTTTGTTATTTTTGGAGATGATTCTTTATTTGTTTTGGATAAAAAGAAATGTGCTTATATTAGAGATGAAAATTCTGATTGTGAAGGTTGTAAAAAGCAGTATGAGCAGAAAGGATACTTCTGCGCATACTAGCGATTAACCGTTACTTATTTTACAGGTTGTCCATCTTTGAAAGGACCGTCATAAACAAGCTTTCCATCTTTTTCTTTAACAGTTCCTTTTCCATTTAATAAATCATCTTTGAATTCGCCGGAATAAGTTCTACCTTGTCTAGTTGTAAAAGTTCCATTTCCATTAAATTTTCCATCTACAAACCAACCAACGTATTTAGTTCCTTTTGAACCGATTAACGTTCCATATCCATTGAACTTACCATCTTTCATCTGACCTTCGTATTGGTCTCCATTTGCATACTTGTAAACACCATTGCCATCCATATTACCATCTTTGAAATCGCCGATATAGTTGTCACCATTGCTAAAAAGAAGGCTTCCCTTTCCATTAAATTTCTCATTTTTAAATTGTCCCTGGTATTTGCTTCCATCAGCAAATGTCATTGCCCCTTCCCCATTCTTGCAATCACCAACACAGTCTCCACCTGCAGCACGAGTGCTAGGAGCAGAAGTCTTTGCTGAATCGGTTGCAGATTTAGAATCATCTTTTTTAACAGGTGGTTCTTCTTTTTTATCACCGGATGAGCAGTTTGTAAGGGTAGTCATTGCCACTAGTGACAATACTAAAGTTAGTATTATGCTTCTTTTAAAATTCATATCAAAAAATCTCCTTTTTATACAAATACGGACAATTACTCGTATTAGCATACAGTAATTTTATTCTAAAATCGTATTTGGTCTATCATTTTTCTCGGTTCTATATTTGTCACACTTTTTTACAAAAAGACAGAATAGTTCAGGAAAGGAAAATTAAATGATTCAAATTTGAAGGATCAAATTTTAAATATTGTTTCAATTTAAAAAAATGGATGCCTGCTAATTTTTATTAAACTCAGATAATGCAGAACGTAAATCCTTTGTTAGTTGCTCTGCAACCTCTGGCCTTCCATGAAATGCAGCTGGTGTATTTTGAAAAAGTTCAATAAACCATTGCTCCTTTTTCTTAACCGCAATCAAGGATTGAATGGCATTTACTGCAGGATTTATCTCGGAACCACCACGCGGAATCATTCCAACAACTGCACGTAATATTGCCGTTGTTTCGGAAAGTAATTTTATCTCTTGCACAATGGAAACATAAAGACCTGTAGGATGTGCTGCAAAAATTTGGCTAATTGTATCATAGACCTGATTCGGACCTCGCATATGAGAGCCATCAAATCCTATAATATCTCCATCCTCACTCACTAAGTCTGACATACTTTTTGCATTCTGATGATTCCATGCAAAAATCCATTTCTCATAAAGAGAACGTATGTTTTCTTTATCATTTAGATTTATATTGTTTTGGGTCATTAAATAAGCGTTATGCGGGATTAATTGATAGGACTCGGTAAATTCTGAGCCCTTAGCATAGCAGAGATTTGACCTGAATGATGTATTTCATGTTCAACTACATGCCAAAGAATATAGTTTAGATCAAAAGATTTTTTTCTTGGGTTTTGAAATGTCTTTTTTAAATCAGAAAGACTAAAAGGCTTAACGATCTTCTGAGAACGGTTGCGCACAGATCTCCATTTGTCCGAAATAGACTTCGCATTGGAAAATTCTTTTTCATCAATTTCGGAAAACATTTGACCACGCCCTGCAACTACATCTTCCATCCAGAAAATTTCTGCAGATATAATATGTCGGTATAAGTTACCAAGAGAACGCATATTAGATCTAAATTTAAAATCCAATTCATAAGGAGTTCTATTTTCTAACGATTTTAAAATACGATTTGTTCTAGTTTCCCAATGAGGAAATAATTCATATAATATCATAAGCGGTATTTCTCCACAACTTCATCAATGTCGCCAAGGCTTATAGAACGAATAGCCGCCTCTGCGTCATTAATGATTTCAATTAATCGTAAGTTTTCTGCTGGTGAAAAATCTTCTTTTAAAAATTTATCTTTATCTTTTCCTTTAAAGGAGTTATTCTTAATTCCGATTCGGATTCGGATAAAGTTTTTAGATCTCAATGAGTTAGCGATAGACGCAACGCCTAACTGTGATTTATCATCCCCACCTTTTTCAACAACAATTTGACCAAGGCTAAGATTTGTATCCTCATGGATAACAACAATATCTTGCACCTTTATTTTTAGAAAAGATGCAATATACAAAACTGATTCACCAGATAGATCGCTAAAGGTCTGAGGCTTGAGTAGAACAACTTCAGTCCCTTCGAAATCTCCCCGCCCAATCATAGATTTTTTTTTCTTGGTCTTGATCTCAACGTTGATGTTATTCGCTATAACATCTAAAATTTTAAAACCAATATTCGCCCGGTTATTATTGTATTTATCCCCCGGGTTACCAAGCCCTACGATTAATTTCATTTTTTATTTTGTTACTTTTTCTTAGCAGCAGGAGCAGCAGCGGCAGCAGGTGCTTTTGCACCACCTTTAGCAGGGGCAGCTTTTGCTTTTGGATCTGCAGCAGCAGCGGCAGCAACTTTTTCATTTCTCTCAGCAGCAAGGATCGCTTTAGTTACGTTCACAGAAGTAACAATTGGATCTCCATTAATCAAAATTTCCCAACTTTTTGGAACGTTAAGCTGGCTAACTTTAATACTTTGTCCAACTTCTAAGTCAGTAACATCTACAACGATTAAATCTTTTAAATCTTCTGGCGTTGATTTAATTTTTAGCTCGTGTATGAGGTGCTCAAACTGGCCACCACTCTTTGAACCCTTTGCAACTCCAGATGTCTTAACAGCAACTTTAGCTGTGATTTTCTTACCAGGAGTAACTTTATAGAAATCAATGTGTCTAACTCGATTCGTAGCTGGGAAACGTTGAATTTCTTTCACAAACACAGAAGACTTTCCATCACCTTCCATATCCATATCCAAAAGTGTTGCACTTCTAATTCCAGAATTGATCACTTTATTGATTTCTGATTCATCTACACTACCAGGAAGTGACTTTCCATCAAAGATTATATTGATTGGAACCAAACCCTTTGCACGAAGTCTGTTATTTTCATTCTTTCCTGTTGTTGTTCTCTTAACCGCTTTTACTAATAATCTACTCATAATTTTTGTGTCCTTTAATATTATTACATTTTATATAAATAACGAACTAATTGATTCTTCATTGTGAATTCTTTCGATTGCATTCGCGAATAATTTTCCAACTGATAGTTTTGTTAGGTTTCTAATTTTTTTTGCATCTGGCAATAAAATCGTATCAGAAAGAATTACTTCAGAAAAATCAACTTCATTTAGTCGATCTGCCGCACTACCAGATAAAACTCCATGGGTAGCACAACACATAACAGATTTTGCTCCCTTCTTTAAGAGCGCATTCGCTGCTTTGGATATTGTCCCTGCTGTATCAATCATATCATCCAATATAATACAATGTTTCTTTTCGATCTCACCAATAACGTTCATTACTTCAGATTCATTTGCTCTTGGACGACGTTTATCAATGATAGCCAAACTTGCATTGACTCTCTTTCCTAAAAATCTAGCCCTCTCTGCCCCACCCGAATCTGGAGAAACAATCACCAAGTCATCCATTTTCTTACTAAGTATATACTCCACAACAACTGGAGAGTAATAAAGATGGTCTACTGGAATATGGAAGAATCCTTGAATTTGATCTGCATGTAAATCCATAGTTAAAATTCTATGAGGACTCATAGTTTGTAATAAATCAGCAACCACTCGAGCAGAAATCGGAACCCTAGGTTCAACCTTACGATCCTGCCGACCATATCCATAATAGGGGATAACACATGTTATCCTTCTTGCAGATGCTCGCCTAAGGGCATCAATGATTAATAATAATTCCATTAGATGATCGTTAGCCGGATTACTAATAGATTGAATTATAAATATGTCTCTACCTCTAACGTTCTCATCTATCTTTACTGAAATTTCACCGTCGGAAAATTTTTTTAAAATAATCTTACCAACCGGCATATTGAGATGAGAGCAGATGGACTCTGCCAATGGTCTATTCGAACTACCTGAAAAAACAGCTAAATCGTTTATCATACAGCAATCTTTCCTTCTGCAATATAACTTTCTAATCTTTGCAGATCTTCTGGCGAATTTACTCCAGAACTTTCTAGATGGTTATTTAATACCAGCGCACCCGTTTTTTCGTTTTTTAAATTTGCAATTTTAACTAAATCTGGTAAATAATATTCACCTTGCGCGTTTTCAGTGTTCACTTTCTTTAAATTTTGAAAAACTTCTGGAGAGTTAAAAATATAAGTTCCTGTATTTATTTCCTTAACATTTCTCTCTTCATCGGTTGCATCTTTCTCTTCTACAATTCTTAATAATTGATTTGCATTATTTCGAATCAGCCTTCCATAACCTTTCGGCGTATCAATTTCTGCAGATAATACAGTTACACTATGATGGTTTGTAAGATGAAAGTTTGCTAGATTTTTAAAACTAGTAGAAGTTAATAACGGAACATCTCCACAAGCTACTAATAAATTTCCTTGAAAGTCTTTTAATGAATTCTCGCAGCACAGAAGGGCATGACCTGTTCCAAGTTGTTCTTTTTGTTCCACAAAATGTATGTTTGTATAGGATTTACATAAATCCATTACTACTTCTTTTTTAAAGCCAACAACCACATAAATGTCTTTTATACCAGAAGCGATTAAGTTATCGAGAACATGGAGTAGGAGGGGTTTCCCATTTAAAAGAGTAGCCACTTTGGGAAGTTCAGATTTCATTCTGGTTCCTTTGCCTGCTGCTAAAACAACGGCACAAATTTTATCTGTCTGGCTCATTCTTTTTTATTCCGATTTTTCAGTAACAAATTTTGCTGGGCTGCTAGGATTCGAACCTAGGGAATGGCTGGACCAAAACCAGCTGCCTTACCACTTGGCTACAGCCCAATTTTAGAAGCTGAATTGAATAAAGTAGTGTTTTGGATAGTTTTGAGTCATCTTTTTCAAGATGTCCGTTCCATGGTCTCTATCCTGCACAAACCCATACACACAGGAACCTGTCCCTGTCATAGATACATAACTGCATCCTGACTTGTATAGGCTTTGCTTCAGCATTTCCAGTTCAGAAAATTCGCTAAAAGCATACCTTTCAAAATCATTTTCAAATCTATCTTGGAGTTTTGCCCAATCTCCCTGTGCAAGTGCAACGGTAGAGGCTTCATCCAAGAGATTCCATGATTTTTGTACCCAGTCAGTTTGTAAAGGCTTTTTCAAGCTTAAGTAAGATTCTTTTGTACTAATTGAAAAAGGTGGGATAGCCAAGATACCAAAACCAGATGCAACTTGAATTGGTTTTAAAACTTCACCAATACCAGAGACCAGAAAGTGGCCAGGTCTTAGAAAGAAAGGAATATCTGCCCCAATTTTGGGAGCAAAATCCATGATTAGATTTCTCTTCTCATTAGATAGTTTGGTTGCAAGAAAGGTAAGTAAGGAAGCAGCATTAGAACTTCCGCCACCTACTCCACCACCTGGGGGGATACGCTTTGTTAAATGGACATCAATACCCAGATTAGAGTCAAGGTGAGTCTTGACTTTTTCGAATGTTTTAAATAATATATTCTTGGTAAAATCCCCACGCTCAGAGACTTCCTCGAAAAGATTATATTTAATTCCAGATAACTCATTTTGCGAAACAAGCCGTATCTTACCAGAATCATTCTCTACAAATTCTATATCATCACCCCAATTAAGTTTTAAAAATACACTTTCTAGTTCATGATATTGATCAGGTCTTTTATATAAGATTTTTAGACCTAAATTAATTTTAGCAGGAGATAACATACATTAGTTGCTTGGAATGATTTTCGGAATGTTGATTTGATCGATATGCGAAAGCACTTCTGCTCTTAAATTTTCAGGAGAAAGAATTATAATTCTATTTCCAAATCCCTTGATCATATCTAAGAACCAATTTTTCTCTAATATCTTTGTCTTTGCATAAATAAACTGATTATTACCATTTATTTTATTGCTAATAATTTCAAGTTTTGCATATTTAGAAAGATTAAACTCAATTTCCTTGGAAAATAAAATATGCGCCATATCTGACTTTTGCTCTGAAACATTTAAAAATTGATTGAATTCTAATATATGCTTATTTTGTTCAGATGCATCAAGGTAATGATTAATCTGTTGTTCTAAAACTTGTGGATTCGAAATAGATGATAAGCGAAAATTTCTTCTGCCGAGTCTGTCATTACAATAGGCAACTAAATATTCATTCTTCTCGCTGAATACAAACCAGGGATCAACAGTTCTCAGCTCTGGATTTTCATTCTTCCAGCCTGCATAATAAAAAGAAAGCTTTCTTTTCTTTTGGATCGCTTCCTCAATTTTGCTTTTTATATTTTCATGTGCATTGGCTTCACTATATGGTATAATACGTTTTATTTTATCAAGTATAGATTTATATTGAGACTTGTAAGAATCTTCTACTTCAGGATTTGATAATTCTTCCTCTAAAATTTTACGTATAGCAAGCCATTCATTGATTGTGAGACCTATCGTTTTATCTAAACTAACCGGCAAATTTATATTAAGTGTTTCATTTTCGTTAAAATCTATTTCGATATAATCGGCAGGAGTATAAGGATAAGAGCCTACCATAAACAATTCACCAAGAGCCTTCTTTAATTGGTCATTATTTTTATAGTGAGTATAAGATCGCAATTTGGAAAGAGAAATTCCAGGATTCTCGGTAATAATCTTAATCAGGTTTAGTTTGTTTGAGACCCGAAATTTTGTAGGATTCATTCATTTTGAATAAATCCTAGTGTTTCTAATTTGGCAAGAAATAATTTTTCATGCTGCAATACTGAATGATTCTTTCCGATCATTCTCTTCATTTTGAGCGTAAATTCTATCCCTCAAAACCTCCATCGATCTGCGATAGAGTCTTCCTGTTTGGTGCCTAGAAATTGCCAATAAATCACTGATTTCTTTTATTGAATACAAAATATAAGTATCCAATAAGGAATTTATGATGCGTTGCTTCCTAGCTCTGTAGATATGGGTTGAGCTATTTGAAGAATTAATAATTCTATGATTGTATTTATTTAAAGTAAGATTTAAATCTTCTCGCTTCGCACGCATTCGATGAATCCTATCCTCATATTCCTGATGAAAAACTTCTATAGGCTTTGTCATGTTTTTATATAGAATTTTCAAATCCTCTATTTCCAACTTCAAATTAAATCTGAGACTAACAATGATTCGCCCCATACTACAAAGTTCTTTCAAGTGCATCCGAATCCTATGCGTGTTATCCAATATATGCGGAATGTAATCTCGAATCATCATACCCTCTGACCACAAACCAAGATATTCTTCATTATAAATTTGTTTTCTTCTTTTATAAGTGCTAAATGCTAAGTGCTTTGTATAAACACTTAAATAAGCTGGAAAACTTATATAATGATTTCGTTCAAAGAATTCAATACACTTCTGCCCATTTTCATAGAAGTGTATAAAAACTTCAGAAAGTTCATCTTCATCTAGTCTATATCGATATCGCGCTTTATTCATTATCCAAAGTCCAGCGGTATCGAGTAATAATTTTATATTTCTTTCCTGCTTATATTTATTAAATGCTGCTTCTAGTTGATCATTTGAAATTTTTGGTAGCATACAAGTATCCCTTTAGGTAAATATTTTTACACAGGATGAAAGGATATATGGTAGCGTCTAACTTTTTAGAATTAAGGATATTACGCAGTTTCTACAGATTTTGTAGGTAATGCGTAATTTTTTTAATTTTTTTTTCTAACTCAATGTAGAAAAAATATATTTTTACTTTCTATCAATTTTATTTTTTAGATCTTCTGTATTTTCAACAAACTGAATAGATGATACTTTATACTCAGAAAGGCTAATCACTGTTAGCCTTCCTTTCTCACGAGGGAAAATAAAGCCTGGTCCTTCTTCTCTAATGAGTGCAATCGAATATGGATATTTACGCATTTTTGGAAGGGCAACAAACTTTGTAATTAAAAAAGGCATTTTATGAATATCAGAAATAAAAATTGCATTGTTTTGCTTTAGATAATCATCTCCTAGTTTTTCAAATAACTCATGAGCAATTTTACTCGCCTCCATATCAGAAGTAAAGATTAGAGTTCTTGTTTCTTTCGATATGATAATCTTTTCTTCTTTCTGAGTTTCAAACTGCAAGAGAGTCATTTCATCTCCTACTTTTAATGGTTCACTTAATAATTGGAGGCTAATGGCAAATATAAAAAAAAATATTTTTTTCATGAAGACAAATCTAAAATGAAATCAAGTGTTAGCAAGAGATTTAATTTGCTGTTCTCAATTATCTCCTATTTTTAATTCCATTTCGATTAAATTAATTCGGAATCCAAATACATCTTCCTGTATAGTTCTAATGGGATGAAAGCCTATTTTTTTATAAAAATTGAAGGCTTTCTGATTTTTCTCTTCTACATGCAAGAGGAACGACTTACATTTTCTTTCTCTGACATCTACTAATAACGCTTTGAATATTCTCTCTCCGAATCCTTTTCGCTGAAATTCTGGTAAAATATAAAGTCTTCCTAACTGAATCAGATTTTCTTCTACTTCAAATGCAGTTCCTATTCCTATCAATTGATTTTGTATAGACCCAACTTTAAAAATCACCTTCTCGTTTTGAATTTGTCTAGACAAAACTTCAACGTTATGCCACTCATGCGTAATTTTATTTATAGTTTCTTGATAAAAAAAATCTGAATAGGTATGCTTCCAAGTAGTAGATAGAATATTCTTAATTGCATCCATATTCTCTATACTGGCCTTTTCGATTGTTAAGTTCATACATCACCCTCCTTTTGAAATATTATACCAAACGTCAAAAGAAAAGTCCCATTTTAAAAATAGAAATGTGGGTTTGGTCTAAACATTTCTTAGTGTTCCCGAAAATCAGTAAGTTCGGTATACCAAATGCTATTCAATGAAAATCCTTCGGGGAAATTACTTTTCTCATTTGGTATATAAAAGTCTTTAAATTAATTCTAGCTAGTTTTACCAGTCAAAAAACTTAAGATTTTTAAAGATTTTAATGTTAAAAATCAATTTAGGCTAAATCATTTTCAAATTCTTTTCATAAGCCTAAAGCAAAAAAGCAATAGGAATGAGTTAGAATCATTTCGCATATCGCATTAAAGCACTCCATCTGCCAAGCAATGCCAGATAGCTAACAGGGATTTACCGCCCCCACGAAGTCTCCGACTAAGGAGACGGAGGTGTGCTTGATTTTTTGCTTAGCAAAAAAGGGGCGGAATTTCCCGTGAAAATGTCTTGCAGACCTCAGCCCCTTCCGCCTGATGGCTAACGGGGCTTCGTCAATCTTGTATGACAGCCATTGAGTATTCGGAGATGGCTTCTCTTCTTTGTTCTGCAAAGTCCTTGTGAAACCAAAGGTCTTGTGTCTTCTGAGCAGACTTTCGGTTACTTAAAATAATCTTAGTCATACACTCTTCTACTGCAAACTTCATTGCTTCTTTTCCTGTTTCTCCGAGTCCTTTGTTTCTCTTCTTTCTAAGCATCTCACCGCCATTTTTACGAATACGGTCCATTAGCTTATCGTAGTCCTTGTCATCGATACAGAAGATAGTTTCTTTTTTCCCGTCTTTCCACTTAACGTCTACTTCAAACAATGGAGCAGAAGATATATGAATCACTCCAAAATCAAAAAGTTCAGGCCAGTATTCATAGAAAAAAGAAAGCATAAGAGATCGGATTGCATATCCATCAAAGTCGGCATCCGTTATGATACTTATCTTTTCATAGTTTAATTCTTTTGCATCTTTCAACTTTTCATTGATCGGCAAACCAAGAATAGCCACAATGTTCTTTAACTCTTCATTTGCAAGAGCCTTAGCAAGACTCATTCCTTTACAGTTCATGGGTTTACCACGTAAAGGGAATAGCCCATGTAATTTTGGATTTCTAGCAGGACGAAGACCAGCAATAGCAGAATCACCTTCAGCGATAAATAGAACGCGCCCCGCATCACTTGGCTTACCGGTAGGCGGCATAAGCTTTGGAATATTATTTTTAGATGCTTTTCTTAAGCCTTTTTGAGCATCTTCCAACTCTTTTAGCTGAGTCCTCTTCTCCATTTGCATTTTTACTTCTTCGAGAAGGTCTGTTTTTTTGATCAGCTTGTCTAGGTTTTTATCCACAGCGTTTCGAATATCTTCATTTAAATCATTAATCAAATAAGATTTATCCTGCGATTTAAAACGTGGATTTAAAATTCGTAGATTTACATACATATGAAAGCAATTTCGCACATCGTTTCGAGTAGATTGAGTTTTTAGTTTTTTCTCAAGTGATACGATTTGACTTTTCTTTCTTACCTCATCACAGATTCGGTTTTCTAAATATTCAATTGCGGAACCACCTTGCACTGCAAAGTTTGAATTCACCCAAGTTAAAGTTTTATTTTGTCCAATTACAAAATAGGTTTCCAGATGAATTTGGGAAGCTGAGTTTGGATCTTTGTAATCCATTTTAAAATAGGTTAAATCTGAATTGATAAAAATCTCTTCCATTCCCTTTTTAAATTTAAACTTCTCAGATTTATTTTTATGATGAAACTGAACTTCGAGTCCAGGGTTTGTCATAGCGATATCTTGTAGATACTGACGCATTAAATTTGGATTGAATTTCGTATCTAATTTATTAAAATACTTCGGCTCTAATTCAAATTCAACTGCTGTCCCATGCGAATCCCCGCAAGGCTTAATAGTTTCGATCATAAAAGTTTTTGCCATCAAAGGTTCTAATTTAGATAGATGATCTTTATTTAAAAGTGGACATTCTTTAAAGTTACCATGCTCATCATAATAAAGAATAATTTTTTCAAACTCTTCAGGTGAAAACTTAAAACTTCGTAACAGTTTTCGAACTTCATCATGAACAGTAAAAAGTTTTTTATAAGACTGACCTTTGTTTTCAGTCGTAACTCTAAAGAAATTAGAAACCATTCTAACAAGGGAAATCCCAACCCCATTTTGCCCAGCAACATGGTCTTGCTTCACTTGGTCATCAAAGTTTTCCCCATACATCAAATGAAGAAAAACACCTTCGGCATTTTTGGCTGGAATTCCTCTCCCGTTGTCCTCTACAGTAACTCTTCCACAATCAGCAGAGAGACTAACGATTAATTTAGTCATCTTTTCGCCATCTTTTAGAGCTTTATCATTTTGATTTTTACGGTATTCGTCTACCGCATTCATACAAGCTTCATCTAAGCATTTTAATTTTGCAGGTATATCATTTAACTCTTCATGAGAAATTTCATAATTTCCCTTAGAATCCTTCTTAAAAAAATGCTGTTCAAATGTAGACATGGAGTTTTGTCCAAGCCACATACCCGTTCTCATACGAACGTGTTCTACGTTAGATAATTTTTTAAAATTTCTTTCGCCTGATTCTTTTGTAGGTTTTTCTTTTATATTAGCACTCATTATTTATCCCACTTGTTTCTAAGTTCAGTTAATTCATCAATCATAAAAGCCGTAAGTTTGTTATCTTGCTTTGATAGAGCAGTAAATTCAGCAAACTTTGTCTTTGCTTCCGCAATAGCTTCTTGGCATTTCTTTACTTCTTCTAACGTCATACGATAGACAGGAATTGATGCAAGCCATTCAAAATATTTGAATTTAGCACTTTTAAGTTGATTTTCGAATTCTTGTTTAGATTTAATATTAGTTACTTTTTGATTCCATTTTTCATTGATAAAACGGATTAACTCAGAATTTCTATCAATTTTTTCTTGCTCTAGTCCAGCTAGCCTCTTAAATCTGCGGATAAGGTGTGTTTTGCGAAAATCGCAGAATCTCTTAATAATTTCCTCTGGTTTAAAATTTTTTAAGCGACCTTCATGTGTTATTACGTTAAACGAAAGAGTATCTAAGTTTTCTTTGTTAAAAAGAGCTTTAATATCTTTCTCTGTCGGCTTTTCCCCTTTTTTATAAACAAGTTCGATTCTAAAAGTCTGGCTCGAAGAATCGATGTAATCCTTTAACCAATTGTCTTTTCTTTCGATCATTTCTTCGAGTAAGGCAATGACCTTATCTCGATTCCATGTTTGGGGTGCATGTGTAAGAAATAAACTTTCACCTTCCCATTTAAAGGCAAAGGTTGTATACATAACGTCCGAACCATTTTCATTCGTAACGACTCTTACTTCTCCGTTATAGTCTTTATACCATGGTTTAATTTTCTTAGGCTTACCTGTTTTTAAATAAGCAACCTGTGACTCGATAATATCGGAAAGTTTATGTCCAGGAATGAAACATCTAAAACCTGTCGCAATTCCCTGAATCTGATTTAGCAATACAATAGGAACTTTTCCAACAAAATGAATTGGCTCATCTTCGGTCTCATCATAATTCTTTACATAATCAATATCCGAAAGTCCCTCAAAGAATCCTAAGTCTTTAGCAAAATCAGAAAGCTTCACTTCTGTATATCGAGGAGAGGCAATTGCATTTGGATCAAGAACATCACCGAATGTTCCTTCCCCGTGAACGAGTGGAATATTATTCGCAAAAGTAAAATCCTGTGCCATTGCGGAAAGTGCATCCTGAATGGACTTGTCTCCGTGAGGATGATACCCCATCGCAAGGCCGGCAACTTTTACAGTCTTAGTATGTCTGTTTCTGGCGTCGGAATTCCACATTGCCCATAGAATTCTTCTTTGAACTGGTTTTAATCCGTCTATTTCATGCGGAATAGCGCGAGAATCGCATACATAACGAGAATATTTTCTCTGGTCATCGTTTACTTGGTCTTCAAATAATACCTTTGGAAAGTCGGTTCGAGTTGTTTCTTGTGTATTTTTCATCTTCTTCTTGTTTTGCGGTAGTAAGTCTGTCTATTCTGCTTGTCAAGCATTTTCATAATTTTACATTGGCTTAACAAATAAAAGGCCTCTTTTTCATTTTTAAAAATTTGCAAAAACCCCTGATTTTATTGACTCAAATGATACATAATCGAGTAGCAAACTTTTTTTTACTTTTTTTTATAATTTTTCAATCCGCATGCAGTTCAATTGGAAATAACCTTCTAGAAAATAGAAAATTTTTAGAAGGATTTATTGGCGACTACTACCAAAATGCAAAAGTTCTAAACACAAATAGTTTTTTTGAAAAACAGAGTTCACACTATAAATATCTAGTAATCAGACAAAATGAAAATGGGAAGCTGAGCGTGCGAGAAATCGACATTTCTTTTTATGCGTATACAAATAAATTCAAAGAAGATGTAACACGCCTTTTTTTCGATAAAGCACCTCCCAAGTATAATATATATGAAAAAGTTAAATACGGAGAAGGACAAAGAAAAATAGATTCGAATGATTTAGAAGTTGAGTATACAAATTTTTCTATACGAGATGCTCAAAGCACAGATCTTCTTTCTGCAATAGATAAATTTATAAGTAGCAAAACAGATGCTCAACAATTATTCCATGAGAAAGTTACCTACTCACAAACACCAGATGAGGGTTTATGGAAATTGGAAGAGGTTCATTTGAAAGATGGTCAAGAGGCAATCCGTTGGAAGCATTATCCTTCGGGAACGGTTGCTCGCAATTATCCACATACAGAGTTTTCTCCAAATAAAAATACCTTGGAGTATTCACGAATCTATGCCTTCGAAGATTATAGTTATAAAAAAATATTCAAAGATATTCCTTCTGCTATCAAACTCTATAATAGTAAAGATTATACTCTTTACTATTATCCAATGGAAATATTAGATGCACAAAATGAGAGTTTAATTTCCTCAGGAAAGAATCAACAATTAAGTTTATACAAAATCAAACTACCAATCATTATTTATAAAAAGAAAGAGAGCATGACAGATGAATCAAAACGTTAGAACTAGATTCGCTCCATCACCGAGCGGATTTTTACATGTGGGCGGTGCAAGAACCGCTCTATTTAATTATTTATATGCAAAAGCAACAGGCGGTAAGTTTTTAGTTCGAATTGAAGATACTGACCAAGATAGATCAACTGACTCTTCTATGAAAATTATTTTAGAGTCTTTGGAATGGTTGGGACTCAATTGGGATGAAGGTCCGGGTGTTGGAGGTCCTCATGGTCCGTATAAACAATCTGAAAGATTAAATATCTATAAAGAATATACAGAGCGGCTAATTCAGAATAACCACGCATATAGATGTTTTTGCACAACAGAACTTTTAGAATCAAAGAAAAAACAATCTGAAGCAATGGGAATTCCCAATATTTACGATGGGACTTGTTCTAGTATGACAGAAAAGGAAATCCAAGAAAAATTAGATCAGAAGATTCCTTTCTCCGTTCGTTTCAGAACACCAGCAAAAAATTTAATCGTAGATGATATAATTCAAGGTAAAGTTAAATTTGATACAAAGTTAATCGGGGACTTTATAATCGTAAAGTCCGATGGTTTTCCTGCCTATAATTATGCAGTTGTAGTTGATGACCATTTAATGGAGATAACACATGTTATCCGTGGAGTAGGACATCTTTCCAATACACCACGGCAGATCTTAATATATGAAGCTTTTGGCTTTCCATTACCTAAGTATGCGCATGCTTCGGAAATCGTAGGTGCGGATGGGAAAAAATTATCTAAACGAGCAGGGGCTACATCGATTCTCGCATTTAGAGACTTAGGATATACTGCTGAATGCTTCCGAAACTATATGGCACTTCTAGGTTGGACATCTGAAAGTGGCCAGGAATATTTACCAAAAGGTGAGTTAGAAAAATTATTTGATGTGGAGAGATGTTCTAAATCTCCTTCTCTCTTTGATGT
The DNA here is from genome assembly GCA_035345875.1 of Leptospiraceae bacterium. GTDB lineage: Bacteria > Spirochaetota > Leptospiria > Leptospirales > Leptospiraceae > UBA2033. The sequence goes on along the minus strand of DAORDH010000044.1, from coordinate 7,357 downwards.
ATTTAAAAAAGTCAAAGAAGAAGATAAAGAAAAATTAGACTTCAATTCACTACCGTTATCCGCACTGGCTGATCAACTCAATCCAAAATCTAAACTAAATTGGCTCTCAAATAAGTATATTAGAGATTCGGATATTGTTAAATTATCAGGAGAGATTTTACCCTTTATCAAGGATAACAATTCAATACCTGATGATATAAAACAGGCTGAGAATAAAACATTACAATCGATTTTAGAGTCTATCCGAGTTTATTTAGATCGTTTATCGCAAGCGCCTGATTATATCTCTGAATTCTTTAATAATGACATTGTAATCGAAAATGAGGAAGCAAGAACGATAGCTACCTCAGGAAACGCAGACAAAGTGATTCAAACATTTTTTAAATTATTAGGAAATGGTGAGCCCAAAAGTTCAGATGAATATAAAGCGTTAATCGATAAAACAGGTATAGAAACAGGTGAAAAAGGAAAAAACTTATACATGCCGATTCGAGTAGCAACTACCGGTAAAGCACATGGTCTAGAATTACCTGTCTTGTTTAATTTACTTGGAACCGAGAAACTTAAATATAGAATTAAAGTTATTTCTAAAGAGATTGGTTTAAGCGTTAGTTAATAGGATCAAGATCTAAGTTTTTTATCTTTTGTGGAAAATTATTCGCAGAGAAACTTTTGATTTCTCTGCGTTTTTTAAAAACGACTAATTTGTTTTTTTAAAACTAGTCTAGTGAGTTGAGTTTTTAAACAGACCAAAAAAACTATTGCCCGTTTATATTTCGGACACAACGAACATAGAATCGTGTAGTTTTGGAAATGTTTTGGTCTTTGCCTATCGTCTCAAGGGAAAAGGATACTGCTCTAGCAGTCTTTCCCGAAGTGTCTTGTTCATTACTCCAAGAAGACCAAAAATAATCATCTGGTGTATTTGGAAAACGATTTGTTAAAACTACTTTTCCAAGAGATGCTAAAGCTTGTAACTCCGGATAAGAAGGGACACGCCAGTTAGTATATCCATTTGTTCTGTCTGTATTGCAAGATAGAAATGCTTCACTAAATACACCTGTAACTGTATTTGATTTCAGTGCCATTGGAAGGGAGGATGTATTGCAATCATTTCCTTCAATGTTACAGTATGCTAGATAGGTTGCTCCATATCTTCCTTGATCAATTGGAGTTGTAAGTGTAGAGGTTGCTCTACTCCCTTGACAGTCATTATTGGTAGAACGAAAAACTTGCCCTTGTGTGCATTTTTTCCATTCCAAACCTGTCTTAGGATCAACAACAGTTCCTGTTGCATTGTCAATAGAGCCATTGCCCAAGATGAGCCCCGCTAGAATTTGTTTTCCATCTTCCTCTGGAACACCAAAATAACTTTTTTCCGGTTTAGCTTCACAGCTAATTAAAATTATTAAACAAATTGATAAAAACGAATATTGCATTAATTTTTTCATAGAACACTCCTTAAAAAATATGCCCAAAGTTGAAGTAGAAGTTTGTATTTGAAAAAGGTGCATCAGCAGGCCAGCCAGATGTTCTAGTTTCTCTTGATCTTGCCCATTCTGCATAGATAACAGTTGATTGATTCCAAATAATACGAAGACCTAAACCATAGGAATATTTATATCCATCCCAAGCATTTGCTTTAACACTACCAAGAGTATCCCAAACTCGACCAAGATCAAATAAAGGTGCTATGTTAAAAGTAAAACCAGGAATTTCGAAAAATCTCCATCTCAATTCTAAATTTGCAAAACCCATATTGGTTCCAACAAATCTATCTTGAATGTAACCTCTAAGAGTTGTTCTACCTCCTAAACCAGATAAACCTCCTTCAGTGCTCCACATATTTCTATATTCGAAGAAAGGAAGATTTCCTGAGTTGTGAACGAAAACCCCACGACCTGCCAATACTAATTTTTTAAATACTTTTGGGAAGGGGCTATAGAAGAAACGAACAGAGCCTAACGTTCTATTAAATTCAAAATTTGATCCAATTGCTTTTGAGGATCTTTCATGAGTTAATTCAGCAAATATACCTCTACTTGGATCAGGCTCAAAATCTCTGGTATCATAAACAAGAGCGAAACGTAAGATATTAACATAACCACCGTTAATTCCCTTTATTCTACCTCTTTCATATTCCTCGGTTATCTTTGTTTTACCGTTTACAGTTGGAATATTTCCTTGGTTTGCGCTAATACCATTTAATTCAAATGGAGTCCCACCTAGTCCAACAGTATGTTGGTATTCAAGCGGTGTATCTCTAAAAAATGAATCATTCGCTTTCTGAATACTTCCATCATAACGTCTAACGATATTATTGGAAAGCTTAGTCCCAACAACCAAACGCATCACACCACCAAAAAAAGAATTTTCAGCACTCAAATTAACTTGGGGAACTTCCAAATCATAGCGGTTGTATTTTTTATCAGTTACGTATTGATTTCTCATTCCTGGAACAGGATTATTAGCTAATAATGCAGAATTGTAAAAATTGTCAGAGAGATATTGTGGTTCACCTGCGTTAGGCGGTCTTCTAAACTCTTGTGCTTCTTGCATCTCTGGAAAAGTTCCATTTGTGACGAGAGGTTGAGAATAATCATTTCTTGGGTGATAGCTCAAACCTTTCATTGTAGATTCACCTAAACCAAAAAATAAGTTATTCGGGTTTCTATCATAAATTGCATTTGCGCGAGCACGCCATTTTGTATCAAAAATATACGGAGCATCCCAATCCAATTGATGGTATTGAGCATTACGAGTTGTGTTGGACAAATTTAAGAAAATTCTATGACGATAGGGAGTGTATTCAAAAAATGGATCTGTTTTTTTTCCATTATTAAAAAGAAAAATTCTACCTCCGACACCCGCACCGTTGTTTGGATCACTAAAAGGTCCTCCTACTCCGGTTGGAAACCAACCCTCTTTCTTCTTTGATACGTCCGCTTCTGAAAGTCTCTTTTGTTCACTGATTTCAAAAGGCAGTCCTTTTACTGGTTCTCTTTGATTTGTTTGTGTAGGATTTTTTTCTGCATCTTTGGCGTCTTGTGCGAACACATTACCCGAGATTGCTACGAATGTCATAATGTAAAAAAAAATTTTAAAGTTAATTTTATTCTTCATTCTTCAGCTAGTTTTCCTCTTAAATTTACCTCTATTGAATGTTGACATGAGTTTTGATTTTTTGTAACCTAAACTAAATAGTCAAACTTTTTTGCTTTGAATAAAGAAAAATCTTTACGAAAATTCAATTTCTGTAATTGTAACGTTAGATGTTACAATTAAGATAATATGACTAGTCGATTTACAGTAGCAATCCATATACTATCATTGTTAGATTTGAACCAAGGGCAATCTCGCACCTCGGAAGAACTTGCTGTGAGTGTGAATACAAATCCAGTTGTAATTCGTAAGATATTAGGAATTCTAAAGAAAGCTGGATTTATTCATATTCAGATGGGGCAAGGCGGAGGAGCAACACTTGCTGTGGATTCGGAGAAATTAACATTGAAAGATGTCTATCGAGTTTTCAATGAAAGGCTTTTCGCGATGCATGCAAGCAAGCCAAATACCAAATGCATCTGTGGAAGAAACATTCAGCCTATTCTTACAGATGTTTTTACAGAGACAGAACAGATTGTAATTTCAGAACTTTCCCATCGAACAATTCATCAGATTACGCAAGAAATTTTAAAAAGAGCAAAATAATTGAAAACAAAGTATTTTAAAACCTGTCATATACAATATGTAACTAAATTTATTACACTAAGGATTTAAAAATGAGCAAGAAAATACTAATTACTGGTGCAAACAGAGGTCTTGGTTTCGCATTCGTCAAAGTAAGTTTGGATAATGGATACACCGTTCTAGCCGGATGCAGAAATCCTGAAAAAGCGGAGGATTTGAAACAATTAAGGTCTGAGTTTACTGAGAGGTTACACATAATTAACCTCGATCCAACAAATATAAATAGCATCAAACAAGTTGTTGAATACGCCAAACAGCATTTTGGTTCACTAGATATATTGGTAAATAATGCAGGAATGAACTCTAAAAGTAGTGGAGTCGACCCCTCCATTCATTTACAATTGGGGAAATTTCAAGCAGAACCAATCTTAAATATGTTTCACCTCAACGCTGTGGCACCACTCATCATGGCACAAGAATTTTTAGACTTATTATCTAAGAGTCAAAGAGGACTCATTGTAAATATTTCTTCTTGGTTCGCATCCTTATCCATACCACAAAAAGGAAATTATTCCTACTCTGCAAGCAAAGCTGCCTTAAATATGTTCAATAAAGTATTAGCAAATGATCTAGGCAAATATGGAATTTTGACGTTAGCCGTAAATCCAGGTTGGATGAAAACAGATATGGGCGGAAAGAGTGCAAGTCTTGAACCAGAAGAATCAGCTAAAAGTATTCTGGAGTTTTCGCAGAAATTAAAAATGGAAGATAGCGGAAAGTTTTTTAACCACGATGGTTCCATTCATCTTTGGTGAGATTTAAGGATTAGACAATGGATGAATTTTCAAAAATAATTATTAATGCTGTCAACAAAGCAAAGTCTTCAGTTGTAAAAATTGATACATATAAAACAATCAACGGAAAAGAAACTCCATCTGGATCAGGATCGGGGTTTTTATTTTCAACAGATGGATATTTATTTACAAATAGTCATGTGGTGCATGGGGGAAGTAAATTCAGAACTACTCTTTATGATAGTTCCCAATATGAAGCGATTTTAATTGGAGAAGATCCAGACTCAGACTTAGCTGTCTTAAAAACATTCGCAACTGAATACCAGACTGTAAAACTCGGAGATTCAAAAGATTTAGAGATTGGTCAACTCGTTATTGCAATCGGAAACCCACATGGATTTCAACATACAGTCACTCACGGAATCGTGAGCGCAAATGGAAGAACCCTACGGACTCAATCGGGACGTTTGATTGATAATATCATACAAACAGATGCTCCCTTAAATCCTGGAAACTCAGGGGGACCATTGATTGATGCTGATGGGAATGTGATTGGTGTAAACACTGCCACAATCATGGGCGCACAAGGACTTTGCTTTGCCATTGGGATCAATACTGCGAAAGATATTGCAGTTGAGTTGATTCAAACAGGAAAAGTAAAAAGAGCATATCTTGGTATCATGACACAAATTGTTGAACTGAATAGTAAGGTCATGGTTTACAATGATATTCGAAATAAAAAAGCTCTATTTGTGATTTCAGTAGAACCAGGAAGTCCAGCAGCAAGAGCTGGCTTGCGAGATGGAGATTATATTCTTTCGTTTAACAATGAAAAAGTGGAATCTACAGACGATTTGTTTCGAATGCTTACGAGAGAAAAAATTGGTGAAGTTCATAATATAGGAATTCTCAGAAAAAACCAGAAGGTGATTTTGAATATTTTGCCGATGGAAAATATTAAATTGGTGAGCAATGGATAAATGAAAGAACCTCGAATAGAGATTGAGTATTGCACGCAATGCAACTGGCTTCTAAGAGCCAGTTGGATGGCTCAGGAATTACTCACAACTTTCTCAGAAGAAATTGGGGAGCTGGTTCTAATTCCTGGAAAGAATGGAATTTTAGAAATTAGAGTGAGCGGACAAATATTGTTTTCCCGTAAACAAGAAGGGCGTTTCCCTGAAATGAAGGAAATTAAGCAATTAGTAAGAGATAAAATAGCCCCAGAAAAAAAATTAGGGCACAGTGATAAATAAAGTAGGATAGAAAAAATAAACTCCAATGTTTTTTTTCTTGCAATCCTATAACTGCTTCTTTCAGAATCTTAATAAAGGTATAGAATTTATTTCATCTTCCGATCAATAAATTATTTATCTATAAATATCTTCAAAATCATCATTTAAATTATTAGTTTAAATAAATGCTTGAAGTATCGTTAATATTATAAGAAGCAAAAATCGCATGTTAGAATTTATTACTAAATATTTTCAAAAGGATAAGGCTAGAATCAAAGCATTAGAAGAGGAAAACAAACTTCTGAAGACTTTTTTTTGGCATTTGCCCCATATTTCTTTTGTGCGAGATAAAGATGGAAAATTTGTTCTGGTAAATCAAAATTTTGCAAAAAATTTCAAAGCCTCCTCCATGGAAGAAATAATTGGTAAAACGGATTTTGATTTTAATCCTAACAAAGAACAAGTTGAAAAAATTCAAAAGCAAGATAAAGAAATAATGGCATCTAAAAGTAAGTTTATGCCTCCCATCACAAAGTATTTAGACAAAGAGGGAAAAGCGACTTATTTAGAAACTATAAAAATCCCCGTAATAGAAGCAAACGATCTCTCTTCAAACATTTTAGGTTTTTCGATTAACGTCACAGAAAAGATGGAGTTACAAAATAGAGCCGAAGAAGCGATGAACAAACTTTTAACAGCGGTGACTGATGTAACTGAAAAAATCGAATTAATTTTGAAACAAGCAAATGCAGTTGTAAATAGCACAAAAAAACAAGCCGAGAATCTAAGCTTCCTTACAGAAATCGCACATCAAATTATAGAGTCTAACGCACAATCAATTCAAATGATGTCCGCAGTTTTGTATATCGTTACTAACACAAGTGATATAGCAGATCAAGGCGGAAAATACCTTGAGTTAATGCTTCAATCAATGGAGAAAATTCAAGAGAACGCAAAACAAATGCAAAGTATTATTGAAATTATTGATACAATCGCAGACCAAACAAATCTACTTTCTCTCAATGCAAGTATTGAGTCTGCAAGAGCAGGAGAAGCTGGTTTAGGATTTTCAGTCGTTGCAAGAGAAATTTCAAAACTTGCAGAGAAATCTGCAGAGAGCACAAAAGGCATCAATGCATTGGTAAAACAAACAAATCAAATTATTCAAAAAGGAAATGAAAATGTTACAGAGGGAGGAGAAACCTTTAAAAAAATCATCAGTGAAGTAGGAAATATAGATACTCTAATTAACTCTGTCGATGAGACAATGAAAGGTCAAACCCAAATCTACAATACCTTTCGAGAAAAAATTGAAGAAATAAATAATGAAGCTACACAAATCAACCATATCACAGCTGAACAAATGAATCATGTTAATTCTGTAATGGCTTCTATTAATCAACTCAATCGAGATTTTATCAATTTGCTAACGGTCCAAAGCAAAAATGGAAATGGACACGGTAAATAATAATTTTTTTTAAAAAAATAGCGCACATTCTTTAGATTTTTTTCCTCTTATTCATTAGGGAAATTTCTCACACTTGCATCTTTTCCCTCTCAGCCAAATAACAGAAATTCTCTCTAATTTAATGCGACTTTGTCAAGTCGCGCACGTTTGTAAAATAGAATTGAAGTGGTCAT
>DAORDH010000043.1:46544-46688 GCA_035345875.1 Leptospiraceae bacterium | reverse complement strand
CTCTCGAAAATGCGAATGTTTTATTTATGCCTAGGTGGTGGAACTGGTAGACACCCAGGACTTAAAATCCTGTGAGAGCAATCTCGTGCGGGTTCGACCCCCGCCCTAGGTAATTTCGAGCAATCTCCCCCTTCTCTTTCCTTT
>DAORDH010000043.1:37200-46444 GCA_035345875.1 Leptospiraceae bacterium | reverse complement strand
GCTTCCTTGGGGCGCTCAGATATGGGTTCGACCCCCGCCCTAGGTAATTTCGAGCAATCTCCCCCTTCTCTTTCCTTTCGCTCTGCTCATGAAAGCCCATCTTCGCTTCCTTGGGGCGCTCAGATATGGGTTCGACCCCCGCCCTAGGTAATTTCGAGCTTCTCTTTTTCCCAAAAAACAATCTTCTGTTAATATTCTGAACATACTAAGGATTTGGTCTCTAAATCTTAGAACTTAGAGAGGACTGAGCACGGACTACTCTTCCTTCATCTTCTATAAAGGCAAATAAGTGTTATCCACTTAGTGATTTAGAAGATTGCGGTTGAGTGAAGGGCAACGTTAAAAATAAAAAATATATTTATTTCTTCAGATGAATAGAATAGAGAGACTTATAGGTATTTCAAAAATCCAAAACTATTTGATTCTTTATGCATTTTGTTAATCGAATCATTCTTAAAAACGAAAAGTTCATTCATTACGAAAGAGCGGCTAATCAAATGTTTTCCCCGAGACCTCAACTTCACGAAGACTATTGACATTTTTTCCCTTCGTTTTTACGTGGACGAGACATAGATCAGAAAGAGAATATTCCCTGAATGAATCCTTGAAGTTTCACAATAAAATACAGAGTCTTTAACAGTAATTAAGTTGCCGATGGCAAGTAGTGTAAAGGAAAATTAGATAAGAATCCCTTTTGTAATTCAATTGTGCAATTCATTGACCGGCTTTACAAAAAGCTAGATGGGTATTGAAAATGAACTCACTTTACTTTGGCATGAAGCAGAAATTAGATGAGATTTAATTCCGCATTGGAAAGAAATTTAGTAGAACTAAAAAATAAGCACGAAGAGAATTCACACTCTAATTTAAATACATCATTTCAAAGATTTTCTAATGAATAAAACGGATACCCAATCATGGAATATAAAATCTTAATTATTGAAGATGAAGCTCCCGCTAGAAACTACTTAAGTCGAACAATAACCGATTTAGGTTATAAGGTAAACACAGCAATCAATGGATTGGAAGGATTAGAAAGTTTTAAAAATGATCCAACTCAAATCATTATCACAGATTTAAATATGCCAGTTATGAATGGGTATGAATTAATAGAAAACATCAATTCATTCACTGATATGGTCTTGCCTGCTATCCTTGTAGTTACGAGCATAAATGATATTCAAAATGTAGTAGATATTATGAGAAAGGGAGCCTTCGACTATATCCTAAAGCCAAGCAATTCAAATGAACCTACTATCAAAATAAAGAATGCACTACAAATCTACGAACTGAATAAAATAAAATATACAATAGAAAAAGAAAAGGAACTGAGACTAAAAGAACATTTAGATTGGAACCGATACAAAGAAAACGTAATTGAGAAAGACTTTAAAAACTTTGGAAGTAACTTACTTCAGGCGATGCGTCATAATTTTGGGCAAGCAGGTGGACTCGGTTCTCTATTGACGTTAGTTGAATTGATCGATCAGACATCTATTTTAGAAGGTGAAAATTATCTAATTTCAAAAGATATTATACAATTAGTAAAAGAAAATGCTAAGATTTTAGAAAAATCACTTCTTACTATTAATAATATTTCCCATATCATAGAAAATGGATTTCCATTAGAAAAAATCTCTCTACAAGAATTCTATGAAATCGTGATAGAGTGTGTAAGGAAAATGGATCCATTTACATCTTTGCATTCTAATAAAATTCTTTTATCCGAATCTAAATCCAATTTCAAAGATTTTTTTATAATGGCAGAAAGAGAAAGACTGAAAGAAGCAATCTTTGAACTTTTCAAAAATGCATGTAAATTTTCTGAGCCAGATTCAAATATATATGTTTTATTTACACTAACGCTCAATACATTAAACTTTTCTATACTGAATGAACCAGATAAAAGACTTACAGTGCGTGGTATTCCTTTAGAATATTCTAATTTAGTATTTGAACCATTTTTTAGAATTTCAAAGTTTGTAGAGGAACAGTTTGAAACTCATGATATGGGTTTGGGACTCAGTTTTGTGAAAGCAATCATTCAGAAACACAATGGGCTCATCAGTATTTCCAACATCAAAGACTTTACTGCAAAAAATCTAGATAATATAAAAGTAAATCTAGAAATCAATTTGCCTTTACATACAGAAAAAACATGAACCCAAATCCTTGTGATTTAGAGCCAATTCATTTAATCAATGAATTACAAGATTTTGGACTTATATTTATTTTTTCAATGCATGAGGATAAGATTGTAGCTACAGGTGAAAATATCTTTGATTATTTAGAAATATCTCCTGAAGAAGCATTTACTATTTCTCTAGATAGAATTTTTCCTGATTATGAGAATTTAAAAAAATTATTAATAGAGCATCTCATTGAGAAAAAGCATCTTGAATATAAATTACTTTTTCCTTTTTCCACCTCTTTCTTTGTTGCAGTATTTAGAAAGAGCGATGATTTTTTTATTTGTGAATTAGAAAGAGAAGACTCAAATCAAATTTTATTCAATACAAATAATTTCTTTAATCAAGTTCAAGAATTAAATCAAATCCAAACTCTAAATACTTTTTATCAGCATATAGTAAATGAAGTTCAGAAAATGACTTTATTTGATAGAGTGGTCATCTATCGATTCGATCCAGAGTTCAATGGAGAAGTATTGGCAGAATCAAGAAAAGACGATAGTATTGATTCAATACTGGGATTTCATTTCCCATCATCGGATATACCACTTCCTGCGAGGGCAATGTACAAACAAAATCCTCTTAGAATGATCCAAGCTCATTTCGATAGGAAAATTATTTTAGTTAAAAATAAAAACTATTCTAATTATTCTTTTGATCTAGGTTCATCTTATCTAAGAACTCCACACGAACACCATTTGGAATATCTAAAGAATATGCAAATTGCCACATCGATATGTGTCGCTCTTTCTGATGGAAATAGACTTTGGGGTTTGATCATTTGCCATTCTAGAGAGAAAGCAATCCCTCTGCCTTCTATTAGACAAAATTTAATTTTATTATCTAGGATTGCCTATCGTCACCTCGATTTATTGATTCAAAATGAAAATTCTCAGACAATTATCAAATTAAAAGATGAATTAATGGAAATCATAGGAAAAATATATCAGATTTCATTTACTGAAATTGCAATCATATTCGAATTCAATCTAGATAAATTAATGACCACATTTCAAGCTGATGGAGCAATCATCCTCTTTGGAGATGTAAAAATTCATAGAGGAGAAATTCCTGATCCCGAAAATTTTCAAAAATTAATTTCTGTATTAGAAGAAAAATCTGACAGCGAAAATTTTCTAACCAATGATATAAAAGATTTATTTTTAGAAGGCTCCTTAGATTCAAATCTACGAGGAGGTTTATTTTCCTTTCCAATTTCTTCTAAAAAAAAAGATAGAATCTATTTTTTCAAAAAAGATGCTCTCCAAAAAATTGTTTGGGCAGGCAATAAAAACGAAGCATTTTTACGCGAAGAAAATCGCATCTCTCCTAGGAAATCTTTTACAAGATGGATCGAAATAGTAAAAGGAAAATCAACCAATTGGAATTTTTCTTTGAGGGATATAAAAGAAGAACTGCAAGGGATAAAGGATGTAATCGATAAGAAATTAACCAAACAGACCTTGATAGAGACATTAGAAAAAGTATCTTCTAGTGAAGCAAAACTCAAAGAATTAAACGCAACCAAAGATAAATTTTTTTCTATTCTTTCTCATGATCTAAGAAATCCGATTTCTGGAATAGCAGGAATCGCAGAGATATTAATTGATCTCTCCAAGGAAAAAGAATTAGACCTTCCTCAAATAGAAGAATATGCAAATCTACTTCAACAATGTTCAATCAAAACAATCGATCTTATGCAAAACTTATTTCTTTGGGGAAAAATCCAAACTGGAAAGATTTCTATTGAGAAAAAAAACTGTAGTGTTTCTATTCTATTTGAAGATTTAGAATATTTTTTATCTCAAAGACTAAAAGAAAAGAAGATCCATCTTAAATCTGAATTTGATTCTTCTCTTTCGATTTTTACGGATGAAAAAGCAATTCAAACAATTCTACTCAATATATTATTCAATGCAATTAAGTATTCCTTTGAATCGGCTACAATTTATATTCGATTAGCTAAAAATCAAAACCAAGTGAATATAGAAATAGAAGATTCTGGAATTGGTATAAAAGAAAAAGATCTCGAAAAACTTTTTAGAATAGGTTCAAATTTTAAAATGCCCGGAACTAAACAAGAAGATGGAACCGGTCTAGGTTTAATCATTGCGAAAGAATATCTCAATCGGCTGAATGGAGAAATTGAAATTTCTAGCACAGAAGGGAAAGGAACAAAAGTAAAAATTCTTTTATTTTTATAATGGGATTTTCAATTGAGTAAACATAGTTGCTTTATCCCAATAGCCATGTTGAATTATAATTTTTCCATTTGCTATTTGAAACATTTCACAACCATTCATGTCAAAAACGTTATGATTTGGAGGATGACCTGCAAAATCTCCTTTCATTGTTCCACTAAATCGCCATTCCACAATAGCCCAATCTTTTGTTTCTAAAATATTCTCTGCTTGTATATGAATATCAGGGAATGCCTTAAAAATATTTATATAGGTATTGCGCATAGCGTCTTTTCCTTGGACAGATTTACCCCAAGGGAATTGAGTGTTGATTACATTTAAATCATAAAGAGATGATGCTTGTTCTGGATTATGGCTATTATACGCTTCGATCCATTGGTGGATTATTTCTTTAGGAGATGGATTTGACATTGGTTTGATTCCTTTGTTTATTAGTATTCTATCTTGTTTCTGCAATTTTTATTTTTTTTATTCTACCATTCTATAAAAGAGGAAGCAAAAGACACTAATTATTTCATAGGGTATTTTTAGAGAGAATTATAAATCAAAATTCTTTACTAATTTTTCATTAAGGGAAATCACTTTTAACGTTAGGTATATATTCTGATTCCAATTCTTTTATCATAGGAATGCATTTTAAATGAAAACCTCTTGGGCTTTTATAGATTTGTATTCTTTCCCCAACAAATCCATGAAGCCTGTAGAATGGAGCCGCATTAAGAGTAGATTCCAATTTTAAATAATTCAAATTCTTCTCTCTAGCAAGTTTCTCTAAATAGTTTAACATGCTAGTTGCAACGCCTTTTCTCATAGAGGAAGGGGATACAAAAATTGCATCGATACGGGATTTGGAAAAATCAATCATCCCAGTCCCTACGATTTGGTTTCTAGTTTCGACTAAATAAAAATCATTTGATAAATCTTCTAAAAAAGAATCTGTAATTTCTATCTCTGCCCATTTCGTAATTATATCTTCTGGATATACATGGATGCATTCTTTTAGAATTGCTTCTTTACGGATTTCGAGTATTTTAACTGCATCAGTTTGTTTTGCTTTTCTAAATTTAAAATTTTCCACTAAGGATTCTTCTTACTTTCTATTATATCTTTAGTAATTTATCTTAAAACGATTTCTAATATCCTCTTCAGATAAAAGATAAACATCTAGTCATGAAAATAGATGAGTTAAAGGATCATAATCCTCATTTTTAGCAAAATGCTCTTCAGGCTTAATTATTTCAATAAAATCAAAAAAACTAGGAGACTCTAATTTTTCCTTTTTTGCTTCGATCCTTTTCTAAGTTAGAACATTCGAATTCAATCAAGGTAATATTTTTTATTTTCTACTCTGCGGTAATTTCCAATCTCAATGATTCTTATTTTCTAATGGCTTTAGATCGTAAATTTCTCTTATCTCTAAAAATTCTTTTTCAAAATTTAAACCGGAATCTTTAAGTTTACCAGTTCTTACATCAAAAATCCAACCATGAATCTTTGGAAATCCTGTTTTATACCAACTGCGTTGAACATGATCAATTTTAATAATATTCATACATTGCTCTCTTACGTTGAGTTCAACCAATCTATCAAATAATTCTTGTTCATCCTTAATTTGTTCCAATTCTGCCCTATGAATTCTTCTTACATCGCGTAACGTCTGCAACCAACTATTGAGTTGTCCCATATCACTTGGATGTAAAGCAGCTTTTACTCCACCACATTCGTAATGTCCACAAATAATGATGTGCTTAACTTTCAAATGCTCCACTGCATATTGAATAACTGAATTGATATTATTATCCGTAGGAACTACTTGATTGGCAATATTTCGATGAATAAAAACTTCACCTGGATTTACTCCCATCAAATCTTCTGCAGTAACGCGGCTATCGCTACATCCAATGTATAAAAACTCAGGAGCTTGTCCTTTAGATAGCTTTTCAAAATACTGTGGATCGAGTTTTAATTTTGCCTCTACCCATTTCTCATTGTTTTTAAATATAGTTTCGAATTTCATTATGTTAAAATATTATTTTGTGCTGAAATTGATTTTAGATTATGTTGTAAATCAAGTAGTTCCAACATGTCAATTTCAATATTATGACTGATTGTAGAAATTGGAACATCATTCGCACTCCCTTCAAAAGGGTTTTCTGTAGATTCTCCAATTCGTTCCATTGTAATAAAAATCCATCCGGCTAAGGATGCAAAAGGTATGGTCAACCATACAAATTCTGGTCCCAATTTTTCGAATTCCTCTATCATACCAAAAGGCATTAGAAAAATAAAAATCTTAATAAACCAAGCGTTAAGACTTGCAAAGTGTCTAGGGTATGGAAAGTTTTTAATACGTTCACTTCCTCCCTGTTGATTGTAACATTCTATCAATATTTTTTCCAATTCCATATGTCTAAAATTATCAATCAATCCTAATTCAAATAATCTCTTTAAGTGTTCTGATTGTAATGCCAAAATATAAGAAGCTTTATTTGTTTTGCCAATCACTTTATTGAATTCAGCTTCTGTTAAATATTTCTTCAAAACATCTTTTACATCTTGAGTATGCTCTTGTACTGTAAAATACGTATTTCTATATTCTAGATTGTGCTTTAGATTGATTGCTTCCCATGGCTTATTTTCACGTAGTTGAAAACGCATTGCCGTGAGCCACGCAAAATGACGATTATAAAGTTCTAAATGAATTTTGCTCAAATCTGTGTCGGATAACGGATTTTTAGAATGCTGATTCGTCACATAGTCTCGAACCATTACTCCCCAGCTACGGCTTAAGTTAGTAATAGATCCCCAAATTCTTCTAGCTTCCCATAATCTATCATATGCTGCATTATTTTTAAAACCAACTACAAAGGCAACTGCTGTACCGATAAGAGCGATCGGCAACCATGGAAGCTGTAACCATTTCCACTGAAATTGAATGTATAAAATAACTGGTATAGTAGAAATAATTCCTAATTGCAAAATGTCTCTGCGTGTCCAATTAATGACTTCTTTAAATGTATAAGCTTTACCTATATGCATACATTACAACTATCGACAATTTGAAACGATTCTATTCCAATAATTCAAACATCTTCTCTTTTAGAGAAGCTCAATTCAAAATCTAATTAGGAGTTTCTTTACAAAAAGAGTTATCTGACAAAAAAATTCTACTTACTATCCAATTTCCAAGCGCCTTCCCAATTAAGGGGGACACCATGCACACTATAATATTTGGCTCGTTCTAAATAAAGGGAGACTGCCGTATCTTTTGGATCTATTTTTAAAATTTCTTTAAAGAGGATAGAGGCGTCATCAAACTTTTCTTCTAAATAAAGTTCAACACCTTCTTCAAACTTTTTCTTAGTAGAAAGTTTTAAATTAATAATTCTTTCTGAGTTACCATTTAAAATTTCATAGATAATGACCGGATTGTTTTTGCCCTTTACTTTTACTTTGTCTACCATTCGATAGATATATTTATCAGGATTTTGAAGAGCAGCTAACGTATCTTCTGAAATTAAGATAGAAGCGGAATATGCTTTTGTAAGACCTTCTATTCGAGAGGCAAGATTTACTGCATCGGAAATCACTGTAAATTCAAATCGTTTTTCTTCTCCGATGATTCCGAGCATTGGAGCACCTGTATGAATTCCTATTCCGATTTGAATTGGTAGCCTGCCCCACTCTTTTCTCTTTACATTTAGTTTATGGACTTCATCTAACATCTCTATACCTGCATTCACAGCGTCAGACGCGGAGTCAGGGAAGAGTGCCATAATAGCATCCCCAATGTATTTATCGATAAAGCCCTTGTTCTTTCGAATCACAGGACCTGTTACTTTTAAATAGGAATTCAAAAATCCAAAATTATCTTTAGGTGACATCGACTCAGAAATCGTTGTAAAAGATCGAATATCTGAAAACAGAATCGACATATTTTGTTGCACTGAATCTCCAAGTCGCACTTCCGTTATATTTTCTTTGTCTAAAAATTGCACAAAATCTTTTGGCACAAATTTTTGCAGAGATTTATTGATTAGAGTTAAATTCATATTAAACTCTTCTAATTGTTTGATTCGCGCTTTTTCTGAATCTTCATAAATCTTAGAGTTCTTGATCACAACAGAAATATGATTTGCAAATTTCTTTAAGGATTCCTTTTCATCTGATTTTAAATTGATGCCTGAATTGTCTAATAAACTAAATGCTCCAATCACTTCACCTGCAATGCTAATCGGCATTAAAAATGCATTTTTTACAGCGTGAGAACTATCTTCCATATCAAAAATATTTTGATCATGATAGATCCCTACTTCATTTTTTAAAATACAGTCTGTAATAGGACCATTCCCAAATTTCAGTTGATAATTTCTCCCTGTATAAGTTTCTACAAGCGAGTCAAACTCTGAAGTAGAAATGAATTTTTCATTTTTACATTTGGATTTATCTTGGCTAACAAGTGTTAGACAACAACCTGTGAATCCATAACCACCTTTTATATATTCAAATATACTTCCGAAAACTATATCAAAATCAAGCGACATACTAATCTGTCTTGATATTTCATTTAGATTTTCTATTTCGTTTTTTGCTTTTTTTACTTTATTTTGCAGTCCATCACTGATCTTGATGAGTTTTTTATCCTGATTTAAAAGTTTACGATAGTGCTCAAGTAAGGATTTGTATTCCTCTAAAAGTGGATTATCCGTAAATTCTTTATTTTTTAAAATTGAATTACCTTGTGCAATCACTGCCTCTTCTGCACTAAATAAATCTATCTTTTCTTCTGCTTCACTCATTTTATATCTCACTTTAAAAAATCGCTAACGCTCGTGCGAAAGTGAGAGAAAGGGA
>DAORDH010000043.1:33932-37100 GCA_035345875.1 Leptospiraceae bacterium | reverse complement strand
GACTATCACTTGGGGCTATCACCCAAACCCACTTATTTATTGATTCATTAGAAAAATCTAATATAATAATTTCTTTTATCATACGTATCAATTCGTATCTTTTGCTTAAGGTAAGTTAGTAAGAAACTATTCTCCACTTGTATCTAATTTTTGTTTCAATTCTTCCAAAGCTTTTTTGGTATCTTGCTTGGAATGTATTGCCTTTGATTTCGAATAATCCTTTAAAAAATTTAAATCCCCTTCTCCTCTAATTTTATACCCTTTGATTAGATCTAATACTTGGAATCTTTGCGTTGTGCTAAGCCCTAGATCTTCACTTAAATCTTCAAAAATTCTATATTCATTTGAATCTAAAATTTCAGAGTCAGAAACAGCAGTAGATTGTTTTTTTCTAGATTGATTGAGAACTGTAATTACGTGGGGAATATTTTTTTCAACAATGCTTTGGATAAATGCACCAGTGAACTTTTCTCCACTCAAATGATCTGAAACAACTTTCATAATGATAATATTATGGGACTGGACAAAAGTATTGGCTGCTTCAAAGAAACCAGATACTTCCATGTCTACAAGACCCGCTGTAGAAGGAGTAGATTTTGTTTTAACGACTGGCTTTTCATGAGTTACAATTCCCGCTTCGGGTATCAAATGACTAAATAGAATTTCTGGATAATAAGTCTTAGCCGTTGTTACATCCTCAATTTTATTGATTAAAAATATTTGTCCACTTTTGTGTTTTTCAGAGCCAGAACCACAAATCCCGAAATTTAAAATCTTGTCTGATTTTTTAGGAGGTTCTTTCACTAGTAAATAGGTAGTAGCGATAGATGATTTGAGTTTTCCTGTTCCGGATACAACTAGAGTGATTAATTCATTTTTATAAATATCAAACTTTGTATGAGATAAGTCTTTTTTTAATTTAAAATGCTGAATAAATGGAATGGCTTCTTGCGCAAGTGCAGTTACTATATAAATCATTTTAATGTATACCCTCTCTTTTTAAATCTCTTCCCATTAAATCTCTCATAACTTCTCTGGGAGATTTTTCTTCATAAAGCATTTTATAAACTTCTTCTGTAATTGGCATAGATACTCCTAATTTTTTAGAAAGATCATAGGCACTCTTTGTAGTTTTTACACCTTCTGCCACCTCATTCATTTCCGCTAATATTTCAGATAACGTTTTTCCCTGTCCTAATTTCATACCAACAGTTCTATTTCTAGACAAATCTCCACAGCAAGTGAGAACCAAATCTCCAATTCCAGAAGGACCAAGAAAAGTCAATGGGTCAGCTCCTTTTTTTACTCCTAAGCGGGTAATTTCATTTAGCCCCCGTGTAATAACTGCTGCTCTTGTGTTTTGTCCTTGTCCAAGTCCATCCACAACTCCTGCTGCAATTGCTATTACATTCTTTAATGACCCACCTAGTTCAACTCCTACAACATCTGGAGTCCAATAGGTTCTAAAATAAGTGAAGCTAAATATCTCTTGCACAGTCTTTGCAGTTCCTTCATTTTTAGAAGCAATACTTACGACTGTCGGAACTCTAGAAATAATCTCACGAGCAAAACTAGGTCCTGATAGATAACTTAGATTCTTATGAAGCCTGCCAGGAAGTTCAGACTCAAATATTTCAGAAACCATTCGAAGAGATTCATTTTCAATACCTTTAGTGGCAGAAACGATGGGGCAATTTGGGGAAATATAATCTTTGATCTTGTGGATAATCTCTGTTAATACATGGGACGGCGGTGCTGATAATAATAAATCTTTGTCTCTTACTACCTCTTCCAAATTGGTAGTAGCCTTTAGATTTTCTGGTAAAACTAAATCCGAAAGATGTTTCTTATTTTTGTGATGAAGATTAATTCCTTCTGCCTGTTCTGGAGAACGAGTCCACATTAAAACATCATAGCCTTTATCCGCAAGAAGGCTGCCAAGAGCTGTTCCAAAACTACCTGAACCAATCAATCCTATTTTCATATAACCCCTACTATTTGATTATCGTATTAAGCAGTATATGAATAAAATTACAACATTAAAATCTTAATGTCTCCCTAAAAACTCAGTCAATGCCGCTATTTCTTCCGGCGTATTACTAGATAGGTCACAACCAATTGCATAGTCTTTTTGTGTTGGTTTGATCCCTTTGATCACACCTCTTACGAACTTTCTATGACCTGATTTTGCAATCAAATCAAAGATCACAACTTCACCCATAGAAAAGATTTTACTTGCAAGTCTAGTCGGTGGATGCAGAAAACGAATAGATCCAGGATTTGCCTCAATCACCTTACAAGACTCACGAGACTCTTCGAAAACACCAATTGAGTGGATGTCTTTGATAATAGAGGATGCAACTAATTTAAAAGTATTAAATGAATTAGAATCTAGCCTTGTGGAATGCATTGCATGCACATAGCCAATCATGATAAAATTTTTATATTTAATAGGAACGCAAATTTCTGATTTATATTTATCTAAGACGTTACTTGATTTTGTGAGAGCGATGTATTCATTGAATGGAACAAAGTTTTGAGGAACTAATTCAGGTTGTGAAATATTTGGGATGAATATTGGTTTTTCATGAGCATTCATGAGTCTCATACGACTATTCATTCTTTCATTGATATACACTTCAAAAAAATCAAACATGAAATTTACTTTAGGAGCTTTCTTGATCAGTTGATTGATTCTATCATCACTCAAAGATTTAAAAATATCATTTTGATTGATCACGTTCGAAACAATAAATTGGTTTGTATCTTCTTGGTTTAACGCATCTTTAATTAAAAGTTTCAAAGGTTGTAAGATACAATTCCCTAGATCATCCATACCCACTTCTAAAAATGTGCTGATGAAAATATTTCCCTTACTGCGCATCGTAAGAACTCTTTCTCTCGTATGGGAATTAACCTTTGGGGTCCGAATTGTAACAGACTGAGGTCTATTGTCTAATACTTTGACTGGTATATCTTCTCCATCTACTTCCATATAGGTTGGAGTGATTCTATAAAGGGAATCAATTAATTGATGGATGACTTTAGGATCTGTTACTTCTTTATTCATAATTTTTCAGTTTTTTTCCCTTGCGAATCCCCGTCAAATTTCTTACAAAATTTTTTGGAAATTTATTAACTCATCTTATATTGTCATTTCTGAACAAA
>DAORDH010000043.1:0-33832 GCA_035345875.1 Leptospiraceae bacterium | reverse complement strand
ATTTTTTTCACATCTTTTGCTATTTGTGAAAAGATGTGATTTTTAATTTTCTTATCTTCTAATCTTTCGATAGAGTTTAAATAATATAAATCCTAAAGCTAGAACCGGAACTAACCATACAAGTGAATAAGATATTTCGAGTAAAAAGTTAATCGCGCTCACGAAAGCATTTTTGTAATTTGGAAACTGAATTCGGTTAGATAATTCTTTCCCTGATAGAGTCAGATTGACCTTTGCCCAAGAAACTCTATCTTTGATTCTCCAGGATTCTAGTTTAGCTTGGTCTTCTGCATTTTCACTTCTCTCGAGTGCATCTTCTCTATCTTTCCAATTCCAATTTTCAACAGAACCTTTGTTTGCAACTCTAGATCTTCTACTTCCTCGAATCGATTCTCTGCTAAGTTTAATTTTCTGTTCTTCATTCTTATCAGTTAAGTCTTCTGTTTGGATGTCTTCATACGTTAGTTGCCCTAATTTATCTAATTCAACCAAAGTTTGATACATAGTCCCGACAGGGATATAAATCTGCACAAACATAGATTCATATCCAGTGCTTAAATTAGTCTGTGATCTAGAAATAAAAGAATCCTTTTTTACAATATTTAGTAGGTTCTCTCTAGTCTTATTTATATCCTCTACTTTATAGCTGAGTTGGATATTGTATTCAAGGAAACGAGTCTTGGCAGCGTCTGTAATTGGATTTAGCGGTTTATCCAGATTACCCGGAATATTTTTTACCTCCTCACTTTCTTTTCTTTGTTTGTTCCCACCGATTGTTTCTTCTTCATCCGCAACTGTTCCATCTGCATAGAAATCTTTTTTTTCTGCTTTCGGAGCAGCTTGCGCTACTTCTGCATTTGTAACTTCTTTCTGTTTGCAAAATAGAATTAAAATAAAACTAAAAATAATTAGAGCATTTCTCATGATTGTCCCCTTACTAGACTACAACAAGGTTCACTAATTTTTCTTTCACGTAAATCTCTTTTTTTATTGTTTTATCTTGTAAGAAAGGAAGAACCTTTTCTAATTTTTTTGCCTCTGCAATCGCTTCTTCTTGTGTTATTGTCTTGGAAGCGGTAAACTCTCCTCTTAACTTTCCATTTACTTGCACTACAATTGTGATTGTATCTTCTTGTAGATAATCTGGATTAAAGGATGGAAAATTTTCATAGGAAAGTGTATTTGTATTTCCTAATTTTAACCAAAGTTCTTCCGCAATATGAGGAGCAAAAGGAGCGAGAACCAAAACAAATGGTTCTAAAACTTTTCTAGGACGAGTTTGCTTTGGAGTCATTTCATTTACAAAAATCATCATCTGCGCAATTGCAGTGTTAAATGTAAAATTCTCAATCCCCTCTTCTACTTTCTTAATCGTTTTATGAAGACTCTTTAATTGATCTAAATCTGGTTCGGAATCATCCACTTGGAATACTTCACCTTCTTTCCCATGAAAGAGTCTCCATACTCTGTTTAAGAATCTGAAAATTCCCTCTGCACCTTTTGTGCTCCAAGGTTTTACCATATCAAAAGGTCCCATAAACATTTCGAAAAGACGAAGTGTATCTGCTCCAAATTCTTTTACTACATCATCTGGGTTTACAACATTACCTAAGGACTTAGACATTTTCTTTTTGTCTTCTCCCAAGATAAGTCCTTGGTGAACTAACTTTTTAAAAGGTTCAGGAGTCGATACAACGCCCAAATCGAATAAAATCTTATGCCAGAATCTAGAATAAAGCAAATGAAGAACTGCGTGTTCAGCTCCTCCTACATACAAATCGACGGACATCCATTTCTTCTCTAAATCTTTGTCGCATATCGCTTTATCATTTTTTGGATCTATATATCTTAAATAATACCAACAAGAGCCCGCCCACTGAGGCATAGTATTTGTCTCTCTTCTACCCATTCCAAACCTTTCGTGTTTATAGGGAAGCCAATCTTTTGCATTGGCTAAAGGAGATTCTCCTGTTCCAGAGGGAGCAAATTCTTTTAAGTCAGGTAAAGTAAGAGGGAGTTCTGATTCAGGAATATCGCGTGTAAAACCAACCTCATAATGCACGAGTGGAATTGGTTCCCCCCAATATCTCTGTCTAGCAAAAAGCCAATCTCTTAATTTGTATTGTGTTTTCTTTTTTCCAAGACCTCTTGCATCAATCCAATTTGCAACTTTAATGGAGGCTTCAAAATAACCGAGTCCATTGATATTTAACTCTTCACTAAATGAGTTGATACAAGTTGATTCTTTTGAATCAAAACTTTCTGTAACTGGAGCAGGTCCTTCAATGACTTGTTTAATTGGTAAATTAAATTTTTTTGCAAAGGCAAAGTCGCGACTATCGTGTGCTGGAACCGCCATAATAGCTCCTGTTCCATAACTAGCTAAGACGTAATCTGAAATCCAAATCGGAATAAGACCTTCCGCGCCCACAGGACTTTTTACGTAAGATCCGATGAAGACTCCTGTTTTTTCTTTACTGAGTTCTGTTCTATCAATTTCACTTTTTTTAGATGCGGCTAATTTATATTCTTCGACTGCTTTTTTATTTTCAGAAGTTGTCAGTTTATCTACAAGAGGATGCTCTGGAGCTAATACTAAATAGGTTACTCCAAAAATTGTATCAGGTCTGGTTGTATAGACCGTTATACGTTCTCCAGACTCAGTAATAAAGTCTAAATCTAAACCTTCACTTTTACCGATCCAGTTTCTTTGCATCTCTAAGGTGGACTGAGGCCAAGAGACTAAATCTAAATCGCTTAAAAGTCTTTCTGCATAGGCAGTAATACGCATCATATACTGACGCATAGGCTTTCGAACAACGGTATAACCTTTGTTCGTCCATTCTTCAACCTCTTCATTCGCAAGAACAGTTCCAAGTCCCTCACACCAGTTGACAGGAATTTCAGCTTGGTAAACTAAACGAAAATCTGAAAGGACTTTTTCCTTTTCAACAAGAGACATACGAAGCCAATCATCTTTTGTAAATTTATTTGCATAGCCTGTGCCCGCTGTGCCATCTTCTTCAAATCGTTTGATAAGCTCCATAATCGGTCTGGCTTTTCCGACTCGTTTATCAAAATAAGAATTATATATTTTTAAGAATATCCATTGAGTCCATTTAAAATAATCGGGATCGGTAGTCGAAATCTCTCGATCCCAATCATAGGAAAGACCGAGCATCTTAATTTGGCGTCTAAAATTATCTATGTTGTTTTTTGTTGTGACACTCGGATGAATGCCAGTCTGCATTGCATAGCGTTCTGCAGGAAGACCAAAAGCATCCCATCCCATAGGATGGAGAACTTCAAATCCCCTCATCCTTTTGTATCTGGAAACTATGTCTGTTGCAGTGTATCCCTCTGGATGACCTACGTGGAGACCTGCTCCACTTGGATAAGGAAACATATCCAAACAGTAAAATTTATTTTTACTACTATTTATATCCGTTCGGAATGTTTGATTTTTTTCCCAATAATCTTGCCATTTTTTTTCGATCTCATTAAAAGGATAATCCATGTTAGCCCGTTCTTTTTTCTATATTTGATAAATAAATATCTAAATAAAAAAATCTGTAAGTTAAAAATTATACAACCGAACCGATTGTATTTACCATTTCTTTAGCTGTGGGATAAAAGGAAATTATTTTCTTACTGAGTCGATTACTTTTATTAACCTCTTAAAAGCTTTTGATAAACATGCCTTACAAAGTCTTTGCTGGTATAGTTTTTTTTCCATCTTTGAACAGCCGGAACATTTGTATAATATTTCAATTTCCATTTTTTTATCTTTGTTAAAAATTGATTCTTCTTCGTGTAATATCTTCATAGGTTTCTCTGTCATATTTTTTTACAGTGTGTCAATAACTTCAGTCAATAACATCTACCTAAGTGGATAAATTCACTCGTGGTAGGGATTACGTTGTATTTTTTTCTACCTAAAAGGTCAAAAATAATATTAATTTAGTGAGAAAAAAAAAGATCAAAAAAATATTTTTTTTAAAATTTTTCTGAATAGAACAGGAATGAAAATTATTTTTTGAATTTCATCTTCATAATATACTTTTTTGATTTTTTGTTTCAAAATTTTAATTTTCTCAATCAATATTGATTTTATTTACTCAAATTATATTAGTATTTTCTAATATACTAATATATAAATCTTTCATAACTAAGTTTTTACTTCCAAGATATTAAATTTTAAAAATTTTTTTTGTGCAAATACGTAATCTTTTGAATTTTTTGTGCACATTCTTGAAGTTTTCATTCTCTTTTTATGTATATGAAATTCTTTTTTCAGTTTAAACCAGCCGCACAAGTAGCTTATTTCTGTGTTGGATTTTTATTTTTTCCTTTTATACAGGACATAAGGGGAAACTTATACCTTTTTTTAGTATCCATTATTTTATTTTTGCTTTTTATTCTTTGCGGATACTTTCGATTAGCCGCAACAATCCTTGGATTTTCTTGTAGTTTTATTTATTTTTTCATTCTTTCACAAGACATAAAGTC
This sequence comes from Leptospiraceae bacterium, assembly GCA_035345875.1. GTDB lineage: Bacteria > Spirochaetota > Leptospiria > Leptospirales > Leptospiraceae > UBA2033. Next base: position 29,323 of record DAORDH010000043.1, on the reverse strand, counting down.
GAATTCCCTAACAGAAGAAGACTTTTATTCCCTATCTCAAAACAAAAAAATATTAATCACATTCCAAAAGGAAAATAAAAGAAACTTTTATGAAGCAATCATAAAAGCAGGCACAAAAGAATTTAGAGCAATTATAAAAAGGAAAAAGAAAGATTCCTTACTTCCTAGTTTTCAATGTGATCCCAATTCTATTCTATTAAAAAAAGAATCGGATAAAGAAGAATACTTTCGATTTTTAAAAAAATTCAATTTTCAATTCATTCAGATCAGAGAAAAAAAATGTGAAATGATCTCGTATAAAATTGATCCTAGAAAAAGTTTTAAATTTAAAACCGAAAGTTTATTAGAACGAGCCGGTATAACCGACTATGCAAATGATATAGCAATGGGTTTGTTTTTTGGTGATGCGAGTTATTTAGAAAATGAATTTAAAGAAAAAGCTAGAGAAGGAGGAATTCTTCATTTATTTGCGGCCTCAGGTCTTCATATCGGTGTGTTTATGGGTTTTCTATTTTTTTTTGCAAAGAGACTTCCTTTTTTAAATTATTATACAGAGAGAATCGTTCCTATTTTATTTGCATTTATCTATTTATATCTTTTGAATTTTCCCATTTCTCTTATGCGCGCTTATGTATTCGCGTCTATTTACATAATCGGCAATCTGTTTTTTCGAAAAATGAAATCCATTGATTTAATATTAGTTTCTGCTGCCATTCTACTCCTCTTAGATAAAGAGAGTTTTCTAACACTCTCCTTTAATTTATCTTATTTCGCGGTTGCTGGAATTTTATTTTTGAAAAAAAATTTGGATGAATTATTCTTTGGGAAAATTAAAAACTTCTTCACGGAAAATTTTTCTATCTCTCTTTCTGCAAGTCTTGGAACTTATCCTGTTTTACTTTTCTATTTTAAATCGTTTAGTTTTGGTTCTATTTTTTTAAATTTAATTTTAGTTCCCTTAACGTCTCTAGTCCTGCCACTACTCTATATTTCTCTTTTTTTCCAATTTACCTTGGAACAATATTTACAATTTATATTTTCATGGAATAAAAACTTATTCAATCTATTAACTCCAGTCACTTATCTATTTCAAATAGGAATAGAAATACTTTGGTCTTATTCAGAATTCATTCTGAGAAGTATTCTCTATCTTTCCGATCACCTCTCCTCTTCCGTTGGATTCTATCGCACCGTATTTTCTTCCTATCTATTTCATTTAAAGTTTTATCTATTCTATTTAATCTTACTTTTATTAAGTTTTATTCTACTGGAAAAAAAGTTTTTTTTAAAAGAGAAAACTTCTTTGATTTTCAAAAAATACAGTCGTAGATTTTCAATTCTATCCTTTCTTTTTTTAATTTGTTTTTTCTATTTTGGTTATACTCTTTATCCAGATTCGGAAAAAAATCATAATAATCTAGAAGTCTCTGCTGGCTCTGATTATTATATTGTGAGAGATAAAAATGAAATTTATCTTGGGGGAATCTGTAAATACAGTGAATACAAAATTCAGAAATTACTAAAGGAAAAGTTTTGCACAAAAACAATCCACTCCATCTACATAGAAGAAGAATCCTGTCTTTCCCTTGCAAGTCTATGTCAGTCCAAATCAATTGATTCCAATCTATATTCAAAAGAAAAACTATCTGATTGGGAAAAGATTTATCCCTTCCTCTCTCAGAATCAAAATGCCTCCAAAAGAAATTTCAATAACCTGATCCTCTTCTACCCTCATATAGATTCTTTATATGAGCTTCAAAGGAATACAAGACTCGAAGGAGGAAAAATTATTTTATTATTTGCATATCGACTAAACGACAATACAAAAGATTGGAATCAAAATAAAAACTTACTTGGAATAAATCCCAAGTGGAATTTTATTACACCAGATGAGTTATGAGTATCCATATTATAGTATTTCTAAAATTAGAAATTTCTTAGAATCTAAAAATGCAAACCCGCTTAAAAAATGGGGACAAAATTTTATTATAGATCCAAACATTCTAGATTTTATCATTCAATCGATAGATAAAAATGCTTTGGCTCAAAGTTCATGTCTCGCAGAAATAGGGATTGGACTCGGCGCTCTCACTCATAAACTCGCACAACTCAATCAAAGATTAGTCCTATTTGAAATTGATCCAGTCTACATCGAACATATGAAAGAATTAGAATACTTTCAAAGCGGCAAATTCGTATTATCCGAAGGAGATGTTCTAAAAAATTTAAATATTTTAAAAGATGAGACTGTTTATTTGACCGGAAATCTTCCTTACTATATCACAAGTGATATTTTAATTTCCTCGATCAAGTCGATTCCCCATCTAACAGGCGCAATCTTTATGGTGCAAAAAGAATTCGCAGACAGAATTTGTAATGAGATTTCCTCTCTTTCTATCTTCCTATCCATATTTGGAAAATTCACTTACTTAAAAAAAATTTCTCCTACTTGTTTTTATCCAAAGCCAGAAGCAAGTTCTGCACTCATTCAATTTGTTCCAACCCAAAACAGTTTTACTCCCACGCAAATCGAAAAATTTGAACTTCTACTCAAATCTCTTTTCTGGGGAAAAAGAAAAACGATAGGCAAATCTATTTCAGAGGCTCCCTTTTTAAACTCAAAAGAATTTACTGAAAATTATCCGGAGATTCAAAAAGAAATTTTAGAAGCAATGAGTAATTGTAAGATTGATTTAAAACTAAGACCCGAAGAATTAAAAAAAGAAGATTTTCATAGAATCGTTCCTTTTCTAAAATAACATGAATTCGATATAAGGATTTGACAAATTATTTAGACCGTCATTCCCGAAATTCCACCCGCTATCGCCGCAACCGCCAAGCGATATCGGGAATCTATAGATCTAGATATCCCCGATAATCGCCCCGTCGGTATTGGATGCGAATAGCATCGGGTGGAATTCGGGGGTGATCAAAAGAAACATGTCTTACACCGAACTCACGTTAAAATAAATGTGTCCATTTATTGATAAAACTTTCGAATTAGAAAATTAGTCTTTTTGAATATCCCAATCAGGAATATAGATTTCATAAATCAAAGGATTTTTTGACTGCAGTTTGGGAAAGGCAAGAAATGATTCCTTAGTCAGAAAGCGAAGAATATATTTTTTTCCCGTTTTATAATAATATTTTTTTCCTTTCGAAGAATCCATTCCTTTTGTATAAAAACAATTTAGAGTTTGTAAATGATTTTGTATTTCCAAATCTTTTACTTCTTTCTTATAAACAAGTATACGTTCTAGATTTGGATTTTTCTTTTGCACTTTATAAAGTGGAATCGGTTTTTCTGGAGAATAATCTAAATATGCCGCCATAGGAAAGAAAACTTCCAATCTATCTCCAATTTTATACCCCGTCCAAACCGACTTATCTGTTGAAAAGCCCTGAAATAAAAACTCAGCATATTTCGATTCATTCATTTTCCCAAAAAAGATTTTTGCTTTATGGGTAAATAACTTCGATTGATTCTTTTGAATTTCTGCTTCTTCAAAATCCATTAGAATCCCAGTTAAAGAATGAACCCGTTCCTCTTCCTGACTGTATACGTTCTCTGTAAGAATCGCAGTCGTTATAAGTAGAATCATAAAAAATCGAATCTTATTCAGAAAGGACATTGCCTTTCTTTTCATAGATATAGGTCTCTAAAACTTTCATATCTCCAGGATTAGAAGAGAAGAAATGCACGCCTAGTTTAAATCCGTCATCCGCGACTATATAACGTATAATTTCCCCATTGATTTCCAACTTATATTTTCCCATTGGGATATACATTTTAATACTAGAATGCTTTTTTAGATATTGAAATAGACTTTCATCAGAGATCTCAAACAATAAACCACTAATGCTAATATCTACAATTCGTGTATTCGTGTAAATATCATTGAAACTATTTCCCTTAATTGCAATTTTAGTAAGACCATAACTAAAAATCTCTGTCATTTCATGGATATATTCTAAATCACTAGTAGTGAGCATATGCTTATCCATCGCTGTGCTGTAGACCTTAATATGCCCAATGACTCTGTCAAAAAGTGTGATAGGAGAAATGATATAAGAAACCATAAAGGCTCTATTTTCTCTTTTTTGCATTACTTCAAAAAATTTTCTAGCTTGAAAGTCTCCGACTTCTTTCACTTTATCTTGGTAAATATCAAAGAAAGTTTTATAATATTTGGATTTTAAGTCTTCAATATAAGAATCTACATAAGCACAATCAGAAACATAAATAGTTTTATTGTCTCTAGCAAGTGTATTCTTTATAAAATCATGACCATCCCCAGGTTTATAAATTACTAACTCATACTCATCAGAAACTCTTCGAATGTAATCTGTAATAATCATATTCATCAGTTTCAAATTGGGAACATCAAATTTGATTTCTCTAAAGAGATGAGTAAATTGTCTTTCTGCATGGATGTTATCGCCACTCACATAACGTCCCCCTTTGAAAGACTTAAACAGGATTATAAAATCCATAAATAAATCATCGCAGGCAACACGTCTATACTGACGCATTTCAGCAGATTGCAATTCAGTTGGTAACTTTATTTTTACAATGGAGCCACGTATATCTTCAATAATTACTTCAAAAATATATAAAACATTGATAATCTCAAATTTGATCTTTGCTCTTCTTGAACTTGCCTCAGAAAAGTCAGGAACATTTAATTCCACAAAATCCTGCAGAACATTGTGCACAACAACGGACATGATTCTATCATCATATTCAAATACAAATTCTGTATTATCAAAACGTAGATAATAAAAAAGATGTTTAATCAAGTTCACATCAGTGCCAATAATTGTTTCCCCGTAGATGGATTCCATCTGGGTAATCAATTCCTGCATTGAGTCTGTTCTTCCGACTGCCATAAATTAAATATCGTCAAAAAATATGCAAATTAGCAAATTACAATTTGCAAATTTTTATGTTTTTTCAAATTGTTACAGAATCCACACGAGAGGGATAAAATCTAGAATATAGGAAGAATTTATGCAATATTTAGAATCAGAAACAATCGAGCTAGACTCTATTCTAATCGAAAAATTATATCTAAATCACGAAGAAACAAGAAACTCAATGACCTGGGAAATGGGACAAGAATTCTACGAATACATTGAATCCCTCAAAAAAAGAAATCCTTTGCCTCGTTGCCTGATCATATCAGGTAGAAATAATATTTTTTCATCTGGTGGAAATCTGAACTTTTTAAAATCCTTTCAGGAAAAGTCCTTTGAAGACAATAAAAAGGACATGTTTACTTTCTATAACTACTTCCTATCAGTTCGGACTCTTCCTTTTCCGGTCGTTGCCGCTGTAAACGGTCATGCTATAGGAGCCGCACTTTCTCTTGCTTTTGCCTGTGATCTACGTGTTTTCTCAATGGAAAGTAAATACTCTTTCAATTTTGTTAAACTAGGAATTCACCCAGGGATGGGTTCTTCTTATTTAGTAAAAGAGCTATTTGGTTTGGATAAAGCAAATTATTTGCTTATGCTTGCAGAAATTTTAACAGGACAAGAAGCCTATAAACTAGGTCTCTGCCACGATGTTGTGCCTTTTGATGATGTAGAAAGAAGGGCAACAGAACTAGCTATCAATTTAGGGGAAAGTGGTCCTCTTGCACTCAGACTTCTAAAGAGAAATCTAAGTGACTATGAAGCACTACAAAGTGCCCTTCGAAAAGAAGCCGAAGCACAAGCACAAAACTTTTTATCAAAAGATTTCGTAGAAAGTCTCTCGGCTATTGAAGAGAAGAGAAAGGCAGTTTTTAAAGACTTATAATAATTAAGGACTTTCAGCTGCTCTTTTTAGATCTACAGTTAAATCGAAGGTTTGTTGTTCAGAAACAGTGGCAAGCCATAGATAAGGAATTCCAAGTGGAATCCATCCTAAAAGTAAAAGTGGAACTGAGGGAGTAATTTTTAATTCCCCTTTTCCAATTGGTTTTCCATCTTTTAAAAAAAACAGATTTCTGTCTTCAAAAAGAAAGCTGGAGACCTTTATAGAAAAATCAGAACCTTTTCCAACAGTCTTATTTTTCCAGATCGTTTCTATTCCAGAAACCTCATTTGTTGGTAGCAACTTAACGTTAGCTGTAGAGGTACATTGGAGTAAAAAGAGTAATAATGGTAGTATAGTTAATTTTTTCATAGGGCAACCATTTCTTTCAGAAATGATATTGTCAAGAGTTTATAGCAAAAAAAGGGTCGAACCAAGAGAGGTTGGCTCGACCCAAAATGAATAATAGGGAAATAGGTTAGAGGCTACTCGGTCTTAACCTCAATTTTAGTCGTGTTTGGTTTTACTTTTGCAAGGTGAAGGTTTAATCTTCCATTTTTCATCACCGCTTTAGATTTCTCTAAATCAATAGGCTTATTGACATTGAATTTTCGAATATAATCCCCTGTCTTAAACCCTACATAGCTTCCTTCAAAGCCCTCTGGAACTGAATAGGAGTTTTTACCTTCAACAGTGAGAACATCTTTTTCATAGGAAATATCCACAGATTTTTCATCCACTCCTGGCATATCAAAAAGAATCAATGTTTCTTCTTCTGATTCATAGATATTAACAGATGGTGTTATGTATCTGCGAGTTACTTTATCCAAATTTGTATTTTTACTTTCTTGTTTTTGTAGTTCTTGTTGTAACATATTTCACTCCTTTCTTAGTTTTCCAACTGAACAGAAATTTTCTTAGGTTTATCTGCTTCTGCTTTAGGAAGCTTTACGTTCAAAATTCCATTTTTAAACTTTGCATCTACTTTTTCAGCATCTACTCTAAACGGAAGTTCGATGGTTCTTTCGAAGTCTCTTTGATCGATTTCCTGTCTATGCAATTCGTATTTTTCTCCAGTAACTTCTTTTGGTTGAGTTCCTTTGATCTGAACCTTATTTTCAATAACTGATAATTCAATTGATTGTGGGTCATAACCAGGGATCAAAGCAGACAACAAAGCCTCATCTTTGTTAATATACACATTTACTGGTGGATTATGATAGTTTCTGGTTGAGCCTCCAAGGGAGAAAAAACCGCCTGCAAGCTCATCATGCAGTCTATCCAACTCATTCCATAGGGAAGAACCATTTCCATTTCTCTCAATTACATTTAATAGCATATAAGTTTCTCCTTTAGCACTCTAGTCTATTAAGTGCTAATTATTTTTAGCACTCATATATATAGAGTGCTAATACATAGAAAAGTTCATTTTGTAAATAAAAAAAATTGCGTTTTTGGATAAATTTTTTCAAAAAATCTACTTTTTTGGGGCAGTTAAAAGCTCTAAAAAAAGATCCAACTTATACACAGTGGGTAACTTCGTTCCTTTTTTCAAAAAACCTTCAAGATTAAAGAACTCTAAATCTCTAATTTATTCAGTCCTTCCTTTATAAATTCTTGCCCTTCCATAATAAATGAAGAAAACCTACTTATGGTAAAGGAACTCGAATTTGCTACAAAGATAATAGAGGGAGACGAATCTCTTCTTGGCGAATTAGAAATAGAAATAAATAAAATCCTATCTGTTAAAAAAACTCAATACAGTATTTATCCAGGTTATGCGATTTTTGACGCATGGACGATAGTCGCAAATCATGCTTATAGTTCCGGTAATTTAGAAATTCTAAAAAAGACATTTCGGATCTTCACGTCTGCCTATGAGAAAAAACCCTATCTACTCCCCCACTCTCTTGATTTACATTATTTATTGGGTGCAGATGGAATTAGGCATCTCATTCACTTTCTAGAGATTGGATTTGCAAATGCCCCGATTAAAGGTGTTAGGATTTTAGAAAAAGGAACAGCAGACAAATCATCTTATGCCTTACAGCTTCTTACGTCTACAATAGAAAGAATATTTGCTTATAAAGAAGAAATTGATTCAATGCAAGAAATAGCAATACACATACAAAACTTAAAATGGAATGACGATAAACTTTGGGTATTATTTTATACGATCAAAGAAATTCAATTCTCAGAGGATTTAAAAAATCCAGTAGTAGCTAATCTATTTTTACCACTCCTTGCGAAAGGAGATGGCGAAGGCAAAAAGAAATTAGAAGCCTTACTCAAAAGACACGGACATTCTCTTGGCAAATCTAAAGTCCAAGCCATTCATCTACCAGATGTATTGCCGAATGATCCGAGTAATGCAATGGCTCTATTAAAAGAATGGAAAATTGGATCCAAAGAATTGAAGCGAATAAAGCCAGCCTCTGAAAAGAAAATTAAAGAACTTTCTAAAAAACTCAAAGTAAAAATTCCTGATGAACTAGAAAAGACTCTTTTGCTTCACGAATCAATAGGCGATATAGAGTTCGGTCCCCTTGATAGGATGATTGCACTCAGAGAAGATATAAAAGAAATTTTGGAAGAACATTTAAAAGAAGACGAGATTTTTGAGTTTGATTCAGATGAGTATAGAGATGTAAGAGACTATAACCCGTTAACCGATGGTATTCCCGTTGGAACAAATACAAGTGGAGATATTTTCTTTCTTGCAACCAATGCAAAATCTAGCTTTGGGAACCATCCAATTATACGATTTCATCACAATGAAGCACTCACTTCCAGCATTGAATCCAATTCTCTTGGAGAATACATTTCTCTCATAATTGCGAAAGTATTTGCAGAGAGAGAAGGAATGATGGATGAATATTATAAGCTCTCAAATCAGAAAAGAAAGATTACGATTAAATAATAATTGGTAATTCTATAATAAAAGTAGTGCCTTTTCCTTCTTCAGAGGTAAATGTTATTTTGCCTCTATGTAGAGTGACAATTTCATATACAATATACATCCCAAGCCCAACTGACATTTCTCCTTCTGTTCCTCTTCTTCTAGCATTTGAAAACTTTTGAAAAAGATTTTTCTGTATGGAAAAAGGAATTCCAATGCCAAAATCTTGAATAATTATTTTCGCTTTATCAGATTCTTTTTTTACTATGATTCTGATTTCACTCTTTGTATTTGAAAATTTAATTGCATTGGATAGTAAATTCTCAATCACACGTGAGAATTTTTCGGGAGAGATATTTACAAAAATCGCTCCTTTATCTGGACTAAAATTTAAAACAATTTCCTTTTTCGCTCCCATATTTTGATTCATGTAAATGCTTTGTTCTATATATTGATTTAATTCTATCTTTTGAAACGTTAGAGGATTTGAATTATTTTCTAACCCAATGACTTCTACCAAATCCTGAATAATTTGTATAGCTCCACGACTTACCTTTTCCATTAGGTCTAAATACCCGGTTAGATTCATATCAGCATATTTCATGCGGATAACAGAGATAAACCCAATAATATTCGAAAGAGGATTTCTGAGATCATGTGCTACTACTTTTAACACGATATCTTGAGATTCATTTTTCTTTTCCAATTCTATCTTCTGCTCTTCAATTTTTCTAATTTGGATAAATCTACTTTCTTGATAAGAGTAATTTATTCTAGATGCTACAAATGCGAGAATCACAGATACCGTTGAGTTAATCAAAATTCCATCGACTTTGTCGGGATTGATGTTAAAACGAAAAATACAATAAACAAAAACAATTTGTGCTAATATAATTTTTAAACCTTCATATATGATTGGGATATGAAAAATATAGGGAAGTCCAAATATCGCAATCGCATAGATTGACATATCCCCAAATATTTTTTGATCAATTGCAGAAAAGACTGCAGCCCATATTTGTATAAAAAAACTCATAAAAATATAAGCATATAAATTGATCCAAAATGAGCTATGATATCTGAAAATTAGATAGAATATAGAATAAAAAGATAGAACTACTACTAAAATTATATGCATCCAGGCTATTTCAGAAAAGGCTTCTTGCTTTTCCCAAAAACCCCATTGGTATCGATAAAAATCTAGATATAAAAGTGGAATATGAATGAGAATTAAAATAATTGAAATTAAAAATGCATTTTTACGACCAGATTCTGCTAATTCTAAAAGGAATTGATCCGCTTGTTCTTTTGATAAATCATTTTTGGTTCTTTTGGTATTTAAAAATATATTCTTCATTTAATAATATTTATGATAATGTAATTGATTGTATTAAACAATAGATTCCTGTAAAGGAAATCAATTTACTGCTAGAAAAAAAATCAGGAAATCACACTTTATATGACCGATGATCAGAGCAGATGAATTATCTGATCACAACTTTATCTGCAACTTTTCCTTTAAGTAATTCTCTTGAAGAAGAACTATCAAAAAATACAAAAATACTTTCTCTAAAGAAGAAAAAATATCTTATAGAAAAAGGTCAAACAGCAAACCATCTTTACTTTGTAAATGAAGGACTACTCAGAGGATTTTATTTTCAAAAAAGAAAAAACATCACAACTTGGTTTGCAAAAGAACAAGAATTCGTTACTTCTATTTATTCATTTGTATCAAGAAAACCTTTGATTGAAACCATTGAAGCACTAGAAGACTGTCAGTTAACGTCAATTTCTTATGAAGATTTACAGAGATTATATTCAAAGCATATGGAACTCAATCGAATCGGTAGAATCTTGATGGAAAAATATTTTATTGAATTAGAAGAGAGAGCTATCTCCTTACAACATCAAACCGCGAAAGAAAGATATACTCATTTTCTAAATAGATATTCAGATTTATTTCATAGAGTAAAACTTGGACACATAGCTTCATTCCTTGGAATTACAAACGAAACATTGAGTAGAATCCGTTCTTAACTTTTTGATCTAGATCAAATAAATCAACCCTCAAAACCCATCTTTTAGATTGTCTATTCTTTTAAGAAATATGGAATGGAGAATTATTATGGAAACATTTTTAGATTATTTTTTTTACTGGCTAACAGGTGTTAGTATCAGTTTGGTTTTATACTTTGGCTTAGGAAGTATCGCATTTCTACTATTTTGGAAATGGAAAATCTCAAAAAAAAGAATTCAAGAAAAAGAAAAAGCAGATAAAGCACAATTTAAAACAGAAATCATTCACTCTATATATTCACTTTTCCTTTTTGCAATAATTGATATGGTAGCTTATTTTTTACAGAAACAAGGCTATACTCAGATTTATGAGGATATATCAACCTATGGATGGGGATATTTCTTTCTTTCTATTCTATTTATGTTAATACTACATGATGCTTATTTTTATTGGGCACATCGTTTTATGCATTTAAAACCAATTTATAAATATATACATAAAGTGCATCATGAATCGGTTGATACAACTCCTTACACTGCTTTCTCATTTCATCCATTAGAAGCAATTGTAGAATATGGAATCATACCTATTTTTATTTTTAGTTTTCCAACTCATTTTTATAGCTTACTGATTTTTCAAATTCTAATGACTGGGTTTAACGTTATTGGACATATGGGATATGAAATTTATCCTAAAAATTGGTTACAAATCCCAATTTTGAACTGGAAGACTACTAGCGTGCATCATAATCTACATCACTCTAAATTCAATGGAAACTATGGTCTTTATTTTACATGGTGGGATAAATGGATGAATACGGAATTTCCAAATTATGAATCTGAACTAATTCGAGTAAATCAAAAAGATAATCTAGTAACAAATTTGATAGAAGGAAAAGTATGAAAACATTTTTCAATACAGTAGAAATCCGTCTCTTAAAATTTTTCTTTCTCATTACTGATCTAGGAATGATTATTTATTGGAGTATAACGTATTTAAAATTAATACCAGAAGAATTCCTTTTTAAAGATTATACAAATCCAATTCTTATGAGTTGGAATTGGTCTTTTCTCCCACTCGATCTATTCATTCCACTCACGGGACTTTCGAGTTTATTTTATATAAAAAAGAATCCATTTTTATTTGAAAGGCTTGCTCTCATCTCTCTTTTATTCACTAGTATCTCGGGGTTACAAGCTGTTAGTTTTTGGACGATCAGATCAGACTTTGATCCTAATTGGTGGATTCCAAATTTATATTTATTACTGTATCCTCTTTATTTTATCTACCGACTCTTAAAGGAAACGAAAAAGGTAAGTGCCTAGAAATAAAGAAGATTCATTTTAGATCACGGTTTTTCCTCTTATGTTTAGATAGAGGGAAAACTATAATGGCTGTAATCGAAAGTTGTTTGATCCATTTCTATATTTTGGGAAATGTCTCTTTCTCAGAAGACTTTGTTATCCATATTTGAATTCGATCATATTTTTCTACCAAAGTGAAAGGAAAAAAACTATTTCATTTATTTAAAGTTACCAATTCAAATAGGATGAAATCCTATGAATCCAGGAGGTAAATATAAATAACGAATGTATTACAAAATTTGAAATTGTAATTTGTATTTTTGATAAATCACTTTACAATGAGTCAATTCAATCTATCATCAGATAAAATTGGTATCAAAATGTATCACTCCTTTATAAATTGTATTTCTTGTGGCGCAAATATTTTAAATGGTCAGACCAATTGTCCCTATTGTCAAATTAGACTTACCTACACAGCGCCTGACCCAAAACAACTAGAATGGCTGCATGACTTTCTTAAAAATCTATCCTCGGAAATTTATAATAAATTTGGAACAAATGATTCAATAAAAAAAAGTTTATCTTTATTATGGTTTAGCATCCCAATTCTTTTTGGAATCTTTGGATATATTACAACTTTGGATTGGTTAATCGGCATTAGCCTCGCTCTACTTCTAAGTCCAGTTACTTATATTTTATATTCGATTCAAAAAGAAAGCGCAGAATACTATGAGTCTGAAATCATTCAATATGCCAAAAAAGAAATATTACCAACTTTAAATAAAGAATTAGAAGCAAGAAATCTAAGTCAAAATGATTTAATTGAAGCAATTCGAAACGTTACTTCTAGAAAAGACTACTTTGCTCATTCCAATTTATGTTATCTAATCTATGAATCCTAACGAAAATCAATTTCTAAAATGTAAATCGTGCTCCGGTCATATTACTATTTTAGATGCGTCATGTCCTTACTGTGGAGAAATAATCGTAGTCGATAGAATACTTTCTGATGAAACCAAAAAAAGAATTTCCTGGATTGCAATTGTTTTAGAGAGTAAAATTTGGAAGAAAAAATTCATACTCTTTGAAAAAACATTATTTAAATGGGGTATCTCCATCTTATTATTAGAATTAATACTGTTTGCTGTCTTTTCTATTTTATCCAAATCAAATTGGAAGCCTATCGTTTCTTTATTACCTGTTTCCATATCTATCTGTGCTGCCTATTATTTAGAACTTTATTATTTTTATGTAGAGGAAGCAGAGAGATCTGCTTATAAGAAATTTATTGAACCAATCATCGATGAATTTTTGATTGGAAACAATTATTATAAAGTAGAATTCGAGGCAATTCTAGACTCAATACAAGATAATAGTGTGAGTTTTCTGAAACGCATGATTTCGCCAACAATCAATCCAATACAGGAACAAGATTCACTATCTAGGATTGTTATTTACCATTCCCTTCTCATAGATAAAAATCAATATAGAAACAGCACGTTTCAATGCGGTTATACTTATATAATATTAAGTTTTATCTTTGGAATTCTTTCTTTTCTTATATTATTGTCTATCAATTGGTCTGTGTGGATAAGTGTGATTATCCCCTTTTTCTGGGTTTTCTTGCTTTTAGAATATACAGATAAAACCTCGTTTGTATTTAATTTCTTTGGCTACAAGCCTCAGAAAAATTTTATTGAAAAGGAAGTAAAACCATCGATTCAAAAATACTGTGAACAAACAGGGGTTAGTCTCGAAGAAATAATTACTAAATCAAAAGATTTAAAAAAATCTTTGCATTATTATCTATGATTGATAACTACTCGCCGGATAGGTTCTTGAATCTCTTGCATCCCATGGGACAAAGGTTTTATTTTTTCGATCCAAAGTAATCTCCTTCCTCCAAAATCCGGATTGATTCTCTTCTACTTTTAAAAATAAATATTGCCCTCTTCTTCCATTCAATTTTGCAGTTAGAGTGTAACATGTAGTATCCCCTGCAAACGTTCCACCTCTCCCAAAGTCAATGTGTGTAATGGTTAATTGGTATTTTCCTGAAACAATATCAATCGATAAAGTCATTTGTTCAGTTGGAAGCTGAGTATAGGAATTATAATCCTCATACCGATAGAGATCCTTTTCGGATTCAGATTTTGCTTTATATTTTTTATTTTTTTTGGGCATATTGGAATTTGAACCTAAAGAATTTTTTTATTTCTGCAAAGTGGAGGATAAATTTTTTCTAAGAAGCTTTCCATTGTTATTTCTTGGAAGTGATTCTATAAAATAGATTTTTCTTGGGTTCTTATAATCTGCGAGTTTACTTTTTACATACAAAAATATTTCTTTTCTCACTGCATCAATATCAACCTCCATTGTTTTTAAGACAACAAATGCAGTTATAAAACTAAGGTCCTCCGATTCCTGTATCTCTGCTACTGCCACTTCTTGGACAAAGGGTAATTCAGAAATTACAGATTCTACTTCTAATGGAGAAACTCGATAGCCGAAGGAATTCATAATTTCATTGTTTCTTCCATGAAAGAAGATATATCCTTCTTTGTCGATATGCGCAAGATCTCCTCCAATAAACCAATCTCCTCGATATACTTGAGACTCTTCTTCTGGTCGATTCCAGTATCTAAGCATAAGTCCAGGATCACTGCGATGAACAGCAATGAGTCCGATTTCCCCATTTTTGAGTGGTTCAATCCCTCCCTCGATAGGCAAAATAACAACGCGTCTACCAGCTTGAGCTTTTCCGGGTGAACCTAATTGAATGGGAACACTTGGACCGGAACTAATATAGGTTGAGATTTCACTCATCCCAAGAGCCTCGTAAAGTTCTTTACCAGTTTGTTCTTTCCATTTTTTATAAATAGGAATGGATAATGCTTCTCCTGCAGTAAGCGCATATCGTAAGGATTCTAAATTGTATTTTTTAATGTCTACATGTTTTAAGATTCTTCTAAATAGAGAAGGCACTGCTACAAAGATAGTAGCCTTTTCTTTTTCTATCAACTCTAACCATAATTCAGGGTGACTAGAACCATTGTATAAAATAGAAGTTCCACCTCTTGTCCAAGTATCCATAAGTCCGACACCAAGCGTATAAGTCCAATTCAACTGACCTGCATGTAGAAGTATATCGTTATGTGATATACCACTCCAGCCTTCAATCATCGGAATTCTACCTACAATATTTCTATGGGCATGTAAAACTCCTTTCGGCTTTCCGGTGGTTCCTGATGTATAGATTAAAAATGCAGGGTCTTCTTTTTGTGTTTTAAATAGAAATTGCGGTATATTTTCATTATCCTCATATTTTAATAATTCTTCCGGAATGGATTGAATATTTTGAAGTAATTCTTTTGATACTTCTAAATTCTTAGAATAAATGAGAAGGGAAGCTTTAGAATCACTTGCAATAAAATCAACCTCTTTCCCTGTTAGCCTAGGCGAAAGCGGTATTGGCACAAGTCCTTGAGCAATCGATGCAAAAAATAATTTGGCATAGTGTAAATTATTTTCTAAACGAATCAAAACTCTTGAAAAAGGAGGCAATTGGAATTTGCCTAAATGATTTGCAAGAGAGAGAATTTCATTGTATAGCTCTGCAAATTTCTTTTCTTCCCTCTTACCATTTTCATGAATAAAAATTAACGCCTTTTTTTCTGGATTGTTTTCTAAATTTTTAGAAAAACAATATTTGGTTAAATTAAAATTTTCAATTTCCATAAACGATCAGTCGAGTCTAGCACAAGCTATTATTGTTTTTATTTGTCGATTTTCATTTTCTAATATTTTGAAAACTAGAATTGACTTCTAATTTTACAGTCTACGAATTTATAAAACATTTTGTTTGTAACTAAATTTATTTTCTATGAAGGGGGAGTCAAATTAGAATCTAACTTAGTATCTTTTTGATCCTTTGAAGAATACTTAACAAAAAGCCATTGAACTAAAAAAGAAAAAATCCAATTCCCTAAAAAATAAGATACAAATAGAAAAGCAAAAATTCCAAAGAAAGCCAAAAATATTCCAATGATGAACATGGGGATAATCATAATTAGCCCGACAATTATATTTCTTTGAAAAGCATCCTTCCAAAAAAAAGACACTTGTTCTACCATAAAATCAAAAACAAATGGAAGCAGTATAAGAGTCACAAGGACAGTCAAAACAGTGGAGCAAATCCCAATGATTGAGTATTTTAAAAAGCCAATCCAAATTGGTTTATCTTTTTCAAAAAAATAGCCCATTAACAAAGCAGTCAAAACAAAAGAGAGAAATCCAAATATAAAAATAAGAAAGATATTTGAAAGGAGCATTTCCTCTTCTGAAATAAAAAGCTCCAACAGTTTAAAAAGAATTGAACTTATAAAGCCAAGAAGCAATACATAAACAGTAGATTCTTTGAGAATTTGTAATTTAGTTTTTTCCATTTGCATCAGATCTTCTCCTGAAATAATTTTTGAATCAATTCTACAGACTTTTCCTTTTCTTCTGCTGGAGTCCAATGTCCGCAGTCTAGTATATGAACGTTATCCGATCCAAATTGGTATGCAAATTCAACTGGAATATATGGATCGTGTTTTCCCCATGCAACAAAACTAGGAATATTTTTAACACCCGATTTCATCTTATCTTCCCAGCCTTCAAACTTAGAAGGAGAAAACTCTCTATAGGTATCGAGTATCGCCTTACGCATATTTGGAGAATCATAGGAATACATTTTTTGAATCTCAGCCAAAGAAAGCTTTCTAGATCCTCGTTTCAACTCAAACAAAAAAAGAGGATAATTCATAATTGCCATACTGAGTTCGCCTATTGCATTCGTTCTCCAAATATTTGCCCAAAAATGCCACTGGTAATTTGTAAAATACAAAGTATCAAAAATACCAATTCTAGAAACCTTCTCTGGATATTTGGCTAGATAAGTAAGACCGTAAAAGCCTCCTAAATCATGAACGATAAGCGTCACCTTCGTTTTAATATCCAATTCCCACAAGAGATTATCCATAAAAGCAATCATCGCCTCTTTAGAAAAATCAAAACGATATGGAATTTGAGATCTACCAAAACCAGGTGTATCTATCGCAATACATCTGTATTTGTCTTTTAATTTATCAATATGATAGAGCCATAAATCAGAGGTATCTGGATTCCCATGCAAAAATAAAATTGGATCTCCCACCCCTGCTTCAACAGTATAAATCTTGGCTCCTAATACATTTTTATAACCAACTGCCATTTACTAAACCTTCCTATATTTTCCGGAAAAATACCCATTGGCTCCATGAAAACGAATGCAGTCCTGTTCTACTACTTCTATTTTACATTCAGAAAATGGAATTTCCGACTCACAGATACCATTCTCTAGATTATTTCTCCAGAGAATTTTATTTTTTATTTGGGATAATGCCTGTTATCTCCCCAGTTTGTGAAGTAATATCCCGCACACAGGTAATCGAAAACTCATTGCCTTTCTTTTTATTTCCATTCTCCCTCCACCCCATCGCTATAGACTCCCTCCCTTTTTTTACTTAGATTTTCTAGACGAAATGCTTTTTTTAAAAACTCAATTCTACTTTCAGTAAGATCATAGAGACATTGAGAATAACTGGAATTTTTTAGAGTTTAGGAAGAGCTTCACAGGAATCGCTATGCAGATAAGAAAAAGGAATGGTGAGTAAAATAAAAAAAATTAGATACTGTATACCAATATCTAATTTTTTAAAAAAGGTAACAAATGTCAAAGAAAGGAAATGCGACTTAGGCGTTCACAGCTGATGTTTTTCGGAGACAATCAGCGCATATACAATCCTGAAACTTTTGTTTTAGATAATTTTTCTTTTCATGTGTTAGATCAATACTCGAACACAAACATTGTAAATCAGTTCCCACATTGCAATCGAAAGCAGAATTACAAATAGGGCAAGTTTTTCTACCTAATACCTTTGTCTTCATAGAGGAAACCTAAAAAGTTTTATATATTTTGTCAAAATAAAAATAGAATAATTCTATTTTTTTTTATACGTTATCTATATTCCTAACCTCTAAAACCGATAGTCTTTATTCCATAACGAATTTTTAAATAAAATAGAATAGATGAATACAGAATACAATTTTTTTGATTCAACACCTATCAATCTTGATAGGTCATACCTAAAATTGATTAGACCTTTTATCTATTCATTAATATCTCAGGATAGAAGTCTAAGAAAGAATCTATAGAATCAATGAGTTTCAAAAATCAAATCTTCATTTCTCTTTAATGATTCTATTGATTGAGAGCGAAGAATTCTTAGTATACTTCTGCATTGTAATTTCTCATCTCTTTATCTTTCTTTTTGGCGTCTATACAGACTGACGCAAGTAGATTCCAAAATTTTGAACTGTGATTTTTATGCACAGTATGGCAAAGTTCATGTAGAAGTACATAATCGCAAAGCTCTTCTGGGATTCTGAGTAAATGTAAGTTTAAATTGATTCGATTGGAAGATGTGCAACTACCCCAACGAGACTTCATATTTTTGATAGAAACTCCGGAATATTTAAAATCATATTGATTCGCCAAAAATTCTAAACGCTCAGGGAGGTATAACTTGGCTTCTTTGCGAAGCATTTCCTCTATAATAAAACGTATTTTTTCTTGTATGTCTCGATCTAAAACATTTCGATCTTTCGGATAATATATGCTTATCGTTTCTGGCTTTACAGTATAAGAAACATCCTTACCTATCCAAGAGTTTACTTTCACTTCTCTATATTTTGTTTTGAATTCAGTATTCTCAGTAAATGGATTAGACTTCTTCTCTGATTTAGAGAGTTTTCTAAATGCGTTATTCACCCAAAATGGATTTTTTTGCAATATTTCCTCTGCTGTTTTATAAGACCAAGAAGATGGAATGGAGATACAGACTCCTTTCATAGGATGAATTTTCATACTCATCCCTTTTGTTCTTTTGGATTTTATTATCTCAATGGAGCCAACGCCATTATAATGAATCGTTTTTGAAAGCAATAGATCCTCAGCTATTTTTGGAATTGGTAATATCTTGCAATTTTAAATTCTTGAATATAAAAATTATCAACAAATCCAAACAAAGACTCTGCAGATCCAAGAGTTAATACACCTTTTGCCTTCAAAGATCTCTGTAAGTTTGTATAAATTCTCTTGCGATCTTCCTTGGTAAAATAAATTGCTACGTTTCTACAGAAGATAACGTCCTGTTCTCTTGGATATTGATCTGTGTGTAGATTGAGTGGTATAAAACGCACCATGCTGCGAATATTAAAATCAATTTCATAACCCTTATCCACTTTTTTAAAATATTTATTCTTCAATCTATCATCAATTCCTCGATCTACTTCGATATCTAAGTAAATACCTTTCTTAGCTTTCTCAATTGCAACAAGTGAAATATCACTCGCAATAATTTCAACTGCCCCAATCAAATTGGGAAAGGTTTCGCGTATTAAAATAGCAATCGAATATGGCTCCTGTCCAGTAGCACATCCTGCAGACCATATCTTAATTTTAGATTGAGATAAACGAATATTATCCTCTCCTCCATAAGCAGATATTAAATCTGGCATTATTTTAAATGCAAATGCTTCATATATATAAGAGTCTCTAAAAAAATAAGTCTCCTGTGTTGTGATAGAGTTTATAAATTCTCTGAGAAGTTCTGGATTTTCTCTGCTTTGTATTTTCTCTGCGAGAGAATCAAAACTATTCAAAGAGTATTTTTTTAAAATATCGCCAAGCCTACTTTCAAGTAAATAGAGTTTATCGTCTTGTAAGTGAATGCCTGTTAGATCATAGATTGCTTTTGTAAGATTTAAATGAGTCATACAGTTCCCAATAAACGAATGATAGAATCACTTAATCCTTTTATATTTTTAACTTCTGATACTAATTTTTCTTTAATCGGAAGTGAGGGCATTCCAAATACAAGGGAACTTGCTTCATCCTGAGCCATTAAATAGGCTCCTACTTTTTTCATTTCTAAAAAACCTTTATATCCATCCTGCCCCATTCCGGTCATGATAACACCTACCGCATAACGACCATATAGTTCCGCAACAGAACGAAATAAAACATTTACAGCAGGTTTACAATTTTCTTCAGGAGGGGAATCGATAACTCCAATACAAAGTTCAAGTCCACTAGCTTTTCTTACGATCATATGTTTGCCGCCGGGGGCAATATAAACATAGCCTTTTTGAATTTTCATCCCATCTGCACCCTCTACAACAGTCAACTCTGTAATAGAATTTAAACTCTCTGCGAGTTGCTTCGTAAAAAAAGGAGGCATATGCTGCACTATAAATATACTGCCATCTAAATTTTTCGGTATATTTGGAAGTAATAGTCTAAGTGCATCCGGACCACCTGTAGAGATTCCTATTGCACAAACGTCATACTCCCCTTTCAAATTGAGAATTGGCTTAGCCTTTGGAATTACAGTCTCTTGTTTTGGAATTGGAGCTTTTACTGGTTTATACCTTCCGATTGCTTTTATCTTTGCAACCAATCTTTCTTCAATATACGCATCTACAGATTCACCAGAGGTTGCTTCTGGCTTTGTCACAAAATCAGAGGCACCAAGCTCAAGTGCTCTAATTGTTTGTTTCGCGCTCTCCGGTGTTTTTGAACAAAACATAATTACTTTTGTGTCCGGAGAATCTTTTCTAATAATTTCTAAAGTTTTAAGTCCATCTAAATCGGGCATCTCCATATCTAATATGACGATATCCGGTTTATAATGACGCACACGTGGTAGAGCTAGTTGTCCACTACGGGCAAGTGAAATAACTTCAATCTCACTCGATTGAGATAATATTTTAAAGACTAACGTTCTATATATATCTGAATCATCAACAATAATAACTGTAATTTTTTTTTGTTCACTCATATTCTACTCAATTTCAGTAATTCCATTTAGGTTTAAGATCACAATCGCACCCTGATCTGAATTTACTACTTTCTCAATACATTTTAATTCCCTATCACTCAAATTAGAAGGTGGATTTTCTAACCGATCCGATGAAATTTCTATAATGTCATAAATTTTATCTGCAACGATGGAAACCTTGGACTTTTCTTTTAAACGAATAATCGATTTCTTTCCTCTAATTGATTCTTTCGGATAACCAAGCTTTACAACAGCATCTAAAACAGTAATAATTTCTCCTCTTAAATTCAAAATTCCGGAGATATAATTTTTAGAATGTGGGATTGGTAAAATTTCAACATTCTTTATTACTTCTTTACAGTCTTTTAAAAAAAGACCATATAGATTCTCTCCAACATACCAAGTCAATATTTCTAACTTTTTATTTTTCATTTCTGGGGAATCGATGTCCTATATTTTAAAGCTCTTCACAATCTTTTCTAGGCTAGCAGTTAACTCACTCAACTCCTTCGCTAAATCAGAAGTTTGCACGGCTCTTTCAGCTCCTGATTTCGCGGCTAGATTAATTCCCAAAATATTCTTAGTCACTTCTCTTGCCCCGATCGATGTCTGTGTAATATTAGAAGCAATTTCTTTAGATGTGATCGATTGCTCCTCAACGGCGGAAGCAATGGTAGAGCTAATATCATTTACCCGCGAAATTATTTTAACAATTTGATTAATAGCCTCTATGGTATTCTCGGTATTCTCTTGAATCGATAAGATTTTTTCTTTTATTTCTTGAGAAGAGATTGCAGATTGTTTTGCTAACTCTTTTACTTCAGAAGCAACTACAGCAAATCCTTTTCCAGCATCCCCTGCACTCGCTGCCTCAATCGCAGCATTTAAAGAGAGTAGATGTGTTTGGGAAGCAATATCCGCAATACTTTCTATCACTTTTCCAATATCTTTTGCATCCTCTCCTAACCGATTTACAATCGCATTTGTTTCAATCGCTGTTTTGTTTGCTTCTCTAGAGATAGCCGCATACTCACTAGCACGTCTTGCAACTTCAGCAATTGAGATAGACATTTCTTCAATCGAAGATGCAATCACTTGCACACTTTGACTCATTTCAGTGCTAGCGGATGCAATCAGCTCTGATTGAACAGACGTTTCCTCAGTAGAAGAAGATAAAGATAAACTTGTATCTGTGAGTCGATTTGAACTAACTAGTATAATCTGACTAGTGCTTGCGATTTCTAAAACAATTGAATGAATCTTTACTAAAAATTTGTTAAACCAATCTGCAAGATCTCCTAGTTCATCCTTTGATGTAACCGTTAGACGCTTAGTTAGATCTCCTTCTCCATTTGCAATATCTTCTATACGATGGACAATCGCAGCAATCGGCTTAATGATTACTTTTGATAATAGGAGTGTAAAAAATCCAATCAATACAAATACAAAAAAGGAAATTAAAAATAAATTTGTCTTTAACAAAGAAACGGCGCCAAATGCTTCTTCTTCATCTATTTTACTTACAATCCCCCACTTTACATCTTCAATTTGTAGAGGCTTATAACTAGAAATAACATTTACATGACGGTAGTCCAAATAGATTTCATTGCCTGATATTCCACGTGCAATATCTAAACCTGCTTTTGTTTTGTTTTCTTGGAGTCCTACATTTGTTTTTAAATTCTTAATCTTTTGAATCACATCAAGTGGCATATCACTCTTATCTAAAGACTTAAAATATTCCTCAGGAGTCTCCACTAAGAATCTAGAAATAGATTTCATCTTTAAGTCTTGACCAACAAGAAACGTTTCTCCAGTCTTTCCCATTCCGGATTTTTCCCACTCTTGGTGAAAGTTCATTACATCCATGATCTTATCCATTGGTAGTTGAAAAATCAAAACCCCAGTCATCTTATTCCCATCGTAAATTGGAGATGCGATAAACGCAGCAGCAGCTCCGTAAGAAGGTATATAAGGTTCAAAATCAACTAATTTCACATAACCCTTTTGTCCTAAATTTTTAGTTTCTTTGAAAACTCGACCAATGTTTGTATTACTGTAAGGACCATCTAATAATGAAGTTCCAAAATCTACTTCTTTAAAAACAGTATAGATGATATTTCCACTATCGACATCTACTAAAAACATATCATAAAATCCAAAACGTTGTTGAATCGCCATAAAATTTTGATGGTATTTAGCATGGACAGTATTATAGGATAAGCTTTCCCTAGCTGCATTTAAAAGGTTTTTTTTTCCTACTTCATTTGTATTAGAGCTAATATAAAGATCTTGTAGTATAACTTCTGAATTCGTTTTTGGAAATATTGAATTTGAGTTTATATCAATCGCTGATTTTTTAAGTCTTGTGATGACTTCGCGATCATAATAGCTTCTTAGGTTTTCCTTTGCTGTATCGAGCTTTATACTTATATAAGATTCTCTCTCAATCGAATCAAATGCAATTTTAAATTCTCTCATTGCGTCGACTATCGCTTTGTTTTCTGCAAAGGTTTGAGTTTCATGTCGAATGATTTGAAAATAGTCTTCAATCTGAGAAGCTTTCATTTCTCTTACTAACGTAACTCTCTTAAAAGCTTCTTCTTTTAAAGAATTCTTTGCTACAAAATAACTAGTTAATCCAACTATGAGTAGCGATACAGAACCCACAAAATAAAAGGCAAATCCTATCTTAATTTTTAAATTCCATTGTTTATAGTTAATCAAATCTTTAAAATTCACACTATACTCCTAATCTCTTTGTTTTCTTCGATTTTTAGTTTTAGATTTTTCAATTTTTTATGATAGAATTCATCTAGAATAAAGTCTGTATCTAGTAGTAAAATACTTTCTCCGTCTCTGTATCCTGTCCCTAATATTCCTTCCCCAACGATAGACTCTGACTGAATATTTTCCAAATCTGTCACAACTCCTTCTACATGAGTTGCGGCTATTCCAATGTAACCACTCTTATGCTTATACAAAATAATTGGAATGGTTTGAATTGACTTTATATCGATCTCAATATTTAAAATTTCATTTAGCCATAATATTGGAATGGCAGTTTTGTTGTATAAAAATCTATCCAACCCAATCGAGTTTAAAATTTCCTTCTGCGATACTTTTACGATATATGGGTTTGTTTGAATAGACATCGCAATTCTAGATTTACCAATTGAGAACAAAAGGTAACTATCGCTTTGATTTGTGATTTCTTTGAGAGGAATAGATTCGATTAGCTTTGCTTGTGCCTGCATTCCAGCAAGTCTCGCAAGACCAGAGACATCTAGTATCAAGGCTATATCTCCATCTCCAAGAATTGTGGCACCTGAGAAAAAGGAAAGCTCTTCGAAATATTCACCCAGAGGTTTTACAACTATATCTTCTCTATCTAAAACTTCTTCTATTGCTATTCCAAAATAAAATTTTTCTGATTTTAAAGAAACTATGTAGTGTGCTTTTTCATCTGACTTTTCTTCTAGATGGAATATAGAGCCTATATTGGCAAAGGGTAAAAACTGATTTCTTAAATTATAAATCTTTTTATTGTCTATGGATTTTATTTTTGTAGGATTAATTCGGATCAATTCGCTCAAATAATGTTGTGGGATTGCAAATTTTCGATTGGCAGACTTTACAATAAGACAGGTAACGATAGAAAGAGTTTGAGGAATAGAAAGTATAAAAGTTGTTCCTTTTTCTACTTCAAATTCGATAGAGACGGTTCCCCCCACTTTCTTTAGATTCGAGCGCACAACGTCTAATCCTACCCCTCTTCCTGAGAGATTTGTAACTGCATTTGATGTGCTAAAGCCGGGTAGAAATAGATATTCAACCAATTCTTCATTGGAAGACTTGCTCACTGTTTCATAATTAGCCAGATTTTTTTGAATTACTTTCTCTTTGATTTTCTCAGTATTCAATCCTTTTCCATCATCGCTGATGATGATTTCTACATTTCCCCCATTTAAACGAGCGGCTACTCGTAAGTTTCCCCATGGTGTTTTACCTTTACTTTCCCTCTCTTCCTTAGATTCTATTCCATGATCGATCGCATTTCGAATGATATGGGTAATTGGATCTCCTAGCTGGTCGATAAGCGCTTTATCTAATTCGACATCATTTCCTTCAATGGCAACTTCTATTTGTTTTCCAGTAGTTTTTGAAATATCTCTTATTAATCTAGGTATTTTTTGAAAAAACAAACTTAGACTTTGCAGTCTTGTTTTTAAGATTCCAGATTCCAATTCAGATAATAATTTTTCAAATCTTTTAGAAATAATTTCTAACTCCGGATTTCCGCTCTGTTGGATTTTTAAAGCTAGAACATTACGCGCTAGAACAATTTCTCCCGTTAGATTTATTAAATTGTTTAGTAGGTTTAGATTTACATTTATACTTGTATTTACATCTGAATCTACGGAAGGCGAGGCTGATTGCTTGGGAGGAGTTTTCTCTGGTTCTGGTTTATTAGCTTCAGTCTCTTTCCTAACGTATACATTTTCCATATTCTCTGGAACTACAACCGTAGAAACAAATTCTAAAATCAAACCTTCTTCTTTCAAAAAATTTTCTACTTTATTATCTGATAGGATGATTAAATAATATGGAACTTTAGGATGTTCATGTGTATCAAGGGGAAGAATTTTTTTTTCGACAAGACCTCTTCTGAGAATTCTAACCTTTCCTTGAATGGATTTTAGCTTTTCAATAAACTCAGATAAAAAATTAAAACTTTGAACCGATAGATTTACAACTACAATAGAAAGATACTTCTTCTTTGACTTTGCAAAGGTAATTACTTTTTCGGAAAGTTTAATATCCTCCATCCATTCTGATTTTTCTTCTAGATTGGGTCTCTCAATTATTTCTGCATCTTTAGTAATTAAACGATCTGAGCCTGTCGTTAGATAAGAGTTAAACTTATCGACTAAATCACTCACTTCCACTAAATCAGAGACTGCAAGAGTTGTAATCATTTCTTTCAATCGATCGATTGCAAGTAACATCAAATCAATCAAATCTGGATTTGGTATGAGCCTATCGTTTCTAAGTAAGTTTAAAACATTTTCAAAGGCATGAGAGAGTGCTGGAATCTTTTCTAATTGGAAAATCCCTGAGTTTCCCTTGATGGTGTGAATCCCTCTAAAGAGTTCGTTGATTGCATTTTTATCAATAGATGTTTCAAGAACTAATACATAAGATTCCAATTTCGAAAGAATAGAGAGAGAAGAATTTACAAAGCTTTCTTTTAATTCTGTATAATCTATCTGCGCCAAGATTCTACTCCCGAGTATTTTCTAATCTTGATACGATAGTAGTTAGATTTGCTTCTTTAAATTTTCTGACAAGACTAGGCTCTGCTTGAATTGAGACAGGATATGTATGAGTTTTTTGCATAAGAATCAGGAAAGGAATCACTACGTTTAATAAATTCATGGAAATATCTTCTACTTCTATAAAGCGTATGATTAATTGCTGATCACCATTGATTTCTGAGTTTAATTCTACAAAAAGTCCGATTAAATCCTCTGGACTATTTCTCATATCATTTGATTCTATATGTATATAAAACTTAGATTTCTTTCTAAAAAAATTCATTCCAAAGTATTTTGGATAGAAAGCATTTTCTGTCGAATAGTTTTTTAATTTGGAAAAAGAATTCTACCTTCTGTGAAGCGAGATCTCATTTCCAATTTTTCAACGTCGCCAATACTTCCAAATTCTAGAACATCTTCTCTAGACTCATTTATCAATTTTTCATCTTTTTCTAAATCGCCGACTTTGAAATCAGGAAGCCCACTCTGTCTGAGTCCTAAAAGTTCTCCCGGACCACGCAATTTTAGGTCTACTTCTGCCAATTCAAAACCGTCATTGGTTGAAACCATCGCCTCAATTCGAGTGACTGCATCTTCACTGATTTTATCTGGTGTGAGTAAAATACAAAAACTTTCATGCTCTCCCCGTCCCACTCGACCACGCAACTGATGGAGTTGAGAAATTCCAAAACGATCCGAATGCTCGATGACTAGAACTGTCGCATTTGGAACGTCAATTCCTACTTCGACTACTGTCGTTGTAACAAGAAGTTGAATTTCATTTTTCTTAAAAGAATGCATGACGGATTCTTTTTCCTGTGCATTCATCTTTCCATGTAAAAGTCCAATCTTATAATCTTTGAACTCAAAAAGTCGGAGTCTTTCGTAGGCAGCAATACAAGATTCTAAATCTACTTTTTCGGACTCTTCAATCAAAGGATAGATAATAAAACACTGTCTTCCTTGGTTTAAATATTTTTTAATCGAATTATATACCGCTTGTCGCTTGTCTTCTGTAAAATGCTTTGTGACAATAGGTTTACGTCCTTTCGGTTTTGTTTTAATGGTAATGAGTTGCAAGTCTCCATAGAGAGTCAGGCAAAGAGTTCTAGGGATTGGAGTTGCAGTCATTGCAAGTAAATCTGGATTTTTTCCCTTTGAACGAATGGTTTCCCTTTGTTCTACTCCAAACTTATGTTGCTCATCAATTACAACAAGACCCAAATCGCTAAAGACCACATCTTCTTGTAAAAGACTATGCGTTCCAATTACGAGTAACGTCTCTCCTTCTTTGAGTCTAGCTAGTTTTTCTCTTCTAGTTTTCTCTTTTTCTTTTCCTACAAATAAATCCATTCTAGAAAAAGGAGTAAATTGAAGTAATCCTTGAATTGTATGGAAGTGTTGCCTTGCTAAAACTTCTGTGGGAGCAAGCATACAAACTTGAATATTATTATCCATATAATACATCGCAGTGAGAAGCGCTGTTACCGTTTTCCCTGAGCCAACATCTCCTTGTAGTAACACTGCCATAGGAACATCTTTTCCGTTTAACTCTTTTATTTTTTCTAAACTTGCTTTTTGATCTTCTGTGAGTTCAAAAGGAAGTCTTTCTAAAATTTTTTTGACTCCTTCCGATTTGC
Organism: Leptospiraceae bacterium; assembly: GCA_035345875.1. GTDB lineage: Bacteria > Spirochaetota > Leptospiria > Leptospirales > Leptospiraceae > UBA2033. Next base: position 1,421 of record DAORDH010000043.1, on the reverse strand, counting down.
GAAGAGGCCAGAGAACTCGTTTGATTTTATTTCTCTCGGTTCTTTTATATTCCATGAGCAAATTAAAATAATAAAACTCTTCGTAGGCAAATCTTCTTTTTGCTTCTACTAACGTCTCATCTGTGGATGGAAAATGTATTTCTTGAAAGGCAGTTTGTCTTTTTAAAAGTTTTCTTTTTTTTACCGCTTTTTCAGGAAGGACTTCTTCAATCTTAAAAGATTTCCCTTCCATTTTATCTATAATTTGTTTGATGAGTCTTCTAAATCCCCTGGAATCAAGTCCTTCTTTTTTAAGTGTTTCCGTTGTGGGGTAAAGAGGAATTATCCGCCCTGCATGCGTAAAGTCCCCTTCTTCGTCTTGATCGCCTGAAATAATTTCATAATCGGGATGAGCAATCTGAAGTCCTCGAAAGTATTCTAATTTTCCACTGACAACTAGATTCATCCCGGGTTTAAATACATGACTGAAATAATTGACTCCACTAAAAAAAATCAGAGAGATCCTTTCATTGTTTGCAGTCTTGACTCCTACAATCAGTCTACTTTTTCTACCATGCGCAAGATAGGAATCAATCACAGTTGCAATCAGTGTAACAATCTCTCCATTTTTTAAAAGAATATTCGAAGAAAAGTTACGATCTAAATATCTTCTAGGGAAATAATAAACCAAGTCGAATAAAGTATGAATTCCTATCGACTTTAGGACTCCTAATTTTTTAGGACCAATCCCTTTGAGTGTATCAATTGAATCTTTTAAGTTCAAACTTCTGCCTTTTTACTTACCGATAAGACGTTAGCCGATGTAGTGCTTCTTCTTTAATTTTGGGATGGCTCATAAATAACAATACCAGATGTAAGAATATTTCGAATAAATGTTCTATGTTTAATTTTTTCAATTTCCTCTGGAGTATATATCAATAAATCCACACCCCAAACAGGAACAGCTAACTGAATCTCTTTTAATATTCCATCTAAACGTTCAAAAAACGAAAGCTGTGTATCGCAAATGGCAAGCAAATCTAAGTCGCTTCTTTTACTATTTGTTCCATTGCTGAAAGAACCAAAAAGAGTAACCTTAGTTAGATTGTATTTTTTAAAAATCGGAGATAGAGAACTTTTTAACTCTTCAATTTTGTCATTCGTCTTCTCTGTCAATTCAGCTTTCATAAACACAAACATAGGTTGGGAAATAGCTTTGTCAATCAATAATGAACTACTTAAGGGGTTGTGTAAAAACCTTAAAAAAATCTAACCACGAAGAGCACGAAGATCGCGAAGGTCAAAATTTCCGAGGAAATTTACAATTTTTCTTCGTGGCCTTCGTGCATTCCACCCATCGCTTGACGCTCACCATAAGCCAAGCTATGTGGTGAAAATCTTGTTCTTACACAGTCCCTTATAAGTAGTTCAAATGAGGTTTG
>DAORDH010000042.1:23022-47194 GCA_035345875.1 Leptospiraceae bacterium | reverse complement strand
ACAGCATGGCAAGGGCTTTAACGTAGTAGCAGAAGAAGTGAGAAACCTAGCATCTAGAAGTGCGAATGCAGCGAAAGAGACAACGAAGATGATAGAAGGATCGATCAAGACAGTTCGAGCTGGGATGGAGATAGCGAATCGAACAGCAACCGAGCTAGGCAAGATGACGAACGGAGTAGTGGAAGTAACCGAACTAGTGAAGGATATTGCAAGTGCATCGATAGAACAGTCTTCTTCTGTAGTGCAGACGACGAGTGGAATCAACCAGATATCGCAAGTGACGATGAGTGCAGCAGCGACAGCGGAAGAGAGTTCAGCTGCAAGTCTTGAGTTATCAAGTCAAGCGGAAGCCTTCCAGACGATGGTGAAGCGATTTTCGATTAAGAAGTCGAAAGATGATAAGAAGAGAGAGCAACAATCATCGTCCTCAGGGAAGAAGAAGATTGACTTGAAATAGGAGGGTCTATGTCAAATACAGCAACGGAAATAGATCTAACGGAGGAATCGGGTGATACGATGGAGAATCTGTATATCATCTTTTTCATAGATGGAAGAGAATATGGAATAGAGATACGATATCTGATAGAGATCATAGCGTTTCAGCCGATAACATATGTTCCGAATCTACCGAATTATGTGAAGGGAGTAATCAATCTGAGAGGAAAGATAATTCCAGTGATAGATGTTCGGTTGCGATTTGGATTGCCTGCGATAGAGTATACAGAGTTTACGTGTATATTAATCATGAGTTTTAACAATTTAAGTGCAGGGTTGATAGTAGATGGAGTGAAGGAAGTATTGAAAATTCCATCTGATTCGATAGAGCCCTCACCCGGATTTGAGGAAGCGGACATGGAAAGATTTATCGATTCGATTGGAAAGGCTGGAGATACATTAAAAATTCTAATCAATTTGAATAAGTTTATCCATGAGAAAGATGTAAAGATATAGCATAGGGGTAAAATGTTAGGGGAAAACGAACTCTCAGATCTCGTTCTCGATTCACAGGAAATTCTAGATAAAGCAGAAGGAATTCTGATTCAGCTAGAAAAAGATTTAAACACATCTTCTGTGGATCCAGATAAAGTAAATTCCTTATTTAGGTATTTTCATACACTCAAAGGAAATGCCGGATTCTTTAATTTTAACGTGATCGTAACGTTAGCTCATTCAGCTGAGTCACTTTTGGAAATTGTGAGAAATGATAACTCACATTTAAATCAAAAGATGATTCAGTTGTTTATGGAGACACGAGACACCCTTTATGAAATATTCTCGAATCTAAATGAAAAGAAAACAGATGAAAGTTATAAAGAAAAAGCAGATATTTTAATTCCAAAGCTTTTTTATATAAAAGAAAATTTAAAACCGGAAAATACGCAACCGAAAGAAGATGAACCTCGGTTTGGAATATTTAAAAAGAAAAAAATAGATTTAAATATTCCAACGCCATCTCTTGAGGAAGTGGCGGTTAATGATAATTTGCCGGAGAAACCAAAAGAAAGTCAGCAAAATCCGGAAGTTAAAACGAATCCATCCAAAGAACCAAATGGGAATGGTCTAAATCTAACGGCTTCTGCCGTTAAGAAAGACATTCGAATTGAAACAGATAAATTAGATTATTTATTAGATATGATTGGGGAGTTGGTAATTGCAGAATCCCTAGTGACTCAAAATCCAGATATTAAAGATTTAGAGCTACCTAATTTTTCAATTCAATCCTCTTACTTAAGAAAAGTTGTTCGAAATTTACAAGAAATATCTTTGCAGCTAAGAATGATTACCCTCGAAGGTCTTTTTAATAAAATGGAAAGACTTGTCAGAGATTTAGCGCAAAAGACTGGGAAGAAAGTTAGTTTACAAGTGACAGGTAAAGAAACAGAGATAGATAAAAATGCGTTAGAGATACTAACAGATCCTCTTGTGCATATTATTAGAAACTGTATTGATCATGGATTAGAAACAGGACAAGAAAGATTAGCAAAAGGCAAATTAGAATCAGGCAATATAAGGATTGAAGCGATTCATGCCGGAAATGAAGTTTGGATCATTATTTCAGATGACGGTGCTGGACTTGATAAAGATAAGATTTTAAATAAAGCAAAAAATCGTGGCTTAATTCGCGAAGGCGAAGAGGAAAATTTAAAAGAAGAAAAGATCTGGGATTTTATTTTTCAACCAGGATTTTCCACAAGTGATAAAGTGACTGACATATCAGGTCGTGGCGTTGGTCTAGATATAGTTCGCCGAAATATTGCTAAGATAAATGGAGAAGTAGAAGTCAAAACTCAAAAAGATAAAGGGGCTTCCTTTATTTTGAAATTACCTCTTACGATCGCCATTATTGAGGGAATGGTGGTAACATATAATGGAGTATTCTACATTATTCCAACAATCGATGTGAAAGAGACCTTGAATCTAGCTGAGTCAAATATTGATTATGTTGACCAAGACAAACGAGTGATTCGATTTAGAGATCATTTGATTCCGGTTGTTTCCGTTGAGAAATTATTAAATCCAGAATTAGAGCCAAATAATGCTTCTTATGATAAATGCCTTTATGTTATTATTGTAGAATATAAAAATAGTTCGCTTGCTCTTGTGTTTGATGGGATTATTGGAAATCAATCTGTAGTGATTAAGCCAATCCCAGACTATCTCAAAGGAACAAAAGGGTTTTCCGGTTGCACGATTTTAGGAAGTGGGAATATTGGGATGATATTAGATATTAGATTCTTTATTAATAATTATTACAGAGAGAACAAAGAATCAGAAATTCAACATGGACAATAACCGTAAGATAAAAGTATTCGTTGTTGATGATCAAAGGGTAATTCGAAATGTAATCAAGAAGATGCTTGCCACAGATCCTCAATTAGAGGTGGTTGGTGAAGCATCCAATCCATTTGAAGCAAGTGAACTTATTCCAGAAGTAGAACCAGATGTTTTGACACTAGATGTAGAAATGCCTAGAATGGACGGAGTAGAGTTTTTAAGTAAACTGATGCCTCAATATCCAATTCCTGTGATCATGGTAAGTAGCACAACAGAAGAAGGCTCCGAGAGAGCAATTCAAGCTATGCAAAATGGAGCAATTGATTTTGTTACGAAGCCAGACGGCGGAGCGATCACTTTAGAAAATACACAAGATGAATTAATTCAAAAAATCAAAGCAGCTGCTTTTGTAGATATGAATCGATGGTTGACTCACCTAAAATACAAAGCGTTGACAGCAACTCCACCACCTTCCAATGCAAAGAGACCCAAGAGTAAATACAATCTAATCGCGATTGGCGCATCGACTGGTGGAGTGACTGCTATACGACAAGTTCTATCAACTGTTCCAAAGGATTTTCCATGTATTGTAATTACGCAGCACATGCCTCCTGGATTCACGGCAACTTTTGCGAAAGGGGTTTCTAAAGATTATGGATTGGATGTGAGAGAGGCAAAAGACCAAGATCCAATTCAACCTGGAAGAATCTATGTAGCTCCAGGCGATTATCATTTAGTAGTAAACAAAAGAAATGGTATCAATCATACAGTTGGTCTCACACGATCTGATAAAGTAAATGGTCATCGTCCCTCTGTGGATGTTCTATTTTATTCCATTGTAGAGAATAAACTTGCACCTGAGACAATCGGTGTTATACTGACGGGAATGGGAGCAGATGGGGCAAAAGGACTACTTGCAATGAGAGATGCAGGTTCAAGGACACTTGGTGAGTCAGAGCATTCTTGTTTGATATATGGAATGCCGAAAGCTGCCTATGATATAGGTGCTGTAGAAGAGCAATTAGCTCTTTCTCAGATGGTTCCCAAATTAAAAACATATTTGAATTATACTGGATCCTATGTCTGATAAACTGATACTCTATTCAAAGAATAAAGCGTTAATCGCAGATGTAAAGAAATTTATAAGTGAATCATTGTATATTCTTACTGTGACAGATAACGTTGATAAATTGAGAAGTCATTTAGGAGAAAGTGAAACATCTCTACTTTTATATGACTTTTTAGATTCATCCAAAGAAAATCAGAATGACTTAGCCGACTTACTTTCGGATTTTCCATTTCAATTGGTAATTTTAATTGTAGATCGAGAGAATAGTGATGAGTTTTTAACTATGGTAGAAAATTACCATGTTTATGATTTAATTGGGTATCCAATTTATAAAATAAAACTACTCTTTACTCTTTCCAAAGCAATGACTTATGGAAGAGTCATGTCAAAGATTTCAGACTTCAAATCGAATGAAAAACAAGTCTTCGAGTCCATGATAAAAGTTTTCGATTGGCGAAAGGAATTAGACACTAGGAAAGTTGAGTCTTTAGCAAATGAATTAATTCATCAAATCAATATAAGCTTTTTTCACGGTAGTGGATTGGGATCTTTGATAAGCACTCTCAGTATTATGTTTGCAAAAGCCAAGTTAGATGAAGAAAAAAAAATGTATCTCGTTCATGAGAAAGTCTATCATCTATTAAAAGATAATTACGAAGAAATATTAAAATTAAGCGATAGTTTAACCAAGACTCAATCTATTTTATCCGAAAAGAATTATTATACAAAAGAAGTAGTATTAAAAGATTTTTATACTACATTAGTAAGCATTGTAAAGGACATGAAAAATGTCGCAGCTATCAAAAAACAAAAAATAGTAATGGGTGATTTTCCAAGAGATTTAGTCACACATAAAATAATAGCAGATCTTCCAAATGTCAAATTAGTATTTGAAGAATTAATTACAAATGCTATCAAATATTCAGAAGATGGTGACACAATCTACATTCTTTTTTCGCATGATAAATCTGATATTGGGATTCGAATCTTAAATCCTGCCTACAAAAATTCAGATGGAACTATCGGTATTACTGAGAGTAATGCACATAAAATCTTTGAGCCTTTTTTTAGATTGACAAACGTTGTTGACGATAGATTTATGCAGGAGACATTTCGCTTCGGTTTGGGACTAACGGTTGTTAATAAGATTATTGACTTGCACAGAGGAAATATTGCATTTTATACAACAGATAATAATATGCGAAAAGAAGGAAATATGAAAGATGTTTGTGTCTGGATTCGGTTTCCAATTATATAAATATTTTTTCTGAAATGGAACTAATAGAAAAAAGTTAAAATGTTATTTAATAAGGATTGTTTATGAAGAAAATACTCATTGTCGATGATTCTCCAATGGTTTTAAACATTATTGAAACTGCACTTAGTTTAGAGGACTATGATATCGTTCGAGCTTCGAATGCGGATGAAGCATTAAAAAAAGTGGAAGCTGAGAAATTTGATTTTGGAATTTTCGATGTAAACATGCCAGGTAAGACTGGAATTGAATTGATCCCATTGGTCTTAAATCATCCCAATGGAAAAGATATGAAAATAGTCATTTTAACAACTGAATCGAGTGCTGAAATTAGAAAGAAAGGGGAAGATGCAGGAGCATCTGCTTGGATGGTGAAACCATTTAAAAATGCAGAAATGCTAGAATTGTTAAAACAACTGGGAGATGCTTAGAATAGAAATACTATCTTTATCTTTAAAATCTTTTTTATACTTGCTTGTTCTCTGAAATTAATTATGCTTTCCTCATTAACAAATCGAGGAGAGTTTTATGGCAGCAGAAGAAAGACAAAGAGAACGTGATTTAATTTTATCCCCAAATGAATTTGCTTTTATTTCCGATCAAACCAAAGGAAATATAAATATCTATGTAGGACCTTATAAAGCAAGTCTTTCCAATACAGATCAACCGATTATTTTTAATGAAAAAACTAAGCGTTTTGAAAAATGTTCCCTTGAATCTTCCATTCAAACTTTTGCCATCTCTCCTGAAGGGTGGTATCTTGTTTTAAAAAACCCAGCTAAGGACAATTCAAATCCAAAAACAGGAACAGTAAACAGCCTGACTGAACTCAATGTTGGTCACAAAGTAAATATACCAGGACCGGTATCCTTTCCCCTTTGGTCTGGTCAAATGGTTAACGTTGTAAAAGGTCATCACCTTAGATCCAATCAATACTTGGTTGTAAGAGTTTATGATGAAACTGCTGCAAAGGAAAATTGGAACAAAGCCGTTATAAAGAAAAGTGAATCTAGCACAGGCGAACAAGAATTTGATCTATCAAAATTAAAATTAGGAAAACATCTTATCATAAAGGGAACTGAGGTTTCTTTCTATATACCGCCTACCGGTATAGAAGTTGTAAAAGACAAAAATAATCAGTATATTAGAGAAGCAGTAACACTCGAAAGACTTGAATATTGTATACTTCTAGATGAAGATGGAAATAAGCGTTATGTGAGAGGTCCTGAGGTAGTTTTCCCTGAACCAACAGAAACGTTTATTCAAAAAGATGGAAGTAGAAAGTATAGAGCAATTGAACTGAGTGAAATCAAAGGTATATATATAAAAGTGATAGCACCTTATACAGAAGGCGAGGTTGGTAGTTCAAATTATAAACAGTTTAAAGAGGGAGATGAATTGTTTATTACGGGAAGAGATCAAATGATTTATTTCCCAAGAAAAGAACATGCAATTGTAAAATATGAAGACAATGAAGTTCATTATGCAGTCGCAATTCCTCTAGGGGAAGCTCGTTATGTAATGAATCGTTTAACAGGGGAAGTAAAACTTAGAAGAGGTCCAGATATGTTTCTTCCTGATCCACGATTTGAAGTCATTGTAAGAAGAATACTAGAACCAAGACAGGTTGGTCTTTGGTTTCCAGGAAATGACAGAGCTCAAGAAGTAAATGCGGAACTTAGAAAGAAAGCAATTCAAGCTGATAAAGCTTCTAGTAGTCTTCGTGCTCAAGCAGCTCCAGCTCCAGCGTTTGCTTCGGATGAATTGCTGGCTCCTTCTTTTGAGGAAATGGAGGAGAAAGAGCAAATTGCCAGTGATTCATTTCAAAGAAGAAATAAATATACTCCGCCTAGATATATAACGTTAGATACAAAGTATGACGGAGCAGTATCCATTGGAGTTTGGGCGGGATATGCAATTATGGTTGTAGGAAAATCTGGAGAGAGAAAAGTCATCGCCGGTCCTAGCACTTATCTTTTAGAGTTTGATGAAGATCTACAAGTTTTCTCTCTTTCTAAGGGAAATCCTAAATCCGATGAAAATCTAGTTCGAGATGTGTATCTCCGTGTAGCAAACAATAAAGTTTCTGATACAATCGATGTAGAATCGAAGGATTTTGTTGGAATTCAAATCAAGCTTTCGTATCGATTAAACTTTGTGAATGATTCCTCTAAATGGTTTAATGTAGAAAATTATGTAAAATTTTTAACTGATCGGTTTAGGTCCGTTATCCGCACTGCTGTTAAAAATTACAGAGTAGAAGAATTTTATACGAATGGAATTAATATCATCAAAAAAACAATTCTTGGAGAGGATAATAGTGGTTACCATTTCTCAGAAAATGAGATGAGAGTCTATGATGTGGAAGTTACAAATATTGCAATCAAAGATGCGACTATAGCAAAGTTAATGATGGAATCACAACAAGCACTGATCCAAGAGTCTACCACTCTAACAAGGGAAAAGTCTAAGTTAGAAATTCTGAAATTTATGGAAAAGGTTAAGCAGGAAACAAGTGAATCTCAGTATACTACTCAAAAGGCTGTCTATGGATTTGAAAAAGAAGAATTAGAAAAACGTTTAGAATTGGAGACAACACGTGCTAAGTCAAATGCATTTATAGAGGACTTAAAATTAAGTAATCAATTACGCAAAGAAGATTTAATGAATCAAATCAATGAGAAGCAATTAGATAGAGATAAATCTAGATTAGAACAAGAGGTGTTTTTCAAAGAGCAGAATATCAATCTATCTTCTAAAGAATTAGAAACACAGGTTAAGGCTATGGTAGAAAGAGCCAAAGCAATTAGTCCCGATTTTATTGCAGCATTACAGTCATTTAATGACAAAGAGCAGCTTGTTAAAATTGCAGAAGCAATGGCTCCTCTAGCAATTTTGGGAGGAGAGTCGGTAGCAGATGTATTTGCTAGACTTTTATCTGGAACTAAATTGGAAGGAGTATTTCTAAACATTGGAAATGATGTTTTAGGAAAACTTCCAATAAAACAAAAAGACGATAGTAAATAAAAACATTGAGCTTATTTTAAAATAAAAGGAGAATATAGATGAATAAAATTAAGTTAATTTTGTTTATGGGGTTAATCTCTATTAACCTCGCCGCTGCTGATTGGGGAAGTAATTTCATCTCTTCCCTGTCTTCGGGAGATTGTAAAGGCATAGCAAGCAAAGACAAAAGTTGGTGCACAACTAACGATTGCAAAGGCATTGCTAGTGGAGACAAGAGTTGGTGTCAGACAAATGATTGTAAAGGAGTTGCATCTAAAGATAAGTCATGGTGTAGTTCTCCTCTTTGCAAAGCATGGGCAAGTAGTGATAAAAGTTGGTGCAATGATTCTGATTGCAAAGGAGTTGCTTCTAAAGATAAATCTTGGTGTAGCTCTGCACAGTGTAAAGCAATTGCAAGTGGTGATAAAAGTTGGTGCAATTAAAAAACTATCGATTCAATTTCTAGGTTGTATTTTTTTGATAAATATTATCAAATGAAAAAGTTGAATTATTTTTTTAAGAATGCTCTTGTTGCCATCCTTTTTTTTGTATTAGCAAAAATTGGATTAACATTTGCATTTATTCAATCTAATGTAACTCTATTTTGGTTACCTTCCGGTTTCTCGGTAGCCATTTTATTTCTTTTTGGATATAGATTTACCTTAGGAATAGCAGTTGGAGCCTTTGTCGCCAACCTAACAACAAATGCTCCAATTAGCTTTGTTTTATTTGCGACTATCGCAAATACTCTTGAGCCAATTATTTCAATCTATTTAGCGAAAACAAAATTTAAAATAAGACCATCTCTACTTAGGCTAAAAGATATTTTCTTCTTTTTATTATTTTCAGTAGTAGTTTCTCCAATTCTCAGCTCCATTATTGGTTCAATAGGATTATGCTTGAATGGGATGTTGAAATGGAGTAATATTGGTTATGCAATTGCTTCTTGGTGGGCGGGGGATGCATTTGGAATTCTGACACTAGGATCTCTTCTCTTATCATGGTCTTTTATATCTACCAAACCTCATAGTGTTAAGCGATTTTTAGAAGCAATACTTTTGTTTTCCTTTTTATGTTTTATACAATTCATGATTCATTTCGAATATGATTTTTATATTTCTGGAAAATATCTGACTTGGTTTGTATTTCCATTTTTAATTTGGTCAGCGATTCGCTTAGAAGCAAAAGTCTCTTATTTATTTGCATTTATTGCAATGATGATCGCGGTTCTTGGAACAGTAAACGGTAAGGGACCGTTTTATACAGGCGAAATCAATTCAAGTTTACTTCTTCTATACAGCTTTATTAGCATTGTTATGGTTAATACAATGGTATTAACGGCAACTCTTTACGAGAGAAGGGAAAAAGAAAATACAATTATCAATCTGAATATTGAAAGAGATGCTCTGTTCAATAATATAGATGATTTAATTTGGGGGGTTGATAGAAATTATTGTTTAGTTACAGCAAATAACGCATTTATTTCAAGTATACAAAAATCTACTGGAAGAATCTTAGAAATAGGAAATTCTCTTTTGGATCAAAGTTATTACACAAAAGAAATTTTAGAGTATTGGCGTAAGCTTTATGATCAAGGTTTTAGCGGTGAAATTGTTAAAACAGAATTCCGGACATTAGATTCGGAAGGTCCGGTTGGATGGATTAGTTTAATTATAAAACCAATTTATAAAGAAAAGAAAATAATTGGACTTGCTTGCTATGGCAAAGACATTACTGAGGAAAGGAAATCAGAAATAGAATTAAGAAGAGCAAAAGAAGAAGCAGAGTCGGCTAACGCAGCAAAATCTCAATTTATTTCCAATATGAGTCATGAGATTCGGACGCCACTCAATGCGATTTTAGGTTTTTCTGATTTATTAAAATCCACTCATTTAAATGAAATTCAAATCAAATATGTTAATACGATTCTTCAATCGGGAAATTTATTGTTAGTCGAGTTAAATGATCTCTTAGATTTTGGTCAGCTCTATTTAGGAAAAATACAACTTCAAATGGAAAAGGTTGATTTGATTAGTGTTCTAGATCAAGTAACTGAGATTCATAAATTAAAGTTAAAGAAAAATATAAAATTAAAACTAAAAATTTCAGAAAAAACCCCTCATTATATTTATACAGATTCAATTCGCTTGAGACAAATTTTGATACATCTCTTAAGTAATGCTATAAAGTTCACAGACAGTGGAGATGTAGTAATTGAAGTAACGCATGACGCAATGGAACCGATGGATAAAGAAGCGACCCTTCTTTTTTCCATTAGGGATACAGGTATTGGCATTTCTAAAGAGAACCAAACTCAGATTATAAATTTCTTTTCTCAAGTGGATCAATCCAATGTTCGGCAGTATGGTGGCATCGGTCTTGGTTTACCGATAACAAATAAGATACTCCAATTAATGGATAGTCATTTAGAGATTAATAGTGAGTTAGGGAAAGGCAGTGAGTTCTTTTTTAAGTTAAGAGTTAAGATTGGAGAACCGGAGGAGGCAAGTAAGATTTTACCGAGCCTTGCCATTTTAAAAGAAAAACCAATTCAAATTCTAGTAGCAGATGATGATGAAATAAACCTAATGTTGATTAGAACCATTATTTCTAGAATTTTACCGAAAGCAAAGCTCTCAGAAGTCAGCAATGGAAAAAAGGCTGTCTCCCTTTGTCAAAATAATCAATTTAATTTAATATTCTTGGATATTCAGATGCCAGAAATGGATGGATATGATGCGACAAGAAAGATTAGAGAATTGGAAAACTACAAGGAGACTCCAATTATTGCAGTGACTGCAGGTGTAACCGATTCCACTAGAGACACTTGTTTTAAGGTTGGTATGAATGATTATGCAAGCAAGCCATTTACAAAAGAAAAAATTGAAGACTTAATTTTAAAATGGGGTTATAAGATTAATTAATATTATTGATTTGTTTATTTATTTTGAAAAGACTTATAAAATCTTCCTCTCCCTGATTATGAGACATTCCCGCATCATATATAGATTTTACACTATGAATAATTGGTAGACTAACGTTATTTTCCGTTGCAATACGAAGAGCATGATTTAAATCTTTATTCATATTTTTTAATGAAAAATGAGTTGAGTAGTCATCGTTTAGTATGCAATTTACTTTGAAATCAGATATTCCAGAGCGTGCAGCAGAATTTGTAATAATCTCATGCAATACTCCCAAATCTAAACTTAGCTTTTTACCAAGTATAAGACCTTCCATATAAACTTGTGCTAGTCCCGCTTGTATCATATTGAGGGTAATCTTCATTAGCTGCCCATTTCCAACATCTCCACAATGAATTACTTTTTTACCACAAGCTTCCCAGATAAAATTGCAAGCTTGAAAGTCTTCTTGGCTAGCACCTACCATAAATAAAATTTCGCCTTTATCGGCTGCTAGCTTACTTCCTGTCATAGGAGAATCTATAAAACGAAAGCCTCTTTTTTTTGACTCATATTGCATTTTTTCTGTCAGCTTTGGAGAACTTGTTCCAAAATCTAAAACAATTGCTTTTTGTGGTTCAGCCACAGCTTCAAAAAAAGCTTTCTCGACAACTTCATCCTCTGTGAGACAGAGTATGATGAAATCAGCATCTTTTACCGTGTCGGCTATCGTTGGGAAAATTTCTGTATTTGTATCTTTTAGAAATTCTATCTTTGATTGATTGCGCGCATAGATCTTTAATTTTGTATTTGTTTTTTTGAGGTTTTTAACAAGACCACGACCCATAATCCCAACACCAATAAAAGCAATTGTTTTATTCATAAATCAATCCTTAAGCTAGACTAACAGTTAAACGTTCATCACCCATTTTTTCAGCAACAGTTTCACAGGCTTCGATGCTACCTTCATAACAAACGGCTTTCCCTTTGTTATGTGCTTCTAAAGCAATTTTTTCCGCATCCTTTTTTGTTTTGAAGCAAATACGCATAAGGCAGTCTTCTACATGCTCAAAAGAATTCACATCATCATTGTGTAAAATGACTTTGTGTTCATAGATATTATCAATTCGAGTGCTGACTTCTGTTTCTTCTTCAATGATTGGCATACTAAATCTTTCGAACTCTATACTTTTCTAAATGAGATCGGTAGGCGGCATGTCCTGGATATGGAATCCGTGCTACACCACTTGCGTGTGCAGCTTCTGCGACAGCAGATGATACGCTGTAATATACACGAGGATCAAAGGGTTTTGGAATAATGTATTTTTTCCCAAATTGAAATTTCTCTCCACCATAAGCATCTGATACATAAGAAGGAACTTCTTGTCTTGCAAGTTCAGCCAATGCATAGGTCGCGGCAAGTTTCATTTCTAGAGTGATTCTTCTTGCCCGCATGTCTAACGCTCCGCGGAATATATAAGGAAATCCTAATAAATTATTAACTTGGTTGGGATAATCGCTTCTTCCTGTTCCCATAATTAAATCATCTCTTACGGAGATTGCATCGGGATATGAAATCTCTGGATCAGGATTTGCCATTGCAAGTATGAGAGGATTTTTTGCCATAGATTTTACCATAGCTCTTGTCACTTGATCTTTTTTGGAAACACCGATGAATATGTCAGCGTTTTTCATGATATCTTCTAAGGTATTTGCATTTGTATTTCGAGCAAATGGCTTTTTCATATCATTTAAATCGGAACGTCTAGTTGTGATGAGCCCTTTTGAATCTACAAGAAATATATTTTCAGACTCAACTCCTAGATGAATAATTAATTTTGCAATTGCAATCGCCGCAGCTCCAGCTCCGTTAACAACAACAATTACATTTTCTGCTTTTTTGTTTGATAGAATAAGATAATTGATAATTGCAGCTGCTGTGATGATTGCTGTTCCATGTTGGTCATCATGGAAGATTGGAATATCCATGATCTCTATTAATTTTTCTTCAATATAAAAACATTCTGGAGCTTTAATATCTTCTAGATTGATTCCTCCGAACGTTGGTTCCATTAGCTTGACGGCTCTAATAAATTCGTCTGCATCTTTTGTATTGAGTTCTATATCAAATACATCGATACCGGCAAAATTTTTAAATAAAACTGATTTACCTTCCATAACAGGTTTACCAGCGATAGCTCCTATATCTCCAAGCCCTAGAATAGAAGTTCCATTTGAAATAATTCCAAGTAGATTTCCTCTATTTGTGTATTCGTATGCAAGATCTGGATTGCTATGAATTTCTAAACAAGGATAGGCGACACCAGGAGAGTAGGCAAGGGCTAGATCATATGCATTTTCTGTAGCCTTTGTAGAGACTATTCCTGTTTTGCCGCGCGGATGCGCTCTGTGATATTCTAAAGCTTTTTCCCTGTAATCTTCTTCTTCCATTTTATTTTCCTTATTTGCCTACGCAGAATTTACTAAAAATTCTTCCGAGTATTTCTTCTGTGTCAATTTTTCCGTTTATATATCCAACATTTTCCAATGCATAATCTATTTCTTTAATGTAAATTTCTGCTGGAGCTGATTCCATTAAATCGATTGCATTTTTTAGATGTTCTTGGATTTTTCGGAAGTAAAATTCATTCCTTTCTTCCAAAAGTACATAGTCGTCTGATTTGTCTATTTGGATTAAACGAGAATGAATTGAATTTAAAAGTTCATCGATACCTTGCTTTGTTTTGCAGGAAACTTCACAGGCTTCTATATTCGCGGATCGAAACAATTCTTTATTCTTAACCCAAGATTCATGGGCAATGTCTAGTTTATTTGCAACCAAAATAGAATTGCGAATTTTATGTTCGTAGCGTTCTATCAATTCATCGAATAGAATTGGTTTGGATATATCTAAAATAAAAAGTCGCAAATTAGCACTTTCGAATTCTGTATGACTTTTTTGAATTCCCATTTTTTCTATGGAGTCTTCCGTTTCTCGAATTCCAGCAGTGTCCACTAATTGTAAAGGAATCCCATTGAGCGAAAAATTTTCTGCAAGGTAATCTCTAGTTGTTCCAGGAATGCTAGAAACGATAGCTCTCTCTTTACCAATTAGACTGTTAAGGAGACTAGACTTTCCTGTATTTGGCTCTCCATAGATAACAATTTTATTGTGTTCTATAAAACTTTCTGCTCTCTTGGAGCTATCTAAAACTTTTGTGCAAAGTTTATAAAGAGAGTGAATTCTTTCTTTTCTTTGTTCGAAACTTTCATACGTTAGGTCTTCTGTTGAAAAATCTATTTCTGCTTCACATTCAGCTTTTAAACTAATTAAATCACTTCGAACTCTTGAGCTAAGTCTATGAATTTCACCAAAAACATTTTTTTGAGCAAGCTCTAATTCAAATTTAGATCGAGCATTTATCAATCTACCGATTGCTTCTGCTCCAGTTAAATCTAATTTACCATTCAAAAATGCTCGCTTGGTAAATTCTCCTTCTTTGGCTGGTCTTGCTCCTTTTTTGAAAAGAATTTGTAGAGCATTTTTTAATAATATAGGATTTCCATGGAAGTAGAACTCTGCTAGGTCTTCCCCAGTATATGAGTTTGGATTTTTGAAGAAAATAAAAACGATTTGATCAATATGAATATCATCTTCTACGAAATCACAGTAGATAGCCTTTCTTGGATTTTGTTGGATAAAATCAGAAGTTAAAAGACCATCTTTTCCGGAGAGAACTTTTGAACAGATTGACAATACATTCTCTCCAGATAATCGAATAATTCCAATTGCACTTGGAATATTCCCTGATGATATAGCGGCTATTGTATCAATCACTACACGTCTAATTCATCGTCGTCCGGTAATTCCGGATTTTTGGTTTCTAAGTCTTTATATTTATGTCTGTCTTTTGCGGAAATAACTCGAACTCTTTTGTAAGTTCCATTTCCCTCGCTTCTAGTGAAAACTTTCTCATCCTTTTGAAGAGCCATATGAATAATTCTTCTTTCATATGGATTCATTGGTTCGAGGAGTCTTGATTTTCCAGTTTTTGCAACACCTGATGCAATGGAGCGACTGAGACGAACGAGAGACATTTCTCTTTTATCTCTGTAGGATTCAATATCTAAAATAATCTTTCTACCATGACGAATTTTTGGATCTACCATTAGGTTTAATAAAAATTGAAGTGCATCGAGTGTTGCCCCTCTCTTGCCTATTAGGATTCCAGATTCTGGACTTGCTAGTTCTATGTATATCTTCCCATCCACATCACCCATACCGACTACTTCTGCTTCGATTCCCATTTTTTTTAGGATGGTAATCACAACTCCATGAATAATTTTTTCAGCTGGTAAGTCTTTTGAGGAAATATATGCTCGCACGATAGCGGGCTTTTTGGCGGTAAATCCTAAGAAACCGCTCTTGCCGGGATCAACTGTTTCAAATTTTAAATCCCCTTCAGCGAGGCGAAGAGTGCTTAACGTTACTTCTTCTGCTTCTGATTTTGTTTTTCCTTCCGCTTCAAAAATATATCCTAACATATTTGCTCCTTATAATTTCTTATTACTTTTTCTTTTTACTGACTGTTGTGGTTGTGGTCACAGTCTGTGGTTTTGTATTCTTTCCAAAACGGTTCGTGATAAATTGTTGTAAGATAGAAAGGACGTTTTGGATAGTCCAGTAAAGTGTAACCCCAGATGGCATTGTCCAGAAGAAATACAACATGATGAGTGGCATTAAATACATCATTGTTTTTTGGTTTGGATCCGTTGCTACTGATGTCATTTGTGTTTGCACTACTTGTGTTCCTACCATGATAAGTGGAAGAACGTTGAGTGCTATACCTGCGGTTCCTAAGATAGCTGGACTTGTCCAAATCGTATCTGGCTCACTCAAATCAGTTACCCATAAAAATGGTGATTTCCATAAATCAATTGTATCACTAAATGCAGTATAGAGTGCGATAAAGATTGGAATCTGAACTAACATAGGAAGACATCCACCCATAGGATTTGTTCCATTTTTTTTGTAGAGTTCCATTATCTTTTGTTGCTTCATCGCGGGATCTTTGTCATACTTTTCGTTTATCGCTTTGATTTGTGGATTTAACTCTTGCATCTTTTTCATACTTTCAGCTTGTTTTTGGTTTAATGGATAGAAAACAAGTTTTAATAGAATTGCAAAGATGATAATACACCATCCGTAATTTGGAATTAAATTGTGTAATTTCTTTAATATCCAAACAATTCCATGACGGAATGGAGTCGTAATTCCTTGATTGAATGATTTGTCTAATTTTTCACTGAGGCCCGAGAAAGGAGAAGACTTGGTTTCTTTTGGATCAATGGTTTTGTCACGGAATGACATTCCATCTAATTCACGAATACCTACATAAGCAGCATAATCAAAGTTAACCGAAGTATTTGGTTCAATGGAAATATTCTCATAGAGAGCTGTAACACCATTTACATTTCCTTTTCGATTATCGAGTAATACACCACTTGGCTTATTTCCACTGAGAGGATTTAAGACTGCGATAAAATAACGGCTACCTGTTCCAAAAAAATCAACTGGTTCAGATTTTTTGAGAACGGTGTCAAAGTTCGGATCATTGTTAACACTACCAAATCCGAAAAATGCTTTTGCTTTTGACCAAAAACCTTCTATACTTACTCCATCTAAATTGTCATTGAAGGAACCATCAATATAAAAGAATCGATAGTAGTGAACTTGGTCTTTTTCGGAAATAATAGGACCTTTTACTGGACCTAAGCTTCCGAAAGATTTAAAATAAATAGGCTTTGTTTGATCAGCTAACACCAATTTGTCTTTAGAAAGATTAGTGATAGTCATATTGTATTTAAAATAATTTTCTGATTTAAAAAAGGAGAATTCTTTCTTTAGAGAGTAGTTTTTATCTGGAGATAACGCTTCGAAACTGAGAATCTGTTTTGCTTCATCATAGTTTGCTGTGAAATTAATATGATTGAATAGGGGAGCGGATAATTCTTCTTTTGCGTTTGTTAAGTTAAAATCAAATCCTCTCTCTCGAGTGATCTCAATCCCTTTGTAATTTCCACCATTGAAGGAAACAAATTCGCTTTCATTTTTTATGATTTTAACTTCATTTCCTTCTAAGTCCGGATAGTTCTTTACATAAAATCTTTCGATTCTACCGCCCAGAGAACTAAACTCAGCTAGAAAAGAAGATGTTACAACATAGAATTTCTTTATATCTTTTGGATCAATTTCTTTGATTTCGACCGGCTTTAAGACAGTTGTGTTTTTATCTGGAGTTTTAACTTCTTTAGCATCTTTTACTGGTTCTGCTGTTTTTGCATCTTTTGCGTTATTTGCAACAGGCGGTTTTTTGGGGGGTTGCGGAGGGAATAAAAAGTAGTTAACTCCCATCCAGACTCCTAAGCTAAGTACGATTGCAAGTAATAATCTACCTTGTCTTTCTTCCATGATTTCCTCTAATTTTTTTTATTTGGATTTGGAGGTAAGGGATCAAAATACCCTTCTGACATTGGGTTACATCTAGAAACTCTATTTACGGTTAGGTAGAAGGCTTTCAAAAAACCATACTCCTTAAATGCCTGTAATGCATATTCCGAACAACTCGGATAAAATCTGCAAGCACCTGGCAATAAAGGAGATATGAATTTTTTATAAATATGAATCAAAAGTATCGCTATTTGATTCATACTTTTACTTTTAAAAATAGATTCTTTAAAGTCTGCTTTCTGACTTCAAAATCAAGTTCTGTAAACCTAGAATCTGCTATGATTGCGATATCTACATTCACAGGGAAGATAAAGTCTATACAGTGAACCAATGCGCGCAAGACTCGCTTAATTCTATTTCTTTTATGCGCCTTTTTGGTAAAACGTTCTGCACAAAAGAGGTATCTATTAAGCGATATCTGGTTGGATGCGTACACTAAAGATATATGGTTGGCTTTGATTCTCTTACCTTTTTGAAAAAGACTTTTAATCTCTTCTTTTGCCTTTAGAGTTTCCGATATCCTAGTCAAGAACCTCTAATTAAAATTTCTTTCCGACTTTTTCATCGGAAACAGTTAGCTTATATCTGCCTTTAGCTCTTCTTCTTGCGAGTACAGCTCTTCCCGCTTTTGTAGACATACGGGATCTAAAGCCATGTGTTCTTGCTCTTTTAACTCTACTTGGTTGAAATGTTCTTTTCATCTTATTACCTTAAAAAATAATATTACAGTATAATAAATTCGTGTACAAAGTCAGGTTATTTTCGCTTGCCTATGAGTCAATGAAATTCATGCTTCTTGTCTCGAAATCCAATCCTCTAAAACTCTATAACTTTCTCTGTCAATAGATCGGAATGCAAAGCCAGCTCCGGCTGTATCCAATCGAACTACTCCTGCCTTTAAGTTCAATCCCTGTCTATCTACATTCATTGATATATTTACTTCTTGGTTGAGTTCATAAGGGCAATTGGGCCATTCTACATAGAATCCTGTAGGAGAAATATCTCTAGTTCTAAGCTTTAAGTCATTGATTGCTATGTCCATTTCAATTGGTTTCCTAACTTGGAATCTCCAACCTCTCCCATACATTTTCATGTAGGGAGCCGAAATGTCTGGTTTTAAAAAATAAAAAATGGCAGCAAATCCGATCGCACTTTGCACAAGAGTCATGATGTTTGGCTCTGTTGGATCTGAAATAGAGACCAGTGCATCGTAAACTAAAACTACTAAAGAGTAGATTAAAAATAAGAACCAACCCCATCGCTTAACAAGCAGGATTCCAATTCCAACTGCAAAGGGAATCAACGCAAGAATGACAGCAATGATGTCTACGGTTCTCAAAACCTCTATTACATTTGTAAATGGAATTTGGAAATGGTATGCAAAGTTAATGTAGTTAATAAACGGAAGCAGTAAAAAGATGATTCCGAATATAATTACAGGTAAAGGTCTTGAAATTCTTTTTCTTCTTTCCATATCCAAATTCCACCTAGGGGTTAATTTTGTTTTACCTCGGAGACGAGTTTTAAAAGAGAAGATTTTGCATCTCCAAAAAGCATCTTTGTTTTTGGATCAAAGAATAATTCGTTTTCGATACCAGCATAACCAGCATTCATCCCTCTTTTGAGAACGATAATATTGGCAGCGTTGTCAACATCTAAGATTGGCATTCCATAAATTGGACTAGATGTATCTTTTCTGGCTGCAGGGTTTACAACATCATTCGCTCCAATAACTAGAACAACATCAGTAGAGGAGAATTCTCCATTGATTTCTTCCATATCAAATAATTTTGGGTAGGGAACATCTGCTTCTGCGAGTAAAACGTTCATATGACCAGGCATACGACCAGCCACAGGATGGATCGCGTAACGCACATCTACACCCTTCTCTTCGAGTAAGCTATCTAGTTCATGACAGGTATGCTGTGCTTGTGCAACTGCAAGTCCGTATCCAGGAACGATGATCACTTTCTTAGCGTAGCTCATTAGGATAGCAGCATCGGTTACAGAAATTTCTCGAACAGTTTGGTCTCCAGAAGCAGAACTACCACTAGCACCGCCTCCACCGCCGAAGCTACCGAAAATAACGTTCATGAGAGAGCGGTTCATTGCATTACACATAACAACTGTTAGAATGGTTCCTGCAGATCCAACTAAAATCCCACCAATCAGCATTACCATATTGCTATATAAGAATCCAGCACAAGCAGCCGCAACTCCTGTGAAAGAGTTGAGTAGAGAAATTACAACAGGCATGTCTGCACCACCAATTGGTAATACAAATAAAATTCCATATAATAAGGAAAGACCAAACATTACATAGAATAATTCGAGTGCATCATGTGGATTTTGCATATTGATTGAGATAAACACACCAAGACCAATTGTAAAAATTAGAATGATTGTATTTAATATTTTTTGTAATGGAAAAGTTACTGGCTTTTCAATTGCTTTATAGCCTTGTAATTTTCCAAATGCAATCATAGATCCAGCAAAAGAAACAGATCCAATCAGCATACCAGCAAGAATGATTGCTGTTGTGCTATTCATAAGTCCAGTTTGTAAAACAGGATTGTGTTTAAACTCTACAAGGGAAATAACGGCAGCACAAGCACCACCCATACCATTGAAAAGACTGACCATCTGCGGCATTGCAGTCATTTTGACTTTTCGAGCGGAAATTGCACCTAACGCTGAACCAATGACTAGAGCACCAATGATCCACCCGTAATTGTGAATTTTTTCTCCGAGAATTGTGAGAATCACAGCTATTCCCATACCGATAGCCGCGAGAATGTTTCCTTTTCTAGCTGAGTCTGGATGACTAAGCATCTTAAGACCAATTACGAAAGAAAGGGAACCTAAAAAATAAGCAAATTCAATATATCCTAACATGGGTTAATCCTTCTTAGCTGGAGTTTTCTTCTTAAACATTTCCAGCATTCTATCTGTAACAACGAATCCACCAACTACGTTTAAGGTTCCGAGGATAACAGCGATAAACCCCAAAATGATAGAAAGTGTATCATCTTCTTTCGCCTCTCCCATAACGATAATTGCACCCACGATCACAACTCCGTGAATCGCATTTGCTCCAGACATGAGAGGAGTGTGTAAAACTGCAGGGACTTTAGAAATAATTTCTACTCCCACAAATATTGATAGAACAAGCATATAAATCATTGCTTTGTTCTCGATTAAAAAGTTTAGTATTTGATCCATAATATCTCCTAAAAAGAATTACCACAAAGGAATAGAACTAGAGAGTTTTTATACTCAGAGTCTAGCCAATATGGGTTATTAACTATAAGTGAAACACCAATCATTTATTGATTAAGTCCAGTGTTGGTTTATGACGAACTTCTCCTGCATGTGCTATACAAGTTCCAGAGATGATTTCATCATTGAAATTGATTTCAATCTTTCCTTCTTTGGTTTGCATATTCTTTAGGAAGTTGATTATATTTTTCCCAAACATCTTACTCGCATCAAACGGAATTGTAGAAGGAAGATTTGAATTTCCAATGATGGTGACACCATGTGCAACAATAGTTTTATTGTTTTCTGTCAATTGGCAATTTCCACCTGTTGCGGCAGCCAAATCTACGATGACGGAACCTGCTTTCATTCCCTTCACCATTTCTTCGGTTATGAGTAGAGGTGCCTTTTTACCTGGTATTTGGGCTGTAGTGATGATTACATCGGATTTGATGGCAGACTTAGAAATGGCTTCTCTTTGGCGATTTTTGTATTCTTCTGATTGTTCAACCGCATATCCTCCAGCTTTAGATGCATCGGCTGCACCTTCTACTTCTACGAATTTTCCGCCGAGAGACATGACTTGTTCTTTTACTTCGGGTCTAGTGTCGAATACTTCTACAACTCCGCCCAATCTCTTACCAGTTGCAATCGCTTGGAGACCAGCAACACCAGCACCCATAACTAAAATTTTAGAGGGTGGGATTGCTCCAGCCGCGGTTGTAAGCATTGGAAAAAAATGTGGCAAATGGCTTGCAGCTACTAGAACTGCCTTATAGCCAGCAACGGTTGCTTGGGAACTTAAAATGTCCATAGATTGGGCACGAGTAATTCTAGGAATCGTGTCCATGCTAAATATAGATATCTTCTTATCATTTAAAGTCTTAATCAATTGAGGGTTGTAGAGAGGTTGCAAGACTGCAAACAGAAGAGTTCCAGACTTTAGTCCTTCGATTTCTTCCGCTTCGGGAAGCTGTATTTTAATAACTGCCTCCGCTTGGGATAGAAGTTCCTTTTTGGACACAATACTAGCCCCTGCTTTTTTGTATTCCTCGTCAGAGGCAAAAGCGGTTTCACCAGCTCCCTTTTCCACAATCACCGATTGCCCCATTTTGATAAGGGCTTCCACAGACTCAGGAAGAAGAGCTACTCTTTTTTCTTCCCCACTTTCTTTTAAAATACCAAATTTCATATTTTTTTAATCTCTACCGCAAGGTTTTTTGTACAACCTATAGAAGCAAGCCTAAAACAGAACTTAGATTTGGACAAAACCAGAGTGCCCATAGAAAAGTAACCAAGGATATTCGGATGGAAGGAGGCTGGAAGAGTTAAAATTTTTAAAAGATAGGCAATCGTTCTACTTTAGATCCCTTTTTTTTGGGTGTTTATGGTAGACCGACATTCCTTTGCTGGTCTTTACACTAACCTGGCTTCCTCTTTTTCTAGGCTCTCTTGGGAGATGGGGATTTGGGTTAACGGGTTTGAGTAGGGTAGTCTTTGTAATTTAACGTGAGTTCGATATAAGATGAGGTTTCACTTTGTCACCCACAAATTCCACCCGATGCTATTCGCATCCAGTTCCGCAGGGGCGATTATCAGGGGTATCTAGAAAACAGATTCCCGATATCGTTTGGCGGTTGCTGCGATTGCTGGTGGAATTTCGGGAATGACGGTCTGAACAATTTATCAATTCCTTATACCGAATTCAAGTTCATTTAACTCAGAAGAGAATGGAATCAAAAGGATTTAGGGAAATGAATTTTGCAAAATAGGGTAGATGGAGGAATTTTCGAGGAATAGAAATGAGTTTTGGCTAGGGACTTGGGAGTAATTTAGATAAATTCGGTATCTCTTTTTTTAAAACATCATAGGGGGAAATCTTGGGAGGGTTGAAGTCTTTTGCGGATAGGTTTTGGCTTTCCATAAAAAGACAAATACTCTTCTCAAATCCGCAGTATTTACCTTTGCATTTAGAATCTATCCAATCTTTGGGATTTACTTGAAATTCTAATTCCCATTTTTCCTGTAAAAATTTTTCTCCTATATAATCTTCTCCACCGGAGATAGAAACGGTAATATCTCCATACCCAAAATTGACTTTGTGTTTATATTTTTTCTTTTTTGAGAGATTGATTGGTAGATAGACCCATTTTTTTGGAAATGTTTTTTCTAATTCGGATTTGAGAGGCAATTGGATTTTTTTTAAATATTGATCTAGTTCTTTTAGAGACTTTAAGGTTTGACTGGGATTTAAATCAGGTAGATTTAAAAGTTGGTTTCCTGTTTTTAAATATTCATACTGATTTGCAGAAAGGTTGATTTCCCCATTTTCTTTTTCCCGAATTAGAATGGATTGCCCTTTCGGGCATTTTCGATTGATAAAGTTAATGTTTGTATTGATTTGCAGAACTTTTTTTTCTTCATCCTCTTTCATTCTAAAACGGATTTTTCTTTTGCCTGGAAATAGAAGAAAGTTTTCTCCATCAAATGCATCAAATACAAAATCAGTTCTCTCTTTTTTCTCAAAGTCTAGATTTTGCAAAATTTTCTGGGCACTGTCTTTTGTAATATCGAAACTGGATTCTACTTGGTATTTTACTTTCCCCAAATTATCTTGTGCGATTAAATGAAAAGCGGTTAATAGATATATACCGCTAAAGAGAAAGTAAAATTTAAAGTTCACTATTGAATCTTTCGGATTGCATTGTTATTTGAATCAAATACATAAAGATTCGTTCCATCGGAAGTGATGCCTCTCGGGTTGTTAAAGCGAGCTGTAGAAAAAGTTGATGAGTTTGTATATCCAGAAGAGGCTGATAGAGAACCTGCCAGTGTTGTTACCACTGCTCCAGGGACAGTAACTTTTCGAACGTTATGATTTCCTGTATCCGCAACATAAAGATCTGTCCCATCTGTTGTGATCCCTTCTAGATTTTTAAATTGAGCTCCTGTCCCTGTTCCATCCAGATAGCCTGAAGAACTACCTGCAAATGTAGAAAGAGTCCATGTTCCGATTGTAGTTTTTGCAACACGATCGAGTCCTGAATCAGCAATGTAAATATCTGATCCTATTAAAGTCATATTTCTAGGAGAACTAAGTCCAGACGAAATAACTGTTGATAAAGCGTTAGTTGATAAATCTATTTGCCTAATAGCATTTGCTGAATTGTCTGCTATATATAGCATGTTATTGTATACTATTAGTCCCCGTGGATCAGATAGTAAAGTATTATTACATACTATAGTTGTAACTACCGCACTGGTAATATTAACCTTTCGAATACAATTATTTGTTGTATCTGAAACATAAAGATAAGTTCCATCTGTTGTTAAAAAGCGCGGTAAACTTAATGAAGCAGAAGTTCCTGTTCCATCTACTTTTGCATTTGTTCCAT
>DAORDH010000042.1:0-22922 GCA_035345875.1 Leptospiraceae bacterium | reverse complement strand
ATTTGTTCCATCCGTGGTGATTCCTTCAGCGCCATTATATTTTACTGAATCTGGACTTGTAGAGTCTGCATACCCGCTGACACTTGAACATCCAGAAGCACTAGCTCCACAGGGTGATCCATTGAGGGTTGTCACTCCGCCTGTGAGGTTCAATGGATTGATTATCGTTCCGCTACTTAGAACTCCAATGGAGCAAGTTACATCAACATTTACAATATTTGCAGAGGTAACAGATCCTGATGCATTTGATAATACACAGGTTTGATTCGTGGGTTGTGTTAGAATCGTAACTTCATAAGATGCGTTGTTTGCAATGGAGGCTGAAAAGGTATATGCCCCGTTTGTTGATATGGTCAGATCATTTCCTGAATTATTTTGTAATACAATCGTTTTTCCTGAACCCAATTGAGTTACAGTTCCGCCAATCGTATAACGTGTTGAAACGATAGAAGGAAGATAACCCTTAAACTTTGGAGAATCATTCAGCTTGCATTGAGATAAAAGTAAGAATAAGATAGCTATAAAGACTAACTTACTTTTATAAAGATTGATTGCTGAATTCATTTGAAATCTAGTAAAAAAAAACATTCCTACATCCTTTTGCATATAAAAGGTAATTGAGTTATTTAAAAAAGGTTTTAATGTTATGAAAAATTTTACGCTTTGTTTTGAAGATTGAATTCCAACAAGATCAATAAAGACAATCCTGTTTATAAGATATAAATCTCAGTGATTCTTTTCATTTCCATACTCAATACCAAATCAACTTCCAAAACGTTAATTGAATTTATTCTTGTATCTATCTAATGTATACCTATATACTTTTGAATTTGTCAAGGACTATTCGGGTAGGAACTCCTAATTCACCTTGATAAAAATCATCTTAAAGGAATGGATTGATTCTCTCTTTGTTAGTCTAACGATCTCTTTTATTGATTTTTGAAATAGATTTCTCCAACTAAGAGAAACTACCCTTTTGCGCGTATAAACCATTTTAGGAATGGATTTGCTCAATGTTCTAGTATGGTATTCTAGCGATTTACTATTCATTTTTTAAAATAGAAAAACTAAGAATCAAATGTGGTAAATTGCAAAATACAAGAAATAAAATAATAGCTCCCCTTTTACAAGGTGAGCTAAATGTTTAAATGAAGTCTCGTCCTAAGGAGGGCTTGTCGCCCAATGCAGTCAACTTAAGAGAGAGGGCTGTTGATTTTATTAATTCATTACCATTCTCTAATATTTTAATAATCATACTTTATTTCTCAAATGATAAATTTTGCGTAAGATCAGTTAGGAAAAGATATGAGTCATTTTCTTTTAGAAATAGAAATGATTTTGTTTATCGTCTCAGTTAGAATAAAAAAAAGAAATGAGGGAGCCCAAATCCAAATAATTTCTGATTTTAAAACGTTAATTCCAGATTTAGAGAAAAATTGCTTTCCGATTGGAGAAACTTGAATGGGGCGAAAGGGAAAAAAAAATCGATCATAAGAAACAGGATAAAATAAGCAGACTCCAAGACCTCCATTTGTCATTGCATCCAATACTGCATGAGAGAAAGATGAGAGAAAAAAAGCAAACCAAAGAATGCATATTTGATATAGTTTAAAATCTCGATTGCGATAGAAAAAATATAAAAACGGAATAGGAATAAGTATGGAAAATAAAATCGAATGAGTAAATCCTCTATGCCCTAACGGGTGAGAGTAGGGTATACCCAATAGAAAAGAGATGACATCAATGTCTGGTAAAATAGAAAAGAAAAAAACTAGAAAATAAAAACGAATCTTATCTATTTGTGTATTAAAAATACTTGAGAAGGATAGAGCGGCTATCCCATGCGAGAATATAGTTGGCATCTATCTGAATTTAAACTTTGTAACAAGTTCAGTAGAATTAATTTCCGACATCAATCCGAAAACATTATCTGGAACAAACCTTCTATAGACTTGGGCTCTTCTGTATCCGAAAAATTTACCTACATTCTCTCTCATATAATCTTCAGTGGTCATTGGATCATTTGTGATTCTCTTTCGAGTAGATGCAGCATTTTCAAAAAAAGTTCTATAGGACTCCCGAATATTGGAAACCCCTTTGGAATAATTAATATATGCATCCACTTGTGCTGACTTTAAATCAAAGAATTTTTCAGCCCAGTAGTCTATGATATGTTTTTTGATGATTGCTTCCGGTAGAAATTTAATAATCTTATTATTTTCAACATAGTGGCAATAACCAAAATCTCTTCGAACCAAATCTTCTTGGATGATATTATAAATAACGATAGGTCCTATATGGTATAAAAATGTATGTGTGTCATCGCAGAGATCTACAAAGTCTTTCGTAAATAAATTCGTAACTGCAAAGTCTACTAGAGTCTGAAGCATTTTATTGTATTTGGGAGCAGCGGAGTGACCCATGTTTTTACGAACGAGTGCAGCAGCTAGGTTGATGTTATTATTATCAGATGGATTTAGAATCACAAAGCTAGAACTATAAAATTTCTTTTCTTCTTCTTTGAGTTCATTTTTCTTTACAAATAAAATATATGCATCGTTGCGATTCCATTCTTTTGTTCCACGAATGGATGTGAAATAATAATCGGATTCTTGTGTTGATGTAGTTTTAGATTTTAAAATATTCAACCGGTCAGAAAGCTTTGTAGGAGCTGCTGCTTGTGTAGGAACTATCGTTTCAAGTTTAGGCATTCCTTTGAAGAGGTTTTCAAATTTATAATCTTTTCCCTCGTCATAAATTAAATTACTTACCAGTAAGCGCTTATCTGATTTGGATGGACCTACAATGTAACATTCAAAATTTTTCTCGATTAGATTGAGTAAGGCTCGTGTATCCTCATTCAAAAGGTTTAGATTTAAAAAATTTTCTCTTTGGATTTTTTCATAGAGAGGTTTAGTAGAAGGGTAGGTTGAAAAAACTTTTGACATACCCATTATATTATTCCAAGCAGTCTCGGAAGCTTTTAGAAAGGAAGCTAAATGTTCATAGATAATCTTTGTTTTAATAAACTCAGTTTCCTGTGGCTGGATATTAATTTCATCTGGAAAAAGTTCTGAAATTTGTTTTTCTACTTCATCTTTCATTGGTTGCCCAACTAGCTTTTGAATAAAGCGAGTATAGGCAGATTGGATCTCGGTCAATTGGATTTGAATATCATCTTTTTGACCTTCAATAATTTCTTTTGCCTCTGTGGAAAGGCTAGGACTAAAAAGCACAGCTCGAATGTTTTCAATCGAGCTGATATGCAATTGCGTCGTTGTAACAATATCTGATGAAAATCTTTGTGGATTACCCTTTGCCATATTATGTTAAAGCAGGATTTAGTTCTCCATTTGATTTAGCAGATTTGCTAGACTTCTCTGAATTTCCTTTTGAACTTGTAGGAGAAACGATTGCCATGAGTTCTTCATGAGAAATGATTTCTTGTGCAAGTAGAGCTTTTGCAATTTGCTCTAATTTCTTGAAATTCTTTTTCACCAAATCTCTACCTTTGTTTAAACTGGTTTGAACAATGGCACGAACTTCTTCATCAATGAGAGCCGCAAACTGTTCTGAATAATACTTGCTAGCAGTATGTCCCATATCGCGTCCAACAAAAACTTGATCGTTTCCACCGTTGTAATTGACGGTTCCTAGTTTTTCAGACATTCCCCATTCGCAAACCATTTTACGAGCAATATTGGTTGCGTGTTGAATATCATTACTAGAACCAGTCGAAGTATTTCCAAACTTTAATTCTTCTGCGATAAATCCACCCATAGCCATTACAATTTGATCTAGCCAATAATTTTTTGGATGAATATGTTTCTCTTCTGCAGGAAGAGATTGTGTGAGACCTAACGCACGTCCTCTTGGAATGATTGTAACTTTATGAACTGGTTCTGTGTAAGGAAGAAGTGTAGCGAGTATCGCATGTCCAGCTTCATGGTATGCAATGACCTCTTTTTCTTTTTCTGTGATGAAGAATGATTTTCTTTCAGGACCCATCATCACTTTATCGCGAGCATCTTCTAATTCTTCTTGTGTAACTCGTTTTTTATTTTTACGAGCAGCAAGAAGTGCCGCTTCATTGATAAGATTTGCTAAGTCTGCTCCTGTAAATCCAGGGGTTCCGCGAGCGATAGAGTTGAGTGATATATCACTCGTAAGTGGAACTTTTTTAGTATGAACCGTTAGAATTGCTTCTCTTCCTTTTACATCAGGAAGGTCTACAATCACTTGACGATCAAAACGACCCGGACGTAGAAGGGCAGGATCGAGAACATCTGCGCGGTTGGTAGCTGCCATAACGATTACACCTTCGTTTGCTTCAAAGCCATCCATTTCCACAAGCATTTGATTGAGAGTTTGTTCTCTTTCATCATGTCCGCCACCAAGCCCTGCTCCACGCAGACGACCTACAGCATCAATCTCATCGATAAAGATAATACAAGGAGCGTTTTTCTTTCCCTGTTCGAATAAATCACGAACACGAGAAGCACCGACCCCAACAAACATCTCTACGAAATCGGAACCAGAGATACTAAAAAAAGGAACACCAGATTCTCCTGCAACCGCGCGGGCTAACAAGGTTTTACCTGTTCCGGGAGGACCTACGAGTAAGACTCCAGTGGGAATTCGAGCGCCTATCGCTTGGAATTTTTTAGGATCTTTTAGAAAGTCAATCATTTCTGATAATTCTGTTTTTGCTTCCTCACATCCAGCAACATCAGCGAATGTTACTTTTACTTTTGGATCCATATTCATTTTTGCTTTGCTTTTTCCAAAGCTGAAAGCTTTGTTTCCTGTGGATTGAATTTGTTTCATCATGATGAACCAAACAACACCAATAATCAGTAGCCATGGAATAATGGCTGTGATTGCATTTAAGAATCGGTTTTCCTCGGTTGACTTGGCAACAAAATTGAGATTTGATTTTCGTAGTTTAGTTAGTATTTCAGATTCGAGTGGAGCGACGACTGTTTTAAAAGGTTTGATTCTTTTGTCTTTAGCGTCTTCAAACCAACCTTCGATATATTCTCGATCAATTGTGATTTGTTTTTTACTCTTACCTTCTGTGGTAATAATAATACGTCCAATTGGTTTAATTCCATCAGCAGGTTCGATCATATTTAAAAAGTCAGAGTATGAAATTTCCTCTACTTTATTTTCTGCCCTTTCCCCTTTATAAAGCCCATAAAGGATCAGCAGTATAATCAGGAGGATAAATCCAACCTGTTTGAGATTCTTATTAATCATTAAAATTCTCCCGTGAATGTTAGTTTTCTGATTTATCAAATAATTGCAAGATAAAATACACCCTCCCTCCCTTACCTGCATATCTTTTAGACCCATAAAAGTTCCGTAAGAACTTTTATGGGCTTGCATATGCAAGAGCAGGGAAATTCGTTCCCGATTCGATATATGCAAAAATCCCCAAAAGATAGGACTAAACTTCTCCTAAAGATCCCTGTAAGGATAAGTTTAAGGGAACTTTGCCCAATCTTTACCCCTAAGTTTAGGGGAAGTTTGGTATACAGAGATTCAGAAGATTTCAAACACGGAGAATAAAATCGGACAAATTTTACTCTCTGCAAAAATTCCTATTTTTGCTCCGTTGAATGTCGGACTACTACTAAGGGCAAGGATAACCATGTGCATTGTAACCGCTGACCGTGACACTTGATGATTTGGTGCATTTAGCTTCTGCAATCAATGGCCAAGCAAATGTATTTCTTTCTACTGATTATGATTTACTTAAGAAAGGCAGAAAATATGAATCGATTTTAAATCTAAAATTTTTTAATCCTTCCGATTTTATTTATATGGAGAAATAAAATGAAACAAGCAATGACACTAAACCAAATCAGAGAAAAAGCATTAAAGGCACTCGCCAAAGAATTGTCTCCAACAGAAATTGCCCGCTTTTTTCAAATGTTTGAACAAGGTGAAGGGGATTATGCAAAGGAAAGAAAAAAAAATACGTCGGTAAGACTATAGACGATATTTACCAAGATGTTTTATCTTCTCGAAAAAAATCTAAGAGAAAATCCGCTTCAATAAAAACAAATTCCAAAAAGCGTAAAGTCGCGTAAAAAATCTTTTTATTTCCTCTATAATTCTTGTTTAGCGAGTTGGCTATCTATTCCTTTGAATCCTAATATAAAACCTTTAATACTTAAATCTTCATCTAAATCTTCCCAGTGGATTCCTGAACCGCGTCCAATAATTCTGAAATTGTTCAGTTCTTTTTTTGTAGCTCTTGAAAGGCGCGGATACCATACTATGGGAACAATTATTTCCCTGCCATCTTCTAACAAAGTCCAAATAGCATGATCTTCGATAATTTTAACTTCTTTTGCTCTAGGTTCTATTAATAAGATAGAATTCATTTTAATTCCATTACTTCAAATTGAAGTGCTGTTTCCATTTTAGAATAATTTCATTTCTATTAATTTCAATCACTTTTTCAATCTCAGATAATTCTTTACTGCGAAAGCCGTCATTAGAGGCGAGAGAGACTTGCGGCTCAATCCAAAATTTGGCTTCATTTTCACCACTTTCAATGTGAATATGAATCGGTTCTAAAAGACCCGTTGCTTGGAATTCATTCGAGAAAAAATAAAAACGATACTTCCCATGATAAAAAACTGTCGGCATAGAACCAATTTCATGCCTTTATTTTATAGTTCAAGTTGAAACCCAATACAATGAAGAGTGTAAATAAAAAATGGTTTTATAATTTCACAGACAAGTCAAGTTATGACGCGTAGGCAATAATAATTCCTCGTAGACGGGGAATCGTTTCCCGTTCTACGAGGACAAAAATGAAATCTCTATCACAAATCTTTTTTCTAATCCTTATTCAAATGACTGCAAATCTATTTGCATGGTCGAATCATAGTCTCTGCACGTATGTTGTAACAAAGGAAATGCCAGAACTGCAAAAAGCAGATTTGGTGGAAGTGGAAACCTTAGAAGCTTTTTTAGCGAAGGAAAAAGAAGGACTGGCAGAAATTCTAAACCAAGAAGAGGAATATATGAAAAAAAATATTCCATTCTATCCAACACTACCAGATGAAATTAATTTTGCAAAATCGAAAGAAATAGATATTGTAAAAAGCTTTCTTTATGCAATTCGAGTAAACCCAAAGAGTAAGCTTGGCTATTATTTACAAGTGATTCCAGGGAATACTCCTCGTTTGCCGCTACTGGAACCAAGAAAAGTCACACTTCTTACAAAAGATGATTGGATTATGCGTTATACTTTTACTGAGCTTAAGAAGGGAGATAAGGTATCTCCGATTGAGGTGATTAGCACAGCAGCAGATGAACCTGACTATGGACTCGATTTAGAATTATACTCTGATAATGAATCAGAATTTGGAAAGAAATATGGTTTTGGAGAACAGCCTTTTGGTAATCCAGAAATTGAATATGCAACACAGGCTCCTATTCACATTGGATATTATCACGAGGCTTGGATTGTTTTTTTATTTGCAGACTATTTAAAACGGACTTTACCAGAGTATCGAATGAGAGAATTTTTAGCTCTCTCTCGCTTTGCTTTTAAAACCGGTCATCCGTATTGGGGGTATCGCTTTTTAGGATGGGGACTTCATTATATTGAAGATTTGACTCAGCCCTATCATGCTTCTGTTCTCCCTGGAACGAGTGTGATGGAAATGATTTGGATCAATACGTTAGACGTGTTTGGATTTGATTCTTTAAAGAAGGCGGCGATTCAAAGGATTAGTGTTCGTCATGAAGCAATCGAAAATTATCACTATGCAATTTTACTCGACTCTTTGAAAAACCATACAACTCATACATTTATGGATTCAATGCAAGATACTAAGAAAGATTCTATCTATGGTGAATACAATCAAAGCTATGTTCGAAATTTGATTGCGAAGGAATCCAAAGAAAGATCAGATCGATTGGATTTTCTACTCGGAAATACAAATGAAATTTTAGCCTTTCAAAGAGATGCAAAATTTGATTTAACAACAATCCCAGACAACGAAGCTACACGAGAATTAAATTCACTCATAGAGGAGATGATGTTATCGTTAGGCTCTCATGCACGCAACTACATCCGCGCCGGATTAAATTGAAGACAATGTGGTCACTCCCGAAATTTTTTATCGGGAGTATATAAACTATAAATTAACGAGAGTTCGATACAGCAAAGAATTTAAAAGATTACCACCGATAGACACTGAGGACACCGATAAAAGATATGATAATTCAAAATTATCGATCGTTTCTGTATGGTTTCGTTATCGGTGGTTAAATATTTTTACATCGAATTCAAGTTCACTAAATCCAATGCAGTATAGAAGCAAACACAAATAAAAGAATTGCATCCAAGGTAAAAAGTCCGCCGATGAATTTTTTCTGCTTCGATATTTCCCAGTCATAGCAATACATGGCTGGAACGAAAAAAGGATTATAGGCAGTGATAAAGACAGGAAAAGATCCCCTCCAAGGATAAACCCAGGCAAATATGCTTGTCTCTTTTATTAGAAAGATTTCAATCACAGAACAAAGGGCGGCATTTGCAATAGCGAAAAAAAGGCGATTGTTTATTCCAAAGATTTTTTCTTTTGGATCGGCTAATAGTGATTTGCTGCTAATGAGACCTGCAATCGAGAACATGAGAGAAATTTCAATTCCAACACCAATCAAAATGAGATAAGCAGTTCCCTGTGGCACGATCCATAAAGCATGACCACTGAAATGTTGAATTAAGGCATTTAGAATTTCAAAAAACCAATGGATTGCATAGAGACAAAGCCCCGAAGCAATCCCCTTCCAATTTAAATGATAAAGCGCAATCTATTGCATGTGTAAAATTTATAATTCATAAGAAAAAATTTGATTTTTCAATTGTTTATTTAGTTTAAAAATGGAATCATTTTCGTGAAAAATAAATCTAAAAAAGCTACTGAGAAGTATGGTCTTGTGATTCTTGCAATTGGGGTTGGATTATTTTTATATCTGTATGGAGAATATTACTTTTTTAAGTTCTATATCTCTTCATTTTTCAGACAAGGGGTCTCTGGGGAATTTTATTTACTAAAAGAGTTAGATAATTTCAGAGAAGTTTTTTTTCTTATAGCCAATCTACTTTTAGTCAGTCAGATTCTTACTTTTTCCTTTCTCAAAATATTTATTTCTAGTTATAGAAAGAATCGGTTTAGTTTGATTTATATTTTTGTGATTTTTGTTTTATGGTTCTTTTTCTTTTTATTTCGAGCACAGGATTGGGTTTCTTTTGATTCAAGTTTCATTCGGCAACATAGTTTAAAGGAAGAAAAAATTTATTCTTACCAAGATATTATAAAATATAAAAAGATCCAATATCGAGGAGGCGTTGTATTAAAGATTGAATTTAAAAAATCTACTCTTTCTCTGAATCAATATTTTCTAAACAATGATATTGAGATGGTAGAAAAACGGATTGGTTTCGATAAGAAGGAATAACGTTTGTGAGAAAGGAAATGAAATCGCTATTAGAAATATAGGAATACTAGTTTAAAGCAATAGATGATTCTGGTATACCAAACATCTGGTTTTTTTTAAGGGGTTGTTGAGATATATTATATGAAAAATTATAAAATTGTTCTGATTTACCTAAATAGATTATTATTCCTTTTCTTATTTGTTCATTGTGGTTCCATTGCCCAATATCAAGTGAAACCGATCCTTGAAAATTGTTTAGATCCAATGCTTCAATTTAGAGTAACCAATAAATACTGGCATCATAAATTACCATTCTCTCGAATAGAGTTATATTTTATTCATATAAAAGATTCTGAATTTAATTCTATTCTGAAAGAATCTGGGAAAAATAAAATTGAAATGATTGATTTTCTAGATCAAGAAATTCGTGAAAGTCAAAAGAATAAAGGGAATCAAAAATCCAGAATCGAACTAGTCCGCAGTTTAATTCCAAAAAAAGGAGTCGAGAGTGATTCAAAGATTCGACTCATACAAAACAATTCTAATTTCGAGGATTCAATCATTTCAATGCCAATGGATCTGAAGGAAGGATATTATTATTGGAGTTCAACGTCATACCCCATCTGTTCAATGGGCGTTGATAAACAACAGATTCTTTTTTATTATAAAAATTGTTCCATTGATATTATTTTTACACATGCTGGTGGATTTATGTAGAAGAATCAGCAGCGATTTATAAG
Source organism: Leptospiraceae bacterium (assembly GCA_035345875.1). Lineage (GTDB taxonomy): Bacteria > Spirochaetota > Leptospiria > Leptospirales > Leptospiraceae > UBA2033. Next base: position 12,714 of record DAORDH010000042.1, on the reverse strand, counting down.
GATCAATGCCGAGCAGAAATATAATTTCAAAATAATTAAGGATTATGAGTTATTTCCTTCTAGAACAGTTTGCAATTATTTTATCATTAGCCGCTTCTTCGAATTCAGGAAATATTGTATTCTTTAAAAATTTTAATTCTTTCAGAATCTTTATATAATTGATCTTGCCCTATATGTCCTTGTGAAAGTCTAAATGCATTGAACAAAGTGTAATTTATTTCTTTTGAGATATCATCCTTTTTGTTAGAAGGAAGTAGGGACAATTGGAAATAAATTTGAAAATTCTAAAACTGCTCTTAGACACAAAGCCGATCCAAATTATAATACTAAAAAAATGGGAAGAAGTAATTTACTATTCGCTGCCCAGAATGGAGATCCTGAATTAGTAAGGACTTTAATTCAAAAGGGTGCTCCTATTTCTACTTTTGAATGGGAAATAATTGGTTTCGCATTCCGAGTGAAATCTTATCCATTTTAATTGAAGACAGAAAAGATGTTCCAACAGAAATTTTTGAAAGTTTAAAATACGAGAAAGAAAATAATTCTATTTAGACATTCAAAGAAAGGAATTTAAGAATAGTCTATTTGACTCATTCCATCTATCAATACATCAGCTACATCCGACAGTAAGCTATCCTCTTCTTCTGATTGGTTTATTTCCTTTCTTTTTTTTACTTTTTTATGGGCTTCTTCTAGTTTGATATTTGTTAAAAGCATTTTGGCTTTCGAATCTAATTCCTCTGTATTCGCTTCTAAAGAAGATTTAGATTGTGGCTTTTTTAAATTCAAATCTTCAATCTTATCTTTTTCTAACCAGATTACTTGGCAGTTGGAACATCTATCGATTCGAATAGAGTTTTGTTCTTTCGATAAAATGTGAATGTCGAGTTTATTTTTACAGGATGGGCAAGTGAGTCTCTTAAATTGATTCGGATTTTTATTTACATTTAATAGCTGATTCCATTTTTCCTTTTGAATCGACCTTAAGATTTCCTTTTCCAAAATAAAATGACCAAAACACGATTGACACATCGCAACCATTCCATATTCGGTTTTAACTTTTTCTAGCTTTACTTCGCAAGTAGGACACTTCATAAAGTGAAAGTATTTACGGATATGAATTTAGTTCAATCCTAATTATTTTATTTGCAAAGTTGTTTTATAAATAAGAGTTTGGAGAAAAGAAAGCATAGGAAATAAAATGGCAGGACTGAGTCAGGAAAATAAATTTAGAGATGTTTTTAATGAGAAAGGAATTGGAAATTTAGCAAATCGTATTTATAAAAATTATCCAAAGTTAAATAAAAAGAAATTTGTTGAGGAATGTATTGAAAACTTTGAATCGATGAGTTTTATGGATCGATCCAATCAAATCTGTGCTATATTGTATAAACATCTACCGAAAGAATTTCCAGACGCAATCGACATTCTACTCAAATCACAAGAAGCACCTTTGCCAGAGCCAGGAAAGACAGATTGGGATTCGTTTATTTATATTCCTCAATGTCAATATGTATCTAGGTATGGGAAAGAATACTATGATCTTTCTATGAATGCACTCTATGAACTAACGCAAAGATGCAGTGCAGAAAGTGAGCTTAGAACCTTTATAGAGATTCATCCTGAAAAGACACTTGGAATTTTAAGAAAATGGGCAAGGGATCAATCCGATCATGTGAGAAGACTTGTATCAGAGGGAACTAGACCTAGACTTCCTCTTGCGGGAAGAATTGTTCGGTTTCAGAAGAATCCAAAACCAGTCATTGAACTTTTAGAATTACTCAAAGACGATCCATCTTTATACGTTAGGCGTTCCGTGGCGAACAATTTAAATGATATTTCAAAGGATCATCCAGAACTTGTGATTGAAGTTTTAAATTCGTGGAAGAAAGGGGCAAGTAAAGAAAGACTCTGGATTTTGCAACATGCCACTCGTGGGCTCATAAAACAAGGTCATACAGGAGCGCTGCAATTACTAGATGTGCATACAGATGCAAAGATAAAATTGTCAGAATTTTCTTTAGATAAAAAGAAAGTAAAGATAGGAAGTGAGCTTCCCTTTTCCTTTTGGATCGAATCTAAAGAAGATAAGACTGTCTCAGTGGTGATAGATTATAGAATTCATTTTGTCAAAGCAAATGGCGAGACAAAGCCAAAAGTTTTTAAACTCAGAAAAATCAAACTACAATGCAATTCCAAGATAAAAATTGAAACCAAATTCAAAGCCAGAGAAACTTCAGGAAGAAAGCTATATACAGGCGAGCATAAAATTGAAATCCAAGTCAATGGGAAAATGCTTGCAGAGAATTTATTTATGCTAACGTAATAGCTTTCTTGAAGGATAATTCTGGATAGTCTAGAATATCCATTTGCATTGAATCCTAAGTTTAGAAACATTAGAACTCCGCAAATGTATGAAACAAGGCTGTGCTCTGGTCTGTTTCAGGCAGTCAATAGGATTATATAAAAGGTGTCCGTTGAAATACCAAACAAAGCAAGAAGCGAAATCAGATCTATTTAGATACATTGAAGTTTTTTACAATCGAAAAAGATTTCATTCGACTTTAGGCTTTACAAGCCCAGTCAATTATAGATTACAATATGAGAAGCAATTTGCCTAAAATCGTGTCCACTAAATATGTAGTAGTTCAACTTAATACGAAGAAAGGGTATCGTAATTCTTAAGAATGCCCCGAAAATTTCTAAATGGAAAGGATTAAAAAAAATACATGACAGAAATTTCCAACAAACCAAAATAGGGTCATGAAACTTATTCTAATTTTCTTTTCTCTTTGTATTTTTTCTTTCCCTTTCTTCGCAAAAGATAAACCTAAAAAAACTTCCAATCCATCTAAAAATATTTCTGGCAATTGGAGTGAATACCAAGGTGAATTTAATTCCTATGCTGCCTCTGACAAATGTAGAAGTATTGGGATGCGAATTCCAACTCTCAAGGAATGGAAGTTTGCTTTCAACTCTGGAAAAATGAAAGGTTGGGAATCTGGGCTTTACTGGATTGAAACAGAACCGTCAGACGGTAACTTCTTAGCAGTCATCAATGGAGAAGGTGGAGTTGTTTCAAACAAAGAAGGAATTCGTCATCTTAGATGTATTCTTTGATTTGCGGTAAAATGATATTAACCTTAATCATATTTCCAGTTCGGTAATGGATCGACTTGTCCTATTCCCCTTATCGTCTTTCACAAAAGTATGATAAGATTTATAGCTTTCATAAAGACTATGAGCAACAACTGATATCATGGTTGATTGTGTCTTACCCCTATTCTGTATCGGTTATTGATTTTAGTTTAGCTTCTAAACTTTTGAGATATTTGGTTTCAAAAATTATTCAATTGTAACCCTTAGCTCCAATATAAATTCATTATCTTTACTCATTCACTTAATATAGGTAACCTTTTTTCAAAAGTTTACCCTATCACCTTAAATGAGCCTAATCCCTCTCCTATTTTTGTATAGACGAAAAAGGAAATCTCTAAAATCCTTATCTTAATTTGCTTTATACAAAGTTCTAAATGAATTTCAATTTGAAATTCAAATCAAACACTGTTTAGAATCTTACTGCTTTGTATGAGCTAAAAACTGATAGAGGATTCAATAAATCAATGAAACTTTTAAACCCAAAGAAAGAAACCTTCGCACATCTAGATGAAAAATCTAGAAATCTTATGTTAAAAACAATCGAATTTTTTGAAAACAAAGGAAAGCTCAAAGTTCTAGATGATGACCACAAAAAAGTTTGGTATGCTGACTTCTTAGAATTTGTAAAAAAAGAAAATGCTTTTGCGATTCTCATGACACCAAAAGGCTATGGTGCTTCTGATTCTCGTTGGGACTCCAACCGTATCATGGCATTCAATGAAATCCTTGGTTTCTATGGACTTTGTTATTGGTATACTTGGCAAGTGACCATGCTTGGTCTAGGTCCTATTTGGCTTTCTAAAAATGAAGAAATCAAAAATAAAGCTGCTAAACTCTTACAAGAGGGAGAAATCTTTGCTTTCGGGTTATCTGAAAAAGAACATGGGGCTGACTTAATTGGAAGTGATATGATGCTCATTCCAAATGGCGACGGAACTTATAGAGCAAGTGGGGATAAGTTTTATATTGGAAATGGAAACAAAGCAGCTATCGTTTCTACTTTTGGAAAAGTAGAAGGCACAGGGGAATACGTTTTCTTTGGAGTGAATTCACAACATCCAAAATATGAATTAAAGCAAAACATTGTTACTTCTCAAAACTATGTAGCCGAGTTCGAACTACATGATTATCCTATCACAGAAAAAGACATCATGTCTATTGGACGGGAAGCATGGGACGCTTCTCTTGCTACTATCGCATTTTGTAAATTCAATTTAGGTTGGGGATCTGTTGGGATTGCTACTCATGCTTTTTATGAGTCAATCAATCACGCTTCTCACCGTCGTTTATTCAATCAATATGTAACTGAATTTGCTCATATCAAACAACTCTTTATGGAAGCATACACTCGACTAGTTGCAATGAGAATGTTTTCTTTTAGAGCAACCGATTATATGAGAACAGCATCTGCTACCGACAGACGTTATCTCTTATTTAATCCAATGGAAAAAATGAAAGTGACTATGCAAGGAGAAGAAGTAGTAACCGCTCTTTGGAATATCATTGCTGCAAAAGGTTTAAATAAAGACGCTTATTTTGAAATGGCAATTCGCGATATTCAAATGCTTCCTAGACTAGAAGGAACTGTCCATGTAAACATGATTTTAATTATGCGCTTTATGCAAAATTATTTCTTTAAACCAGACAATAGCCTTCCTGAAATCCCAAGAGTTCATTCTCTCACAGATGATACTTTCTTATTCAACCAAGGTGCTACTACAAAAGGTTTCGATAAAGTTGTATTCCATGATTATAACATTGCGTATAACAGTTATAATCTTCCAAATCTTTCTATCTTCAAAGAGCAAATTGCTGCATTTAAAGAATTGCTTGAAAAAGCAGGTCCAGACAAAGCACAGAGAAACGACATTGATTTCATGCTCACAATGGGAGAAATGTTTACTCTTGTTGCGTATGGTCAATTGATTCTAGAACAAGCAAAACTCACAAATGAAGAAGAAGCTTTGATTGATCAAATTTTTGATTTCATGGTTCGTGATTTTTCTAAATACGCAACTCAGCTCTATTCAAAACCAGCTAGCACAAAAGAGCAACAAGAACACGCTCTTAAAATTTTAAGAAAGCCAGTTTTAAATGAAGCTAGATTTGATGCTATCTACAAAAATCATATCCTAGCACTTGCTGATACTTATGAGATGAATCGTTAAGATTCATAATTAGAGGTAATGCAAACAACGTGAATTCGATGTAAGGATTTTTCACCACCGATGAAGACGATGAACGGTTCGACTAGGCTCACCGCATCGCACCGATAAAAGACACGATAATTCAAAATGATCAATCATTTCTGTATCGTTTCGTTATCGGTGTTCTCGGTGGTAATCTTTTGAATTTTCTGTTACTGAGAGTTGTTACTTCGACTTCGCTTAATGCTGTCAACTTAAGGATTTTGAACCACATAGCTTGGCTATGGTGAGCCTCAAGCGATGGGCGGGAATGCACGAAGACTCGCGAAGTGAATAAATAATAAACCTTCTCTTTTCTTCGTGTTCTCTGTGCTCAAACTCAATGTTGCTTCCTAAGGGTCGCAACATAATGTGGCTAATTCTTTTTCATTTCTCTTAAATAGAAAGCATTGGACTTCGCTAGTTACCGCTATTTACTATATTCTATTGCATTGCACAAAACGAATGATCTCATCGTATTGATTCTTTTTAGAATCCTATCAAAATCTACACTTGAAAAATAGATTTAAAATATTATTAGTTGCTTCCTTTTTACTGGGAATCATTTATTTTTATCTTCATTCCTTACCCATACCTGTGAATCCTGTTCGTAAATCTATGGAAGGTGGTGAGTTTAGAATCGCACATCGATGTGGTAGATCGATTCTTCCGGAAAATACTTTATTTGCCTGTAAAACAATTTATGAAAAAAATCTAGCTGATATTCTAGAAATGGATGTGCATCTCACAAAGGATTCTCATCTGGTAGTCATTCATGACTCTACAGTGGATAGAACAACCAACGGGAAGGGAAAAGTAGAAGAACTAACGTATGAAGAGATTCGTTCTTTAGATGCAGGATATACATTTACAAAAGATGGAGAGTATCCTTTCCGAGGAAAAGGAATTCAGATTTTAGAACTAGAAGAATTTTTTAAAGCACTTCCCAATGCAAAGTATTATATAGAAGTGAAAGACAAACATCCATTAGCCGCAAAAATTTTATCAGACTTAATTGATATATATAATATGCAAGAAAAAGCCTATATTGGATCTGTTCGAGAAAGTGTAAATTTATCTTTAAAGGAAATGAGCCAGGGTAGACATATTGTCTTTGCCGGATTTTTATCAACTTTCAAATGGTATATCGGATATTTATTATCGATTCGTGGTGCTATTTCTACTCCGGAAGTATTGGTTACTCCTGATTTGCCTCATCTTATGCCTTTACATGCTGGATTTAGAAAAGCATTAAAAGAACAAAATATTAAAATTCATATTTTTACAATAAATGATGCAAACAGAATTAGAGAGTTAAAAGAATTAGGTGTAGATGGGGTTATGACTGATAATCCATACTTTTTTGAGACTCAATAGAAATGATTGTAATGTGATTGTAATGATTCTGTTGTCTATATTTTACAATCCTCTCCAAACGATTCTTGTTTAGTGGTTGACTTTTTTGAATGAATCAATCAGTCTATACAGAGAGAATACTATGAAGTCTACGAAAGGAAAAATAAGTAAGGTTTTATTTACATCCATTGTTCTTTTTTCATTCGTTTTTAGCATTTCTTTTCTCTCTTTCAAACAAGTAAAATCACTCCCTTTTGTCAAAGCATCTAAGGCTTTAAATGACTTTCATAAGATAAAAGATCATCTCTATTCAACCGAATACAATCTTTCCAGTTTTCTATGCAACACAGATGAGTTTAGAATTAGCAGTCTTGAGGAAGAAAGAGATTATTTACATTTTCATACCTACCTAATTCCCTATTTAACTGATTTTCACCATTATTATAAAAATAAAAATTTTAGTCTTCATTTTCGATCTGATTTTAATTACAAACTCTATTCTATACCACCTCCAACCTCTCTTTCCTAAAATCAGCTCAATTTAAACCAAATTTTTTTAAAACAGGAGAGTATTATGTTTAGTGCAAAAGATATTATAAATTTAAAAGACGTTTTCTATCATCAAGGTAGTTGGAAGAATTATACAAGCATTTCGATCGAAGGAAGTAAAGTAGGAATCAAGGATGAGTCCTCCGTAAAAAAATATGTTCAAATGGTAGGAGAGACAATTAGCAATTCCGATTCGGTATGTCATGTTGCTAAAAAAGAGACCGATCATTCTTTTTCTTCTTTTCAGGTTTTGGAAAAGTCCTGTATCGCAGGTCATTTTCCGATAGAAAAACCTACTTCTAATATTGAGATTTTTTCTTCCCATTCTTTGAATCTTGAGGAAATTCTCAAAATCACACAGGACTATTTCAACTGTGAGAACCTAAGCGTTTCTACCTACAGCAAGGCAACCGCTTAGAGATTGGCTTATCTTAATTTAGTTTCCTTGGCTAAATTAAAATTTATCTCCCCCTTTTCTGAGGGTTAGATTCTAATCCTCAGATTTTTTGAAAATGGTTTCTTTTTGTAAATTCAATTGGAATAAGTCTATATTATTCCCAAAAAAAGACGATATTAAATGTAGTATCTTTATATGGCACTGACAAAAGAACAGACTGCATCCTACATTGAAAACTTAAAAGAGTTTAAATCTTATATTGAAGAACTAAAAAAGGACGTGAGCCTTTATAAAGTTCAGATGAAGAAAAATTCGAACAAAGCAATGGATCCTTACTATCAACTTGCTTTAGTTCTAAATTCAATTAAACTAATCAATACATGTATTAGTATCAATGAAGTATCCCTAATCACTCGGAATTTAAAAGCAGAAGACTACTTAAATACTGCCCGAAAGGAAGTTTACAGTGTATTGTCTGCTATGGAAAAAGTGGTAGGAAGTGACCATGAGAATGGACTCGATGAAAATCGGGAACTATTAGATGCAATTACTGAAATCACTCCTTTGCAAAGACTTCATTTTTTAAAAAGCTTTCGAAAAACCATCAATACACTTGTAGATGCATATGGACAAGGAAGCAAATGGCGTTGGAGCTGGCCTGAGATTTATTTCAAATTAGCTGTTCTTACCAAGAATTTCTTTGATTTTAGAGCATTCGAGAGAGAAAATGATCTAAGCAATCCCTATTTTTATGTTCGAAGAGAGCATTACAATATGATCATTGAACTTGCCAACTATACCGCCCAAGAATATAGAACCAAGTTTGACCTTTCAACCAATGACACTGGAGATTTGAAGAAATCGGTTGCGATGCTCGAAATGAACCGTAAAATCTTCCAAATCACAGGAAACACAGAGGATTTGGATAAAACCAAGACTCTCATTGAGTCCCTCAACAATAAAATAGATACAATTGAGAATGACAAAGCGAATGCTAAAAAAAAGAAAAAATAATCTTTTCTTTTAGTATTCAAAAATATCTATTGAATATATACCTTTTGTAAATAAATAAAGAAATAATTAGATATTGAACTATCTAATAGATAAGGAACTAAAAAGGAGTTTTTTATGGCATTAGCAGAAATCACAGATTCAAATTACCAACAAGAGACAAGTTCTGGTCTAGTTTTAGTAGACTGTTGGGCTGAATGGTGCGGACCTTGTAGAATGGTTGCGCCTGTTTTAGAAGAATTATCCAAAGAGTATGGTGGTAAAGTTTCTATTAAAAAATTAAACGTAGATGATAACCAAAGAACTGCTCAGGATTTAGGAATTCAATCAATTCCAACTCTTCTTCTCTATAAGAATGGAGCTTTGGTGGATAAAGCAATTGGTGCTTTACCAAAAAATCAAATCAAAAACTTTATTGAAAGACACGCGTGAAAAGAACGCTTGCTTTTACGGAAGAGCACAACAGTTTCAGAGAATCTACTCGTAAATTTTTTGAAACTGAAGTAAAACCTTTCCATGAAGAGTGGGAGAAAGTTGGAATTGTTCCCAGAGAGATTTGGGAGAAAGCTGGGAATGCTGGTCTACTTTGCCCTGATGTTCCCGAAGCCTACGGAGGTTCTGGGGCAGACTTCCTCTATAATGTGATCATTATAGAAGAATCTTCTAGAGCTGGGAATACTGGTTTTTTTATTTCTCTGCACAACGATATTATTGCTCCCTATATCACCGAATACGGAAACGAAGAACAAAAAAAGAGATGGCTTCCCGGCTGCGTCTCGGGAGAAAAAATACTCGCGATTGCAATGACGGAACCAGGCGCAGGGTCTGATCTCAAATCAATCCGCACAACCGCGATTGAAAAAGATGATCACTTTCTTCTCAATGGATCTAAAACCTTTATTAGCAACGGTCAACTGGCAGATTATGTAATCGTTGCAGCAAAGACTAGCGATGATGCAATGAGCCTACTTATGGTAGAAAGGGGAATGCCTGGCTTTGAAAGAGGTCGTCGTCTCGAAAAGATTGGTCTGAAGGCACAAGATACTTCTGAACTTCATTTTACAGATGTGAAAATTCCAAAACAAAATCTCATCGGTAAAAAAGGACAAGGCTTTCGCTATTTGATGACCAAATTAGCAAAAGAGAGATTGGTATTGGCTGTTGGTGCCACGGAGGCGACCGCGATGGTTCATGAAATCACTCTGCGTTATTTGAAAGAGAGAGAAGCATTCGGAAAAAAAATTGGCAGTTTCCAACACATCCGCTTTAAAATGGCGGAAATGAAAACAGAATTAGAAATCTGCAGAACTTTCTGTGATCAAGCAGTGAACGCTATTATTTCTGGCGAACTCACAACAAGCGAAGCTTCTATGGCAAAATGGTATTCTACCGAAATGCAGAAAAGACATACGGATGAATGTCTTCAATTCTTTGGTGGATATGGTTATATGTTAGAATATCCAATTGCAAGAGCCTATCTAGATGCAAGAGTGCAAACGATATACGCTGGAACCACCGAAATCATGAAAGAAATCATTGCTAGAAGCATTGGTTTATAATAAAAATTTTATAATGTAGAAATCAATATGAATTACCTATCTAAATCTAAAATATTCTATCTATTTTTTTTCATTTTACCCATTCTAATTTCTCTATCAGCAAATGATTTGCTCTATGGGAAAGTAGACCGAGTTAAATATCTAATGGGAGATTATCCGAGAGAAGGAAATCTAAAAGTATTCACCAATGAAATCGAAAAAAATACCCATACCTTGAGAGAAGATACAATCAAGGCTCTGAAACAAATGATAGAAGCTTATGATCGAGATAGAGAAGGAAAAAGTAAGCAGCATATTTTTGTTGTATCAGCTCATCGCAGTTATGCAGATCAAAAGAGTATTTGGGAACAGAAGTTTAAAGGAACTCGTAAAATGCGTGAGTCAATAGAAGGTAAGACTCCAGAGCAAATTGTAAATTTAATTTTAGAATACTCAAGCGCACCTGGAACTTCTAGACATCACTGGGGAACTGACATTGATATAAATGCACTGCAAAATGATTATTTTACAGGAAAAGGAAATGGTGCCTTTTTATATGAATGGCTTCAAAAAAATGCTCATAAATACGGATTTTGCCAGCCTTATAATGAATTAAGCAAACGAAATAATAAAGGCTATAATGAAGAAAAATGGCACTGGTCTTATGCACGTGTTGCCAACCAATTACAGAAAGAGTGGGAAGAGGCTTATAAGAAAAAAGAAATAACTTTTACTGGAAAGTTTTCTGGATCTGATGTATTGGGTGACCGTCCTCTAGAGTATGTAACCTCTATCAATTCAGATTGCAAGAACGTTAAATAGCGTTCATTCCTTGTAATGAAAAAAATTATAAATTACCACCGATTCGCACCTATGACACCGATAAATAGGAAACACTTTGAAACCATTAGTGTTGATTGCAGTTCAAATGAAAATTTCTTCTGTCAAATTCGCAATAACTAGTTCACCATCCGTAATGTGAGCGCTTTTTGAAGAATGAGTAGAAAAGAAATTGTGTAAAATTTTCCATTTAGAAAATCTTACACAATTCTGAGATTCGGAAATTAGGCTGCTTTTCTCTCTCGTTCCCTGTATTCTTTGTTTGCTTTTTCTGCAAATCCATCAAATCGAACCGTAGAAGCGATTACTTTCCAACGTTGTCTGTTGGCTCCATCCGCTGACTTCCATCGATCCTGTTTGATGTAACCCAAGATGGTAACTTTTCTCCCCTTCTTTAAAAACTCAGAACAATTCTCCGCAACTTTGTCCCAAGCTTCAATATCAATGTACGATACTTCGTTGTTGGCAGCTCCATCTTCCTCTTTGTGATCGTGGTTTACCGCAAGGCTAAAGGTAGATACCTTCTTTCCATTCCCAATTGTTTTTAATTCTGGATCAGCTGTTAAGTTGCCATCTAGAATTGCAAATGCTAAATTTCTCATCTTTCAATCTCCTTTTTGAACGTTTGTTGTTCTGTATATATAGAGAAAAAAGTTTGCTGATTCGTGCACTGTTATGGGGAAAAAGTTTTGAAACTTACGCCTTTGCTCAAAAAAAATTATTTATCAGGGATAACATTTCGTATTCCCCCTCTAGGATTTCTAGTATCGTTTTTGTATCTTGGGATGATATGAATTTCAACATACGGATAATCTTGTCCGGAACTTTCACCTACATTAAATCCAATATTGTATCCATCTGGTTTATATTCTTTATCTAAAAATACTTTTACTTTTTCTATCATTTCCCAAATCGATTTTTTTTCTTCTGGCAATGTGTGAAAGTAGCTGGGAATTTCTCTTTTGGATAAAATTACTATATGTCCTCTATTGATCGGATTTTCATCATATATAGCATAACATAAATTATCCTCTATTATGATTTCTCTTTTCGTCGAAGAACGTGCTTTTAGAATCTTTGATTTTTTATCTACTTTTTGGAAATCCTTCTTTTGATCTACAAAGCTATCATCCGAAAAGAAATCAATGATTCTTATCTTGAATGCATCACATATCGCTTCAATTGTATCGATTCTTGCATTTGATGGATTCTTACTTTCCATGAGCTGAATATGTTTTGCATCTATGCCGGAAAGCTCTGCTAGTTTTTCTTGTGTGAGTCCTCTTTTCTTTCGAAGATCCCGAATCCTTTGCCCAACTCTGATTGATATATCCCGATTTATTTTCACCGTAGGCATACGGTATCATACTTGACAGTGCAAGAAAACCGTCTATATATAGATATTATACCGTATATATACGGCATATTAAAATTTGTGGGAATGCTAGATTTATGAAAAATAAAAAAACAAAAAACAATTCGGAATCTTCTTTAAATACTAAAAATATTTATACTGAAAATATATTTAGCGAAATGAATACAAAGTTTCTGGATAGAAATGCAAATGAGTTTATTCAGTCGATCTTAAATGGAAATCTCTATAATCAAATAAAACCAAGTAAAGAGTGATACTCTGCCGTGTTATTTCCCTACAAGTAGTGTGTGGGTGTATCGGAAG
>DAORDH010000041.1:0-48207 GCA_035345875.1 Leptospiraceae bacterium | reverse complement strand
TAGTCTCCTTTTGGAAGCCTAAAATCGTGTCCTTTTTTTATGTAGGGGTTCAAAGACAACACGAAGAAAGGGATTAGAGAGTAAAGGAAGGAAGTTAGTTAAGAAAAGTATTCTAATTGGTTTTACTTAATATTGCAATAGATTTTCTATGAATGCAACAAATAGTGCTAGAATAAAAAAAGTTTTAAAGAAGAATGGACATTAGAGGGTTGCGACCTACCGCAAGGAGAAATTTTTATGCCAACAGTTTTTAACCGAAATGGTTTCCGATTCTTTTTTTACTCTGATGAAATGAGTGGTAACAGATTGGAACCGGTTCATATTCATGTGAAAAAAGAAAAGTATGAAGCCAAGTTTTGGATTAATCCAGTTTCATTAGCTTATAATGAAGGATTTTCGAGAAGTGATCTACGAGAGATCGAATGGTTGATTCTTGAAAATACCAATCTAATTCAAGAAAAATGGGATGAACATTTTAAGGGTTTGAAATAGAATGGAGGATAAGATGAAACCGAATGTAAAATTTGAAGAAGTTAAAATTATAGACGCTAATGGAGTTTGGGCAAGGATTTCTGATGGAAGAGAGATTACCATTCCTACCTCTTGGTTTAAAAGATTGGTAGGTGCGCCAAAGGAAAAACTAAATAAATTTGAATTGACTCCATTTGGAATCCATTGGGAAGAATTAGATGAAGATATTTCAATTAACGCTTTTATCTTTGGACTTCCTGAAATTTCCTATACAGAACAATTGACTGCTTCTGTATGAAAATTAAATTAAAAAACGGTTCATTCATTGAAGTTGATGAATTGTTTATAGAGTCCTCCAAAGAATCGGAGGCTCTCTTGAATAAAATAAAATCCTTCTCTCTCACTTACATATCCGATGCATGTAAAAAACATCCAAATGGAAAAGAAGGCATTGCCAATGCTCTCAATCGCGATATTAAATTTTTAACTAAGCTTTATGATGATGGATCTGTAATGCAAGCATTTCGTATTGCCAAGCAATTAGAAGATATGGGTCTTTAATTGTTAGGGCTGTTAATTGGATTCTAAAACCGGAAAAAACTGGATAATTTGTACCCGTAAGGAAGCCTTTGTAGCAGAAGCTAAACGTCTTTCTTTTGCCGTATCTGTGGAAACCTATTCTGCTATTGAAGCAAATGCTAAAAAAGAAAACCGGTCGATTGCTAACTATATGCGGACTGTGATTGAGAAGCTGCTTGCGAAGAAAGAGAAGTAGGGGTAAGGTAATAAAAGTAATTTCTTTTGGCAATCAATGCGACATTGCCAGCTTAGTTAAAATTTTACATCTACTAAAGACATAGTGCTACTTTTTAGTAGTCACCGGCAAAATACAAAGATAAATCTATTTTATTGAATAAAAAATAATTAGTTACTTTTATTTTCTGGGAAAGTTGTATGTATATTTATTGGAGGTAAAATTATTTGAGATACAGATGCTTTTAAAAATGTTTCCTGTATATGATTTCTAATGTATGGATACAACATGGCTACCGCATTTATTTCACAAAATCTCTGTAAATCCATATCCGAGTCCGACTCTGCTTCAAATATACCGACATACTTTACGCTTATAGCAACTTCAATATTATTGTTTTGAGTATTCTTTCTATCTAACTTCGCAGTAAGAAAAACAATTCCTAATTTTTTATCTTCAGTTAATTGAACTTCTCTATCTAATGCTAGATTATCTTCAAAGTTTGGTCCCTGAACAGCCTCACGATGAAAACTACTATCAACTAAAGAAATAGTTTTTATCAATATTTTGGGTTCAGTTTTTTTTTGTTCCATATACTATGCAGCTATTTCCATTAATTGTAAATTATTTATAGATTCAATTTTACACTCGAAAGTAGAAGTTAATTGTGTTTGATAATCTAAACTTGTTTGGTTCGATTTTGCTTTGATATTGATCTTTCGATCACCTTGATTTTTAATTTCAACATGATCAATATTAAAAGGATAGGTTTCAGATGTTTGAAGATAATCTATTCTCATTGAAGATGCAGAACCTGAATGAACTTTTTCAGTAATATGAATTGGATTTGTTTCACCAAATAACTCAGAGAGATCTTTAAAAGAAATACAACCTTCAAGAAGTGTCCTTGGAAGGCTAATAACAGTTATATTCGATTTTTTAGCGACATTAGAAACATACTCTCGGAATAAATTACTCAAATATAGATCTACGTTAGAAATGGCAATGCTATAGTCTTTATCAGAATCATCATAATATATGAACGCACTAGTATTAAACTTTGCTTCAATTTCTTTTATAACCAAAAACATACTATATAATGTTGTTAGCTTCATTGCTTTTCTCCTTTTAAATTAGTTTTAAAAGATCTGTCTGCATATTATTAATAATTGGGATAACTTGATTGCAATCATTTATATCAAAGTCTTTTTTATCATAATCAGCCTTTTCTCTAGTAAGTCTAATTATTTTAAAGTCACGAGTAAATGAAGTTGGCTCTTCTAAAGTATTTTTTCTTTTATCAATTTAAGGATTTTTTCTTTGGCATTTGAATGAGTATTCGCCTTTTCTGCATCCTCTTCAGACCATAAACCTTTTTTATCTAAAATATAAAGCATGAGCTGTAAGATAGAGTAATAATATATATTTATTGCCGCTGAATACATTTGATTTTCTTTACAAAGTTTACCAGCTTTGATATTATCTTCAGACTTCTTTTTCATGTCAGAATGAATCATAATACTGTATGTATTTCATGATTTCCCTGAGTATTTTATTTTGCAAGTGATAATTATCTTTTATTCTTAGACTTTGTATTGGAGGATTTTATAGATAGAGAGTATAGTGAGAAATTAATGGAAATCTTTAATTTGATTCCTTTTCTTCTGGTAGAATTAATTTAAACCCGCTGAAGTATCTAAATATAAAGGAGTAATCTCTGCCACTAGAATCTTTCCTCTCTATCTTCTTGGATCATCTTTGCAAGATTATGGATACGAATCTTTTTTTGGTTTCGAAGAAGTAGGAAAGAGGAAATATCTGTTTCTTTTAAGGTAACAATCCATTTTCTTTCCCCAAAAAACCTTCCTGAAACATCTTACTTTCCCATTCAAATTACAAGAATTTTGTAGTAAAATACATTTTCCATTGACAGAAAAATTCTGGTAATTAGCCTCTATTTTATCCTAGTGTATGACTATATAGGATTTGATTGATCGAGCAGATGATGAGATTGATGCGTTAGTGTATATAAGTTGTATGGGTTGACGGAAGAGGAGATTGGGACTGTGGTGGGACGGGATAGTGAGTCAAAACTATAAAAATACATTTCAAATACAGTATCTTGCAAATATAAAAAAGTAATTTGCAAACTGGTATTACGATATAAAGAGCCAAATTGATAAAAATTTACTGGAGTTATCAAATCCATGTTCAGACAAAGAGTTTTTCTTAATCAGAAAATTGGAACTCGAAGGGTTGGTTTTTGCGTGGAGAATGTTGTTTCGCTCGAGTTAAAAGCGATTACTCGACTGGAAGATGTTCATTATGCGCAGGCTATTATTTAAAAGCCTATAATTTGTAAATTGGATATTGATTAACTTTGGAGAGACAAGTTTGAATTTTAAGTGGCTGACGAATAAGAAGTTTGGTAAGGATATGAAAGTAAATTATGGCTAAACCATTTCAATATGATTTTTGGGGACGAATCTATCCCGAAAGAACATATGTAACTATATCACCATCTCTTGAATTTAGAGCAAAAATACTTGAAAAAAATATTGAAATAACTTTAAGGATAAGTATCAATGTAGCTCAAATTACGGTATCAATCTTAAGCGAATCTGAAATAAAAGATATTTTTACAGTTAAAAATATAGTAGAAGATTTTTTATATTCAATAATTAATTCATTCGGTTACTCACAAGGTAGCGCATTTACAATTGAAATTACAGGTGTAATAAATCAGCAATCGGGAAAAACAATTATATTCTCCGTATCGATTCCGGTATTAATCGAGCAAGTAAAAAATTTGGAAAATCAATTTAGTGATGTAATAAATCATCTACTAATCACAAATGATTGGCGGCTAAGACTTTGTTTAGCAGATTTATGCTCTAGTATAAAATTTAGTAAAGATTCTGCATTTCTTGTTTATAGAGGAATTGAATCTATACAAAGTTATTTTGCGGATAAACATTCAATAGAAAAAAAACAAGCTTGGGAAAAGTTTCGAGAAGAATTGCAAATTGAGTATTCAGAATTAATGTTTGTAAAAGATTTTGCAGATCCAATTCGACACGGCGGGTTAAAACCGATTTCTGATCAAGATAGAGGTAAAGTATTAATGATTGGTTGGGCAATTGTGGACAAATATATTTCTTATCGTAGACAAGAAGTAACATTTAGTTGAGGTAATGGTAAATAGAAGCTGATGATTGATATTCTCCCTTATCTGAAATCACCTAGTGAAAAGACTTTTGTTAAATTGAACAAAACAATTTCTTCTCAGAGCGACTTTAAAAAAGCTACACAGAATTAAATAATTACAAAGTAAAAATAGTTCGATTCGCAAGATCTCAGGATCTACCAAAAGCAATAAGTGATAGAATGAGAGATATATTAAATTTTAAGGTCACCACTTAAATTAATAAAATTTGCAATGAATAAACTAATTTTAATCCTTCTTTTATTGACTTTTCTATTTTTTACTGATTTCTAAAAGTTAGCTAAAAACTAATTTGTAGGAAGAGCATAACCACCTCACACCCTAAACCCGCATTTACATGTAAACACTTTATAATCAAACGCAGTGTTGCATTTGGGGCAAAGTTTAATTTTGCGCGGAATGTCTTTATCAATTAGTTTAATTTTAAGCCACTTGAGTCGTGAGATGTCAAGATTAGAACTTGTTCCTACTAGATAAGCAGAAATAATTATGTTAGTTCCTTTATACTTTCTACGGAAATAATAATAGTATCTTTTGATTTGGGAAAGGGAGGATAATATCAATTTATCTCTCTTAATTTCAATAATCACAATATTTAGATTATCATCTGAAATTAGAAATAAATCTACTCTGCCTTTACGGATTTTTTTCTGTCTTAGAGTTTTGTATTTTTTAAAAGAAGGATCTAGAAGATAGGGGTGAATCTCTAGTATATCTTCAAAATCTTTTTCTAACATTTTTTATTTTATTTCGGACGCTCGAAATGTTTTTAGTTTCTTTAGGATACTCTTGATTAATTTTTCTCGCGTATTTGCTTTTTTATCAATCAATCCATCAGAGAGAACATTTTTTATAGATTCCAAGCTTGGATATTTAGAAGTATTATTAAATTCGGATGTAATTTTTTCATCACTCCATGATTGTATGTTTAGTCTTCTTTCGTCTACTAGTTGGTTTATTTTTTTTGATATATCTAATGATGAATTATTTAGATGAATTAATGTCTGCAATTCTTTTATAGATAACTTATCACTACCTAATACTCTGGTTGTGAATTTTTCATAATCGGTTTGTAGCTGAATGAATTTTTGAATATCTTTTTGGGATAATTTTTTCTGTGTTTCTTTTTGGGATTGAATTATCTTTTTCAATATAGCTTTTATTTCTTTTAACGAAGTAAGTTGACTGAGTTTACTTATTTTTTTTTCAAAGGTTTGGATGCTTTTAAATTCATCTAGTTTATTTGAGCCTTGGATTGAATTGAACAAATGATCAATTTCTTTTTTTAATTCGGCTACGGATTTTTTTAAATCTTCAAAATCAGAATTCGGCATATCATCTCCTATTTTATTTTATCTAAAAGTTCTTCTGCTAAATCATGAAATTCTGAAACAGCGGTAGAACTATCTTTTGCTTTAAAAAGTGGTAAGTTTTCTGATACACTTTTTCTATACGGTTTTGGTCTATAACTAAGATAAGTATTGAAAATATTATTTTTTGCACCAGGTTGAATTCCATAATTTAGTATATGTTTACTATTAAAGCTATCTCTACACCAATCTATAAATGAGTTTTCATCCGTCACTCGGCTACGAAAATGAGTAAACACTACACCTAAAAATTCTGTAAATGTATTTTTATAAGTAGGATGTTTTGTTGAGAACGAATGAATTTTATTTAAAAGGACATTGAGTCCATTTTTTGAGAATGGTTCTGGAATTAAGGGAACAATATAACCGTTACTTGCCAAGATAGAGTTTTTAGTTTCATTTCCTAAATAAGGAGATGTGTCTATGATTATGAAATCATAATTTCCATGTATTGTCGATAGTAATTCATTTAAAAATAAAAAAGGTAGACCGTTGTTTTTTTGGTATGTTGATAGAATTGACTCAAAGTCTACCATATTTGTAGCACCAGCTAAAAGATGAAGATTAGGAACTAGCGTCAAATCATTGTTATTCTTAAAAGTTTCTTTGAGAATATAATCATCTAAATTTATAGCCTCTCTATTAAACTTCTTTTTAAACATTGCATGATAGATTGTCTTTCCATTCGTAAATAATTCATCATAACGATCCACTATAGATAGAATATGAGTGGTTGCATTCATCTGTGCATCAAAGTCAACTAAGAGAACCCGTTTAGTAAAATCTTTCGCTAGGGTAGTAGCTAGATTTACCGCAATGGTGGTTTTACCAACTCCGCCTTTGAAATTTACTATACTTATCACGTAAGCCATACTTTAGAAAGTGAATAATGACCTCCATTTGTCTAGAATAAATATAGTGTATATTAAAAATAGTAAGCATCTCTTAAAAAGTAAAGGGAATTGATTTTAGATCTCATTAAAAACCTTCAATCTAGCCCAACAGACTTATTTAAATCGGTAAATTTCAATTGAATGAAGAAAAGTAAAATAAAATTTCTTATAATTTACTTTAATGACGAAAAGTAATTTATATTTTCTTAAGCATACTTTAGAGGCTCAATGGATATTAAAAACTTCAAATCTGGGACATTTCAGAAAGGTTTCCAATATGAATATTTTCTTCCAGAAAAAATAAACCATCCATTCTATTGGAGTGAAGAATCCTTAAATGAACTTTTGGAAAAAGCTTCTTTAAAACTAGGCGAGCTGAACTCTTTTTCCCGTTTATTTCCAGACACAGACATGTTTATCGTAATGCATATTTTCAAAGAGGCAGTTTTGTCCAGTCGGATAGAGGGAACTCAAACGAATATTGAGGAAGCGCTAGTAGATGAGAAAGATATCGATCCAGAAAAACGGGATGATTGGAATGAAGTTCAAAATTATGTTGCAGCAATGAATGGAGCGATTCAAGAATTAAAAAATCTTCCTCTATCAAATCGATTGATTCGAAATACGCATAAAATTCTCTTAGCCAGCGTTAGAGGTATGCATAAAAATCCTGGCGAATTCCGTGAGTCTCAAAATTGGATTGGTGGTGCTTCTTTAGCTGATGCTGTTTTCATTCCGCCTATTCACACTGAATTGCCAGAATTGCTTTCTGATTTGGAATTATTCTTGAATAATACTGATTTAAAGATTCCACATCTCATCCGTATAGCGATCGGGCATTACCAGTTTGAAACCATACATCCCTTTCTAGATGGGAATGGAAGAATTGGAAGACTTTTAATTACACTTTATCTTGTCTCGAGCGGAATTCTTGATAAACCGCTACTTTATTTATCAGATTTTTTCGAAAGAAATAAAACTCTTTATTATGATAACCTAACCTTTGTGCGGACTAAAAACGATTTAACGCAATGGATAAAGTTCTTTTTAGTAGGAGTCATTGAAACTGCTGAGAAGTCCGCCATAACCCTAAAGAAGATCATTGATCTGAAAGCAATGATTGAAAAAAATAAAATAATAAAGATCGGAAAACGTGCACCCACGGCTCATGCATTACTCCATGGTTTATTTAAAAAACCACTAGTGACAAGTAAAGATGTTCAGTCCATCACTGGGCTTTCTCAAAAAGCTGCAAATGAATTAGTCAAAGTTTTTATGAAGGAAGAAATACTTATAGAAAGCACAGGATACAAACGAAATAAAGTTTTTGTTTTCAGAGAATATATGAATATGTTTTTGTAAAGGCAAATTTGCGTTATTTGCTGAATAAATCCTCCGATTGAATTTAGGAGAGGGATACCAATAATATTTTTCTAATATGCATCCTATCTACAAAACTCAGTATTAGCAATATCCTTACGAATCATTTCAAACACATCTAAAAAATTTATACGATATTTTTCATACTTTTCTGGACTTAATTTATATTTTTTAAAATCTAGTGGATTAATCGCCTTCCAATGACTAACGCTTATGAAACAATTATTAGTCATTGGCAAAAAACCACTTTGATTTCCGCGCTCCATCCATTTCAAATACTCTCCTTTATTTTTATGTACAATAACGCCCATTAAAGATCCAGACTGATAACCTATCATCTCTTCTTGAAAAAATGTGCACCCTAGTCGGAATTTATGAAAAGGAAAGGACTTTTTTGTTTTGTGTGCAGACTCTTCGATTCTACATCGATATTCTTTATTTGCATACTCTGCTTTCAAAATAAAATCATCCGCTAAGATTTTGATTGTGATGATTGGAACAAATATTAGAAATTTAAGATTACAATTTATTATGAGAGATAAAATATTTATATATTTCAATTGGTTCCTTTAATCCGTAGAACATTCTCTGAATGCGAAAGCAATGTGCAAGTATTAAAATGTCTATTATGTAGATATAAACACTATAGTTCATAATATTAGGTTTGCAATACCATTCCTCTATTAATCTGTCTCTATCGCTTTGTTCAATTCTGAATATTTAAAGGCTAATTTGTATTATCCGTTTCCATCGGCTCATATAAAATTCCTTCATCTCCTGGGTAGGGAAAATGGTGATCGTGCTTACCATAGAAAATTTTCAAAGGAATCAAGTCTTGATAAGCAGTGCACCGTAGCTTTTTTCTACTCCATTGGTTAAAATGCTTGCAGGTTTGGCATTGGGTCACAAAGAAATAATCCGAAATGGTCTTGGTTTCCGTTTCCCATTCTATTTTTTCCTGCCATGCTTTTAAATCATCATCACTGATTGGCATTTTTTATTTCCATTCTAATATTAAAAATCTCTCTAGCATAGAGTCGAGAATTTAAAATTTTTTATAAGGGCAAATCGGTGTTATCTTCTGTTAAGAAGCATTGCCATGCGTCTCTACGTTTTTTATTTCACAATGTCCAAGCTCTCCCTTTAATCCCTTTCGCTTAGGAGAAGATGAATTTTTTTAGTTTCACGGAAACTTTTCTCCCCCGAAAAATTTATAGCGAATTAATTTATAAGTATTAATGAAGATTCGACCAGTCAGAATGAATTTTAGCAAAATAAAAGGAAACTAAGCCTTTATTATGATTCTGCAATAATCTGCTGACGGTTGGTTCTGTGTCATAAAATTGAATTGCTCTTACTTCTAAACAATCTGGGCAACGAACACCGTCTTCTACTTCTTGTTTTATTTTTTCATCCATTGTTTTCTTAACCCTTTATGAAATTCCAAATATTTTTTATGATGTTTAGTTTCTTTGATTGATCTGCCCATTCAATCTTTTTGTTTTTTATATACCAAATGACAAAAGTAATTTCCCGAAAGAATTTTGATCCACTAGCATTTGGTATACCGAACATACTGACTTTCGGGAACACTAAGAAGTGTTTAGACCAAACCCACTTTTTTATTTTTAGAATGCGACTTTTCTTTTGACGTTTGGTATCAGTTCTTTCAACTCTTTCATTGTATAGAGTGTGATTTTACCATCAGATGTTATAATTTTTAAAGACTCTCTTTTTTTGTGAAAGTAGAATCCAGATTCACGCGAATAGCTAAATCATATTTATCAATCGCATAGCGCCTCAGATTGACTTTAGGTGATAGATAGGTTTTAAAAAACTACTTACTCTTCTCTGGCACATAACGTATCATGCCAATCACAATTAAGATTAAAACAGCAGAGACTGCAAAAGTAGAATAAGCACCGAAGGTAAAATAAAGAAGAGAAAAAGTAACAGGAGAAACGCCACGAGCAAGAGCACCGAAGCCTCGCATGATTCCTAAATTTCTACCTTGGTCTTGCGGGGGAGAAAAAAGAGAAGCGAGAGAGGAAAGACCTGGATTTAGAAAGGCACTTCCCATTGAAATAAAGCCAAGAGAAAAAATAGCAAGCCCTACTGATTTGGAAAAAGACAATGCAGTAAGTCCAAAGAGCAATGTAACAGCACCTGTCATCGCAATTTTTTTCTCTGCTACTTTTCCTGAAATGCGGCGAATCACTCCACCTTGAATCAAAATGATGATACTTCCCAAATAGACAAAGGTATAACCAATTTCTCTTGGGTTAAATTGGAATAGATCATAAAGAAAGAAATTGATACAAAACTCAAACCCAGAAAAGGAGAGAGAGAAAATTAAATAGATAAGACAGAGAAGAGGAAGCTCTTGCACAGTTGCAGTCCTTAATCCTAAGATAGGATGCAATTCTCTTTTCGTAGGTTCTTTGGTAGGCTGAAAGGTTTCTCTAAAAACAAATAGAACCAAGAGTAAATTCACGAGCGCAATTAAAACAGATAAAAGAGCGGAAGAGGAAAATACAGTCACTCCATACTCGGTCAAGGCAGGAAAGATTTGAGTCAAATCCACAGAGGCAAGAATTCCTCCCAGCGGAGGACCAAACATAAAGCCAAGACCAATCCCAGCTCCAATCATTCCCATTCCTTTGGCTCGGTCTTTCTCGCTGGTCACATCCGCCATAGCTGCCGATGCAACAGAAATATTTCCACCCATACAGCCTGTGATGAGCCTAGAAATCACGAACAGAGTAAAGCTTCCCGAAAAGAACCAAACCACATACCCTAGAAAATTTCCCGTTGAGGTCAAAACCAAGGCTGGCTTTCTACCTACTTTGTCAGATAACCTTCCCCAAATAGGCGCAAAGAAAAACTGTAAGATGGAGTAAATACTTCCTACAAACCCACCAAATAGAACAATAAACAATCTATGGTCCGAGTTTGTATTAAATAGATTTAAAATATGAATGAAAAAGTTGAGAATCGGATCTTTTTCTCTCGAAAGAAAGAAACGAAGTGTTTCTGGAAATATAGGGAAGATGACGGAAAAACCCATCATATCAATAAAAACTGTTAAAAATAAGACCAGTTTTTCCCGTTTATAAGTCATTTAAAAAGTTTTTTGGGGGATAAAAAGAAAAATGCCGGCTAAAAATGATACCGGCATTAAATCATTACTACTAACCGATTATTTTGCTGCAGGTTTGTATTTTTCGATAACAGCTTTTAACTCATCGAGAGCAGCTTTAGCTTGTGTTTTAACTTGCTCTGGAAGTGCTGCATCTACTTGATTGTAGATTCCTTCAAAGTTTGTTTGAGCTTTGCTAACGATATCTTGGTAGCTTGCATTTGCATTATCTAGTACATCTTTTGTGTCTTTGATAGTTTTGTTTAATAAATCTCTTACTTGAACTGCTTGCTCAGATTGATCAAGTTCACCTTTTTGCTTGATTTCGTTGAATTTCTTTTCGAAATCAACTAAAGAATTTTTTAGAACTTCTTCTCCAGTTTTAAATAAAGCGATTCCTGCATTTACTACATCTGTTAGAACTTTTTCCATTTTGTTTTCTCCAAATTTTTTAGTTCGAATACCACATTATAAAATGCAATCCCCTTGCATAGCACAAAATGGCTTGGATTACCAACCAGTTCTGGGGTTAAGAGCTTTCTATGATCTTCTTAATTTGATCTCGAATACGCGCCGCAGTCTCATAGTCTTCACTTTTGATCGCTGCAGCCAGAGAATCTTCTAACAATTGCAACTGAGTTTTAGGAGGATTTGGCTCAGAGGAAAGCGCCTCTTCAATACTAGGCTCAGATGGAATTTCCCCTCCTCTCATAACTACACCCGCCTCATCTAAAACACTCTTAGTAATAAAAATCGGCGCCTCTGCTCTTAGGGCAATGGCTATGGAATCAGATGGTCTTGCATCTATTAAAAATATCTCCTCATCTTTTCGGAGTGATATTTTAGCATAAAAAGTATTATCAATAATTTCATCGATTGTGACTTTAATAATCTGAGCACCTAAGACTGGGATGATCATCATAATTAAATCATGCGTCATAGGTCTAGGTGGTGTGATCCCATCTAATACACTTGTAATCGCATGTGTCTCAAGTGGACCGATAAATATCGGAACTACTTTAGAATCAAACAAATCTTCCTTTGGTTTCAAGAAAACAGCGAATCCAACGTTGGTCAGTGTGATGTCTGAAATTTTTACTTCGATCAAGTCCATGAAATACAAGATAATTGTAGTTAGCTTTTTTTACAGCTAAAATAATATGGTCATTACACAAATTTCACCACTATGATATTCGAAGCGATTTCATTCTCTTTTAATCTAGGAGTCTTTACATGCCTATTCTGGAATTTTTTTTCCTTTCAGGACAAAAAGCTTGTAGAGAAATTAAAAAGACTCCCTTTGTTTATTGCCTTCGGATTTCTATTCTATTCTATCTTTTATATTTCTACTCTGTTTTCTACTAGATTCTTTGAATTAAAAAGTATCTACTTCAATGCCTATACAATTCTGTTTTTTTTATTAGCCGTTAGTCTACTTCTCTATTTAGCAAAGAGTTTCAGCTTAGCTGCGTCCCTCGCAAGTCTACTCATTGCTCCCTATATTTTCTTTTTACTTTTTGGTTTTGAGGAATTTACTTTTTCCGAAAATAAAATCTATTCTTACTCTCTGCTTAAAACACAAAATCCAATGATCGGGCTAATCTCTCTTTGCCTCATCCTGATAAAACCAGTCAAAATACAAATTCCTCTTTTTGCGATCGCAGTTGGGTATTTATTTTATATCATTCTTCCTTTGAAAGAATTTCCTTATCCAGAAATTAAAATCCTTCATTACAAATACATTCCCTATGAATTTTTCATGGAAGAAAAATCTTATTTATTTGAAGAAAATAGCGGAATCTATACAGAAAAGAAAGAAGGTGTAGATGATAAGCTTTATAAATTCAGTATGAAGCCACTAAAAAAAATCAACCTACCTTTAAGACAAACGATTCAATATCTCATTTCTAGTTTTGATTTTCCAATCCTTCTTTCGGATGAAAATTCGATCACTCTGATTGAAATGTCTCGGTCGTATAACGATACATTTTTCAAAGTTGTATTTCATTTAAATAAAAATCCAGTTGGAATAGAAGTAATCGGGAATGAACAAATCGACTCTGCAACGATTGAATTCGAAGGACCCTTATTTTAATTGAAACTAAATTCGAAGTAAAGATTTTTTTACCACGGATGAACACGGATGAACACAGATAAACGCGGATGGTTTTAATAATTATTATTATTTTATCCGTGTCCATCAGTGTTCAAACTCAATGTTGCTTCCTAAGGGTCGCAACATAATGTGTAATCTTTTAAATTTTTTGTTACATCGAACTAGCGTTAGTTAATATAGGCTTCATTTTAAATACATCTCGAACGGATAACTTTGAAATCCCCAGAATAGTCTACCCTACACAACATAAAATGAAACACAGATAGACCCATCTGTGTTTATTCCCCCCTTCGCTCCAACGACCTTCGCCTTCGCCTGTTCATCCGTGGTGAAAACATCTACCTACATCTCTTCGCCTAGGATATTTACATTTCTGAGTAAGTCTTTTAAATTTTCTACATTCGTTGGAGTTGTATTGGATACCTTTGAAATTTCACTATGAATTCCTGAATTGTTTCGAACTCTTTGGTGATAGGAAAATAAACGCAATACATCTCGATCTCTCATTCTCTTTGGATTAATTTCTAAAACCAGTCTTTGGATTGTATGATCGGACGTTACTTCTAGAGGATCAATAAAATCTCTCGGGAAGTTTCGAACAATACAAGCTCGGTTCGCCTCTTGACTCATCTTCACTTTACATCTTTTCAATACGTCATCCGCGAGCTTCTCTTCAATGTTATAAGAAGAGGGATCTAGTCCTTTTTCTTTGGCTTCAAAGATTTTGATTTCTTCGATTGTATCTAAAACGGCAAGTCTCATTTTCTCATCAAAGACTCCATTAGAACAGTCCTGATTTCGATACAAGGTAAAATGCAAATGAGCTCCCGTAGAAAGACTGCCTGAATTTCCAGAAAGAGCCATTACCTCTTTATAATTAAAAATACGACCGGGTCTTCCATAGATCTTTTTTAAGTGAGCATAAAAACCAAAATAGCCTGCCTTTTTGAAATATACAAGAAGGGATTCCCCATAGATAGTTTGTTTTGGCATTCCATCCGATGTGATCCACTCCGGATAGACGCGCACAACCAAACAATCTTCTTTGTCTGGACATTTGAGAGGAGTTCCAATGGCGAGTGGGATATCAAATCCATAATGAACTTTACCCTTTCTAGGATCTATGTTCATAAAATTTAAATCACAACACATATTAGCTGGATCTACGGGGAAATCATCTAAATCCTTTATTTTATTGTCGCAGTATTCATCTTTTTTCAATTGAAGTTTATCAAGTAAATCCCTAACCGTTACTGTGCGAACGTCAGACACATCCTGTCTTGCAAATATTTCTTCATTGACTGTCTTTGCCTTTTGAAAAACATTTTCAGTCAGGGAAAGATTGGCATCGATTCCAATCATTCTTCGATTGTTTGTTTTTTTTACATCCTTTGTGGAGCATTGAAGTATGAGAGAAAGGAGTATAAATAGAATTATTCCTCTCGGAAAGATAGCTATCGATTTTAAATTCATTTCGTCACCATTTTCATTTGGATTAAATACTCCCACTTATTATACAAATGAGAGATTGAATTTTTACATTAACCAAGTTTTAAAGTTAGACTGGCTCGGCAATTCCTATTTCTCATAGAAATCTAGAGAAAAAAGAATTTCTACTCCAAGCTCTCCTACTGCAATTTTTCGATTTAAAAATTTTTCAGTAACAAGATATACAAATCCCTTCGCTTATGCCTCTAAAACTGCAAATTTTAATTTTCTTAAATTAAATGAGATCGGTGTTTACACATTCGAGAGAACTCAATGCAAGTCAGTGGTAATCTTTTCTTTTTTTACATCAAACAGATTTTATAAATTAGAAACAGTGACTAATAGATATTAGCCCCCAAGCTTCACAATAAAATCAAACTCTTCTTTTGTAATCGGTTGGATCGAAAGTCTAGCTCCCCTTTGCACAAGACGCATTTTAGAAAGTTCCTTGTAAGTTTTAATTTCTTTTAAAGTAACAGGTCTTTTAAATTCTTTTTTGAATTTTACATCCACCATATACCACTGCGGTTTATCCGGATTTGACTTTGGATCGTAATAATCACTTTTTTTATCGAAAGCAAAATGATCGATATATCCTTCTTTTACAACCTCTGCAACACCCACCACAGCCATCGGCTCAACACTGCTATGATAAAATAAAACTAAATCTCCTTTTTTTGCTTCATCTCTCAAGAAATTTCTAGCCTGAAAGTTTCGAATCCCCTCCCAACTAGAGGTAGAATTTTTTGCATTCTTTAAATCCTCTATGGAAAATACATTTGGCTCTGATTTAAACAACCAATACTTCATAAAAATTCCTCTCTTTCTGTTTCGATACAAATGATTACCACAGATGAACACAGATAAAAGATTTGATTATTCACAGATAACATCGTTTTTTATCGTTCGGTTGTCGGTGTTCTCGGTGGTAATCTTCAAATATTTTTCTTATCTCAATGACATTGGTATCCCTATCGGCAAGCTTTTCAAATACCATTTCTTTCGCATTAAAATTCTTATAGACTCCCTTAAAATAGAAATAAACTTGTAGGATATGAAACAGATATTGCTATTTGGATTAATCGCTTTAATTCCTTTATTTGCAGAAGATAGAACTAGAGAAAATATTTTAGAACCTAATAAATTTGAAACACCTAGAGAAACCTTTGCAGTCTTTTTAAAATCTATGAATGATTACAAAAAAGGTTTAGAGTCTAAAAATTCACAACTCATCGCTGAATTGGATACGGCTGTCCGTTGTCTCAACCTAGACGGAATTCCTTTTGGTCTTAGGGCAGAGAAAGGTAGAGAGTCCGCTATTCTATTAAAAGAAGTAATAGATAGAATCGATGTAATAGATCCACTAACGATTCCTGATAAATCAGAAAATCCCAATGATCCTCTCACAAAATGGATCTTTGGAAATACAGAGATTTCTATTTCTAAGGTAGAAGGAGGAGATAGAGCAAATGAATTTTTATTTTCTAGAGATACAGTTGCACGTGCTTTTGAATTTTATACCAAAACAAAACATCTTCCTTATTTAGCTAATTCTGGTTATGGAGCAGGTTACAAAGATCCTTGGTCTGAAAGTCTACCAGGTTGGATGAAATTTAAATTTTTCTCTCTCTATGTTTGGCAGATAAT
The DNA here is from genome assembly GCA_035345875.1 of Leptospiraceae bacterium. Lineage (GTDB taxonomy): Bacteria > Spirochaetota > Leptospiria > Leptospirales > Leptospiraceae > UBA2033. Next base: position 31,723 of record DAORDH010000041.1, on the reverse strand, counting down.
TGGTATTATCCTCTCAATCCTTTTAGGTTTTCTAGTTGGAAAAATAACCAGAAGCATATCTCATTTAATCACCCATATAGTCAATCGAGTTCCAGAAGGTAAAATCAACTGGAAAGAAAAAATCTTAACCTTCTGTGATAAACCTTTAGCTTATATCGTGATTGTAGGATTCTGGTATATATGCCTCGATTTTTTAGATATAGACGGCACTCCATTTAAAATAAGTAATATCATTTTACAAATCCTACTCAGCTTTAATCTTGTTCGCCTCTTTTATGATCTAACCAAAGCATTTACTGAATATGTGGAAATGATTGCAAAGCAAAATAAAAGTGAATTTTTAATAGATGCTCAAATCATTCCACTTGCTTCTAGAACAGTGCGAATACTCGTTGTTATCCTCGGTTCTCTTTTTGCAATGCAAAATCTAGGTGTAAACGTTATGTCAGTTTTAGCTGGTCTTGGTGTGGGAGGTCTTGCCTTAGCTCTTGCCGCAAAAGATACAGCAGCCAATCTATTTGGTTCTATCATGATATTTCTAGATAGACCTTTTAAAATTGGAGATACGATTATCCTAGGAGGGATCGAAGGGGATGTGGAGGAAATCGGATTTCGTTGCACTCGAATTCGAACCTTTTATGATTCTGTAGTATCCATTCCAAACTCAGAAGTGGCAAATTCTAAAATTGACAACATGGGTCTTAGACGTTATAGAAGAACGAACACTACTCTTGGACTCACCTACGACACACCTCCTGAAAAAATTGAAGCATTCTTAGAAGGAATCAAAAACATTCTACGCAAAAATGAACTCGTAGTCCAAGACAGAATTCATGTAATTTTCAAAGGATTTGGAAATTCAAGTCTAGATATTCTACTCAATTATTTTGCAACCGTTACAGAATGGGGACAAGATATGATATTGCGTCAAAATGTCTATCTTGAGATTATTAACCTTGCGAAAGAGTTAAATATTTCCTTTGCTTTCCCAACACAAACTCTACATGTAGAAACACTTGCGGGGCAAACACCGATTAAACGCGATCATAGAGAATCAACCGAAGACTTAAAACAAACTGCAAAGAATTTTGCAAAAGATGGAAAATCTTCAAGACCTAAAGGATTTGGAATTTTTATCCATCCAAGCAGAGAAGGAAAACAAACAGATATCGGAGTTGGAACAACAGAAGGATAAAACTTTTTTACCACTGATGGACACAGATAAAGAAACGACAATTCAAAATTATCAATCGTTTCTGTATCGTTCAGTTATCGGTGTCCTCGGTGGTAATCTTATAAATTCTTTGTTACTCCAAACTGACGTTAGTTATAGCTCTAAATCAAACTAAAACGGCTTCAATCTTTTGAATATAAACTCTGGAATCAATTGGATAATGAACATAACCCACTTCCAATACCAGAGAATATAAACCTCTCCTTTTTTGGAAAGCCCTGCTTTTACAATTTTTTCTGCGGCTACTTCGGGCTTTGCCGTTAGGACTGGCATCAGGTTATGCCCTTCGGACATCTTTGTATAAACAGGACCTAAAAGAATCGTTGTTACAGACACATTGTCTTTAAATAAACGATTTCTAAGTCCAGAAAGATAAGTAGTAATTCCAGCCTTTGCACTTCCATAGAGAAAATTCATTTGCCTTCCCCGAATGCCCGCAACTGAACTTAGAACGATAATGGAACCTGATTTTCTTTTTTGAAATTCGATTGAAATTAAATTTAGAATCGAAACTACACCGACATAATTAACGCTTAACGTTCTATATGTTTCTCCAAAATCGCTGATGGCTTTTTCCTGATCTTTATAATATCCAGCACAACAGACCACAACGTCTGGAATTTCTGGAAGCGACTTTAAGAACTGAGCATGGATGCTATAATCAGAAATATCAAATTGGTAGTCTCTCACATCTACATTGAATTTTTTAGAAATAGATTCCGCAAACGGATGAAGCATATTGACGTTAGTAGATGTAAGATAAAGTTCATATCCTCTTCTAGCAAAACTCTCTGCGATAGGCTTACCTATATCTGAAGTTGCCGCTATAATTAATACTTTTTGTGTTTTAACCATGATAAAACGCTCTATGGCTTTTGATTCAAACTATCAATTTCGGATTGAATATTTTTAACAGCTGTTTCTGCTAAGAAATTAATCTTGGATGTTTCTAGGAGCATATCCTGTTTATTCCAGATAAGACCAAGTCCAAGTATATATTTGATTCTTGTTAAAGGAGTCCAAGCGATTCCAGGTTCTTTGATTGCATTTACAAAAATATTTCCAGTCTCTACATTGATTACTTTTATATTAAATGTATTAAGCGAGTAATCTACGTTTTTATTGTCAATCATAAGAGGTTCCCCTTTTGCGATCACGATAGCATCTACACCTAAAATCTTTCCCATTTGTGCAGCAGTTGATTCATCTATAATACCACTACGGGAAAGGGTTTGCTCCCCAATTACTTTACTAATCACTAATTTGTCTCTTTCGATTACGTTAAAATGTGTGCTTTTTAAAAATTGGTGACCTAGTATATCAGCATATTCTTGTTCTCTAGAATCGCGATTGCTCATTTCAAAATTAATCACTGCTATTTTTTTAACGTTCTTAAGAACTTGTTTGTTGCCTGTAACCGCTACGTCAATCGTAGAACATTGCACGAGTAAAAATAAAACACTCAGGAGAATAGATACATTTAATTTAAAATTCATAATGCAACTCTCTTTTATAAGTTAATTTAGTAAATGAATTTATCTTTCCAATGCTATGGTTATTTTTATCGCCAACCTAAATTTTATTTTCTCCAAGAGAAATTCCCATCGGTAACCCAATTTATAATCTCTCTTTTAGTAGTTGCGCAATTCCCTTTGATCCTAGTCCCTATTGGGCATTCTAGATGGAATGAGTTGATGTAAATAAAATTTCTAGAACTACAAGATAGGGTCAAACATATCGATTCCAATATTTTTTGGAAAATCCCAACCTCTACCTAAGTGGGGATTTTCTCTAGGAGTGATTCTAGCAGTTAAAAAGAAGCTTGGAATCGAAAATGAAATAAAGTATTGGTTCCAAGTTGTGGTCCATTTAAATGCTGATAGACGGGTTTACCAAACTCCAATCCTGCCTTCACTTTCTCAATGAGAGAAGGAATATAAAAATTCAGTCCAGCCAGTAAATCAATTCTTCTTCCTCCCTGTCGATTTGGATCATTTTGCGGATCCATTGTAGGATCTAAGCTTGGATCAGAACCAGAGATATTGTCCCATTTTAGAGACGTTATACGAATTGTCGGAGCAAGTGATTCTAATAATCGATAGGAAGTCCAGACCGATAGTTCATAACGATTCCCAAATCGATAGCCATTGTCATTTTTTCCATTTCTAAGAGTAACTTGTCCCATACTTCCGAAAGTAAATTTTCCTTTTTGGTAGGTATAATTAAATCCTGGAATTGAATTGTATGTTCCCGTCCCGAGCTGCATATTATAGGGAGACCTGACTCTTCCCATAAGTGGCATTAGATTTTTTTCATCGATAGAACCTGTAGGCAAAGTAACTCCAAATTGCAATTGAAAGGTATGAGCTTCTTTCTCAATCAATTTATAAGCAAGACTTGCTCCAATATCTCCTACCCCCTGTGTTCGCATAAAGGATTTTTCTAAATTTCCAGATAGAGATTGCATACTATAATTCATATAAGGAATCATAAACATAACAGATAATTTATCATTTATATTTTTCATGAGGCTAATCATCGTCATCTCCATCTTCATCGAAACAGGCATCGACATATATCGATACGAATTCGGATAGAGAGAGGCAATATAGTAGGATGGAAGTGCTTCCGGTGGAGTCGTATTTGTGTTTGTTCCGGAATGATTATGCACAGAACCAGTCGATAGTTGGTTTGCCGGTATGGTTCCTACTGTTGGATTCAATTCGATTCCGAAAAGAGAATTTCCAGCATTGATTCGATTACTACCATTGTATAACTGATTCATATCCATTTGCATATACATATAATCAAGCATCCAGTCATTCGATTTATGCACTTGTGGAAACATAAGACCAGCAGGAATTCCGCTAGGTCCTGAATGTTCATGCGGTTGATTAGCATTAGCCGCTTCTCTATCTTCTTTTTTTTCAGAAGGTGTGGAATTTGTTATTTGAGACTCTGCATTTTTTTCAGTTGTTTTCGGGGATTCCGAGTCTTTTGATTCTGTTACTTCCCTTCTTTCTTTTTCATCTGCTTTTAAATTCTCTTTCTCCGATGTAAGAATTGTTTCTTTTCCCTCTTTTGGGCTTTCTGAATTTTTAGCAGGACTTGTTTTTTCCTGCTTAGTATTTTTACCATGATCTTTATGAGATTGACCATTTAATAAAAATGGAATTAAAAAAACGAATAGAATAGCTATTCGCTGTATATGGGTTAACATAATTTCTCCTTATGAATTTAGCGGTTTGATCCACCGGCAATCCAACAATAAACCGCTTCAGTAATTCTAGCATTTGTATTCCCAACCATTGCGCCTGTCGTTATGGCTGTATACATTCTGCTAGAACAAGGATTGCCTGGATTTGTAAATGCCCTTGCTGAATTAAAATCCGTAATATCTAGTCCAGATTGTTGAGAAGAAGTGGTATGGCATCCAGATAAAGCACAACTCGCAGTAGTTCCAGCAGTAGCTAGAGTGCTAAAGCTTGGAGCCGTTGCACAATTATAATTTGCTGTGCAAGAGCTTGAAGTAGTTGAGGTTGTCCTTCTAGATTGACTAATTACTGCAAGTGCTGCAATTTTTTTTCCTGAATCATCCGATTTACTTGTGCAAGCCATACTTAAAAGCATGAATCCAATTATCCAAATTTTCATATTTTCTTCCTTAATATTTGTTTCATAAAAATTACATTTTAGAATTCAGCATTCTTTCAATGAGAATGAGAGGGAGCCGCACCTAACGTATGATAATACGCATTGTTAAAGCTTCCACCTAAGTTGATCTTTTGTGTAACTGAGTTTGACATTGAATCAACTGTATATAAGATTCCATCTCCCGCAGGATTAAATATATGCATCATAGAACCATGAGATGCTGCATTTATATGTCTATTTCCAGACTTACAAGCCCCAACAGGAATTTGTGCAATTAGATTTAAAGAAGGAAGATTAGAAGAATCATACACAAGCAATACACTTTGATTTAGGTTTGTAACCTGATTTCCTGATCCCGCTTGTGCAGAAGCAACATAGAGCCTTGTTCCATCTGAATTAAACATCATATGATCAGGGCTAACATCTGTTATACTCACTGTTGAAAAAACATGAGTAGATGCATTTAGGATTGTCACCTTTCCTATCACATGATTTGAATCACTAGTTGTATCTTTTCCGGGTAGTGCTATATACAAACCGTTAGGAGAAGAAGTAGAAGGTCCTGACTTAGGAGTCGAAATAGTTTCCATAGCAAGGCTAGAAGGATTTACTGCTATGACCGTTCCAGCAGTTTGAGCAGAAATATAAACTTTACCAGATACAGAAGAGTAGCTAAACCCATGAGGTCCCGCTCCTGTTCCTAAACTTAAAGTAGCAAGCACTGTAAGATAAGTGCTGTTCAAAGGCTCATTATCGATCACAGATACAGTATTATCGGTTATACTACTCACAAAAGCTCTCTTTGGACTTGTTGTAAAGATTGCTTTGTGATGACCTTTTCCGACGCATAGATGTTTAATAAGGGATGCATAATCAGTATCACTTGCGCCTGACGCTCCATCCTGAATGATTGTTACAGAACTAACTCCAGCATTATTGCATGCCGAATTAATATTATCAACTCCCGAATTTCCATCATTCATTGACCAGATCTTTCCATCCGGATCTAAATAGATATGGACAGGACGACTTCCAGCATTTATATATTTTATGAATCGCACTCCATTGGAATCAATGTTCATAACAGCTACTTTATTTGCATTTGTTAAGTTCGCATAGATGTGGTTATTTACTGTTCCTGTAATATCTCCAACATTTGAATCCAATGTAATATTTGATTTTAGAGTGTTTAGACCTGAGTCATGGGAAAGCACACTGATAAGCGGCATTGTCGTATCTGAATTTGGAACAATCACATACGAAGTCGATGGTTTAGGCAGGATGCTTGCAATTCCTAAAATTGTATTATTGTCCTTATTTGCATTCTTCTTTGCATTGTCTGGTAAAGTAACACTACAAGCAAGAGAGAATAGTGATAAAATAAAACCTATGTATTTTGTATTAAAAATCATTTTCTTTAAATCCTCGTAAATATTTATTTTCATTTTTTTGATGTGGAATTATAAAAAGTCATCTAACTATCAATGCTGTTTGATATGCAGATAAACAATATTATCCCCTTCCTTCTAGAAGGATTCCACTTTGCAGCCGAATTCTATTTAGAGTAAACGAGGTGGTTTTAAAATTAATATTCTAAAACCTTCAAGGATTAAATTCAAATCAATCGAATGAGTAATTATTTTATTCAATAAGCGAGATAATATCTTACTGTTTTGATAAAAATAATAAACCTGATTCACAGAGATTCTATTGCTCTTTGTATGCTTTTTACAAGAGCAAGCATTTGCCTTGTTAGACTTTTGTAAGGCTTTTATTTTATAGATTTGTTTTTTAGAATTTTCTTCTTTGCACAAGCATACTTTTCGATTCGTCATTGCACATTGAACAGAACTTGCAAATACTGAATTGATAAAAACTGAGAATATCAACGAAATCTGTAATAACTTGCTTCGGAAAATAATTTCCATTCCTTTATGAAGATTTAAAGCCATATTTATGCAAGAGTTTTTTTAAGTATGTGAATTAAGTTAATATGATAAATTTCATATTTATCTCATTGATATAGATCAAAGACATGAATCACTCAATCATAGATTAAATGTAAAAGCTATATTAATCGATGACTCATAAGGACGAAAATCCCTTCCCCTATATAGAGGATTTCTATAGGTAACGGTTAACATGTATTTCTCGCTAAATTTATAATTTAACCCAAAAGACACTTCTCTAAATATTAGTGGAATCTTATCGCCTGTCGTTCTATCTTTTTGAATTCCATTGAATGGAGTCCTATATAAATAACCGCCAAACAAGGATAAATGATTATTATAGATATACGTAATAAATCCTGAAGCATTTGTTGTTTTTTTCAACTGGATATTATCGATTTGATTCCAAGTAAAAGTTTGAGGAGGTCTCAAGATGTAAGGGACTTCATCATATTCTGCGCTACGATCACCGGTATAGCGGCTAATTGGCATTTCCCCTCCTAGTTTTCCTACAATAGAAATACTTTTCCACAAATAACCAAAGGCAGTATTTCCTTGAGCAGTATAATAATTACTATCAATGAATTTTTGATTCACTGCACTTGTTGGAAAACCAATACGACCTTCCAAAAAAAAGAAGAAACTATTCTCCGCTTGTGTTTTATAAAAAGGAAATATTTTTGATCCAATATACGGTTTGCCATAACGAGCGAAATCGGATCGATCTTTTTGATCGTAATAAATATAGCTGAAATTAGCATTCACTGTAAAAAGCCCGCGCATAAAGATACTTTCACCATACATATTTGTCGTATCTATATTTCGATTCTCTTGTGCTCCTCGACTGTATTCATTGCTTACAATAAAATAAGTAGGTGGAAAACCGCCCTTATCCTCTTCTTTTCCTAAAAACCTAACATTGAATTGAGTTGTATCAAGACCTGATCCAGTATGATGCGAATACAGGGATAAAGTTACAAGCAGATAATAAATAGTAGCCGCTAGTAAAAAATATTTTCTACTATAAATCATTTGCTACACCTATGTTCTTTTATTATTGTTGTAAGATTCCAATTTTTATTTATTTCATTGAAAATCCCTGAATTTTGAGTGATACTAATGGTTGGATTCGGATCAGACAAATCATGAATTGCTCTTAGTATTTTAGTATTGTCTATCGTTAAATAGGTATTTGTAGTTGTATCTTTAAATAAGTCAGAGTATCTTATATCTAATTTTAAGTTCAGATTTTGATTCAAACCTAGTAAATTACTGCAAAGCCTAGAAAAAGATAAATCACGAGAGGGAAACTGGATTGTAAAAGACTTAGTTTTAGTTGTGCTTTTTAAACTACCTACTAGAACAATAGATCCAAAATGAAAGGTAACCTTTTGTAAAATTCCCTGAGGCAGATTTGTCAGGACAAAATTATCAGTGGCACTATAAGAACCTAATTCATCAGATCCATTTGCATTTAAAAATGTAGATGTTGCATAACCATTAGCCGTTACATACACTTTCGTAGTAGCAGATGCAGATCCAGTAGGTCCGCTATCTGCCTCATGAAAAAAAACTTCCGGTGGACTTGTATTGCTTTCCAAAACAGTTGCACTCGAAGTATTTACATACAACTCTATTTTATCAAAGCTAATTTTTGAAGTATCAACTAGTGTGACAGTATAAATATCACTTGTATTCGCACTATTGAGTTGAAATGTATTTAAGTTTTCATCTCCTTGATCATCATAAAATAATAACTGCAATGATGCGTTAGTCTTTATAGAATCTCTAAGAAGAGCAAATCTTGTGATAATTATTTTTTTATCAGTAAGACTATTCCCTTCCGAACCAAACGTGCAACTTTCTAGACATAAAATAATTAAAATAGTTTGGATTATTTTCATTTAAATGGATCACTAAATTTAGAATTGTTTATAAACTCATCATCCGTAAGTGCTTTTAAAAAACTGATTAAATCTGTTTTCTCTTGCGGTGTTAAACTAAAAGCTCTGATTTGCGGATCTTTATTTTGATGAGATTGACCTCCGGACATATAATGATCTATCACTTTGCCTAACGCTTCGGTTGAACAAGCATCTACATTACTAGCACTTGCTACTGTGCAAGTAATACTACCGTCATGCATATAAGGATATGTCAAAGCAACATTTCGAAGAGATGGAACTTTAAATCTGCCAATGTCTGTCGCAAGTCCAGTTAGATCATAAAGTCCTTTTTTATTACTCGGTAAGGTTGCGTAGGTGGCATCTGAGATAATTCCATTACTCATATAAGATACTTCCTCAAAAACTGTGCCTGTATGATTCACTGTATTTGTGTAATTAAAACCTCCATGACAGTGAAAACATTCTGCTGTCTCTCCATTAAAAATAGACATTCCCCGAATAGCAGATGCGGATAATGCTGTTTTATCTCCATAATTTAAATATTTATCAACAGGAGATCTACCTGTGATTAAACTTCTTTGAAAACTAGATATTGCAAAGCGAACATTTTGCTCTGTAATATTTTCTGTTCCTCCTCCAAATGCCTTTGAAAATAAATTCCTATAATTAGTATCCGCTTTCAATCGATCTAAATAAGTATCATTTGTCAATCCCAGCTCAATAGGAGAAATTCCAAACATTGGAGCTCTTGCTTGCACTTCAAGTGATCCCATATTTGTATTTGCCCAAGTCACTTTGGTATTATAAGCCACATTTCCTAAATGTTGTGCATTTCTTGGATGAAATTCTCCAGTCGATCCCACTCCAAATGGTTTTCTATCAGAAAAGGCAAATTCCTGTAGATGGCAACTACCGCATGATTGTGTTTGATTCTGAGAAAGTTTTTTTTCGTAAAATAAAAATCTGCCCAACTCCACTTTCGCATTCGACATTGGATTTTCACTAGGAACCCTTGGAGTTGGAAAAGTTGCAGGTAAATCCCATGTATAACTTGCACTCGATCTAGATATGGCAAGATAAGATAAAGTTAATTTTGTATTTTGATCATTTACCTTATTTGAATCTGAATGAGTTAAATTCTGACAAAAAGAAATAGATACAATACTCAGAGACATAACGTATATTTTTATGATATTTAGGATGTATTTTTTACTGGTTCTCATATTTGAATTCCTTACAATTGTAAGAGAAGTTTTTGACTTCTCTTACAAAGTTTTTTTATTTCAGGCTAAAAGCTGTTTGCAATCCTGAAGAAGCCCCTGTCGATACAGTAATACCGATATTCGTTATAATCGGTTGACAAGCAGCGATTCCATTTCCAGCCATACAATTGGTTATGCCGGTGCCTGACGCATCAGCTCCATTGTAAAGAGTATTTAAATCTAAAGTAATTGTATCTCTCGTTGCATCAAATCCACCACTTGTTTTAGTTAAAGAAATGGTTGGACGATTAGGCAATCCACATGGATTAACAGGACCAGTAGAATTTCCAGAGCACGATCCACTCCCCAAATGAAACATATTTGTATTTGAATTTGCTAAAAATTCTATCTTCGCAAATTTATAACCACTTGCCCAAGCCCAATACATAGCAGAAATATTTAGAGGTGAAGCCGCAGTAGAAACATTCATATGATTCAAATAAAAAGGAACTCCTACCTTAAACTCAACTCCCACATAATTCCCAACTGCTGAAGTTCCATAAATAGTTTTATTCGTTTCTGTTGTCCCACTAGAACAATTTCCAGTTGCATCCTCAAAGTCTAATAAGGCTACTCCTGGATAAGAACCAAAGGCATTAGAGCCAGCAGCCATTTGCCATTTATTATCCGTTGTAATTGAAAAGTCCACCTTACTGCCATCACTTGAAATTAATTTTATATCATGGACATAAAACTTCAAATCAACTAATTTTGCATTTGTTGCTCCTGCAATAGTCCCTGCAATGCTCCCCGAGCAAGAGACGTTAGTCGTTCCAGAGACAACATTAAAATTTATTGAAGAGACACTTGCAGCCGTGCTTTTTCTTTGATTCAATAGGATCGTTGCTGCTGCGATATTTTTATTTTTATCCTCATTGTTGTTTGCTGCAAATTTATTACAACTGAGTGAAATGAGTATTATAGATATAGTTATGACGTATTTCATTTTTTTTCCTTAATATATTTTACTGTAATCATATACAGTTTGTTTTATTTAAAATAGAGATAGATTTGATTTAATCAGTGAATAAATCAAATCCATTGGAAAAGTTTATGAAAGTCTTGGGGGTTTAATCAGTGTTAGCCCATATCCATTTAGGATAACATCTTTTAATAGTGTAGAGTAATTAAATTTTATAAATTCTAAAGCTAAGTCTTGATTGCCTTGCCATAGAAAAAATATCTGTTTTAATAAATTGGAAAGTTCATTTGGATTTTTTGATTTTTTACAACTACAAATATGGACTGATTTGCTTTTATCATGACAATCAGATTTATTTGTTTGTCTGTGAATTTCTTTTTTTGAATTATGATTGCAAGTGCAAATCTGTCTGTATGTGCGCATATAACAAAGACCAGAATCGTAGATTAGACTTTGCGCAAGAACACTCACACTTACCATCAAACCTAGAATTAATTTCAAGACAGCATGCACAACAATTTCAGTGTTGTGATGGGTATATCTTTCGTCAAGTTCAATTTGTTTTTTCGAAGTATAGCTAATTCTGATTAAACTCATACTCATTCACTCTCATAGAATCTAGCTAAGGATAACAGGCATTAGCTGATACTAATTTGTAATTTTTTTTGAGGAAAGTATTTGTTCTGTAAAACAAAGTGAGTTTCGCAATCATTTACAATTTTCTATTACTTATTTTTTCCTTTTTTCAAAATAAGTAAGCAACACTTTGTATTACTCTATTTTTATATTCGAAGTATTCTACAGAGGCTTAGAAAAACGTTCTTAATCTTTCTGAACCTTCTCATCTGGACGAATAGGAGAAAAACCTAGAAGAACTTCCATTTTAAAAACCTGAATAAAAAAACTCTTCTTATTCCCTCTATTAAAAGTATTTGCTTTGATTCGCCAAATTTCTAGATTGTGCAAATACTATGAAAGAAATTTTCTTGCTACCAAATCTTTTAACTTTATCTAGAATTTTATTGATTCTTCCCTCTATCTATTTTATAGAAAAGGTAGATTTAATCCTATCTGTTGTGTTTATTGGCTTTTTACTGATAACAGATTTTTTAGATGGATTTCTTGCCCGAAAACTCAATCAAACTTCAAGTCTAGGAGCAGTTCTAGACCCTATTGCGGACAAATTAGTAGTCATTGCATTTTTTTTGCACCTACTCTTTCGCAATTCAGTTTTAGAGTTTTATGTTTATTTGGTATTAACTAGAGATCTACTGCAACTAAGCGTAATTCCAGTTTTAAGCTGGTGGAAAAAAATCCCTTTTAAAGTAAAACCTAAACTTATTCCCAAAATCGGAACTGCTCTCAATTTTATTTTAATCGGGCTTTATGAGTTTCAGTTTATTTTCTCTAAACTACCAGAACTTTTACAAGTATACATAGATAAAATTGAGATGATAAACTATGTGATCCTAGGTTTGCTTCTGATTTCAATCCCAATTGAAGTTTATATTCTAATCACTTTTATCCCTCGCTTCATCCAAATCTATAAAGGAACTCATGATACCTTCGAGTAGCAACAAACTATGGAACTAACGATATTTATAATTACACTATTCGCATTTATCTTTATTGGGATAAAAGAATCTAGAAAAGTTAAAGACGATTCTTCTTATCTACTCGCAAATAGAAAAACAGGCTTATTTGCCCTCATTGCTACCCTTGTAATGACAGAGTTCAATACTTCAACTCTTCTTGGTTTTTCATCTGCTGGTTATACTACCGGTCTATGGGGATTAACGCTTCCATTTGTATTTTTAATTGGACTCTTTTTTTACACATTCACAGTTGCAAAGAAATGGAAAAAATTAAATGGCATGAGTGTCGCCGAATTATTTACCTTGCGTTATGGAAAAACGATTGGGTCTATTGCTAGTATGTTTCTGATTTTAGCCATGATCGGTTTTAGTGCAACATACGTTAAATCAATGACTACAATCTTTCAACCTTTTGTTCCAAACTGGAATCCTTATTTTATCAGTGCTCTACTTGTGATTGTAGTTTTATTTATGACACTTCGAGGTGGACTGGTGTCTGTTATTTCAACTGACATTCTAGGTTTTTTGGGGACAATCCTTGTTATCCCCTTATTGCTCTATTTTTCTTATAAACAAAAGAGTGCAGGTATAGAAGAGATTATTCAAGTATTCCCACCAGAGTCTTCCAATGCTCTCCCAATTCGATACATATTCTCTTTAATTTTACTGACTATGTTTACTTATATTGCCGCTCCTTGGTATGGTCAGAAAATATTTGCAGCCGCATCCGAGAAAACGGCATTTATTGCAGTTGGAATTTCGAGTGTAATCATATTTTTATTGTATGCCTTTCCAATTCTTGCACTTACCTACCTGAGAGTAAATGGTGTAGTCGGGATAAATCCAGAAGAAGGAATTCCTTATATTATAAGTAATTATTTTCCGAGTGGACTCAAAGCATTTGCTTTTGCAATTCTTTTTGCCGCAGCAGCCACAACTCTTTCTGGAATTTGGAGTGCTCTCACTACAATGCTAGTAGGAGATTATCTACTTTCCCCAAAAAATCCCAAACTAGGAAAGGACTATGTAAGCAGTATGAAGATCTACCTAACGTTTGCAGTCCTCTCTTGGATTTTAGGAAATATATTTGTAGATAAAATATTAAATAAGTTGATCCTAGCCAATATTCCTATAGCGGCTTTGTCTTTTTCACTGCTTGCCGGTTTTTATTGGGAGAAAGCATCTAGAAGAGGTGCAATGATTAGCATAACGTTAGGTCTTTTATGGGGAAGTGGATGTTACTTAATCCTAGGTGATGAGGGTGGGTATACATGGTATTGGGCGATTTACGGAATACCAATAATTTTTTTAAGTGGAATACTTGCCTCTTTAATTCTTCCACAAACAGAGGAAGAAAAAAAAGATCTAGAAAAATTCAAAATTAGAATGGATGCAAAAGAGAACCAATGAATTTAAAAAATTTCTTACTTATATTAATTTCTATTCTATTTACCATACTCGGTTTTATTATTTTTTTCAATGCAAGAACAGACGAAGAGAGAAATCTTGGAATCGGTTCTATCGGCTTATTTGGATTAACCGCAGTTACATTTGTTTATTTCACATGGAGAAAAAAAGTTTTTCAGAAACAAATAAATGAAGATCTAAAGGAAGTTAGCATCGAAGGCGGTAGAAAGTTTCATGTAAATAAAGTAAATTTTTACTTAATATCAGTCCTTATTTTTTTTCTAGGTGGGTTTCTTGCTTATTTCGTTCGTTTAAACCTAGTTTTTATGATTGCATCTGCTTTAATGTCCGTTTTGGGATTCATCGTTTTCTTTGGAGTTTTATTCGGCTTCTTTGCAAAGGAATATTTAGCGTTTGAAGAAGATGGGATTCGAATGGGATTTAGAAACTATTCCTTTATCATTCGTTGGGATAATGTGATGAAGATTTCTTCTGATGAATGGCATAGTCATATGGCAACATTCATCTACCTGATCAATCCAGAGGATACAACTCGCTATTTATATGTTACAAGAGGAAGAAGAGATAAAACTATAAAAAAAATCTATAACAAAATTGGATGGAATCTTACTATGACAGGCAATCATATTCTGATTCTTCCTGAACGTTATGGTTTAGATGCAGGCTATTTTTTTAAAATGCTAGAAGGATATTTAAAATTTCCAGAAACTAGAAAAGATTTAAAAATAAAAAAGAAGATTGAATAGTCTATAATTAAGACAAAAAGGCGGATAGTTTACTATCTATTTCCTAAATTATGGATCTATTAAATCAATTTTTATTAGGCACTTCGATTCTACTCCTCTTAAGTATTGTAGCAAGCAAAGCTACTGGTAAATTTGGAATCCCTACTTTATTGATTTTTCTTTTTATCGGAATGTTGGCTGGTTCTGATGGTATTGGCGGAATCTATTTTGATAATTCGCAGATAACCCAGAATGTCGGGATTGTTGCCTTGATTTATATTTTATTTTCTGGCGGACTCGATACTCATTGGAGTAAAGTAAAACCAGTCTTCTGGCAAGGCTTCTCTCTCGCAACACTTGGAGTTTTAATCACAGCGATTGCGGTTGGTCTATTTGTTTATCAATTTCTAAATTTTTCTTTATTTGAAGGTCTACTGATTGGATCGATCGTAGCCTCCACAGATGCAGCAGCTGTCTTTTCTATCATGCGCTCACAAAAGGTAAATCTACAAGGACAGATCAGAGAAACAATTGAACTGGAATCGGGCAGCAATGATCCAATGTCTGTTTTTCTCACTATCGCACTTCTTAGGTTGGTAAAAAATCCTGACTCAAGCCTAGTCGATTTATTTTTATTATTTTTTCAACAAATGTTAATCGGTGGAATCAGTGGCTATATTCTTGGAAAATTTTCTATTTTCATTGTGAATAAAATTAAATTACAATACGATGGTCTATATCCTGTCTTAACAATCTCTTTAGCTCTTTTTAGTTATAGTATAACGTCTTATATTGGAGGAAATGGGTTTCTCGCTGTTTACCTCACAGGGCTCTTTCTATCTGACAAGGACTTCATTCACAAAAAAAGTTTGATCCGGCTTCATGATGGTCTGAGTTGGCTCATGCAAATCATCATGTTCTTATTACTAGGACTACTTGTATTTCCAAAACAATTAGTTTCTGTGATTGGGATGGGTTTAATCTTATCCATTGTTTTAATATTCTTAGCACGACCTTTGAGTGTTTATATAAGTTTAATTTTCTCCAAATTAAATTATAAACAAAAAGGAATTATTTCATGGGTAGGGCTTAGAGGATCTGTTCCAATTATTTTAGCAACCTTTCCCAAAGAAGCAGGAATTGAAAAAGCAGATCTTATTTTTAATTTAGTTTTTTTCATTGTAATCACTTCCATTTTATTCCAAGGAACTCTCTTGCCTAAAGTTGCAAATCTACTCAATGTTTTAGACAAAGAAGATACAAAAAGAATCCAAATTCCAAGTATTCATTTAGATGATATAGGAAAAACAGATAACGACTTAGTCACAATTACATTAGGCAAAGACTCAACGTTAATCGGCAAGCAAATAGTAGAAGCAGGACTTCCTGAAGGAGCACTCATTGTATTACTAACAAGAGGAGAGGAATATTTAGTGCCAAGAGGTTCAACTCAATTACTAGAAAATGATACAATTCTTATACTTGCAAGTAGAAGACTTCTTCCTACTATTTCACAAATTTTCAAAACTTAAAAAAAAGTTTTTTCATATAAAAATATTCTTCCTTTCTAAATTTCTTGCATGACAAAAATATTAGATTTCTCCAAATGATGCTATGACCAAGAAAACCGAATCCAACAATGAACATCAATTCTCCACAAATCTAAATAGAGTCCTTGCAAAAATTCAAAAAGGCAATAGAGCCTTTACCGATCCTGAAGTAAAAGAGTTTTGTGCAAAACGATGGCGCAATATTTTTATCAACGAAGCTGTCCAAGATCCAATTGCAATGAAAGCAGCAACAGAAAAACCTCTCTTTGGAAAAGACAATCGTCCTCCTAAACAAAAAATCTATGAACGATTCTTAAGAAATGATGGACCGGCTGAATGGAACATTGATTATCCTGAAGCTAGAAATCCTGTTTTAAAAAACACAACTTTACTTTTTTGTCCTGGGCTTCTCACAGGTCTACTACCTGTTATGGCTTTTCAGGAAGCATTTCCAGCTGTTGAAAAAAAATATAAGATCAAAGTATTACAATCAGACTCACATCCAATGAGAGGATGCGATGCAAATGTAAACGATATACGAAATGCTGTGGACAAAGGTATTGGTCTGGATTCACATGCAAAACCAATCACAAAAGGAAAACCTCCAAAAGATGTTTTTGTAATTTGTTATAGCAAAGGCATGGCAGATTTACTCACTGCACTCATTGCAATGCCAGAACTAAAAGATAGAATTCGTTGTATCTTCAACTGGGCTGGTGCTCCTGGTGGATCACCTCTAGCTGATAATATCTATTCTTCTATCAAAGATTTAGATATGAGTGCTCTTAAAAACTTAACCGATGTTTTAAAAGTTGTAAACCCATTCGTAAATTTAGGAGACAAAGTGAGAAGAATGGATGAGTATCATATCAAAGATGCAGTCGAATCCATCACTACCACCTATCGTCAAGCTTTCCTACAAAAACATCTGAAAGAAATTGATAAGATGAACATCCCTATTTTTAATATAACTGGTTCTACTACCGTTACAGAGGTTCCTTATTTTCAAATGCAAGGTGTTATGGAATTAAATAAATACGATGCAAATAACGATATGCAAGTAACGCAAAATGGAGCTAAGATAGCAAGCCCAATGGCAACAGATCTTGCAATGCTTCATGGTCACCACTGGGATTTATCTTATAGTCCATTTCCTAAAAATATGCGATTTGGTTCTGCCCACCTAGACCACCCGTTTCCAAAAGAAGCTGCCCTTACAGCAATGATTAAATTCGCTTTCGAACTAGGACTCATTGACTGATTTAAATAAAGGGGATAATATTCGTTATCCCCTCTCCTTTCACTGGTTTTCTAAATTAAATCTTACAAGATTTATCCCTTGGCATTTTGATTCTGAATTAAATCTAGACCCAAATCGAAGCATCAACCAAAGATTTAGAAAAGAGTGTAAAAACAGAGAAGTGATTACATTTGGTCATAGACAAGACCAAGATACATTCGCTGGATTTGAGATCATCAACCAAACTATCCAAGAAAAGGTTCTCGTTTTTCATCCCTCTTTTGGTGAGAACGTAGACGGTTGGAATATTGTAGAAGCGGAATATTCAAATTTTTTCGAGTTTTTAAAGAAAGAAGTTCTTCCTACAATGGAAGAATGGATTGAAGAGGATGATGTAGAAGATTATCTTGATTGATAAATGTTTGACCCCAAGCATTTTTCTAAAAATATGGATTTCAAAATTATGCAAAATCTAGTCGTTCAAAAATATGGCGGAACCTCTGTAGGAACTACAGATAAGATCAAGAATGTAGCCAACCGTATCAAGAGTTATCATGATAAAGGCTCTCAAGTAGTTGTTGTTGTCTCTGCAATGGGACATACAACCGATGAATTAGTTGATCTTGCAGAAAAGATCAATCCAAATGCAAGTAAAAGAGAAATGGATATGCTCCTCTCTACAGGGGAACAAGTTTCCATTGCACTTCTCGCAATGGCTCTCGAAGCAATTCAAGTTCCAGCACAATCTTTTACAGGCGCACAAGTGAAGATCATTACCGATGGAAACTTCTCAAATGCAAAAATTGAGATGATAGATAGAACTCGTATCGATGAAGCACTCTCACAAGGAAAAGTTGTGATTGTTGCCGGATTTCAAGGAATTGATAGAAACGAAAATATCACAACACTCGGAAGAGGCGGAAGCGATACTTCGGCTGTAGCACTTGCCGCAACACTTGGAGCAAAAGAATGCGAGATCTACACTGACGTAGATGGTGTTTATTCCGCAGACCCCAACAAAGTGCAAGGTGCAAAAAAACATTCAATGATTACCTATGATGAAATGTTAGAACTAGCAAGTCTTGGAGCTGGGGTTCTACATTCAAGAAGTGTTGAATTTGCAAAGAATTACGATGTAGTGATACATGTAAGATCCAGTTTTAATCAAAATCCCGGAACGTTAGTAGTAAGTGAGGAAAAATTAGTGGAAAAAGTAAGAGTCAGTGGAGTTACAACTAAAAGCGAAGAAGCAAGAGTTACCCTTCCGGATGTTCCGGACAAGCCTGGTATTGCCGCAGAACTTTTTGGTAGCCTAGCAGATGCAGATATCATAGTAGATGTAATCGTGCAATCCTCTCCATACAATGGAAAGAATACAATTTCATTTACAATCTCTCGCAAATCAATTAAAGACGCTGTTCCAATATTAGAAAAATTTGCAAAAGACCATGGAACAGGAAAAGTAGATATCGATGACAAAATTGCTATTGTATCTGCTGTAGGAGTAGGAATGAAGTCGCATGTGGGTGTTGCTGCAACCATGTTTAAAGCGTTAGCTGCAAATAACATTAACATAGAAATGATTTCTACCTCTGAAATTAAAATTTCCTGTGTAATCAAAGAAACAGATGCTAAAAAAGCTCTGCAAGAAATTCACAAAGCTTTCGATATTTAAATTTCTATAATCCGTATTAGCTTTCAGCAGTTAATACGGATTATCCACTACTACGCGATAGCTTCCTCCGCTTTAGGGCGAAATCCTCTTTCCACCTCTTGGCAATTCTTTTGAAATAAATCATCCATACTAATAATTTGAAATACGGGATGATTCGAAATCCCTTGCGAACTAAGTGCTAATCTTTCTTGGGCAATCCCATCGATATGAATCCATGAATCCATTTTTTTACCAGATGCTGAACTAATTTCCACCACGATTAAAAACTCAAATTCCCCAAATTTTTTAAGAAAGATTCTAAGATTGCCCTCATCAGTTTGCACAACCTCCTCCCTAAAAAGATGGGCAGGAGAAGGATGATTTTTAGTTGGATTTAAATTATAGTAACGATTCAAAATGTTTACAATGTTTTTGAATTCCTCTTTATTGCTTATGAGCTCAAACCAAGTTGATTTGAGTTTCTTTTTATTCTTTTTTACTTTTAGATTGGTTTTAGACATTTTATCTCCTTAACAACCGTAACGGTCTATGAAAGTAGGGATAAAAAACTCCGAGTCCGTTCGCTTTTTTTTTCAGAAACTACGCAGTTACGCAAAAAAAATAAAAACCGATACTTTTAATAGCTCATCTTACACAAGGTGAACCAAACGTTCAAATGAGATTTACACCTAGGACATTAAGAAATGATTTCTTCATCAAAGAGGAACATGCGATGGAGAAACTCTAGACGAATGGGTTTCCTCATCTTTTCTTTTAATCGATGTAATTGGTGTTTGCACATTCGAAAGGTTCAGAGCCTGTCAGTGATAGTCTTTTTAAAAATTTTTCGAACTGACGTTAAAATATAAATTTTGCCTACAGTGGGTTTACTATGCTTTTTTTATTTCTATTACTTCTATCTTTTCCAGTTTTCGGTCAAAACCAAAACGAAGATTCCATTGATTCAATCCTTTCTAAAATCTATGCGGAGAGAGATAGTTTTTATGCGGACTCTTTCTACGAAGAAACTTTAGAAAAAGCCTATCATGCCTATCTAGAAAAGGATTTTAAAAGAGCGATTCAAAAACTAGATTTAATTTATTCAAAATACAAGGATAGAGACTGGAGATACTATTCTATTCGAGGTAAAGTCCACGAGGCAAAAGAAGAAGAGGATGAGGCAATCTATCATTTTACATTTAGCATTGCTTTAAATCCTGCTCAACCAGAAATTTTTAAAAAACTGTATGAACTTAATTTCAAAATAAGACGACCTGTAAAATCCTTTGACTATATTCGTCTCTATTTAAAAGAGAATGAAAACGATATACAAATGAGATACAGAGCCTTGATTCTAGCAAAAAGACTTGGCAATGATGAATATGTGCGTTATTCCCTAAAGAAAATTCAGAATCTTACCCCAAAAGAATTGGATATAAACCAAATTAATAAAGAAATATCTGATTTAATTTCAAAGAATAAAATAAAAGAAGCAAAAATAGAGGTTAATCAATATTTACCTCACTTTCCAATCAACGAAGAATTACACTCGAATTTATACATAATACTTAGAAAACTAAAAGTAAAAGATAGGGAAATCGAATCAGCACTTATGGATAGCGCTGTTCTACTTTCCGAAAATACTAAATATCCTTTGCGGCTCGCAATGTTTTACAAAGAAAGAAAAAGATATTTACAAGCTCTCGATTTGTTTAGAAGAATTTTTTATACAACACTCTCCAAACAAGGATTTGAGATGGATACTGAAATCATTCTATTTCTAAAAGAATGCTACAGTGAATTAAATCAATCCAATGATGTAAGAGCAACTTTATCTCTAATGGAAATTTTTTCCAAAAAGGAAAAACCAGAATTTGGAGAATGGAATTCTCTTAGAATTAATTTTCAGAACAATCGAGAGTTTTTAGTTTCCTTACTTTACTATACAAAATCAAATCAAATGAATGTTCAATATGATTCAATAAAATCTATACTAGTAGATCGAGACAATAAAAAAGCCGATTCGGAGAGAATGAATATCTATTCCGTTTTTACCTATGACGACTTCAGAAATCAAATCCCATAAATAAAAATTCTTGCCTAACCAGTTCAAAAAAATATACTAATTCATAAACTCAAATTATTAAAAAGTGGTAATTTATGAAGAACAAAATCGTATTAGGTGGTGGTTGTTTTTGGTGCCTCGAAGCTGTTTATCAACTTGTTGAAGGAGTTACGTCTGTCGTTTCTGGATATGCAGGTGGACATAAAATCAATCCTACATATAAAGAGGTATGTGATGAAACCACTGGTCATGCAGAAGTCGTGCAACTTGAGTTCGACTCAGAGAAAACCTCCCTGTCTAAACTATTAGAAATCTTTTGGAAAATTCACGATCCCACTACTCTAAATCGTCAAGGCAATGATGTAGGCACACAATACAGATCTATCATTCTCTATGAAGATGCAAATCAAAAAGAAATAGCGGAAGCCTCTAAAAAGGATGCGCAGTCAAATTGGAACAAACCAATCGTAACAGAAATCGTGCCTCTCACAACTTTCTATCCTGCAGAAGATTATCATCAAAATTATTTTAATAACAATCCCTATAATTCCTATTGTGCATATGTAGTGAAACCTAAGGTAGATAAATTTAAAAAATCTTTGAGTCAATGAAAGCATACATTCGAACAAGACTCCTTTTAGGTATAATCCTATCTGCACTTTTAGTCTCAGGATTACTTGGTATATTTATATACAAACAATCTGCAGATATTTTTATCGAAATAAATCAGAGAGTCCAAGGTGAAGTAGCGACAAATACAGATTTGCCGCTAGAAATAAAAAATAGAATCATGAACTCTGCAATGATTGCTTCCATTTTAATTCTGTTTTTTATTTTGGTTTTTTCTTTTTTTCAGGTAAATCATATATTAAAATCTCTACAAATTTTGTCTGAAGAGATTGATAAACTACAAGCAAGCGATTATAATTATACAATTCAATTTCGAAAAAAAGATGAACTTGGTATGATTGCTGAAGTTTTGAATCAAATGTCGATTCGAATGAAACAACTAAAAGAGGATACGAACCAAGTATCGAAAGTCAAGATCATCACTCAGAACTTAAAAGATGAAAAAAAGAACTTTTCTCAATACTTAAGTAATAAAATCAAATCAGAACTCAATGCAATACTAATAAATCAAACTCCGATTGATTCTTCACAAGAAAATATTACAACAAGTGAATACATGAATTTTTACCTAAGAAATCTTTTACTCAATGTAAATGATATTTTAGAGTTTTACCAATTAGAATCGCCTAAAATTCAATTTGATAAAAAAGAATTTAATTTAACACAATTAATTGAAATCATTCGCAGAGTTATTTTTCCAATGGCTCTTGAAAAAAAATTAGAATTTATAATAGATATAGATAAAAGAATCCCAAAACAAGTCATTGGAGATCCATCTAGAACGTTTTTAATTTTAATGAATTTGCTGAATAACTCAATTAAATTCACAAAAGAGGGATCGATTCATTTATTTTTAAAACTAAATCACATAGAGAACAATTATGTTGCAATCGATTTTTCTATTGTGGATACAGGTATTGGGATTAGCAGTGATAAACTAAATCAAATCTTCAATAGTAATCCCTATCTTTCGAATGGTTTTGGTCTACGTCTATCGATTAGAATTCTAGAAGCACTTGGAAGTAAGATTTTTGTTGAGAGTCAAATTGGTATTGGATCTAACTTTTCTTTTACACTTCAATTTGAGTTCAAGAAAGATGAAATCAATCAAACTGAATCAGAGAAAAAATTTTCTCCACCCCCTCTATCAAATATAAAGCTTTTATTAGTAGAAGATTACAAACTGAATCAGATCGTAGTAGAAGAATTTTTAGCCATTTGGAATGTAGAAGTTGATATAGCGGATAACGGCATGAGAGCAGTTGAAATGACAAAAAACAAAGATTATTCAATTATTCTAATGGATTTGCAAATGCCAATTCTAGATGGATATGAAGCAGCCAAAATGATCAGAAGCCTACCGGATGAAAAATATAAATCAATTCCAATTATAGCTTTAACCGCATCAGCAATAAATGATACAATGATAAAGGTCAAGGAAGCAGGAATGAATGGTTACATAACAAAACCATTTAGACCAGAAGAGCTGTATCAAGTGATAGTCGAAAATACCTCGACTAAACTTTAAAACTGGTCTTAGGGTCTTAGAAAGATTCTAGAAATAAAAAGAAAAGTTTTGATTGTAAAATTTATGACTGAATAGTTTAAAGTATACCTATGGATAATGCCCTTTTTAAAATAGTAAATTTCACTCCCGGATCTTATATCACTCTAGAAGGGGAAAGAAAACCTTCTCCCAATTTTTTCATCATCAAAGAAGGAAAAGTAAATTTAAAAAGAAGCTTTCCTGTTGCAAATGAAAAGTCGAGCGAGGTAATAGGACCTGGTGATTTTTTTGGTGTCATCTCCGCAATGAGCCAATATCCACAAATTGAATCTGCTATCGCAATGAGTAACGTAACGCTGATTTCTGTTGGCCAACATCGCTTCGGTGATCTAATCCAAAAGAATTCTCCTTTAGCAATGAAAATCATTCGCTTCTTCTCTAAAAAACTAAGAGACTTTGACCAAGGGCAATCCAATAAGACGATAGGCTCTAAGGTATCCGGTGAGGAAGACTTAAGTCTATTGTATGAAATGGGAGAAAACTATTTTACTCAGGGAAATATTGATAGTGCAGTCTATTTATTTCAAAGCTACTTAAAGTATGTTCCAAAAGGTGAGTTTACAGAGAAAGCAAAGGCTCAGTTAAAAAAGCTAGGTAGACCCCTAGAAATGCAAGCTGTAAATGGTGCCAATAGAAGCTATATGCAAAATCAAATGATTTTTAGTGAGAATGAGCCAGGACAAGATCTATTTATCTTACAGAAAGGAAAAGTAAAGATAACAAAAATTATCAAGGGAACTGATGTATTACTGAATATCATGAAGCCGGGTGATATTTTTGGTGAAATGGCACTTCTAGATAATAAACCTCGGTCTGCTTCTGCGATTGCTATGGAAGATGCCGATTTACTTGCGATCAACAAAGCCAATTTTGAATCTATGGTGCAAACCCAACCTCAGCTTATGAGTAAGATCATTACTGTATTATCCGAACGAGTCTGGAATGCCTATAAAAAAATAGCAAATTCAATGATAGAAGATATGAATGGAAGAATCGCCGATATGCTTCTCACAATTGTAGAGAAAAATCGAGTGAAGATAGCACCAAAAGCAGGCTATGACTTCCAATTGAGTATTTTTGATCTTCTGAAAATGCTTGGATTAACAGACCGAGATACGAATTTAATCATGAGATTTATGACCACAAACAAATTTATCTACACAGAAGGCGACAACCTGCTTTGTTCTGATCTAGCACTCCTAGATCGCCTAGTTCACTATCATAAAGAAGGAAAACAGAGAAGAACTTAATTTTTTTTATAAAAGAATTTGAAAAAAAACAGTTCTGTAAAAAACTGACATATATCTTTAGGGCCTGTAGCTCAGCTGGTTAGAGCACTCGCTTGATAAGCGAGGGGTCACAAGTTCAAATCTTGTCAGGCCCAGAAGTAAATTGAAAATAGATTTTTATAGGGGGCTTTAGCTCAGCTGGGAGAGCATCTGCTTTGCAAGCAGAGGGTCATCGGTTCGATCCCGATAAGCTCCAATTTCAATTTCCATTCCTCCCCTAATACTTTAAATCTTTCATTTAGAATGTAGCTTGAAAATCAAACATTACTCTTCTACCCTCTCGAATGTAATCAAAAGGATAATTTGCCCTTTGAACCAATGTTTGATGCGTATTAAATGCGTTAGTTATATATAAACCCAATTGAATATCTTCTGTAAATTTATAAGATAATCTCAGATTTACACTCACCCAGGCAGGGACTGTCTTTGATCTATATTGTGGATAAGAATAAGGATTGCTGTAAGTATTTTCCAATAATATTCCTGTTACAGGATCGATAGTTCCCAAATCACTGCGTCTTCTTTGAACAGCCCCTTGTCTTTGAACGGTAATCGCACCAATCCAATTTGCAAAGGTTGAAGTAATACCGGCATTGGCATTGGAAGCTGGCGCAATCGTTACTTCATTTGGACTTTTGGCAATGGTTCCATCTAAATTATTATCCAAAAACCGATAGAAGCGAGAGTAATTGATAAAAGCAGAAAAATATTTAAAAGACATTAGCAATTCTGATTCAATCCCTCTGGTGCCTATTGTATAAGCATTAATAACTGAGTTTGAAGTTCCACTATAATCAATTGCATTTTCAAAACGTGTATTAAATCCATTGATTCTTAAATTAAAATTAGAATTAATAATCCAATCCATCGCAATCTCAGCAGTTTTAATCACCTCGGGACTAATTTTTCTTGGATTATTGGATCCACCCACATAAGTATTTACACCATACAACTCACCGGGTGCAGGCTCTCTAAAAGCACGTCCTATCATTGTTTTAAACGTTAGTCGGTCTGAATAGAAATAAACGATACCACCTCTAGGACTTGTTCTTCTGTATGTCTTTTTCTCATTTGTAACGAAGGGCGGACCTAGATATTCGCTAGGAATTGGATAAGTAGTTTCAGTCTGAGTGAATGGATTTAAACCTGTATAAGAAGGAGTGCCTATCCAATTTTTATAGGGTTCATCAATTCCTCTATATCGAATAGATGTCTCATCATAACGAACACCTAGAGTAAATTCAATTTTATTATTAAAGAGTTTTCCACTTGTTAGCTGAGCGAAAGGAGCAATTTTATAAATCGGTTTATCTTTTATCCAATCCATAGCAGGACCCAATGGCAACATAGCACCACCTGGATTAGGACTTTGATCCCCAAGCAAATTCATATTAATATTACTATAATGACTTTTATCTCCTGTATACGAAAGTCTATTTCCTTCAACGCCCGCAACAAATGTTCCGCCTCCTGTAAATAGATATGTGATCTGTGCACGCAAAAATAAATTATAAATACTTGTATGTAAAAGTTCTGTTACACCTGCCGGATAAGAAGTTTCACCAAGGGTGGTATTGTTTGGATATGCTCTGTAATTATAATTCCAATATCCATTGTTATATCGCATCACGTATTCATGACTCAGTTTGTCTGTAATATTTTTCGAATATTTAGCAATAAATACATCTCTATATTCAGATTGTCTATCTTTTATATCTGGAACATTTTGAAGCCAACCATTAAAAGTTTGGTAATCCCATTTTTGTCGATGGTATTGAAAGGAGAGTCCTTTTAATGCGCCCTCCCCTTCTAACTTTGTAAATAAGTAATAACTATTTCTTTCATCTCGTTGCGGAAATTTTTGTAAAAAGCCAAAAGCATCTTTTCTTCCTGATCCATCATAGTTTGTATAATTATTTCCATCTGTTTCATAAGAATTATAACTCACCACAGCAGAAAATAATTTTCCCTTGTTGCCTGTTATCAAATCATATATTTTTGTCCCATAGTCTCCAATTCTAGCTCGAACCCTTAACGCTCCATTTAAGTCACCTCCAGAATAGGTATTTAAGGAGATAACACCGTTAGTCGCATTAGATCCATATAGGGCTGAACCGGGACCTCGAATCACTTCGAGGGATTTAATCATATTGAGTGGAGTAATTTCCCAAGTGAGAGCAGAACCATAAAATAAATCATTGTGTTGCACTCCATCTACAAGCATAAGTAAATGATTGTTATTCCAGCCTTCATAAAGACCTCTAGAGGAAACAGTTCTACGATCATTGATTTGTGATGCAGAAAAACCTGGGAGTTGGTAGAGTATATCATTCAAGGAAACTCTACCATAATCTCGAATTTGTTTATCAGAAATTACGGATACGATATTAGGAGCCTCATTCGTTTTTTTGGCAACTTTAGTAGCGGAAACCGTCACCTGACCTTGGAGTAAATCAAAAACTTCTGTAGCCGCCTGCTCTTTTTCTTTCTCATTTGATTTAATATATGGTTGTAAAGTATTAAATAATTTAGAGGAAGCTAAGTATTGTTCTATATTTGAACTATTCTCTTTTTTATTTGGATTCGATCTGAGGATAATCACTGTTTTCTTCGACAATTTCTCAATGATACTTTTGTCATTCTCTTTGAGTTCTTCTTTATCCAATTGCAACCCTTCTGATTGAAATACTTCGTCTGTAATACTATAAGCATCAATCATTCTCTCTGTCTGTGGATCATAAATTTGAATGTATAAATTTAAATTAGAATCATTCGATTTTTTATTGTAAAAGCCTTCTAGGAGATAACGAGCATTAGCCATCTTGGCTTCTTTTAATCTGGAAGGTAGAGTTGATTCAGTCGAATTAGAAATTAAAAATTTAGACTCTTGTAATTTTGATGCTAGAGTAGATTGAATCTCTTTTTCTAAATTCTGGTTTGTTTCAGATTCGTAAGGCTGAATCTTTCCAATGATGACCTTATTTGTTTGAGTTGTTTCTTGTGCTGAAACAGGAAGAAGAAATAAGATCTGAATAAAAATGTAAATTTTTAATTTGATTTGATTCATAGTTTTTCTAAGGAACTAATCTAATATCAAGGAATGGTTCTGATTTCTTTTGATAACGTTTAGTCGATGTAATAGGATACAAGTTTTTAAAAAAGGTAAAGCTTTTTTTAATACGAGAGGGGCAAAGAGTGATTATTTGATAGATACCAAATAACTGAGAAACGAAAGTATTTTCCCAAAAGGATTTTACTTGGCTGGTATTGGATAGACCAAAGGAATCTTATTATTTTTAAACAAAGAATTTACTAGAAAAATAAACATTCACTCAATCCAAGCAAACCATTCTATTTGTTTGTTGAGTGAATGATTGGAAAAAGAATTCTATTTTGATTTTCCATGTTTCAGAAGAAATGCTTCCAAAAGAGGAAAGATTTCTTTTTTAGCATTTTGTCCCATTACAAGACAGGCATGCCCATAGTCTCCGCTGAATCCAGCACTTTCAGAGACAACATGGAATTCCTTATACTTAGAACTCACTTTATTATAAACAGATTTTAAACTTTTGGGAGTGGCTACATTGTCGTATCCACCAGCAATAAAAAGAATCGGACAAGTAATCTTAGTTTGTAGTTCTGTATAATTGAATTTTTTATCAATGGAAATTATATCTCCCCCATTTGCCATCCATTCTAGAGTTTGAAGCATGAGACCGTCCGCGATATTTTCAATTCCAAAAAGCATTTTCTTCACAGTGTTTTTAGTAGTTACTTGGGGATTATAAAAAATTTCTTTTAGGGGAGAATTAAAAATACTTACAAAGGGTAAAATAAATTTAGCCATGAGCTTTAAATCAATCTTCTTCGCAAGAGAGATATACTTCACACCAGCTTTTCCAAGCACAGGACTAGAATGACTTAAATTGCCGGGTCCTCCAAGGGAAATAAAACTTTTAACTTTATCTTTTTCTTTTTTGGGTGCAACACCAAGATAGGAATACATAATCATAGCACCCATTGAATGAGCAATCCAATTGATTTTGTTTTTACCAGTGATATTACTTACTTCTTTGATAATAGCGGGAACATCTTTCATAACCATATCATCAAAATTAAAATTTTGATCTTCCGATTTTTTATGAGATTCTCCGCATCCTCTGAGAGATACGGCAAACACATCGTAGCCGCAAAGCTTTAAATGATAGGCAAGAGAATGATCCACATCTAAATCCATAAAGTATTTGTTGGTGATAATTCCATGGACTACAATCACTGGATAAGCATTGGGGAGTGGCTTCATAGGTTTATGTCTATGAATAGCAAGATTCCATCCATCCTCAGTGACTGCATAAGAGACTTCATCCGCAATATCTTGAACAGGATACTTACGTAAAAAATATCTTTTATAAATAGGATAAAAAAGAAATGCGATCAGTAGGATGACTGATAATAAAAATAAAACAAATCCACCAACAATGCTCAATAAAATTAATAAAACCATCATCGTTGGAAAAGAAAATTTTTTGGAATTCGATTTTTTTTGATTCACATAATTTAAAGATTCTTGTTTCCTTGCATTGTCAAGTAAAGGAATTTAGAAATGAGCGAAATACACTATCAACCTTATAGATCTCCAAATGGATGGTATATACTTGCTTATCCGGAGCATTGGGAAGTGGAAATCATTGAAGAAATTCCAGCTTTTTTTGATCCAGATGGAGCCGGTGCACTCCAAGTCTCCGCGTTTGAAAACAAACTAGGTTCCTATGATTTATCTGAAGAATTGGAAAGATTTTTATCCGTCCATAAAATTTCTTACGACGAAGAAAGAGTCGCAACATTTACAAATAATCTAGGCAGTCAAATCAAAGCCTGCGAGTTTATTGCAGACGAAAGATTTTGGCTTGTTTATATGATTTCTTCTGGCTCAAAACTGATTGTTTGCACTTATAACAGCGACGAGACTCCTGATAGAGAACTATCGGTTATCATTACAAATATAATCAGCTCGATTCAGTTTTTAAATCATGAATAACTCACCTTATACAAGGTGAGCCAAGCGTTCAGATGATGCTCTGATTGTCATTGAAAAAGGACAATTGCTTGAGGAGAGCGAAAGAGATAGAACGGAGGGCTTGCAAGCCGCAGGCTAATAATATATTAATTTATTAGCATTCTCTAATATTCTAAAAACCTTCTTCTATTCGAGAGAATATCCATTTTCCATAATGTAAGTGGTTTATATTAAAGAGGAGGTTTATCCTGCTCCGGATTTTGTTTTAAATATTCTTCTACAGTTTCTTGTTTCTTAGCTAATCTAGAAAGATGATCGTTGATTATATTTCCAAAATTTAATTTCCCATTGCTGATTTCAAATCTCTCAGACTCCATAGTTCCTAAATCAATTTCATCTTTTATCTCATTGGCTTTTTTGGCAAGTTCCTCAGCTTTTTTCCAATAAGGAATTGCTTCTTTATAAAAGCCCTCTGCTATTTTAAAAGATTTTTTTAAATCATGAGCATAATCTAAATTTTGAAAGTAAACATGTCGCTTATCGTATTGAGAAGCGATTCGCATATAAGCTCTCATGATTTGTAAATTCATGTGCATAGAAACTAAAAGTCTATACTTATGATACTCTCTCTCATTTTTTACTCTACACAAAGAATTATTTGGATGACGAAACCGACTTTCTAATCCTATTTTTAAAAAATAAATATCCTTTCTAAGTTCTTCTTCTCCATAATGAAGCTTCAATCCATACAACTCATAATAATCTTCTAAAAATTTTGGATTCCATTTGTGTAATTTATAAGGAACCCATTCTGAGAACTTGGTTTTGACTCCACCCATCTCATAATCATAGTTGTAATTCAAATCTACTTCTGCGAATAAACTGGTTTCTAAAACAAGTCCAAGAATTAGGATAAAATAAAACATTTTTACTTTCATACTCTAATCTTTCCATCGGTCATAATTTTGAAAAACATTATTTAAGGGAAAGTAGGGTCTATTTGTAAGTTGCAAAATATTGTTTCTTTTAGGAGGATGTTGAGAGATAACCACGGATGGTTATGGATAAAAATTTGGAGAGTTTGTTAAGGTTTTGGGTGTGATGCTTCGTTTATTGTTTTTTTAGCCAACTTGAATCTATGGCATTCAAAACGCATTCCTTTATTCTTTTTTAAAAACGTTTAATCATTACTTCTTTGACCACTTTTACTTTTTTCTTAAAAAGGATTTCTGGATTTTTCTCTGCTTCTACTGATTCTTTTTCGTCTTGGATAATAATCATTTAATCTGTTTTGAATTCCTTCCAGATTCCATACGGCAACTCTTTCGAATCCTGCACATCTTCTTTTGATGCGGGACAGCGAACTCCATTTTCAACAATAAAAAGTCTTTCGGAGTTTAAAGCATCTTGTATAAATTTGGGAGGCAGATTGATTTATCTTTCATCTAACGGTAATTTACCAACCTTAATCCAAAAGCCTTTTGTAACTGCATAATCATTCACACCTGTGATAAAAAGAATGGGTTTTGCAAGAATTTCTAGAATGTTATCGATTTCCTTTTTTGTTCTTTTCATCATAAAAAGTAAATTTTGTTTTCAAAATTCTTGTATAGGTGTGACAACCTCCCTTGAATGGAACTTTTACAATCGAGCTAACATGCCCCCATATTCTACCAAGTGAAAGTTGAAAAAATCTCAATTAAGCAACCCTTTTCCAATATTCGAACGGAGGAGCACCGCCCAACTGTAATTGGTTGCATACCATTTATATATCTACAAATACACTTTGAATCTCTCCGGACATTGAAGAAATGAAATTCGCTATCGTGGAATGATCGGGACAAGTATTCCCACTGATCGATTTAAATAAGATGTTTTCGGCACATAAGATCTCTATTCTTCTAGAGGAATATATTCCTTTCGAATACGCTAACAGAACTATCTTTAAAAGAACAGTGGGGCTAATTGCCTTTCGCCCCGTTATACCGAACGCCAAAATTAATTTCCCATTTTTCAATTACAAATAAGTGTTCGG
>DAORDH010000040.1:0-48623 GCA_035345875.1 Leptospiraceae bacterium | reverse complement strand
ATAGAAATGGGAGACGATTATGGAGGAAGTTCGATGCAAATTCCTAGAAAGCAAAGATGCAGAGGCAACTAAGGAGTAACCCATGAGCCCATTTTACAAAACAACAAACATTCTCTTCCTTTCTTTTAGAAAACTCTTTGCGGCTTAGCGGCTTTGCGTGAGACGAGAGGAATTCAATTAAGGCTGAATGTATTCTGGTAAATACCACTTCATCCCGAGTCTACCTTGTAGCTCAGGTCGAAGAAGTCCATCTAGATCAAAGACGGTTTACTAGATAGAAATAATTAGTTTTTATCGCACCTGAATTAGTAAGCATTCAAAAGGAGTAAACCCAATGGATAAAATAGACCATTCCAAGCCATCTGGATAATACTAATCTAAGTCAATTAGTTTCTTGACAAAAACTTAATTCTACCTACTATCTAATCATGTCTTTTCCTGTTCTAGAAAATCCAGAAGTTCGTAAATTGTTTTCAACTGTATCGGTTGAAAAATATATGCAAATGATTGGACTTGGAGTCATTCCTGAGAATACGGAATTGATAGAAGGAGTAATCGTTCATAAAATGACGAAAGGACCGGACCACAGTTATTTTTCAGATATTCTATTTGATGCACTATCTAAAATCAAACCTATGCATACGATTATCCGCTCAGAGAAACCACTCACACTTTTACGCACAGTCCCGGAGCCCGATATATCAATCATCAGTGGGAGTTTAGAAGATTTCCGAAACGCAAATCCTACGACTGCTTTGCTAGTAGTTGAAATCGCAAAGACATCTTTGAATTACGATAGAGAAAAAATTCCTATTTATGCAGAAGCAAAAATTGAAAACTATTGGATTGTCAATCTAAGCAAACAACAAATTGAAACCTACCAAAATCCGAATGGAGATGATTATTCTAACAAGATTACTTACAGCGCTCAAGACATCATTTCCATTTTTGGAAAAGAAATTCATCTCAAAGAAATATTTAAATAAATACGCGTCGATCTGATACTACTAGCGCCTCAAGCAATGCTGTAAAATTTTACCCCGTTTAGTTCAAAACATCTCTTTAGGAAAGACTCGCAATCCTTTTTTACTTTAAGCCTTTAACATGTAAGATAGAAATGGGAGACAATTATGGGAGAAGTTCGATGCAAATTCCTAGAAAGCAAGACATAATCATTTTCCATCATATAATTTATAATTTCATGTGCATAAGATTGATTCTCATACAAAGGGACATAAATTAATTCACAAAAAATAATTGGCTGAGAATTTTTAATAAAATTTTTTGCACCTTTTAAAACAGATAAATCATTACCCTGAGTATCTAATTTTAGAAAATAATCATATTTTAGATAAGCGTTTTCTACTTTTTTGTAAATTTCATCCAAAGTTTTTATTTCTACTATAGACATTTTACCCCCCCCTCAATAGGTTTGAGTAAAGAACTTTTATATCCTTCATTCTCAAAATAAAAGAATTCTTTTTGGATATTTTCATTTCCAATAGCAAAATTATAAATATTAATATTTTTATTATTTGAAAATTTATTTTTTAAATCTACAAAACTACTATCCTGTGGTTCATACATATCTATAAATTCTATTTTATTTATATTACTTAAAAAATTATCTGTAAACTCACCTTTGTAAGCCCCTACGTCTATCAGATAAACTGGTTTCTTCAATAAATTATTTATTGTTTCATATAAATTCATTTTAATCCTTAATTAATTCAAATGTTTTTGGACAAAAGTATTCATTTCCCAAATGCCAAACTTTATCAGGTAATTCTCTATATTTTATAACTTTTGCAGGAACCCCAACAGCAATAGCATTATCAGGAATATCATCTATCACAACACTACCACCACCTATAATCACATTATTACCTATTGTTACACCCTTTATTATTTTTACTCCATGCCCAAACCAGCAACCATTTCCGATAATAATAGGTTTAGAAAATGGTTCTAAATTATTTACATTATGTCCACCATTAACAATTTCAATATTTGCTGCGAACATATTAAACTTTACTATAATAATTTTATTGAATGAATAAAACTTATTGGCATATCCTATATCAGTATAATCTCCTATTGATATATTATTTTCTAATCCATTTATTGTTAGGAAGTCTGGTCCTATTCTGACATTTTTACCAATATTTAACCCCAACAGTCTTAAAGCAATATTTCTTTTTTCCCACTTTTTTTGTTCTATAACAATAGGTAGAGGTGATAACAACTCTGCAATAGTCTTTATAAATATTATGTATAAATTTTTTATCATAAAAACTTTTCTTCTCTTATATAGATACCTTTTATTCTAAAGTTCTTAATTAACTTATAATATAGAAAAAGTTTTTGCCATATTGGAATATCTTTTTTAGCGTTATTAAAAATATTGTTATCAAAAATATTTATGAAAGCCGGTTCTTTATTTACCAAATAAGAGCCATCATATTTAGAAATCAAATAAGTTATATGATCTTTTTTCATAAGCTTCTCTGGTGTATTATCATTTATATTGAAAAGTTGAAAAAAATCTTTTCTTACAAAAATAGAATTAGTATCTGTACAATAGACCAATTCATAGCCTTTTAATTGACCTAATCCATAAAGTGCCAATGTAGATGCTCCTACAAGAGAACTTTTTTCATCTGGTATATACTCTAAATGCGGAGGAATTGTAGGATTATGCTCTATTAAAACTATTTTTGGGTTGTAATCTTTAAAATTTTTCCACACATGATAATCTATGCCATCAATATCAATTGATAGTAAATCAAACTCTTTAGGTATATCAGTCTGTCCCAATAAGTTATCTAAACTATTCACTCCTTGACTTTCAACAAAGTTATTTAACACAAATATTTTTTGATTACTAAGCTTACTGACTTTATTTCTTAATTCTTTGGCTTTATTGGAATCGCCTTCTATATAGACACAATTAAAACCCTGATTGAATACTAGATTATATGTATTACTTAAGTACTCACCGTCCCACGCTCCAAATTCTACACACCAAGGTTCATTGGAAACACCTATTTTTGAAAACAAGTATTCTATTATTCCATCTTCTCCAAATTGTGATGTTATATTTTTTTCATATTGTCTCATCTTTTATTTTAATCCTTAAAGTTTATTTTGTAATCTAATCCAACCAAGCCATAGAAGGAAGGCTCATTGCTGTTAAAATCAAATGTTACAGATATTGGTCCAACATTTGTATACTCTTGATGAGACACTCCTCTGTTCTTTACTTTTTGAGCTATTGTTAGATTAAAAGTATATTCTCCTGCTTCCAACATAAATGGGATTGCAACTTCTATAAATCTTTTATCAACGACTAAATCATATACAATAGTTGTTATAAGCATATTTTTATTGTTATAAAAACTAATAGCAATTGCAGGATTGTCCAAAATCTCATCAACTTTATATCCTATAATAAATTTCAAAGATTTTGTCATCTCCACTTGCATGGTATGGTTTCCAAATTCATCTACAATTTGAAGTGAGTCAAGAGTTGCTCCCTTTCTATGAATGATTTGTTTTTTACCATTTAAAATATTGTTTTCTATGGATACTTCTATTTTTTCTTTTATTTCATCTGATTCATTTTCTGGAATTAGTACTTTTTTATCACTATCATAGTAAAGCTTACAGGCTTCATGCTTATCACCAAAATATATCTGCTTACTATGGTCAAGAAGTAATACACGATCAGACATATTAAGCACGGTATTTATATCATGACTTACAAATAAAAATGCCACACCATTTTTTCTCATCTGCTCTATTTTAGAAAAACATTTTTGCTGAAAAAATATATCTCCGACACTTAAAGCCTCATCTATGATAAATATATCTGGATTTAAGTGTAAAAAAAGACTCATTGCAAGTCGTACATACATGCCAGAAGAATAAGTTTTGATAGGCATATC
This sequence comes from Leptospiraceae bacterium, assembly GCA_035345875.1. Classification (GTDB taxonomy): domain Bacteria; phylum Spirochaetota; class Leptospiria; order Leptospirales; family Leptospiraceae; genus UBA2033. The sequence goes on along the minus strand of DAORDH010000040.1, from coordinate 44,676 downwards.
AAAATACTCTTCCAAATCTGCAAAAGCTTCAATTTCACTCATCTTTGAATAAATATAGTTTATATCAAAATTCATTGTCTTAGAAGATACTATGATATTATCTCTACCACTTAACTCAGGATTAAACCCAGTACCAAGCTCAAGTAAAGATACTATAGAACCATTTACTATATACTCTCCACTTGTCTTTTGCAAAACTCCACAAAGAATTTTAAGAAGTGTGCTTTTCCCACTACCATTTTTTCCTATGATGCTTACAAATTCACCTTTTTTTACATCAAAAGAGATATTATTCAAAGAAGTATGCACATCAAACTTTTTATTTATAAAAGGGATAATATTAATTAATCTATCCTTGTTACTATGAAAAAGCTTAAATGACTTTGTCAGGTTTTTTACTTCTATAACTTTATTCATCATATACTATCCCTTATATCACTTTCAAGTTTATTAATAGTATATAGTCCAATTATAAACATCAAAATGCTTGAGATTACCATCACAAGATAGTGCTTCATATTTATCCAATTATCAAATTTTACCCCGTTTAGTTCAAAACATCTCTTTAGGAAAGACTCGCAATCCTTTTTTACTTTAAGCCTTTAACATGTAAGATAGAAATGGGAGACAATTATGGGAGAAGTTCGATGCAAATTCCTAGAAAGCAAATTTATCAACGGATACTCATCGTAAAACTCTGGAATCCCTTTCTAAAATTCTCCCTTCTCATTTTTATAGAGTTCATAAATCCTATCTAGTAAATTTGCGAGAATCTAAATTTATAAAAAAGAATGGGAACGGTAAATATTCGTTAGTCTTAAAAAATGAGAAAGAAATTCCTATTTCTAGAAAAATTTTCCCTGATTTAAAAAAACGGTTAGGCTAGATGTCATTCTAAACTTAGTACAGTAGTTAGAAGTTTCTACTTTTCATTCAGAGGAAAATGAAATTGAATACAATTTAATTAGTAGGATTTTCAAACTTTAGGATTCATAAATTTTCTCATTTTAGCTATGCCTATTTTCATTTCCAAGGATTGATCTAGATGACTCGACGCCATGGTTTTATCTATTTCGGATTGAATTTTTAAACTATAAGCTCTCAAATAAACTAGGATATTCTTATTATATCCGATGAATCGGACATTCTTTCCTTCTGGAAGGGTAATTAGAGTTGTGGGGGAAAATAGAATATCATACTTTTCAATTTGTTGGGGATTGGAATCAAAATCTATTATTTCGAAAGTAAAACTAAGATTCTTTAATAGATTTAATTCTTCTTTCCAAGCTTGGATTATATCTGATGCTAAGTCTTTAGTAGTAACGAATATTTTTACAGAAATTTCAGCCATTCTATTTACAATCCTTGGTTTCGTTTATTGATTAACTGCTCTTTGTCTGATTTGTTTACTTTTGTAATTAACTCTCCTTTGAGTAATTCCTCCTCTAACTCTTTTTTTTCTTTTTCAAATTTTGAATAGAGTATAGATTTTTCAGCTTCGAAATTATTCTCTAAAATCAAAATCTCATCTCTAATTCTCTGTAACTTATCAAGTCTCAATTTTTCATCTGCTTCATTTTTAGCTATTTCAATGAGTCTTTGAGAACCTGTTAACATCCCTTTGGCTCCTAAATATACATCTTCAAAATGAACTCCGTCTGAGGTTAGTATATACTCTCTCAATTGATTAGAATGAGCTCCTCCTCTAGATTTTAGGATTTTAATTATTCTGTTTCTTTCATTATTTTGTTCAACCATTTGGAGGGAAATCCATGTATCCATAATAGAAGAAACTCCTTCATCCGTTTCTTCCAAAACTCCTGAACCTCGAATTAAAGAAGTTAATATTGTAGTTATAATTCTTTGTTTAAAGAAATCTACAAGTCTCATCAAAAAAGATTTAATATTATCATCATGAATGTTTAAAGAAAAATTGGAAATAGGATCCAAAATTACCAATTCAGGTTTATGCTCTTCTACAAGTGAAAATATCGAAAGTAAATGTTGCTCTAATCCCATAGAATTGGGTCGTCTTGCAAAAATAATAAATTGTTTTTCGTCATAAAATTTTCTATTGTCTAAACTGAGTGAAACCATATTTCGTAAAATTTGTTCTGCAGATTCTTCAAATGCAAAGTACAGTACTTTGCCACCATTTCTACAAATATGGTTAGCACAAAAATTTGCAAAAGTAGACTTCCCAGTTCCAGAGGTACCACTCAGCAATACACTGCTTCCTTTAAATATACCCCCTCCCAACATTTTATCCATTTCTTCCATCCCAAAACTAATTTTCTCAGTTGAGACATGATGTCCAAGATTCATTGACGTTATTGGAAATACCTTATTTCCTTTAGAAGTAATTACATAAGGATATGTATTCATACCATGAGGAGTGCCACGGTATTTAACAATACGCAAACGTCTGGTTACAATTTCACTGAATATTTTCTGTTCTAATTGAATGATACAATCAGAAATAAATTCATTGAAGAAAAAATGAGAAGTTCCATCTCTTTTTTCTCCCGTTACAATGAGCGTAATTCCTTTATCAATGAACCATTTAAAAAGTCTTCGCAACTCCCATCTTGAAATATTTTCTACCCCTACAACACTCCAGATTGATTCTAGTGTATCCAATACAACTCTCTTGGCACCAATTTCATTGATTTGTTTTTCAATTCTCTTAAGTAAAATATCAAAACTAAAAGAGCCTATACTTTCTGTTTCATCCACTTGAACATCAATATGTTTTAAAGAAATTTTGTTCTCTTTCGATAAATTTTCTAAATTCCATTCAATGCTATGTAAGTCTTGAAATATTTCTTTTAATTCATTTTCAAAAGAAATATATAGTCCAGGTTCATCAAATTTTGTAGCTCCATTTACAATCATCTCAAGAGCCATTAAACTTTTTCCTGTTCCAGTATCTCCTGTTATTAAAGTAATTCTTCCTTTGGGAATTCCACCTTCTAAGATTTCATCTAATCCTTCAATTCCTGTTGGACTTTTTAAAAGTTGATTGGTAAAATAATTCATACATCCTCATTCAATTGCATTATTCATAATTAAGATAATTTTTCTGCGTTAAAACATTTATAAATGGCTTCCAAAATTTCCTTTGGTTTGATCGGTTTTAATAAAACTAAATCAAACAATCCCATTGATTCTAGTTTAGAGATAGAATCTACAGAAGCTGTAAATGCTACGATTTTTGTATTTTCCAGTTCTTTGAAGTTTCTAATATTTTGGGTAGCTTGTATCCCATCCATAACAGGCATGATGATATCCATAAAGATTAAATCTGGTTTTTCTTTTTTCGTTATCTCAAATGCTTCTAGTCCATTTTCAGCTTGGTAAACATTTTGAAAATTAAATTTGGTCAAGGTTTGCTTTAACAATATTAGATTTAATTCTACATCATCAGCGATTAGAAACTTCTTATTTTTGAATGGACTTAGATCAAATGTAGAATCTTTATTTTCTGTTCTGTGCGAAATATCTTCATACGTTAAATTTTTTAGTAAAATTTGAAATTGACTTCCTTTCCCTAATTCAGAGGTTACTTCAATTTCGCCTCCCATCAGCTGAATTAATTTTTTAGAAATAGTCAATCCAAGTCCTGTTCCACCATAACGTCCTCTGTCTTGCCCCTTTGCTTGTGTAAAGGCTGAAAAAATATTAGCTAAGTCCTCACTCGAAATCCCAATTCCAGAATCTTCAATTCTAATTTCCAAATCTCCTAATTTCATATTTGGATTTTGATGATAATTAAAATGTAAATAAACGGCAACAAATCCTTCTTGCGTAAATTTTTCAGCATTCGCAATTAAATTAAATAGAATCTGTCTTAATCTTAATTCATCTAGATAGATAATTTTAGGAAAATCTTTGGATTTTTCAAAAATAAATTTAAGATTTTTATTCTTAAAATTTCGAGAAAATATATCTATAATTTCTTTGCAAACCTCTATTAAATCCGATGAAATAGGCTCTAAAATCATTTTACCGGATTCAATTTTAGATAAATCTAATATATCATTTATGATTTTCAATAATAGATTCCCACTAGAAGAAATATAGTTTACATAATTTCTAGAAGTCTCATCCTGTACGGTTTGATTTAATAAATCAGTAAATCCAATGATCGCATTCATTGGAGTTCTAATTTCATGGCTCATAGTTGCTAAAAAAATACTTTTAGCTTTGTTTGCTTGTTCTGCCAATTCTTTCGCTTCCAATAATTTTCTTTCATAGACTTTTCTATCCGTTATGTCAGCTACGATAATAAAAATTCCATCGACCTTATTTTTTAAAACGTTAGGAATGTAATTTATATTTACATCATAAGGAATATTTTGTGAATTATAAATTCGATTTTCATATTGTACAGAAATACCGTTTAACGCTTTATTTAAATTTGGTAGAGATTTCTCAAAACTTTCAGGACCAATCACATCCAGTATATTTTTTCCAATGATTTTTTCAATGCCAAAGAAATCATTGTATGCTTTATTTACATAAATATAATTAAAATCATTATCCACATGACTCACGAGGATTGGAATATTATTATAAATGAGTTCCAATTCATTTTTGCTTTTTTCTAATTCTAAGTTGGCTTGTATTTTATCTGTTAAATCACGGATAATGATAATTATCTCATCTTGATTACTTTTAACAAGTCTAGTTTCAAGATATTCAATTTTCCCAACTTTATTGGTTTTTTGAAATTCAAAAATACAAAATCCATCAAACACCGCTCGCTGTATTTTTTCTTTTATGATAGAAATAGAATCTTTGGGGAAGATATCATTGAGTGACCGGATAGCATTATTCCTTTGATTTGCAGCTGATTCGATTAACTCACCTCGGCTATTTATAAATAAAACTAAATCCGGAAATCCTTCTAAAAGAGCCATTGATCGATTGTTTAATTCTAAAACTTTTTTTTCTTTTTCTTTTAATTCTGAAATATCTGTTAACGTTAAAAAATAAGAATCATCAAAATAACATTTGATATCCAATTTAACGAATAGATTATTTCTTAAGATAATCTCGATGGACTGATTTTCTTTTGTTTTTTGAATTTTTCTTTTAGCGCGAAAAAAAATATCTTGATCAGTATGGGAAATAAAACTTTCAAAGGAAGTTTTATGAAAATCAATTGTATCTTTGAACCATGAACAAAATAAATGATTTACTTCTAAGATTCCAAATTCGTGACTTAACTTTATATAACCGACAGGCGCTAACTCAAACAAATCTATATACTGCCGGTTGACTACCTTTAATGCGCTTTGAGCATTTAATAATTCTTCATTTTGTAATTCCAACTCAATTTGATGAACTTCTAAATTATGTATAATTGCTAGAATTTCATCTTTTGTTAAGCTTTCAGGATCTATATCTGATTTTTTTAAAACTTTCTCAGCTCTTTCACGTAGTTCTTTTAGAAAGTCAGACATTAGAGCTCTTTTCCTTTTCTGTAAAAATTGAACAAAAATACCCTATTTTAGGGCTAAAGGCTTTCGCTATAAAAGTAGAATTAGTAATTTTACTGTATTCTTCAAATGTTAGGGAATCTCCTGATAATGCAACTTTTCCTAATTTCTCTATCCAATTTAATTCTATATCTGGGTAAATACTTTTTACATTTTTATTTAATACATTTTCCCTTGCTAAACCTGTAATTTTTTCAAAGGCTTCATTGATTTCTATAAATTCATAGTCTACAGAATTTCCCTTTTCATCTAAAATAATTTTACCATAAACAAAAGGAAAAGGCATTGATTTTATCAAAAATGAATTTGTATAATTTAAATTTATATTTTCTAATTTAACTTCGCTCGATAAGTTTTGCAAATCTTCATTTATTTTTTTTTCATTTTGTAAGAGAGAATGAGGTTGCGTTATATCCTTTATACACCCTAATAAATATCCACTTCCATCAGAATAAAATTCCACTATCTCTTCTATATACTTAGCTTCTCCAGCTGGCTGTATAATTTTATACGATAGTTGATAATTTGTTTTATGTTCTTTTGCATTTTCAAATTCCCTGATTACTCTCTCTCTATCCGACAAGTCTACAATGGAAATAAAATTTTCAAAGGTTGGAGTAAAGCTAAATGGTTCAAACCCAAAAATTCTATATAATTCTTCTGACCAATTGAGTGAATTATCTACAAAATGAAAAGTCCAGTTTCCAGTCATACTCAATCTTTGTATTCGATTCAGAGTATTTGAACTTACTTTTAGTTCAGTGTCTATTCTTTTAGATTCAGAAATGTCATGTTTTATGGAGAGAAAGTTTATTATTTTACCATTTTTGTCTTTGATAGGACTAATCGTATTTTCCTCCCAATAAATTTCTCCATTCTTCTTTCTATTTTTCATTTCCGAAGTCCAAACCTTACCAGAAAGTATAGTGTTCCAAAGGTTTGTATAAAAATCTTTACTGTGATATCCGCTTTTTAGAATTTTAGGATTTTTTCCGACTACTTCTTCTTCGGAATATCCTGTCATTTCAGTAAACCTTGAATTAACGTATTCAATCCTTCCATCTAGATTAGTAATGAGTATTCCATTTACACTATTTTCCACTGCTTCGACTAGTTTTAGATTTTGCAGTTGAGTATTTTTTTGGTTTGTAATATCTATTTGAGTCAATACTACTCCATGAATAGAATTATCTTGGAATCTATAGGGATGCATTTTTAGTAAATAAGAATTTCCAATTTTGTCCTTCACTTCAATTTCTTTCTCTATTATTGAATCTAAAACTTCCTCCATATCTGCGAGTAGACTTTGGTAGTTAATTTGATTAGAAATATGAGCGAAAGGTCTGCCTATATCCATTTCCATAATATTGAAAATTTTGGTTATTTCAGGGGTAAACTTTCGAATCTGTAATTTATTATCTAAAAATAAATACCCAAATTTTGTGCTCTTTAGTAAATTATTAATATCATTTGATACTTCTGTTAACTCATCTATCTTTTGTTGGTATTGGGAATTAACAGTATATAACTCTTCATTGACAGATTGCAATTCTTCGTTTGTAGATTGTAATTCTTCATTAGAGGAAACTAATTCTTCATTTGTAGATTGTAATTCCTCATTGGATGTTTCAAGTTCTTCTATAGTAGTCTGTAAACTTTCATCTTTGTATTGAAGTTCCTTTTCTAATATTTTAACTCTTTCTTCGAGTTGTTGGTTGTAATCAAACGATTCAGAAATTTGCTCAATACTATCATTTGCAACTGATTTAAAATCTTCAATTGTGATTATAATATAATCGGTCGTATTTTTGGTATTTGGTAAATATCTACCTACTATATCAATTATGATTTTTTTATCTGGAAGTTTAAAATGGATTTTTTTGAGAGAAGCATCTTTTTTTTCTTTTCTAATTTTATATATTAAATTAGAGACGATAGTTGAAAGCTGTGAATCTAATATTTCAAATATTTTATAAGTTGGTTTTCCACTTGGCAAGGATAAAAATTGTTGGATTCCACTAAAAAAATGGATAACCGTATCCTCAGAATTAATTATAAATCCAGGAGGTGCAAATAGATTAATCGCAGTTTCATATACACTTTCGAATATCTTTTGCGAAGAAACTTTAGAAATACTCTGGAGTTTTTCCGTAAGAGCTTGTTTTTTTTCCCTATCATATCTTGGCAGTAAAATTTGACTTGGGATTTGACTGATTGAGTTCCCAATGTATTTATATATTTTATTTTTAGCGTCTACAACCTCTAAGTCTTTGGCATTCGTAATTGATTCACTACTTCCTAAAAACAAAAACCCTCCATTGTAAAGGGAGTATTGAAACAAATTTAATATTTTACCCTGTATTTCACTGTTAAAATAAATAAGTAGATTTCTACATACAACTAAATTGATTTTAGAAAATGGAGGATCGGATATTATATTATGCCTAGCAAATACTACCATTTGTCGAATCTTATCAATTACTTGAAAATATCCATTTTTAAAAACAAAATATTTCTCTAACAAAAATTCAGGAACGTCAACCGCAATACTTTCGGGATAAATACCTGAACTTGCTTTTCAAATTGCTTCTTTATCTAGGTCAGAAGCAAAAATTTTTAAATCAAACTTTAGGGAATTCATCTCCATGTATTCAGAGAATAAAATAGCAAGTGTATAAGGCTCTTCCCCCGTAGAGCATCCTGCGCTCCATATTCGTACAGTATCATTTTGTTTCAGATATTTAAATATTTTAGGGATAACTTTTTCTCCCAATACTTCAAATGCTTCTTTATCTCTAAAAAAATGAGTTACCCCAATTAAAAATTCATTTGCTAAAATTTCTGATTCTTCTTTTGACTTAATTAATAATTGTATGTATTCTTCGTATGAAATGAATCGATTGTATTTTATTCTTTTTTCAATTCTACGTTTTATGGTTTTGGGTTTGTAGTAAGAAAAATCTAGATTTTCCTTTGACCGAATAATGCTTAACACTTTTGCTAAATCACTACTCGGACTTTCTCCATCCATAGTTAAATTTTTTAGGCTAGCGGAATTCCTTACATAATCGGAAAGTATAGATCCCATTTTATCGCAAGGTAAAATATAATCCACAAATCCACTTGCGATCGCGTTTTTTGGCATTCCATCAAATTTACTGGAAGCTAACTCTTGAACAATAACCAGTCCACCTTGTTCTTTAATTGCTTTTATACCTAACGTCCCATCGCTTCCTGTCCCAGAAAGTATAATTCCTACAGCTTTGTCAGTTTGATCTAGGGCGAGAGATTGAAAAAAAATATCAATCGGTAGATTCAAACGAGAATCTCGAACATGGTCTGTAAGTAATAATTTAGAGTGAAAAATAGTCAGGTTTTTTTTAGGTGGAATTAAATATACAGTGTCAGGTAACGCATCCATTCCATTTTCAATTTTCATTACTTTCATTTTTGTTTTTTGAGAAAGTAATTCCACCATCATACTTTTATAATCTGGTGAAAGATGTTGTACAATGATGAATGCCATTCCGGTATCGATAGGCATATTAGCTATTAAATCTTCTAGGGCTTCTAGTCCACCTGCAGATGCACCAATTCCTACATAGAGAATGGGCTTTGTTGATTTATCAGTTTTATTCATTTATCTTGGCTAAACACAATGTTTTTTAAATTCAAATCTATTCTACAGAATTACAAAAATAGAAAAATCTCTTTGTGTAACCGCTAATTGCTATTGTTGTTTTAAAACTATACTGTTTTATAAAAATAGAAAATTGTTAGTTATGATTTAATTCCATTTATACTAGAATACAAGTATTTTTTTCACGTTATAGAAATAACTGAATATAATCTCTTCCAAAAATACCAAATTTCAGCATATTTTCCTTTAATTCCATACAGATATCAGGCAAAAATATATAAACTGTCAAAGAAAATAGATATAAATTAAGAAGTCCAAAGTTGACAATATATCGAAAAAAAATATAACGTTCTAGCGTAAAATATCTTGCACGGCAAAAATCACGTCTTCTACATCTTCATCAGTCATACCCGCGAATAAAGGCAGAGACAAAGCTTTATCGTACATTCTACATGCATTTGGAAAACTCTTTCGATTGAAGTTATAATTTTTTTTGTAATATGGATGTTCAAAAATTGTAAATGGAATCGAACTAAAAGAGAAGGATCACGACCGGCGGGAATTACAAGGATAGACTTTGCTTTAGATGACTTCGAAGGTTGTATTGATTTAGATTTATTAGAATACAAAATTAAAAAAGGTTGTTACGTTACGCGGCTAGTAAGCTCTATGAATACAACCGGTTTTAATTTACGCGATAGAGTAGAATCTGGAAAAACAATTTATTTAGGGGATAGAGGCGCGGAAACTTTTTTTAGATATTACGATAAGAAAGCTAAATGTAAAAACGATGGAATAGAAATAGATCCTTCTATCGATGTTTGGAATAGAATGGAAATAGAAATGAAACTAGGTCGAGCGAATTGGTTTACATACAATTATCTAAACAATGAAAATTTTAATCCTTATGAAGCCATTCTTGGAATGTTTCGACTAACTCAGAAACCGTTAAGCAAAAAACAAAAAAATAAACATTTATTTGAAGTCGATAGACTCTATAGTAAATTTTTGCATAATACAAAAAAAGCCACTCCCTTAAAAGTTCCTCAGTTAGTATATGATTTACAGAATTTAGAAAACTATGTTGAAAAAACTACAAGCGGCGCTTCGGATACATATATTAGAATTTTTGGTTTAAAGAAATATTTAGAAGTTTTAGAAAATCGAAAATTCAAAACAAATGAAACGCCGAAATATTCCGCTTTGCTAGAAAAAAATTCAGGTTCATTTGAACAAGAAGATTATACAGCTATTTATAACCCAAAAATCAAAACATTTAAGAAGGTGAGTTAACAATGAAAAATATTAAAAAAAAGAGTGATAACCGAAATACGATAATTTCTAATTTTACTTCAAAAAATGATTCTTATAAAATATATTTAAGTAAATATCGAGGGAAATTAATTTCTTTTCAAATTTATAAAGATTTAATTTTTCATGCAGATGAAAAGGGAAAGTTAAGATGTATTGAAATTTTAAAATTCTCATTAAAGTTTCCTGATTTTAACAAAAATAAAAAACCGAGAAAATTAAAGGCAATTAATTAATGAATTTTATTTATGTATTCTCTGGGGATTCGTGCAATTCATCAAGAAAAGCTTCTCCTAATTTTTGTGTATCGCTAAAAATTATTTTGGCTTTAGAATGTTTTTCTTTTGAAAAAAATTCTAATATTATACATTCTCTTATTTTTCCTTTTCTTTTAAGAAAATATTTTTTATTAATTTGGAAATGGATAATTTCTTTTATTTTTCCTGTTCTCATATCAAATATTTTTACTACACGAATAATATCTTTATCATTTTCATTCATCTTTTCAATTTATAAATCTTTTTGTAATCAGTCAAATCAAAATGCAAGAAAATAAGTCTCTATATACCACAACGCAAAACAAAGATATTTTACTTGCAATACTCATACAGCAAGACAAGGAAGAACTCACGGAAAATTCTATAGTTGAAATCTTTGATCCAATTCATAGAGACATTATAGAAAGATGCAGATGGATACATGCAGTAAATAAAATTATCTGTGATCCTGAAATACCTTTGATGCCAGTAATTTTAGAACAAGAAAAGAAGTTGAAAAAAATAGTTTAGTCTTATAAAATAGGAGAAAGGAAAAAACATGAATAAAAAAAATATTTTAATGTTTGTATCGATTTTTGGATTTTTAGCAATCTATATATTTAGGAAAAAAATTTTTGGGGGGAAAATTCAGAATAATTTTAGTAAATTGACAATATTTTATAAACCTGAAGAAGATCCAACAAATGATCCTAACGGAAAAGCACTTCTTTTAATGCCAAACCAAACCCCTAATGAACGGGTTGACGGTATTACTTTTCCTTCACTTAAAAATGGTTTAGTTTATAAAATTCCTGATGGTTGTATTGTTAATATTTTAGAAAATAATGAGATAGAAATAGTTTATTGTCCTACTGAATCAATATCTAAATGGAATGGTTGGCAAAGTGAAACTTTTTTAAATTATTTACATTCGATTAATGACAATACTTGGAATAAATTATTTGAAAAATCAAAAGGGTTATAATTATGAAATTTATTTTACAATGTTTATTAGTATTTATTTTATCTTCTTTATTTGCATCATTTATCATATTATATTTTCAAGATTATTTAATGTAACATGAAAGCCATAGAACAAAAATTAATTAATCAAGATCAAACAGTAAGCGAGATTCAAAGAATCGCCAAACAATATGTATCAGATTTAGATAATTTCAAAGACTGGGATTTTTTTAAATTTTATAATCTTGTAAGGGCGCTTCCTTATGTTGCTGATCCAATCGGTAAAGAAACATTGTCTAGACCTTGCTATACTATTTTGAATGATTGGACAGGTTCAAGAGATTGCGACGACAAAACCATATTGTTAGTAAGTAAAGCAATTCAAAACAAGATACCTTATAGAATAGTAATTTGTGGACAGGGAAATTATGCTCATCATGTCTATCCTGAAATTTTATTTTGTGGGTTATGGCTACCGGCTGACGCGACTTATCCAAATAGAAGTGTTTTTGGAAAATATTTATACAAGGAAGGATTCCGAAAAGTATTTCCAGAAAAAAAATAAAAAATTGTTTCACACCTGCTTCAGACTTGTATCATTAAGGATAATGCTTATTATTCTCTGCTTGCATTAAAAATCAAAATCAAATAAAATATAAATGTGGGCTTATTCCTACCAGGTAAAAGCGGAAGTTGTTAAGCTCGCGCAGTTATATTTTATATGTCACAACTAATAACGCTCGAAGGCGACAGACAAACAAACAACTATGAAGTTTTAGAAATTCATGGAGATTTTTTAAATCAAAATGATCTGGGGGATTATGTAGAAGGTGACTTTTTTCCAGATAAATTATTAGTAATAGATAAAAATGACTTAAACGGTGATCCTTATTTAATAGATATTTCCGGAAAAAAATTTTACCCCGTTTAGTTCAAAACAACTTATTATGAAAGACTCGCAATCCTTTTTTGCTTTAAGCCTTTAACTTGTGAGATAGAAACGGGAGACGATTATGGGAGAAGTTCGATGCAAATTCCTAGAAAGAAAAGCTATGCTTTAGAGAGGGGCTACACGCCATTAGCCGAAGTAGTAAGTTCTGCTGTATCTGGAGTGCATCCTTCTTTACTAGGAACCGGACCGATTCCAGCTTCTCTAAAAGCCTTACACAGAGCAGGACTAAAAAGAGAAACAATCGATCTCTGGGAAATCTCAGAAGCATTTGCCTCTATGGTTTTAACCACAATCAAAGAATTAAATCTAGAAAAAGAAAAAGTCAATGTAAACGGTGGAGGTATTTCTCTCGGACATCCACTTGGAGCCAGCGGTGCTCGTATGGCGCTTACCCTTTCGCATGAGCTAATACGGCGTAACCTCAACTATGGAATGGTTACAATGTGTATTGGTGTCGGTCAAGGAATTGCAACCATTTTAAAAAGGTATGAGAAACGGTAGACGGGAACTTCAACTTCAACCATACTTAAAAAATAGTCAGTAAGAATTTTCCTGTCAAGATACATTCAGATGTAGGGAAGGAATTTTACTATCAGCTTGTTATCATTCATCCCCAATTTTTAGAATAGACCTTCCAGAAAAATTCCATTTCCTAAATATTTACTTTTCCGTCATTCTTTCGATTCCCGTCCAGTCATCGCTCACACCTTCTGTGATGGATTTGTTACATCTTTTTAGATAGATTTGAGTGGGCACATCTTCTGGATAAACATTTGCTACATTTTGAAATAGTTCGAGTGCTTCTGTAAATCTGCGTCCCAAATAGGCTTCAATTCCCAGTTCAAAACTAAGCTTCGTTGCTTGCAATAGTTCTTCTTCTCTTTCAGACATTCCTTCAAAGATTTGATAGACCCGAATGCTGTTTTGCTTTCCTTTCACTACCACATTGTCTAAAAGTCTGTATTTATAGATTTCAATATTTTCTACTTTCAATAGAGTATCTTCGCTTATCATAATAGTGATACCATACAATTTTGTCAGTCCTTCTAAACGGGACGCTAGATTTACTGTATCACTAATAACTGTTCCTTCCATCCGTTCCGTTTCTCCAATAATACCGAGCATCAAATTTCCTGTATGAATCCCTATTCCTATGCTAATAGGTGTAAGTCCCTTTTCTGTTCTATTTTTGTTATAGAGTATAATTTCTTTTTGCATTTCAATTCCTGCATTGATCGCATCGTCCGGTTTATTTGGGAAGAGTGCCATCACTGCATCCCCTATGTATTTGTCTATGAACCCTTGGTTTTGTCTCACGTGAGGCCCCATTCTAGAAAGGTAGGCGTTGATGAAATTAAAATTTTCCTGTGGACTCATAGATTCAGAAAGTGTAGTAAAACTGCGAATGTCCGAAAATAGGACAGTCATTTCCCTTTGGGTTTGATCACCCAATTCTATATCCAAAACGCTTGTCCTATTCAAAAATGATAAAAATTCTTTGGGGACAAATCGTTCAAAGGAATTGGTCAATTTCATTTGCACATCGAGAGCTTGTCTTTGTTTTTCAATAATTTCGTTTCTAACAAATCCTCGGAATCTTAGATATCCACTTACAAAAGCGAAAATAGACAATATCCCAATATTGATAATCGAGTTCAAGGCACCAGCATCGAAAGATTTGTAATAATCAATGAAAAAAATCAAAAGTCCAAAATTTATAATGAGATGGAATAATATAAAATGCATACTGAAAATAAAAACAACTAGTTGCATTAACATCACAATGATAAATAGATTCATAGTTTTGGTAGAGTAGTAATTCAAAGCATCCATATATCCGCAAATAACCAAAAGAAAAAAAGAATATAAAGGTACAATGATTCCATGATGGTAGCATAATTTCTTGTATGCAGAAATCGGTAGATAGAGAATAAAATTACAAAAAACAGATAAAGCAATAATCGATATATGAGAATATAAATACCCTAAATATAAAAACTGATTCTCTGCACTTGCGGACTTGAGCATTGGCAAATCGAAAGTAAATATCAAAACTAACTCAATCAAAACCACAATGACAGAAGTTATGCGAAAAGCATACAGATTGTGAAAAATAATTTTTTGGTTCAAATCCTCTACTAGTGTTTTTGTTATTTGTTCTTCTGGGATATATTTTTGGATAAAAAGTTTTATCCAAAATTTTTGGTATTCACTATAAGCATTTTTGATTGCTGTAATCATAAAATCTCCCTCACTATTTCAATCATTTTTCTTTTTGTAATCAATCCAAAAGCCAATCCAATTGTATTCTAGATTCACCAATTGTGTAGGTAATTTGCAATGAACCACGTCGCTCATAACTATGGAAGCACTTGTTTTTAGAGTTAGGAACCTACTTTGAATCGGATCGAAGGTTGTTAAATCTCCCCATTCATTTCCACTTGTGCCACAAATAGGATCAAAATACAACCCCCTTCCATCCCTTGCAATCCAATGTAAATTACCATAGTCATACTCACTAGAAATTTGGACAACCAGATGCTGGCACCAATTTCCTTTTGGGACATTGTAATCCTCAATTTTTGCTTTTGTATTTACATGATCCTTTCCAATTATGTTAGCACATTTTTCGACTAATCCTTGATAGGCAGGAAAGATTTGGATAATCTGATTGTATGATTCCTCTGTTATATTGAGATAAAATTTTACCCCGTTTAGTTCAAAACAACTTATTATGAAAGACTCGCAATCCTTTTTTGCTTTAAGCCTTTAACATGTAAGATAGAAATGGGAGACAATTATGGGAGAAGTTCGATGCAAATTAGCCGACAGACGCTAGAAAGAAAAGTATAGACAGAAAGCTGCAACGCTATAAAAAGAAAGACTAGAAGAACTCTTTCTGAACCATTTTCTCTTTGACAATTTCCTAAAGATGTTTATTTTATGAAATGAGGTCTATTATGATTATTCTACATGGTTTTTACGATAACGGAAAAGTGACTATTACTGATAAAAATATTCCCGATATGAAAGCTGATGTTGAAATTATCATTCGCAAAAAATCTTGGCAGAGAAATGTGCGAAGGGTAAAATTATCAAATAAGAACTCAGCCTCCGAAACAATCCTGCAAATGAGGAATGAAACTTGAAATCCTTCTTTGATACATCTGCTCTTGTAAAAAAATATATTGAAGAGGACGGATCTGATGCTGTATCAGAACTTTTTCAAAATTCTGATGAAATTGCTTTATCCCCGATCACTAGGATTGAATTTCAATCTGCTTTACAAAGGCTTGTTAATACAAATGTTTTAACACAAGAATCTTATGAAATCGCACTCGCTGAATTTACCGAAGATTCTGTAGATTATGAATTTATAAGTTTTAATTCGACATTGGAAGAATTGGTAATCGAGGTAATAAAAAAGTATGGACTAAGATCGTTAGACGGAATCCAACTTGCTGCCGCAAAAATAAGTAAATCCGACCAGTTCATAACTTCAGATACCAAGCTTTTCGAAGCGGCTAAAAAGGAATTGCCACAAAAGAATATTTTTATTTGATGAAATTTTACCCCGTTTAGTTCAAAACATCTTTTTATGAAAGACTCGCAATCCTTTTTTGCTTTAAGCCTTTAACATGTAAGATAGAAATGGGAGACAATTATGGGAGAAGTTCGATGCAAATTAGGCGATAGCCGCTAGAAAGAAATTCTACCGGTAGGCGCCATCCTACCTAGAGTCGGAAAGAAAGTGAAAATTGTTTTTGGAGAACCAATTTCATTTGATGAGGAATACTGCCAGAAAATTTTAATAGAAAATTCCTCGGACAGTTCGAACTCAAGAGAATCTGTGCAATTTATTACAGATTGGACATTCGCAGTTTTAAAAAAATTAGAACAAAGCTATATTAAGGATTAATCGGAACGAAGATTTGCATAAAACACGTCCCCTGAGCATATACTTTTCGTAATTGACAAATCTAATTAGTAATACAAAATGCAATACATGACAACATTAAGACTTAACAGGGAAATAGAATATAAATTGCATAAGGTGGCAAAGATAGAGTCACGCACTAAAAGCGACATTATTAAAGAACTCATTCTAAATTATTTAGACAGCTACGAAGAAAATAAAAAAACTCCCTATGAGCTAGGAACTCAATACTTCGGCAAAGTCAAGACTGGAAATAAAAATGGTTCTGTAGAATATAAGTCTATTATTTCTGAAAAAATAAAAACTAAACTTCGTAAAAAATGAAGAAAGCAATTATTGATACCGGCGTAATCATTGCTTTCTTTGACGAATCAGATAAATATTGTCATGCTGTCCGTAGCTTTTTTAAAACATACAAAGGAGAACTTTATTCTACTGAATCAGTTATAACAGAAGTATCGTATTATTTTGAAAATTATAAAAAGGCTCAGCTTTACATTATTGATTGGATAGGAAAGGGAGCTATTAAAATAGTAAATGTAAATAATGAGGATTATCCTCTAGTTCATTCAATGATGACAAAATACCAGGACACTCCAATGGATTATGCCGATGCGAGTCTAATACTTATTGGTGAAAAATTAAAAATTACAGAAATTCTAACAATCGACAATGATTTTTCAATTTACAAATTTAAAAATGGAAAACAATTCAAAAATTTACTACAAGAAGTCTTAAGAAAAAAGAATTAATAAGGAGTTTAGAAATGGGCAAAACAAAGGCTTAATGCAAAGCCTAGATGTCCAAATTCTAAATCACGAAAAATTAAAGAAATTAGAGTGCTTGAATATTATGATTAGTCAAAGTAATAATTATTTTAGCGTAAAATGTAAATTAACCACAACTAATGTCATTATAACTCTTCTTATCCTTTCTAGCTTTCTTTTCATGTGTAAAGATAAAGATTCGTCTTCCTTAAAAAAGCCTGACATACATATCGCAAAAGAAAAAATCATTTTATTTACTATCCCCGATTTTAATTCTCCGAAGGTAAAAGAATTCGAAATCAAAAAACCATTTAAAATAATAGAATTTTCTACTCAATTGGCGAAGTTCGAAAATAAAATCGCACCTTGGGTAAAAATACAATCTGGAGATTTAATAGGCTGGGCATTCGGATATTATATTCCGATCGAATTAAAGGAGGATTTGCTAATAAAAAATCGTTTTGACGATGATGAAAAAAATGAATATGTATAATAATAAAGTAGAAATCCTCTTTCATGGAGAAGGGTGTGGAGAGGTTAAAGGGGATTATCTTATTGAAGAAAGTAAAATTCGTTTTAATCTCACCAAACCGGCTAGTGAGGGTTGTGAAAATAATAAAGTATTGTATGAGGAATTTAAAAAAGCGATTTGCTCTATATACAAAGATTATACCCATCCGAAATTTTACTATCGATTTGAATGCTCTAATAAAAGAATATTTTATGGATTTGAAAATCCTGAGAATCTAGAAAAAAATATAAACGGTATTGATGTAATTACCTTAGAGGTTAAGCCTAAGTTTGCGCCTAAGAACAATATTCCTGTTTACAATAAGCCTGAAATAAACTCAATGCCGGATACTTTCAATTTATTTGATGTAGATTATCGCTCAAGACCAGAAGTTCTTAATCTTCCGGATGATAAACGTTTTACAACTAATTTTTGTGAAAGCGTTGGGAATGGTGAATTCCAAATACTTTCTAAAACAAAAAATAGGTATGGTGGAATCTATTGGTATCATATAATCTTTAATTTAGGTTGGTATGAAGGTGGCATCGGCTATGGGTGGATTAAAGAAGAAGATGTGGGCGGCTGTGTAGATAAATTCAAATAGAATCGCATTAAAATAGAATTCAACTTTAATTAAATATAAGTTTATAACCTTAAAATTTATATTTATTATTGAATTTTACCCCGTTTAGTTCAAATCATCTTTTTATGAAAGACTCGCAATCCTTTTTTGCTTTAAGCCATTCACTTGTAAGATAGAAATGGGAGACAATTATGGGAGAAGTTCGATGCAAATTAGGCGATAGCCGCTAGAAAGAAAAGTGAAACATGAAACAAATGAATGTAATTCGGCGAAGGGCTATGTAAGGTCCAAGGATATTGTTGAGTATAAAGAAGAATTGTTTACGGACTTGTATTTGAAAAAGGAAATAAAATTCCAAAATTTCAACTCGGAACCTAAATTGAATTATGTGTTTTTGGAAAATGGGGAGTTTTATCATTTTGACCCGATTTGTGGAGATGGAAAATGTGGACTCAGTAAACTGAAAATCTATAAAAATATCATTTGGTCCCAACCTTTACAGGGAGATTTTGTTTATAAATTTTTTATCGATAAGAACAAAAAAATCTGTGCCCCTTACCCCGTGCAAAGGATATTTTTCCATGTAGCAAAGAATCGATTCAGGTGAAATACTAGGTAACCAAAATGTTTCACTAAATGCAAACCAAAGGATAAGCCATTATGAAGGACATAGAAATTTTTTTAGATCAAACATCTGAGATTTTAAGCAAGGATCCTCGAATCATTGCACTTTGTGTTGGGGGATCCTGGTTAACAAAGGAAATCGATTCCTATTCTGATTTAGATTTAGTTATCATTTCTAAGGAAGATCTTTCCAGTTCCAAAGAAAATATGGTAAATATTGCAAATCGATTAGGTTCCTTATGTTCGGCATTTACTGGAGAGCATGTAGGAGAACCACGTCTTTTGATTTGTCTATATGAAAATCCAATCTTACATGTTGATCTAAAGTTTGTCCAATTGGAGGATTATCATACTAGAGTTGAAAACCCGACCATTATTTGGGAAAAGGATAGGATCATAACGAAAGCCATTGAAAACTCTATCGCAAAATGGCCATTGCCTGATCTTCAATGGATTGAAGATAGATTTTGGGTTTGGATTCATTATGCCGCAACAAAGCTCGGTAGAGGAGAGTATTTTGAAACAATCGATTTTATATCTTTTTTGCGCACAAATGTATTGGGGCCATTATTGCATATGAAATATGGCAGTCTTCCTCGCGGTGTTCGCAAATTAGAGTTTTTATTGAACGAACAGGATCAAACAAAATTAAGAGCCACTATCCCGGAATATTCTTTCCATTCTATAAAATTAGCAATCCTTACTATAATCGATATATATAAAGAATTACAAACAACCCTATTTGATAAAGGGATTCATAAATTACCAAAAGCCGAAAGTATAAGTATTCTCTATTTGAACAATATCAAAAAATAAGGACTTGTTGCGGATCATTGAGTTACCTTAAAGCAAAAATTTTACCCCTTTTAGTTCAAATCATCTTTTTATGAAAGACTCGCAATCCTTTTTTGCTTTAAGCCTTTAACTTGTAAGATAGAAACGGGAGAGAATAATGGGAGAAGTTGGATGCAAATTCCTAGAAAGACAATGTTCTTAACAAGTAATCCAGTAGCACAAGAGACAAAAGAAAATAGGATTATATAACAAAATGATATTTAACAATACTAGATTTAATTCTATTCATAAAGCCTCTCTTTTAAGCCAGTATAACATCTCTATCTTCATTCCATGCTTATACTATAAGTCATTTTCTTCAAATCAATGCTAACAACCTCTTTGTTTGCTGATTCAGAATAAACAATTTTTAAAGTGTCCTCACTAATGAATGAAATATCTTTGTCGCACCCATGAGAACAGCTGTCGACCCAGATAGGAAAATATTTCTCTTTTGTTTTATCATATCCTAAAATATCGCCTCTAAAAAGAGAAATAATTTTGTATTTGCTGTTTTCAATTTTGCGAGGGGTATCACCTTGATATGATGGCGGAAAGATATTTTTGTCATAATAGGTTATCTGAATTGACTGTTCTAAAATATTTTCTTTATACTCCCATACTTGTTTTATGCTAGAGTTGTCAATCCGCCATTTTTTTTCATAATTTGTTGAACTATTTATTTCAAGGTCAGATTTAGTGGTACGATATATCCAAGGCGATTTACTGGCTCTTTTTTCAAGATACTTTAAAAGTTTGGGTTTGGTATTCAGTTGGTTAAGGTTCATAAAATCACCTTTCAAATAAAACAACTTTTCATTTTTAGTATAAGGATCCCCTTCGTATTTTAATGTAGTCAATCGAAAATCCGTCAAAGAGAATAGTGCAAAATTTAGTTCCTCGAGATTAACTGCATTACCCATCGGACTTACAAGAAAAAGAAAATATAAGTAGGATTTTTTACCAATAGTTACAATTTCAAAATCTGGAAGGGAGTTCCAATAAAAAAATTCTTTTTTATAAACAGGAGCTTGTTTTTCTACTCTCCAAACATCTGCAAACTTTGATAATTTGTAATATACAATTTCTGGATTGGAGTAAAACATTTTGTTATTACTATCAACTCCTGCTTTGTTTGCTATACAAATTATATTTTCCTTTTTGGCAATGATTGCTACCAGACAATTTATTGGCTCAACAAGAACGAGGTCTCTGAAAATTTCAATAGCCTTGCTCACTGAAGTTATTTGGATTGATTTTGTTTGTTTAGCTGACTCACTTAGTAATTGTCTGTTGGAACCAACTAATATCAATATACTGAAAACTAACGTCTCAATGAGTCTTTTGATTTTTTTCTTTTTGTGTTGTTTAATATTCATACTTTCCCAGTTTCATTACAGTTAATTTTGAATAATACATCTTACATTATAATTGTTCAACAAACAATATTCCTTCTCAAACGCAATTCGAATCAATTTATATTTCGGAAGGATTCCCACTTCAAAATCAATTTTAGGAGAAATTACTTCGATTGGAGTATAAATATATTCGATCGTAGTTTTAATTATGAGGCATTGGAATTGAATTCCAAAAACAATTTTTACCCCGTTTAGTTCAAAACATCTTATTCTAAAAGCTTCGCAAACCATTTTGCTTTAAGGCATTCAACTGTAAGATAGAATGAAAGAGAATTATAAAAGAAGTTCGATGGAATTTAGGCGTTAGCCGCTAGAAATAAAAAATAAATATTTGCTATTTGATAAACGCACTTGAAAATGGACAATATGCTGATACTGAAATTTAAGGATTGGATGAGATTACATATCCTTACCCACAATTTTAACAGATTACCACCGATGACACCGATAACAGAACGATAAAAACGATGGATTCATATATCGGTTTAATTGCTTTGGTTAAATGTGTTGGAAGGACGAATATTTGAATCTTTAGATGCTTAAACGTGATTAAATCGACAAAAAATGTAAAATGGCAAAACCAATTATATATACTAACCATCGGAGCCCATCGTCTTTATCGGTGGTAGTCAGTTTTAATATACTTGTAGGTAAGGATTGGATGAGATTAGGGGTATTATTGATTATGGGTTTTCTTTTGAATTGTTCTGAAATTTCTATTCGAGAAATCAAAGAAGGAAAGCATTTAGATAAAGCCAAGTCCTCTACTGTTGATCATTTCTTACAACTTAGAATGAAAAATTCTATTAAGAAAATAATCGCTCATAATACAGAAATCATTTTAGAGAGACCCGATTTTATATATTATGGATTTGTAAAAGGAGGTAATTGGGACAATCTATATGTAGAAGAACTTTTCAAGGTTTCCCATCCTGAATTACAAAAGTTCTTTCCTGGTTTTAGAAATCTAACAGGAGTAGAAATCAAAAGAGAGATCTATTCTTCCGACTCTTTTAAATTGAAGCACGAACATACAATGCTCCAGAATATGGATTACATTTTCTCGTTGACCGAGAAAGGTTTGGAAGTCCAAGTAGATTGGAAGTATAGCGTAGACGGGAAGCCAGAAGAGCAAAAAAGATTTTTTATCTTAATAGATTCCAAAACGGGAAAACGCATTTCAGAGAAACAATTATAACTTGGCTCATGTAAGATGATTTACTAATAAAATTTCGCCTTGTTTAGATCGTAACGTCTTTTCATAAAAGACTTGCAAACCATTTTTGATTAAAGACTTTCGCTAGTAAAATAGAATACGAGACGATTATGGAAAGCGTTGGATGCAAATTAGGCGTTAGCCGCTAGAAAGGAAAAAATAAAAATACAATGAATACGAATAATAATCTGAAATAACATTTGTATTCATTGTTTAAATATCAGTGAAAAATATTAGTAACCTGAAAGTGAGTTACTTTGTTTTCCATTTTCATCATAGCATTCATTGTTACTGCAAGAACTTGAGAAGCTACTAGCTACGCTACAAGAAGAACCTTTTATTTTAGCACATATAGCTCTTGCTTTGTCTCGATCGCTAAAGCTATCCCCTTTCACGCAAACTATGATTCGCTTTCCGTCAGATTTTTGCCAGTCTGAATTATACTGGCACTTCGCAGATAATGATTGAATGCTAACAAGCATCGCCATGCTTACGATTAATGTTAATTGCTTCATACTTTTTCCTCTTTATTGTTTAGATTCTATAAAGTTTAGAATTTATTATTATAAAGTCAAAATATTTTTTCTTTTAAATAGAAATCTTTATTAGAGTTTTTGAAAAATTAGATAGCTCCGATGTAAGTTCTATCGATCGTCGAAAACTACAATATTAAAAAGCATTATTTTATTAGCACTTCTCGATTAAACTCGAAGTGAAATTAATTACGTCTACTGAATTTTTCAACAACTCTATTTAAAAGAAAATTCCTCTCAGATCATTTTCCAAAGCTATTAGGATTTCAGTTAGTGCTTGGTTCCTTGACCTCAAAATGGACATAGGTTCTTTATCCACGGCAAGATTTTTTTATAGTAGGTCTTTTTGAAAATAACTTAACCTTTTAGATTGTCAGAAAGATAAAATTCTATCTTCATGATAGAATAAATTTTGCAACCTACAAATTCTGCATAAAACAAAATTTCCCCCATCTAATTCAAAACATCTCTTTCTAAAACACTCGCAATCCTTTTTAGATTTAATGCTTTATCTTGTAAGAAAGAATAATAGACGATATTGAAAAAAGTTAGATATAAATTAGGCGTTAGCCGCTAGAATACCACAAGTAAATATTAATAATTATCATAAAAAATCAGAATATCTATTAATTGCCAAATCTTTTTTTTCTTGTCTAATTTAAAACCTATTCGAAGAGTATTCTCAGTATTTTTAATATTTTGTTTTATGCATATAAAGTCATCATCAAGTAGTTCAAATTTGTTCGTTTTTAAAACTTGAATCAATACTTCAAAATTTATAATCTTATCTAAAACTAATAGCTTTCGCTTTTCTCCTCTATATTCTAAACTGCCAACAGAATCAGAGTGCAATTCTCCTTTGAGAACTAAGTTTAATGTTTCTTCATACTCTTTCTCCATTTGCTCTTCTGTCTGATTTTCGCCAGGAGTATACTCAGATGCTAGCTCATTTAAGTATGATAAATCAATATTCAAATATTTTATAATAGGTATAAAAGATCTTTTAAAAGAAATTATCTTAAGAATATCCTCTTTTTGTTTCTTAAATAGTTCAATAGATTCTATTAATATTTTCTTATCATTTTCTGATAAGCAGTTATCAACGATTGTAAAATCTTCCAAATTACCTTTAGAAAGTAATTCTTTCTTTGAACATTCTGTTTTTTTTATTTTATCTACTTTATTGATTTTATCTATTTCCTCCTTCTCTTTTTCTTCCTTACAATTGAGTAAAATCAATTGAATCAAAAAAATTTGCAAAATGAATAAAAAAGATTTTCTAGGCATATCATTATCTCCTTCTTTCTTTGAACTCAAAATGCAAACTTTACACCGTCTATTTCAAAACATCTTTTTATGAAAGACTTGCAATCTATTTTTGATTTAAGGCATTCACTTGTAAAATAGAATGGGAGACTATGATGGGAGAAGTTCGATACAAATTAAGCGATAGCCGCAAGGAATAAAATTAAGCAGCTTTTTTTCTTGCAATGAAGAGATCATATTCCGCCTGCATCCTTACCCACATCTCTGGAGTAGTGCCAATTACTTTTTCTAATACGAGCGCAAAGTCGGGGCTAATAGCTCGTTTCCCATTGACTATTTCATTTATCTTACGCGGAGAACATTTACATTTCTCTGCTAATTGAGATTGATTTAAGCCCATCTCTTTCATGTAAATTTCAAAAAGAACTTGTCCGGGGTGTAATGGTTTTGGATTTTTGATCATAATTAGCCTCTGTGATAATTCTCTATTTTAACATCTAAAAATTCGCCATCTTTAAACTGGAACGTAATACACCAGGGAAGATGAATTGTAATACTCCATTCTAATTTCCTATTGCCCTTTAGTTTATGAAGCCTAATGTTAGATGGCTGACCTTTAATTTTTAGATCATCCAAAGTAGAAGTACTATGCATAATTGTTAAAAGTGCTTTTGCTCTCATCCAAAGTTCTCTGGGAAATTTTTTACAAGCATTAGTTTCCCATAATTCTTCCGTATCTTTATTAGCAAAATTCCTAATCATTAACTATTACACTATGTGGTATAATGGGAAATGTTGCAAGCAAAAAATCTATTGACTAATTCTCTTTTTCCCTTTTCTATCCTTGCAATGAAAATATTTTTGACGACAAGTTTTCTTTCTATATTCTTCTATTTATGTTCTATTTTTATTCTACCAATTCGGCACTTAGAAGAATCTTCGATTTCTCTACGTTTTAAATGGTTTCGCTCCTATGTGGGAAAAAAAGTTATACATCATGCGGGAAATACCATTGAAACATTTAATCGTCACCCTAAATCGAGAAGAGATATTTCCATTATTGGAATTGATACAAATACTTTAGATAAACTAAAAGGGGAATGGCCGATACCCTTGAATTATTATGGAAATATTATCAATGCCTTTCAGAACACCCCACATACTCCCGTGTTTGATATTTTTTTTATTTTTCCACGAAGAGGTTTTGAACAATTCACAAAGTCTATTTCTAAAAATCCGAATGGGATGGAACTGGATTAAATGAAATACCTAAGACAATTTATTTAATTTCTTCCTATTACCCAACTGGAATGAACGTCATCCGAGACATCCAAGAATCTCCCTTCGGCTCTATGGCTGGTGCAGAATTTCATGCTCATACTTTAAATACAATTTTAAATCAAGAATTCATTACCCATAGCGGAGATATTTGGAATTTGTTTATCTTATTATTTTTAGGTTTTATTTTTGGGATCGCGACAATCTATCTATCTGGCTTAAAAAGAATTTTTTCTTATTATCTTCTATGCACTCTATTCAACACAATAGCAATTCTTGTATTTATAAATTTTTCTATTCTTATCCCGATGGTTGCAAGCAACCTCTTAATGCTTTTTCTAATACAAATTTTACCTTTTTTACCTCATAAAAAAAATTAGTAGATGATTATGGGAAAAGTTGTATGGAGATTAGACGTTATCCGCAAGAAATAAAAAATATTTAGATTTATCGAAACATGAAAGGTGGCAAATAAATACCAGACGTACAAATTAAGAATGTTTTACAACTTGTCCTTATACAAGAATCAGGATTGGAATCGATAGAACAATTTTGAATACATTCTGCTGAGAGTAAGGCACAAATTTGTTTTACTTTTCTGTCGGACTCTGACTTCTCTAAGCGTTTTAGTTGCCTAGGATTGCAAACTCTTTGTTTGCTCTCGGGAAAGCTTATATTCTGATTACATGGAAAATCATCCGGACTTTCACTACTGCAAGCAAAAAAAAGCATTGTAATAAATAATACTAAAGAGTTGATTTTTCTCATGGATAACTGATCCCTTTAAAAAATTAAATCGCAAACTATTTTATTAGACTAAACACGTTCCTATCCTAGAGGATATTTTAAAGAATGTTTAGAATAGATAAATTTAATAATTTGTTAAATGAATTTGTTATTTCCATAATAAGTTCCTTTACACAAGTGATTGAAAAGTAAAAAAATAAGTTTACCTAAATTCCATCTGGGCTAATTCAGAATTTTGTATTTTAAGACTATAACTTGTATGAGAGAATGGGCTTATAAAAGAGCTGGATGCAAAGTATGCGATATCCGCTGTAATTATGAAGAATGGAAGAATCGAAAGTATGCTGTTCGTGGACATATAACGATAGTCTACCGATTAATGAAATATATCAAACATCAAGAGAAACTTCCCAGAAGGATTTTATATGATTGGCATTCGGTAGAGGATAACGTTTACCGAGGTTATTTAAATTAGAAATCGAAGAAGGATTCCTGCTTGTATGAAATACATCCAACAGATAAATTGCCTCTGTGATAATTCTCTATTTTAACATCTAAATTGTGATTAGACCTAGAAATTAAAGTTTATTAAAATAAGGAGATAAATACAGATCGGAAGGCCAAGTCCCGTTTGAAGTGGGATCTATCACTAAGGTTTGTCCATTATTCGCTGGCATCCCGTAGATTTTTCCATTAGGGGCAAGTGCACCTGTTGTCCATCGAAATGTTCCTCCGAGAGAACTTGAGATAGCTGTCGTATTTGTAGTAGGGTCGAGGATTAAGACTCTATCTGTATTGTAAGGAATTCCATAAATTTTTCCATTTGTGGAAAGAACTCCTCCTTGCCATTTTAGAGTTGTGCCACCAAGTGCACCGAAAGTAACAGTGGTATCGTTCGTCGGATCGATTTCCAGAATAGTGGCTGAATTGGCTGGAATCCCATAAATTTTTCCATTTGGCGCAATGACTCCTCCACGCCATTTATTTCCCCCGACCAAACTTCCAAACGTCGAAATAGAATCTGTATTTGGATCAATCACAAGAACACTTGTTTCATTGTTTGGAATCCCATAGATTTTTCCATTGGGTGCTAAAACCCCACCATACCATTTCGCTACTGTGCCACTTAGAGAACCAAAGGTATACGTTGTATCTGTAGCAGGATCAATGACTAGAACGGAGGTAGAATCCGCAGGAATGCAATAGATTTTCCCATTTGGGGCAAGCACGCCACCGACCCATTTGCCTCCTCCAATAAAACTACCAAAGGTCGTTGCTGTATTTGTATTTGGATCAATTACTAATATGCTCGTTCCTGCATTTGGAATTCCATAGATTTTTCCGTTCGGGGCAAGTACTCCTCCAATCCACTTCTGAATGCCTGATAGATCAGGGGAAGGAATCGTGCTAGTTGTATCAGTAGCGGGATCGATGATTAGGATAGTAGTTGCTGATCTTGGAATCCCGTAGATCTTTCCATTGGGAGCAAGAACTGCCCCATACCATTTGTTTACACCTCCATAATTACTTCCCATCACACCAACCGTTTCCGTTGCCACAGAGCCCAAAGCGGCTTGTGCGATTAAGATTGGCTGAATTTCCGGCCATTCTCTCATAAATTTAACCGTTATTGTGATGGTAGCTGTTGAATCTCCCTTCAAATTTGTGGCTGTAATCGTATAATTTGTGGCGGTTTGAATTATGGTAGGAGTTCCACTAATGGCACAAGTAGTTGGATTCAAACTCAAACCCTGAGGCAGAGGTGGGTTAGACACACAGTTTGTGAAAGTTTCCGTAATGGTAGGAGTGTTTGGATTAATCGGAAGATTTACGGTGTAGATATAAGGGCTCCCAGAATAGACTAAGGTAGATGGTGGTCCCATATTGATTGCAATCAGGATGGTAGTAAAAGCAGATTTCCCACTGGAATTACTCGCAGTAATTGTATACGATTTTTCTTCCTGTATTTGTGTGGGAGTTCCCTCAATGGAACAATTGATAGGATTCAGAACCAATCCGATCGGTAGTTCCGGTTTAGAAATACAACTGGAAATCAGACCAGTAGTAATCGGAGTAATAGTTGTAATCCTCAAATCTTTTGTAAAGGTATAGGGTGAATTGGAATATAAAATAGAAAGGGGAGGTTCTTTTTTTAGAGCAAGCAATGTTGCGATGTATTCATTTAAATCTTGCTTCAAGCTGGGATCAAGACAGTATCCTAAATTCAGATGAGTCAAGATTACGATAAATTTCCAAATTTTGCTTTTCATCTTACCACCGACTAACCTATTCGAGTTTGTATTTTTTTCATTTAACCTATCAAGCACAAAACTTAGACGATGATTATTTCGTTAATATACCATTTCTCAAAAAGCATTGCGCATTGCTAAAGTAAAAAAATGAAATGGTCTATACCAATTCGCTTTTCTACAAAAGTCATGCGCAACGCGCAACGACTCACTAGCATTGGTATGTATTTACTCAAAAAACAGACACATTTTCTTGTGTGGAATAACAAGGAATAGTAAAAAAGATAATGTTACTGTTTTCTAAAATGGCTCATCCTAAGTAGAACTGATTTTAAATTGATTTGACAGATTCGAATACTATCGACAGTTTAAAAAGATATAAAATGTAAGGTTCGTTAAAAATTAAAAATTCCCAAAGAATGAAACGCCAAAATTCAATAAACTTGGGATTGCTAATTTACTAACAATGAAAAAGTTATTTAGTAGAAGTTTTATACCTCTCAATTTCAAACTGATCTCTGTCAATTCCCTTATCATGATTGGGACGATGAGTCTTATGATTCTCATTGCAACAGAGTATTTCAAAAAGGATAGTGAACTTCGTATCCGTGAAAACAATGTAATGATCACTGATGCGATAGGCGCAAGAGTAAACGCTGAGCTTGCCTCGATTTTGCAAACAGTTCGTTTTATGGTATCTGATTTAAAAGAAAAGAGTTTGTCCAAATCTTTAGATCAATATGATGATTTTATTCTTTCCATTGGAATCTATGAGTCAACAGGTTATGCACTGCGTCCAATCAAGATGAAATACAATCAGAAAATTCTTTCCGAAGCAGAATTGGGAGAATCGGACATTGATAACCAAATTCAGATTTATACCAAACATCTAGAAAGAGCCCTAGATTCTGAATCTAGCATCCAGAATTTTAGTCCTGGTTTAAAATTTCCTGCATTTGCTATTTCCATTCCCTATAAAAAAGAAAAAAAACAAATCGTAATCGCGTGTATTGATTATAGAAAAATCAGAGAATCTTTTGAAACGAAGGGAAGTATTTCCGAAACCATGCTTGTCAATTCCTCAGGAAATATCATCGGTCATCCCGATCAGAATCTAATCATTAAAGGCGAGAATTTTTATGATCTACCAGTGGTGAGAGAAATGTTTGCTTCGAATGCAGGAAGTGGACAAATCATCTATTCTAAAAACGAGGAAAATTTCATAGGCTCTTATAAAAAAGTCGGGTTTGCCGGTGCTGGAGTGATTTCTATTATTTCAAAAGACAGAGCCTTAGAAGAAGTTTATAATATTCAAAGAAGAAATATTATACTCATGATGATTGCTATCCTCATCGTATTCTTTGTCGTTTACAATTTTGCAAAACAGATTACAAGACCTGTCCTTCATCTTGTTCAAGTGGCTCGGGAAATTCAAAAAGGAAATTTTCAGGTTTCTTTTACTGAAAAATCTAGAGACGAGATTGGACTTCTCGAAGAAGCCTTTCAGGAAATGGGAACGGGGCTTGCGGAAAGGGAAAAAGTGAAGGATGCTCTCACTAAATTTGTCTCCAAAGAAATTGCAGAAATTGCACTGAAAGGGGAAATCAAATTGGGGGGCGAACAGAAAGTTTGTGTGATATTCTTTTCTGATATTCGGGGATTTACTGCCATGTCTGAGAAAATGTCTCCAGAAGAAGTCGTCGAACTGTTAAACGAGTATCTGACAAAAATGGTTAACTGTGTAAACCTTTCGCATGGTTACGTGGATAAGTTTATCGGGGATGCGATTATGGCGACTTGGGGTGTGCCTATTTCAAAAGGAAACGATGCAGAAAATGCAATCAATGGCGCGCTTATGATGAGGACAGCACTACTAGAAATGAATGCAGTTCGAAAATCAGAAGGCAAGCCAGAGATAAAAATGGGCTGTGGACTCAATTACGGAGTCGTGGTCGCGGGTCAAATTGGATCAAACGAAAAACTTCAATATACCGTAATCGGAGATAGCGTGAATCTAGCATCGAGAGTGGAATCGCTAAATAAACCGTTCGGATCAGATATACTCATCACTCAGGATCTTTATGATCAAGTGAGCGACACCTACCTAACCCAAAAAATGCAACAGATTAAAGTGAAAGGAAAAAGTGAACCTCAAACCATTTATGCCGTTTTAGGACGAAAGGATGATCCAGCCTGTCCTCAAAGCCTCGAGGAACTCAGAGAGCTAGTAGGCATTGTATTGCCAAATGAATCAGCCAAATCTTCTGATCAAGTAACAGATGAAAAAAAATATGAACTTCTATGATTTTAAGTTCTTTCCAGAAGCTTGGATCGAGCAGGATGAAAAAAAGTTCCAGAATAAAACAAATCTAACTACTCTTGTTCTGATCTTGCTTTTGTCTTTTTATCTTTATTGGGATGGTCAACGGGATCCAGAAATCGGTGATCGCAAACCAGTGGGAATTGTAACTTCAGCCATCAATCGCACCGAAAGAAAATTGGGCTCCACTGTTGTTTGGAAATCTATCATCAAAGATAAATCAGTTTATAATTATGATACGATTCGAACCGAGAGTGATTCAAAGACATCGATTGAACTCATTGATGGCACGAAAGTAACTTTAAATGAAGACACAATTATATATATCAATACCAATCCTGAAAAATTGGATATCAATTTGATTCAAGGATCGATGACTGTGGATACAATGAATCGAAAAAAATCCGAGGTCGAAAAAATAAATATTGTTCATGGAGATGAGGTCATTCGTCTAGAGAAAAGTCTTCTCAACGTAGGAAAGAAAAATTCCAATTCTACTCTTTTGCTAGAACTGAAAGAAGGAGAAGCTCGCCTGAGTAAATCAGATAAAAATTATTCCTTAAAAAAAGGTCGCACAGTTATTTCTAAAAAAGATTTCATTCGAGAGCTTGAAATTGATTCTGCTAATACTAGTGCCAACAAAGAAACTCTTTTTCAATCCTTTAAAGAACGTCAGGCGGGATTCGAAAATATAAATGGAATTCAGATCGTAAAATCAGGGAATCAGTTTCATGTATTCGGGCAGAATGAAAAAGGAGATTTTAAAAGTACAATCTCAGATCGGTTTTCCACACTTGGAAAGGAAGCAAGTAAACCCTACGCTTTGCAAGATCCGAATCGCATTCTAAAAGAAGCTTTGGCTAGTCTAGGAATGCAAGTCCCAAAAAATTTACGATCTCAAAACAGAGGATGGGAACTATCGCAAAAATCAGACCTGTCCAAAAAAATCATCATTACTTTTCCTGCCAATCAATCAATCGTAGATATTAGTGATATGGAAGCTTTTGTTTTTTCCTGGAAGAATCCAAAACCATCTAGGCCTCTTCGCATTCGACTTTTTCGCAAGGACGATGGAGTGAAGCTATTTGATAAACTTCTCGATTCTGAATTTTATTCTGTAGAGGATTTTACCCTTTTGAAACGGGGGTATTATAAGTTTTCTATCTATTCAGAAGAAGGAACGTTAATCGCAGAAAGTCAATTTCAAGTGAAATTGAAAGACATTGATTCAGGAGTCAAGTTTACTTCACCCGATGAAATTTATGTGGAATAATGCTCTAAAGATTATTCTTTTATTCCTTTTCCCTTTTGGTCTGTATTCAGAAAAAGAAAACACTGTGCAGGTTGAATGGGAAAGTATACCAGGTGCGATTTCCTATCGATTGGAAATCAAGGATAGTCAAGAAGCGATTGTGTATTCGGAAGAAACAACTGGGACTTTTTTGAGTATCAAGCTACTTGTTGGCGATTATTCTAAAAGAATTGTTTCGATTGATAAAACGGGGGAAGAATTTCCGTCTCAGTGGACTCCTCTCTTAGTGCTCTCACAAAAAGTGCAGATGAATCGAATTCATTTAGAATGGAACAATGAAGAAAATGCGGATTACTATATTCTAGAAATTCAGAATTCAAATGGAAATACTGTCATTCGTAGAAAAGTCAAAAAGACAGAAATCGAAGTAGATCTTCCTTTCGGAAAATACAAAAAAAGAATCTTAACCTTTGATCGAACGGGTGAAATGGTTGCCTCCGATTGGACGGATTTAAGAATCCTAAAAAAAGAAGATAGTAATTATGATATTGTAAAGCGTTCTGCGGTTTTTCCAGGATGGGGACAAGTGTATTCTGAATGGACCTACGGAACAGAAGGAAGTAGATTGCGAGGACATACCTTCATGGTTCTTAGTTCGATTTTTCTAGGAGCTTTTTTTTATTCTGCAAGGGAAGCAGAAAACCAAAGAAATCATTTTAATCAATTTGCAACAAACAAAGTATTTTTTAGTTTTGCTGCCGGTGATTCTTTCTTTTCCATTCAGGATCCATACAATCTCTATGTAATCAATCAACTCATAGAAAAAGAACAAATCTATGGTAGAATAGCAGATCGTGCAAATACCTCTCTCGGACTATTTGCTCTCGTGTATATGATTCAACTCACAGATGCATTTCATCTTCAAAAATATGAGCTTCCAAGGTTTTCTTTTCAAACTAAGACTCTTGGACCAGAATCATTTTATTCTATGTCTGCTCAATTTTCTTTTTGAGAGAATTTTGGATTAAGTTGATGGAATTAGCGATAGAGCTAGAAAGACAAAGCAAGGCTTCATGTCTTTAAAAGCTCCAGATAGAAATGAGTCAGTGCTTCTGGTAATAGATTTGGATTTGCCAATACTTTGTAGCGATTTCCAAACATTTCAGACAATAGAACGTTATCTGACTTTGTAACGGATAATGTGTATATACCCACATTGTCTTTATTCGCTTCTCGAACAGATTGTTGAATATCTTTTATTCCATATTTACCTTCATACCGGTCGTAATCATTTGGCTTTGCATCGGATAGAAGTAGAATCCATTTGCTTTCAGAATTTTGACTTTTTAGAATGGCTGTAGAATGACGAAGGGCAGGACCAATTCTCGTGTAACCAATAGAATGAATATTCCCTATTCTATTTCGCCTATCTTTCCAATGATCTTTAAAACTTTTGATTGTAATATAATCACAAAAACTTCTAGTTCTAGAATAGAATCCATCTATTTGAAAATTGACTCCAAACTCATCGAGTAACTCAGAAAATAATACAATTGAATCTTTTTCGATATCTAAAATTCTTTTTCCCTCGGTATAAGAATCAGTCGATAAACTCAAATCCATTAAAATTAAAATTGATATATCTTTTTTTCGTTTTCTATTTTGTATATATACTTTTTCAGAAGAAGTTTTGCCTGCGTGTATATTTGCATAATTTTCTACAATCTTGTCTAGATCGATTTCCTCACCTGTGTTTTGATGTTTTATTTTTTCTAAATCATTCCATGTTTTTAAAAACATTCTTTTGATTGTAGTATAAACATTTCTATATTTCTCTAGACAGGCTTTATAGGAATCATCTTTTTCTCCTGTTAGATAAGAATGAGAAATTCTACAAAAATTTTCTTTGTATTTCTTTTTTTTGAAATCCCATTCTGAATAAGAGATATAATACTTTCCATTTTGAATCAAATTACTTTCAGATGCAGACGTCATTCCCCAGAAGTCGGCGGAATAAATAGAATGAGTTGGATCATCTACTCGAATTGTATCATGCAAATCTACTTCTTTTAAAGCATCTTCTTGAATGTTTAATTCATCCGATCCATCCAAATCACGCCAGTTGCCTTTGAACTCTTCAATGGTTTCTACTTTTTCAAAATTATGATTTAAAGTATAATTTTCAATCTCCTCTTTGTTGACATCTATCGTTCTTTTGTATTCAATTGGCTTTGCTTCTTTTTCTGTTGTAATCTCATTTGATTGGTTTTTAAAATCTTTCCGTTTCAAATTTCCATCTACTGTATTTAACGTTTTATACATCCATCTTCCATAAATAAAATAGAGAGGAATGTCTTTTTCCTTTGCGTAATCTTTTTCCAATTGAATGATACGATCTGCTCTTTCTTTAAAAGCTGGGTATTCTGAAATCATTTCTTTGTAGATTTTTTCAAAAGAATTCTCAGCCATTTTTCTAGATGTAAGTTTGTCTTTTTCTTTTTCCTCTTCCCAATTTAGATTTAATTTCTTCTGAATAGACAAATAGATGACTCGAAAGATGTAATATTCCAAATTATCTTCTCTTTCTTTGAAATGATCAAATTGAGCAGGAAGAAAAAATATATTTCCAGAATAGCCTCCTTCTTTCTCTGCATTTTTTATTAATATTTTTTTACCAGAAAGATAAGAGCTAAGACTTGTTAGCCTCTCTTTAATATCTTTCAAATAAACTATTGAATGAGATTCAGAGGAATTTTGCTGAAAGATTCTTTGAAACAAATCATAAGCTTTTTTAAAAAGAATCTGATCTAGTTCCATACTCTAAAAAATCAAAGCAATTAAATCCTTAATGCTTTTAATTATATCAGTTTCATCTGTGAGTGTTTCGGCTATCGATATTTCACAGGCACGACGGGTAGGAAGACCACTTTGAATCAGCTTACCTGCATTCACAAGAAGACGAGTAGAAACTGTCTCCGGTAGATTAAAATCTTTTACATTTCTAATCTTTGCTGCAAGTTGGACTAATTTTTTTGCAACTTCTTTGTCTACTTTTGCTTCTTCTGAAACGATTTCGATTTCTACTTCTTGTCTTGGATAATCAAAACTGATGCTCACAAATCTTTGACGAGTAGATGGTTTCATTTCCTTCCAACCTTTTTGGTATCCAGGGTTATAAGAAGCTACTAACATAAAGTTGGGAGGAGCTTGGATCGTTTCATCTTTTCTATCTAGATATAAACTTCTTCTATGATCAGTTAGCGGATGCAAAGCAACTATCGTATCTGGACGCGCTTCTGCAATTTCATCTATATAAACAATAGCACCAGAACGGACTGCTCGAGTCAGAGGTCCATCCATCCAGATCGTATCTGTTCCTTTTACTAAATATCTACCAAGCAAGTCTACTGCTGAAGTCTCATCATGACAAGAGACCGTAATTAATGGTAAAGATAGACTATGTGCCATGTATTCGACAAATCGAGATTTGCCGCAGCCTGTCGGACCTTGTAATAAAAGAGGTAAATGATTTCGATGCAAATGCTGAAAAATCTCTACCTCTTTCTCAATCGGTCTATAGTATGGGACCGAAGTTTTCATTTATGCCTTCTCTAGCAAATCTTCTGAATCAAGATTTGATCCAACCATCTCATCAGAAGGAGTTCCAAATTGAATGAAATTGTAAATGTATAGAACAATTCCTACTGTAAAAAGACAGGCAGCAAGTATGAGTCCCAAGAAGTGAACTTCAATTTCTTTTTGAACGGCTAAGAAGTCGAGTCCCATCTTTCTTTCGAGATATACTTGTGCGACACCCGCAACGGCAAAGGCTCCTGTCATTCCAAGCATTCCAATATTTGAAATCCAAAATCCTAAGAGTCCAATTGTATTATTCCAAAGTTTTCTACCTGTCATAAGAGGCATCGCATAAGAAATAATCGCAAGAACTAACATCGCGTAAGCTCCCCAGAAAGCCAAATGACCATGCATTGCAGTTACTAACGTTCCATGAGTATAGAGATTTACTTGTGGTAGTGTATGAGCAAAACCTAAAAATCCAGCTCCTACAAAGGACATGATTGCACAACCAATCGTCCAGAAAAGAGCAATTTTATTGGGATGATTTCTTCCACTACGCTTATACATATTGATTGCAAAGAGTGCCATACCTAAAAATGCTAAAGGCTCTAATGCAGAGAAAATCCCACCAACCCAAAGCCAATATCTAGGAGTTCCAATAAAATAATAGTGGTGACCTGTTCCTAAAATACCAGAGAGAAACGTTAGTCCTACGATTACATACAACCATTTCTCAATCACTTCTCTATCTACACCAGTCAATTTAATTAATAGGAATGCTAAAATTGAACCCATGATTAATTCCCATACACCTTCTACCCAAAGATGAACGACCCACCATCTGAAATAAGAATCCATTGTTTGATGATTGAAATCTATCATACCCGGTAAATAGAGAAGAGCAGCAGAGAATAGACCTATAAATAATACAATGGAGGTTGTAGAATTTTTTTCACCTTTCCATACCGTCATACCTATATTAAATAAAAAGGTAAGAACATTCACTACGACCAGATAATCAAGTGGTCTAGGTATTTCTAAAAACTTTCTACCTTCCCAATAATTAAAATGATATCCAATAATTGCTATCACTCCTACAACAATAAGTGATAGAAGTTGTGCATAAGCTAACTTTTCAGAATAGATTTCTCTTCCTGTTTCTTCTGGAATGATATAATGTGCAGCACCCATAAAGCCAGTTAAAAGCCAAACGACTAACAAGTTCGTATGAGTTGCCCTTGCAGCGTTAAACGGAATCCAATCGTGTAACCCATCGTAACCCATGCGAGCAAATCCCATGATGAATCCATAGATTATTTGCAAACTAAGCAGAAGCATACAGGTTGCAAAAAACCAATAAGCAATCTTTTGTGATTTATATTTCATTTCTTTCTCCTTTTATTTAAGATTTGGCTTGGCAGGATATCCATTCAGATCGAGTTCTCCATTCCATTTTAAGAAAGCGATTACATCTGAAATTTCTTGGTCGGTAAAATTATATTTCACCATTTTTCTTTGCCCTGGATACATCGCTTGGGGATCTTTTAAAAATAAACGAATCCAATCAGGACCTCTTCTCTCATAGGATTTAGTCAATTCAGGAGCATAATAAGCTCCTTCTCCTAAGAGTGTATGGCATCCCATACAATTATTTTTCTCCCAAATTTTTTTCCCACGAATCACATCTTCTGTAAGTTCAGCTGTAGGTTTAGAATAAACAGATTGAATGGAGTCTATCGTTAGTGATAAAAAAATCAAAGCACTGAGAATTGTGCCGGTGAGAAAAAACCATCTCGCCTGCGATTTACTAAGCATATTAGCACCCTATTTTATTATTTTATTGAAAGCAGAAAATATCTAATCCCTTTTCAATAAAATAGATTCTAACCTTTTTGCTTCAGGTGTAATTGACCTAGATCAATCTATATCAAAATAAAAAACGAAATTAGATTGATTTACTGACAATCGAGAGATTTATCAAATTTAAAGAGCGAATACTAAGATTATCATTCAAGAAATGAAATTCTTAAATTTGAATTCCACAAAAAAGTGCGAATTCTAAAGCAATGTTCTTAACGCTTTCAAACTATCTACTCCAAATAATATCCATATTATATGTAGGGAAAACTCTTGGAAATTTTTCAAAAATTTCTTTAATTTTTCAATTATAACTTTAAATTTCAATTGCACTGATTGAGAAATATAAGAATTATAATGGTGATCTATGTATTTGAAATTTTTACAGTTTATTGGATTCTTTTTTTTACTCTCAATTACTATAAGTGCCAAAACACTCGAGATAATGGAAGATAAGTTATATGCTGTAAGTGAATTTACAGACTATTTAGAAGATAAAGAAAATAAATTAACCATAGACCAAGTTGCAGATCATTCCAATTTATTTATTCAAAATCATATAAACAATTTTTCTCTCGGATTTAAAAATCATCCTGTCTGGTTAAAAGTGGAAATAGCCAATCGGATTTCAAAACAGGATTTCATACTCGCAGCAGAATTTGCACCAACAGATTTAGTTACACTCTGTGAAAAAAAAGAGGAATGGTTTTGCAGGACACAAGGAGATTTAGTTCCTTTTTCACAAAGGGAAATACCACATCGTAATTATTTATTTAAAATACATTTAGATAAAAACGAGAAAAAAACATTCTATATAAAAGTTAAAACTACAAGTGCCATTTTATTTAGCTATACTTTTGCGTCTGAGGAAAAGTATTTAGCTAATTCTTCTGATTCCCTTTTTCTATATGGTATCTACACTGGCATTATTATTTTATTAGTCATTTATAACTTTTTTTTATATTTCAGTTTTAGAGATTTAAATTTTCTAATATACATTGCATATATTGTTTCTTATATATTTTTTAGTTTAGGAACAACAGGTGTTTTAAATCATTATCTATGGAATGATTCTGTAATTTTAGCGGATAAAGTAGCAAATATTTCAATTCTTACAGGATTTCTTTCTCTCAGTATTTTTACTTACCATTTTTTAAGTTTGAAAAAAACAAAATGGATTCAAATCTTTTTTCAAATAATCATTTTCATTCTATTCTTAGGACTCATTGCTGTTTGGATCAACAATTCTAATATAAAATATTTTAATATGTTAATCATACCAATTCTAATCCCTTCTATTTATTTTGGATTTAAAAGATATAAGGAAGGTTTTACTCCAGCGAAATATTATATTCTAGCATGGATTACATTAATAGTAATCGCGTTGATTAGTATTTTAAATCGACTTGGAGTTATTTCATCAAAGTATTTTCAGGCAGATATATTACAAGCTGGAGCGATATTAGAAACTCTTTTTTTATCATTTGCATTATCCGATAGAATTCGATTGCTTAACGTAGAAAAAAATAAAATTTTTGAATTAGAAAAAGCAACGGAAGCCGCAAAAAATGCCTCACTCGCAAAATCTAGATTTCTAGCCGTTATGAGTCATGAATTGAGAACTCCATTAAATGGAGTAAGTGGCATGGCAAATATTGTTTTAGGAACAAATTTAACAGAGGAACAGCGTGAATATATAAAT
The DNA here is from genome assembly GCA_035345875.1 of Leptospiraceae bacterium. GTDB lineage: Bacteria > Spirochaetota > Leptospiria > Leptospirales > Leptospiraceae > UBA2033. The sequence goes on along the minus strand of DAORDH010000040.1, from coordinate 5,376 downwards.
ATCATTCAATCTAGCTCTAATATTTTACTAAATCTAATCAATGATATATTAGATTATTCTAAAATAGAAGCAGGAAAATTAAAACTGGAAGCTGTTGATTTTAATCTTCAAGATGTTATTAAAGATGTGCTGAATATTATAAGCAGCGTAAATAAAAATAAATTGCGGATAACAAGTATTATCTCCGAGGATGTGCCTAAATATGTAAAAGGAGATATGATTCGTTTAGAACAAGTTCTAATTAATTTACTAAACAATGCAATTAAATTTACGGAGCATGGATCTGTAACCCTAGAATGTGTAAATTTAAATAATAGAAATGAGGAATCTCTGATTGAATTTAGAATTATTGATACAGGAATTGGAATTTCTGAAGAAAATCAAAAAAAACTATTTCAGCCTTTTACACAAGCAGATGAATCAACCACTCGAAAGTTTGGAGGAACAGGACTTGGTCTTGCAATCTCCTACGAACTAGTTTCACTCATGGGCGGACAATTAAAATTGGAGAGTGAAATCTCGAAAGGAAGTAAATTTTATTTCGCAATTCCACTCAAAAAATCAGATGAACTTCTTTTGCAAAAATCGAATCAAAACAAAGATATTGAAATTTTTGATAGGGAAAATCCAACCGAAATTCTAGTGGCAGAGGATTCAGAAGTAAACCAAATGATTAACAAAAAAATTTTCTCTAGCTTAGGTTATACAATTCATGTTGCAGAAAATGGAATCAAAGTCTTGGAAATTCTGGAAAATCAAAAGATCGACCTAATCTTTATGGATGTATTAATGCCTGGTATGGATGGACTCACGGCAACAAGGGAAATTCGCCAGAATCAAAGACATGCACATATTCCAATAATAGCTTTAACAGCTAACGCTCTTTCCGAGGAAAGAGATCGATGTATAGAAGCAGGAATGAATGACTTTATTTCCAAACCATACAAGAGCAGTGATATTAAAAAATTAATACAAAAATGGCATCCAAGAAAATAATTATTTCTTCATTCTAGATTTTAAAACTTTAACCATCGACTTATAAGACTCAATTGTTGCAGGATCAGATGAATGTTTAATCGCTTGCTCATATTCTGAAATTGCTTTTTCATTTTCGGGCGGTTGCATTTCTGTATATAGATTGGCTATTAATCCATAATAATATGATTTATCATAAGAGTTTATACTATATTCAATTGCTCTTCTGTATATTTTTACAATTTCATTTGTATCTAAATCACGTTTGAACTTCATTCCATAAGCTAGACTTGCACAATAACTTACTTTGTTATAAGCATGTTTCGTAGTTGCAATGGCTTTTTCCATGTATTCTACAGCTTTATCAAACTCTTCTTGTTTGAATTCTCTATAATTGTTAAAATAAAAATTAGCAATATTAGAGTATATATAGGATTGCGTATCTGGATCAGGTGCTGCTTCTAAGGCTTTGTTTTGATATTCGAGGATTTTAGATTCTGAATTGTAATTTAGATTTGCTAGCTCAATATAATAATTTGCTTTGTCATAATCATTCTCTGTTACGTCTATCGCTTTTAATAAATACTTCTCTCCTTCTACATAATTTGGATATTCCCTTCCAGTGTATAATCTGGATATATAAGAATAATAAAGAGATTTATTATAATTACTATCTGTAGATTCAATTGCTTTCTCATAATACTTCTTTGCATTTAAGAACTCACTTGGTTTCATATAACTGTAAATATTCGCAAGAATTGCATAATAATACCACTTGTTCTTTGATAGATCGATCGCTTTTTTAATATAATAAATTGCCTTTAGCTGATCAGAATACGTTTGAGAATTTTGGTAAAGTGCAGATATTTGACTGTATAACTCTACTTTCTTTTCGCTGTCTCTTTCCTTCTTAAGAGCTTGCATTAATCTTTTTTTCTCTATTTCTGGATTATAGCTATTAGCCGTAACAACGGGGGGTAATTTTTTTCTCTTTTGTTTTTTTGCAGAATATTTAGCAAAGGATTTATGAATTTTCTTATATTTATGCCTATGTTTATGCGTTGGTCTTGCTTCTATTGAGCTAAAAAGAATAAAAATTAAAAATAAACTAACAAACCTTTTTATCATAAAATCCTCTTTTTTTAAAAAATACACACCACTTCGAGTATTAAAACATTTAGATTAAATCAAAAGTCTCCCTGCTTAGAATAAACACAGGAAGGCTTAGAACGAATTTGAAGTGAGTTAAGTAGATTATGGATGCCTTATTTTTTTTCAAGAACTAATTTCTTTTGGTAGGAAAAAAGCATCCTGTTTTAAAAAAAGAATACTACCATTCCAATGTTAAATCTTTCTTAATTGCAGAAAATAAAATCTTTTTTGCTCCACTTGATATCTTTGTTTTTGATAGGATCAGTGCATTCAAATGCTTCATTTTCTTTAATTCTGAAATCGAAGAGTCTGTCAGTTTAGTATTTTCCAATTCTAAAACCTTAAGAGATTGAATAGATGTGAATTGAGAGATAGTCTGATCATTTACTTTCGTTCCACTCATATTCAGTCGAAGTAATTTTTTGGATTTAGATAAAAGCCCAGCCTTTTCCCCAGAAATAGAGCAATCAGTTAAATCGATGTCTTGTATTTTAGGAATGCTAGAAAATGCGGCAAACACAGATTCACCTATTGATGTATGAGTGAGATTTAGGTTTTCTAAGTTTTTCAATCCAGTCAGTTGTTCTATTGTCTTTTCTGTAATTTTTGTATAGCTCAGATCAAGTTGTTCCAGACTCTTCAGTTCTTTTAGAAATTTTAGATCCTCATCAAAAACAGAAACATTTGCTAACTCTAAATACTTTAATTTTTTAAGTGCGGATAATGGCTGTATATCTGCACCTTTTAAATTGATCTGGTTTAACCTCAACCATTCTAAATTGTTTACAATTGCAATTTTAGGAATCGATTTAGATGTGATCTTGGTTTCATCCAGCCATAATTTCTTTAATTTTTTACATTTTATAATCCATTCCAAAGATTCATCTTTTATATTTGTTTGGGAAAGATGAAGCTCTTCTAAACTTTTACAACGAGTTATAACTTCTAGACCTTTATCTGATATCTTTTTGCAACCTAGAAGTGTGATCGTTTTTAATTTGGGTAGCAAATGGATGTTTGCCATATCTGAATCGGAAAAGTCTGAGTAGGCAAAATTTAATGTATCTACTTTCATTAAATCCTTCAAAGACATTTCCCATTTGACAGCCATATCATTTAAAATAGATTCTTCTGACTCAGAAATAGTCCACTTCGTTTCTTTTATTTTTTTTCCAGATAGAAAAGCCGCAATTTCCGGATAATCCTTGTTAGCCCAATCAATGGCTGTTTCTCCATTGCTATCTTTAATCTTTGGATTGGCTCCTTTGTTTATAAAAAGTTTAACAAGATCAAACTTTCCTGCTACTGCAAGCCAATGCAGGGCTGTAGTGCCACTATAGTCTTCTGCGTTTAAGTCTGCTCCTTTTTCTACCAGAAAGGAAACGATAGTATCCTTATCTTTGTTTGCAGCAATGATAATCGGTGTTTCTTTTGAGATATTTCTTTGGTTTATATTCGATCCTTTTTCTAAAAGTAGTTTTGCTAATTCTAAATTTCCACTCTCGCAGGCTAGAAAAAAAGGAGTTTCATTTCGTCCATTTTCCTCGTTTACATTAGCTCCTTTCTCAATTAAAAGTTTAGCAATCTCTAACTTACCATAATTTGCCGCGAGTGTAAGAGGAGTATTTAATCCAGTCTTCATACGAACCGTTAGATCTGCACCTTTGTTTAAAAGTAATTCTACAATCTCTTTATGTCCAAACTTGACAGCGTAGTGTAACACAGTTTTGCCGCTCTCTTCTTCTTTTGTATTGATATTCGAAATTTTATTTAAATATTCAGAAACTAATTTCAAATCTCCATTCTTAGCGGCGGTAAAGAGAGGAGCCATTGATTTACTAATATCTTTACTTTCTTTTTTCTTTTTATCAATCTCTGCATATTGCTTTAAGATTTTATCCATTTTTTTCTTATCTTCTTTCATTGGAATTTCTTCGAAGATAGCAAATAGATTTTTATCTTTTAGATTTTTTACGCAGTCAAAAGCATGTTTTCGAACAGTAGCAGGATATTCCTCCAAATCAGATCCAATCCAATACGCTGCATTTTTAAAATAAGTATAAGCGGTTTTGTAATTTTTTTTCTCTTTTTCTTTCAGAGCACATTCATACCATTTGCCGCCACAGGCTCCTTGTTCTGACATAGCGACTATTGCTTCCCATTCTGAATTCTTCCCATAATTTTTTTCTCCTCCCTTCTCTACTAAAAACTTTGCGGCTCTTTTAATATCTCTATATTCACAGGCAAATGTAATGTCTCCTCTCAAATAATTCCAAGCAGCTTCAAGCGCTTGCTTTTTTTCTTTTTCTATATCTGATAAAATTTCAAATAGATCATAGTAAGCTGGGTTGTAAAAAGGAAATTTCTTAAGTAAACTGATCCATGCTTTTTTATCAGTCGATTTTTTCTCATCATCTAAGAGTAAATAATACTGAGTGATAAAACTATTCTTACCATCGCAGATCATATATCGTTCTGACTCAGATGGAGAGCTTAAAATTTTTTCTTTTTTGATTTCTTCTAATATTTTTGCGGTTACTCCTTGTTTGTCTCCGAGTAGTGTTGCAAGTGAAAGAATTTGTTTTTTATTTTTTTCTAAATCATCTAGTTCATCTCCTCCATAGTCTAGAATAGTATTTAAAATAAAATTGGGAATAAAACTAGAAATAGATCCAGCAATGACTGTGGTAGAATCTCCCGAATGGGGAGCACGCACGACTGGATATTCCTGAATCGGTCTACCTACTATCGGATAAAGAGCGGCAATATCTCCATCCGAAAAACCAGAGATCGGAATGATACCAAAGCCTCCCCAGTTATAAGCAGGATCTTCGAAGTTTCCCGTATAGATTCCATCAAAACGCATCTCATCCCAAACTCCATAGAGAGGATTTTTATCACTCCCTAAATAATCGATTAAACTTCGAACTGATTTTAAAATATCTTTGCTCATTGGACTTCCTCAGTGCCAGAAGATTACTTCACTCGCAAACTAAGTCAAGTAGAAAGGTATTAGAAAATTTGGTTTCTCTATTTTTTCGTTTAAGCATCACCTAACACTCATTCTGCTCTAAAAAGTATATTTTTAGAAAACATATCTATTATTGATTCAGTAAAATAATATTAGTTAACTGACCTTACGCAAAAGATAGAAATTGATAAGTATGATAAAGGAATTTAGAATATTAGAGGAAGCGTAACCTATCAGGCTGCTAAGTTACTTTTATCAAGAGAATATAATTTTAATAT
>DAORDH010000039.1:11136-49154 GCA_035345875.1 Leptospiraceae bacterium | reverse complement strand
ATCCCGTTCTTGGTTCCTTTACATCTGCGGATAATGTGACGAATGCGACATCGGCATTTGGGCTCAATCATTATATGTATACGGAGGGGAATCCAGTAAGTTATGGAGATGCGAGTGGGAATTTTCTGGGACCGTTACTTTATAGTGCAATGGCTTATGCAGTAGGTGCAACGATAGGTTTAGCTGTAGTCGCGGGGGCAGCGGCGCTAGCTGTTACAATGGCAGTGGTTAATACTGCTATGACGGTAGCAGCAACAGCACAGACTACAGCTATTGCGACTGCGACTTTCTTGGCAAGTGCAGCAGTGGCTGCCGTTCGTTTTGCGGTCTTTGTGAATGCGTTAGGCGTTGTAGGTGCTGGAGTGGGCTTTGTTGCTGGAGGAGCCCGAACAGGAACGCTACAAGGAGCATTGGAAGGTGCTGAAATCGGATTTACGATTGGGACGAAAATTGAAATCGCCGTCGGTATGATAGTTGGGGGTTGGATAATAGGAGCAGGAGCTGTAGAGTTCCTTCCAAATGCGGGTGGGATATTGGGAGTAGAAATATTTGGAGGTGCACTTCAATTGGGAATAGCAGGTGCATTGCTTCTTGGTGGTATTGGAGCGTTAGTGGGCTATATCTCTGGCGGATTATCGGGATTTCAATCTGGTCATGCTTGGGACGAAAAAGAAGCTAATTCTAGAGCAAATGAGTATGGATCGATTGGAGCTAGGGCTGGATTTGCGGCAGGCTTTGCTGTTGGAATGGGTTGGGGTGGCTCAGCAATTCCAAATACATTGTCTTTCCCTGAATTCGCTGCCTTAACAGGTGCTAAAGTAATTGGAAGCAGCTATTTTACGACAAAGATTATCAATATAAATCAATTACAGCAGGATTTTCGCAATGGTCCTGAGGCAGATTTTAAAGGAAGACCATCAAAGAATTATTCTGATTACTTTATGGGTACTGAAACAAGTGATCGAAACAATGTAAGAAATTTATTTTTAATTATTTGGCTTCAAAATTCACGGTAAACAATGATAAGAGCAAATTTAATTTATATTCCTACATTAGTAGTTTATATTATTTACTTTGATTTTTTTTTCGTCAGTTGTAATACTCTAAAAGTTTCTCAAAGTATGGAGTCGTGTATTCCTATAGCATTTTTAGGAATGGAAGAACTGGAAAATAAAAAAGAATTAAAAAAAGAAGATGTAATTTCAATAATAAAACAACGGTTTTGTTTGGCAGAGGCAATGCAATTTAAAGAAATCAGTATTCGATTTAAAAAAATAGATTACGTAACTGACATGACTACAAGCTTTTTAAAATTTTCTATGTATTTATGGTATTGGCGAGATATCAATTTTTTCTATGAATTAGATTACTCAGTAACCAATAAAGAGGGGAAAACGATATCTGGTATTTTAAAGAAAGAGGTAAAGTATAAAAAAATGGAGATACGAACTCTTTCGCTAGTTATTCTATCTTTCTTTATCGTTGATAATCCTTCTTTAATTGCTATTTTCTTAATTCATCCTTTTGGTACAGGAGCGTTACTTATAGATGAGGGCTATTTTCAAAGCCATAATAATTTTGCAGTGGAAAAAATGACGGATAATCTTATAAAAGAGATTGTTGCTAAATCAAATCAGGACATAAAAGAATGAGTAACGCAAACATACGATCAAGCCCCGCGTTAAGGATGGAAGCGTGGTCAATAAATTGCGTAGTAATAGACAGCTCTGCTAGTGCGACTAATCGCAATTTATTGACCGTAGCTGACAGCCTGCCGGAGCATTACGTGGAGTATCTGCTGTTAATGCGTTTAATTCTGCTTATTCACTTAATTCGCCGAACGCCCAGAACAGAAACATACGATAATGCAGGAAATATGGTGCAAAGAGATGATGAGATTTTTAAATACGATAGTGAAAATAAACTAGTGCAGGTGGATAAGACAGTAGGGGATACTGTCAATTATCTGTATGAGCATACAGGAAATAGAATTCGTAAGAGTAGAACATCTACGAATGAAGTAGTGTATAACATAGGCGGAGTATATGAAGTAACCAAGATTCCAAGTATGTCAGACAGACATACACTTTATATACGGGGAATCAAAGAAGAATTGGTTGCGCAGTATACGGCGACTGACGTTGTATTACTCACGGACTCCATTTCAACCAATGAATACAAGGCTGGTCTCGATCTACTCTTTTCGAATTTTAAGAATACACTTGATCAATCTAGAATTCGATTTGCAAAATGGGTAGCAAGAACAACCTATGAAAATCCATTTGCCTTAAAGCTGTATGTAGTCTATGCAATTCTTTTTTGTATATTGCTTTATGGTGGGTTCTTATTGGCTAATTCGAATAATCCGGTCATTGAGTGGAGTCGAAATGCCGCTTTTACTATTGCAGGCTTACGCCCGATATCCCTACTTCTAATCGTTTCCGTTACATTCCTATTCAGTAATTATTCACCGAAGGCACTAACAGGAGGTAACCGCCCGCAGACACCACCGTATTGGTTGCTTGGAGCATTTGCAAATGAACCAGCCTCCGAGTCTGTTTCTACAGGTGGAGGAAATAATCCAGCATCTCCCTCTTCTGGATTTGGCGGAAGCGCCAGCGGCTCATTATCCGCAGGCACTCCAAGGCTTGGAATGTTCTTTTTTCATCCAGATCACACTGGCTCTATTTCAATGGTGACAGACGGAGCCGGAAGGATGATGACAGACACGTCAGGCGCAAGCCAGTTGACTTACAAACCATACGGTGAAGTGAATCGTATGAATAGCTATGGTCCTGATATATTCCGATACAAATATACGAGTCAACAGGATGACCAGGACACGGGGTTATATTATTATAACGCTAGATATTATGATCCAGTGCTAGGTTCATTCACGAGTGCGGATAATGTGACGAATGCGACATCAACTTTTGGATTGAATCATTATATGTATACGGAAGGGAATCCAGTAAGATATGGAGATGCGAGTGGGAATTTTTTAGTGCCGTTACTGATGGCAGCTTATGCTGTAGCGGTAACAGCAATCGCTATAACCGCTGCTGTAACAATAGCGGCAGGATTAGCAGTATATACCGCAATGGCTGCTGTAGCTAATTACGCTATGACGGCTGGAGCAATGGCACAAACAGCAACTATTGCTACGGCTGCATTTGCAGCGAGTGCAGTGGTGGCAGCCGTTCGTTTTGCAGTCTTTGTAGATGCGTTAGGCGTAGTAGGTGCTGGAGTGGGGTTTGTTCATGGGTATTATGCCACAGGGACATTAAAAGGTGCACTGGCCGGCGCGGAGTTAGGTTTTAAGATAGGAACGGCAATTACTATAGCAGCTTGGGTAGTTGTTGGAGCATTTGTGATTGGTGCATATGTAGGAGGAGCCATTGAAGCAGGTATCGCTTTTCTAGGATTACACCCTGCTATCGCATGGATTTTGACATATACTCTAAATTTTACTATTGGAAGATTGTTCGGAGAACTTGCAAAATCCTTAGGTCGCAATATTGGAGGACATTGGGTTCCTATAAATACTAGCAATAATCCTTATCAACGACAAATTCAGCAGAAGCATGGTTATAATGAGAGGGGAGCATATCGCGGACAAGCGGCTGGAGATTTTTTGAGTTCCTCCAGTTCATTAGCCGGCGGGCTTTGGGATGCAACCACATTTGGTAATGATTGCATACTCAATGGACCAACATACCATTCTTTTGATAGAATGGGGGCAGAAATAGTAGGGAGTGGTTCCTTTTATTTCACAGAAAAAATAATGGGAACTATTTTTCAGAATACATTCGATAGTACTGCTTGGGCTGCTTTGCGAAAGCCTCAGACACTTGGGTCATATTAATGAAATGTAAATTATCCAATCCTAGAACTTCAGTGCTACTACTTGTTCTTTTTATACATAGTAATTTATATGCAACTAGTGGTAGGGTAAGTTGCGATTCATACGAAAGAAATACTTATGAGACTAATCGAGCAAAAAGTCTAGAAAATTGTATGGCGAGAAGCAATTCGATACCAATCCGGTTAAATGATAAGCATGCTTTTCTTTATTTAAAAGTACCTAGTCTAGGCAACGAATACCTTGACTATGATTTAGGCACCTATGATCGAAAAGTAAAGATGCTACCGGTACTCATACAATTTGGGAATTCTCTGCTAAATCCTCGCAAAGATGAAAATAAATTTTATCAAGTAAGATCTAGGTTAAAAGAACAAATAATAAGTGAACATTTGGCAATTAAAGAAAAAAATTGTATTTTTATGGCAATGGATTCAGAGTATTTATTTCCTATTGCTGCAAAGGAAGGTCTATTGACTGTTATTCTCTATTTTGATTATACGGAAGACGAAGTAATGTATTATACAAGAAAGCGAAATAAAAACTTAGAATATAAAGTCCCAAAACTTTATTTCGATCAATTCATTCATAGAGGTTTGCAAGTATATGTTAACTTTAACCCAGGCAAAATTTACCAAATAGAGATAGCGATTAATCCTAATTCCGCTCTTCCGCGTGGTTCCTATAATGCAACAAGTTTAGATACTCTTGAAACTATGAACACTGTCCCCGGTTTTACCATTACCCTCAAAGAACTACCGCCTAATACCAAGTTTGCGTTTGATGGGAAGGATGATGTAGGCAAGACCTACGAACAAGTAAAAAAAGAATTTATTCTCTACGATCATACAGAAGAAGCAAAGAAGGAGTAACCCATGAACCCATTTTACAAAACGACAAACATTCTAATCATTCTAACAAGCCTAGCTGCTTGCACAAAGTCATCCAATAGCAAAGACAAAAACATATTAGTCGCAGGGCTTTTATTTTTGCAAAGTAAGACCACATCGAGTACAGGCATAGGTGGACCTACTGCAACGAGAGTCTATGGGCAAGCGGGGAGTTTTACAACAGCTACTTCCAATAAAGGAGGAATCTCTGCGGATAGTTTATATAACCCAGAAGGGATTACGCTTGACTCTAGTGGGGGAGTATATATAGCAGATAGGTTTAATAATCGAGTATTATATTATCCTACCGGAAGCACAACAGCGACAAGAGTGTATGGACAAAATGGAAGTTTCACTTCCGATTCTAATGGCACAGGTAATGTTACGGCATCGACGTTATCTGCTCCAAGGGCGATACTACTTGATTCGACTGGAGGTGTTTACATTTCCTGTGGCAGCAGGGTTTTGTATTATACTTCCGGTAGTACTACCGCATCACGAGTCTACGGGCAATTAGGAGTTTTTACAACTCAGACAGCAAATACTGGAGGGGTAACAGCGAATAGTCTCGGAGGACCTACTGGTTTGGCATTAGATTCAAGCAATGGACTGTATATTTCAGATTCAGGTAATGATCGAGTTCTTTATTATCCATCCGGAAGCACTACAGCCACGCGTGTCTACGGGACATTGGGAAGTTTTACTAGCTCTATAGACTATAGATTTACAATATCAGCGGATTCTCTTTATAATCCTACCGGACTACTGGTAGATTCAAGCAACGGACTCTATATTGCAGATAGCGGCAATAATAGAATATTATATTTTCCTTCGGGTTCGATAGTTCCTTCTAAAGTATATGGACAGTCTGATTTTACTTCCAGAACTTCAATATATCCAGCTGCTACAACAAGTAGCGTAAATGGAGCCAATTATTTGGTGATTGATAAGAGCGGAGGTCTCTACGTATCCGGCAGTAGTCGCGTTATTTACTTTCCGAGTGGCAGTACCATCGCAACAAAAGTCTACGGTCAAGGCGGAAGTTTTACTACAACGACTGTAAATAACGGAGGTATTTCAGCTAATAGCTTAAGTGGTGCGGCAGGTCTTGCGTTAGACGCAAGCGAACGCTTATATGTTGTAGATACTAGTAACAATAGAGTATTATATTACTAATTCAAATGATAAAAAGAATCCTTTTCCTGTTACTCTTTGTTCAACCAATGTATTCCCTCGAACTCATCCTAAAATCCGGCGATGCATTCATCTGTGACACAGTAGAGGAGAATGACCGGATAATCAAGATTAGGTTCAAGGATAAACTATACGAAATTCCTAAATCAGAAATCCAAATGCGGGATAATAGCAAAACAGGAACACATAAAGGATATACGTTAGCGACAATCACGATGTTAGATGCTACAGTGGTGAAAGGAAATATCGCAGAAGAATCAGATACAATTTTAACTGTTCAAACTATTTTAGGTTATTTGAGTTTAGATAAAGCAAAGATTGCTGATGTGAAAAAGCCTGATCCTAAAATAGAAGTTACAATTCCAAAAGATTATCTAGAGCAGTCGTATAGGCTTACTCCCATTCGATTTGGGGTTAATACATATTTTGCCTCAAATGGGCAACCGTTATCCGCTATTAGTCCCACAATTTATGGAGGAAGTGTTTTTTTGGAGCCTTCTAATTTGAGTTGGAAAGATACTTGGAATATTGGATTTAAATCTGAATATCTTACATCTTCTGGAGAAGGTTCAAGATATGGATTTTATAACCAAATAGTATATTTGCAATATAGAAAATCCTTTTCCAAATGGTTAGATTTCTATGCAAATATTGGTTTCGGTGGAGCATACATTCGCTATCGCAAAGACGAGGCGTATATAGAAGGGTTTCAAGGATTATCTGCAACCAGCTTTGGTTACCAGGGAATTAAGTTTGGGAAACTTACGCTTCGAATAGGTCCTCGTGTTCTTCAATATTTTCAAAAGCCATATTATCATAATGTTGGATTTGAGATAGGGATAGTTTATTCATTATGAAACTTTTTTTGATTATAATTTTGATTTTTTCCTGTTCAGAAAATCCAATCCAAAAGGGAAATGAGAGCGATAAACTAAAAGTCAATTACAGTTTCGTTCGGTCTGCTACAGAAACGACGGTAGACTTAGTTTGGGAATGCTCTTCTGCTTCTTACGGAATACTTACCTATGGAAATATTGGATTTGAAAATACGCAAATTCTTTTCTTTAAGCAAAAGATTCAGTATTACAAGCTGGTAAATCTTGCATCGGGGAAAACCCATAATTATCAGGTTGGATGCTTTGATGAAAGAAAAGCAGTTTATATCCCTCAGAAATTTACTACAAAATCTGTACCAATCCCACAAGTTGTGATGAATCGTGGTATATGGATATTAGGCGGAGTTGGTAGCACTAATACACCTGTTTCTCAAATTGATTTATACGATCCGGTTACTGATACTTGGTATTCCTCCGTAACTATCGTTCCTACTCCAAGAAGTTATTCAGGAATAGCCACTCTTAGTAATAAAATATACGTGATAGGCGGAATGTTAATAGACCAGAGTGGGAATACTACTATTTCTAATGTAGTAGAGGAATACAGCCCATATACCAATTCCTGGAAAACTTTGTCATCCATTCCGGTAGCAATCCAGGGAGCGCTTGCATCGCCTTCTGGAAATTCTATTTATTTAATTGGTGGGAGTATATCGAATTCTTCCGCATCAGCTATACCTAATATAGTATATAAATTTACACCTGATAGCGGAAATGGATCATGGGCGACTATAACTTCAATTTCATCAATAGCAGCCCGTTCTGACTTGTCTGGCTGTGCGATAGATGGAACTATCTTTTTTAATTCAGGTAGAGATACAACTGGAACAACTCAATTTACGAGCGATGCATACATTCCATCTGCCAATTCAACAACGGGCATTACAGAGGGTAATTTTAGTTTGGCGCGATTTGGAACATCCTCTACTTGCTATCGTCCTAAATCAACGGATGCCTATCCTTCTGATTCACCCGGTATTTTTCTGGCAGGCGGAACAACACTAAGCAATACGGTTCAACCACCCACTGCACTACTTGCATCAAATAGATTTGACTATTATTTAACTCCTTCTGCGTTAAACACCGTTCAAACAGGACCGAGTCTACCTGTAAGTGTATATGCTCCTGCGGCTGAAGTTTCTTATGATTTAAGAAGATTATATGTTTTTGGTGGGGCTACAATCGTTAATGTTCCAACGTCAACAGTTTATTGGATAGACTTGTCGAACCCGTCAACGGGTCCTTGGAATACTGTAACAACTACTACGATGCCCGTACCAAGATTTGGTCATACTGCAATTTTAATAAATAGGTAAGGATGAATTATGTTTAGAATATTTTTTAGTGCATTATTATATGTTTTCCAGTTATTTTTATTTCAACTACCGCTTCACGCGCAAGATACAACTAATTCTCATATTAAACAATTAATTCAGACTAGACAACTTGCCAAAGCCAGGGAAGAATTAAACATTGCGATGCAGGGAAATGAGAATGACCCGACGTTGAACTTATACCAGACTGAGTTATGGATAATAGAAGGAGAAACTTATTACAATTCCGGGCAGTATAAAAAAGCGATGGAAATTTATCAAAAAGCCGTAGATCGTTATCCGTCAAATCCAATGGTAAAAATGAAATACCAAGAAATGATTAAAAAGGTAAAGATTGCGGAAGAGAGACCTAAAGAGAATACACCTTCTACAGAAACTGTAAATGAGCAAACGATAAACCAGCAATCAACTCAGCAAGCCACTAGCGAATATATTTCTTTATCAGAAATGATTAGTTCTAAAAGTGATACAAGTAATTTGTTACTTGGTCTGCTTTGTCTGGAGAATTTCGTTTTGATAGTTTTCGTATTCTTAAAGTTTCCTAAAAAGAAAGAATAACGAAAGCTCTTGCTAATAATTATTATTAGCTTAAATCCTCACCGTATACCCAATATTAAAAAAGAAAATACCTCTTACAATATGTTGTTGTTGATATCGATCTGTTAATACATGGCGGACTAAATCATTGGGAGAGTTAGCAGCAATGGAATCTGTTATAAAATTGTTTTTATACCCATAGGCTTTGGATGGATCAATTGTCTTTCCATCGTTTTGGTTAGAGTCTGGATAGACTCCAATGTCCGGAGTATAATTTTTAGTATCCGCAAGAGCAGGAGTTGCTCTATACATATAATTTAACGCTACATAAAAATTACTTATATTAAACTGCAATCTAGGGCTTATATCGCTGATTCCTTTTTTCATATTTTGATTGTTGTTTACATCTTGGTATCCAACAACAAGACTGGGAGTAACATGAATTAGCCGCTCTTTGAAAAATTCATGTCCAATGGAAAGTCGATAGTTGTGATCTCCTTGAAAAATACCACCGTATTCAGATAACATTTTATTGTTTATTGAAAGAACAGGATTTAAAAATTGAAGAACAGGTGGTTTCCAAGACACTGTAAAATAACCGCGCATTACATAAGCGGGATCGTTTACATTGATAAAAATAAAACCAACTCCAAAGGATCCAAGCTTTGTAGTATGCTCATAGTTTAGCCTAGTAAATAGATAATCTGTTAAGGCATTTTTTTCTTTCCTAGGTTTTACTTGATTGGGATCATATTGCAATGTTCCAGAATTGATAGAGTTTGAAACTAGTTTGTTTTGATTGGCTCCGCTCGGTGTAGATTGAAAATACAAATCTGAATCTGTATTGGTTCTATCTACAAGTGGGTTCATGGTAGTAAAAGATATTTGAAATTGTTTGGGTAACCCGAGTAGTTCTACACTTGAAGTTAGAAACCAAGCCTGTGAAAAACTTTTATAGCTCTGATTGTTTCGCCTAGATTGTCTTTCTCCAAATAAACTAGCACCTTGGAATGCACCGTCATTAGAAATGGATTGATTGAGTAAAAAAGAATGTTCTGGAACTTCTGATTTTTTAGGTTGAATCGGCATGGGGGTAGGTAGGCTTTCATCTGCATTTTCTTCTAATGTCTCTTGTGGTTTGTCCTCGCTAATTTTCTTAATACTACTCCTGCGGATACGTGTGATTACCCCGTGCGAGTCAGAAAATTCTATGATTGACTCTGTTTCTTCCATAATTTGAACTGATTCGAAAACCTTACCAGTATTTGTTTCGATTGTAACCGCAATCAATTCAGAGAAAAAGCAAACAATAAAAAGAATAAAAAAAGATTTTACACTCATTCTGTTAGAATATTTTAAGAACGAATAGAGGAAACAAAAAATAATAAAAATGTTTCCATTGACTCTTTTCTATTTTTTATCAGTAATATCTAGTTCCAGATAAATTTTCTCTTGTTGCTTTAATTTTGGCTGGTTTGCTGTTTCTCCGAATAGGAGCCTAAAACCTTCTACAAATTGAACGATTTGTTCTACACTCAATTTTTTACATAGATCTAAATATTCTTCTGAAAAGTATTGGACAGGCCTTCTCATATACTTTCAAGTGCTTTGACATCTTCTAGGTCCTGCGGTCTACCACTTTCTTTTTTCATTGCAATTAAATCATGCTTTGCAATTACACTAAGTTCGATATCTGCATATCGCATAACGGTAGAATCTATATCTGCTAAATCTTTATGTATTAATATATCAATGACTTCACTAGGATCTTTAGGGTTGTAGAATGACCATGCAATTAGGTTTTTTTCTTGCATGAGCATTTCTCTATTTTTTAAAAGAATAGCTGGATCAATTGGAATTTTACTTACAAATCCCATAGATTTTAAAATCGATTCACATAGGGTTAGATTTTTTTCATTTAGATCTAAGACTATATCAACGTCAATAGTTCCTCGGACAGCTCCATGCAAGGCGACAGCAAAACCTCCAGCGATTGCATACTTCAGTGAGTTTTCATTGAATATTTTACAGAGTCTTGTGATTAACATTTCTATTACTTATCATTTAAATCGATTATATCTTGTACAATAAAACTAACGAGAATTGTAAGGGTAGGGCTGATTTGGTCTTTTATAGAAGTATAGATTTCTTTTGCGGAGCCAGATTCAAATTGACTGAGTTTTTCTAAAATTCGATCTGTTTGTCTTTGAAATTCTTTCCACCAAAGACTTAACTCACTGAATTTGTTTTTGTCTAGTTCTGATGAGAGTAATGATTGCAGCATTTTGATTTCTTCATTGATGATTGAATCCATTTCAATTTTTTCTTTTTTTAAATCATCGGTAAAGGATTTAGTTTCATCAAACAGTAATGTAATTAAAATTCCTCTTATATTTAAAATAGATTCAATTAATTTTTCAATGGTTTTTACTTTTGGATTATTATCTTTAAATCCAGGAATAGTAAATTGGGAAATTAATGAATTTAAAACTCTGCTAGCTGTGAAAGTTGAGATAGTCCTAGAGTCGATTTTTTCGATAGTATTAATTTGCGAGTCTATAGCTTTTGATATTTCTGTTACTTTTTTATTCGACTCACTCAGTAGTAAATTTGCAGAATTGAAATTTTCCTTAATCAATTTCATGCTAGTTTCTAAATGAGTAAAAGAATTTAAAAATGCAGTTGAGTCCTTTAAAACGCCCGTGATTGAATCACTCACATTTTTATATGTTTTATGTGCCTCTTGTATTTCCTTTTCTGAATTTTGTGCTAATTCTACAGAGGAGGAAACATTGATTTCAGTTATCTTTGCTTGTTCTTGCATATCCTGAATCCCTTTCGCAATCTCTCTAGAATAATCTGAATTTTTTTTGGCAAGTCTACCCATCTCTTGAGCGACTATCGCAAATCCTTTCCCTGCTTCCCCTGCATGAGCTGATTCGATCTCTGCATTGAGTGCTAGCATTTTTGTGCTTTCTGAAATCTTTACTAATTCTTTAGAATGAGCGATTAAGAAAGTATATTTAGACCATAAATCCCGAATGGTTTCATTTAGTTCTTTGTTTTGTTCTACTAATTCAGAAATTAAATAAACACCTGCATCCATCGTCTTCGCACCATTTTGAACTTTTCTTTGGATATCATTCGAGGATTCTAAAATGTTGTTATTTTTCTCTGCCATGTTTCTAGTTTGAAAATGAATTTCTGAAACTTCACTGGTGATATTTCCCATTTCTTCTGAAAATTGATGTATTTTTTCTAAATAATCATCCATTATGTTTCGGATTGCGCTTAGCTCTTTGTTTAAACTTGCTGTTTCTGAAACAATTTGTTTCATATTTTGATTTACACTAGCAGAGGAGCGGCTTACTAGCTTTAACATGAGTGTGAAGTTAGAGAAGAATTGTAGAAAAGATTGAAAAAGCGTTAAGTCCTGAAATCTCTTTTGGACATCCGCGAGTTGAATTGCAAGGTCTCGGTTTTTTAGCTTATTGAAACTAGATTCAAAAAAGGATTTTAGCTCTAGGTTTTTGATTGCTTGTATCAATCCGTACTCCGAAAAATTACCAGACTTTCAGAGATGATTTACATATAAATAGAATTGTCAAGGATTATCCCTTAGAACCATGTAAAAATAGATAAATCTTAGTATTCCTCAAATAATTGATTGATTTTGGTAGATGCTATTCTAGATTAACTCTAATAAAATGTTAAATAAACTTTTTACAAACGAATTTTTACAGGACACTGACGTTCAAGATTTTAAAAAAGGGGAAAAACTCATTGAGGAAGGTGCGCCTTCTAACGAAACAATGTATTTTATCCTAAATGGAAGTTGTGCGGTATACAAACAACAAGGAGATACTCCCGTTTTAATCAATCAATTAAAAACTGGAGACTTCTTTGGTGAAATTGCACTGATATCCAATCAACCTAGAACTGCCACTGTCATTGTAGACTCTGATTCTGCTAAACTCCTTTTATTCAGTAAAAAGAAATTTATTCAACAGACTGTTTCGAATCCAGTTTTAATGTTTTCTATATTAAAAGCAGCGATTGCTCGCTTCTTGCGTGCAGATGCAAATTTTGAAAACACAATCAAAGCAATTCCCAATATGAAGCCTGATTTAATTATCAAGCTCAATCAGAATCATGTAAAGCTAGTCAATATTAAAGCGTTAAATTACATTCATTCTCTACCTATTTTGAATTTAGGAAAAAATTTAAAAATTTTTACAGAAGGCAAGGATGCAAATCCTTATATGTATTTTATTTTGCGAGGGAGCATATCTCTTTTAAAAGAGCACCATGGTAAAAATGTAGAACTTGCAACATTAGAACTTGGTCATTTTTTTGGAGAAACATCCTTTATTAGTGATACTCATTATAGTCTCTCTGCGATTACTAAATCAGATGATGTAAAGTTAGTTCAAATTGATAAAGTAGCATTTTTAAAAATTGTAAATTTACACCCTGAGTTTTTATTTAATAATCTCAAAAATACTATTTGGAAATTGATCAATACTGAAAAGGCAACATTTAATTTAAAATCTAAAATGATCAAAGAAGCACCTGCTTCTACTGACGTTAAAGTTTATCAAAATAAAGAATTTATCATCAAGGAAGGAGATCCTTCCAATGAAACCATGTATTTTATTTTAGAAGGATCTTTTTCTGTTTTAAAAAATAGGGGAGATAGTGTTGAAGAAGTCAATGTTTTAAAATCCGGAGATTTCTTTGGAGAACTATCTCTTATATCAAGTCAACCGAGAACTGCAAGTATCGCAGTTAAATCAGAAACTGGTAAATTACTTCTCTTCAGCAAAGAAAAATTTATTCAAAAAACAAAAGAAAGTCCCGGCTTGATGTTTTCTATACTAAAGGCGACTATCGCACGGTTGATTCGTGCCGAGTCCGCGATTGATAAAATCATTAAGGCATTACCAGAATTAGATCCAGCTCTTGCTAGTCGTTTGAATGACAGCAGGGTAGACAATATCAATGTATTTAATTACGTGCACAATCTAACGAGTCGTGTTCTCATTCGAGGGGATAAGGTTTATTCAGAAGGGGAAAAGTCCGATGGTGCTATGTATTTTATTTATGAAGGCACGATCGCTGTTATCAAAAAATACCATAAGAAAAATGTGAAGATTACAAGTTACGAAAAAGGTGACTTTTTTGGAGAAACCTCTATCGTAAGTGAAGCACCAAGATCTCAAACCATGATTACTGTTTCAGAAAAGGCAAAAGTGGTTAGAATTGATAAGGACATTCTAATGAAGATTGTGCACATCAGCCCTGGGTTTTTATTTAGCTTACTTAGAACTGTTATCTGGAAACTGATTATTGCAGAGAAAGCACTTTTTAACTTGAATATGAAAGTGGATGATATCTACGAAAAAAAGAGTTAATTCATAGAAATCTTATCAGATAGAATCAAAGTTCTATATTCTTTTCCACCGCCATGATATCTATAAAGCATTGTTCTTAGTAGAGATTTCATACCTGTTTTAATAATCTCTGTATTCTCTAGATCGATCAAATCAAATATAACTGGCATTACTTTCGGATCATCTATTTGATTCAAAGCTGTTAGGAATTCAGATCTAAGCTCATTTGCTTCATTGGTTTGTAATTTCTTTAGGATAACTGGAACTGCTGATTTTTCTTTCAGCGATCCTAGAGATCTAGTAATTTCAATTTTTACATTTACAACTTTTTCTTGGTCAAGAGAGGACACTAAATCTCTTACGACTGGTGTTGCTTTTAGTTTACCAATTGCTAGTGCTGCTTTCGCTCTGACTTCACTATCTTTATCATTTTTAAGTGCAGCAGATAAACCAAAACCACCTCCATGATTGTTTAAAACCAAAAGACTATCTACCATTTTCAATCTAAGCGGGGATAGATTTTCTTTTTCCATGGCAGCTGATATGAACTTTGCATAAGAAGGATCTTTGATGGTAGTAATTGCATCTACTGTTACATCTCTCACTTCTCGATTCGAATCAAAAATGGTCTTTTGATAAACAGTTGTAGGGAATTTACTGCGTTGGTTTTTTAAAGACACAACAGCTGTCTTTCTGACTTCGTAGTTTGAATCATTAGTCGCCATTGCCAAAACAGAATTTAATTTTTCTTTGAGACCTAGTTTTTCAATTACTACAATGGACTCACTTCGAATTGCGGGGCTTGGATCCGTGAGAAGTTTGGCAACGTGCATACTAGCTCTCTCGTCATTGATATAATTCAGAGATTCTAGATAGTAATAACGTAGGATAGGTTGGTCGGAACTTCCTAATTCTAGTATAAAGGGGAGGGCTCGATCATCTTTGAAACTATCGATTGCTTTAAATGTGAATTCTCGCACGGTAGCATCTCTATATCGAATAAAATCGAGTATGTGATACATGAGCCTTTTTTCTTTGTAAGTAGCTGCGTAATGAAGAACTTTAATTAGATTGGTTTCATTTTTTGTATTCTCGAAAACCCACTCTAAGTCTTCTATTATTTTAGGATTGTATTTTTCTATTTCAGGTCCATACGAAAAGTATAAATCTAAGATTAAACCTTGAATCTCACCTTCAGAACTTGTTTTTCGAAGTACATCCGAAACAATCGGAAATAAATCTTCTCTGTTTGCATTTTTAATGGTTAGGAGTGCTTGTTTTTGTTTTTTTTCAGAACCCAATAAATTCTCTTTGAGTTCATCTTTCTCCGAAGTTGCGAATATTCCAAAACTCAGGGATAGAGTTAAGAGAATAAATATCCAGCTTTGTTTTGGAGCCCAAAAGCTAGTTTTTTTAACTGTAGTTTGTTCTTTCATTGAATCTAAGTTTAATTCATCCATAGATAAATCAGCTCACTATCAGTTTTTTAGGCTCTCAAAAATAGTCAAGGGATTAATAGATAGAAGATTGCTTACTCTGTAGGTTTGCTTCATACTCAGCCCTTGCAGCCCTTTTATTATCATATGCTTCTGTTAGATTTGGATCTAAATCAATGGCATTCTGAAATTCCTGCAAGGCTCTCTTGTATTCTTTGTTTTTGTATAGACAAACCCCGAGGTAGTTGTAAGCCTTTGCTGCTAGCTTTGGCTTTACATCGGAACGAATGATGGCAGTTAGTTCATCAATTGCTTTTTCTCTATCCATAAGGGAATTGGAGTCTATCAGGACTTTCGCAAGAACAAGTCTGCCTTCCATATCATCTGGATCAATATGAGAGCCTCTATAGGCTTCATCTTTGGCTTTTGTCTTATTTTTAGAATCTCCGGCAGAATAAACAAGAGCTAGCTTTCTATGAGCTAATTTTATTTCCTCTGCATTCTTAGATTGGTTTAAAACAAAAATTAGATTCTTCTCGGCAAGATCGTATTGTTGCTTTCTAAAATAAGCATCGGCTAGTTTCAATCGGACTTTGTAATTGTATTGATTTGCCTTGGCAATATCTTCATATTCTCTAGCAGCTTCATCTAAATAGTTGCTTTCTAGGTAATAATCACCGATGGCTTCTTTATATTTATTTTCGTTTGGATTGATTGCATATGCTTTTCGCCAGCTCTCCAATGCCTTAGTAGGCTGCCCTGCATGTTTATAGGCAATCCCTAAATTATAGTATGCATTTTCATTTTTTGGATTTAATTCAATTGCCTTTTCAAATTCAAAAATGGCTTCTCCATATCTTTCCATATCATCGAGTATGATACCTAAGTTGACACGGGCAGATTCAGTGTTAGAATCACCATGAGTAATTCGA
Organism: Leptospiraceae bacterium; assembly: GCA_035345875.1. Taxonomy (GTDB): domain Bacteria; phylum Spirochaetota; class Leptospiria; order Leptospirales; family Leptospiraceae; genus UBA2033. The sequence goes on along the minus strand of DAORDH010000039.1, from coordinate 32,680 downwards.
ATTACTTTGCGAAACGTTTCTTCTGCCTGACTTAGATTGCCTCTGTTGTAGTAGAGGTCTGCTAGCTGAACCAATGTATCAATGTCGTCTGGTCTTAAACGCATTGCTTTTTCTAGAGAGGCAATCGCATTGTCATGCATTTTCAAATCTTCAAAAGATTCTGCGATATAACGATAGATAGATGGATCGGTTGCTCCTGCATCTAACGCTTTTTGTAAAAAAGAAACAGCTTCTTCTGTGTTTTTCTTTTTGATTAATACAATTCCTAGATTGTAAAGATAACGAGCATCATTGGGTCTGAGAGTAACAGCCTGTCTGAAGTGATGTTCAGCTCCATTCAAATCTTCTCTGTAATAAAAAATAGATCCTAAATGTCCATGAGCCAATTCTGCAATTTGACCAGAACCACCAGACTGAATTGCTTTTCTAAAATTTTCAATTGCCTCTGGGATCATACCTTGCTTGTATTGAGCAAGTGCTAGATTATAAACAAGAGAAGGGTCGTCAGGCGAACTAGAGAGTCCATCTTTATAGGCTTCAATTGCTGCTTTTGGATCACTCGAATCATAGAGTAGATTGCCTGCAAGCAAAGATACCTTCTCATCTCTTGGAGCCAAATCCTTTGCTTTTTGAATTGTGGTTCTAGCATCAGACATTCTACCATCATGTTTATAGGCGATTGCTAGATCATAGTAAGCGTAGATGTTTTTGGAATCATAAGCAATTGCTTTTCTTAGATACTCAATAGCTTGTGCATAACGTCCTTTTTCATCATGAATAACTCCTAGAACTGTTAATGCGATAGACTTGTCTTGGTCTGATTCAGGGCGATTTAAAAATTCTTCACACTTTGTTTCTGCTTTTTTTTGATACTTTTCTAGATACAAATTAATACATTCTGCAAGTCTAGGATTTGTTGAACTTGCTGGCATATAAGGTCTTTCTAAGATTCGGTCTAGACTTCCTGTTTTATCATCTGCTAGATCTCCTTTAGAGAAGCCTTCAGCGCCATTTCGACCAAAGAAGTAATACCAAGAAGCTCCACCGAGTGCAATGATTAGAACTAAAAAAAGTAGAATCCAAGGGAGCGGAGTAGAAGTGCGCTGTCGTAGTTGCATTGTGGAATATTCATCTGTTTCGTATTGTGTGATACCAGGATTTGTTTCTGGTTCTACAGATTCGAATTTGAGTCTATTTTTTTTAATTGGTTCCATAGCTAATCTCCGCTTAGTTTGGCTAATTCATCCTTATATACTGCATCTAAAATTCCGTTTATGAAGGAGACGGCGGTCTCCGATTCAAATTCTCTCGTTAGTTCAATGGCTTCATTGATTACTACCTTCGGTGGAATGTCTCTTTGATTGATCAAGCTATAGATAGACAATCGCAATATACATCTATTAACCACCGAAATCCGTTCGAAATCCCAGTTTTTTGAATAGGACTTTATTATTGTATCGAGTAAATCCCAATTTTTCACAACACCTTTAATTAATTGTGTCGCAAGTTCTTTTTCTTCTTCTTCCAAAACCTTATCATACCAACTGAAACTGAGTGCATCCCCGATCGATACACCTGTAAGTTCAATTTGATACAATGCCTGTAATGCGATTGATCTGCTTTTATGTCTAGATGCCATTAGATTTGCTTTAGTAGGTTGACCATTTCGATTGCAGTTGTGGCAGCTTCAAAGCCCTTATTTCCCGCTTTTGTACCTGCTCTTTCAATGGCTTGTTCAATGTTTTCCGTTGTGATAATACCAAAGATCACAGGAACCGAATTTTCAATGGCGATATTTCCCACTTTTGCTGATTCGCCCGCTACAAAGTCATAATGAGAGGTAGACCCGCGAATCACTGCCCCAATACAAATCACTGCATCATGCTTTTTTGTTTTTGCTAAAGCGTTTGCAGTAAAGGGGATTTCGTAAGCACCCGGAACTCTTATAACTGTTATGTCCTCTTCTGTAACTCCATGTCTTTTCAAGGAGTCTAGAGCACCTTTTAGTAAACTTTCTGTAATAAACTCATTGAATCTGGAAACTACAATCGCATGTTTCTGTCCAGATCCATTTAAACTTCCAATCATTTCTTTATACGGCATTTTCCTTCCTGTAAAGCCCACTGCCAGAATCGAACTGGCGACCTTTTCGTTACGAGGGAAACGCTCTACCAACTGAGCTAAGCGGGCAATGCAACTAGGATTAGAGTTTTAAATGGGCAGGATATGGCAAGTGGAAAATTCTAATTGGCACATTCCAAAGTCATATACAGTTCCAAAAGAGAAATAGAATTCATTTGATAGAAAGGTTTGTTTTTTGAAAATTGAAGAAGGGGTGCAAGCTGAGAGAAAGAGAGATTTTCACTCTCTTTGTAAAACATTATTTTGCAAGTCTTAGGATCAGTTTGATTTCCCCTTTTTCATTTTCAATCACTTCGAATCCTTCTTCTGTGAGTGATTTTTTGATTCTAAACAAGTTGAGATTTACAACTTTATCGTTTTTGTTAGGAAGTTTCTTTTTTTTGTAAGATTCTTTTTTCATCGGTAATTTTATCTTCGACGGTACAAGATTTAGGATTTAGTTTTTAATAAGAATTCAAAATAAAAAGTACAATGAGACTAAATTGGAATAATGTCTCATTGGTCGTTATGTGACAGAATAAAAATATTTCTTATTTTTATTTTTGTGGTTAATTATGATTAGCCGCAATTTATTTGAGCTTTGAAAATGTCATAAGTTTTCTTTATATAAAATAGTCTAGATAGTAGAGTATATGATTATACCCTTTATTTTATTGACTCAGTTTAGATTATCATTTCATAATAAAAGAAATGATTTTGTTTTGGGGAAACTTTTCTATCATCATTGAAAAATCAGAATAGGATTGCAGTCAGCGAGTGGGGCTTGTAAAATTTTTTTTCTTGCAGTTGAGCTACCCCAGACTATTGATTTTATTATTTCATTAGGATTCTCTAATATTCTTAAGAACATCCTTTTCTCTTAAAAATTTTAAATTTACATAACCTCAATCATTGATTTGAATTGATTAGAAAAAATGAGAATGCTTTGAAATTGATATGGATAAAAATCATTTTATTTACGAAGTGGAAAATAGAATCTTATGTTTTGATTTTAGTATTCATGTTTTTTTTTGAAAAATATTTTTCATGTTATTCATTCGTTCTAAATTATTTGAAGAATATTTATTTTCGAAATTGAATTATGTAGTGTTATCTGCGAAATGAGATTGAGGCGAAAGTATTTTTTTGTAAAGATTTGATTGGAATCAATTTTAGTAAATCGAGAATCTGTAAGAGCGAGAACACTCAGAAGTATGTAAATCAACCAAACCTTTTTAATAGACAATTCTATTTTAGCATTTGAGAGAAACGATTTATTGTATGATAGAAAATTTCTTTGTCTCTTATTTTTGTTTTTTAAATTTTTATACTCTTGAATTTTTCTGTGTTTTCTAGTTTCGATGAAATAGTATGTTATTGAATTTAATAATCAGAAAATAACTTCATTGTTCGATTCAAAAGAAAACACAGTAAAGTTTTTTATCTTTTTAAATTTGAATTAGGAAAGTATCAAAGGCAGGATTCGAAATATTTACCACAATCTACATTTGCGCATTTCATAAGATTCCAAACATCTGAGTCAGAACCCATCGACCAATTTCTTGGCTCTGCATAAAAGGCATAGGGAAATTGGCAAGATTCACATATCTCTCTGTATTCAGGTCTCGCTTTGCCAAATTCCCAGGTTTTATTTATATAATCTGCATGTGGTTTATAACCTGTGATTTCTACAATTTTTGCATTGTGAGTTTCTAAAATAAAATTGATTTGTTGATCACTCCAATTTTTATCTTCTTCATTTTTTAGTTTCTTTTTGAGATTATCAGGCAGTTGCTTTTTCATTGGAATGATTTTGTATTAGAGCATCGGTGGGAAGAAAGTTGTCTCTGAATAATCTACACTTTGTTTTTCAATGGTTTTGAAATCATCAGGAATTTCTACTTCCAACTCTTGAATCAATTTTTTTAAACTCTCAAATTTCTCAATTTCTGAAGTAATTGTACTTTGTAGAATTGTAGTGTATTCCCTGTCAACAGGTATGCTACTGCGAGTTGTTTTCAGTTTCGCAATGTCACGGTTGATAGACTCGTAGATATTATATAAATCTCTTACATTCATAATTCATTTTCTTTCAAGTTTTTTTACTAGGATAGTTTCATCAGTTTTTACTAGAAATAGTTCTTTGTCATCTCAAATTTTTATTCTTTTAAATCTTTTTCAGAAAATGACTTGAGTAAAAAAATAATTTCTATAATCTAACGCCTTCGAGGTTAAAATGAAAAATATTATCAATAAATTTCCTAAAAAAAATATTTCAAAAATAATTCTAGTGTTGATTTTCTTTTTATGTTCCGCTGCTTTGTTTTCGCAAGCGGCAAACAGAAAGAAACCTTATTTAGTAAAAAATACAGCACCATCTTCTTCCTTGATGATTGAGGTTTCTGGACCTAAAATTTTAAAAGAATACATTGGATACAAAGATATTACTGAAGATATTACTTCAGAAATTTCTGTTCAAGTAAAATATGATGATACCTACAGAGCCAAATCGATTGAAGTTCAACGTTATACTATAACTGGATTTTCGCAAAAAGAATACTCAGCTTTCCGAATTATGGCTCATTTTGGAGAGAATTTAAAGGAAAATATAAATAATTATGATGAGTTTCTAAAAGTATTATATAAGCCTGCGGTTAATGGCGATTATTCTCTTTATGTAATTGATGATCATAAATTTAAATTAATGAAAAGTTTTAAATCGAAAGATTTAGTAGGTGGTAAATTTCATTTAGATTCTGCACTTCGATTTACAAAGGAGGGTGGGGCAGGTGTAACCGTTGATAAAGGTATCATCGCTCTTATACCGGACTCTGAAATTTTAAGTATCGAAAAACATTCTACACCAGAAAATCTTCCAATCTACACAATCTCTGTAACAGGGGAACCATTTGATAGTTGGTTTGAAGAACAGAATATTTCTCCTGATTCCCATTTTGAAATGACGGGAACTCCCCCTCATATAGTAAATTATACAGATGGTAAAAAACTCACTGTAGCTTGGATGGAATCCAATGGAACAAAGGTTCATATTCAAGAGTTTAATGAGAGTTTTGAGCCATTGGATGAAATTGTTTACAATACCAATTTTCCCATTTTTGGCGGATTCACAAAAGACGAAAAAGGAAATTATTTTTTAGTTGTGGCAAAAAACAATCTAGATGGAATCTTTTCACCAAATATCAAATTAGTAAAGTTAGACGGGAGAGGAAAGGAAGTTAAATCATTTAGTCCTTTGATCAATAGAGAAGACTTTGATGTGATGAAACCAATTGATGCAGGAACGTCTAGGGTTGTATATGGAAATGGAAAAGTTGCCGTCCATCTGGGAAAGACCCAACATAAAAACAAAAGAGACGGACTAAATCATCAAAGTGGTATTTTGTTTGTCGTAAACTCGGAGACAATGGAGTTTTTAAGTGGAGAAAGCCAGACATGGACTGCCTCTCATTCCTTTGACCAAAGAATGATTTTTGATGGAAAAGACTTTGTGAATTTAGATTTGGCTGATGCATTTCCTCGCGGAATTCAAATTACTAAAAAGAAAACAGGAAGACTTATTTTTACCTATAAAGCAGGTAAAATGTACCAGAAGACATTTACAGAATTAGGCGGACTTGTTTCGGTTTCCGATGGTTACTTAGTGTTAGGTGCTTCTGAAAAGGATTTTAATCCCTCCAATGCTGAAATTTATCTGAATGATTCTAGAAATTTATTTTTGCTAAAAGTTGCGAAAAATTTTAATGAAGTAAAAGTAGATTCAAAATCTCAATATTTAATTAGTAAAGATATTGTTATTTCGGATGGAGAAAACTCCCCAGAGATTTCATTTGTTGATTATGCAGGAAATAAATATCCTCAAAAGAGAGTGGGTGTTCAGTGGCTCACCAATTTCAAAAAGAAAGAATCTGAAAATGTTTTAAGACCTAAATTGATCCAATTAGAAGAGGATCGATTTTTAGCAGTTTATGAAAAATGGTCAGCCAATTCCTATATAAGAACAGAATACATTATTTTTAATTCCTCAGGAAAAATTTTGCAAGAACCAGTCGACCTAGGAAGTGCACGGTTAAATCGCAAAGATGACCCAGTATATATAAATGGAAATGTTGTTTGGACTGCGGGCAAGAAAGATAGACGCGAACTTAAGGTTTTTGTTTTAAAGCCTTAATCACTTAAAAATAGTTGCCAAGAACGGAGTGATCTAGAATAGTATATCCGTGCTTGGCTCTAATTTAGCAAAACTGCCGTTAGGTGTAAACTTAACTACAAGAGAACCTTACAATGTTTTTATCGTAGAAGACAGTGTTTTATTTCGCACCGCATTAAAAAGAACTTTAGCAAAGCTTAGCTTTAGTGTGATTGGAGAAGCCGGGGATGGACTTCACGCACTCAATCAACTCAAAGAAATGCATATCAAGCCTGATATTATCTGTGTAGATCAGGAAATGCCTGTTATGAATGGAATGGAGACAATTAAAGAAGTTAAAAATCTCTATCCAAAAATGAAAATCATGTTGATCACAAGCCATAATGAAGGGGCATTTGTAAAACAAGTTTTGCAAGTTGGAGTTCATGGTTATATTGTAAAACCATTTGAAACAGACACAATCATTCGTAAGTTTTCAGTGATACTAGGGCGAAGAGATATTTTAGGTTCCTTCGATGAAAAAATTGAAAAGATCGACCTAAGTAAAATACGACTTCCCAATCTACCCCTTGTATTTGCGAGTGTTGTAAACTTTGATGTAGATGATCCAAAAAACGGCGTAGCCGAACTAGAAAAAATAATCAGCCCAGACATTGCGATGACAAGCACAATCATTCGATCTGCCAATTCAGCTTATTACGGTAGATCAGGAAGCATTCGAAATCTAAAAGATGCAATTACTCTCATTGGAACAAAAATCACTCGTAGAATGGTGATCAATGAATTTGATAAGACTCTTACGAATCCATTGAAGGATCCTGTTTTTGTAAAATACCTAAGAGAATTACCAGTCTTAACCTCACTTATTTCTTATGATTTATTAACTCCTCTCAATTTAAAGACGTTAGCCGCTGACATCTTTGTAGTTTCTCTTCTTCGAAAGATCGGAATGAATATACTCGCTTTAAATTTTGTTGAAAAGTATTTAAAAGTATTAAGACTTTATGAGTTTGGAGTTAAATCTCTGTATGATTTAGAGAGAGATGAAATAGGAATTGATTCAATCGAGATTGGCGCTAGAGCCTTTGAAATTTGGAAAATGCCCAGTCATTTTGTAAAAGTGATTGCACACCAAGGCTTTAACAAAGAAGAATTGGAAGTTGTGTCCGATATCGATCGAGTATCTCGTCTTGCTGAAATACTTGCAAAGCAAATGAGAAAAATTGCTGTCACAGATAGAGAAAAAGAATTGGCTCCTCTCATTCTGCAATACCACAAAGCACCTGCAAACACGATAGATCTATTTGGAGAAGATTATCTAAATATGATAGAAGATCATCCATTTATGCGAATCGCAAACGGTTGAAAGAAAACATCGTCTTTCATCGTTTTGTGATCGGCAGTAAAGCTGTGGCAAAGGACTGTGCTGACAACTTAAGAATTACCACCGAGGACACCGATCACAGAGCGATATAGAAACGATTGATAATTTTGGATTATCGTATCTTTTATCGGGATAATCTTTGAAAATCACCTTAACTTGACAGCATTGCACGAAGGCTCTGTCCCAAATATCATATTCTAGAAAGAATTACGAAATGGTTTACTTTTTAAATACAGATTTTTACTTTGAAATTGAAAGGGAGTCATTGCGTTGGAAGAGATAGAATCACAAGAAGAGAACTCCGAAAGAGAAGTTCGCGCTAAAGACAAAAAAAGAATTGCTATCTGTAGTAGTTCACTAGGAAGAGAAGGCAGGGCACTTGTGCGAGGACAGGTCGTTGATGTCGGAATTACCGATATCATGGAAGCAGATGATTTATGGAATTTGATGACTGGACTTTTTCAAGGACAAGAAAATGAAATAACTCCCTTTTTAGATTTTAGTCTTGCGCCTGTAAGAAAGCCTGTTTTGCATTTGGAAATCTATTCAGAAAAAGGAAAAAAGGTTTATGAGACTCCTGACTTTGTTGGAACAGAGGATGGATTTTTTTCTTATGAACTAACGCATAAACTAAAAGCGGGTAATTATACATTTCATGTAATTTTCAAAGGAAGCGATTCCTATAGACAATATACGAAAGACATTGCTTATTTAAATTTAAAAGAGCATAGTAAGATTACAAAAGTAACGATAGTCGGTATGGGTAAGCTCAGAATACTTTCTGAAAAGTATAATTCTTTCATCACAACCTCGGATATTGATCAAACCTATCTAGCAACCGAGTTAGGCTCAAAAAAAGGAATGTTTTCTACTTTATTTGAAACACCTGATCAAAAAATTCCTCTTCCTGCTATGCCATTATTTTATAAAAAACTAAGAGAGGATACAAAAGGTTCTCCACTTGCATTTATTTCCGCGAGTCCTCACTATTTTAGAAGAGCTCTTCATGCAACAATTCGAAATCATGGGATAGAAATGGAATCACTCCATCTCAAGTATTTAGATGGAACAATTAAAGGTGTTGTAGACAAAGTTGTCAATTCTGTACTCAATTTGAATGATCTATTAAAAGAAGGAGTTGGACCTGCAGTTGATCGCGCAAAAAAGTTTTTTGGTTCTACTTACCAAAGTCTTTTTGATCAGCTTACATACAAACTAACGATTTTATTACAGGATAGACTTTATCAACCAACGAAGGCAAAAGAAATTCTATTAGGTGATAATACAGAAAGTGATTATTTGATTTTTACTTTGTATCAATTAATCTTACTCGGTGTCATTTCGGGTAAAGAACTAGAAGATTATTTATATCATATCAATTTCCTCGGAAGAGATGCGGTTACTCGGGATAATGCGATCAAGATCCGAAAGCTTGGAGATGAATGTCATGCAATTCATGGTAAGGTAAATTCTGTTCATGCTGTGCTGATCAATATGACAAACATTGGTCCTATGGCGATCGATATGGAAGAAAATGTTGTAAAAGCTTTACCAAAAGGTGTTGATCTAAAAAAAATCAAAAGTTTCAAGATGTATATCCCGACAGAAGGAGCCCTTGGGTTTGCTACAAATCTAGTTGGTCTTGGGGTTATGGAATTTCAGTCAGTGATTGATATTCTAATGGATATGACTGGAAAATGGCTCAATGGAAAAGTTTTAGATGATAAGTTTTTAATTTCACTTTCAAGACATTTAAGCGTTATACCCAAAGCAGAAGAACATAGACAAATGCTCTATGAGATTGTTACAGAAGCATTGGCAGAGTAATTAATTTACAATTGGAAAATAAATTTAGTTCAAAGAAAAAATTTATATTTTTACTGAGTGCTTTTTTTCTTACTTTGCAACTTGCCTCACAAGATGTGGCTAACAAGATTCACCCCCCGCCAAAGCTTCAAACTGATTTATTTGGTAGAAGCTATTTTTTAAAATGGGATGGAGCGATTGAATTCTCAGTGGATGATTCCTACAAAGAGGCAATGCCGGATTCTTCCCAACTAGAGATTCATATGGGAGAGGCAAAGGCACTTATCGAAAAAAGAAAAGTCTTTCCTGCAATCAGGCTTCTAAAGGGTTTAGCTCTTTGTGAGCGAATGCGCAACCAATCTAAAAAAGTGTTTAATCCCGAAGCCCAAAAAACCTTGAATAAGCTTCTCTCCCAAGAACAAGACAAAAGAGAAGAATTAGAAATATTAACAGAGCCATATGGATGTTATACGAAAAATCAAAAAGGAATTCGAAAGCTATTTATTGAAAGCAAAGACTTTGGTTTCTTTTATGAATTGGATGAGCGGTTTAAATATGTTTTCCCCACCGATCTTTATCGATTTGCCCGAAAAGAAAAAGAATACAATTGGAAAGTTTCTTATTTTAGAATATTTTTGCCACAAGCAAAAAAAGAGGAGAGTTTCGAAACAGAATACTTTCGTTATGAAAATCAAATTTTTTACGAATCACCAGCCAAGATTGTATTGAGTATAGGACAAACCTACCATATCCATTCACAGAACAAAGAAATGTATCCATTTGTTTGGGATGCTAGGAGAGGACTGAGCGAATCGGTTAAAAAAGGAACTAATTTTATTCGGAAAGAATTTCAATCTGGATATGAAACATCCTTTTATTTAACAGAAAATCATGAAATTAAATCTTTTGTGGGCTTTGAAAAATACAGATTTCACAAGAATAAAGGACTCGGTATTTTTCTGGTTTGTCCTTCCGAATGGAAAGAGGATTGCAACAAAATCTGGAGAGAGGTGGAATCACAAAAATAGAAAATCACCCTTATCCCTTTTTCTATAGGTTTGAAAAAGATTTACAAAAACATATACGCTAGCTAATCAGTTATTATACTCACAAAAGTTCAACTGAATATGATAGATTCTAATAATAAAACAATAAGAGCCCTTTTTATTTTTGTTCTTATCCTCCTCACCACACAAATACAATCGCAGGAGTCAAATCCAAAAATGATGCGTCTTTCTTTGAAGGATGCAGTCAAGAGAGTGATTGATACAAATGCTTCTGTGCAGAATGCTAAGTTTGAAATTTTAAAGGCAGACACTCCAATTTATAAAAATGAATCCAAATTCAATTGGGTATTAATTGCTGAAGCGAGCAAGCAAGAGTTTGTTCTTCCTTTTAACTTAAATAACTTCTTTGGTGGAACCAAAGGGCAGGCAGATCGACTGAGCGCTGGGATTGAAAAGCAATTTAAAACAGGAACTTATTTTTCAACAGAAATCAGCACACTTCGATATGATACAAATGCACTCGAAAATCCAATCACAACTCCTTCTTCCTTCGCATTTTTAGGAGTCAAGCCACTTTATACTGGAGCAATTACTTTTAAATTGAGCCAGGAACTATTAAAATATTCATTTGGAAGAACAGAAAAAACAAAAGAGCAGGCTCTAAGAACCCAAGCTGCGATTCAACAGGATTCTTTGATATTTCAACTAACGCAATTAGTGACACAAACACTAGTTGAATACTGGTCTTTATCTGTTGCAGATTCTGCTGTAACAACTTTTGAAAAATTACTTGCAAACTCAAAAAACATTCGAAATCTCACTGCTCGAAAACAAGCGATAGGAATTGCAGAACGATTTGAAGAAAGTCAGTGGAATGCGATTGTAGCAAGTGCAGAGTCTCAAGTAGAACGTTCTAAACTAGAAAGAAACGATGCTAAAAGAAGACTTCAAAGAATACTAGGTGTTGATCCTAGTGTTGAAATCAGCGGAGTAACTGATTTAGTGGACACCATGCCGCCTATCGATCTTGAAAAAGACATTGAATATGCCTATGAAAACCGAATCGATCTAAAAAACCTAAAAAGGCAAAAAGATCTAGCTCGATTGGGTTTGAGTGTTGCGGAAGATGAAGATATGCCCTCTCTAAAAATAAGTGCTGCTGCAAGTTCTAGAGCGCAGTCTCTTTACTCTCCACAAGAAAATTTCAATTACATGAATCAAAATGGAATTCGTTATTTTAAATACCCTGAGTATAGAGCTGAACTTACAATGTCTTATCCACTTTGGGACAAAGGGGTGAAAACTTCGATACGAGATGCACAAGTAAGTGTAAAACAGATTACAGATCAAGAAGAAGCATTTCGAAAAGAAGTAGAAGATGAATTGAGAACAAGATATGATGCAATTAAATCTTCCTATTCTGTTTTACTCACTGCAAAGCAAACAGAAGAAGAAACTAAGAAATTTTATGACGGACTTGTTTCTAAATTTTTACAGGGAAGATATTCAGCGTTAGCTGTAAAAAATGCACTCGATGCATACACACAAGCGGAACTCGCTCAATTTCAAGCTAAGGTCAATTTTAATATTAATTTAATTCGCTATGATTTAGCAAAAAATTATCTTTTTGAGAAATATGAAATTGATGTTTATAAAATAGTGGATGAACTAAAAAAAGCTGCTGCCGAGCGTATGAATTAAAATCCCTTTTTTAGATTTTAGATCATTATTTGTTACACCTTTGAGGTGATTTAGGAGGAAAGTTTGAAAGAAAAAATTGGAATTGTATCCGATCACGGTGGTTTTGAGCTAAAAGAATTTTTACGAAAACAGTTTGATTCTGACCTTGAGATCATAGATTGCGGGGTTCACTCTGAAGCGTCCGTAGACTATCCTGTCGTTATTCGGGAGGCTTGTAGCCGTCTCAAAAAGGGAGAGTTCGAAAAACTTATCGCTTTATGTGGAACTGGGATCGGAGCGTCTATTGCAGCCAATCGAATCAAAGGAATTAGAGCTGCTTTATGTCATGATGAATTTACAGCAGAAATGTCCAAACGACACAATAATGCAAACGTGATTGTTCTAGGAGGAAGAGTTTTAGGAAAAGACCTTTCTGTCCGAATAGTAAAGAAGTGGCTAGAATCCAAGTTTGAAGCAGGACGTCACGAAAATCGTATTAACCTATTGGACTTAGAATGAATTCAAAATTCTTAAATATTACCTTTCGAATATTCTTATTTATTTTTAGTTATTCTCTTTTTGCAGGAGAGTTTATTTTTGATGACAAAGAAGACTTTTCAAAACTCAAAAAGAAGGGGATTCGAATTGTAAAAGCATCTGCAAAGAATTTCAAACTCGAGTTAAGTCCAAAAAAGTCAGATGCAAATGCAGAGCTTCTTTTTAATTTTGAGAATAAAAAAGCCTCAGAGTTAAAAGATGCAACAGGAAATTATACAGTTAATTTTTCTTCCTATGATGTGGTTGAAAATAAAACGTTAGTAGGGCGACGTTATGCTTCTTTTGCAGCTAGCAATAGCTACATCTCTGTAGGAACAAACAATGGACGACTTCTAAATTCTACACATTTTACAGAACCTTTCTATTTTTCATTTTTAGTAATGCCGGGTGAATCAGAGCAATACTCTGTCGTGTTTACTAAAAATTTAATCACCGGAGGAAAGAAGTTTGGGATTGAATGTGACATTGTAAATAACAAAATCGAAGTTCAGTTTCACAATATGTTCTCTTATTCCAAAACAGAATCCAAATCCTTATTTTTAAAAAGCCCAGATAAACTCAAAGCAGAAGAGTGGACCCATGTTCTAATAGCCATAGACCCAATGAGCGGAAAAGCAATTTTGTATGAAGATGGAAAAGCAAAATCTGAAATCGAAGCCATCATGAGCCCAGAAAATCCAACTTCTCTTCCGTTTGGGTTTCATCCAAATGATACTACTCCGCTCCTCATTGGAAAAGGATTCTTTGGAAAATTAGATCAGTTTTTAATTGGTTTGGGAAGTCCTGATATAGAGCGCCTAACAGAACCATATCGTGGTGTTCAATATGATGATATGATTAAATTTGCAAGCCAAGCAAAAGGTGTTGCCTATTCTCCTGTATTACAAACAAAAAATTCTTTTTCCAGACTTTTATCCTTGGACTTTGATTCGAATAAACCAGCAGGCACTCATCTAGAAATTCATTTTCGTGTTTCCAATACTTTTTTTACAGAAGATGATACAGATATAAAATGGATGGATTCTTCCTCTTTTAAAGATGCGATGGAAATTGATTTTAAATACATACAGTGGAAATTAATCATGCGCTCTGATTATTCAGGAAAGCATTCACCCGCACTCAATAAACTGCAAATTAAATATGCAGAATCTCTTCCTCCGAGTTCTCCTGTGGGTCTAAAAGTAGCCGCAATGGAAAATTCTCTTGGTGTGTGCTTATCTTGGATTTCCAATCACGAAGAAAATGTTAGAACAGGCGGAAAGTATTTGATCCATTATGGAGTGAGTCCAGATCGAATGGTTGGAACAATTCTCATCAATGAAAAATCCGAAAGCATCACTGGTTTGGAGGACGGAAAAGAATTGGTTTCCTCCTATAAAACTTTAAAGCAATGTGTAGACAACGATTTGATTACATTAAATTCATTGAATCGAAAAGATAAAAATTTACTCTTTTTTAAACCCGGTCTTACTTACTATTTTAAGTTAACAGCTTGCAATAAAAATTACAATGATACAACCGGAAGAGACCAAAAAAGTATTCCATCTAATCCAGTTTCATTCACCTTTAAGAATCAGCCGAATCACTGAGATCATTTTTTGAAAATCAAATCGATCGGTTGTGTCATAGATACAATCGATTCCTTTGCGGCTAGCAACTGTTAGCTCCATTGCGGTTCTATGATCGGTTGAGTATTCTGTTTCTATTCGAAGTGCAGAAGAACTATCATCTAATTTTATTTCAATAATCTCATCGCAGAGTTCATTTATATTTTTAAAAATAATTTTTCTGTTCTCAATCGACTCTTCTTTTTTTAGAATTTCTTCTACAGTAAGAATCGATACGAAAAAGGAATCATTTTTTTTTAAATGGTCTTCAAATTGATTCGCAATGAGAGTTTTATTTTTTTTAGATCCATAGAGAAGTTCTTCTAAGACCTTTTCTGTTATTAAAATTTTTTTCATGTTGTGGAATTCAAATTTTTAAGAGTATGTAGTGCCATGATTTTAGAGTAGGAGGTCTTTTTTGTGAGATCATTTTTGATACACATGCGAATGTATTCGGACATTGTTAATTTTCGTTTTGCTGCTTCCTCTTTTAAATTGGAGAGTTCATCTTCAGTAAACAACATTTGAAATTTCTTATCTGCTTTCTTCACGAATTTCCTCTTTCTTATCCACGGATGCTTGGTTGTATTTTGAAAAATAGATTTCACTGTCTTTTTTTTGACCTAGAAATTCATAGATAGAACCTATATTATAAAAAGCTAGGGCGGCTAAATCTTTTTTTAGGAGAGCTGATTTTTTGTAGAGTGGAATTGCTTTTTCTCTTTCGTTACTAAATTGTTCTGACAGAGCCCAGAGAAAATACAATTCGCCTATCGACTTGTCATTTGGTGTGACTTTTTCTAAATAGGGAATGACCTCTGAAAAAACTCTAGCGGACTTTTTGTAATTTTCGATTGCAGTGTGAATTTTTTCGTCTCGGATAAATATTTCATCCTCTTCTTTGGGTGCGATTAGATCTGTTCTAAATAAAATCGATTTGGCAAGTAGAGTTTTAAATTTAATTTCTTCTCTAAAAGAAAGATACTTTTCTAGGAGTGGAATTGCTTCTGAATATTTTTTTTCTTTGTAGGTTTTTAAACAATTTTCTCGAAGTATGGAGAGTTCTTTTCTAGATATGCTTTCTGATTGAATGCTAGCTACAAGAGAAAGACTAAAAATAAAGATATAAATTTTTACCATTGTCTGGGTATCTAAGTGGAAAGATCTCAAATTGAAAATCAGTTTGTGCATTTTCAGAAATGTATTGAATGATTTTTCCGCCTTCATTTTCTTTTGTTAGCAATAAAATTTCATTGTGGCTAAAATCGATTATCCCCTCTTTTTCGAGAAGATGTTTTTTTAGTAGGTGAATCAATTGTTTCTTTTTGTTTACTGCGTCCTCTACCGATAAAAAGTTCGTGATTTTTAATTTTGTAAAATAGAACTCATCTCCTAAATTTTTTGATTGGATTTGAATTCCATGAATCACCTGTCTCATGAAATCAAAAGAATCCAGTCTTTCTTTTTTTTCTGATTCAAAATAGGAATTCAAAAATGGAACTAAGGGTTCAATATTTTTATCAATCGAATTACAAAGTGTGTCTATCTCTTCTTCTGAGATTGCTTTGTATTTATCTACAAAGAGAGCAATCAGACCATTTAGATTTTGTTTATCTAAGAATTTTAGAATGATACTGGAGAATTGATTAAACTCAATAGGGGACAGTTTCTTTTTGAAAAATATATCATTCACTAGCACTGGCTGAAAAAACAAATGAGTGTATCCTTCTGTTCTATTTTGGATATATCTATCGTTTGCATAAAAGAGTAGGTTGGTCTGTGCTTTTTCTGTGAGACCATTTGAAAAAACAGGAAAGTAGGTATAAGAATGTGGTTCATAGAAGAAAACACAATATGCTTTTATTCCAAGTGTTTGAAACATTGCCTCTAAGTATTTTAGTGCATTTTCTTTTGCATTTTGCCCTAAATAGATTTGGTTGAGTAAGTCGAGTGATTCTGATTTGGGTAGGGTTTCCATTTCTTGTGGCAAAACCTCAACTTCCTCTTTTTCTTTTTCTTCGTTCTCGATCAACGCAACTGCTTCTTCCATTTCTTCTAACGTTGGGTTCGGATCGATCTTTGTTTCTAATTCTTGCAATTTCTCTGCTTTGTTTTTTTCGGAAATCTTTCCGATCAGTCGATTCAATTCTGCTGTAAAAATATTTTTCTTTTTCTTCTCAATGTGTTCTGGTAATTTATTTGCTTTGTCTGGATCATAAATCTCGCGTATAAACTTTGGCGTGATTCGCGTCTGTTTGATTCCTTTCAAATCCAGTGGCAGTAAAAAAATTGTTTTTTTATCCATAAGTTAAACTAGTAAATCACTCATTTTGATTTCAAAATCAAAGAGTCTAAATTTTTCCTCAAAGCTAAAAACTTGAAAGGAATTGTTTTCATAGACAGTTGTCATTTCATTTTCTGGATCAACATATACAATATGCGGTATACCAATGGCAAGATAATCTTTTAGCTTCCCATTCATCTCTGTCGTTGTGTTTGCAGGAGATAATATTTCTACAGCAAGCTCAGGTGCTTTTTCTAAAATTCCAATTGGTGGTTTTGGATACGATTCTTTTGTGATATAAACTATATCAGCACCTCTCACACGTAGTGGATTTTTTTGAATTAGAATTCCTATTTCCCCTGTTGCAACAGATCCTGTTTTAGACAAATTCTCTTTTAAAATTTCAGAAAGGCTACCTTCGATTAATCCATGTAAAAATCCTGAGGGGGACATATCTTTTCTTTCTCCGTCAATGATTTCATAAAATCCATCGGGTAGAGAGTCAATGTCTTCATATTCTAAGATTTTTTTTTCTGCAAGCAGAGTCATAGAGTTACTATCGAGTTTTCATTTTTAAAATGCAAGTATAAAAAGAGTTATTTCGTGAGTGGATCTTTTACATCATCTGAATTTTGATACAAGACTTCGGGATCTAAATCGAGGCAGTTGTAGGGATCGTAATTTCCTTTTATATCCCAAGCGAGTGTGTGATTCAGCACTGTGCATTTACCAATGAAAATATCTAAATCATTCAATTGCTTGAATATACCTTTTTTAATAATTTCTGCTGCATTAAAAAGTTTAATTTTTCCATCCGAGAAATACAAATATACTTTAAAATTTGGTTTTGGAATTACTTGGACTATTTCATGTATCATAGAAATTGATTTCCTATTGTAAAGGGTCGATTCTTTTTAATTCTCTGTGCTCTGCTGCCATTTGCCAGTTTTTCATTAAATCACCAGAGTGTAGTTCACACCAAGCTAACAAGTTTCAATTGTTTTGATGGAAATGCTCCTTTGATAACAGTCGAATCTTTAATACTAACTAATATTTTGTATTCATCATATTCTGCATGAAAATGGGGTGGTGCATGATCATCCCAATACATATAAATTTTTATTCCATAAAACTCACTCACTAAAGGCATGTCTCCAGAATGCAAATTTTATAGAATCTTTCAAATACTTTTTTTTAGAGAATCATTGCAATGCAAGTAAAAAAAAACCCCGCTTTTGAGGGCGGGGTTTTCAAGGCAAACTTGATCTACAAGTTTCAGACTGATTGAATCAATCTAAAGACTATTGACCATCTGGGAAAGAAGCTGCCGAGAAAGTTGTTAAACCAGTTACACCAAAGCTAGAAGCACCGGAAACAGCTGCTTGTGGGCAAGATGTTAAACCAGGTAAAAGCGAAGAGAAAACTGCAGCTGCAACTGTTCTGTTTGTAACGTTTGAACCGTATACACAAGCAGATACTAAAGAAGTTGCACCACCATCACCAGATCCAGCGTTGATATCAGGTAATGTTGTTCCTACACCAAGTGCAGAAGAAATGGTAGTAGTTTTTCTCATTTGACGGTTACATGCAATTGCATCGTTGGTTGCAGTAGTTGGTGAAACAGAAGCAATTGCTGTTTCATATGCTTTTGCAACGGTATTGTTTGCAGAGAATGCATAAACGATCTCTTTTACATCTGTTAAAGTCTTTTTAGAGTTTACAGTTGCTAAAGAATCAGTTGTTTGGATTGGAGTTGGTCCATAGTTACCAAAGCCTAAAGCATCACAAGAAGTAACAGTTGTAGCATTGATGTTAGAACCACCGTAATAAGGAGTTGCAACAGATCCGTCAGTTGCTGTAGGATATGCGGTTGTTCCTGCGATCATAGGATGAGCAGAAGTAAAAGAAGAAGCAATCCCTAAGAGAGCTCCTGATTTAGGATAAGCTCTAGCAGCGAGTAATCCAGTAGAAGAAAGTCCAGTTAAACTTCCTTCAGAACCACCAACAGCAGCAGTGTTTTGGTAAATTCTACCACCACCTAAATCAATCGTTGTATTTGCTCCTAAGAAAGTAGTTTCTTTTGGAAGTCCTGTTGCTCCGGTAGAGAGAACAGAAGCTAAAAGACCAGTACTTGGCTTTCTACATTCAGGAGTAGCATTGATTGTTTGGTAAGTAGCTACTAAGCTAGCAACATCTGCATCTCTAGTTGTTGTAACAAGAGCAGATGTAGAACAGCTACTTCTTGGAATTCTAGCACATGCCATTAAAGCAAGACCACTTGTGTAAGCTAATCTAGCGTTGTAAAGAGAAACAGTTTGAGCGGATCCACCAAAGTTTGTATATGTTGCTGCTAGAGCACCAGTTATAGCTGCACAACCAAAGCCAGTAAATGCACCTTCAATTGTTGCAAAGTTTGTTCCAAGAGCAGTCAACAGAGTGGTCACAGCAGTATTCTCTGCAGCCGTGAAGTTATCGGCTCCTGCTGTAGTAGAAGCAGTTCTATAAGCAGTCAAAGCTGCCGCAAGAGTAGCTCCAGTTGTTGCTGCGTTTGCATTACATAAAAACGCTGCTCTCCCTAGGTATGCTCCTAAATCTATTGATGCTTTTTGGTTTGCAATCGCAGTTCCACGAAGTGCGTTTGTCCAAGAGGTTCCATCTGTTGAGTTCGTTAAAAAAGCATCATACTTTTTGTTGTATGGAACAGCTGCATAAGATGCATAGTTTTGAGCAGAAATGGTAGATCCAGTTACTGCTTCATATTTTGCTTGTGGAAATTTTGTAGCACTACCAGCAGCACCTTGCACGATTGCTCCTGCATAGAGAGATCCTAGGTTAACGCTAATTGCACAGTTTCCAGTAACAGCAGAACGAACTAAACTATTTACATAGTTTGCAACTACTGCTCCATTAGTTTGGCTTCCACCTGTACTATAGTGACAGTTGGTAACTGCTAGTATAGAAACAAATAAAACGGAAGATAAGAATTTAAAAGTTTTTTTCATGTGATTCATTTCTCCTTATTATAACTCATGCTTATAGCCGACTCTATAAATGGTTCCACCAACGGTTACAGGATAAGCAGGTTGAGGAGCAATTGCTGCGATACCACCAGAAGACTTTGTACCACCATTTCCTTGTTTGTAAGAAAAGTGGTTTTCAACTTCGATAAATGCATATCCTTTTTCGGTAACTTTTGTTTGAACACCAGTTAACCAGCTCATACCAAATCCGCTACCGCTGAATTTTGTATCTTCATTGATAACGCCTGGTCTTGCTGCATCACTTGCAACTGGTAGGCTTCTTGCGAGACCACCGGTTACTGCATCGAGTCCGTTTCCATCATTTCTTCCTTTTAATTGCCATTCTGCTTGGTAGTAATGTAAACCTGGAGCAACATAAATTGCAGATCTTGAACCAACGTTTAATTTAATACCAAAATAAACTGGAATTACAAGAGATTTATAATACCAAGTTACATCATACCAATCATAGCCAGAAGCTGTAGAAGAAGTACGACCACCAGAAATTTTTGTTGAAAAGTTAATTCCAGCTCTCCAGAAGAAATTGTCGCCGACATCTTTTTCGTATCCGAGAGTTAAACTACCCGCAGTCATAGGACCTGTGGATTTATAAGAAATAAGTCCGCCAGAAAGGTTTTCTAAAGTTTGTAGTTTATTTTCAGCGATAACGGCTTTTTGCTGACCGGCATAGTTACCATTAGAGTCTGTTTTGATTTGTCCGGAATCCAATCCGTCTTTGACGATAGTTCCTCCGAGGCTATTTGAGTCGAACTGGATACCGAGCCCAACTATGATTCTTGATTTTCCTTTGTTTTTGAAGTCTTGATCATCAGCGAAAATAGATGAAGTAACAAAAAAACAAAGAGAAAGCACGACTAATAATTTACTGATCATTTTGATCATTCGTTTATTCCCCTTTATTGATTTTTTGGGGTCGAGCATAGCGAAGATGATCTGGAAAATCCCAAAGCGATGGCGACCTCGAATTGCAATACTGCTACGTTTCTTTACTTTGTGTCAACCTTTACTGAAAAATTTTAAAATTTTTTTTAAAAAAAATTTATTTTTGTAATTTTGAGATTTCAGTTCAATTAGAAGTGATAGAAATTTTTTTTTTTACCACGGATGCACACAGATGAACACAGATAGGCGTAGATGGAAGGCGTTAGTTAAACAGTAAAGAAAGACTATATATAGCGTAAAGATAGGGGTAAACTTCCCTTAAAGATAGGTAGTAGGATAAATTTAGGATAAGTTTAATCAATCTTTACTCCTAAGTTTAATAGATCTTTAGTGTAAGCAAAACAAAACCCTTTCGTGCTCTTCATGCACTTCGTGGTTAAAAAAAACTGGTAGTAAAAGAGATTCAACCACGAAGGACACGAAGGAACACGAAGTTGGGTTAGAAGTAAAAAGAAAAAACATTCCACCCTTCGCTCCAAGTATTCACGACCAGCGCCTTCGCATGTGCTCTTCGTGGTTAAAAAAAAACTGGTAGTAAAAAGATTTCATCACCACGAAGACCACGAAGGATCACGAAGTTGGGTTAGAAGTAAAAAGGAAAAACCCTTCGTGCCTCTTCGTGTCCTTCGTGGTTAAAAAAACTTATAGTAAAAGGATTTCATTACCACGAAGACCACGAAGGAACACGAAGTTGGGTTGGAAGTAAAAAGGAAAACCATCCGTGTCTATCCGTGTTTATCCGTGGTTAAAAAAAAACTGGTAGTAAAAAGATTTCATCACCACGAAGGACACGAAGGAACACGAAGTTGGCTTAGAAGTAAAAAGAAAAAACCCATCGTGCTTATTCCACCCTTCGTGCCTATTTGTGCTATTCGTGGTTTAAAAAAAGCTTATAGTAAAAGGATTTCATTACCACGAAGGACACGAAGGAACACGAAGTTGGGTT
>DAORDH010000039.1:0-11036 GCA_035345875.1 Leptospiraceae bacterium | reverse complement strand
TATAGTAAAAGGATTTCATTACCACGAAGGACACGAAGGAACACGAAGTTGGGTTGGAAGTAAAAAGGAAAAACCCATCGTGCTTATTCCACCCTTCGTGCCTATTTGTGCTATTCGTGGTTTAAAAAAAGCTTATAGTAAAAGGATTTCATTACCACGAAGGACACGAAGGAACACGAAGTTGGGTTAGAAGTAAAAAGAAAAAACCCTTCGTGCTTATTCCACCCTTCGTGCCTCTTCGTGCTCTTCGTGGTTAAAAAAAACTGGTAGTAAAAGGATTTCATTACCACGAAGGACACGAAGTTGGGTTAGAAATAAAAAGGAAAAACCCATCGTGCCTATTCCAGCCTTCGTGCCTCTTCATGCACTTCGTGGTTAAAAAAAAACTGGTAGTAAAAGATATTCTACCACGAAGTCCACGAAGGAACACGAAGTTAGATTAGTGGTAAAAAAGAAACCCCTCCGTGCACTTCGTGGTTAAAAAAAGCTGATAGTAAAAGATATTTCACCACGAAGTCCACGAAGGAACACGAAGTTAGGTAATTGTTAATAGATTTGCAGATTGTCTAATAATGAAGTATTCTTTGGAGGGGATGAATGGAGTTTGAAAATATATCTTTTCAGGTTATTAAATGCGCGATAGAGGTGCATAAAAATTTGGGACCTGGACTTCTTGAAAGCACATACAAGCAATGTTTAATTTATGAACTACTCGAAAATAACATTATATTTGAAAGTGAAAAAGACTTACCAATTCTTTACAAAGGTAATCGGATAGAGGCTGCATATAGAATTGATTTGCTTATAGAGGGAAGTCTGATTGTAGAGCTGAAAAGTATTTCTGAAATTAAGCCTATCCATGAGGCTCAAATCATGACATATATGAAACTTTCTCAAATTAACAAAGGGCTTTTAATAAATTTTAATGTGAAAAAATTAAAATTTGGCTTAAGACGTTATGTTTTATAAATAAAACCCTTCGTGCTTATTCCACCCTTCGCTCCAAGTATTCACGACCAGCGCCTTCGCATGTGCTCTTCGTGGTTTAAAAAAAACTGGTAGTAAAAGATATTCTACCACGAAGTCCACGAAGGAAAACGAAGTTGGGTTAGAAGTAAAAAGAAAAAACCCTTCGTGCTTATTCCACCCTTCGTGCCTCTTCGTGCTCTTCGTGGTTAAAAAAAAACTGGTAGTAAAAGATATTCTTCCACGAAGGACACGAAGGAACACGAAGTTGGGTTAGAAGTAAAAAGGAAAAACCCATCGTGCTTATTCCACCCTTCGTGCCTCTTCGTGCTCTTCGTGGTTAAAAAAAAACTGGTAGTAAAAGATATTCTTCCACGAAGGACACGAAGGAACACGAAGTTGGGTTAGAAGTTAAAAGGAAAAACCCTTCGTGCCTCTTCGTGTTCTTCGTGGTTAAAAAAACTTATAGTAAAAAGATTTCATCACCACGAAGGACACGAAGGAACACGAAGTTGGGGTTTGTCAAATTAAGAATTTACCACCGAGGACACCGATAACGGAAAGATACAGAAACGATGGATATTTTTGAATTATCGTATCTTTTATCGGTGCTCATCGTCCTCATCGGTGGTAATCTTTTTCCCTTTATTTATACAATTTCTCAGCGTTTGCGAAATAGATTTTTTCAAGAGCCTCGCGCGAGAGACCGAGTCCATAGATTTTCCAGAAACCTTTACGGGGTTTGTTTTCTGGGAAATAATCAAAGTATTCATCGGTCGTTTCTAAAAAGCGAGAATAGATTTCTAACTTGCCTCGATCGGGAGGTCCGTCGACACCAAATAGAATGCGGTCTGCATATTTTTCTAAGAATGCTTTTGCGTGAATGGGTTGTCTTCCTAGCTCGTCAATACGGGCGGCAATATCAACCATGACATTTGGATGTTCTAGTAGAAATTTTTCTGCTTTTTCCAATTCATTTGCGTGTTCTGCAAAGTGAAGGGCAACAAATTTTAGATTGGGATGACGCTTAAAACGATTGTTTCTTTCTTGGAGAACCGTTTCGATCGAGGGAAACTCACTGGAGGAAAAAGACCATTCTGGATGGCGGAGCAATTCTTCATAACGTTCATTTTTCTCATCAATTGGAGAAAAAAAAGCGATCGGATCTACAGTGTGAATGGAAATAATCAGCCCAGATTTAGCACATTCTTCAAAGAGAGGATCTAATTCAGGATCATCAATTTTAAGTCTTTCACCATTTTTCTTTTTTAAAGTGAGACCATAGTTTTTCCAAAGTTTAATTCCTCGACTTCCATTTGCGATGTCTTGTTTTAAATCGGAGAGCATTTTCTCAGCAAAATTGTCCTCGGAAAGACGTTTCCAATTGAACGTGCTAAAGTGAATGATTCTAGGATCAGCATAATCTTTTTTCAATTGCACAAATTCTTGACCAGTTGTGAAACTCAAGTTGATAAATTTTTTGATTCCAAGAGCAGTTAAATCTCTTGAAACATCATCTGGTTTTGTTTGGAAAAAATTTCCAATATGACCATGGGTTTCGATGATTGGCATAGAAGGAAGTTTAGAGGATCTGGTATCGGGAGAGGGCAAAACAGAAATCGGTTTGTAGTCTTGGATGAGAACTAGCTTAGAAAAAAGAGGGATTTTATCGGGGACTTGTTGCCCAAAGAGTTTGTAAAAGAAAAATTTTACTCTAACTTGATTTGCAGGAAACAGGAAAAGAACTAGAAGAAGATTGACTAGAATAGATAGGATTAATAGAAATTTATGTTTATTTTTCATTGTTTTACTCTCTCATACCAAAAATATTGACGTAAAAACATTTTCTATGAAAAAAGCCGTATCCAAAAAAAACATACGAACCAAGAAAACTTCCGATCCAGACACAATTGAGGAAATACTACCTGACGAGTTACACATTATTCCAATCAAAAATCGTCCTATTTTTCCTGGAATCATTACACCACTGATTGTTCCTGTTGGAAAATTTTCGAATTCTGTGGATGAAGTTTATAAAAACAACGGGTTTATCGGACTTAGCCTCTTAATCAAAGAAGAGAGCGAGAAAAATCCGGTCAATAATATTTATACCATGGGGGTTATTGCAAAGGTTCTAAAAAAAATGAATCTACCCGATGGCGGAACTCATATATTAATCAATACAATTCATCGCTTCAAAATCACAAAGATTCTAAAAGAAGATCCATATCTAGTGGCTAAGGTCGATTATCCGGTGGATAAAGTGAACACAGGAAGTAAGATTGATCTTAAAGCCATGATGCGCAATCTACTTGTTCTAACCAAAGAGCTCGCACAAAACAATCCGCTTTTTACAGAAGATATGAAGCTTTCTCTTGTGAATATGCATGAGCCAGGACGAATGGCTGACTTTGTTGCATCCATTTTAAATTTGGACAAAGAGGAATTTCAATTTATTTTAGAAGAAGAAGATGTTTTTCAAAGACTCGAAAAAGTAATTATCTATTTAAAGAAAGAGTTGGAGCTAATCGCTGTTCAACGAAAGATCAATGATCAGATCAATAGCAAAATGGACAAACAGCAAAGGCAATTTTTTCTTCGCGAACAATTAAAGGCAATCCAAGGAGAACTTGGAATGGGCGAAGAAAAAGGAGAAAAGAAATACGATTTACTCTTAGATCGCTTAAAAAAGGCTGAGGTCTCAGAAGAAATCTATGCAGAAGTAAAAAGAGAAATCGAAAGAATCCAAGTAACCGATTATAATTCTCCTGAATACAACGTTACCCGTAATTATCTAGAGATTATAGATTCACTGCCATGGGAAGCCCCACCCAAAAGAAATATTGATATCCAATATGCAAAAAAGATTTTGGACAGGGATCACTATCGACTAACGGATGTAAAAGATCGGATTTTAGAATTTCTAGCTGTGAAGAAATTAAATCCGGATAATAAATCAGGGACAATTCTTTGTTTGGTTGGTCCACCCGGAGTAGGAAAGACATCGATTGCAAAATCAGTGGCAGAAGCTTTAGGTAGAAAGTTCTATCGTTTTTCTCTAGGTGGAGTGAGAGATGAAGCAGAGGTAAAGGGTCATAGAAGAACCTATGTAGGAGCACTCCCCGGAAAGATTTTAAGTGCCCTTCGGATTTTAAAAGAAAAGGATCCAGTGATTTTACTCGATGAAATTGATAAAATTAAAACGGGATATTCGGGAGACCCAGCGGCTGCACTACTTGAGGTTTTAGATCCAGAGCAGAATGTAAATTTTAGAGATCATTATTTGGATTTGCCATTTGATTTGTCTAAAGTTTTATTTATTGCGACTGCAAATACACTTGATACAATTCCAAGAGTTTTAGTCGATCGAATGGACGTTATACGCCTTTCTGGATATATCACAGAAGAAAAGATTGAAATTTTCAAAAAATATCTTTGGAAAAAAGTTTTAAAAAGAAATGGACTCGGAAAAGAAAAGGTGACTTTGACAAGTCCTGCCATTCAATCTCTGATCAATTCCTATTCTAGAGAAGCAGGACTTCGAAATTTAGAGAGAATGTCTGATAAGATCGCAAGAAAGATTGCCTATAAGATTGTAAGTAAAACAAAAGTGAATCATTCTATCACTCCAGATCAATTAGAAGAATATCTTGGAGTTCCTCTCTATGTAGATGAGAGAATGACCAAGGCAGATAAGCCAGGTATGGCTCTGGGTCTTGCATGGACTGCTGTGGGTGGTGCTACACTTTTAGTAGAAGCGATTTTCTTAAAAGGAAAAGAAGGTCTCATGCTTACAGGAAAACTTGGCAAGACGATGAATGAATCTACAAACATTGCTTATAGCTATGTAAGAAATTTAATCGATCCAGATGGAAAGATTTTTTCGGATAAGAGAATTCATATTCATGTTCCAGATGGGGCAACTCCAAAAGATGGACCGAGTGCGGGAATTACGATGGCAGCTGCCATTTATTCACTCGCAAAAGATAAAGTAGTTCGCGATGGATTTGGTATGACAGGGGAACTAACGTTAACAGGTGAGGTTTTAGCGATTGGTGGTCTCAAAGAAAAGATTGTGGCAGCTAAGAGAGTAGGTGTAACTAAAATCATTTATCCAAAGGACAATGATGCTCATTTAAAAGAAATTCCAGACTATGTGAAAAAAGGTGTCACCTTCTACCCAGTGAGTCATTTTAAGGAAGTGGAGAAGTTGTTGTTTTAGAATTTAGGATTTAACCCCGAAAGGAGAAAAGATTTTAACCACGGATGAAAATGAATCAGAGAAGATTACCACCGATGAGCACCGAAGACACCGATAAGAGATACGATAGGGTTTTGGAAAAGGACTTAACGGATCGAATTATTGGAGCTTGTATGGAAGTTTCAAATACGCTTGGCGTTGGGTTTTTAGAAAGTGTTTATGATCGAGCATTATTAATTGAGTTGGATCGAATGAATATAAATTATAAATCACAGGCTAAATTGTCTGTTGTTTATAAAGGTATAAACGTTGGTGATTTTATTGCAGATGTTTTTGTAGAGGAAAAAGTTATTCTTGAATTAAAAGTTACAAATTCAATTGTAAAAGAAATGCAAGCGCAACTTATGAATTATTTAAAGGCTAGTGGAATTAAAATTGGTTATTTAATTAATTTTGGAAACCCTAAGCTTGAATGGAAGCGGATAGTATTATAAGGAAAATCGGTGGCATATCGGTGCAGCGAAGCGATCGGTGTCCATCGGTGGTAAATTTTTTTAAATATTGAGAGGAAAATATGGGAGTACCATTTATTGATATAAAGAGATTTGAGGACGGATTTTTAGATTCGTGGAATAGAAAGGTGAGTGAAATGAGTAAAAATGCTCAGTTCATCGGAGGCGCTGAAGTGGCTACTCTCGAGAAAAGACTCGCTGAATATACTCAAACTGGATTTGCTGTTAGCTGTGCAAACGGAACTGACGCATTGCAATTAGCTCTTCGTGCAGTGGGAGTGGGTCTAGGGGATAACGTGCTTTTACCTGATTCTACTTTCTGGGCAACCTTCGAAGCAGTTGTAAACGTTGGAGCAAATCCATACACAGTTGATACAAATCTAACTGATTTACAAATGGACTTTGCAGCGTTTGAAAAAGCAATCGATGAAGTAAAACCAAAGGCAGCAATGATCGTGCATTTATACGGTTGGGGCTCTTCTAGACTTTCTGATTTTAGAGAGCTCTGCAAGAAAAAAGGTGTAGTCTTAATTGAAGACGGAGCACAAAGCTTTGGAGTAAAATACAAAGGCGAGCCTGTTTACAAAGGATGCACAATCTCTACTACTTCTTTTTATCCTGCCAAAGTTTTAGGAGCTGCAGGAGATGGAGGAGCCGTTTTTGTAAATGACCAAGCGTTAGCCGATAAAGTAAGAATGCTTGCGAATCACGGAAGAACGACTCATTATGGACATGGTGCTGTGGGTTGGAATTCTAGAATGGATTCACTCCAAGCTGCTTTTGTAAATTTAAGTTTAGATCATTTTGAGGCAAGACTCAAATCTAGACAAGAAATTGCTGCAAGATATCACAAAGATCTAAAAGCTCTAGGGGTTAATGACATTACTCCTCCGAGTGATTATGTTGAAAATGGATACTGCAATGTAACTCTTTTTGAAAATGCAAAGAGAACAAAACTAGAAGCAATCCTAAAAGAAAAAGGAATTGGTTTTGGAAATATCTATCCGGGTGCAATGTCAGATCAACCAGGTGCGAAAGAGTTCTTAAAGAAAAGATTTGGTGGAGAAAATGCAAGACAAGTAAGTAGCACTGTTTTAAATTTCCCACTCTTTCCTTATATGACAGATGCAGAGTATAAAGAAATTATTTCTATTGTAGAGAGTTTCCTCAGTGGAAAAAATTAAAGGATTTGTAATCACAGTGATGGTAGTCATCACTGTGATTTTAATTTACTCTCTTGCCAAGACTTGGTTTTACTTTGAAAAAGGCGTGGAACTAAATGAAGAACCACAGACCTCAAGTGAAATATTGGTGAGAGAGTCACCAAAAGATACGTTAAGCGAAAATTCTAAAATTATTTGGTCTAATTATTTATATTATCCTACTGACTTAGTGAGAGAAGCGGGTGGCTTCGGTCCTGAAGAGGTTATGAATCATGCAAGAAATATAACCTTTGTAAATCTAAATACAGGTAAAACTAAAAAACTATTTAATAAAAAAGTTTATATCCTAGATTATTTCCCAGCCGACTTTATTAAAAAAATTAAGAAAAATGATGAAGTAATAAAAGAAAGTCTAGATCTTGGGAATCGAATGCTCGTCTTTGCAATGACAGTTGATACCAATAAAGACGGCTTTTTAAACAATAAAGATCTAATTCAGATCTTTCTATACCATCCTCATGATGAGAAACTAGATGAAGTATTACCAGAAGGTTATTTTTTTGAGAGGCTACTTTTGAATAGCCACAAGAATCAATTGGTTTGTATTATAAAACAAAAACCAGATCCAAAAGTCAAAAATCAAAATTTAGAATCAATGATCTATACATACGATGTAATAACAAAGAAGGGAACGATTATCCATGGAGAATAGCATGAAGCATCCAAACACAGATTTAACTATTTTCGGAAAGCAAATTTTAAATATAACAGGCAATGTCACAAACAGTATTCTGAGTGGAGTAAAAGATGCATTAGATAAGTCGATGAATTGGACTGCCTCTACATTGGAAAATCTTTCAGATGAAAAGTTTTTACAAATTGAAGATTTACCTGTCTATCTACAAGAAGCAAGTAACAAATTAAAACAATCAGCGGATGTGACAAACAAAGGGATGGAGATAGCGATAGACTCCACAGAAAATGCATTTGGAGTAGCAACCCATTCCCTTGATGTAGCAGAAGACTATATGATTCGAACTCTTTACGAAAATAAAGTAATTAGCAGTATTTTAGGAAGCTCTCATGATGATTTAATTAGTTTTTCTAAAATAAGACTTTTGTTTCGTTACAATGGGGAAGATGTAAATGCTGAGACGATAGTGGATTTGTATAGAAAATCCGGATTTAAAGAAGCGATTCTATTTGTTCCAGGACTTTTTTGTGATGAGCATTTGTGGATGAAAATGGCAGACGAGGACACAGGGCTTGGAGATTATTTTCTAAATAAAGGCTATTTTCCAATCTACATTCGTTACAATCAAGGAGCACATATTTCCGTAAATGGAAAAGACTTACACGAACTTCTAAAAAAATTATTCGCGATAGAACCAAATTTACCACTTCATGTTATTA
This sequence comes from Leptospiraceae bacterium, assembly GCA_035345875.1. Lineage (GTDB taxonomy): Bacteria > Spirochaetota > Leptospiria > Leptospirales > Leptospiraceae > UBA2033. The sequence continues at coordinate 2,781 of DAORDH010000039.1, read as the reverse complement.
CCTATAGTCAGGGAGGGCTTGTTCTAAGAAGCACTCTTTATTATGCAAAAGAGGCGAATGCGAGTTATCTCCCAAATATAAAAAAAGTCTTTATCATTAGTTCTCCCAATGGTGGATCTTATATAGAAAAAATTGGATTTTGGGCGGGGATTGCAATGCAAGCTTCTCCTTTTTGGTTTTTAAAACTAGCAGGATTCATTGGAAATTTAAGAAGTGATGCAATTAAAGATCTATCGCATGGAATCATCCGAGAGGAAGACTGGAAACTAGGAAATCAACTCTTTCGCTATAGAACAGAGCATTATTTTGGAGAGTTAGACGACATAGATGCCTATGAAATATATAGCTTTGCAGGAGAGAATGATAATTTATTTCAGACTTTTTTTGGAGATGGGATCATTGAAAAATGGAGTATCCAGGCTTTAACTGAAAAAGTATTTCAAAAAAAATCAAATCCTGAATCTAGAACTTTAAAGCTTCTGGGAAGAAATCATTTTCAAATTCTAAATGCGCCAGAGTTGATTCCGTTTATAGAAAAAGGTTTAGCGGCTAGTTAGAAGATTACCACCGAGATTCACCGATTGGCACCGATGGTTTATTTTTGTTTTTAGAAAAATACTCTTTCTTTTTAAATTAGAATTCAATGTTACTCTCTCTACGTTTTCATTCTGATTTTGCATTGTCTTCTCCTCACACGATTCAGTTACTAAAATTAAATTTGGTGAGTCAAGTTAAATGAAAAGATTTTTTTATTTTTAAATATACTCTATACTAAACGGTTCTACATGTCTTGAGAGATACTTTAAGGTTTTGCTAATATACAAAATTGATAATTTTCTGAACAAACTTTGATTTTGTGCATAGAAATGAATTCTAATTATCTAATAGCCTGCGCCAAAGCCCTCCGTTCCATCTCTTTCGATTCTCTCAAGCCCATTGCCATTTTTCAATGACAATAGGAGCAAACCTCATTTGAACTACTTATAAGGGACTGTGTAAGAACAAGATTTTCACCACGAGGTGCACGAAGGCCACGAAGAAAAATTGTAAATTTCCTCGGAAATTTTGACCTTCGCGATCTTCGTGGTTAGATTTTTTTAAGCTTTTACACAGTTCCGCCAAGGATTTTATTTTGCGTTCATTTAAAAGGTCAAAAATAAAATAGCTTTTTAATACGGAATGCTGTTCATCTTCTCGCCCAAACTTCAATGTGGGAACCTGCACCGATTCCGTTTGCTTTCGGAAAAAATTAATTCTACTAAATGAACTTGTCTATAGAAGTTTCAAACAAGTTAGATAAATTTTTTGCCATTTCTTTACTAATACCTCTCTTGCCTCGTTCCATTTCCGAAATATTTGAAGGTAAGACTCCTAGCTTTTTTGCTAACTGACTTTGGGATAAACCTTTATTTTGTCGATAAATTTTTAGGCTGTCGGCTGGAGTAATTTTATTTTTAATATCCTTATACCATTTCGTATTCTTTGCAATAAGCGGATTACCATCATTATCCTCTTTATTCGTCAATACTCTATATTGAGTTCCATATTCTTTTTTTAGAAAATTCGCTAATTTTATAGGGATAGTTTTTGCTTCTATGATAATTTTAATATGGTGCGTTTTCACGACTGCCTGCATAATATACCTCGATTATTTTAATTGAATTATTTTGATTTTCATCATATTCCCAACATGCTACCCATTTATAAGATAAATGACAGTGAAACTTATTTTTTCCAAGCCTACTATAATTTTTCCAATTCGGTTGCACGGGTCCATTTGTTTCTAAATCATCAATCAAATATGACAATTTCTTTTGTTCAAGAGTAGGCATCCGCTTAACGCCTTCTAGTATTTTATTATTCTTGAACTTTACTACGAAAGCCATATTAAGATATATAGCCAATTATTGGCTATACGTCAAGTTTTTTATTTTGTGTTGATTTAAAAAATTTAATATGGAATGTTTTTCATCTTCTTGCCCAAACTTCAATGTGGGAACCTGCACCGATTCCATTGGCACAAGTGGAAAAGAAAACTAAGGACGATATGTTTGTAGCAGAATTAGTCCAAAGTCCGCCGTAGTGCGCTTTATTTTGAACAGTCGAAGAGGCATTTGCCATATCAATGCAATCCGCTACCAAATGTCTTTTTAATCCAGTCTTTGCATAAAGGAAGGAATGACAACTAACCATATCGTTTGACGTTCCTGTTGAACCTACTCGTAATCCTCCAATAGTTGAGTAATAAGCTTGGCCAACTGTGCTTGTAGATGCATTTATACCAAGGGAGCTATAATTTGCAGTGTTTGAATCATTGTTTGGTCTTACAAAAGTATCACAACCTGAAGCAGTGTTTGAAACAATCACTGTATGAATTCGATACGATAAGTCCGTATCTCCATTTAGTCCAGATACAGTAACAGTATTTGTAGAAGATGTAACATCCGTTTCATAAATGAGTCTTAGTGATTGTTGTGTTGGAATTCCTTCGATAGCTGTTTTTAAACTAGCAAAGTTTGCATTGATATCCGATGCTTTCATTACGTTTCCAGAACTAAATGTGTTAAATGTTCCGGTCACTGCGACTGCAAGTAGTCCAACGGTTGCAATGCTTATCACAATTCCGATTCCAAAGAGTCCGCCTTTTAGCATTGGTTCGATTCCATTTTGAAAAAACCATTTTTTTGTTTTTAGAAAAATACTCTTTCTTTTTAAATTAGAATTCGATGTTACTCTCTCTACGTTTTCATTCTGATTTTGCATTGTCTTCTCCTCACACGA
>DAORDH010000038.1:0-50101 GCA_035345875.1 Leptospiraceae bacterium | reverse complement strand
ATATGAGAAGCAATTTGCCTAAAATCGTGTCCACTAAATATGTAGTAGTTCAGTTTGGAGAAGAGAGCACTAAAGTGCTTAGTGTGGGGTGAATTTGGGTTATGGGGAATGCTTCAGACAAATTATGGCACTTTGGGTTTGAAAGGTTTGTTGATTTAAAATTATTCCAGAACAGGAATGGATAAGAAAATGATACCAGAAGAATTTGAGACTAAGAGTGTATTATCTGATGATGATATGCAAATAATTCTAAGTGCTTTTAGAATATTGGAATTTCCGAATTATAATATTAATCCTAGAGATGTAGATTATGCATTTTTATACCAAGTAGAAAAATTAGAAAGGATATTCTATAGAGAGCCAATAGAACTTCAGAGAAGGAAGGATCATTTATTGGAGCAATGCAGAATTTGCGTATCGGCGGCAAAGCGCCCAAAGTTATTTGAGGAGATTATTGAATATAAGAAGAAAGAGATTAAAGCGGATAGTCATTTCATACCCTTTAAGCACTATAAAGAATTTTTTTTAAACTTATGGTCGGATTTAAAAATTTTTCAACGCCGTCTAGTTGATAAACCTTTAAAATTTATAAATCACATATTAGTATTTCTGTGGTCTTTGGGAAAAAATCTAATTATCCTCTCATTAAAGAATGGTTGGGAATTTCTATATTCTTTCTTTACATCCCCTAGATTTTTACATTGGGTTAATCAAAATTGGAAAACGAGATTAATAACAAATCTGTTTGCCACTATCATTTCATTCATTATGCTTTTCATACCTATATACATTATTAAGCTTGCATACAATAATGTTAGAGAATTTTGGAATGACCAACTTACAAACGTTGAAAATCTTCCTAGCGAAGATTTAATCGGTTATATTCCTAAAAATTATATAATTGTAAAAGATAAGCTAGGTGGTGAAGAATTATTAGCCATTCCTTTTGGAACGGAAATCAAATATAGAAAAGTGAATATTAGTATGGATGAATTTGCTTATTATATTCCTAGCATTGATTCCTATATTTTTAATGAGGAACTCGCAAACTCTGTCCCTTCTATCGTTGCTTCTAAAGTGTTCACTTTAATAGAAGAAGAAAATCAATATATTCCTCTGCAAAATTATACAAAGAAATTGCCTGCAAAAAAGATTGAACTCTTTTCAGGTAACTTTAGAATTTTCGATTCTACAGGCAAAAGAGAATACGAGGGAACATATTCAATTAATAAGGGTTATATTTCTCTTTCCTCTCAAAGTTTAAACGGAAAATTAAAATACAATCATGATGGTTCTTTTTATTTCTCTACAACAGTATTTAAATAAACAATAAAGGTTTATAGGCAAGTAATCGTTGCAACCAATCAATATGAGAAACTAGGTTATATATTTGGTTCATTAGAGAATGTTTCTATAAGAGATCAGATTTGCAATATACTAGAACGTTGTAAAACTGCATTTATAAAATATGAAAAGAAATAAGGATATAACGCATGGAAAATTTTGATCCGAATCAATTAGACATGCGTTGGTATGCGACATCAAAAGAGGATCGTCTTGATTTGCTCTATGATTTAGTAAAACAAGTCTTTCGAAAAATAACAGAATTGGAAGATGAGATGAATGAACAGCAACAAAAAGTTTTAGATGCAATATCTAACTTGCAAACTTCCCAAGACGAGAATTTTAAAAAATTAAAGGAAACTATTCCAATTCTTGAATTATTGAAAATTAGAACACGCTTACAAAAAAATATATTGGCTAGTTTAAATTCAGGTTTTAATTTAACAGGAACAAATGTAGAGCAAGCACTTGTTGCTTTAAATGAATTGGATGAAGCATTGAAGCAATGGACTTGAATGTTTTCAATTCAGGTAAAAAAATCGATTCATTGTATAACAAAATTGATATAGTGATTCTGAATACCGAATTACAATAAGCCCGAATGGAGATTTCGCTTCGATTGGAAGCGGGAATAAGAGAAAAATGTTTTTAGTATTAACATCAACTTTTTCTATTTCCAATCCCCCTCGATCCCCCTTTGCAAAAGGGGTGTTCCAGTATGAGAATCTTTTCGTAAGAAGACGTTAGCTATAGAGTAACACTAAATTGAAAAGAAATAAAAAATCTCCAAATCCTAAAAATCATCCTTCTCCTTAAACAACCGAAATACAAAAAGCCCAAATGGAGAATCCTGCGTGTTAGTAGTAGAATGCCGCAGTTTCGGGTTTTTTCTTTGTTTGTTACTTTATTTCTTTTTTATACAAAAAAGAAATAAAGTAAGAATATGCTGGGAAGCGGGAATAAGTAAAAATAAATCTTAAAGATATTAATAGACCAGCGCGAATTGGCGAATTCGCAACACCGTTACTTCACAATTGGTTGCATGTATTGAATTGTATCTTGATCTAAGCAAACCATCGCTTCTGTTTTTTTATAGGAATTTTTTTGGCGATAGAATTTGAGTGCGGGGTCTACTTTCATAAATCCTAATACAAAAGAAAAGGAGCTTCGGAAAGGAAAGGTTGTTGTCATACAAAGATTTTCTGGAATGGATTTAATTTTTACTCCATCCAAATCTTGAACCGTTTCTAAGACAATGAAACCAACTTCTGAAAGTTTTTTTTCTTCTTCGGGGTAGAAAATTTGAAACGATTTAACATTGGAAAAATTATATTGTTTTAATAGTTCTCCAATTTCACGTGTTGTATTTCCCACAAGAGAAAAGTCTTTTCCGTTTATTTCTCTATAAATAAAATGAAAAGGTCCAACGTTTCTTTCCTCGATAGGAACAGGAAGAAATGCTCCCATATAAACTAGATATCCTACAATTCCAAATATAACAAGAATAGGGAGAAATGCCAAAAAGAACATATTACTTAGTTACCTCAACTGCTTGCAATTCAGAAGTTGTTTGGGGTTGTGTATTTACAACCTCTTGTGAGGAAGTGGGAACATTCTTTTCAAAATGTTTTAATTCATTTTTAAAGTATTCGATTAACTTTTTATCCAATTGAAATTCAAACAAATGAAATGCAACTCTAACTAAATACACGATTCCAATTCCAAATGCAGCAGGGAGAATATAAGCTGGCAGTAAATAGAATACAGCTGAGAGTAGAATAATCGTTGCTGGAACAAAGATCATAGAGAGTTCAGTGATTTTATTGATGATTTCAACATTTCTATTTTTTAGATTGTTTATTGAATTCTCTGTATGCTCTTTAAACTTCTCTTCGATAGTAGATTGAATTTTAAAAATGTATTTAGATTGTTTATTGAAATTTTCTTTTAGATTTTCAATCTGAGAATTAACGTTTGAGAGATCGTTCTGCACTGTGTTTAGATTTGTTTTTAGCGCTGCATTTTCATTTTGAACATTTTCCAGGATTGTAGAAGATTCTGCTCGTAAGTTCTTTTTGAAAAAATCATTTTGTTTATTTGTAATATCCGTGTAGTGAAGATTTCGATTAAAAGAATCTTCGAAAAGTAAAGATGCTATTGACGCTGTTGACGATTTTAATCTTTCTTCAATGGAATACATCGTTAGCATAATTTCCATGAAGTAAATCATATTTCTCTCTAAGAATAAATCCAAATTATCAGGGTGATCGAGTAGTTTTAGAATTGAATCATAATTTTTCATTTCTCCATTGACTGATTCATAGAAGATACAAGCAATTAAATGCTTCTTAAAGAAAGAGGTAGAAGTTTTAATTAAAAAATTCGTTGTGAGTTCATGCACTTCATCTTTATTTTGCAAGAATCGATTTATATAGGACTTGTAAGATTGAAGTAATTCCTTCTCTGTTTTATAAGTTGGATTTGTAAGTCTTATATAAAAATGATAAACCAATGGAAGGAATAATTCATTATAGAAAGAATTCCAAAGAAGTCCACTTTCATCCACTGCTGTAATTTCTTTTAAGATGCTTTCAAATTCAAGTTTTGTATTTCCATCTTCTTGTTCATCAATCCCAATTACTTTTGTGTAATAGTCTTCAACTTCTTGTTGTTTACTTGGATTGATTAAATACTTTTCCCCTTGAGGTAGAATCAATTGATCTTCCTTTGAAAGCATGGAAAGGATTTCTTCGAACTCTGGAACATTTTGCACTTTCAGAGAATAATTTGTAGATAAATACTTAATCAATTCATCCGAGCCAAAGGCACGTCCTGGATTATCTAAAAATATAGATAGGATTACATTTTTATACAAATTAGGAAACCAAGCGTTTCCATCCAAATTTAAAGGATATAATAAAGGTATCAGAGCTGTGTATTGATTCATTCTATTTATATTCTCGCTCTGGAAAGCAGATTCCTCAAGCAATTTCAGAATCTGCACAGCCTAGAGAATGAAAATACTAGCGTATGTATTGTTTAGCGAAAAAATCCCACTCTAAAGGCTTACATTTACCATGATCATGTGCTGGGATGTTATGATTTTCCCAAGCATTTGCTTTTGCTTCGTGTTCCGGAGGAAAAATGACACTAGAATCTCCAGAAGGAGTTCCATCATCATTGCATTTCTTTGTCCATCTGTCATGTCGGAGACATTTTCGTTTTGCATCTACACAATTCATATTTGGCATTCCCTTTTCCCCAAAAAAAGAAGGGTGTTTACCCGGCGGATACTCACTGTTTGTTGCTAATCGAAGTGAGTTGGGAGCCTTTGCATCATTTACAATATAAACAGGACCAAAGGCACTATGTGTATCTTGGTATTCATAACCCTCTGACTGAACACAATTTTTAGGGTCATAGCCTTTGCCTAAATCTGAATATTTCACCATTGGAGGACAAGGGTCCACATGTCTTACTTCTAATTCAAAGGGTCTTGCTACTTCTAGAACGCAATTAAATTCATAACCATACCGATTTGCATAGGGAAGACTTGCTCTATAGTGAAAAAAGGTATTACTGTGTTTGATCTTAAATCTATGATCAAACGCTTCATTTGTCTTAGAATCTACTCCATGTGTTTCATAGCGATCAGCCCAATTATTCCATCTTGCATGCCGTCCTAGTTTATCTTTAAAAAGACCGTTACTTGACATATGTGGAACTGGTGGTATCTTATTGTAGCAGTAGTCTTCTGCCATTTCATATGCTACATGTAAATCCGAAGAATAAACTCTACGACCAGCAACATCTTTTGTGTCATAAGGTCTAACGCAAGTATCATACGGGGTTCTTGGATTAGGAGTCCAATCAGGTCTTCCATTTGGAGTATCTTTCGGTAGAAATGCTCTAAAGTCTTTTGAAAGAGGATCACTTGGATTCGGAATTAAGCTTTTTCGTATATTGTCTTCTCCCCCTCCAACGCTAGGATCAAAAGCAACATTTCCTTTGCAGTATGAGATTAAATTCTTTAGACCTTCTGGTTGTTCACTATCAGGATCAAAGTCCTTATTGATAATATAACGCCATTGTAGATAGTTTGGTAGAAATTTAATCCCACTCTGAAAAGGTCCACTGTTAAAATCGACCGATTTATTTAGGGAGCGATTTTTATTTTGGGTATTTGGATACGTTGTGCGAAACCATCTTGCATCAATCACAGCTCTCACATATCCAGGCAATTTCCCACGCTGTCCGTTCTCATCGATTGGTAATGCGGGAAATCCAAAGGAAATTCTAGCAAGCCCTTGACAGCTCTCTGTTGCATAGGCACAACAACAATTAAAACCATCATAGTTCATTGTAAAAATTCCATTTAAACAATTTCCAAAATGAGCTTCACCCGCAAGCATTGAAAGGTCTTCTTCGAAACCTTGGTTTAAAAAATCTTTTTCTAATCTGGCTCTAGGAGATGTAATATTATCTTCATCTACTTGCCCGTCATTTTCTGGAGAAGCAAAGATACCTCTTCCGATGATTGGAATTCTTCTATGAGGATAAAGTGGATCATGAAATTCTTCTTCGGTAATTAAATCATCCCCGAAGGAGGTTCTGGCTGGAATTTCTGTAACGTAATCAATTCCAGATGGATGCCTTGCTTTGTTTTCGCGATGATTCGAAAAAATGGAAAATGCATTTACCCAAAAAATGAAACCGGCAATAAAGAGCCAACCTAAGCCTATAAATCTATTTTGTATTTTGTCTCTTTTTAATATCACTTTTAACCTTTCCTATTTTACATTTTTGCGTTATGGATGGTGAGATTAGAAAAATCCAGCAGATTTGATGTGGATTCTCACCATGCGAATTCAAGTTACCTTTATTTTTAAAAATCGGTTACAATATAAATTTTTATGACTTAGATTTCTACTATAAAAGCTACAAGAAATTTGGAAAAAGTGTAGTAATATAAAATTCTAGAAGGATTGATTCGGGAAAAATAAGCACCATTAGCGGTTTTAATTTGAATGGATTGCAAGCTAGTAGGGCGTTTTCAATCGAAACAAGAATTTCCGAGTGCCTTTCTTATTTTTAAACAAGGGATTTTTGGGAGTTTACACTTTTATTTGGTTTTGAAATCATTCTAGACCTGAGTTTTTAAAGAATTTGGAAACTTAAGGATAATTAGTCTTCACATAATATTCTAGAATTCTAATAAACTCATAAAATGTCTTGGGTTCAAATTTGATTCAATTTACAAAGAGGCTAATATCGATTTAACTCTAAATTGAATTTCAGTTGCTGCAATAAAAAATAGAATGCATTTCCACTCGTGTAAGAAATGATCTTTGTTATTTCTTCTCTCAGGAAAGGTATATCCAAATCAAAAACAGAAACCCAATTTATCTCAGTTCCTTCTTCTGTTTCTTTGAAATTAACTCTACCAAGTAAATGAACAAGTGGTATATCTATTCTGATCAAGCCAAGGTTCACATAACACTGAATCACTTTATATTCAAAAAAATCATTCCTTTTAAAAGCTAGAATTTCCTCTAGGATTGTTCCTCCCAAACTATCCAACTGGCGAATTGCACCCTTCCCATTTTTTTCATACTCCCCCCATTGAATTAACTTAGAAGAGAGAATTCCATTGAATTTAGAATATTTTTCATGATCAGAAAGAACATCGAAAACTTTTTCTATTAGAGCCTTAATATCAATTTTTATATCTATCTTTTCCATAGTTCTTTCTCCTTATTTGTTGCGGTTAATAGAGATTTAACTCAATCTATCAGTTCATTTCTGATTGAAAAAAATCCAAACTAAATTAATTTAGAAAAGGGTCTCATTTAACAATATGTATGCCACTAATAGTTAAAACGATTCTAATTTATTTATATTATAATATTAATAAAGTTTCTTCTAAAAAGCGAAAATATTTTTTTCAAAAAGCAACTGAATTTGAAAAATATTTCTTGTATAACTGTTAAAAATAAGAAAGATTCAATAAAGCACAATGTAAAAAAAACAAATGAAAAGAGAGTAAATTATGAGTTCGATTGGTATAAATCCTAAAACTAGTTCTGAATACAAGGTGGTAATTGCAGATTCATCTAATATTGAACGAAAACTCTTAGCAAGATTTCTAACTTTAAATTCATTCAAGATAACAAATGAAGCAGATAGCACAGAATCTATTCTTCATAATCTAGAGTCTCTTGATCCAAAACCTGATATTATCTTTATAGATACAACGATTCTTGGTAAAGAAGGAGGACAGTTTTTAAAAATATTAAATAGTAATTTTCCTGAAATTAAAGTAATATTTATTATTTCTTCAAAAGTGCAAGAGGCGCAGATGTTGAAAAATAAAATTAATTACTACATCATGAAGCCTTTTCTAAAAAAGAATATCGAAGAAAAGTTATACGAAATACTCTCTGACAAACCAATGGAAATCAACTCCGAAGATAAGGGAGATGTGCATCTCAAGAAGGTTTTTATTCCTCCAATTCCGAATGCAGTTCACAAAATATTGCTCTTTGAAGCAAATACAACAAGTGGTAGTAATGAGTTAGAAGAATTATTATACCCAGATAAATCTCTATGTGCTGATTTATTACGTGTAGCAAACTCAAGTTTATATGGTAGAAATGGAAGTATAAAAGCATTACATGATGCCATTACTTTGCTTGGTATAAAAACAATTAAAAATATAGTGATTGTTCAGGCAAGAAGACACATGACAGGAAATCTTTTAAAAGAATCTATTTTTAAAAAGTTTTTATATGAGTTTTCTATTTTCAATTCTCTCATATCGCATGATCTAATTTCCCTTTTTGGTAAGGCAAGAGAGTATAAAGAAATATTTCTACTATCGTCCTTTCGAAAAATGGGCATGAATATACTTGCTCTTAACTTCCCTGATAAATATGCAAAAATCTTAAAAGCATTTGAGAAGGGAGAAGGTGATTTGATTGCTTTAGAAAAATCAGAACTCTCATTGGATCATGTTCAGGTGGGTGTATCCGTGATGGAAGAGTGGAAAATGCCTATTATTTTTACAGAGACTGTTCGAGATCAAACCTTTAAGCCTTCCAATTTCAAAGATGTAGGAGATATTGATAGAGTTACTAGAATGGCGGAGGTCTTAACGAAGCATTTAATGAAGATTACTCTCTCCGAACTAGACAATCAAATTTTAGAAGAGGCAGATCATTTTTATAACCCTAAAGATCATTTTATTGCTCTTTTTGGTGAGGATTATCTTGCGAATATAACGTCTCATCCATTTTTTGAAATTCCTATCTAAACATTATAAAAATCTAACTGATTCAAATATTCATTTTTAATTCATAACTGACATTAGGCAAAAGATAAAAATTTATAGGATAAATAACAAAAATTATTCTATTACGTTTCTTTAATGAATCAATAAATAAGTGCGTTAGGGCGGTTAGCCCAAGTTACCGACAGGCATGCCGTCAACTTAAGAGAAATGAAAAAGAATTAACCGCGAAGAGCACAGAGAACACGAAGAAAAGAGAAGGTTTATTATTTATTCACTTCGTGAGTCTTCGTGCATTCCCGCCCATCGCTTGACGCTCACCCTAGCCAAGCTATGTGGTTTAAAATCCTTAAGTTGACGGCATTGACCGACAGGCTCACTGTCTCTCATTTTACGCGTTCGTCTGTAAGATGATTTAATAATATTTTAGAATTTAACAATTTTAAATTCGATTGGAATTTAAATTAGAAACTGTATACAATCATTGGACCGATTTCCCAAGCTTTCATGATCATTGGATTTACTTCTTTTTGAGCATATACGCCGCCTATCGTTATCCCAAAGTATTTAGAAAACATAAATGTTAAGAGTCCACGAATTTCCCATGCAGCTAGAACATAGTTTCTGCGAATATCTCCTCGAAGAATAATAAACGGCACCGGCTTATAAAGTATTTTTAAACCAACATTACCAAAGTTTAATACTTTAGGACTATAAAGATTAAAATTGTAAGCAGTTCCAAGATTTTGGTAAGTCCAAGCTTTTAGAATATCATCTGGATTTGTAGGAATAAATCCGTTTCCTACTGTAGTTGCTCCCAAAGAGGGGAAAACATTTAGATAATAATTTACAGATCTATATTGAAAATAAGGTTCTATTTCTAGAGTCTCTGTAATCGGGATTTTAGGTCCCAATGAAAACATATTAATTCTCATTTTATCATTTACTTCAACTCTTGGAAAAGCAATAAATTCAGTTCTATATTCAGGGCTATCAATTACCTTCTCCCAGGTATAGGTCCCACTTCGAACAAATTGTCTGCCCGAAAAATTAATCGCATATTTAGATGTAATAAACCAATTGTAGTCAATTCTGGAATTATATATATTTTGCAAATTTTTACCATTAAAATAGATTAGCGGTAAATCATTATTACCCTCTGGTGAAAGATTCATTAGCATCTTTGCGTATGTATAACTAAAAAGCCAATTTTTATTTGTTAATCCAATTTGAGTCGATGCATTTGATCCTGAAAATTCAGAATTCATAGGAGTTAATCCACTATTAGTCCCAATTCTTTTGCTAATAGAGGGATTATTAAAACGATATGTAGTTTGATCTTTAAATACGAATGGGACCGTTGGATAGAATTCTCCAGTTGTGCACCTGCATAATAAATTAAACGCCATTTATCTTGATCAGTTGAATTATTTCCACTGGCTTCGGGATAGATTTGAATTGCATTTATTATAAGAAGAAATAAGAATAGATACTTTTTCATTCGATTACTTAGAATATTATTTTCTCCAATATCTAACGCATTGTTTTTGTTACAAGTTCAAAAAGAGTAGTTTACCTTTTGCCTTTTTCTAAGTTTTTTAATGAATGATTTACAATTCTTTTTAGTGACTCACATTACGCAAAATTTATCCTTTGAGAAATAAATGATGATTTTTAAGATATTAGAGAATGCTAATGAATTAATAAAATCAATAGCTGTGATAGCTCGGCTGCTGGAGTGTTTATAAAGCGTTAGTTTCTTATGAGAAATGTTCCTATTTTACGAATAGGGTTTCATTGAATCTAAGATTAAGATCTAGATAAATTTAGTGATTTTTTACTTATTGGAAACTTGAAAGAATTTATTTTGATAAAGGTATTTCTAAAATATTTTTACTTCGATTCTTTTGATCAATAAAAACAGATCCATTAATTTGATGGGCAAGCATATGGATCAGTTGTAATCCAAAACCAGTAGAATTTTCATAGCTAATACCTTCTGGTAAACCACTCCCATTGTCTTCATAGGTGATCCTTATGTGATTATCTAGTCTTTCTGCACTTACTCGAATAGATATTTGACCCTTAGTCGAATTGTATTTGATAGTATTAGTAATCCATTCATTAAAAATTATACCAAGAGGAGATAGGATTGTAGGTGTGAGGATAATATCATCGATTTTTGTTTCAATCTGAACAGGATTTATTACATAAAAAATATTTACTATTTCCTGAATAAAACTTGGAAGGTATGTCTTTAACGATATATTTCCATTATCCTCAGTATTGTATAATTTGTCATATAGGATCATCATACTTTTTACTCTACCTGCCGCATCGAGTAATATATTCTTAATTGTCTGATTTTCCAGTCGACTGGATTGAATTGTTAAGAGTCCTAAAATTGTTAGCATATTATTTTTTATTCTATGGTGAACTTCTTTTAAGATAATCTCTTTTTCATTTAATAGATTTATGATTTTCTGCTCTGAATTTTTACGAACTGTGATATCTCTTAATATAGCCGTTATTATTTTCTCTTCCCCAAGATTTATTTTTGATATTGAAACTTCGATAAAAAACTCTTCACCATTTGATCTAAGTCCAACCATTTCTATGACTTGTCCCTTTTTGCGCTTAACTTCCCCTAATCTTAAAAAAATTTCGACACTATCAGGATATTTCTCTTTGTATCTTTGAGGTATTAACACATCTAGATTTTTGTTCAAGACTTCTTCGGATTTATAACCAAACATTTTTTCGGCAGCAGTATTAAATAGTAAAACTTTAGAATCTTGATTTAGACTTATGATTGCATCCATTGCTGATTCTACAATTCCATTTAAACGAGCTTCGCTAGCTTTTTGTTTTTCCTCCAATTTTATTCTGTTTGTTACATCTCTATTCACAGATATATAGCCAATAACGTTAAGAGACTCATCTCGTAAAAGGACAATATTACCCTCCATATAAAACTGAGTTCCATCCTTTCTGCTTTGAATAAATACATCGAAGAATTTTCCCTTATCTAAAACACTCTTAACCACATCGCTTCTTTCTTTTCCTATGTAGATTGTTTTTAATAGGCTGGGTGCATACTGACCAAGAGCTTCCTCTTCTTTCCATCCATAAATTTTTACTGCTGAAGCATTCCAATATGTGATTCGGAATTCAGAATCTGTTGCGATTATAGCGTCATTTACATTTGCGAGCATATTAGCCTGATTCGAGATTAATTTCTCATATTTCTTTCGATCCGTTATATCGTAAATAGTAGTAATTGCATAATCATTATTTTTTAATTGAACTTTGGAAACATGTATAGTTACAAACTTTGATTCACCTGACTTAGTCGTAATTTCTCTCTCTCCTGTGTAACTTTTTTGGGGACTATTGACATGATACTCTGTTTCTACCTGATCAATTTTTTTTACAATTCCCATTTCGACTGACGTTTTCCCTACGACTTCATTCTTGGTATAACCAAATATATTTTCAAAAGATTCATTTACATCAACGAATTGGTTTTCTGGTAATTTTGTAAGCACAGTTGGAATTCCAGATTTATTAAAAAGTATGGAGTATTTTTTCTCGCTTTCTTCAATTTGTGTTAACATTGCATATTCTTTTGTAACGTCTCTGAAAACAAGAACAACACCTATAATGCTACCATTCTGATTTCTGATAGGAGAGCCTGAGTCTGCTATTTGAAACTCTTTACCTGTTTTAGAAACCAAGATTGTATGATTGGCAAGTCCAACAATTTTTCCAGTGGAAAGAACTACATTGACTGGACTTTGGACAGGTTCTCTTGAATGTGCGTTGATAATTTTAAAGATATCATCTAAGTGTTTACCGTTTGCTTCCGAAAAGAGCCAACCTGTCAACTGTTCTGCAATTGGATTCATACTTGTGATGTTGCCATGTTTATCAGTTGAAATTACTGCATCTCCGATAGAGTAAAGGATTGCGCCTATCTGTTCTTTTTGTCTTTGAGTCGTTTTGTTTGCCTCATATAATTTAAATGCCATTTTTATTGAAGCATCTAAAACGGTTATCCCAGAATTCTTTACAACATAACCATAAGAAGAGATTTTTTCTGTCTTCTGGACTATCTCCTTTTCTACACGAGAGGAGAGGAATAAAATAGGAATATCATGTTCCTTTAAAATCTCTGTAGCTGTTTGAGTTCCATCTAATCCCACACCTAGATCAATATCCATTAAAATTAAATCGATAGACTGTCCTTTCTCATTAATAGTGGATAATGCCTGTTCTCCGCTACTGACATGTAAAACTTCATAACCTTCGTTCTCTAATTGTTGCTTTTCCATAAATGCGATAAGCAATTCATCTTCAACTAATAGTATGGTTTTTTTATTGATTGTGTTCATAGAAAGTAAAACCCCATAGTATATTTACCGACTCATCTGATTCTTTAGGTGTTAAAAATACTTTATAAAAGAAATGATATAGTTTAAATAAGAAAAGCGTTAAGCATGCATTATTCGATATCAATCGAGCAAAAAAGCGTTCTTTTGATTTTCGTAATTCATTCGTAATCCCGAATACCAAGTAAATCATCTTTTATTCCTGAACTTATCAAACTTATTTTATAAGATACTATATAAATAGTTGAAATGAATTTCAGGAATTGCAAGTGAATAATAGAAATCCTTCTAAAAAAAATAAATAAGGGAAAACTCTTGCAAATTATTTTTTAATTATAGTTATTTGGATAGGGTCTTTTGCGGATAATACGAATATATCACTGATTTAATTAGATACCTAGCTTTTTAAAGCGATACTAGCAGATGATCAGAGATTTTTAAGATTTCATCTTGCATGGACCTTGCCTCAAATTTGAGGATTTAGTTTAAGAGAGCCAAACATTCTAGTTGTTGTCAGCGGACTTTTTGTAGGCTCTCTTTCGACTGGGTTCTATTATAGGCGCTGGAATATCTTAAGAGTTAGAGACTTATAAGTCTTTCGAATATTGGGCTCATTTTGCCTCCGAGTTCAGAACAGTCTGGTGACTTGACAAATTCGACCTAATATGTAACTTTTTTTTAGGGATTTATTTTTCCTTTTATATTTCTAAAAGTCTAACGATTGATAGTTTTGAATCAATTTGCAATATTTCTGAAATGAGTCAAATACTCCATTTTATATTCAATCTAATCAAAAATTCAATCCAATAGAACGATAGTTTTTAGATAGAATTTTTTATGAAAAATATTCTTTTAAATTGACATAGAACTGAAAATTTCTTTTTATTTCCTTTAAAATTTTAACTAACGAGGGTTTATGAATTTTTTCAAATACTTACAAAAGAGCATTAAAAATCTGATAAATACTTTATTCATTTTTGTAGTCGGTTTATTAACTGTTTTTGGACTCCTTTTGATTCGTTCTTATGTAATGAGTTATTTGTCTAGTTATAGAATTTTAGAAAACGCCAGAAATGTAGGTCAGTTGAATTTAGGAACAATTGAGCTATCTTTAGAAAGAAGCGTATCTCAGGTCACGCTCAATATACCCTCTCCTATCACTGTGAATTTTCAATCTTTGATCAGAAAACAAAGAGATCTAGGAACTCCAAAAATTGAATCAGTTATAAAACATTTATCTGAATCAGGAAATAATCCAAAGGCAGCAGATCGGTTAAAATCCTCCCTATCAGAGCTTAACGATCTAAGAAAGACCGTAGATAAAAATTTAATGCTTCCGATAGAAGAAAGAGAAAAAGAATTTATACAGAAATTCCATATTCTTTTTCCAAATGTTATAGAAGAGATTCAATCCAATAAATTTGCTCTTCAATCAGAGGATTCAGTTCTTCCAACAAAAGTTCAGCTATTAGAAGCAATTACACAGTATGCATGGGAAGTAAGAGAATTTGGAGGAAGAGAGAGAACTTATTTTGCTATCGCTTTGTTTAACAAGCAGCCGATTTCGAGTGAGTTGTTAGAGAGAATGACAATGTTAAGTAATCGTGCGGAGTATGCTTGGAAAAACATTCAAATCATGAAACAACATCCAGACCTGAATCAAGAGGTCTTAAATGAGATAGTCCATTTAGAAAGAGCATATTTTTCAGACTATTACTTGATTCGTGAAAGGTTAAAACAAGAAGCAATCAAAGGAAATTATACTATGGAGTTTGGAGACTTTTTTGAAAAGTCTTCTGCTGCATTAGGAAATGCTGAATCGTTAGCGAAACTAAGCGTGGATACAGTTATTCTTCATGCTGAAAAAGAAAAACAAAAAGCAGTTGTATATCTCATAACGATTTCTTTTTTCACGATATTTGCATTGGTTTTGTGCATATATCTTCTGCATTACTTAAATCAAAAAGTTGTAGGTAACATCATTCGTGTAACAAATATTTTAGATTCTTTATCAAAGGGAAATAAAGACATAAATTATGAGGGCTTTCATGATTTAGAAAATGAAATAGGCTCGATGGTTGAGTCCTCTAAGGTTTTCCGTGAAAACTTACTTCGCCTAGAAAAATTGATGGTAGAGCAATCATCTGCTGTGAACGAAACTACACAAGTTGTAGAAATGCTAGATAAATCTTCTAAAATGTCCGCTGAGCAAGCAGGCCAAGTTTCCGAGATTAGTCAATTGGTGCTCAAAGCGGCGAATGAGGGAGAGCAGATGGCAAGTCAGATGAAAAGTCTGCAAGCTGAGATTCAAGATAAAGCAATTACGATTAATGATTGTATAAAAGAATTAGAAATTCAGACAAACCAGATTGGAAGTATCACTGATGTTGTGAGTGAATTAGCCAAACAAACAAATATGCTCGCCTTAAATGCGGCAGTGGAAGCTTCTCGAGCTGGAGAATTTGGAAGAGGGTTTTCGGTTGTTTCCATCGAAATTAGAAAGCTTTCGGATGAGAGTAAGAATTCTGCACATAGGATTCAAGGCCTAATTGATGAAATCAAAAAATCTGTAAGGAAGACTGTCTCGTTGACAGAGAATGGTAAGCAGGCTGCGATCACAGGTAGTAAATATGCAGAAGATACCTCTTTAAAATTTAAAGATGTTGCTTCCTCAATTGGAAAATTAAGCGATAATATGAGCTCAATTGCAATTAATTTACGCCAACAAGTCAGAGCACATGAAGAAGTTTTAGTAGCCATGAATTCGTTGAATAACAAAACAAGGCAATTGGTTCAAATCTAAATTTTGTTTTAAAGGCTCATTTAAAACAATCATTGTTTTTCTCTAGTCTGAGTTTTGATGAAAGAAGAAAAAAATTTGAGAGGATAATAAGCTATTATCCTCTCTGTCGGATTTCATTTGAAAATTAGAAAATCAAGCTTCTAATCGTATCGATACGCAGACATCAATTTAGAATCAACTTCTATCCTTTCTCATTTTAGAGAGCACAAAGATTTACACAACCTTATGTGTTGATATTTTTTATAACTAATTTAGTGGTCTCTTCTAACATTGCTTCTTTCGCATCTGAGAAATCTGCTATTTGCGTAACGACTTTTTCAACTGGAAAATTTCCTTGTTCTATTTTCTCTAAAACTTTTGGAATCCATTCAAATGAATTTACTCTACCAATTGTAAATTCAACTCCCTTATCATATATTTCTAAAAATGGAATTGGAAAAGAATTTGTAAAAAATACAGAAGCACTCGTAACTTTTCCATAGGATCGAACCGATTTAATGGCTGAATAGAAACCTTCTTTCACTCCGCTTGCATCTGCGACTAGATCAAATTTTCCAAGAGAGCCTGAATATTCGTTTATTTCGAGTGTTTTGATTCCAGCGTTATTTGCAATAGAGAGTCTTTCTTGAGAGAAATCGCTATAGGTGACATCTTTACCCATTGCCTTGCCAAGCAAAGCTGAATATAAGCCAATACTAGGAGCATATCCACCTTGCACTAATATAGAATTTATATCTGAATTTGCAGTATGAATTCCAACCATTTTCCATGCTTCAACAATGTTATCGCTAATACTTGCAATAGAAATTGGATTGATTTCCTTTTTAATTGGCATGAGCATATGAGAAGCATAGGGAATTAATAATTGTTCCGCCACCGCTCCTCCCATTTTTTTAGCGGTAGATCCCATACCAAAGTCAGAAGGATGTGAATGCATTGTATCGCAGGATTTTGAATCAGAAGCTAGGCAACTTTCACATTTACCACAGGAGATTTGAAATGGAATAATGACTCTGTCCCCTTTTTTAAATTTCTCCTTTAGATTTTCTGATACTTCTAAGATCTCTCCCACAAATTCATGTCCAACCGGAAAGGGTGGTCTAAAAAAAGTCTGTCCTCTAAAAATGGCAAGATCTAAATCGCATCGTGCGATAGTAATTGGTTTTACAATTGCTTGATCTTGTTCTGTAATTTTTGGTTCTTCTACTTCTTCCCACTCCAATACATTTCGTTTTCGAAAAATTAGTCTTTTCATAGATTATCCTTTACTGGATAGACCAGTTAGTCTATATATTTGCTTTAAGTAGACTAAATAGTCTACTCTTTTTTTAAAAAAAGATTCGATTTTTCAGAGATATGTTTCAGTGTAGAGGAAATTTATGGAAAATCCGAAAGAACGTATTATTAATACCTCTATAAAATTATTTTACTCCCAGGGATATGATTTCACATCTATCAATCAAATTATTGATGAGTCAGGGACACACAAAGCTAGTTTTTACAGATATTTTTCAGATAAGTCTGATATTGGTTTGGAATATCTCTATTTAAAGGGAGAAGAGATAAGAACACTCATTTTCAAGTTAACGGAAAAATCATCATCGATTGAAGAGTTTGTAAAATCTTGGGCTGCTCTTTTAAAGAAACAATCAAAGAGTGGTTCCTATTTTGGCTGTCCATTGGTGCGGTTTATCTCGGGTAGTTCCATTCAAGATGAAAAGTTAAGAGAGAAAATTAGAGAAACTTTAAAATCTTGGATGCTTGAGATCGAATTGTTTTGCGAAAAACTTAAAAATAGAAAAGAGTTAAAAGCTAATTTTCAATCTAAACAATTTTCTAAATTAGTTGTTAAACTCTTTCAAGGAAATTCATCTGTATTTGTGATTACAAATGATTTGTCTACTTGGGATGATTTTAAAAATGAAGTAACAGCATCAATTCATAATTTTTAGAGGATGTGAGATAAAACTTTCAATAGATTATTTTAACTACTTCCAAAATTTCATCGAAATAATAAATCATTCGACTGATTTCTTTCATCCAAATAAAGAATCAGATTTTTTTTTAAAATAAATTAAATGCTCCTCTTATATTATCCTCTTTTGACAAAGGCAAGGATTGAGTATTGCTCTACTGCGAAGGAAAAATAGAAATGCGCTTTGGCTAAACAAAAGAGAGTTTTCTCGTCCCTGATCATTTCATTTAGTATTGGATCATGGCATAGGTATTTAATTTTTTTTGTTGAAAAAAATATCCAAATCTATATAGTTGTATATACAACTATTAAAGGAGTTTATCTATGATTGCTACAATGGAAAAAATAAATGAGAAAGAAAAGAGGCCTAGATCGGAAAAGTTGGTTCGTTTTCAAGATTGTGATCCACTTGGTCATTTAAATAATGCAAAGTATATTCATTATTTTATGAATGCAAGAGAGGATCATATGGTTGAATACTATGGAGAAAATCTTTATGAGATTGGTGGAAAATCGAATGGAGGTTGGGTAGTTGCAAAAAATGAAATCAGCTATTTATATCCTGCGATTGCAAATGAACGTTTAATCATTGAAACTGCATTGATTTCTTTAGGCAAGAAAAACATGGTAAATGAAGCTGTCATTTATGACAAAGATAGAACTCATATTAAAGTAGTTTCATGGGTGCATTTCACCTTTGTAAATAAGCTTGGGCGACCAATATCTCACTCAGAAGAATTGCAAAATTTTTTAGAGTCGATACTCGATCGAGATGCGTTGTTCGGCATAGAAGACTTTGACACTAGGATAGCAACTCTTAGAAAGAAGGTTAAAGAAGAAAAGCGAAATAGATATGCCATCTAAACCAAATGAAAAAAAAATTAATAATCAGGTAAGAACAATCGCTAAAGAATGTTTATTGATGCGAACTAGAACTTTGAGTAGAGCCATCACATCTATTTATGAGAAAAAATTGCTTAAACATGGATTGAAAGCTTCGCAGTTAAATATTTTAGTAACTGTTGCAAATTTTAGTTCTATTCAACAAAAGCGAATTGGAAAGTTTTTTCATATGGAGAAATCTTCTCTCTCTAGGACTCTTGTCCCTTTAGAAAAAAATGGATGGATTCGGACTGAGAAAATTGGTGTAAGTCAAAAGGTTTTTATAACTCCAAATGGTTTGAAACTTTTAGAAAAAGTTTTTATAGATTGGCAACAAGCACAAAAAGAAGTTCAGTTATTAATTGGACCATCTATGGCGATGGAAATGAAAGATAAGTTTAAATTATTAAACAGTATCAGTTAAACAAAGAGAGAAGTTGTGGATGTCTCCAAATCCTCGACTCCTCCTTTGGTTTTTTCCAATAAGAGCAGGTTTCATTCTATACATCAACACAGGTAGGATATGTCTTAGGTGAGTTTTTTCATTTAGCGTGTTCTTTCATAAACAAAGTTTACGAATTGATACATGTCAGAAATCTTATGATTTACAATTTTAAACGATGCTCAAAAAGTTTTTTTTAAGTGAATGTTTTTTCTAGGGAATTAGTATTAGGAGGCTTATATGGAAAAACCAAAAATATTTAAAACCAGTTTTGCGAGTGTATATCCACTTTATGTTCAGAAGGCAGAAAGAAAAGGGCGAACAAAAGAAGAAGTAAATACAATTATCTATTGGCTGACAGGATACAATCAGAAGAGTCTTGAGAAGCAGATGAAAAAAGGTGTAAACTTTGAACAATTTTTTGAAGAAGCTCCTCATTTAAATGAAAATGTCTCTTTAATCAAAGGTATGATTTGTGGCTACAGAGTAGAGGAAATTGAAGATAAGCTTATGCAGAAGATTCGTTATTTAGATAAACTAATCGATGAGTTGGCAAAGGGAAAGAGCATGGAGAAAATCTTGAGAGCACCTCAGAAATAAAACCTAAAGATCAGAATCCAAATTGATCCTTTATTACTTTTCATTGACTTGCAAATGATTGTTAGATTGTAAGCGACTTTTTTTATAAAACCATCTCCAATTGAATTTTATTAACTTTAATAATCCTAACCAAGAGAATATTTTGAATCAAATAGCTCCACTCAGTAAAAAAGAAAATTGGGTATTTTTTAATAAAAAATCGCAGATTTCTAGGATTCAATAGGCGTCCAATTCTGTCAAAAATCTTTATGTCTCTATTTTAAAGCCCTGCGGATAATAGTGATTAGAGTACTAAACATACGTTATGCGTAAATTATGTTTAGTACAATCAATAAAAATAAGCTTTTTTTTATTTTTTTTTCGAAAAAATCCTTCAGTAATTTTTTAAACGTACCGTTTATTTTAAGGAAATCTATCTGACATAAATAAATTAAGCAGGCACAATCTTGGAAAAGAAACAATCTAAATCACAATCATTAAATGTAGTTCCGACAGAAAATAAAAATGAACAACCTTCTACAGGACCATCACCGAACTTTAAGAAGATCTTATCCAGATATGTAAATTATAGAGGAATAGACATCGTTTTGTATCTCAAAGATGGAACAGTTGTCGAGTTGGATAAAAACAGAAAACTCGATGGGGATGTAGTGATTAAAAACGGAAAAGAGGGCATCGTTGCTCGAATTGAAATTTCGGACATACGCAAAGCTGATTTTTTTGCTGCTTAATTCGATTGTCTTGATTGAATGTTCCAAAATAATTCTTGCTATCCGTCCTACTTTTTAAAATCTTGTTATATTGGGCTTTCTATCTGATTTTATGAAAGTCAACAAGGAGTTTAGATGGTAGGAATCGTTATTAAAGAAGGAGAGTCTATTGAAGGAGCTCTCAGAAGATTTAAAAGAGATTGCGCAAATGCTGGTATCTTAAGCGAGATCAAAAAAAGAGAACATTTTGAAAAACCTAGCGTAATCAGAAAAAAAGCTATTGATACTGCTAAAAGAAAGCGTGATAAAAAGAAACGCATTTTCGCTAAAAAAGAAAAAATCTAATTCATATTTTCTCTAAAACAGAGAATATTTTGATTCACTCTTATAAATTCAAAAACATCTGGTATAAATATGTCTTTACAAGTTCGCATTAACGAAGATTTAAAATCAGCACTCAAATCAAAAGAAGAGCCAAAGCTGTCCACTCTTCGTTTACTCAAGTCAGATATACAATATGAATTAACGAAGACAGGTGCTTCAACCCTCAGTGATGACCAAGTAATTGCTGTTATCCGTGCCAATTCAAAAAAAAGAAGAGAAACAGCAGCCGAATATAGAAAGGCTAATCGCGAAGATTTAGCATTAAAAGAAGAATCAGAGGATGCAGTCCTTGTATCCTATCTTCCTGCTAGCATGCCAGAAGCAGAGATTCGTGAAGTCATTGCAAAGGTTATACAGGAGTTATCTCCTAAGCCATCGGAAGTTGGCAAAGTAATTGGAAAAGTAATGCAAGAAGTGAAAGGTAAAAATGCGGATGGGTCTCTGGTTTCTAATCTTGTTAAATCCATGATGGCTGAGGCATCTTAATTTTTTCTGTGCAAACTGGCACCGACTTTGTATCCCAAGTCAAACAACAAATCAACATTGACGCTTATATCTCTCGCTTTGTTAAATTAAAAAAGCAAGGTAAGCGTTTCAGTGGGCTATGCCCTTTTCATGGAGAAAAAACTCCTTCCTTTTATGTATCTCCTGATCTGGGAGTGTATCACTGTTTTGGCTGCGGAAAGTCAGGGGATTTATTTAAGTTTGTTATGGACTTTGAACGAGTTGATTTCAATCGTGCAAAGGAAATTTTATCTGAATATTCAGGCATTCCCTTAAAAGTTTCTGGGCATAGCGATTTAAATGAAAAAAACGCTATGTATGCTTTGAATCAAAAATTTTTGGAATTCTACATTCAAAATCTAAAATCAGACCAAGGCAGACAGGCTAGGGAGTATTTAAAAGCTCGTAAAATCAGTGAATCGGAAATAGAATATTTTAAATTGGGGTATAGTCTTCCGGGCTTTGACAATTGGACAAAATTATCTCTTTCTCAGCCGGAAATCAAAATCGCATTAAAGCTTGGACTTTTAAAGGAAAATCAGAATACTCCAAATCGCTTTTATGATTTCTATCGAGATCGGATTATGTTTCCCATTTTTGAAACAAGTGGAAAGGTATGTGGCTTTGGAGGACGTAGGATTCAAGACAGTGAAGAAGCCAAATATATAAATAGTCCCGCCTCTCTGATTTATGACAAAGGTAAGATGTTTTATAATCTCTCTCATGCTCAAAACTCCATTCGAAAAACAAGAACTGCCATATTGGTGGAAGGATATTTAGATGTATTGGGACTTTTTTCTAGAGAGTTTGACAATGTGGTCGCACCCTTAGGAACTGCCTTAACAGACAAACAGGTGAGAACCATAAAGAATTATGCGGATAAAGTTCTCATACTATTTGACGGGGACAATGCGGGTAAAAAAGCAGCCCTTAGGGCAACCGAAATTTGCATTCGGGAAAATTTACCCACAGAGATTTTACTCCTAGAAAATGGGAAAGACCCATTTGATCTTTCTCGAGAAAAGACAAGGGTAGAAATCCTAGAGGTCTTTTCAAAAACAATCACAGCATCTGATTTTGTGATCCAAGAAACCATTCAAAATACAAACTCTCAGTCTAAACCAGAGCAAAAAAAGAAAGCGGTTGAAAACTTATTCCAATTTATCAAAACCTTGGAAAAAGAAACGGACAAGCAATCCTATTTGGCTGAAGGAGCCAAGCATTTGGGTTTAAGTTTTTCTGCTCTATTAAATGATTTTAAAAAAGAATCAATCCCTAATTTTGAGCCTCAGAAAGACGATAATAAATATAAACCTGTTGCTAAAAAAGACTTATCGCCAGCAGTAAAGTGTGAGAGAAAACTGATTTCCATGTTAATTTTAAATGATTCTCTTTTGCATCATATAAAGGATTTGCAAGACTTAGAATTCTTGGATTCAGAAAGTTCTATTCTAAGAGATTTGATATACAATCGATATCTAGACAATCAAGAGATCAGCTATGAATCTATTTTTCAATCAGAAGAAATAGATGAGGAAATTTTGAGTGTAATTACTCCTTACATGATGGAAGAAGTTGAGTCCAAAGAGTTATCAGAAGAAGAAAAAGAATTAATTTTTAAAGAAGCATTGTTGCAACAAAGAAAGTTTGTCATCGAAACAGAGATTAATAAGCTCTCACTCAGTCAAAATTATATAGAGGATGCCAAAACAAATTTGGAAAAGCTGATGATTCTAAGAAAAGAGAAGCAAGCAATTGTTGAATCAATTGGCTCGCTCAGTTTAGCCAAGAAAGAGGTAAATTAAAAATGGAAAATTTACAAAGTCTCCCAGAAGTACAAAGAATTATCGCAATTGGAAAAGCCAATAGTGAAGTTTCTTATGATGAAATTAACGAGATACTTCCCGATAAAATTTTAAACTCCGAGAAAATAGACGATGTATTTACTCTCTTACATGAATTAGGTATCGAAGTTGTAGAGGAGTATAGTAAAAAAGCGGTTGAGCAACCTATCGTTCCCCCAAAGGAAGAAAAGCCAACTAAGAAACGGAAGGAAAGTTCCTCCATTTCTGCAACTTCAGAAGATCCAATTCGTTTGTATTTAAAAGAAATTGGAAAGGTAAGCTTAATATCCGGCGAAACAGAAGTATTCTTAGCTAAGCGGATTGAGAAAGGGGAAAAAATAATCGAAGAGACTATTTTATCTTCTAGCATTTTAAGAGCAAACTTTGCTAAGTTAATGCCAAAGATCAAAAGTAAAAAAATCAAAGTTTACGAACTTGTAAAAGTCGATAAGCTCTATGCACTCAACCAAAACGAGGCAGACAAATTAGAAAAAGTATTTTTTTCTAATATGGATATCATTCAGAATGAAGAGAAGGTCTACAACGAGTCTGTCAATCGTATCAAGAAATATTCAGAAAATAGTAAAAAATATAAAGAGTTGCGAGAGAAGATTGAGATTACATCTTCCAAAATTGACAATGCAACTAGAACAATTGGTGTTTCACAAAGAGAGATTCAAAAAATTTCTCAAAAGATCAAGTCGATGGTATTCCGTATCAAAGAAATTGATCGCCACTTTTTAAAAATCAAAGCTCGTTATGGGCATGATGTAAAAGAAATTAAAACATTTAACCGCTTCATTGAAAAAAATGAAAACATCGAAGAAATCGAAAAAATGATGGGTATCGATATTGATGAAGTGAGAGAAGTAATCAAAGATATTCGAAACAATGAACGTAAGCTTCGTAGAATGGAACAAGAAGCTGGTTCTTCCACTGCAGAAATCAAAGAGTGGGGCGAGAAGATTATGAAAGGCGAGAGAGAGATTTCTCAAGCCAAGAAAGAATTAGTAAAAGCAAACTTACGTTTAGTTGTATCTATAGCGAAACGTTATGCGAACCGTGGAATGCACTTCTTTGACTTAATTCAAGAAGGTAATATTGGTTTGATTAAAGCAGTAGATAAATTCGAATATAAGAAAGGTTATAAATTTTCTACTTACGCTACTTGGTGGATTCGTCAAGCAATCACTAGAGCAATCTCTGATCAAGCGAGAACGATTCGTGTTCCAGTTCATATGATCGAGCAGGTAAACAAAGTTATCCGCGAGGCAAGACTCTTTGTGCAAGAATTTGGTCGTGATCCGACTAATGAAGAAATTGCAGAACGTTTAGGTTGGCCTGTTCAAAAAGTAAAGTCTGTTAAGAATGTGGGTAGAGAGCCTATATCACTTGAGATCCCAGTTGGTTCAGAAGAAGATTCTGAATTAGGAGATTTTATCGAAGATAAGGAAGTAGAATCGCCACTCAATTCTGCTGCAGGAAGTATTTTAGCCGAACAGATTCGTCAGGTTTTGCATACATTACCTGCACGGGAGCAAAAAGTAATTCGTATGCGATTTGGTCTTGATGATGGATATGCGCAAACTCTAGAAGAGGTTGGGTATCAATTCAAAGTAACAAGAGAAAGGATTCGTCAAATTGAGGCGAAGGCTCTTAGAAGGTTACGTCATCCGACTAGATCAAAGAAACTTAAGGATTATATTCTAGATTAAAAAAATACGGGCTAGTGAAAAAATTGCAGGAGTCTACCTATATTGCTTACGCAATAGATATTTTTTACTAGCCCTAAAATCAGACACACAATTTATCTATATAAATTATCGTCTGGTAGGAAAATTTAGAACGAAACTTTTTTTATCAGGGAAGTGATTTTATGGTTCATGGTTTTAGGAATTGTGTGTATCAAATGAAAAATATTTTTAAAAATTTTAAAAAAAGCTTAGTGCTTTTAACAAAACTACCGAAAGCCATTTTTCTTTTCTCAATTTTATTTTTGCTGAATGCCTGTTTTGAATATGAGGAAACTATTAATTTTAAAAAAGGATTTTCCGGTTTTGTAGAAATAACATACACAGTTCCACTCAATCATAAATCAGATAATTCAGTTATTAAATTTCTACCAATTTATGAGGAAGATATTAATCGCAGAATTAACAAAGGAATATTTTCAAAAAATTTAAAGATAAAAGATTATTCCCTCAAATATTTAGAGAAAAACGAAAAAGAAACAAATCCTCTTTTTCAGAAAAAAGCTAGAGTGAATTATAAAATTGAATTTAATGATCTATCAACATTAGATGGAGTATTGCTAGGTTCTTTATTTGTAAAAAAGAAATCCTCTAATAGTATCAGCATAAAAAGAGAATTTAAATCCGTTCTAAAGCCAATCGATCAAACTTCCACAACAGGTGAAAAGAAAATTATTTCCGAGTCGACTCGTCTTCTCGGCGATGGTTATATTTCTTTTCGAGTAAATTATCCATTAGCTTCTGAATGTAGATCCAATAAAGGAGAATTAAGCCTTGGTTCTCTTTTTTATAAAATTCCTCTTGTTGATACAATTGAAAAACCAGGACCACAATCTTGGGATTATACAATTACAACTTTATACTAAAGCCTGATTATTTTTGTGAGTCCACAAAATACATATCAATCTCACCTTTATTTTTTGCCGCTACTTTGCCACGGTATTCACAATTAAAATTATCTTTAATTAGTTCATAGGTGCTTCCAGAAATATTTACCCTGCCAGGTGAGCCAGAAGATTCCATTCTGCTTGCGATATTAACTGAGTCTCCCCATACATCGTAACAGAATTTTTTAGTTCCCACGACCCCTGCAACCAAAGGACCTGAATGAATTCCTATTCTTATTTCCCAAGGAGGAATTCCTTTTTGAGAGTTGAGTGTATTTACAATATTCATATAGTCTGCTAATTCAAGACCTGCTTTTACGATATTGATAGCATGATTTTCATTTGCTTCCGGAATACCGGATACGCACATATAGGCATCGCCTATCGTTTTGATTTTTTCAATTTTATAAATTTGCATGATAGAATCAAAATAGGAAAAAAATTGATCTAATTGGTGAATTAATTCTTCTGTTGTAAATTTTTCAGAAAGCTTTGTAAAACCTTTAAAATCGGTAAATAAAATACTTGCTGTTTCATAAAATATTGGTTTCGTTTTCCCAGTTTCTTTTAACTCTTTCGCAACACGGGATGGTAAAATATTTAATAAAACTTCTTCTGTTTCTTTTTTACTCAAGTCGAGAGACTTGTTTAGTTTTTTCAACTCAATTTGTGCGTTTACTAACTCATTGTATTGTTTAAGAGAATTTTCATAAGTAGAAAGAAGCATATTCAAGATATGTAATCTGTCTGCAACAATTTCAAATGTTTTCCCTGCATAATTTATATGAATAGGCGTTACTTCTTCATTCGTAGAGATAGGATTGCTGAGAAGTGCTTCCACTCTATACATTAAATATTTCTTGTCATAAGGTTTTGTGACGTAACCATCAGCTCCACATTCAATCCCAGTCATAATGTCTTCAGGTCTAGATAAAGAAGAACAAATAACAACAGGTATATCTTTTAACGCTTCGTTACTTTTAATTTTTCGGCAGAGTTCAAATCCATTCATATCAGGCATTTCTACATCGGTTATGATTAGATTCGGTTTTTCTTTTTCGACTAACGCATATGCTTGGGCTCCATTTTTGCCCCAAAAAACAGTATATCCCTCATCTAGTAATATACGTTTTAGCATGACTCCTTGCACTGCGCTGTCTTCAGCGAATACAACTGTTGGCATATTACATATATCCTAAAATATGTGCTGCGATTTTATCGACTGGTAGCTGAATATCGACTGCACCAATTTCCTTGGCAACCTTTGGCATTCCATACACTACACAACTCGATTCAGCTTCTCCGATAGTCTTACCACCCGTATGTTTAATTGTAAGTAAGCCAGTAGCTCCATCATCACCCATTCCTGTGAGTAAAACGGCAAGAGCTTTATCTCCAGAATACTTTGCAACAGATTTAAACATGACATTTACAGAAGGACAATGACCGTTAAACGGTGGTTCATTTGATACACGAAGTTTTCCATCAGGTCCAATGATCATATGCTTCATGTTTTGCGGAAAATACACGGTTCCAGGTAGAGGTGTTTCTCCGTCTTGCATAATTTTTACTTTTAGTTTTGTATTTTGTCCCAACCAACCGACGAGGCTATCAATAAAGCCATCACTGATATGTTGGACGCAAAGAATTGGAACAGATATATCTCTAGGGAGTTTTTCCAGTATACTTAAAATTGCATTTGGTCCGCCGGTTGACGCTCCAATGGCAAGCAAATTGATTTTTGATTTTATTTGGCTTGCTACAACTGGATGGCTTGCTGTTGTCTCTCCTGGATTTTTTTTGATTTTTCTATAAACAGGGATGCTTTTAATGATACGTATTTTAGAAACAAGTTTATCTCGGATTAAATCATATTCTTTGTCTGTTCCTCCTGCTGGCTTTGGAAAAACATCCAAGGCACCTGCTTCTAAAAGTTGAAATACGTTTGTTTCATCTGCTCCTTGCAGAGCTGCACTAATTACAAGAATTGGTTTGGGATTAGTCTCCATTAATTTTTTAGTAAATTCTAATCCATCCATTACAGGCATCATTAAGTCTGTGCAAACAACGTCCGGATTTAGAAAGTTTACTTGCTCAAGCCCCTCCGCTCCGTTTTTAGCAGAGCCAATTACTAAAACTTCAGGACTTTTTTCCAATATTCTCTTTAGTATATTTAATACGATAGGCGAATCATCGACTAGTAAAACTTTTATTTTATTATCTGTCACTTGAGCCTCTTTACGATTTGTAATAAATCCTTTCTATCAAATTTTGTTTTAACAAGATATGCATCTGCTCCAGCATCCATCCCTTGTTTTATATTTTCTTCACTTCCAAGGGAAGTAAGGATGATAACAGGCGTCTCTGCATACGTATTTGAATTTTTTATTCTCTTGGTAAATTCTAATCCATTTAATTTTGGCATTTCCA
Source organism: Leptospiraceae bacterium (assembly GCA_035345875.1). Taxonomy (GTDB): domain Bacteria; phylum Spirochaetota; class Leptospiria; order Leptospirales; family Leptospiraceae; genus UBA2033. The sequence goes on along the minus strand of DAORDH010000038.1, from coordinate 21,866 downwards.
TATCCGTGACTACTAAATCAAAATTACCAGATTTTAATTTAGTCCAACCATCTTCTCCATCGATCCCAACTTCTACTATATAACCCTCTGACTCTAATATACGCTTTATTTGGACTCTTGTGGTAAGGGAGTCGTCTACAACTAAAGCATGGATTTTTTTACTTTCTATTTCTAGTGTTTCTACAGCCACTGTCATATTTGTTTTTGTGATGGTCTTCATCAATTCTTTTGGATTTAATACAATACATATTTCTCCTGAATCTAGAATGGTAGCACCAGAAACATTTCTAACTTTTTTTAGAATTCCATCGAAAGACTTGATGATCACTTCATTTTTCTCTATGACTGCATCCACGGCAAGAGCTAGTCTCATACCATCTGATTGAATAAATAAACATGGTGTTGGGGCATTCAATTTTTTTGGTTTGATTTGAGAGATTTCCAAATATTGAGAAAGTTGAACTAAATGCACTGGCTGTTTTTCAATGATTACAGTGCTACGTCCTTCTAAAATAAAGATATCCTTTGGGTGAATGGTTTTACTTAATACAATGTTCTCAGTTGGAAATCCAAATTTTTGATTACCAACTGAGATGATTAAAATATGTGTTGTTGAAAATTTGATTGGCAGTTTGATTCGAAACGTTGTGCCCTTACCTAATTCTGATTCTGTTTCAATATCTCCTTTAAATTTTTCAACGAAATTTTTAACAACATCCATTCCGACACCACGACCAGAAAGATTTGAAACAGCGCTCTGGGTAGAAAAACCATGCTGAAAAATAATGGAAAAAATTCTTTTTTGATCCATTTGGTTTAATTCTTCTTGGGAATATAAACCTTTTTCAAGTGCTTTGTTTTTTATTTTTTCTACATCTAGACCTTTGCCGTCATCTTTTATTTCAATAACGACTGTGTCACTATGACTTTTTCCAAAAAGCGTAATAGTGGCTAATTCAGGTTTACCGTTTTTAATTCTTTCTTCTTTAGCTTCAATCCCATGATCAACTGCATTTCTAAGTATATGCATGAGAGGATCTTTTATCTCCTCAAGAATTTGTTTGTCGATCGTCGTCTCTCCGCCAATGATTTCTAGTTGAACATTTTTTCCTGTTTCCCTACTTAAATCGCGTATCGTTCTATGAAATAGGCTAAACACATTAGAAAGAGATAACATTCTAAGATTATAGATTCGTCTTTCTATTTTCATAGAAGTCATACTTAAGCGCGTTGTATCATTGCTAAGATTTTTCCTTAGCTGACTTATATTCTCTTCTAATATTTCGAGTTTTTCTGTTTGTTTTGTATTGATTTCTTGTAGTTGATTTAAGAAAAATTTATGTTTAGGAGAAAGATCATTTTGATTAATAAAATTACTGAGTATATTTCTAGTCTCTTGAACAGTTCTGTATAGTTCTTCGTAAGAATAGTAAGCATCTCCTACTTCTTTTACTCGATTTAGAATTCGATTCTTAGTAACAATTAACTCTCCAGTTTGAATCATGAGCGCATCTAATTTCGAAGAGTCCACACGCATAGTATCTGTTTTTTTAGAATCTACTTGTTGTTTATTTTTATCTGTTTCAATTTCCTTTTTAGCGGAAGGAGTATCCACTACCGATGCTTTTTTACTTTCAATTATTTTATCTATATCACTATTAATTGGTTCTTCTTTGGGAGGGTTTGGTTTTATAACAGAATTTGGCGGAGTTTCTAGTTTGGGTTTTTCTTCGATTTTTTCTTCTGACTTAATTTCTTTCTCAGGAGTTTGAATGATCTCTTCTTTTGGTTTTGATTCTTGAGTTTCCTTTTTTTCTATTGTTGTAATTACTTGTGGCTTTCCTCCTTTTGAGTCAGTCACAGGAGCAAAATTATTTTTACTTTCCAGTAATCTATCTAGAACCGTTACTACATCAATACCTGAACTCTCTCCTGTTACAGCTTCATTTACAAGTTTCTTTATTGCATCGAGTCCCTCATAATAGATATCTATATGATTCGATGTGATTTGAACTTCCCCTCGACTTGCTTTTCCTAAAACTTCTTCTAGTATGTGTGCGATAGACTCTATATCAGAAATACCCAGCATGCGACTCGCTCCTTTCATGCTGTGTGCTTCTCTGAAAATTAGGTGAAGCATATCATAGTCTTGTGGATTTTTTTCCAATGACAAAAGACATTTTTCAATAACTTGAATATGCTCTTCACTTTCTATTTGAAAGAGATCTCTTAATTCTTGGTCTTCTATCATAGTTCCCATAAAATTCTAGATTATTTCTCACCTTCTACTAGATCTTTTAATTTTTTAGTAGCGTCTCCAATTTGACTGACGCCTACCTTTGTTTGTGCGATTCCACTTGCAGAATCCTGAGAACCTCGATTGATTGAGTTCATTGCACTTACTATTTCATTCATAGAAATAGATTGCTGTCTAATGTTAATAGAGATTTTTTCAATACTATCGAACACTGCGCTCACAGAATGATTAATACCAGAGAGTGAATCCAAAACTTTTGATCCAAGTTTAGAACTTTCATCTGCCTTTTTGACTCCTTCTTCGGTAGCCATCACTGTAGAATCCGTTGCTTTTTTGATTTCAGAAATGATTTCCTGAATCTTTAAGGCGGATTTTTTACTTTCATCTGCTAGTTTTCTTATTTCAACTGCTACCACTTCAAAACCTTTTCCATTTTCTCCGGCACGAGCTGCTTCTACGGCTGCATTTAATGCAAGCATATTGGTTTCATTTGCGAGTTCACTGACTAATCCAATGATATTACCAATTTGACTTGTTTTTTCAGACAAACGTAAGATTTGTTCAGCTATACCAGAGACTTTTAACTTTAAGGAATCAATAGAATGGATCATTTCCATTACAGCATTGTGACCGTTAACTGCTAGATCTTGTGCATCTTTTGCTTTCATTGTAACAACTTGCGATTCTTCTGCTGATAGACGAGAAGAGTTTCCAATATTACTAATCGTTGTTGTAGTTTCATTAACTGATGCAGACTGCATATTCGCTGTTCTTTCATGATTATCAATGACCGAACTTATCTCTCGGATAGAAGTAGATAGAATGTTTACAGATTCTTGAATTGGTCTACTTAGAACTCTGGAAAGGAAAAAACTTGCTCCTGCCATAACAATCAATACGATTAGTGTAACTAGAATCATTTGTGTCTGAAAACTACTCAGTGAAGTCAAAGTTTCATCGTAATCTAAATCGATTAGAAGAGCAAATCTAACACCCAACAATTCAATTGGAGTATAGGCTGAAAATGATTTGATTCCAGTAATTCCTTTCGTGACAGTAATTCCTGATTCTCCATTAAAAGCTTTTTTTACATGGTCTGTATCATATTTCTTTTTTAATATGACTGAGTCTTTTGTGTTCTCTTCATAATCAGTTCTAAGTAAATAATCTCCACCAACCAAGTAGGATATTTCTTTTCTGTCTTTGATAAGAGATCTTCTTATCTTATTACTAATTTCGTCTAACGGAAGTTGAAAAACTAAAATTCCTTCCAGTCTACCATCGATAAAGATACCGGTTCCAATAAAAGAATTAACTTGATTATTCGAAGCAGCGTAAGGCTCATAGTCCACAAATTGTGCCTGTTGTCCTCCATCCGGTGAGTTCAAAATTTTTCTATAAAGCTTACCTAGATTACTATCTTTGTATGGACCGTAAACCAGGCTTGTCATATAGTCATCTTCTTTTGCAACAGTAAAAAGAATATTCCCTGTCTTTGCATCAATTAGAAAAGCATCGTAATAATTTCTTTCTTTTATAATGGCTGAAAAGAAAGAAACTGCTTGTCCATGTGCTCGGCTGTATTCGGAACCATCAGCTTCTAATAGATTTTGTTTGCTTCCCGGTGGGTTTGGATTATTGGTAATATAAAGGGACTTATAGATATCTTTTGCTCTATCTAAACCGCCTAGTCTTTCGACTGCCGTTCTCATTTCTATAAATCTTTTAGTAGCTGCTACACTTTTTCTAAAGATAAATAAGTCTCTTATTTTAAATTCAAAATATTCTAAAAATTCATTTTTCTTCACATCTCGAATCAGTTCGATTTGTTGATTCGCACTTGAATATATAATACTTTTTCCTATAAAGTGACCTGGTATCGATATTGATAAGGCAACAGTAAGCGTTGATATAACTGTAAAAAAGATCAGCCTTGCTGTAAAATCCATTCTATGTATAAAAGCTAGTAACATTCTTTTCTCCCTAATTTATATATTCTTCCACATAAAGTTTTTCGTAAGCGAAGATTTTTTCGGTATCAACTAAGCCTACCGTAAAAGTGTCATATAGACAAAGTCCTTTCATTAGATTTTCTCCTAAACTATTTTTATCTGGAGGAGTTGAAAGAATTTGATCTTTAGATAAGTATATGACGTCTATTAACTGATCTACTAATAGTCCGAGTGTGACTTCGTTGAAACGAATAACGACGATTTTTTTATTTTCAATAGATTCTGTTTTTTCTGATTTGAGTAGATACAAAAGGTCAATTAAAACCAACATATCTCCTCTTAAATTTATACAACCGGAAATATGTTCTGGAACGCAAGGAATTCTGGTAATTCCTTCTCCATGAGCAAATTCAATAATGTATTTTAATTCGAGTGCTAAAAACTCATCTTTTAATCGAATCACTACAACGGAGAGTAAATTAGCATATTCTTTGATTTCTGCTGATTGTGAATAATTCTTTCTGCGGCTAATTAAGATTTGCCTATCTACTTCGCTGAGTCCTCCAAATAGCTTTGCGAGGTGAATGTCAGTGAAGGACTTAATTTTTTTTCCATCCGCATTTGGAATGTTTAAATTACTCAAGGCATCAATGTTAATGATCTGAGTGATTCCAAACTCTGTTTGAATCACCCCATCCGTTAGTCGTTCGGGATCAGAATCTTCTCCTGAATCTGGTTTTTCAAATGGAAGGTGGATTACATTGTGCACATCATTGATGTGAATTCCAATTTTTTGGTTTCCGGTGCTTATTACAAGAATTCGATCCTGAACCGAATAACGTTTTGTTTTAATTCCTTGTCGTAAATTTAAATCTATGACTGGAACAAATTCACTTCTAAAGTTAAAATAGCCAACGACAAAAAAAGAGCTAGATTCAATTCTAGAAAGTTCAGGTAACCAAATCAATTCTACAACACAAGCGGAGGAAATTGCATAAAGATTTGCTTGAACGGAAAAAACAAGATAGTTTGTGAGTTTTTTATCTTCTATAGCCATATACTAGATTCTTCGCTGAAGAAAGCTTTTAAACTTTCAATTTGATATCCTTTCTCGATGTAAACATCTCTTAGTCTTGGATCATGTTCCAAACAAAAAAGTCCAGCTTTTCGAACTTTGATAGACTCTGGAATATTGTGTAACAAGCAGTATAAATTGGATAATGTCAAGTAAGATTCTAAAAAATTTGGCTCTAAATAAATTACCTTTTTATATATATCAATTGCTTGATTCCAATTTCCGGCTGCTTCAATAATTTGACCCTGTAGGAATAAAGCTTCGTAATTAGAGGGATTTATATTTAATAATTCTTGAACTAATTTTTCTGCTTCTATCACTTTACCTAGATCTGCAAGCTCTCGCGCTTTATACAAAGTTTCTTTATGATCAATCGAAAGAATCGGTTTAGTATCGATAAATGTTTTTTCTATTTTCGTATAGGTCGTGGCTGGTTTAGTTGGAATAGTTGCGGATAATCCTTGTTTGCTACTAAAATTTAGAGTTGGAATTGGGCTATGGTCTTTTTTTTGATAAACCATAGATTTCTGCATTGGGATAATTTTAAATGCATTTGAAATTAAATGAGCAGCTTCTGAATGACCAATGAGTAAGTATCCATGGTTCAAAAGTGCTTTTTCGAATTTCTCTAAAATCATTTTTTTTGAATGGTCATCAAAATAAATAAATACATTCCTACAAAGAATTAGATCAAACTCATTGTAGTAATTTGAGTGGAATAAATTGTTTTCAATGAACTGAACTTTATTTTTAATAGAGTCATTTATATGATATCCATTTTTCTTTTTGGTAAAGTATTTGTCCTTTTTATCATTGGATACATTTCTAAATGACCACTCAAGATAATCTCCTTGGATTGCTTGTCGAATTGAGTCACCATTTATGTCTGTCGCTAGAATCGATATATCCCAACCCATCATTAATTCAGGAATCTCGGCTAACGTAATTGCGAGTGAGTATGGTTCTTCTCCCGTTGAGCATCCTGCACTCCAAATTCTAATTTTTCTTGAAGCTTGTTTTTCCTTAATAATTGCTGGTAGAATATTTTGTTCCAGGATTTCAAACTGTCCAGAATCTCTTAAAAAGTAGGTCTCGGAGATATTTAAGGAGTCGACAATAATTTTCCATTCCTCGTTACCTAAGGTTGAACTTTCCTTCAAATACTCGATGTATTTTTCAGGTGAGATCTTTTTTAGTAAATTGGATTTCTTTCGAAGTGTATCTAAGTAATGGTCTATTTTATCCGCAGTAACATGAATTCCTAATCTAGATTGAATTATTTGGGAAATATCTATAGCAAATTGATTCATATTAAAGCTCAAACGTTATTTTGCTAAATTTTTTTTGCATTTTGTTTAAAAGTGAGAAAAGAATTGAAGCAATGAATACAATGTGAATCTTTTTTTGACAAGAAAATTATTTTTCAATCAAGAGAAAATACATTGCAAATCAAGTAAATTCAATGGAGTTAATCTAGCTTGTTGCAAAACAAATCTTTTGTCATTTTTTAATCCTTTATCCTATAAAAAGTAGTGGTAAGATTGCAAAAAACCTTAATTAAACAACAATCTAATTCTCTTGACAGGCTCTATATGTCCCAAAACAATTCATTAGAAGCTATTTCAATTTGAGGAGACAATAGTGCGTAGCAAAACGAAAATTTATGTCTTAATGGCAGTCTGTATATTAATTGGCACTGTTTTATCACCTATCGTTTTTTTTGGAAAAAAAGAGTCTGGTCCTATCTATTTAGAAGCTCAATCCGGAACTCCAGTCAAGGATTCACCAGCAAAGGCTCAAGCAGTTGCATTGGAAAATGCATTTCAAGATGTTTTTGACACAGTTTCACAAAGTGTCGTTTCGATTTCTACTGAAAAAACCGTTAAAATTAAAAATCACCCTCTTGCAGCGGATCCATTTTTTGAGCATTTCTTTGGAGGACCTAAACAGGGACAAGAACTCAAACAAAAACAAAGAGGTCTTGGATCGGGCATCATTCTGAACGAAGAGGGTTATATCCTAACGAACGAACATGTGGCGGGCGATATGGACAAGTTAACTGTGAAACTTAAAAATAAAAAGACCTATGAGGCAAAATTAATTGGTTCAGATAAGACAATCGATTTAGCATTACTCAAAATCAAAGCCGCTCCTGGAGATTTAAAACCGGTCGTGCTAGGAGATTCATCCAAAGTTAAGGTTGGAAACTGGGCGATTGCAATTGGGGCTCCTCATGGTTTAGAGCATTCTTTTACTGTAGGCGTTGTAAGTGCAATTGCTAGAAGTGGAATTGATGCATCCGGACTTGGATACATTCAAACAGATGCAGCGATTAATCATGGAAATAGTGGGGGACCTCTTTTAAATATTCATGGAGAGGTAATCGGTATTAACCGCATGATCGTTTCTCCAAGTGGCGGTTCTATTGGTATCGGTCTTACAATTCCAATCAATGATGCGAAGAGAGTTTTCGAGGAATTAAAGACAAATGGTAAGGTAAAACATGCTTGGCTTGGAGTCGGACTCGAAACTGTAAATGAGGAAGATATAAGAGAGTTGAAACTTTCCGATCCTAAAGGAGCTGTCGTTCGAGAAGTAAAGAAAGATTCTCCTGCCGATCAAGCAGGAATTAAAATTCATGATGTGATTGTGAAAGTTGGAGAGAAAGATGTGGAGACAAGAGAAGACGTTATTGAAGCAGTTCTCAATACTCGAGTAGGAAGGAAAGTAGAAGTGAAATTGATACGAAAAGGTTCCCCTATGAAAGTGATGGTTACAACTGCAGAAAGACCATTCTGAGCGAATAATCCTTGTTAGCCAATAGAATTTTAAATCCTGAAGATAAAAGTGATGACGATAACTCCCTGCGTCCGGAGAATCTAAATGATTTTATCGGACAAAAAGAAATACTAGAAAATTTACATATCTTCATTCAAGCGGCTAAAAAAAGAGATTCGGCATTAGATCATGTATTGCTTTCTGGACCTCCAGGATTAGGAAAAACGACGTTAGCTGGAATCATTGCGAAAGAAATTGGATCCAATTTAGTTGTAACATCTGCTCAGGTGATTTCCAAGGGAGCAGACCTAGCTCGATTTCTTACAATGTTAAATGAAAAAGATATTTTATTTATTGATGAAATTCATAGCTTGAATCGGAACTTAGAAGAAATTTTATATCCTGCCATGGAAGACTACAAAATAGATTTAGTAGTCGGGGAAGGAATTACTGCTCAGACTGTTCAGATACCATTGAAGAAATTTACCTTGGTTGGAGCCACTACACGAAATGGTATGATCAGTGAACCGCTTCGAAATCGATTTGGAATTCAATTTAGGCTAGATTATTATTCAGATGAAGAGATGGCGCAAATTGTTTCTAGATCTGCTCGCATTCTAAATATTAATATTGAAAAAGAGGCTTGTCTAGAAATCGGCAAGAGAAGTAGAAAGACCCCGCGTATTTCAAATCATTTACTCAAAAGAATTCGTGATTTTGCAGAAGTCAAAAATGATGGACGGATTGATTTGGAAATTTGCAAATCTTCCCTTCAAAAATTAGGAATAGATCATTTGGGTCTAGATAATATGGATAGACAAATCCTAACTTGCATGATAGAAAGATACAAAGGTGGACCTGTAGGTCTTAAGGCAATCGCGGTAGTTGTAGGAGAAGAAGAAAGAACAATAGAAGATTCCTATGAATCCTATTTAGTTCGATCTGGTTTGGTTCTCAGAACTCCAGCGGGAAGAGTTGCTAGCGAGCTTGCTTACAAGCATTTAAATCTGGACAGGAAAACAAAGGATGAACAAAGAAATCTTTTCTTTTGATCTAAACTCACTCGATGAAGATGAAAGGCGTCTTCTATTATCCGCGAGTTTAGTATTCTTTTTTCTGTCTTTTACAATCGCTCATTTATTTACAAAAAATATGCTTTGGAGACTACTTGGCACTGAAAGTGATCTTGTAGAAATGAAAGAGGGTAAGGAAAATCAAAAGGTCTATGAAGTATTACTCGAACAAGAATTTGTAAATAAAACAAAAAAAGACGAAATCAAGGCTCTTTCGAATGAGGACTCTGCCGGAACTGGGGGACTCACAGAAAAAGAAGGATTTCACACAAATTCACCTTTCTACGAATTTATATTCGGAGGATTGCCTAGTTCCTCTCCTCAAATGGTTCAAAAAAACAATGAATCTAAAAAAACAGAAGATGAAATTTATGAAGTTGGAATCTATCAAAATGATCCAATGATGAAACAGACTCCTCAAACAACTTCTGTTTCCAATCCTGCAACAGGACAAGAAACGAAAATTCCTTTCAACTATCGGTTTCAAAAAGATTTCGAATTTAGATGGGATGGTTCCAGTCAACTTTCGATCCCTCGAAAAAAAATGGCTGGCTATGAATACTTTAAACATATGATCAAACAAATTGAGGAAGCATTTGCTGCTCCAGGTGGTGGGAATTTCGCCTATCGTGATATGGCAGGAACCGTAATTCGAGAAGGAATTACTCCTGGGGAAACAAAAGTGAGCTTTATGTTAAATGATGCCGGACAAGTCATTGATGTAAAACAAATGTCTTCTCAGGGACAAGAGATTGTAGATAGAGCGTGTATCGACTCAATTCGAGGACAAAACTTTGGTCCTGTTCCCCCTGAAGTAAAAGAACAAGGTATGATCTTTGGAATTAACTTTGTATTTCCTGGATATGTTCGCTATAGATAATTGCGACATTCTAAATTAGAATAAAATTTTTTAAATTAAATTATAAACCTCGAAGGATGCGAAATGGGAAAGCTAATCGTTTTTAATTTTATTACTTTAAATGGTAATTACAAAGATTCCATAGGGGATACAAGCTGGCACCGACATGGAGAAGAAGAATCTGAATATGCAATGGAGAATATGAAGTCAGATAATATTTTACTCTTTGGAAGAGTAACGTATGAGATGATGGCCGGGTATTGGGCAAGTCCAGCGGCAAAACAGAATTCACCTCAAATGGCAAAGAGTATGAATGATGCGGAGAAATATGTTTTCTCAAAGAAACTTAAAAAGACAACTTGGAAAAATTCAAAAATACTAAAAGGAAATTTGGAGAAAGAAATTCTAGCTCTCAAACAGAAATCCAAAAAAGATATAGTAATTTTAGGAAGTGGAAGCCTTGCTGCTAGCTGTGCATCGCTTGGACTCATCGATGAGTATCAGATTATGATTGATCCAGTTCTTTTAGATGGAGCCCAAATTTTCAAAGGCATTTCCAATAAAATCGATCTTCGCTTAACGCATTCTAGAGTTTTTCAGAAAAGTGGAGTGGTTTTACTTTGTTATGAAGTTATTCCAAGTAGAATTCAAAAAATAAAGATAGAAAAAGATATCAATGTTTTTTATGTAAAAGCAAAATCCTTTCCAGAGGGAATTCATGATGCAATTGATACATTGCAAACATTGACTCCAAAATCTAAAAAGCGTCGGTTTTTCGGAATATCGAATCCAGATAAAAAAGGAGTGATTCAATATAAAGCTTGCGCAGAAGAATTAAAAAAGCAGGAAGGAAAACGCTTAGGTCTAGAAACTTTTAGAATTAAAAAAGGGATGTATTTAAGTATTCTAGTTAAAGACTTTCAAAAAGATCCAATGCAAATTGGAAGCGCATTTCAAGAAATGCTTTTTAGGCCTGAGATTGATCCGAAAGGATATTGCCTTGAATGGTATCAAAATGAAACCGATGTTTTGTGTTTGGTTCCGATAGGCTAATTTCGTTTATCTTTAAAAAAAACTTGCACAATTTTTTCTACATCCTCTGAATACAGAAACGTTAGTTTAGGAAAATGATTTTTAGAATAGATCGATTCAAAACTTAAAGATGTAATGCCTGCTGTTTTAGTTGCTTCTAGAAAATAAATGACTTCTTCAATCCTTGCATGAATGATAGCACCTGCACACATGATACATGGCTCGATTGTAGTTAGCAAAATCGATTGATTCAAAAATTTAGTTTGTAATTTTTTTTGTGCAGATTCTATACATAAGATTTCACTGTGTTTATACGTTGTTTTATTTTCCTCTACTTGGTTAAATGCTTCCGATACCAAGCTTCCTTCTAGATAAATTTGAGAGAAAGATGGAATTTCTTCTGGATGATTTCGGGTAATGGAAATAAATTTTTCTAAGAAAGTTTGGATCATTTGTCTTCGAAGGAAGATACACCTTCCCAATCCAGTGGAACTCCGTGTTTTTCATAATAAGTGCATCTTTTTAAATATAAAAGAGCTGCATTATCATGTGGGTTAATATCGGAAATTTCTTTAAAACAGCTAATCGCGTCATGAAAATCTTTTGTTAAATAAAGACTTACTCCCATTTCAAATTGAGTTTTTGTTGCTTTAAATAACCCAAAAACTTCTTCTGAATGACCATCTAGTATTTCGACTACCGTTAGATTCACGGATTTGCCTTTTACCTTAACTCTATCTAAAATTCTGTATAAGTATTTATCCGCATCGGTCAAAGAAAAAAGAGTTTCGATACTCATTAAAATAGATGCTCCATAAATTTTGGTAAGACCTTCAATTCTGGAAGTTAAGTTGACAGCATCGGAAATAACGGTTCCTTCCATTCTATCTTCAGTTCCAATCGTTCCTAGCATGATAGTTCCTGTATGAATTCCAATTCCTACCTCGATTGGTTTATAGTTCTTTACTTTTCTATGATCATTGTAATGCCTGATTGCTTTTTGCATCTCGATGGCTGATTCGATTGCATCATCTGGACTTACAGGATAGAGAGCCATTAGACCATCACCAATGTATTTATCAATAAATCCATTGTGAAATTGCACACAAGGATTCATTCTTTTTAAGTAAGCATTTAAAAAATTGAAGTTCTCTTCAGGGCTCATTGTTTCGGAGAGTGTTGTGAAATCACGGATATCAGAAAAGAGAATTGTCATCTCTTTTTGAATTTGGTTTCCTAACTCAACTTCCAAAATACTTTCTTTTTTTAAATATAAAATAAGTTCATAGGGAACAAATCTAGCATAGGCAAAATTGGTTCGTTTTAAATCGCCTGATAATTGTTCTATTCGTTTGAAAGCAGAAGAAAATTTTAAGAGTAGCGCATAAGACTGAGTAACTGCCATGATTGCAATTCCATAAGGAACTAAGAAAAGATTTGTTGTGATGATTTCATTTGCGGCAAATAGATCATGAATATTTGTAAGCATAATCGCAATTGTGCTTACAAATATGGAGAGTGCATATTCTCGTTTATTTAGAACTGCTAGGAATAAATAATACGGAATTAAAATGAGTGCTACAAGTATAAATGGTTGTAGAATTAAAAACATATAGGTAATATGTTTTGTTTTTAGAAATAGACTGAAACTTGCTAAAAGACCAATACCATAGTAGCAAAGAAAAAGTAATCTGTGAATTTCTTTTGGAAATAGAGAATGTAAAACATGAATTGCTAAAGCGGGCGCCCAAAATAGAATTAAATATTCAAAACGTAGATACACATCGTAACTTTGGAACAATACATAATTTGTTATGAGTTTTTCCCCGCTTGTAATAATCCGAAGAAATAAGAGTAAGAAAAAGAAGGAAAATAGAATCGTTGATTTGTCATTCTTTCTAAGTTGATAAAACCCTAAATGGTAGATGAAGATAAATAAAAGTAGTCCAGCAAGAAATGAATCTGTTTCTCTTGCACTTTTTTCTAGTCCACTGATCTGATAGTAATTTCCCAAATAAAGACTATGCCATACACCGCCTTTGCGATGATGAAAATTAGAAATATGCATGACTATTTCCATGTCTTCCATTTTTAAATCGGGAACATATCCGATGGCAGGGACGGTATGCGGAATAGATTCTTTTTCATTTTTACCAACCACTCCAGAACCAAGGGTGGATACTCCATTTACATAAATGTGAAATGCAGTTGCTTGTTGTTTAGAACGAATGGCTAGGGCTGGACTATTTGGAGGTAATAAAATTTTTAATCGAAAAGTGGCATATCCATCTGATCCAATAGTTTCTCCATTTATAATTTTATTGTTCCAGGAGTGTGGAAGGTGAATGTATTCTTTATTGAAAATGATACTATGAATCTCTTCGAGAGAGTATAATTTTTCCCAATAAAATTCCCATTCCCCATCTAGCTCAATTGGACCGTATTTATTAAAATCCCATTCTCTTAGATCTAGAATTCCTTTTTTTGCCAGAGTTTTATTTTTATTGCCAGTTAGATTTGATAAATCACAGGAATTAAAAAATAGAATTATGAAGAGTATAATCCCTATTATCCTATGATTTTTCATTTTATTTTAAACTCATATCCTTAAAAGTTAAATTTGAGTGTGAATCAAATTATATAGAGCTTTGTTTTTATGGAGTATCGTCATCTGCATCCATTTCCTCTACGTTAGGCTCCTCATTTGCATCAGCAGGTTTCTTTTCTTCTTTTGCGGGAGCATTGGCTTCTTCCTTTAAAAGTTGCAAACATTCTTTTGAGTATTTCTTAGCTCTCTCTGTCAATGGACTAGGTTCATATTTATCTACAATCGCATTAAATGCGGCTGCTGCTCTATCATATTTCTTTGAGGAAAAAAGAGCCATACCTTTTGTATATAAAGCATAGTGATCGAGTGAGCTTGGTTCATTTACCAAAACTTCTTCTGCATATTTAATTGCTTCTGGATAACGTCCTAATTTTAAATTGGATTCTCCTATATAGTAGAGTATTTTCTCTTTTTGTTTACCTGCTGGTGTAATTCTAAGTAATCGAGTAAATGCTTTTATTGCTTTGTCATATTGAGCTTTGTTGTAAAGAGTTTTTGCTCTATCAAAACTAGTTTGCTTGTCCTCTGCTGGAGGAGGAGTTTTTACTTCTTCTTTGTCGATATTTGCAATCTCTTCTGAGTAATTTTCAAAAATATCATAAGAGGCAAAGTCTCTGCCTAGTTTTCTTAAAGCTCTCGTCCATCCAATTCTAGCTTGGACATTGTTAGGGTATTCCTGAACTGCTAAAAAATAATTTTTACTCGCATTTTCATATCTGCCTTTTCTCATATAAAAATCAGCAATCGAAAGAAGAGCCTTGGATCTAAGCTGACTGTCTTTGCTCGTTTGCAGAACTGAATTTAAATGAATTTTTCCTTCTTCTTCTTGATTGAGTAAAAGCAGAACATTTCCAAGTGCGTAACTTAAGCTTTCTCTTTCTTCTTTGGTTAGATTAGACATTTGATTTAATTCTTTATAAATGTCTAACGCACGAAGTCTGTCTTTATTTTTTTGTAGAGCTCCGGCGTGACCAAAGCGAACTCTAAATTGAAATTTCTCTGGAATGGATTTTGAAGATAGCTCTGTAAATAATAATAGAGCCTTTTGATTGCTTTTCTTACTTGATTGATTCAAGAGTTCTTCTGCAATTTTTAATCTCTCTTCAAATGGATAGGCGTTATTTTCCACTGTCTTTTCTTCTGCATGATTTACCATTACATAAACGCCGGTCAATACTCCTGCAGCTACAAATAGAAATCCAACTAAAACTAAAATTAATCTACTCATTTATTTCCCCGATTTTCCAAACATCTTTTTACATAAAAATCAACACGTTCTCTATCATAATTCATCTGCACATCTTCACTTAGAAGAATCTTTAATGCAGCACTATAATCTTTTAAATTGTAATTACACAAAGCAGCGAAAAACAGCGATTTGCCGCGCAGTGAGTTGTTTGAAACTCTATCCGCAAGTGATTTAAATTTTACAAGCGCTTCTGTGTATTTTTCTTTTTTATAATATTGCGTCATAATTGTTTCGAAATCTGGATTCGAATCATCAGTTACTATTTGTGGTTGTGGAGTTGGCGTTTTTTTCTCTTCAACTACTTTAGCCTCTTCTGTTTTCACTTCATCGGATTTCTTTTTTTTCTTTTTACGTTTACTCAAATCTAATTTAATAAAGGATTGATCTTCTTTTAAAACTAGATTTTCTTCTTCCGAGCCATTCTGAAGAGTTACTGCATAATAAAAAATTCCTTTTCGATCGAGCCTTGGATGAAGAAAGGTAAGATCAGGATGAACGATAGTTCCTATTTTCTTTGCGCCTTCAATGAGTTTACTGTCAGTATCATTTGCAATTTTGGAACTAGATTCATATAAAAAATACTTTGTAGTATTATTCACCACTCCTTCTTGGGGAATCCAAGTAAATAAAATTCCATCTTTACGAAGTTTAGCACTGAGTTTAGTAATCGATAGTGGTTTTTTATTCGCAGGAACTTGAATTGGATCTTTTTTCTCTTCCACAATTTTAACAGGTTCATCTGTTTTGATATAATAGAATTTTTTAAAGGATTTGTCTTCTGTCAGAGGGATCGATTCTTTCTCGCCTATTGTAACTGTTACCCCATAATAAACAGTCTGTGTAGAATCAATTGTCGTATCTAGAAAAGTAGTTTCAGGATGCGTTGTTTCTCCCAATTTGGTTGCCTTTTCCATTAAGCCTTCATTTGACATTGGATCAGGAGATCGATAGACGGTATACTTAATTGAATTTTTATCAGCATCAATCGGAGGTGTCCATGTTAGGCGAACTGTATTGTCTATCTTCCTGACTTTTAAATTACTAATCGAATCAATTTCATGTTTAACTTCTGCAATCGCTGAAACTGGAATCGGATTTTCTGGTCTAGCTGGAACGATAACTGGATTCACTGTGTAATTGATCCCTGGATAGAGTTTTACTCTTTTCTTTTTTACTTGTGAGACCAATACGATTGCATAATAATATTCACCGGCTCTTAGGTTTATATCTTTGTAAGAATTAAAAACATTTACTTTATCACTTTTATATTTTCCAAGAGAATCTGAGATTCCTAGTTTTTCTACTGTATCTATTACAGAGTTGGATCTGGCAATTACTACATCGCCCTCTTCTTGGGGAGGCGTCCATTTGAGTTCTATTGAAATCGAATCGGGACTGAGTGTTGCGGTAAGATCGGAGACAATATCTCTCTCCACTTTTTTCTTGTCTTGGCTAGAAGTATCCTCTGTTTGTGGGGATAGTGGATTTATAAATAAGAAAACAATAATAAGAAAAAGGATAGAAATCCATCCTAGATTGAGAAAAGGGTTTATTTTGTTTATAGAATGTTTCATAGTTTTTATTGTTGGAAAGAAAAACAAAAATAGAACATTAGGAAATAAATTTCAACCATATTTATTCATTTCATCATTCTAATTTTATTGTCGACATTTAAGAGATTAGATTGTAGGGTCGACTAGACATAACAAGGAAAATAATACTATGATTAGCCAGGAAATTGATTATTACGAGGATATGAAGTATCAGGACTTTCTTATGTCCTCTCGAAGAAAAGTAATTTGTCCGCCAGAGAAAATTATGTATTATTTAGAAATTAAGGACGCTATGCATGTGGCGGATTTTGGTATGGGAAAAGGGTTTTTTATTCCCTATTTAAAAAAGAAAATGAATAAAGAAGCCCATCTTTGGGGAATTGATTACCAACAAGAAATATTAGATTTAGTCCTCAAAAGAAAAGTAGAAGAAAATATTCAGAATTTTTCAGTGGTTCACATTGATAAAACAGAGCACCCACTTTTACCAAATTGGATTCCACTTCCAGATGTTGTATTTAGTGCAATGTGCCTTTCTACTTTTCCAGATCCGGGTCTTGCAATGGACGGACTCATTCGTTCTATGAAACCAGAAGGAAGATTATTTGTAATCGATTGGGCAAAGGTGGAGTTTGCGGAAGGACCAGCCATTAAAGATAAAATCTCCTTTGATAAAATGAAATACCTAGCTGAGTTTTATAAACTAAAAGTGGTAAATGCATTTACAATTAATGAGTTTGTGTATGGAATGGAGATAGTTGCGGGACCAGAATTTAAGACTCAATTTTACGATTATAGGGAATAGAACAATGAAAGAAAATAAAGTTTTAGAACTACTCAATAAGAAAGATTGCACAATTGCGATTGTGGGAGCGACTAACGATTCAAGTAAATATGGAAATATTATCTATAAAGACTTGAAAGGTAAGAATATAAAAGTCTATGGAATCAATCCGAAGGCAACTACAATTGATGGAGATAAGGCTTATCATACGTTAGATGATCTCGGGTTTAAACCAGATATTATTGACATGGTGATTCCTCCTAAACTTGGTCTTGCTTTAATTCAAGATGCAGTCTCTAAAGGTTACGATAATTTCTGGCTACAACCTGGTGCGGAGAGTGATGAGATCATTCAGTTCTTAGAGGATAAAGGTAAGAATTATCTAGCTTATTCTTGTGTAATGGTTGAGAGTAGATAATGAATAATAATTACACCGATTCGATTTTAAAAGATTTAGAAAATAAAGAAAATGGTTCCTTTCAGATAAAAAATGAAAACAATCATGCAGTGCTTACTGTATTTAAGCCTGGAAAAAATGGGCGAGCTGTTACTAGACAAGAAGTCTTCCAAAGACTAAAACTTTTTAGCATCGAAGGATACGATAGGGCACAGGTAGAAGTAATTGTTGCAAATGCAGATGGAAAAGATCATCCAATTGCAATTTGGACGGGTGGAAATCCAGTTGATTCAAGAGTGGAATTGGAAGTGGAACCTGATAAAATGAGTGCCTATGTAATTATCTATCCTGCTCTTCACGGTGGAAAAATTCTTAAGAAAGCAGATGTAATCGATATTCTTAAGGCAAATGGAATTGTATTTGGTTTAAAAGAAGACGTTATTAACCATATATTAGATAATAATAAATTTTTTCAGAAAACTCTTGTGGCAGAAGGATTAAAGCCAACTCCTAGTGTAAATGGATATATAAAGGTTTTATTTGAGCCACATAGCAAACCGAATTTACACGAAGATGCAAAGGGTCGGATCGACTTTAAAGACATACAAGTAATTAAGAATACAAAACAGGGAGATGTTCTTGCTGAGAAAGTTGATCCAAAGATTGGAACTCCCGGAAAAAATATTTTCAGTGAAGAGGTTACTCTTGATAAGCCCCTCGAAGGGGAATGGAAGATTGGAATTAATTGCACTTTATCAGATGACAAAAAGAAATTGCATGCATCGATTGCAGGAAGACCTATTTTAGAAAGAGATGGAACAATCCGTGTAGATGAGGTCTGTTATTTAGAAAATGTAGATTACTCTACTGGGAATGTAGATTTTCCAGGAACGATTATCGTAGATGGGACTGTTGCGGATAACTTTTCTCTTAGAACGAAAGGATCTCTCATGGTTAAGAAAAGTGTAGGGAGAGTTTTTCTCTATGCAGAGAGAGATATTGTTCTATCAGGTGGGGTGATGGGAAGAAATGGGGGCGTGATCGAATCCAAAGCAGATGTCTATGCTAGGTTTGTAGAACAAGGCAATATCAAAGCAGGAAAAAACATCATCATTGAAGAGGCATCCCTTCACTCTGAATTAGTTGCAGGCGATTCCATCGTGATCAAAGGTGGGCGGGGAGAATTGATAGGCGGGGAAGCGATCGCAGGTAAATCAATCTCTGTTAGTAAACTAGGAGCCGTTGTAGAAACTAAAACAGAAGTAGTTGTTGGCCTTCCTCCTGAGATTTTAGATGAACTTAGAAAAATGAAAGATGAGATTGCTTCTTTCGAGGAAGTGTTAAAGAAAGTAAAGCAAACTATGGCAAGGCTTTCGGATCCGAAGAAAGAATTAACCCAAGAAGAGAAGCAAATGCTTACTAAGCTTTATGAAGTAGAAAGAAAATACAATGATTTACTTGTAAATTCCAAGACTCAATATGAAACTCTCGTTGTAAGTTATGAACCTGCACCTTCCGCTTTTGTAGAAGTAGAAAAGACGTTATTTCCTAAAGTTTCTGTCAATTTAGGAAAAGGAAAAATCTATCATTCTGAACTTAAGATTTACGAAGGCAAATGCTATATCTACAATGGAGATGATGGAATTCCTATGCGTAGTCCTGTGCCTCCTAAGAAGAAAGATGCAGAATAGGAATGTGTAAAACAATCAAACAAAAAGTAAAATTCAAAGCTTCTCCTGAAGTAATCTATGCACTTTTAGCAAACTCAAAAAAGCATTCAGCCTTTACGGGTGAAAAAGCAATGATTAGCAATAAGATTGGCGGAAACTTTTCAGCATACGATGGATATATTACAGGGGTTAATGTTGATTTGCTCCCATCCAAAAGAATCGTCCAAGCTTGGAGGGGAAGTGATTTCCCAGAAGGAATTTTTTCCATGGCAGCCTTTGTTTTGGTTTCTACAAAGGAGGGAGGAACAGAACTTACACTCACACATCGAGGAGTTCCAAAGAATTTAATTCCATCCATAGAGAAAGGCTGGAAAGAATTTTATTGGGATAAAATGAAAGATTATCTAGCACAGAAGAAATAGGAATTAACCTTAGTTTTTTACCACCGATAACACCGATAGGCACCGATGAGTTGATGATCGAGGTTATGATTATTAAATAATCGTAGAGGCAGATCAGGATCTAACTACGTTACGTTACGATAATTTAATTCATCGTTCCAATTTTTCAACCATACTTCGACTCCTCTCAGTATAAACTCCGCACACGAATAGACACGAAGGGTTGAGGTAGGGTTATGATCCTGTATAAATTATGTAGGGCAGTTCAGGTGACTTGATGTTTCCTGTAATGTGAATCATCAATACGATTCTTGAAGCAATCGTTATGGAAATCTATTAACGATACACTAAACATCCCTTAAACTTAGGGTAAACTTCTCCTAAAGATACCCTCGGAGATAAGTTTAGGGGAACTTTACCCAATCTTTACCGCTAAGTTTAGGAGATGTTTGGTGATATGAGAATTAAAAGATTACCACCGATAGACACCGATTAACACCGAGAGGCACCGATGAGTTCTGGTTGTTTTAATTCTGTTCATATATAAATCGTAGAGGCAGATCAGGATCTGGTTCTGTTACGTTTGCCAAACGAGAAATCCAATTTAAAAAGAAAAATATTTAAAAGATTTTAACCACATGCGAAGGCGTAGGTCGCGAATACTTGGAGCGAAGGGTGGAATAAACACCGAGAGACACGAAGGGTTTTAAAAAAGATTACAGTGGGGAGTATGTTTGAATTTTGTTCTTCCAATAACGTTTCAGTATTAACAAATATTTGAATTCCTTTTATTTCTTTAACGTTTCAAAGTGATTCTCTGCAAATTTTCGTTAAAGCTATTTTGAAAATTTATACTTTCAGGTTTAAGTAGAATCTAGAGTTTTTTTGATTGAAATTAATGATAAGCGAGAAATTACTTCGTATAACATGCGAAGTAATTGGTGTTATATGAAATAATCCTGTTGACATGTTATTAGAAATTCAGAGAAGTAACGTTATGTGCCATGCCACTGGCTTTCTATTTTTAGGACAATTTTTTAGAAAAGAATTTAAAAGAGGATTGGATTTTTGCATTTGCTCAATAAGTTTTGATTGATTTACGAAAGCTGATAATTATGGATTTAGAAAAAAATTAGAATTAAGAGAACTTTGAAAAAAGAAATTGAAAAATAAAGCGTTCTAAGACTGGAATTTTAACGACTAAGAAGAAAAGTAAAAAAAGAGATTAGGAGTAAATAGAATAAGTAGTTCTAAAAATTTTCTTATAATGTAATTATTCACTTGACTGCATATTTAGAAAAGTGATAATGTAAAGACGTGTGGAAAATATATAGAACAGATGAGTTTAAAGATTGGTTCGATTCGCTAGAAGAAATTTCAATTACTGCGATTGTGACGGATTTGTTGATACTAGAAAAATATGGACCAAGCCTCGGCAGACCGTATGTTGATACACTGAAAGGTTCTAAAATTTCTAATTTAAAAGAATTAAGAACTCGTTCAAAGAGCGGAGTATTTAGAATTCTTTTTGTTCTCGACCCCGAAAGAGATATTATCCTTCTCTTAGGTGGAGATAAAAGTAATGATAAAAAGTTTTACCAGAAAATGATTACTAAAGCAGAAAAGTTATATCAAGAACATTTACGAAACTTAGGGAGAATAAAAAATGAAGATTAACAAAAAGAAAGACTTTATTTCAGAACTTCGAGATTCAATTCCAAAAGATGTTTTTATCAAAGCTGAAAAAAAAGCTCAAAGAGAAATCTTCTTGATTGAACTTCGAGAATTGAGAAAACATTTTGGAGTTACCCAACAGAAATTTAAAAACTTTACTCAATCCGGTATTTCTAAACTGGAAAGTAGAAATGATATGAAATTATCAACCTTAATCGACTATATGGATGATATTGGATTAGGTATGGAAATTAAAATTTATCCTAAGAAAAATAAAAAGAAAGAAGAAAAGGAATTTGTCTTACTGAAAACCTAATTGTGTAAGAATTACTTTTAAAGAGTAGAATAAGTAGAGAAGTTAAGCTTTATTGTATTTGCGGACGTGGCACGGACACATAACAAAGAGTAGCCGCTAAGAGAGTGAACTAAGTTTGGATGCTGTTCACTCCCTTGCTCCGAGCCGTCTGGTTGTTTAAGTGAAATTTTTTAGTTTATTTGGAAAGC